>CAXXJK010000010.1:0-1598 GCA_963665595.2 Coriobacteriales bacterium | reverse complement strand
CCGTCCTAAAATAAGTTGACAGTTTTACTATACTGAAATTAGGAGCTGTCACATGGAGAGAAAACAGACTCGCTACAGTGAAGCGTTCAAGCTTCACGTAGTGCGTGAAATGGAAACTGGCGACCTGCGGAGCGTACAGGAAGCCCGACTACGGTATGGCATCCCAGGCTCAGACACGGTGCAGAGCTGGTTGCGCCGTTACGGTAGGAACGAACTAATCAATAAGGTGGTACGGGTGGAAATGCCCAACGAAATAGACCAACTAAAGGCACTTAAGGCCGAAGTTAACAAGCTCAAAGCAGCCCTCGCGGATGCTTATATGGCCAACATGCTCGATGGGAAATTGCTGGAGATCGCCTGCGAGCGACTGGGTATGTCACCCGAGGAGTTCAAAAAAAAACATGGTGCGAAGCCGTAGCCAGGAGCCTGGCTGTCAAGAAGGAGCTGAGCACTTCAAGATCATGGCAATACCCTTACCAGGCCCCAAAGCTTACAGTAAGGGCACTTTGCCGCTTGGTTGGATATAGTCCACAAGCATACTACAAAGAGTCAAAAGCCAGCGATGAGGACCAACATCTGGACAACTTAATTGTTGTAGTGGTTAGGGAGATACGCACTAGCCATCCGAAGATAGGTGCGCGCAAACTGCGTCACATGGTCAGCCAAGAGCTAAGTATGCATATAGGGCGTGACCGTATCTTCCGTGTCTTGCGCGAAGCCGACATGCTGGTCAAGCGCAAGCGGCGCACAGCCCACACGACTGATAGCAGGCATGGGTTCCGCACATATACTAACCTGGTGAAGGATATTGAGATTAATCACGTCGACCAGGTTTGGGTAAGTGATATCACTTACATTCGTGTGGGGGCGGAATTCATGTATCTGTCACTCATCACCGACGCCTGTTCCCGCATGGTTGTGGGGTACCAACTGCACCCCACACTCTCAGCAGACGGATGCATGAAGGCACTGCGTATGGCACTGCGGAATAGACGCAGAATGATGGATCCTATTCACCACTCCGATCGCGGTCTGCAGTATTGCTGTAAGAACTATATCAACAAGCTCAAGAGTTACAACCTCAAGATCAGCATGACGGAGATAGACCATTGTTATGAGAATGCGATGGCCGAACGCGTGAACGGCATCTTGAAGCATGAGTATGGACTGTATGAGACATTCTCAAATGCGTCCAAGGCGTTGAAGGCAGTGCGTCAGGCCGTCAGACTGTATAACGAGAAGCGTCCTCACATGGCACTAAACTATCGCACTCCGTCAGAAGTCTACCTGAAATCGGCATGATTGCGATGTGCTGGAGGATACACTCATGCTCTTTTCTTGTTTCGGACGCCTCATTCAAACCGGTAAGCGGGGGGTGTCAAGGCCACGAAGTGCCCGAAGGGATTGCCTTGACACCCTCCCGATTATCGGCCATAATGCGGTGGTTGGAACAAGAATGCTCGAAGCGACAACCTATGGCAGACTGCTTTTCCGGAACCCCCTTCGGAGCACGAACCAGAACGCTATATGGAGATTCGTCGCACAGATCGCGAGAGCTGTTCCGAACCAATCGAAAAAAGTGTCAACCTATAGACGGA
>CAXXJK010000009.1:0-415445 GCA_963665595.2 Coriobacteriales bacterium | reverse complement strand
ACGGCGATACCGGGACTAATGTGTCGTTGACGCTGCAGAACGTGGTAAATGAATTGCGTGCTCTTCCTGCCAATCAAGAGAAGGCCCAAATTTTTAAGGCCATCAAGCACGGTTCTCTTATGGGAGCTCGAGGAAATTCTGGGGTTATTACCAGCCAGATTCTACGCGGCATCACGGAGGGCGCAGCCGAATATGATGAGTTTTCGGTCGATGCGCTGGTTGCGGCACTTGAAAAGGCGCGCGATGTTGCTTACCAAGCGGTGAGAAAACCCGTAGAAGGAACAATACTGACGGTAATAAAAGATACGGCTTCATCCGCGCGTAAAGGTGCAGATGAGGGTGTGGAATTGAATGATCTTCTAGAGCTTGTGTCTCAGGCCGCCTATGAATCAGTTCGCACTACTCCTGAATTGCTTCCCAAACTAAAAGAAAATGGTGTGGTCGATTCCGGTGGACTTGCGTTGGCGATTCTCATAGAGGGCATTGTAAACTCTCTGCTTGAAAAAGAAACGGGATGGCGCATCCACGCAAGGGGATGCGTTCATGGGAATTGGTGCTAGTGGGGTATTTATTGAACAGATAAATGATTGGGAAGATGCTCAGTTTACGTACTGTACTGAATTTCTCTACCGTTCTGATGATGTCAAACTAGATGAAGCAAACGCATTTCTTGCCTCAATGGGCGATTGCCAGCTTATGGTGGGCGATTATCCTGATTTTAAGGTTCATGTCCACACCGACTCCCCCGGTACCGTCCTGACATGGATGACCGAACGTGGACAAGTTCATGAGGTCTACATTCACAATATGAAGCTTCAGACTGCCGAGCGCAGTGCTGGGCTTGCAACAGACGCTGCGCAGGCAGCTGAGAAGAAAAAACCGTCGAAACCTCTTGGGTTTGTGGCTATTGCGGCCGGCTCCGGTAATGAGGCTATTCTCAAGTCGCTCAACGTTGACCGGGTTGTGTCAGGCGGACAAACGATGAATCCTTCGACAAAGGATATTCTTGATGCCATCGAATCGGTGAATGCCGAGACCGTTATTGTTTTTCCTAATAACAAGAACATAATCATGGCTGCAAACAATGCAGCTGAGGTGAGCACAAAGCCCACTGGCGTTGTGCCGACCGTCAGCGTTCCTCAATCTTTTACTGCTCTGTTTAGTGCTGACTACACAAGAAGCCTTGAAGAAAATGTTGCTGCAATGCGTGAGGCGATCTCCATGGTTCGAAATGGTGAAGTCACTACAGCAGTAAAAGACGCAGTTGCCGATGATGGTCGCCCGATTCACGAAGGTGACGTTATGGGTATTGCGGATGACGCTATTCAGGTACTGGGCAACGATGTCATGACGGTTTCCCTGGATTTGATCGATTCGATTCTTGACGATGATGTTGATGCTATTACACTGCTTGCGGGTGCTGATTTATCTGACGAGGATTTCGAACAACTGCAGGAGGCGATCACGGAACGTTTTCCGGATATAGAAATCGATGCTCATCGTGGCGAGCAGCCGCTTTATCCGTTGGTACTTTCCGTCGAATGATATGAGTGTTTTGCGATTTTATGATCGATACTGTGACATCCAGACGCTACGAACTGACTTGTCTACTTGAGTCTTCTATCTCGTCTTTGCGTTATGTAAGCGGTGCACGTACTCTTGAACTTGAGAGAATTGGCATATACACGGTGCGAGATATTCTCTCTACATACCCGTTTCGCTACAACGATTTTTCTCAGGTTGTTCCCATTGCGCATGCTCCTTTGGGCGCTCGTTCTTGTGTGCAGGACACTGTCGACGAGGTCAGTGTTCGTTCCACTCGCAATCGTTGTCGTATCGTCGAGATTTCCGTTCTTGATGAGTCGGGTGTCCTAAAGGCAGTCTGGTTTAACCAACCGTGGATTGCCCAGACGCTCAAGAAGGGGACACGCGTCTTTTTGCAAGGAACGATTGACCATGTGTTTGGGTTCAGACAGATGTCATCTCCACTTTATTCGATAGTCTCAGACACAACGAAACCGCAATCAATAGTGCCGGTGTATCATGCCACCTCTTCGCTCACTACTGCTTGGATCATGCGTATCGAACAGGAAGCCCATCATATTGCAACCGCCTGTATTGACCCGCTACCGGTGTATCTACGCAAACGCAACGGTCTTATTTCACGTGGACGCGCCTGGTCGTCCATACATTTTCCTCGTACCATGGAGGATGTGACTGCTGCTCAAGATCGCCTACGTTACGAGGAACTGTTTTTTCTCCAACTGTATCTGATGTATCGGCGTAGCCGGGAAGATCGTGACGCTGAAGGGCGCTCTCTCAAATGCAGTGATGATACGCTGGATCGTTACTGTGCAATGCTCCCGTTTTCGCTGACGCTGGATCAACGTGATGCGCTTGAGGCGATTCGTGGTGACATGGCAGCAGCCCGTTCAATGCATCGCATGCTCTTTGGCGATGTGGGCTCTGGAAAAACGGCGGTTGCCGCAGGTGCCATTTGCATTGCAGTTGCTTCTGGGCATCAAGTTGCGATCATGGCACCTACAGAAGTGCTGGCCTATCAGTACAAAGATAAGATCGGACCTGTTCTAGATGAGCTCAATATTTCTTGGGCGCTCCTCACCTCATCAAGCGGCACCGCTGAGAAAACAGACATACGATTGCACCTTGCTCACAATGAACTGTCAGTCATATTTGGTACCCATGCGCTACTCGAAACTGATGTGCAGTTTGCCGATCTTGCTCTTGTCATCATCGATGAGCAGCACCGTTTTGGAGTGGAACAACGTGCCCGACTTGTTGCGAAAGGTCCTGGCTGTGATCAACTGTATCTTACCGCTACGCCTATTCCGCGCTCATTGGCTTTGACGCTCTATGGCGACATGCAAACCTCCTTTCTGAATACAGCCCCGGCGCGACGAGCGGGTGTTACGACACAGGTCTTACCAAAAACTGATCACTTTACCGCATATGAAGCGGTCAGAAAGACTGTCGAGGCGGGTCATCAAGCCTATGTGATATGTCCGCTGGTAGCCGTTCCAAAAGAGAGGGACTCTGCCGGTGCTGATATGCACGATCCGTTAGATGCTGACGAAGAAGAGTTGCTCTATACTGAGGCCACCGCTGACTCTTCGTCACAAAATCTTAAAGCGGCACGCAGAGAGGCGGCATATCTTCAAGATCAGGTATTTCCTGATGCTCGAGTGGGACTTCTGTGCGGGTCGATGAAGTCAATAGACAAAATAAAGGTAATGGACGACTTCAAAAAGGGGTTGATAGATGTACTTGTTTCGACAACTGTCGTGGAGGTTGGCATAGATGTTGCAAATGCGACAGTCATGATCATTGAAGATGCGGAGCGCTTTGGTCTTGCACAGCTTCATCAACTGCGTGGTCGTATAGGACGTGGCGAGTTTCCTGGTACGTTGTTTTTGATGGCTCGTCCAAAAAGTGATAGCGCGCGGCAACGCATCGCAGCCATGGAAACGACAGTCAGCGGATTTGAATTGGCCGAATTGGACTTATCCTTGCGTAAGGAAGGCGATCTTGTAGGGTATCGTCAACATGGAGATTCAAGGCTCAACTTCATACAGGTGATAAGAGACGCGGCTCTTATCGATCGGGTTCACGAGGACGTTTCTGAGATTATTGCTGCTGATCCGCTGCTGTCGCATCCGGTTCATGAACATGTGCTCTATGAACTGTCCATTCTTTTTTCTCATGATCAGGAACAAGAAGAGAACAAGTCATGCGTATGATCAGGAGATTGATTTGATGAGGATAATATCTGGTAAATACAAAGGACGCGTAATCAAAACTATTGCGGCATCGAGCACGCGCCCGACGACTGATCGTGTGCGTGAGGCCATGGCCAGTTCGATCATTTCCTATGTTGGGGATATGCTAGGGGTCTCAGTCTTTGATGCGTTTGCAGGCAGTGGGGCGATTGGCTTTGAGATGCTCTCACGTGGTGCCTCGCACGTCACATTTGTAGAGGCGAACCGTCGCGCGCTGGCGATTATCGAATCCAACGCAACAGTTCTCGATATTCCTCAGGATATGATATCTTTTTATGGGGAAGATGTTTGCGCGCTTGCTCGACGTAACACTTCTTTGCGCGGTGGGCCGTTTGGATTGATTATCCTTGATCCGCCTTACGCATGTTCTGGAGAAAGTGTCTGTCGATTACTTGAGGATCTTTCTATGGGCGGAAATCTTGGAGAAGATGCGCTTATCGTCTATGAACATGGAAATAATACCTTCAGTTTTGATGATTCGCGACTTGCCGAGGGGCCTCGTGCAAGCGCGTGTACGGGAAGATTTGATGTTGTACTGAATAAACGTTATGGGATAACCGAGATTGACTATATCAGTTATCAAGAGGAGGACCGACGATGAATGCAAGCCGAGAAATAAAACGTGCTCTGGTGCCGGGGACATTTGACCCCATCACCTCCGGGCACTTAGATGTTATTGAACGCAGTGCCCAGATTTTCGATGAGGTCGTGGTGGGCGTCGCCTCCTCAGAGAAAAAATATGATGTGGGCACGCTTTTTACGCTTGAAGAGCGAGTCGATCTCGTCAAACAGGTTACTGCTCATATCGAAAATGTAACAGTCATGCCGTTTTCCAATCTTCTCGTTGATTTTGCGCATTCTATCAATGCTCGAGTAGTCGTAAAGGGTTTACGTGTTTTGACCGACTTTGAAATGGAATTTCAAATGGCAGCTGTTAACTACCAGCTCAACAGAGACATGGAAACCATCTTCATTATGTCATCACCTGAAAATATGTATCTTAGTTCTTCGGTTGTCCGGGAGATAGCTTCTCTTGGTGGCAGCGTCCATACTTTTGTGCCGTCAGTTGTAGAAGCGGCTTTGGAAAGCAAGTATCTTTAAAAATCTGGAAATTTAGTGCAACACCGAACTAATAGACGATGTTTTTTAAGGCGAAGTTGTTGAAGAGGGGCTTCTGCACTAATATTAACAACATATGTGAAGGCTAATTGCCATGAAACACACTATAATCATTATGAAGCATGGCTTTTGGAAGGGAATAAGATGGACGAAACAGGCGTATTGGCACTTTTGGACGAACTATCGGATTACATTGAGGACAGCAAGTCAGTGCTTGGAAACAGTAACAAGCGCCAGATAGAGCTTATACCAGTTCTTGATATCATCAACGATATTCGGGACGCGTTTCCTCCTGAATTTGCACAAGCGCGTATGATCGTGCGAGAGCGTGAAGGTATGATCGAAGATGCGCAGGCTGAATGTAATCGCATCCTTGAGGACGCTCGCAACCAAGCGCTGACTATCGCAAGCGAACAAGAGGTTGTCAGAATTGCCAATCAGCAGGCTGAAAATATTCTTGCTGATGCGCATGAAATGGAGCGTTCTGTTCGCGCTGGTGCCGAAGATTATGCTGATAGCGTATTTCAGCATATCGAAACTTCTCTCGAATCGCTCAATGAGAATGTTCGTCGTTGCCGAGACCGTCTCAATAATCGTTCGTCTCGCTAACTATGGCATCGCTTAACTATCATCTTCTTCCTGCATTAGAGAATGCGGGTGATTTTGTCTCTCTCGAAGGAGTCCTTCCCGAGGACAGACTTTTTGTTGGTTGTATGCAATATGCTCTTCCTGATCATATCTCTTATCACGTCGATTTTTCTCATGTGGGAAGTGGCGTTGTGGTCGGCGGGACGATTTCGGCGACCGTCATAGGCTCATGTGCTCGTTGTCTCGAGCCTGTTACGTTTCGGGCAGACGGCGAAATTGAGGGGTTCTTTGTCTTTTCCGAGGAAGATACGCCTGATGGTCTTGAGGCCGACGAATTTGATATTGTTGCGCCTGATGGTACGATCGAACTTTCGGACTGTATTCGCGCTGCTCTTGTGTTCGAGATACCGGCGGTATTACTGTGTGATGACGATTGCAAAGGTCTTTGTTCACGGTGTGGCACAAATCTTAACAATGATTCCTGCGAATGCTCGGGACAGCTAAACTCTGATAATCCATTTTCAATTTTGCAGGATATAAAGTTCTCTTCAGAGTCTTGACGAGCGTTTTTCTTGTTTCAACGAACTATTTCTTCGTGTAGAATTTATCTGGCAGGTGACAAAACGATTCGAGCATGGTAGCATATCGTCTCGTGCGAAAATCAACATGTCCGATGGTTCGGGCATACAGTATTCGAGGAGTTAAAGAAGATGGCTGTACCTAAGCGAAAGACAGGACGTGCGCGCACTCATTCGCGTCGCAGTGCCAATGACGTGATCGAAACTAAGGGTCGTTCTATCTGTCCCCAATGTGGTGCCGTTAAATTACCGCATCATGTATGTGGCAATTGTGGCTACTATCGTGATCGCGAAGTCATTGTTACTGAATAGCGGAGTGGATCAGCACATCTTGTAGTAGGCAGGCCTTTCCATCATAGGAAAGGCCTTTTTGTCTTAGTGTGGTTTTGCCAAACTGCTTTTGACCTTTGGCTTGCGTTACAGGATAATACTCTGTGTTGATATATGATCACAATGGCTGGAACTGTTTAATAACTGTTGCTTGATGCGGAAGGAATTAAAAATGTCATCAAACGGCAAGATTTGTGTCTGTGTAGACGCAATGGGCGGGGATCACGCGCCAGATGTTGTTCTGGAGGGAATCGCTGAGGCGCTTGCTCGCGATGACGATCTTTCGGTGTTGGTAACGGGCTTTGCAGAAATCGTGAGCCCATTTGCCGCTTGTTTTCCTGATCGCGTGCAAGCAGTCGCTGCTACTGAAGTCATCTCAATGGGTGAACATCCCGCTCAGGCAGTTCGTCAGAAGAAGGATTCATCGATTGTTGTAGGGTGCCGTTTGGTCAAAGAGGGCCGAGCACAAGCCTTCTTCTCGGCAGGCTCAACGGGTGCCTGTCTTGCGGCGGCGACGATCATTATTGGTAGGCTGAATACGGTTAAACGACCAGCTATTGCCACGGTTGTTCCCTCTCCAGTAAAACCTATCGTGCTGACTGACGTGGGCGCAAACGCCGACTGTCTGCCAAGCTACCTTGTTCAATTTGCGGAAATGGGACGTATCTACAGTCAGTGTGTTTTGAATACGGTAGACCCCTCCATCGCATTGCTAAATATTGGCGAGGAGGATGAGAAAGGCTCTCAGTTTGCCCAGGAAGCTCATGCTCTCATGCGCAAATCTGTACAAGGATTTGCGGGAAACGCGGAGGGCAACGACATACTCCAAGCAACGTATGATGTCATAGTGACCGATGGCTTTACGGGTAATGTTGCCTTGAAAACCATAGAAGGTACCTCCCGGGTTTTGTTTGGAGCTATACAGCAGATTATGCACGCATCATTTAAGAACATGCTCGCTGCTGCCGGCCTTAAGTCGGCTCTTCATGAATTGAAGGACCAGGTATCGGCTGATACGTACGGAGGAGCACCTCTTCTCGGTCTGAAAAATGTTGTTATTATCGGACACGGTTCTTCATCTGCGACCGCTATCTGCAACGGAATCATTACATCAGCGAAAGCAGCACGTCAGGGGCTTCCTCAGCGCATCGAAGAGGCTCTTGCGGTTCAGGATTCGCTGGAAGATGATTCAGGAGAATCTCTGGCCCAAGGTCTCAACGGATAGGTTTGCTTTGGATTACGATACGCTATATCACACGATGTTGGGGATCATCGCTGATCAGCTGGCTCTTAATCCGGCCAGTCTTCGCGATACCACTAACCTTTTGGAAGATCTCGACGCAGATTCTCTTGATATGTTTCAGATCTTGATTTCCATCGAAGATGAGTTCAACATCACGGTTCCCGAGTCAGATTTCGAACATGTGCATACTATCGGAGATGCGGTTCGAGATGTGGAAAGGCTGTTGTCCTAGATGAGCGGACATAAGCAAAAGGGGAGAGTGGGCATATCTTCCGGTGAACAAACTATGGCGGCCCGCATCGCATCTGTCGAAAAAATACTGGGATATCATTTTCAGGATGCGTCGCTTATTGAAGCTGCGATTACTCATCCCTCTGCTGTTGAGGATGGGGATGCACGCTATTCCTATGAACGTCTCGAATTCTATGGAGATTCCTTAGTAGGTGCTATGGTCGCCGCAGAGGTCTTCCACAGATTTCCTTCATTTGACGAAGGATTTCTTACACGTCTGAAGGTGTCGGTGGTTTCGGGTGAAACTCTCTCTAGGGTTGCTCGCGAACTTGGATTTGGCGATATAGTTGTTTTTGGCTCGAGCGAAAAGGTTTCCGGTAATAGAGGAATGAAACATGCCCTGGAAAATGTCTATGAGGCAGTGGTCGCGGCGCTGCGTATAGACGGGGGTATTGAACTGGCGCGCTCCTTCGTTCTCCGAACGCTTGGCCCTCATATTCACGAAGATCAAGCATGGGCACCCACAAATTCAAAGTCTATATTGCAGGAGTTACTTCAGGTCGACCACCGTCATCCTCATTATCGGCTTGTTGAAACGGAGGGTCCGCCGCATGACTGTACGTTTACCGTTGAGGTCTGCATCGATGATGAGCCCTTGGCGCAAGGGCGGGGACGCTCGAAAAAAGAGGCAGAAACTCAAGCTGCGTCGGAAGCTATCAAGTTGATATATGGGGATACGGATTTAGTCGAAAATGATTGATAGTCATGGGCAAGGAGTTCCTGTTGCTTTAAACTGTAGCATATGATGTCATCCGTTGGCATATTGTATGGGGCCGAGTGAGAACAGGAAATCAGGTTCTGTGTATCTTAAATCATTAACGCTGAAAGGGTTTAAATCTTTCGCTGACAAATCGACTATAAATTTCGAGCCAGGGGTATCGGCGATTGTGGGGCCAAACGGCTCAGGCAAGTCGAACATCTCCGAAGCGGTTCTTTGGGTTCTCGGAGAAAGAAAAGCTTCAAGTCTACGCGTTTCCTCGATGGAAGAACTCATATTTGCAGGTTCTTCTGCGCGTCAAGCCGTAGGCGTTGCCGAGGTGGATATTGTACTGGATAACTCCGACCACATACTTCCTATTGAATTTGAAGAAGTTGCTATAACGCGCCGCATGTATCGCAACGGTGAGAGCGAATATCTCATAAATGGCGCGCCCTCATTACGCCGAGATGTCATCGATATCCTTCATGATTCTGGGATTGGCGAAGGCGTACATTCGATTATCTGTCAAGGCAAGCTTGACGAATTTCTCAATGCGCGGCCAGAAGATCGTCGTCTTCTCATAGAAGAGGCGGCGGGGACTTTAAAACATAAAGAACGAAAGATACGAGCCTCTCGTCAACTCAAGAAGATGGACACTACGCTCGATCGCGTTCGTGATGTGCTCAAAGTTATAGATTCCCAGCTCAAACCTCTTGAAAGGCAAGCCTCCCGCGCTCAACGCTACGATGAATATGCGGGTGAACTCAAAAAGGTTGATCTTGCGCTTGCGGTGGATGATTTGCGTTCTCTGCAGAGCGGATGGGACGTTATAAAACGCCAAGAAACTGAAATAGAAGCTGAGGCCGAGCTCGTGGGATTCAGGCTTTCAGAAAAAGAAGAGGAGCTTTCGAAGCGACAGCGTGCGCTTGAAGAAAAAGGCATCTATGTGGGTGATCTTAACGAGCAGCGCATTCGTTGTCAGTCAATTATGCAGCGCTTAGATACCTCGGTGCGTCTGGTGGAAGAGAAGGGCAAGAACATGGTTGCCCGTCTTTCAGATCTTCGCGCTGTCATCTATAATTCTGAAGCTCGCTTGAGTACGGCACGCACAGAACTTGACGAAGCAGAGCGTGCACACGACGAGAATACTGCCGGTCTTGATGCATTCTACGGCCAGTTCACTGAGCTGAATCGTCGTTCCGAGATGATCAATAAGAAGCGTCGTATCGTAGACGAGGCATATAACAGTGCTGCCTCTTCGCTGCGCAATCATGAAAAGGCCCTTGACACTACCGGCACAGCGCTTGCCAAGGCAAAAGACCTGCTTGAGTCAGTTGATCTTGAGGAAGGGCTGCTGACCGATAGAGCAAATCAGATTGAAGAGGAGTTCTCCTCAATGCAGCATCTGCTTGCCGAACGTCGCGGAAAGCTCAAAATAATCGAAACTGATCTCAGCAAAACAGAGAGCGATTCGATTCTCGCGAAATCTGATATCGACAAGCGTGTCCGCATCGTAGATATTCGCAAGGCCGAAGTTTCAAAGATTCAAGATGAACTTGCGGCGTTACGTGCGGAGGCTATCGCTCTTGAAGAACTTGGCAAGGCATTCGAGAATGCGAGTCCTGCGGTAACGTGGATCTCTCAAAACAGAGATAAGTTTCCCGGTACCATGGAAGCTCTTCCGGACATCTTTCTTGAGACGGGCGAGTATGAACAGGTTATCGAACGTTTACTGGGCAACGAGGTCTTTGCACTCGTTATCGACACCAACGACGTAGCGATTGCCATCGCCGCTCAGTTGACGTTGCAGACGGACATAGAGGGAGAAGTGTCGCTGCTCCCCGCGCATGACATGCGTCCGGATTTTCGTGTTCGCAGCGATAAAGGCATCCGTCTTCTCGATACCATCACGGTATCATCTGAGCATCTCGAACTAGCCGAGGCACTGATCGGCGATGTCTACGTGGCAAAAGACCTTGAGTTGGCGCTTCGATTTTTTGAGAAGGATACTACTGGTGCTCGTTTTGTTACACGCGATGGTTCGATTGTGTGGCCAAATGGTAAAGTTACGTTGGGTGCTCAGGCTTCGGTTGCAAATAACGTGCTTGCTCGTAAGCGAAAACTCATGGACATTACGGCTCGCATCGAAGAGTTTACCTGTAAATTAGGCGACGCAGAGATGGCCGTATCTGAAGCGGAACAGAATCTTTTGCTTGCTCAACAGGATGATTTTGAGTTATCCCAAACGCGCGCGCGGTTGCAGGGCATGGGCGATTCTGCTCGAGAAGAAGTCGCGCGCCTCGAACGTTCAATGACAGATCTTGTGGCGAAACGTAGCGATATTGAAGAACGCCTAAAACAGTTGAACGTCAAGCGGGGATCTGCTGCTCCATTGCTTGAAGAGTATGAGCATCGTATCGAAGTCATTACGGCTGAATTGGGTGAGCTCAAAGGCAAGGTCGAGGCGAGCTCTGAAGAACTCTATCAGATTAATCAAGAACGCTCGGCTGTCTATGACGAAATAAACGAATGCAAAGTTGATATGGAAACCCGCAAAGGGGCAATAAATTTCCATAAGAACCATGTTGAGCGCCTGCGCACTGAGATCAAAGAACTTGAGAAAATGCTGGGAGTATCGCGCGAGACTGCCCGCAACCTTTCGATTATTCGTACTCGGGTTGACCCACTGTATGAGATATATGAGAGATTGTATCGCGACGCGGCTTCTATTGGCGCACGTTTACAGGAGCAGTCACGTCTGGGACTCTCAGACTCAACCACCCTCAAAGCGATTATTGGGGAGTCTGCACAGGCCGTTGAAGATGCGAGAAAAGACCTTGTAGAGGTTCAGGAACGTCTGAACGTAATGCGCATTGAAAAGGCAAAGATCGAAAACGAAGTAGAGCACGGTATCCAGCGGATAGTTTCTGAAAATGGTACATCGCTTGAAGAAGCGCTCAGGATTCCTGCGCCTGAGAATCGACAGGCAATAGAATCACGCGCTGAAACCCTCCGTCATAAAATTGCAAGTCTTGGTGCAGTGAATCATGTTGCACGCGAAGAGTATGAAACGCTCAGGGAACGTCATGAAGCAATAGAGATGCAGATTGCTGATCTGGAGGATGCGCGCAAGAAACTCACGGTTATATCTCGAGCGCTTGATCGCAAGATGCAAAATCAATTCCAAGAGACATTCAAGATTGTAAATAGGAATTTTACCGACATATTCTCCGTTCTGTTTCCTGGCGGCGCCGGTGAGCTTGTGCTTATGGAGGGAGACGAGCCCGATGCGATCGGTGTTGAGGTCATTGCTCATCCGAAGGGAAAGAAGATTACCAAGCTTTCTTTGATGAGCGGTGGCGAGAAATCTCTTGTGGCGCTTGCCCTGATGTTTGCAATATATCGTACACGTGCCGTGCCATTCTACATTCTTGATGAAGTGGAAGCGGCGCTTGACGATTCGAATCTGGTCCGTTTGATTGCGTATCTCGATTCGATTCGTACACATACTCAGCTCATACTGGTAACGCATCAGCGCCGGACCATGGAGATGGCCGAATGTTTGTATGGAGTGTCGATGCAGGCTGCTGGTGTTACGAAATTGGTGAGCCAAAGGCTTGATCAGGCCATCAAGGCGGTGGGGCACCAATAGTCTGTCTGGTAAGGTTGCTCTCTTATATCAATGATGAATACGCAGATATCTATATAAGCGAATAGGAACGTGATATGACATTCTTTGAACGACTGCAGAAAGGGCTCACGCGCTCGCGCTCAATGTTACGTGAGCAGATGAACGTCATTCTTGATCGTTCACCTGATTTAAGCGAAGAGTATTGGGATGCCCTTGAAGAAACGCTTATTCTTGGTGATATGGGAGCGGTTGCTTCAACTGAAATTGTTGAACAACTGCGTGAAACTGCTCGTCGCCTTGCACTTCCGGATGCCTTTGCGGTTCAGGAACATCTTGCAGAGGCGATTGCCTCAATGTTTGAAGAAAACACACCTGACTTACTCGACGAAAAACCACTAGTTGTTCTGTTTGTTGGTATCAACGGTGCGGGCAAGACGACGACAGTCGGAAAGATTGCCAAAGCGGGTGTCGAACAGGGGCGTCGCGTGCTGTTAGGCAGTGGCGATACCTTTCGCGCTGCCGCCATTGAACAACTTCATGAATGGGCTTTGCGCGCGCATGTTGCCGTGGTTGAACGTGATCGAGGTAGTGATCCTGCGAGCGTTTGTTTTGAGGTTATTCAGCGGGCTGAGGCAGAGGGCGATGATCTGATCCTTATAGATACAGCGGGCCGCCTGCATACCAGTGACGATCTTATGCGCGAACTTGAAAAAGTTGTTGCGGTGACACGGAAACGTTCGACCATGACGGTAAAGACAATTTTGGTAATTGATGCGACAACTGGCCAGAATGGTCTTATACAGGCACGAGAGTTTGATCGCCACCTAGATCTTGATGGTATTGTTATTACTAAGCTGGATGGTACGGCTAAGGGTGGCATTGCGGTTGCCGTTTCTCGTGAACTTGAATTACCTATCGTGCGTATTGGAGTTGGGGAGTCCATTGACGATCTCCGCCCATTTGATCCCCTCGATTTTGCTCATGCGCTTATCGGCGAGCGAATAGGAGAAAACAGAGATGCTTGAGAATCTTTCGACACGACTGCAGGGCGTACTTGACAAGCTAAAATCAAAAGGACGTCTTACGGAAGCAGATATTGATGCTGCGATGCGTGAGATTCGTCTTGCTCTTCTTGAGGCAGACGTAAATTTTAAAGTAGTCAAAACATTCATTGCTCGTACCAAGGAGCGGGCACTTGACGCTGATGTGCTCGATTCGCTGACGCCTGCCCAAAACGTCATTAGGATAGTTCTTGAAGAGCTCACTGAACTTCTCGGGTCGACTGATTCATCGCTTGTCCTCGGGGGACGTGTGCCTGCAGTTATCATGCTGGTTGGTCTTCAGGGATCGGGCAAAACTACGGCATCGGCTAAGATAGCCTACTATCTTAAGCAGCAGGGGCATCAGCCATTATTGGCGGCCTGCGATATCTATCGTCCCGCCGCAATTGATCAGCTTGAGGCGCTCGGCGGCGAAATTGGCGTAAAAGTCTATCGCGAAGATGGAGTAGACCCGGTTACCATAGCGAAGCATTCTATACGTGAGGCAATTGATACACTGAAAGACATAGTCATCATTGATACCGCGGGACGGCTACATGTTGATGAGCAAATGATGAGCGAAGCGGCTGCGATTAAGGATGCAGTTAAACCTGAACAGATCCTTATGGTGGTTGATGCCATGACTGGTCAAGATGTGGTTACTGTTGCTCAGGCATTTGCTGAACGTGTTGATTTTGATGGTGTCATTATGTCAAAGATGGATGGCGACGCACGTGGCGGTGGGGCGCTATCCATTCGCGAGATTACCGGTAAGCCTATCAAGTTTATTTCGGATGGGGAAAAGCCTGAAGCGCTCGAGGCATTTCACCCGGACCGTATGGCAAAGCGGATTCTTGGTATGGGCGATATGCTCACGCTCATTGAGAAAGCCCAAGCTGTAGCAACTTCAGAACTAGAAGCTGAAGAGGCGCAACGTTTGATGCATGCCGATCTCACGTTTGACGATTTTGTGTCTATGAATCAACAGATAAAGAAGATGGGCGGGATCGGGTCTTTCATGAAGGCATTGCCCGGCGGTGAGAAGGCGTTATCGGGGGGACAGGTACAAGAGGACGCCTTTGATCGTATGGAGATTATTATCGGTTCTATGACGCTTGAGGAACGACGTAAGCCCATGGTTCTCAATGGATCACGACGCGCACGCATTGCGAAGGGAGCTGGCGTTAAAGTTTTTGAGGTAAATCAGCTGGTTGCCAAATATAATGAAACCCGTAAGATGGTGAAGAAAATGCAAGCCGCATTGCCGGAATCTCGTACTACGAAATCGGGTAAAGGAAAGAAGGGAAAACGCAAGAGCAAGCGTTCAATGCTCCCCTCAATTCCGGGTCTTGGCTCTATGAGTCCCTCTGATCTTAAAAAACTGGCTGACTCAATGGACCAGAAGAGGTAGAGGATAGATGCCGAAAACTTCTTGTCAGTTGTGCTGTTTTTCTGACATGAGGTAAGGGGTTCCGCTAAGTGTGAATAGTTGCCGTATTATAATCTTTTGCAAACTAAACGCTTAAAATTCCCGGCGTTGTGATAAAGCATGTAATTGAAGTTCGTAATCAAAGGAGAAAGTCTTGGCTGTTAAAATTCGCTTGGCGCGTCATGGCGCGAAAAAGACCCCTTATTATCGTGTTGTTGTCGCCGACGGACGATCTGCACGCGACGGGCGTTTTATTGAGCAGATAGGTTATTACAACCCCTGCGTCGAGCCCCACCTAGTAGATTTTGATCTTGACAAAGTCGATGCATGGATTGCTAAGGGTGCTCAACCTACAGATCGCGTGGCAATTCTGATCAAGCAAGCTCGGAAGGCATAAAGCATGTCAACCGGTTATGACGATGTAGCGGGACTTGTCGAAGCACTCGTTGTTGCGTTAGTCGATGACGAAGAGGCCGTTGAAGTCAAGGGTCACAACGATGGCGAAGGTTACGTTATCGAGGTAAGCGTTGATCCCGACGAGACAGGTAAAGTTATCGGTCGTCAAGGTAGAATGATCAAGGCTATCAGAATGCTGGCGCGCGCCGCTTGCGACGGTCCGCTTGAAGTGGAAGTACTTGGCTAGTTGATGAGCGCCGCCACACAAGGTGCCTATCGCAATGTTGCGCGTGTTACCAGAACCATTGGTAGAAAAGGGGAGGTCAAGATCGTGGCGATCGGTGACCTCCCTTTCACTTGTTTCAACGGTATGGAGATGTTTCTAACTCCTCCTCCTCTGCGCGGTGTATATCGTGCGCGCGTTGTGTCGGCGCGCGCTCTTCCCGATGGCCAGGCGGTTCGTTTTGAGGGTGTTGACGACGACGCTACAGCATTTTCACTGGTAGGCAAAACCTGCCTTGTTTCTGTATCTGTTCTACCGGATGCCGGCATCGATGCCGATGATTCTGACATTATTGACTGTCCGGTATGGGATACCCGGCAAGGTGATATCGGCGTGGTGACGGCAGTTCTCTCAAACGGGGCTCAGGATATCCTCGTGGTAGTTAACGATGCAAATCATGAAACACTGATACCCTTTGTTGACGAATTCGTACATGAAAAAGATGATCGGGGCAGAATCACAGTCTCACTTCCCAACGGTCTGTTCGATCTTAACGATTAGGGGATATCATATGAAGATAGACGCGGTATCTACATTCCCCGATATGCTTAATTCGGCCATGAATGAATCCATCATGAAACGTGCTCAACATAAGGGTATGCTGGAGTTTTATGCTCATGATCTTCGTGACTGGACTCATGATCGCCATCGAACAACCGATGACGAACCCTATGGTGGCGGCCCGGGCCTTCTTATGAAGGCGGCACCTATTTTTGAAGCACTTGATGATTTGTGCGTCGATGACGAATCATATGTGATCATCGCGACTCCTGCAGGAAAACCTTTTGTCCAGGTAGATGCCGAAGAGCTTTCAAGGCATAAACACTTGGTATTTGTCTGTGGCCACTACGAGGGCATGGATGAGAGAGTGTACGCACGAGCTCACGCACGCTACTCGATAGGCGATTATGTCTTGACTGGAGGAGAGTTGCCAACTCTTGTCATGATCGATGCTATTGTCAGACTGTTGCCCGGAGTTCTTGGCGATGATCTTTCTGTTGAGTCAGAGTCATTTTCAGGCGGGCTGCTCGAATATCCTCAATACACACGGCCAGAGCACTATCGTGATCTGCATGTCCCGCCGGTATTGCTTTCTGGGGACCACGCCCGGATTGCATCATGGCGCCGCGGAGAAGCACTTCTCAAGACCGCTCAATGGCGTCCTGACCTACTCGCAGGGGCAGACATAAGCGATGAAGAACGAATGATGATACAACACTATCTCAGCGCTACCGAGGAGAAATAGAAGGCTGAGGAGGTATGATTAACGATCATACTATCTGAGTTTACTGACAGGTCGGAAGCAGTTCTATGCTCCGCGAGATGAAAAGGGTCTTTCTATGGTCGGAAAATCTGTCGGGCGCATTTTTCGTGCTGTTGTCGAATTGGCGATCATCATCGCCTTGGCTCTTGCCCTTACTTGGCTCATCAGGACGTTTGTTTTCCAGCCTTACGAAATACCGACCAGCTCAATGGAACAGACCTTGCAGATAGGTGACCGGGTTTTTTCTGAAAAGGTTACCTACTATTTTTCCTCTATAAAACGTGGTGATATTGTTACTTTCGACGATCCGACCCATTCAGTGTCAACCCTGATCAAGCGTGTTATCGCTACAGGGGGACAGACGGTTGATCTGCGCGATGGCATTGTCTACGTAGACGGCATCCCACTTGGTGACGAGTCTTATACACGTGGGCAGAAAAGCTATCCTCTGAGTCAGACATACCAGAATAAGACTATCAGTTACCCCTATACCGTTCCTGACGGATATCTTTGGGTTATGGGAGATAATAGGGGAAACTCTGCTGATAGCCGGTATTTTGGTGCGGTACCTGCAAATTCTGTAAGCGGCAAAGCATTCTTTATATATTGGCCGTTTAAGGATTTTGGATTTCTTTCCTAATAAATTATATGGTTACGAGTTCGTTATTTTGATAGTTTTGTTCGTTCCCTGAGCGAAATTGAAGTGATTTATCTGTGGCATAAGGAGTTGTGAGAGGCAAGTGTTGACGTTTCAAGAGATTATTCTCGCCTTACAGAATTATTGGGCAGAGCAGGGTTGTGTCATACTGCAGCCGTATGACAGCGAAGTCGGTGCAGGAACATTTCATACGGCAACCGCGCTCAGGGCAATAGGCCCTGACTCATGGAAAGCCGCCTATGTGCAGCCATGCCGCAGGCCGACTGATGGTCGCTATGGTGAAAATCCAAATCGTGGACAACATTATTATCAGTTTCAGGTTCTTCTGAAACCTTCGCCTGATGATGTTCAAGATCTTTATTTAAATTCGCTGCGAACAATTGGTATTGAACCTGAAAAACATGACATACGGTTTGTTGAAGATGATTGGGAATCACCTACTCTGGGTGCATGGGGCCTTGGTTGGGAAGTGTGGCTTAACGGTATGGAAGTAACCCAGTTTACCTATTTTCAGCAGGTTGGAGGTATAGAATGCCGGCCTGTTTCTGCCGAAATTACCTATGGTCTTGAACGTCTAGCAATGGTCGTTCAATCTACTGATTCGATATTTGACCTTATTTGGGCAAAGGATAAAGAGGGGAATATATTCACCTACGGGGACGTTTTCCTTGAAAATGAACGGGAATTCTCTGCGTTCAATTTTGAATATGCTGATATCGATTTGCTGCTTGGCAACTTTAATAATTATGAGCGAGAATGTCTGCGTCTTCTTGAATACGATCTGCCTCTCCCGGCGTATGATTGCGTGCTCAAGTGCTCTCATGCGTTCAATCTACTTGATGCACGCGGAGCTATTTCGGCAACTGAGCGTATGGGATACATATTGCGCGTGCGGACGATTGCAAAGGCGTGCTGTCTGTCTTACCTTAAGAATGTTTGCGGTGTAGAGGAAGGAGCCGGCGATGAGTAAGACATTCATTCTTGAGATTGGATGTGAAGAAATTCCCGCCGCCCCTCTTGACTCTGCGGCAAAGCAACTCGAGTTGCTGGTCTCCGAAACGTTTTCGGATGCACGTCTTGGATATGAAGAGGGTTCCATTCATATAACGCCTCGACGCATCATCATTGAGGTACGAGGGCTGTCCGAAAAATCTGACGGTCTCATTCAGCGCTTTCGTGGCCCTTCGGTTGCAATTGCGTTTGACGCGCAGGGCAATCCGACAAAGGCTGCGGAAGGGTTTGCGCGTGGCAAGAGTCTTATGGTTCGCGATCTAGTTCGCGGCAAAGATGGTGATGTTGAATACGTATATGCGGTTGTTGAGCAGATTCCCCGCGATGCGGTTCAATTGCTTCCCTCAATCGCCGAGCGACTCATCACGGGTATATCTTGGCCAAAGTCGCAGCGGTGGGGAAGTGGTGACGCTCGTTTTGCTCGTCCCGTTCGTTGGCTGCTTGCTCTTTATGGCACCACTGTTATCCCTGTTTCATTTGCGGGTCTCGAGGCGGGACGCACAACCCGCGGACACCGTTTTCTTGCGCCAGATCCTATTGAGATCGAGGACGCAGACCTTCTACTTTCTGCTCTTCAGTCGGCCTGTGTGGTCGCTGATCAAACAGATCGCGCTGCCCTGATTCGTCGACAGATTGCTGCTGCGGAAGAGGCCTCCCAGCTGGTGGCCCGGGTGCCTGCATCTACCTTCAGCGAGGTGGTAAATCTCGTTGAGTATCCCACCGTGCTTATTGGGCATTTTGATGAGGAGTTTCTTGAAGTTCCCTCTGAGATTATTACGGATGCGATGTTATCGCATCAGCGATATTTTCCACTGTATACATCACAAGGTGAGTTGTCATCTTCATTTCTTTTGGTGAGCAATGGTGACCCTCGTTGCGCCCAGACAATTATTTCTGGTAATGAGCGAGTGGTGCGGGCTCGTCTTTCTGACGCAGCATTTTTCTATAGCGAAGATCTTAAGCGTCCACTCGAAGCATATGTCAAAGATCTTGATAACGTCGTGTTTCAAGAGAAGCTTGGCACGATGGGCGCAAAAGCTGAGCGAATGGTGCGGTTGGTAGAATCGTGCGCCCTCGAGGCAAGTCTTTCTGATGAAGAGTGCGAGTCTTGTAAACGAGCGGCGCTTCTTTGCAAAGCTGATCTTGTTACCAATGCAGTGGTTGAATTTACCTCACAACAAGGAGTTATGGGTGGATACTACGCACGCGCTGCTCATGAAAACGAAGACGTTGCTACCGCTATTGAGCAGCACTATCGTCCTCGTTTTGCGGGTGATGTCTTACCAGAAGGTATTGTTGGTCAATTAGTCGCGTTTTCTGACAAAATCGATACCATTTGTGGAATTTTTGCTATTGGACAGGCACCGACGGGATCTTCTGACCCGTTTGCACTACGTCGTGCCGCTCTTGGCTGTATCGCGTTATTACAATCAGGCATTGACATATCTCTTGCGCGAGCAATAGAGCGTTCTCTTGATGGATATACCTCCATTGAATTTGATCGTACATCTATAGAGCAGGCGATCAAAGGATTCTTTAGCGCCCGTTTGGGTGTTTTGGCTCGTGACGCGGGCTATACGTCTCAGGTTGTCGAGGCTGTTCTTTCGACGGGTATAATCGAGCCTACCACGGTCATACGTCGTTGCGATGCTTTGACACATGCTCATGACGATCAGCCAGAGCTTTTTGACGACTTAGCGGTTGCCTATAAGCGAGCGCACAATCTAAGCGATCCTCAATTAGGCACCGAGATCGACGTACTGATACTCAACGGTCAAGAGATTGTACTTCTAGACGCGCTTGCTCGGGTAAAAGATGGTGTTGCTACTGCTCTTATCGCGGATGACTATCCGTCCGCTCTTGCCTGCCTTGCTCAGTTACGTGCTCCCATTGATGTCTTCTTTGAAGAAGTGATGATCATGGATAAAGACGAAAATATACGCAATAATCGTTTACGTTTGCTCAATCAATTTGTTTTGACGTTCAAAGATATTGCTGATTTTGAAAAGCTCAGTGTCTGATAGGTTGGTGCGCCGATGAAGAAAAAGCCTGAGATACTTATCATATCTGATTCTTTAGGAGATACGGCTGCTGCGGTTGCTCATGCAGCGGCGAGTCAGTTTGACGAGGACGCATTTACCATTGCTCGATTTTATAAAGCTACTTCCATAGCGCAAATACGAACATTTCTTGAAAACCATCTCAAGCAGCTTGTTCCTGGCGACGAGATGGTTTTACTCTATACCATTGTAAATTGTGGTTTGCGCGATGAGATGATCGAGTATATCAAGGATAAGCCCCTACGCGCTGTTGATCTTATAAGTGGCGCAATTGATGCTATCGCTCAATCTACCGGAGAAAAGCCTACATATCGTTCTGGCGTAAATCGTGCGGTTGACGCCGCCTATTTTGCTCGTATAGAGGCTATGGATTTTGCAGTCGACCATGATGATGGGCGTAACCCTGAAGATCTGAAACTTGCTGATATTGTTTTGGTTGGTGTTTCTCGCACATCAAAGACTCCCTTGTCGATGTACCTCAGTTCTATGGGATACAAAGTGGCAAATATACCTCTGGCATTTGGTGTGGAACCACCAGCTCAACTCTATGATGTGGAACCACGCAAGATTTTTGGATTGATATCGAGTCCAGAAGTTCTTGAGGAAGTGCGGCGCAAAAGAATTGGTGAAGCGGCCGCCCTTGTTCCCTCGTATGTAAATATCGATGGTATTGAAGATGATCTGGAAGACGCGCGGAGAATAATGCGTCGCATTGGTTGCCGCGTCATACATACTGAGCGTCGTGCCATAGAAGAGACCGCACAGGAGGTTTTACGATTTTATGAAGGATGATTCTCCGTATCTGACTATTTTAGAGACGCTCACGGTGAAGATTCATGTGGTTTCTCTTTACAGAGTAGAAATATAGGTATACTAACGTTCTGTGTCCGATTCCAGCTGTCGATAGGGGCGGATGCCGTCGCCGTAGATCCTGCGGCGGATCGTTACTTTCAATTTGTATGTTGTGAGATTGTATAAAGGAGCGCATCGTGGCTGACACACAACAACGCGTTTTTCGCTTTGGCAGAGACGCGGACGGTAACAACGTTACCGAGGGGAACAAGGGCATGACAGGTGTTCTTGGTGGAAAAGGTGCCAATGTGGCCGAGATGGCAAACATTGGTCTACCGGTACCCCCAGGATTCACCATTTCCTGTCAGACCTGTATGGACTATGCGAAGACCGGTGAGTTTCCCGAGGGAGTCTTAGATACCATTCAGGAGTATCGTCTCGATCTCGAACAACGTATGGGCAAACGCATCGGCGATCCAGAGGATCCGCTGCTTGTTTCTGTCCGCTCGGGTGCACCTATTTCGATGCCCGGTATGATGGACACGGTTTTGAATCTTGGTTTGAATGACGAGTCGGTACAGGGTTTGATCAAGCAAACGGACAACCCTCGTTTCGCGTGGGATTCCTATCGACGTTTCATCCAGATGTTCTCCAATGTTGTTATGAGTATCAATGGTGATCTATTCGAGAATGCTCTTGCTTCTGCACGAATTGCTCGTGGCGTTCATGATGATTGCGATTTGTTGGCTGAGGATCTCGATAAGCTTGTCGTCGATTTCAAAGAAATCTTCTCAGCGAATGTTTCTGCTGTTGATTATCCTGAATTGGTGGAAAATGGGGTAGTGGTCTTCCCACAAGATCCCGATATGCAACTCAATCTCGCTATTCGTGCCGTCTTTGGCTCTTGGGAAAATCCTCGTGCTATTCTCTATCGTAAGCAGAACAAGATTTCAGACAATATGGGCACGGCGGTAAATGTGCAGTCGATGGTGTTTGGTAACAAGGGCAATACATCAGCTACAGGTGTTGCGTTTACCCGTAATCCTGCTAACGGCGAAAATGAGTTCTACGGTGATTATCTGGTGAATGCCCAGGGCGAAGATGTCGTTGCCGGTATTCGTAACACCAGCCCCATATCAGAGCTTAAGCATGTTGAGGGGCTTCAGGAAGCCGGTCGCGAGCTTGAAGAAATCTTCACCGTTCTTGAAAATCATTATCGTGACATGTGCGATATCGAATTCACTATTGAACAAGGTAAACTCTGGATGCTTCAGACACGCGCCGGTAAGCGCACTGCTGCAGCTGCTTTGCGGATTGCTATCGATATGGTACAAGAGGGCCTTATCTCAAAAGATGAGGCCGTTTTGCGTGTTGACCCTGCTCAGCTTGATCAGCTCTTGCATCCTCAATTTGACAAGAACGCGTCATATGACATTCTCGCAACTGGTTTGAATGCAAGCCCTGGTGCTGCAGTCGGCGAAGCAGTCTTTTCTTCGCAGGACGCCGTTGCTGCCGCCGAGGAAGGGCGTAAATCTGTGTTGGTTCGCTGGGAGACCAATCCTGATGACCTCGCAGGAATGGTCGCCGCAGAAGGTATTCTGACATCTCACGGCGGTAAGACCTCCCACGCAGCTGTTATTGCTCGTGGTATGGGAACTCCTTGTGTCTGCGGTGTTGAGGCATTACGTATTGATGCTGAGAAAAAACAGGCAGTTGTTTCAGGTACTGATATCGTCATAAAAGAAGGCGATATGATTTCGATCGATGGCACTACGGGTATCCTTGTTCTGGGATCAGTTTCCCTTATGATGCCTGAGTTGTCTGGCGATCTTGATACCATTCTTGATTGGGCTGACGAGTATCGCACGCTAGGCGTGCGAGCAAATGCCGATAATCCAGAAGACGCTCAGCTCTCGCGTGACTTTGGTGCTGCTGGTATTGGTCTTTGCCGTACGGAACACATGTTTCTTGGTGATCGCAAGCAGATTATTCAATCGTTCATTCTTTCAGATAATGCAGCGATCAAGGAGCAGGCGCTTGCTGATCTGTTGAAGGCTCAGACCGATGATTTCCTCGGGATGTTTGAGGCTATGGACGGGCTGCCTGTCATCGTGCGTTTGCTTGATCCGCCGCTACACGAGTTCCTTGACGATCCTCGTGCTCTTGAGATCGAGATTACCCGCATGGAGTATACCGGTGCCGATGCTGAGGCTATAGCAGAGAAGCGTTCTTTGCTGAATCGCATTGATGCCATGGTTGAGTCAAACCCTATGTTGGGCTTACGTGGATGTCGTTTGGCAATCGTATATCCGGAGCTTCCTGTCATGCAGACACGAGCTATCGCGGGGGCAACTGCCCAACTGAAGAGAAAAGGTCTTGACCCACATCCTGAGATCATGATCCCACTTGTTTCAACTGTTGAAGAACTGGTGATGTTGCGCGAAGTAGTCGAAAATGTGATCGCCGAGATATCCCTTGAATATGGCGTTGAGCTTGATATTCAGGTTGGTACTATGATCGAATTACCACGCGCGGCAGTAAGGGCAGGCGAAATTGCCTCCGCTGCCGATTTCTTCTCGTTTGGCACCAATGATCTTACTCAGACAACGTTTGGGTTTAGCCGCGATGACGTCGAGTCAAAGTTTATCCCACAGTATCTTGAGAAGCGTTTGCTCCCTTACAACCCTTTTGAAACGGTTGATCCAGGCGTTGCAGATCTTGTACAGATGGCTTGCGAGCGCGGGCGTGCTGCAAACCCCGATATTGTTTTGGGCGTCTGTGGCGAGCATGGTGGCGATCCTGATTCAATCTATACATTTCACCGTATCGGCTTGACGTATGTATCCTGTTCTCCCTATCGAGTGCCGCTTGCTCGTTTGGCGGCCGCTCATGCTGCGTTAAAGAATATGTAGTTGCCGTAGTACGACGATCTGTTCTACGAAGTGTTATATAAGGTCCGCCCGATCATATGATCGGGCGGACCTTTAATTTTTTGAAAGAGAGGTCTGTGCTACTCGCATGCAGGCCATACGCATTATAGAAGGTTTGCGCGGTTTTTTGTTCTGCTGATTCGTGGCGCATAGTAGAATACTTGCTGTTGCGTCTTGGGCAAAGGTCTTCTATTTGCCTGAGCATAAAAAGAGACTTGACGAGGAGTAGGCCTGGAATATGTGCGGAATCTGCGGCTTTATAGGGACAGTTGAAAATTCCTCTGCAGTTATCGAGCGGATGACTCAGGTCATTACGCATCGAGGTCCTGATGACAGCGGGTTTTATTTGGGCGATCAGATATCTATGGGTTTTCGTCGTCTTTCCATCATTGATCTTGGGACGGGCCACCAGCCTATCATGAATGAAGATGGCACCAAGATACTTACCTTTAATGGTGAAATATATAATTATCAGGTTTTGCGTGATGAGCTTATCGCGGCAGGCCATATATTCATCACCAAGACGGACTCTGAAGTACTTCTCCATGGTTATGAAGAGTGGGGCCCCGCGCTGCTCGATCGTCTTCGTGGTATGTGGTGCTTTGCCATCTATGATCTTTCTTCACAAGAACTGTTCATCGCGCGTGATCGATTTGGTATCAAACCTTGTCATTATGCACAGGTTGGTGATGCATTTGTCTACGCATCGGAAATCAAGAGCATCTTGGAGTTTCCTGGATATACCCGCACTCTTAATGAAGCTGCTTTAGACACCTATCTGTCATTCCAATATGTCATTCCCCCAGAAACGCTTTTTTCAGGTATCTACTGCCTGCTGCCCGGTCATTATCTGACCTATAGCAAGGGCGAGGTCGTAATTACCCGTTATTGGGAAGCGACATTTGACATTATCGATGATTTTGATGAGGATGAGGCAGTCGATGCGATCGAAGAGGCTTTTGCGGAGTCTGTTGAAGTTCATAGAATTGCTGATGTTGAGGTTGGCTGTTTCCTTTCGAGCGGTGTGGACTCCAGCTATGTGGCAAGCTATTTTTCGGGGCAACGCACCTTCACTGTCGGCTTTGATGTAGGGGATACTTATGACGAAACCACCTATGCTGAGCCGCTTGCGAATGAGATAGGAACAAGACAATATTCCAAAACTATAACCGCTGAAGAATACTGGGATGTTTTTCCTCGTGCTCAATGGTTTTTTGATCAACCCTTGGCTGATCCGAGTGCCATCGCTCTTTATTTTGTATCAAAAATTGCAAGTGAACAGGTAAAAGTTGTGCTTTCGGGAGAAGGTGCAGACGAGTTATTTGGTGGTTATCGTGCGTACCATGAACCACTCGACCGTGCGAAAACTTGTGCACGCTATCCGCGATTCATGCGGGGACTCATAGCGGGAGTATCGCATTTATTGCCGCCTAACAAGCAAAATAATCGTTATGTTCGCAGTATGCATACGGTCGAAGAGACCTATGGAGGCGATGGGTGTGGTCACGGCGGTACCTTGTTAGATCTGTCTGAGAAGCGATTGTTGCTTAAAAATAATGACAACTGTCGGTCGACCGCAGCAATCTGTGCCCCGTATTACCGTCGTTTTCAGGGTAATGATGATCAGGCAAAAATGCAGCTGTTTGATATCAATGTCTGGATGGTAGGAGACATACTTCTTAAGGCTGATCGCATGTCTATGGCCAATTCTCTTGAGTTGCGTGTACCATTTCTTGATTGCGAGGTTTGGAATGTGGCGCGGCGACTTCCGGCGCATCTGCGAGTCAATGATAACAGTGGAGTCGAGAACACCAAATATGCGCTACGAAAGGCCGCAGAACGTCATCTACCTCAAAGTACTGCTCAAAAGCCAAAGCTAGGGTTTCCTACACCGATACGCGTATGGCTTGCAATGCCAGAATACAACAATATCGTGAGAAAGACGTTCACCTCTGAAACAGCCTCTCGATTTTTCAATACGTCACTTCTAGAGACCTACCTCGACGATCATCTTAAGGGAGTATGTGACAATTCACGCAAAATATGGACGATCTATAGTTTCTTGATTTGGCATCACGTTTATTTCGAAACTGCCGACCAACCGTTTGTAGACTCATTATGATTGATCGGCTCACGCTTGAACAACGGGAATACAAGGAGCTTTCTTCCTATGCCGCACGAGCGGCCGAATCAAAGGGGCGTTTGTTTGCGTTAGAACCAGACCCCCTGCGTACATGTTTTCAACGTGACCGTGATCGCATAATTCACTCCAAGTCTTTCAGGCGTCTTTCTCATAAAACTCAAGTTTTTATATCGGCCTCGGGTGACCATTACCGTACCCGCCTGACTCATACTCTTGAAGTCGCTCAGATATCGCGCACCATTGCCCGAGCTCTCGCCTTGAATGAAGATTTAGTAGAAGCTATTTCTCTTGGTCATGATTTGGGGCATACACCTTTTGGACATACGGGTGAACAAGCGCTTTCACAGGCGATCGCTCGTCATCGGGGTATCGATAGCGAGAGCGCCAAAGGTCTTTATCAGCATAACGTTCAGTCGTTACGAGTGGTAGATGTCATAGAGGGCGGTGGGAGGGGCCTTAATCTTTCCTATGAGGTTCGTGATGGTATTCTTTGCCATACCGGTCTCGTAAGAGCCCAGACACTTGAGGGACAGATTGTGGCAACGGCTGATCGTATTGCCTATATTAATCATGATATTGATGATTCGATTCGTGCGGGATTTATTTCAGAAGAAGCTTTGCCAAAGCGAACGCATAAACTTCTTGGCCATACGCACTCTGAACGGATTACGACCCTTGTAAACGATATAGTAATTACCTCGGAAGGGCATTCGGAAATATCTCAGTCACCTGACATACGAGAGGCGATGGACGAATTACGTTCGTATCTTTTTGAAAATGTGTACACAAAAAGCGATGTAAAGGTAGAAGCTCCGAAAGCTGAAGGTCTCGTCAATACATTGTTCGATTATTTTATTGAGCATTTTGATGAAGTACCCTGCGAGTATCGGAGTTATTCTCAGGGCGATCCCATCATTGCAGTTTCCGATTATGTTTCGGGAATGACAGATCGCTACGCGCGCTCACTCTATGAGCATCTTTTTGTACCCTATAATTGGGATCAAGGTCTTTTCTGAAGGACGTAACGGGCGTTTCCCCCTTTCAGGCCTAGTGCAAACAAGAGTTGATGGAGAGGATATTGTCTCGTTTCTTTTGCCATCAGGGGCTCTGCGGCCCGAGCAGCTTGTGGAATTCTTGCGTATCTCAGATTCTTCGGTGCTCAGATGTCCCAATTTTGCTGTAATTGAGTTAATATCTCCTATTGTTCCTTTGAACCCAAAGACACTTCTGTGTGTGCAAAAGAATTAAGAATGGAATGATTATCAATGGATATTATCCGTGCCATCGAGCAACAACAGATCCGCGAGGATGTTCCCAATTTCGTTGTGGGAGATAACGTTAAAGTTCACTATCGCATTAAAGAAGGAAATCGTGAGCGTATTCAGGTGTTTCAAGGCGATGTTATCCGTCGTCATGGGGCGCTGAACCGTGAGACATTCACCGTTCGCAAGATTTCTTTCTCAGTAGGCGTAGAGCGTACCTTTCCGGTGAACTCACCTAAGATTGATAAGGTCGAAGTGGTTCGTCATGGTGCCGTTCGTCGTGCCAAACTCTATTATCTGCGCGATAAAGTTGGCAAAGCTGCTCGTCTGCGTGAAAAGGGCTTTTAGGCAGTTTCGAAGTATTTGAAACGGGCATTGGCTCAGCTTCTGTTATGAGGCTGAGCCGGTTTTGTTTATAGAGGTAAACGAGGGGATCGCAGATGTATGACAAGATGTCATTCAAAGCACTGGTCGAACTGGCAGCACCACCGACATGGTCAGCGGGCCTCGTACCCGTTTTTCTTGGCGGAGCCTTGGCACTTGCGTTCACGGGTGTTCTCGATGCTGTACTGCTGCTCTGCACGCTTTTTATCTCGATTGCTTTACAGTCAGCGGTAAACACCCTTAACGATTATACTGATTTTGTAAAGGGGACCGATAGTGTTGAGACTACCGATGATAGTACCGATGCGTCGCTTGTCTATAACAATGTTGATCCAAAGAGTGCGCGTAATGCCGGTTTTTCTATGATAGTTGCTGCTTTTGCGGTGGGAATCTATGTTATTGTTCGCACCGGTTGGATATCACTTCTCTTTGCGTGTATAGGCGTTATTGTTCTTATGCTTTACGCTCTTCCAAAAACGCCACTTTCCCACACGCCATTCGGAGAATTAACGTCTGGCTTGGTCATGGGCGGAATACTTACCATGGCCGCATACTTCCTGCAAACCGGTGTGGTTGATTTTCTCATCCTCATATATGCTCTGCCCTGCATCATTGCTATTGGGTTGATAATGTTGGTCAATAACACCAGCGACATCGAGAAGGACCAGGCGGTAGGCCGCCGCACGCTACCCGTGTGCATAGGACGAAAACGAGCTACCAGTCTTTTGCGGGCATGTATACCGATATCGGTGGTGCTGGTTTGCGTTATCGTATGCGCGACATTCTTCGGGGGGTGGTGTTTTCTTCCGGTAATGTGCTGTGCGGTATTTATTGCTGCTCGTCCATTATATTCAAGTGATATAACTCCATCTGTTCGAAGATTTAACATGCAGGCTATTAGTTCAATCAACATACGTTTAAATTTTTCCTACGCGCTCTGTATCGTCTTGTCATGTCTGCCCGTTGTCTATCGCTGAAATTGAGGTTTCATGCTTGAACATAAGTCTATAGAGTCCGAGGTACCAGGCATCGATGCCCAGGCAAAAAGCGAGAAAGTTCATCAGGTTTTTGAGAATATCTCTCATGACTATGACAAGATGAACAATATCATTTCGCTGGGCCACCATCATAGGTGGAAAGAATATCTGCTGAAACAAGTGCATCGCGATAACCCTTCACGGGTGCTTGATTTATGCTGTGGCACGGGAGATATGTCGTTGCGCTATGCCGAGCTTGACCCTTCTGCGCATATTACGGGCGTTGATTTTTCTGCAAACATGCTTTCTGTGGCAGAGAGTCGGCGCGCGAAAGCGGGAGTGGAAAACGTTTTGTTTATTGAAGGCGATGCTATGAATCTACCATTTTCTAATGGTTCTTTCGATGTTGCGTTGATTTCCTTTGGGCTCAGAAACGTAGGCGACTATGCACGCGTTGTCTCTGAGATGCGTCGAGTAGTCAAGTCGGGTGGGTCAGTGTATTGTATCGACTCCTTTCAGCCGGAAAATAAATTTGTCCGGTTTTTCTACTCGCTTTATTTTGCGCATGTTATGCCATTTATTGGCCGAGTGGTGGCAAAAAGTCATGATGAGTACGCATGGCTTAATCGTTCCACTGAGTTATTTCTTACAAAATCAGAGTTGGCAGATCTTTTTCGCATCTGTGGCTTTGTCGATGTGTCTTATCATTCGTTTATGTGGGGGGCTTCCGCCGTACATCAAGGTGTCGTGCCTACTGACAACTGATTGAAAAGAGAAGAGACCGGAGAAACTCATGGGAAATACGGTCAACGTCCGTGAAATACTTGCAGAAATCAAACAAGTAACGGATAAGGAGTCTGCGCTGCTGATGCAGGAGCGCTTTGGCAGTGATCCTCGCAAAGGAGTTCAGGATTCTCTTGTGCGTATGTGGAGACATCTTGAGTCAATATCTGCGGAACATGCTCGCACGGAAGCCTTGTACCATGAAATTTATGCTGCAGGGAGCGATGCGATCGTTGTTGGCATTGATGAGGTGGGGCGAGGGGCGATAGCCGGTCCCCTTACCGTTGCGGCAGTAGTGCTTCCCGGAGAGCCCTTGATCTTTGGGCTTGATGATTCAAAGAAATTGTCTCCTGCTCGTCGTGAAGAACTATCGATCGACATTCGCACTCATGCTCTCGCGATAGGTATTGCTCATGTGAGACCTGATGAGATAGACAGATGCGGCATGAGCGCGTGTCTTCATGCAGCCATGAGGCAGGCGCTCGAAAACACTAACCTTACCCCCGATCTGGTGCTTATCGATGGTAACCCTGTCCATATTCATGAGAGAGAGCGTTGCATCGTGAAGGGGGACGGAAAGGTTGCCTGTATCGCTGCGGCTTCAATCATTGCAAAGACTACGCGTGATCGTATCATGGTCAATGCAGATGCTCATTATCCGGGTTATGGGTTTGCCCAATCAAAGGGATATGGTTCAGCGGATCATATCGAGGCGATTAAGCAACGAGGCTTGACTGAGTTTCACCGTGCAAGTTTTTGTACGGGATTTTTTCAAGAAACACTTTTCTAACTAGTGCCTCGATAGATATCATCCTTCACTGCCGCGAGAATTGTTGAGTTTTTGTTCGAACAGATGACTGCTCCTGTAAACAATAATTCTTTCTTCTCTCCTAGTTCTGTTACTCAAAATAGAGTGATTCCGTAGACCACCTCTGTCATTATCGCAGCATAAGATTTTGACGAAAGAGGTGATTCCAGTGGACGAAAACAGTGAAAATACGATTGAATTTGGTCGCAGAGGCGAGCGCGCTGTTCGTACTTATCTTGAAGGTCGTGGATATCAGATCCTTGAAACTAACTGGCATTGTTCTGCAGGTGAAGCAGATATCATCGCCTACGAAGACGACGAACTGGTGTTCATAGAGGTAAAGACCCGTATGAACCTTGTAGCGGGATTCCCTGAAGACAGTGTGGGAAGAGCAAAACGCAGGCGTTATGAAAATATCGCTCTGACCTATCTTTCGACACATAATCTATCTTCAGGACGGATTCGCTTCGATGTTATTGCGTTAGTGGTAGTTGACGAGGGACACGCTGCACTGCGCCATCATCGTGACGCATTTGCAAGTGGAGAATGATGCGATAGTGTCAACATTTGCAAATCGACAATGCATGGTACGATCAGCTGTGGTCAAGGGAGTGTCTGCGCTGCCGGTCGACGTTGAGGTGAGCGTGGGCGCCGGTTTACCCGGCATCAATATCATAGGGTTGGCGGACTCTGCCGTATCTGAAGCACGCTATCGTGTTAGATTGGCGCTACGAGCTTCAGGCTTTATCCTGCCTACCGCACAGGTTGTGGTGAATCTCTCGCCCTCAGCGCTTAGAAAAAGTGGTACGGGATTCGATCTTGCTATTGCTTTGGGTATTTTGGCTTGTACCGGTCAAGTTTCAGCAGCATTTTTGGAAAATCGCATATTTGCAGGAGAAGTATCTCTCGATGGATCAGTAAAGGGCATAGCGGGGCTGCTCGCATACGCAAGCCTTGCCGATCTGAATGCGTGCGAACTGATAACTGGCAATACATCGGAGGATCTTTCTGTGGCTCTACCAAATGGGCATCGCATACTGCCGCATCTTGCAAATCTACATACAGGTATACTTCGTTCACCTGATATTCCAAGGAGTTTTGTACAAAGTGACTACGCTGTTGATTTTGCAGACATATCAGGGGCAGAGAATATAAAGCGTGTTTTGCAGATATCAGCAGCGGGGCAGCATAATCTTATTATGACGGGCCCTCCTGGTGCGGGAAAGTCAATGTTGGCTCATCGTCTGGTTACTATCATGCCCCCATTGTCTGAATCCGAAGCGCTCGAAACGGCGCTTGTCTATTCGATTAGAGGAATAGATTATCACGACATTCTTTTACTCAAGCGTCCGTTTCGGGCTCCGCACCACGCATCGTCTGCAGTGGGGCTGTTAGGGGGAGGGCAACCGGTAAAGCCGGGAGAGGTTTCTCTTGCTCATCATGGGGTGCTTTTTCTCGATGAGATGCCCGAGTTCTCGCCGATGGTTCTGCAGCAGCTCAGACAGCCAATGGAGGAGGGCAATATCATTCTCGCAAGGGCTGGCGGAAACTATCGATTACCTGCACGGTTTCTGCTATTAGCAGCCGCTAATCCCTGCCCCTGCGGATATCTGGGCGACCCTGAACGATCCTGCAGTTGCTCAGATACGCAGATTGAGCGGTATCGCAATCGAATAGGAGGTCCCTTGATGGATCGGTTTGATCTTGCTGTATCCGTCACGCGAAGTGACCCGAAAGAAGTCATGGATTCAGGAGGCGGTACTTCTTCGGCAAAACTAGCCGAAGAAGTACGGGCGGCCATAGACTTTCGCACCTGGCGGATACGTGAATATGAGGGAGAATGTGCAAACAAAGAAGAACGTCTCATGAAACAGACCAGCATGTCCTTAAAGACGCGTCATGACTTTGAGCAGCTTGCACGCACCTTTCTTCTCAGTGGGCGCGGCATCATGAAAACCCTTGGTGTGGCACGCACTATAGCCGATATGAGAGAATCTGACTGTGTCGAGGAAAACGATCTACTTGAGGCGTTTGCTTATCGAACCCAAGATGCGGGACGATAGATCATGACAGAAGCCCAACAAATAGAGCTCACCAAGGAAGACGTGGCATATCCGAAAACTCTGTACAATATTCCCCAGCCTCCTCCGGTTCTTTATGTTAAAGGAGATCTGTCAATTCTCTCGTGCCCTGCGGTAAGCATTATCGGTTCGCGAAAAGCTACATCATATGGTCTGTTCTGCGCACAACATTTCGCGTCTCTTACGGCCTCTCATGGTCTTTGTGTTATTTCAGGGGGTGCTATTGGATGCGACCAAGCTGCTCATCAGGGTGCATTGGATGCAGGGGGTCAAACGGTTGTCGTGTTGGGATGTGGCGCAGACGTTGTCTATCCGAAGCGCGCCTATCGATTATTTGAACGCATACTTGATGAGGGGGGCGCGCTTGTTTCTGAATTGCCTTGGGGCACACAGCCGATGCCCTGGGCATTTCGCAAACGTAACCGTATTATTGCGGGATTGGGTTTGATGCTGCTTGTCACAGAAGCAGCCGTTCCGAGCGGAACTTTTGGTACTGCAGATGACGCGCTAGAACAGGGAAAGGACGTATTTGTTGTCCCCGGTTCAATTCTTTCGCCGGAATCTCGCGGCTCGAATCGTCTTATGTATCAGGGGGCGACACCGGTTATTGATGACGAATCGTATCTCATGGCCCTCTGTTCTTTGCAAATGACCACGCCCGGAAACGAAGAGAGAACTTCTGAAATAGGCAACGAACAGTATGCAGAACAGATACGTTGGTGCGAAGATTTGTTGGGAAATGCAATCTTGAGAGAGCTGCGCGCTGATGCCGTCGGATTAGATAAACTAAGTCTTCGCACTGGTCTGTCTCCGGCAATCGTTGCGCAACGTTTGGTAAAAGCTGAAAGTCTCGGCATTCTCGTGAGATATCGTGATGGGCGTGTGGGTATTAGTAGCCAATACGCTAAACTGTTTCTTTGAATGATGTTGTCGATGAAAGGGTGTCATGAGCACACACGATGTAACCATAGTGGGCGCCGGCCTTTCAGGGTGTGAAGCCGCGTGGCAATTAGCGCAACGAGGCCTCAAAGTTAGACTGTATGAGATGCGCCCTCTTCAGAAGACACTTATTCATAAAACCGATGATCTCGCTGAACTTGTCTGCTCAAATTCATTCAAAAGTCTCGACCCTGACACCGCAGCTGGCTCCTTGAAATCGACTCTCGCCAGTATGCAGTCTCTCCTTTTTGAAATTGCCGGAAAATGTCAGGTTGCCGCTGGCTCAGCTCTAGCAGTTGATCGTGCTCTGTTTTCATCTGAGGTTACTCATTACATTTCTTCACATCCAAATATTGATCTGGTACGTGAGGAAGTGCTCGAGATACCCGAGGGGGAAGTTATTGTGGCAACGGGCCCCCTTACTTCAGAACGTTTCGTTTGCTCTCTTGAGGCGATAACGCGCGGCCCTTCGCTTGCGTTTTATGATGCTGCCGCTCCTATTGTCGAGGCTGAGTCGCTCGATTTTAGTCGACTTACCGCGCAATCTCGTTACGACAAGGGAGGTGCTGATTATCTCAACGCGTTTATGGATCGGTCGGCGTATGATATGTTTTATGAAGAGCTTGTTTCTGCTGAACGCGTAATTATGCGCGAGTTTGAACAAAGCGAACTCTTCAATGCTTGTCAACCAATCGAACAGATTGCTCGTAGTGGTCACGACGCAATGCGATTCGGGGCGCTTAAGCCGGTGGGACTTTATGACCCAGCAACTGATCGCCGTCCTTGGGCTGCGGTTCAACTCCGGGCAGAAAATGCTGATAAAACTGCATATAACTTAGTAGGATTTCAAACAAATTTGAAGTTTTCTGAACAGGAGCGAGTTTTTCGTCTGATTCCTGGGCTTGAGTCCGCAGAGTTTTCTCGTTTTGGGGTCATGCATCGAAATACATTTCTCGATAGTCCTCACGCGCTCGATCGCAATTTTGCATTGCCTGATATGCCTCGCGTTCGTTTTGCGGGTCAAATTACCGGTACCGAGGGCTATCTCGAGGCAGTCGCTTCGGGTCTGTTTGCAGCGCTTTCTACCTACGCTCATATCAAAGGGTTGCTACTGCCTCAATTGCCACGCGAAAATGTATTAGGGGCCCTTTTCGATTACGCAACTGATCCCAATACTAAAGACTATCAACCTATGCACGTAAATTATGGCATCCTTCCGCCTGCTCTTCCCCCCATCAAAAATAAACGTGACCGCTATGCGTTTTATGCCAAGCGTTCAAATCAGGCTATACATGATTTTGTGAGTTCGCGTCCTGATCTCAACATTGAACAGGGTTCCGTTCTTTCTCGTTTTGTGGGAGAAAGCGATGCATAAAGAAGATACAGTCATCGTTCTCTCTGACGACCACCGGGCTTTTTCAGAGGGGTTTTCAGACTTTTTGATGTATACGCGTCATTATTCGATTCATACGATAGCTGCTTATAACAATGATCTAGAACACTTTCTCTATTGGATCCAACGAGAGCAGGGGAATTGTCTTTCTGCTACTCATCGCACTATTCGAGCGTATCTGCAGAGTCTTGATGAGGCGGGCTATACCCGTAAAACTATCAACCGTCATCTTTCCACAATCAAGTCATTTTTTTGCTGGCTTATAGAGACTGACCGTATGTTAGTCAATCCAGCGGCCGCACTTTCAGGCCCGAAAATACCCCGACGTCTTCCTCACAGAATGTCTGTCGAAGAGATTGCGAGCCTGCTTGCATCCTTTGACACCACGAAGCCCGAGGGTCTGCGTGACCGTGCGATATTTGAATTTGCCTATGCTACGGGTGCTCGTATATCTGAAATCGCAGGGCTTAATCTCGATGATCTGGATCTCTCTCGTAGACAGGCGACGTTGTTTGGAAAAGGTGCGAAGGAACGAATTGTACCGTTTCACAATCTTGCAGCCGAAACGCTTACGACATATCTTACGCAGGCCCGTCCCGTACTGGCAAGTCGTCATCATGAACGTGCAGACCAAAGAGTTGATCTGACAAAATCTTATACATGCAGGAAAGAATACCGTGATGCTTCGCAGGCAGTGTTTATCTCTAATACGGGCATTGCAATGAGTGCAGATTCTATGAGACGTGTATTTAAAAGTGCACTAAAAAGAGTAGGGCTTGATTCTGATTTTACTCCTCATGATCTCCGCCATTCGTTTGCTACTGACTTGCTCGAAGGTGGCGCTGATATGAGAAGCGTACAAGAAATGTTAGGACATGCAAGTCTTTCTACCACTCAGATATATACACATCTATCTGCGAGCCACCTGAAAGACATTCATCATCAAGCTCATCCGCGAGGATAGTTAACTGCTTAAACCAAACAGACGTTTTGATTCAAGCAGCATGGTTTTGTGCATTCTGTGCGCAATATCGATGGTATAACATGGGCTCATGGCAGACGAGCGTCTTTCTTGATACAATCCGAAGGCTTATCCGTATTGATAAGCACTCCTATTTACGCATGCTCGAGGACTCTCACCGCGTGTGGCCTTTACAGAAGGTTGCGGTATGAGGGGTTGAGTCGAGCAGAGGCCTAACAAATGAAAGGAATTACCCATGGCACCTATTTCTATCAAAAGTCTTCTTGATACTGGCGTTCACTTTGGTCATCAGACGCGTCGGTGGAACCCGAAGATGAAGCCCTACATTTTTACTGAGCGTAACGGAATCTATATTCTTGACCTAAAGAAAACCATTCTGAGTCTTGATGAGACCTACACGTTTGTTTCTTCACTTGCTGCACGCGGAGGCGCAGTGCTGTTTGTCGGGACAAAAAAGCAGGCGCAGGAGACTATTCAGTCCGCAGCAGAGCGTTGTGGAATGCCCTATGTTAATAATCGCTGGCTTGGTGGAATGCTCACAAACTTTGTGACCATTCGCGAGCGTGTCGCTCATATGGAACAGATCGAGGCAATGGACGCCGATGGCCGCATGAGTACCCTTCCCAAGAAAGAGCAGATTCTTCGCCATAAGGAATTGGCCAAGTTGCAGGCAAACCTGAACGGTATCCGCAATTTGAAGAGTGTCCCTCAGTGCTTGTTTGTTGTTGATACGAATCGTGAGTTGATAGCGATCAATGAGGCAAAACGTCTGGGCATCCCCGTCATCGCAATGATCGACACCAATTCTGACCCCGATGATGTCGATTATGGCATTCCCTCAAACGATGACGCAATTCGTGCTATTGAGCTTGTCACCAATGTTATTGCAGAAGCCGTCATTGCGGGTATAGGCGTTGCCACTATCTCAGAGGCTGAGTTTGCTGAAGATTCCAAAAGCACATCGGAGACCAGCATTTCCGCTGAGTCTTCAGATTCAAAGGTCGTTGCAGCGGGGGAAACTGCTGGAACAGAGTAGACCGGCATAATTGAACAGTACATTTTGAACTCTGAGGAGGAATCAGATATGGCAGAAATTACTGCTGCGCTCGTAAAGGAATTACGTGAAATCACGGGCGCTGGCATGATGGAATGTAAAAAAGCTCTTGTCCAGGTTGAAGGCGATATCGAAGGTGCCATCGACGTGTTACGTACTCGAGGATTAGCGAAAGCTGCTGAAAAAGCCGGTCGCGCTACCAACGAAGGTACCATTGTCGCACTTACCAACGAAGCGGCGGATACGGCAATCCTCTGTGAAGTCAATTGCGAAACAGATTTCGTGGGAACAAACGAAACCTTCAAAGCATATGCTTCTAAGATCGCTCATGCTGCGCTTGAAAGCGATGCTGCAGATATCGAGTCGTTGAAGACTGCCACGTTTGAAGGCGAGAGCGTTGATGCGATACTTGCTGAAGCAATTCATACGCTGGGAGAAAACATCAAGATAGCTCGTCTTGTTCGTCTTACGGCGGCAGACGGTGCAGTCATCTCTTACATCCATGGTGGAGGAACTCTCGGGGTGCTTGTCGCATTCAAATTGGGAGATCCCGCGGTTGCTTCGAATGAGGCGTTCTGCGCTGTTGCAAAAGACGTTGCAATGCAGGTTGCTGCCATGAATCCGGTTGCAGTGAGACGTGAAGAAGTTCCTACTGATGTGGTAGAGCACGAGAAATCCATCTACAAGGCTCAGGCGGCCGAATCTGGCAAACCTGAGGCAATTCAGGAGAAGATGGCGATTGGGCGTCTTGATAAGTACTTCAAGGAGTGTTGTCTTCTTGAGGAGTCTTTTATTAAAGATCCAGACCAGACCGTAAAATCATATGTGGAAGCGGCTTCAAAGAATATGGGATCATCTATTGAAGTAGTTTCTTTCGTACGCTTTGTCTTAGGCGATGCCGAATAGGTGTTGAAGTAGCGGATACATGTGAAAATGCCGTAATAAATGGGCTCTCCGTAAGGAGGGTCCATTTTCTTTGTCTCATAGTACTAAGGCTTTGTTATTATGTTCTCAAAGTAATAGATAGGAGAATATCTTGAGTGATTTTCTGTACAGCCGTATTTTACTGAAACTGTCAGGCGAAGCGTTTGTCGGCGAAGTGGGGTATGGCATCGACCCCAAGGTTTTAAATATTGTTGCACGTCAGCTCAAGGAGCTGAACGCAGAAGGAATCGAGATTGCCATTGTCATCGGAGGCGGCAACATCTTTCGTGGGATGGCTGCCTCTTCAGAGGGTATGGATCGTGCTCAGGCTGATTCTATCGGCATGCTGGCTACGGTGATGAACGCTTTGGCATTGCAGGAGGCTCTTGAGCGGATAGGGGTTCAGACGCGAGTTCAGACCGCAATCGAGATGAAACAAATAGCTGAGCCATATATCAGGAGGCGTGCTGCACGTCACCTCGAAAAAGGACGCTTAGTGATTTTTGCAGCCGGAACCGGTAATCCCTACTTTACGACAGACACCGCTGCCGCTCTGCGTGCCTGTGAAATTGATGCTGAATGTGTGTTGAAGGCCACCAAGGTTGACGGGATATATGATAAAGATCCTAAGAAGTTTGATGATGCCATACGTTTCGAAAAAATTTCATATATTGATGTATTAACCAAAGATATTCATGTCATGGACTCAACAGCTACCTCGCTGTGCATGGATAATAATCTTCCAATCATCGTGTTCAATCTTGAGGAAGAGGGCAATATGTATCGCGCTCTCAGAGGTGAGAATGTTGGGACTATCGTTAGTTAGGGGTTGAGGATTATGTCATCTGAAATTATTGCTACTGCAGAAGCGGCTATGAGGAAACGTATTGAAGGTCTTGAAAGTGAGTTCAACGCTGTCCGTACTGGCCGTGCCAGTGCAGCAGTACTTGACCGGATAATGGTTGACTACTATGGCGCATCAACTCCCATAACTCAGCTTGCGGGTGTTAAGTCGCCTGAGGCGAATCTGCTGGTGGTCGAGCCGTGGGATAAGTCGATTCTTTCAGGTATTGAGAAAGCGATACAATCAAGCGACCTAGGCATAATGCCCAGTAATGATGGTACGGTCATACGCTTGCCGTTTCCGTTGCCCACTGAAGAGCGACGTCGCGAACTAGTCAAACAATGTCATAAGTATGCTGAAGAGACACGGGTGGCCGTCCGTAATGCGCGGCGGGATGCCAATAATCGCCTTGATCGTATGAAGAAAGACGGCGAGGTTTCTGAGGACGATCTTCGCAGGGCAGAGTCTGAGATTCAAAAACTTACGGATCGTTTTATAAAGGAGATTGATGACAGGCTGGTCGCCAAAGAATCAGAGGTCATGGAGATCTGACGTGGCTTTGATGCGAGAAAAATTCTTGGACAAATTCCCCGAAGTTCCAGGGGATCTGAATCTTGATGATTTCGATCTTTCAAGAATTCCCGTGCATATTGCTATCATTATGGACGGGAATGGCAGGTGGGCACAGTCTCAAGGATTTCCCCGTGGTGCTGGTCACATTGCTGGCGTTGAAGGCGTTCGCGAGGCTATCAAAGCCTGTAATGATTTGGGAGTTCGCTATCTGACCATCTACTCATTTTCGACAGAAAATTGGAATCGCCCACAGCAAGAGGTTGATCTTTTGATGAATCTTTTTGCTACGACTATGGCCGATGAATTGCCGGGACTCGAGGAAGAACACGCCCGCGTAAAACTTATTGGTCGCATAGATGCTTTGCCTGAGGAAACCCGTAAGGTTTTCGAAGATTCTATTGAACGTACCAAGGATAACGATGGGCTCACTCTTACCATGGCGGTAAATTATGGAGGTCGCGACGAAATAGCCAGCGCGATCTCCCGCCTCTTAGATGAATACCGTCAGGGAACCCTTTCTCCTGACTTACTGGTAGACGGGGTTACTGAGGATATGATTTCTGAGCGACTATTTACTGCTGGCATACCTGATCCGGATCTTCTCATTCGGACGAGTGGAGAGTTTCGTCTGTCAAATTTTCTGCTTTGGCAGTGTGCGTATAGCGAACTATACATTACAGACACGCTGTGGCCAGATTTTGATAGATATGAGCTGCTTCGTTCCATCATTGAATATCAACGACGGGATCGCAGATTTGGCGGAGTAAAATGAATGATGACGCAGGCGGACATGACACTTCCGATCTTAAGATAGAACAAAATACATCGGCCGAAATAAAACCAGAACGATCACTGGATCGGGTTATTTCTGGAGCTGTCTTTGCGGGCACGATCACACTGGTCATCTTCATTGGTTATTGGCCTACCGTTATCGCATTCTCGCTTATTGCGGCGGTTTGTGCTTTTGAATTCTATGCACTTCTCAGAACTGACGCAAAACTTCCCAATGAACTTATCGGAACTATCGCCGCGGGGCTGTATCCCTTATCCTATGCGATCTTTGGTTTTTATGGTGTCATCTATCTCACTCTTCTTTTGCTGGCCGCTTTGATGGTGTGGTACGTGTTTTATATGCGTGCGCGCATAACAGATGTTGCTATTACGTTTTTCGGAGCGTTTTACACGGGACTCATACTTACCGCCGTGGTTCTTATACGCGGTGAACTGACCGAACCAAGTTCCGCCTTTCTTGCATATGGTGTTATTTTTTCCGTATGGGCAAATGACACCATGGCATTCTTTATCGGCAGAGCATGGGGGAAACATAAATTTGCTCCCCGTATTTCTCCCAAGAAATCCTATGAGGGTTTCTATGGTGGCATGGCTGCTACCATTGTCATCTGGTGTACGTTTCTTTTTATTCCGGATGTGCATCAAACTATTTGGTGGGCTATTATCGGCGGTATACTCTGTTCGCTTGCGGCGGTGCTGGGCGATCTTGTAGAATCACGCATCAAGCGTTCTACTGGTCATAAAGACTCTGGAAATATTCTCAGAGGCCATGGCGGGCTTCTTGATCGTATGGACTCGCTTCTTTTATCAGTATGCGTCGCCGTGTTGTATTTTCTGATTACCGGTGTGTTCTAATCGTATCTTTTATCGAGACATCAATGTCTCGTGCTGGCAGTAAGAAAGAAGTTGATCGTATGGCTGCATCTTTCCAGCGCATTGTTGTTCTGGGCTGTTCGGGGTCTATCGGAAGACAGACACTAGATGTCGTTTCTCACCATGCCGATCAAGCAAAAATTGTTGGTATATCGGTATATCGATCGGTCGATTATGCAGTCGAACAGGCTCTTCGCTTCGAGGTACAGGCACTTGCGATAGGGGATGTGTCCCAGAAGGGACATCCAGCCCTCGATCGCTTGCCTGAAAATGTTGAGATTCTCTGGGGCGAAGACAGTGCGGAGATGCTTATTGATGCCATTGCTTGCGATACCGTGCTCAATGCTCTTGTCGGTATTGCTGGTTTGCGCGCGAGTTATCGCGCACTCATACAGAAAAAGCGTCTTGCTTTAGCGAATAAAGAGTCTCTTGTGGTGGGCGGCGATCTGCTTATGCCTCTTGCTTGTGAGACCGGGGGGCTTCTCTTACCCGTTGACTCTGAGCATTCGGCTTTGTTTCAGTGTTTGCTTGGCGAGGACCGTTCACGTGTTGCGCGCTTTTGGATCACCGCATCAGGAGGTCCGTTCAGGGGGTACACGCGAGAAGAGCTCACGCCTATGACTTCCGCACAGGCGTTAGAACACCCTACTTGGCGCATGGGCCCGAAGATATCAGTTGATTCTTCTACGCTCATGAACAAGGGTCTTGAGGTTATTGAAGCGCACCATCTGTTTGCTGCTTCCTACGATGATATACGGATTGTAATACATCCGCAGAGCTGTATTCATTCTATGGTTGAATACTGCGACGGTTCTGTCAAAGCACATCTAGGTGTTACCGATATGCGTATTCCTATTCAGTACGCATTGGGCTGGCCGGATCGCTGGGAGATGCCGTTGGCTCCTTTGGATTTCACTCGTCTAGGGGCCCTTACTTTTGAGGCTCCTGATTTCGAAACGTTTGGTTGTTTGAAGCTTGCTCTCGAAGCTGGACGAGCAGGTGGTACAGCGCCAGCGGTTCTCAACGCTGCAAATGAGGTTGCGGTTGCGGCATTTCTCTCTCAGCGTTGTGGGTTTCTCGATATAGAGGGTATTGTCGCTGCTGCGCTTGAGTCTCACGAGATTGAAGCCGTTGAGTCGTTAGATCAGCTTGAGACCGTTGATGCCTGGGCGCGCAACCAAGCGTTCGGCTATCTTGAATCACGGAGAAGATAAAGGAGCGGATGTGATAGAAACTATTCTTGTCGTGTTCTGGGGCCTAGTTCTGCTGACCGTGATCATTCTTGTCCATGAGGTAGGTCATTTTCTTGCTGCACGGATTTTTGGCATGCGTGTCAATGAATTTGCCATGGGGTTGCCGGGCGTTCCTTCTGTGGGACACACCACACGTAAAGGGACTCGATTTGCCCTTACTTGCATTCCATTGGGTGGCTACAATCGTATTGCGGGTATGCAGACACCCTCTTGTGGACAACGCGAGATTGCACGCGCCTATGTGTATCTATGCAAATATGGAAGTTTGCGTATCGCCGCGCTCCCAAATGATGCGAAGCGTCTTGATTTTGATCTTGAGTCTTGTCTTGAGACTCTTTTTGACTGGGGCACTGTTACGCGTATTCGTAGTAAAGACGGTATGGGTTCCTATAAATATCAGGCACCAGAAATTGATGGCTACGCACTAGGAGAAGCACGTGAGGTTGCTACCGATGAGAAATTTATTGCATCGGAGTATGCCCAGACGTATGATGCACGACCATTTTGGAAGCGCATGGTCACGTTGTTTGCGGGCAGCTTGTTCAACGTATTATTTTTTATTGTGATAATAACGGCTTCCATCATGATACTCGGTTCCTATCAACCAGACCGTACTCTTGGTTCTGTCATCGAAAATTCGCCCGCATATGAAGCGGGGTTTGAAGCGGGAGATACGCTTATTTCCTGCGATGGAGTAGCAATAGACTCGTGGTCTGACCTCGGTGCTACACTCTCATCTCATAAGCCGGGCGATACTGTGATGGTCGTTGCCGACCGTAATGGCGTGACGTACACGCATGATATTGTTCTTGGCGACAACGGCTCCGGGGGTGCGTTTCTGGGGGTAACGGCGGGCGTCCGTCATGTATCCTACGGATTTTTTGAGGCAATCCAGCTTTGCTTTTACTATATAGGTGTTGTTGCTGGCGCGATAATTTCGCTATTCAATCCGTTTCGCTTTACCTCAACTGTGCAAAATTCTCTATCGATTGTCGGCGTGTCGTATGTGGCAAAGGACGCAGCGTCGCTGGGCGGGCTGGATTTCATTGTACTCTGCGCTGAGGTTTCACTTTCAATCGGGCTTGCAAATTTGCTTCCTATTCTTCCTCTCGATGGAGGCAGGATTGTGATTGAGTGTTATCAGCGCATTACGCGTAAAGTAGCGTCTCCTACGTTTCAAAACTGGTATGCCGCCATCGGTCTTACGTTCTTTCTTTTCATCTTTATGATAACCGTGTTTCAGGATGTGAATAACTATGTTCTCGGATGAAAATTTTGCTACTGTAGGGACGTTGAAGCCAAACAGTCAAACACGAGAAATATCAATCAAGGGTGTGCGTATAGGCGGTGGGGCACCCGTTGCGGTACAGTCAATGCTCTCAACCTCCACATCTGATGTCGACGCGTGCCTCGAGCAGATAGGGCGACTATGCGATGTCGGATGTGAGATTGTCCGCGTTGCTATACCTGATGCCACGGTCCTTGATTCGTTCGAAGAGATATGTGCACGTTCTCCCTTGCCGGTAGTGGCTGATATTCATTTTGATTATCGGCTTGCCGTTCAAGCGGCTGCCCGGGGGGCCGCGAAGTTACGCATTAATCCAGGAAATATAGGGTCATTAAAAAATGTTCAAGCGGTGATTGAAGCTGCTGTGTGTGCAAAAATTCCTATTCGTATCGGAGTTAATGCGGGGTCACTGGAGAATTCAATACGAGATAAGAAAAATTGGACATTGCCGGAGAAGCTCGTTGAGAGCGCCCGTGGGTTTGTTAGCTATTTTGAGTCTCAAGGCTTTACTGATATAGTCGTTTCTGCAAAGGTCCATGATGTGTGCGATACGCTTACCACCTATCGTTTGCTCGCGCGGGAACTGCCTCATCTTCCCTTACATATCGGTGTTACTGAGGCGGGCACGCTGCGCCAAGGTAGCGTCAAATCTGCCATCGCATTAGGCACGTTGCTTTCGGAAGGGATAGGCGATACTATGCGCGTCTCTCTGACGGGGGATGTATGCGAAGAGGTGCGAGTTGCATGGGAGATATTGGGGGCGCTTGGTTTGCGGCGGCGTACGCCGGAACTGATTAGCTGTCCCACCTGTGGACGATGCGAGATAAATCTTATAAAACTTGCAAGTGATGTTGAGAATCGTCTGTCATCGATTCATTCTCCTTTAAAGATTGCTGTTATGGGCTGTGTGGTAAACGGTCCGGGAGAGGCTCACGACGCAGATGTCGGCATGGCTGGTGGTAATGGCGAAGGAGTTATATTCGTTCACGGCAAAATAATCAAGAAAGTTTCCGAGAGTGAGATTGTCGAAGCACTTTTCGAAGAAATCGAGCGTCTTGAAAACGAAACCCCGACTCTTTGATAGAATAAATTAACAAATTCGCTCGTGGTGTGTTAAAAACTATAAGCGTTCCCGTGGTTCAGGAGGAGATAATTCGTGGAATCCTATACATGCATGAGTGTTCTATATGCGCCGACTCTCAAAGAGGATCCGGTTGATGCAGAGATTGCCTCTCATCGTCTTTTAACGCGTGGCGCTATGATTCGTAAGGTTGCGGCGGGAGTATATAGTTTTCTTCCTCTTGGCTCCATTGTTCTGCGCAAGATCGAAGACATCGTTCGTGATGAAATGAATGCGGTGGGTTCGCAGGAAATCCTCATGCCGGCGCTACAGCCAAGCGAGCTCTGGCATGAATCGGGTCGTTGGGATGATTATGGGCCTGAATTGATGCGTTTGAGTGACCGCCACGATCGTGGATTTTGTCTCGGGCCAACTCATGAAGAATTGGTAACTTCTATCATGCGCAATGAGCTGCGCAGCTATCGTGAGTTACCTAAATCGGTGTTTCAAATTCAGGTGAAGTTTCGCGATGAAATACGCCCACGTTTTGGATTATTACGCGGCCGCGAATTCATCATGAAAGATGCCTATAGCTTTCACTCTTCGCAGGAATCTTTGCAAGAGCACTATGATGACATGGCTCGCGCCTATGGCAATATCTGCGTTCGCTGTGGTCTTGAATATCGCCCTGTTGAGGCGGACTCTGGTCAGATTGGCGGCAAGGTCACTATCGAGTTCATGGCGCTAGCGGATGCGGGAGAGGCAGAACTTGTCTACTGTGACTGTGGATTTGCATCAAACACTGAAGTTGCGCAGGGCAAGGCATGCCCCACGGGCTATTTGGCCGATCACCAAGAGAAGATACATACACCAGGTGTTTCTACCATCGCTGCGCTTGCTGCTTTTTTGAACGTTGATGAATCTGCGACGGTCAAGGCGCTTGTGGGAATTGACGAGAACGAAAGCCCCTATCTATTGTTTGTTCCGGGTGATCATGAGGTAAACGAGATAAAGATATCCCATGTTGTCAAAGGATTCCGCTTAGCTGACGATGCTGAACTGACGCGATTCGGGCTTGTTAAGGGCTATATTGGACCTGTGGGAATTCCCGAAGGCATTCATTGCATTGCCGATGAGTCTCTTAAATCTTTAGAGCGCTGGGTTGTTGGTGCCAATGAGCCTGATTATCATTTGGTGGGCGCCCGTCTCGGCGAGGATTTTGAGATTCTTGAATGGGCAGATCTTATTACCGCTCAGTCAGGTGACCGTTGTCCTGATTGCGGCGCGCCTTTGCGCATTGCTCGTGGCATTGAGGTCAGCCAGGTTTTTCAATTAGGCGAAAAATATTCTCGTGCGATGAACGCCACTTATACTGACGAAAGCGGTGAGGATCGCCCATTTCTTATGGGATGTTATGGTGTCGGAGTGAGCCGCACCATGGCTGCAATTGTCGAACAACATAATGACGAAAACGGCATGATTTGGCCTATTTCTGTCTGTCCAGGTGAAGTCATCGTTATTCCTCTCAGCGTAGGCGATGCCACCGTGTTTCCCGCTGCTGAAACGATCGCTTCTGAACTGGCTGCGCGGGGAATTCAGACCGTGCTCGATGACCGCGATGAACGCGCGGGAGTCAAGTTTGCTGATGCTGATCTTATCGGTTGGCCCTATCAGATCATCTGTGGTAAACGTGGCGTGACGGAAGGTGTGGCAGAAATTAAAGATCGTGCAACCGGAGAAAAGATATCCGTGCCGATCGATGAAGTGGTGGCTAAAGCCATAGAGCTGGTCATAGAAGCTCACGCTGCGTTAGGCAATCTCATCGAAGAATAGACTGATGGCCCTCAGGTAAGAGGATACCAATGGGGGAGTCTGCTAGCCCATGGTTTGGGCTGCCCATGTGGAATCCTGAGCGATTGCTCTTCCAACTCCGATGAGATCGGCCTTGTTCTCCATAAGAAGATTGTCCGCCTGGCTTTTCTCGGTAATACCACCGGTCAGTATCACGGGAACCGATACTTCACGTTTTATGGCTTCCGATAGTTCCGAGAAATAGCCTGGTTCTGTGTGTCCGGGTCGTGTGAATCCAGACATACCGCCCGTGATGTCCAATACGTCGACACCGGCTTTTACAAATTGTGCTGCAGCGTTGAGGCTGTCGGTTATCTGTACGCCGTCCTCATGGTAATCGCAGGCACCGAGACGCAGAAAAAGGGGAAAGTCATCTCCGATGGTTCTCCGTACCGCTGCAAGTACTTCAAGGTGTATCTTGATCCGTGCGTTTAGATTGCCTCCGTATGAGTCTGTTCTCTTATTGGTGAGCGGAGAGTAGAATTGGTTAAGAAGATAACCGTGTGCGGAGTGAATTTCAACGCCGTCAAACCCGGCTTCCCGTACGCGACGAGCTGCATCTGCAAACTGTTTAATAATACGCTGGATCGCTTCGTCTGTAAGTTCTTTCGGTAGGCTACAAGGATATTGCGGATTCATGATGCTTGTGGGGGCAACGGCCTCAAAGCCGGTTGCCATAGGCTCGCTCGCGCTTCCCGCATGATTGAGTTGCATGATTGCCTTGGAATTGTTTTTATGAATAACTGTTGCGATAGTGCGCCAGCCATCAATAGTGCTGTCGTCGGCAACAGAAATCTGCCCAGTGCGATTTTTCCCCTGCTTCGTGATATAGCAGTGTTCACATACTATGAGTCCTATGTATCCACCCTTTGATTTTTCGTCATAATATCTGATTAATTCTTCCCCTATGCCCCCGTCTGCGAGAGCTTTTCTCGTTCCCATGGGAGGCATGACCAAACGGTTTTTAAGCGATAAGGTACCTATTGATAGTGGTGTTTCAAGATAAGGCATCTCATATACCTTTCTATTGCTAGACATCGTCTTTTGTTCTCAATGGTTCTATTTCTCATAGGGATAATCAAATATTGCTTTCAGTATACGGGTTCTAAAATAAATGAACCACCAAGTATGCCCCTCTAACTCATGATTATATGAACTAGAGGGGCATACCGGGGTGTTTCAACTGAGCAACGATAATAAGCTATTGAATCATCCGAGTTTTTGATGTCTCTCGACTGAATATCACTCCGTGAGAGAGATAGCAGGTGGCAATAAAATAGCCGCCGTAGAGCACTGCGACGAGCAGCGTGGTTATGACAAGCGGACCGGTTATATTAAGACTGTCGTAGAGACGCAACACATTGACGACAACAGACATGGCGCATATTGAATGAGCAAGTGCGACCACGAGGGGGAAGATGAAATATATACCGATCTGGATATACAATGCATGATTAATCATACGTTGTTCGGCGCCCAACTTTCTTATAAGTCCATAACGATCAATATTGTCAGAGGCTTCCGAGAGTTGTTGAAGGGCAAGAATAGCCGCGCAGGTAATGAGAAGAATGACACCGATGTAGATGGCAAGATAGGAGACTATCAATCGTAGTGCGCTGTTCTGCTCATAGGCCTCGATGGCAGTAAAACCAGAGGTCATGGGCCATCCAGAAGCCTTTGTCTGAGCATTCTCGTAGGCAGCTGCGACTGCGTTGCTTAACGGCGTATCGATTTCACTGCGGGGTCCGTTAAACATAACATCAAGAATTGAGTATTGCGCAACGCTATCTGAAGGAATGTCTGCATCAGGAACAACAAGTATACCGGTATTCATCGCCATGGGTGCAGTCTGAGTGATAACAGTCTCAATGTCTGTGCTTTTTGGCGATAATGTTTTCCCTAACAAAGTAATGCTGCTGTTCTGGGTCAGGTAGGCTTTCCAGAATTCTGTCATTTCATCAAAGTCGCACCAGACAATAAATTGATTGTCGCCTAACTCAAGGGGAGTTAACCCATTAAGGGCCCGAAGGTTATTTAGGTCTGACAAGGGAACAACATAGAGGGGAGAACTGCCCATTTCTTCTGTATAGAGAGAATTGGAAAAAGTGTAGTTAGTCGTATCAAGCAGAGATTGTAGCGAATCATCAGTGCGATATACATCGATCTGTGCTGTTTTGGATACCATGGTATTCCATCCGCTCACATCGCGAGCAAAAGCAGTCTCCATGTTGTAATTATCAGCTGCCGCCGCTGTGTTCGCTTTGTGTCCTAGGTATGCCTCATAACTTGCGTCATAGGGCGTTGCGCGCTCCAAAGAACTGTTGAATACGGTCACTATGCCAAATCCACCGCAGGTGCCTGTGAGCGCAATAAAAAGAGCAAGAGCAACAACGCTGATAGATATCCAAGCGGTATTTACCTTATTGTTAAGTTGCCGCAAGGTAAACATGTTGAGGCCTTTTAAATAGAGACGAGGATTCTTCTGAACAAGGCGTAAGAGAATACCGGAGAGCGAATAGAAGAAGAGAAAGGTACCTATGCAGACGAGGGCTGTCGACCAAGCAAATTCCCCATCAAATGATGTAAGGCCATTGTCGATAAGAAGATGATATGCGGTGCCTATTAAACCCAAAGAGACAATGAAGAGGATGATGGTAAGGGGGAGGCTGCGTAGCGTTACACGCTCATTTTTCCTATCCGCGTTGAGAAGATCAATCAATTGATAACGGGAAACCGTGCTTATATTGAAGATAAGTGTGATAAGAAAAATGATGACAAAGCATGCGACGGTCTTTATTGCCGCTTCTGGCGAGAAGAAGAAGGTGAACATATTCATTTTCACGTCAAAGAGAGCCGCGGTCACGAAAAGCAGACCTTGAGAGAGCAGATAACCCAGTACAAGGCCTACGACTAATGACACAAGACCGATAAGCGCCGTTTCGAAGATGATTATTCGGGAGACATGACTTCGGTTCATACCAAGAGTAAGGTAGATAGCAAATTCACGTTTACGTCGCCTAATAAGATAGCGGTTTGCATACACCACAAGAAAACCGAGAATGATGGCGACAAATATCGAGACATATCCGATGATGTATGCGAGCAATTGGATCATAGTGTTCTGAGCGGCACTCATGGTAAGCACGGCGCTTTGCTGCGTAATGGAGTTGAACGCGTAAAAGATGCAGACTCCAAAGAGCAGCGTGAGAAAATAAATGGCATAATCGTGGATACTTCGGCGAATATTACGACGTGCGAGTTTAGCGTACATCTATGTTGTCACCACCCAGGAAACTCACGACCTCGATGATGCGTGAAAAGAATTCTTTTCTTTGCATGGTGCCACGAACCAATTCATTGAAAATATTCCCATCGCGCAGAAACAGGATGCGGTGGCAGTAACTTGCTGCATAGGAATCATGGGTGACCATAAGGATTGTCGCCTTCTGGGTGGTGTTGAGCTCCTCAAGACTTTCAAGAAGTATGCGCGCGTTCTTCGAATCAAGCGCACCTGTGGGCTCATCTGCCAATATCAATGAAGGATCGCTGATCAAAGCTCGCGCGGCGGCGACGCGCTGTTTTTGTCCACCCGACAGCTGATAAGGGAATTTTCCCAATATATCAGTAATGCTCAGCGCGTGAGCTGCTGCCTGAACCATCGGGTTGATCTGTGCGACGGGCACACGTTTGATGGTAAGGGCCAGCGCAATATTCTCCGCTGCCGTTAGTGTGTCCAACAGATTGGAATCTTGAAAGATGAAACCGAGCTCATCTCGTCTGAATTGAGCAAACTGTCGTGATTTGAGAGTTGTGATATCTTTTCCGTCCACAATGATATGACCGGATGTTATGCGATCAATGGTTGAGATACAGTTGAGAAGCGTCGTCTTGCCACTTCCGCTTGCTCCCATGATGCCAACAAACTCTCCCTTCTCAACGGTAAAAGAGATATCGTCTATGGCTTTGGTTACGTTGGTCTTGTCGCCGTAATATTTCTGTAGATTTCGGCATTCAAGCACAGTGGTCATTTCAATCCTTTCGATGGGTGCGGCGCAAAGACAGATATTGATTGCGACGAGTATTCATGGCTAGGCACACAATGATCACTGTCCCTGCAGTCAATATCGTCGCTTTAACAAGGCGGTTCATCACTTTGCTCCTTTCTGACGTAAGTTCAGTCTGACGTTGTTTGCAGGCGACTGCCATCGAAACAACTTACAGCTCTCTTACATTTCAGTAAGGTTGAGAGTATCAAAGGAATATATTAAATAAGATACATGGCATTTTTGGGAAACGAAATACGGACTGTTGTGCCGATGCCAAACGTTGACCGTACCTCTATACCAAGGCCCATTTTATCGCAGAGACGTTTACAGAGATACAACCCTATGCCGGTTGATTTCGTATAAATGCGCCCATTTTCTCCAGTAAATCCTTTATCAAATATACGCGCTATATCAGAATCAGGAATACCAATACCGTTATCCGTTATCTCAAGAACAACGCGCTCATCCGCTTGTCCAGTGTCTAGCGTCTGTGCACAAAACGCGATATAAGAGGTGTCGTGTTTTGCACGATATTTTATTGAGTTGCCGATGATCTGTCCCAGTATAAAATCAAGCCACTTTACATCGGTAAAAACATCGCAGTCAAGTTCACTGAGTTGCGGAGTGATTCCTTGATCGATAAGGGTACGCGCTCGCTTTCGCAACGTTGCTTGTATCAATGTTTCCAAATTTACCGTTCGTATCATATAGTCTTGTTCTACATTGGTGCTGCGAGCATAATACAGTGCCTGTTCCACATATTCTTCGATGCGAGACAACTCTGAATCAAGCGCCGTTGTGACGCTATTTCGATTGTTTTCAACGATGAGTTCGGCGGCGGCAATAGGCGTTTTGATTTCATGTACCCAGGTTTCAATATAAGCCTGATATTCTTCCGAAGCGATACGATACGACGCAATGGTATCATTCATGCTTTTGCATGCTTCCTGAAGTGCGTCATAGGTCAGCATACCTTCGACAAAGTCAGGCGGTGAGATAACTTCACCAATCAAATGTTTCCTATCAAGCATTTCAGTAGCGGTTGCTAGGTTGGCGTAAAAGCGTCTGCGTCGTAGATAATCCAAGACGATGCTTCCTGCTATGCCGAGAACTACGATAATCTCGATGAATGCGATGGCAGCGGTGTTGAGGCCAAATACCCACAGCACCAAAACAAGAAAAATATCAGTAACAAGAATAATGATAAGTGAAACCCATTTGTCTAGAAGATAGTGAAAAAGCTTCATGGCGCAACCAAGTAGCCGAGTCCCCGTTTGGTCTGCAAGAAGTCGGGAGCGACATCAACGCTTTCAAGTTTTCGTCGAAGCCGATTTATGTTTACCGTAAGAGTGTTGTCGTCAATGAACTCATTCGACTGCCAGAGTGCGTCCATAAGGTCTATACGCGAGACTATTGTTTCAGGATATGACATGAGGAGATGCAGAATACGAAGCTCATTCTTTGTAAGTTCGACTGTCTTATTTTGATGGACGACAAGACTGCGCGATGTATCAAGAACGACTCCACCGCAAGAAAGTAATCGTTCGTCGCCGCTGTCATAAACACGTCGCAGAAGAGAAGCTATGTGTGCTAATAATATCTGCGTGTTATACGGTTTTGTTATGAACGCATCGGCACCAAGATTGAGACAGACGAGCTCGTCCATGTCGTCATCTCGACTGGTAACAATCATGATAGGGAGCGCGGATAGTTTTCTGACCTCGCGGCAAATGATTTGCCCATCTATCAAGGGAAGAGTGAGATCAAGTAATACAAGGTCTGGTTTCCCCTCAATGATTTCTTCAACCATCCGCTCATAGCGTTCTGATGTGAGGACATCATACCCATTACGTTTAAGTAGAATCATGAGCTCATCGCGGAGCGCACGATCATCTTCTACGATGAAAATCGTATACATGGATTTCCATTCTCCAGACAATACCGAGTAGAAAACACGTGATTCACCATGATTATACGGCGTAAGCGGCAGAGATAAAAGTGTACCTATACTTCTTACGAAAGCGTGGCAACGTTCCTGATCACATTATCAGCGCAGGCAAACGGTCAAACTATTTTGAAATACCACATGCGCAGTCTAGTGAACGGCGGCTATGACTTCAATTTCGACAAGGGCACCTTTTGGTAAAGCAGAGACCTCTACGCAAGAGCGGGCAGGGCGTGAGGTAAAATACTTCTCATATAGAGTATTAAAGTGTACAAACTCAGAGATGTCAGTGATAAAACACGTTGTTTTGATAACGTCATCGAGCGTTAGGCCGGCTTCATCAAGAACTGCCGATATGTTTGCAATGGCCTGTTCGGTTTGTCCTGAAAATCCATCAGCCATGATGGTGGTGTGTGGATCGACGCCTAGCTGCCCAGATAGAAAGATAAGCTCTCCAGATTTTATCGCCTGTGAATAGAGCCCCGTAGCTTTTGGTGCATTATCTGTCTCGATAATTTCCATGAGTTCTCCTTTTGAAAAAGCTCGTTTCATAGATGATTAGCGATAGTAGCCTATTCCTTGCATCATAGACACCAGAACGTAAAGCATGGCTAATAATTAACATAGTATACTGGTTTAGTAGATATTATAGGATTGACTACTTGTTTTCCCTGAAAGAAGAGAAGTATGAATATTATTTGACCGAGATGTCTTTGCGTCTCGTGATCATGGCAAGAAACAACTGCAGTACGGTATCCGAGTCATCAAGTTCTGGATGAAAGGAAAGAGCAATTTGGTTGCCGTATTGGACGGCAACAATATGTTCTTGTACCACTGAGAGAATTTCAACATCAGTTCCTACCTGTTCAACATATGGTGCACGTATGAATGTCATGGGTATCGCGCCGAGGGTTTCAAATTCAGCAACAGTATGAAAACTGTCAAGCTGTCTTCCGTATGCATTGCGCTGTATTGTCATGGGTATGGTGCCAAGGCATCCGGGGCCCTGACCGACAATTTCTTGTGCGAGAAGTATCATGCCCGCACAGGTTGCAAGTACCGGCACTCCTTGTTCAATCAATTGTTTAAGCTGATCCTTCATGTCAAAATCGCAGATGAGTTTCGCTTGGGTGGTACTTTCTCCGCCGGGCAGTACGAGGGCATCAAAAGTATTGTTATCAAGATCCGATTTTTTACGAATTTCGATACACAAGACACCGAGATTGCTTAATTTTTTCGAATGCTCACTAAAGGCACCCTGTACTGCCAGTATGCCAATTTTCAGATCGTAAACCATTATTCGCCACGTTGCGCCATTAAGATGTTGATCTCTTCTTCATTTATGCCTACCATCGCTTCTCCGAGATCTTGTGAAAGCGCAGCAAGTTGTTCAGGATCATTGTAGTTTGTTACCGCTTTGACTATGGCCTGAGCGCGTTTTTCTGGATCGCCCGATTTGAAGATGCCGCTTCCCACAAACACGCCTTCAGCGCCTAGCTGCATCATGAGGGCGGCATCTGCTGGGGTTGCAATACCGCCTGCTGCAAAGTTGACTACAGGAAGTTTCCCGTGCTCGTGTATAAAGGACACCAACTCATAGTCAGCTTGTAATTCCTTTGCTTTTTGATAGAGTTCATCGTTTTCGAGAGAGACAATGGCGCGTATCTCTCGTTGTATGATCCGGATATGGCGAACCGCTTGTATTACATCACCAGTGCCGGGTTCTCCCTTGGTGCGAATCATGGCTGCGCCTTCCGATATACGCCGTAGCGCCTCGCCTAGATCTTTTGCGCCACACACGAAGGGAGCCTTGAAAGCATTCTTGTCAATATGATAGACATCATCAGCGGGGGAGAGAACTTCGCTTTCATCGATATAATCAATTCCGATGGCTTCAAGAATCTGGGCTTCAGCAAAATGACCGATTCGTACTTTAGCCATTATGGGTATGGTGACAGCCTCTTGTATCTCTCGTATCATTTTCGGATCACTCATGCGCGAAACACCGCCTGCAGCACGAATGTCGGCAGGTATGCGTTCGAGCGCCATAACCGCACATGCCCCGGCTTTCTCGGCTATGATTGCTTGCTCGGGGGTTGTCACATCCATGATCACGCCACCTTTGAGCATTTGGGCTAGTTGCCTGTTTAATGCCTGTCGCTCGACATTCATAAGAATCCCTTCGTTGTCCTCTATTGTTCTTCGAAGCGAGTATATAATGAGTCTGGATTTACTGGTATATCCAAAATGTTAAAAATCAATAAGACCAGATAGCGAGAGGTCATGCTTACCTATTCATTTGAAAACATTGGTCATGAACCTATGTATGAGTATATGTATCGGCACATTCGTCAAGATATTCTTGAGGGTCGTATCAAGGCAGACGAGAAATTGCCCTCAAAGCGAAGTTTTGCCAGACACTTAGGAGTTAGTCTTATTGTGGTTGAGAGCGCGTATGCACAACTGAAGGCTGAGGGATATCTCTACTCAGTGCCAAGAAGTGGCTATTTTGCAAGTTCTTTTGAGCCAGTGTCTCAGCGCGTGCCCTCTCTGCTGCTTTCCGGCCTGCCAGAGAAGCCGGACGAAACGTCTTACTTTGCTGATTTTGTTACCAGTGCAGTTGAACCAGAACTTTTTCCCTATGCCTTATGGACGCGCGTTATGAGGAATGTCATTGCGACTGAAAATGAGAAAAAGCTTTTGGTGGAGTCTCCGGCAGCGGGTGTATCGAAATTGCGTGTAGCTATCTCAGAGCATCTCCGCGACTTTCGAGGAATAACCGTTGACCCAGAGAGAATTATTGTTGGTGCGGGTACGCAATTTCTTTATAATCTATTGGTTCAATTGCTTGGGCGCGACCGCATCTATGCCATTGAAGATCCTGGCTATTTGCGACTCGGCCGAATATATGAGATGAACGATGTGACGCTTCGCCCTATTACTCTTGATGAAAATGGTATCGGTATTAAAGCTTTGACCGATTCCGAAGCACACGTTGTACATGTCATGCCTTCACATCAGTTTCCTACGGGCATAGTCATGCCGATAACAAGACGATATGAACTACTTGAATGGGCATCTCAACAATCTGATCGCTATATCATTGAAGATGACCATGATTGTGAATTTCGTCTTATTGGGAAACCGATTCCAACATTGCAAAGTGTGGATACCTCGGAACGAGTCATATACATCAATACATTTTCGCGGAGTTTAGCTCCGACATTTCGAATCAGTTATATGATTCTTCCGTCACCGCTCGTCCAGCGTTTTCAACAGAAACTCGGGTTTTATTCCTGTTCCGTTTCAAATTTTGAGCAATTCACGCTTGCTCGATTCATTCAAGATGGATATTTTGAGCGTCATATAAATCGCATGCGTAGCCATTATCGCTTCAAGCGAGATTTGTTGATCAGGGAATTAACAACAACGTTAGGCAGTTGCGTAAAAGTACAGAGGAAAGAGAGCGGACTGCATTTTCTCTTACATGTCGACACTGAGATGAGCGACGAGTATTTGGTCTCTCAGATGAAAGAGCAAGGCGTGCGTATTAGTTGCATTTCAGAGTACTTTCATGATGGTGCACGAGGCAATTCGCATACGATTATTTTGAATTATTCCGGTGTAGCGTTAGAAGCAATACCCGCCGTCATTAGTGCCTTCGCGGAGGCGCTACTTTAAATATTTAGGCTGTCCGGTAATTTCAGGTGTTGAATAGTCTCATGTTACCCGTCACAATATTTCTATTAACGTGTAGTTCTACTAGAGGTTGTTTGATAGGGGCATCCTATGAGGTTATGGAAACCACCCATATTTCGTAATGGCGAGGAAGAGGAAGACCGTCGGGTCGGCTGGCTCGAATTGTTTTTTGACCTTGCTTTTGTTGCGGTGATCTCAGCTCTAGGCCATGACTTAGCCCATCAGATAACTCTTGAAGAGTTTGCACAATATATCTTGATGTTTGCATCAATGTGGATTATATGGCGCCACAGTGCCATATATGCCGATCGTTTCGAGACCGATGATGTGGGGTTTCGAATATCGCTTCTGACTGTTATGGCGAGTGTTGTGGGCATGGCAATAGGCGCTAATATAGGAGGAACTGACGGATTCAGGATATTTGGCGTTGCGTATATGGCTGCGAATGCCTACATCATGTCACTTTGGTTGCGTGGGGGGCATCATAGTCCGTATTGCATGCGCCAAGCTCGGTATTTGGCCATCTTTCACGTGATCAGTATTACGCTCTGGGCGATTGCGTTATTGATAGGTATTCCTGGAGGCTGGTGGGTAGTGTTGTTGGCGCTCATAAGCGATCTTGCGGGACCACTTCTCACTGCCCATGCTCAAGATAATCTTCCCCAACTTTCCACCAATCATCTCACTGAACGATTCGGACTCTTTACCATAATCGTACTCGGCGAAGCGGTTTTGTCGATTGCCTTCGGCATGAATGAATCGACGATATATTCTCCCTTTTCATGGTTTACGGCTATATGCGGACAGGTGTTAGTGACCGGATTATTCTGGTTGTATTTTGATCAGATAGCAGTGCGCACTCCGCCGAAGAGCGCGCTGCGTCGTAACCTTATTCAGTATCTTCATTTCCCCTTAGCAGCTTCTATCGCAGTTCTTGGCGTGATCATGCCAAGGATAATCATGGCACCTGGAGATCCACTTGATATGAGTTCTTGTATATTACTCGCGGGGGCACTGGCGATTGCGTTTGCCGTGATTGCATTGATTGATGCTTTGATGATGCCAGATAGAGGATTTGACTGTCTGTTTCACGATAGCCGTATCCTTGAAATAGTTGGCGCAATTGCCATGGTTGTTTCAGGCTTGCTGCTTTTTGGACTTCCCGCGATTGTATTTGTAGGTATAGCGGTCGCCACAATTTCGGCGATTATAGCACGTGCATTGTTTATCAAAGCTTCTGGTGTGTGTCGAATATAGGAATCAGCGCGTGTTTTGAATAGTCAGAAGAAATAATCAGCCGACTGGTCTCCATTCGTCTTCCAATGGTATCTAAATTGTTTTATGCCTATAACCGAACATGCTATAATCGTTGTACTTTATTGAGGTAAAGTCTGTTCAGCGCAGCTAGGGTATTTTTTATTGAATCAGATCAGAAAGAGGGTGGTTTGTATGAGGAAAACTAAATGTATCGTTGGTGTTATGCTGTCTGCAATCTTTTGTGCTTGTTTGTTGACGGGATGTTTTGGGCAGCCAGCGGCAAGCACGAGTACAACAAATACTCAGAGCAATTCTCAGAATTCGTCTTCGACAAATTCTGGATCATCAAACTCGAATTCCAATACAAATTCCAATTCAAACTCCTCAAGTTCAAGTTCTGGCAGTCAGACTCCGGGCACTACCTCGCGAGCACATTCTCAAGACTTTACTCTTGTAAATAATATGGGTTTCACCATTTATGGGCTGTATGTGTCTCCGGTTACTTCTGATAGCTGGGAAGAGGATGTTCTCGGCGCCGATGTTTTGGGTGCAGGAAAGAGTACCACCATTAGATTCTCGACATCAGAGACTTCTCAATATTGGGATCTTATGGTTACGGATGCCTATAATAATGAATATTCATTTTACGATCTCGACCTTTTCAGCATATCGCGCATCACGCTGTATGTAGACAAGTACGGAGATCCTTGGGCTCAGACAGCATAAAGCATTGATTGAATCCTTCATGCCCCCTGCTACACATCTGTGCAGACGGGGGCATTGTTTTGTCCGACAAAACCTGTGTGGCGTGTCCGGCTGTGGCATGTGTTCCACCGCCTGCGGAACTATTACTTCCTACAATTGACATTGTAACCACTACAAAGTTAATGATTCCAAAAATCGAATTTACGCATACCAGCTGTTAACGGACCATATTTCTACAGACATATATGTTGCAAACGCCTAGTTCTACGGGACGACGTCTAGAGGCGTATACGCTCTTATTCAAAGAAGACGCGTATATTCGATGATTTGGCGAGACAAAGTAAAAAGGAAGGTCGTGGGACAATGGAAACGAAGCGAGAGACTGGAAATGAGCTGAGGCCTGATTGCCGCAGCGGTGCAGAAATCATGCAAAAGGCAGTAACGATTGCTGAGGGCAAGGCGTCAATATCACCCGTGCGGTGTTTTGTTTCAGCTATCATGGCGGGCATGTTCATAGGAGCGGGTGCCCTGTTCATGCTCTTCATCAAATCAGACTCAAGCTTGTCTTTTGCCTCGTCTCAGGTACTAGGAGGCGTGTGCTTTTCTGTCGGCCTTATATGCGTTGTGGTGGGTGGAGCTGAGTTATTTACGGGGAATAATCTTATGGTCTGCGCACGGCGTTGCGAGCGCATAGCCTGGAATGATCTGCTGAAAAATTGGGTGTTGGTGTGGGGCGGTAACTTTATTGGCTCATTGTTGCTGGTGTGCCTCGTATTTTTTGCCAATTCCGCCTTGATGAATGGGGGAAACGTTGGCAACGCGATGATTAATGTCGCATGTGCAAAGATTGATCTGCCTTGGATGACTATCTTGTTTCGAGGTATTCTCTGCAATTTTCTTGTGTGTCTGGCTGTATGGATGTCTTTTGCGGGAAGAACAGTAATAGACAAGATATTTACTTCCATACTACCGGTTATGGCATTTGTAACTTGTGGATTTGAGCATTGCGTGGCAAATATGTTCTTCCTGCCCATGGCGCTAATTACCAAACTTTCGGGATTTTCCTATACGGGTTCCGCGAACATTGACGTGTTGGATTGGAGCGGCATTTTTTACAATATTTCCGGCGCTACCATAGGAAACATTATTGGTGGAGCCATATTCGTGGGGCTTGCCTATTCATTTATATATCAGAAGAAAGCCACACATGCGTAAATGGTAGGATGGCAGTCTCAATCGTATGCCAGATTGTGAATGTATGTTTAAAGATCAGCCAGTCTGCTACACCCCCAGTGATTTCGGTTACTAGGGGTGTCGCTTTGTCCTCTGTGGTCATAGTGTTAACAATATATTTGAGGTGAGTGAATGCCGGCGGTCTTAGGAAAAATTCACAGTTTATCGCACAAGAGGAGAACCATTTTAGCAACAGACAGGCGCGTTTGAAGGAAAAATCGGCGCAAGGCCTATTGTATGCGACAACGCAGAAGCTATTTATACTTATTTAAATGAAGAATGGATGATCGCGTTGTTCCCGGTGGTGTTATTTGTTAGCATAATACCCGTGAGGTCGATCTGACCACTTAAACCTGAATATTGATGCATAAACACGCTACGAGGTTTTGAACACATTCTAATTGAGCCATTTGCCGTTGATGCGGTTTTGACGTTACGTATTAAAACGTCGTCTGTTTGTTGGGAGAAGAAGATGCAGATACCTGATGCAAAGCTTACTCGTCGTACGTTTATGGCTGCCTCCGCTCTGCTTTTTGCCGGTGTGGGTTTCTCTCAGCTTGGTTTGGTAAAGCCAGCTTTTGCCATCACTTCTGCTGAAGCACAGGCACAGGCAAATGCCGCCCGCGCCACGCTGTCAAACCTCATGGGGCAACTTGAGATTGCGTCTGACAATTACTACACGGCACTTGATGAATATGATGCCGCCATCGCAGCAATGGACGAAGCTCAAAAGCGCATTGATGTTGCTGAAGCAATCATCGATTCAGCTCAGGGGAAACTCTCCAGTCGTGCGGTGAACATGTACAAGAATGGCTCTGTATCCTATCTCGATGTTTTGCTCGGAGCCGCATCGTTTACCGATTTTACCAATACGTGGAATATTTTGAACATGCTCAACGAGGAGGACAACCAACTCATTGAGCAGACAAATGCCGCACGTGCTGAAGCAGAAGCGGCACGTAAGGAATATGCAGGTCAAGCGCAGATTGCGCAGGATAAACTTGAGGAAGCAGCTGCAGCTCAAACAGCATTACAAAGTTCTGTCAATTTGTATCAAAAGACGGTGTCGAATCTTGACGCAGAGGTTTCCAGCTTGATAGCGCAGGAACAAGCGGCGCAGGAGGCGGCATCGCGTGCAGCGGCACAGGCGGCTTTAGCGGCTAGCCCAGCGAATTCTTCGGGATCGAATTCATCATCTGACAATGATTCGTCATCAGAGCCCAGCGGTAACTATGGTGCGGACTATGATGGAAACAATGACATAGTGGCAGCAGCTTATTCACGAGTTGGATCGGAATATACGCAAGAATCTGGCCGTCGCAATGGCCCTTGGTCGTTTGACTGCTCGGGATTAACTCGATGGTGCTATGCACAGGTGGGTATCTCCATACCGGGAACTTCTAGCACGCAGTATAGTGGCATGCAGCATGTCTCTCTTTCAAATGCGGTGCCGGGCGATGTCCTTTGGAAATCTGGACATGTGGGCATATATGCGGGTAACAACACCTATGTTCATGCCTCAGATTATGGCGTTGGTGTCATTGTTTCAACGGGAATTTCCACATTCTCACTGGCACTCCGGCCGTATTAGAACACTTTGAACTCTCAAATTCCCCGCTCGTTGGTAGGCGCTCAGAAATTGAGAGAATCTTAATTTTGTTTGCGTGCGTTGTCTTGCGCGCGACTTTCAATTACCTTCCGTCGACTGATCACGAAGATGGCGCCGAGGGAGCCTACGAGTGCTCCTGCGACATCAGTGAGCCAGTCTGCAATATCGCAGTAGCGTCCGCTGACGAAAGACTGATGAAATTCATCCACTGCTCCGTAAAATGCTGCAAGGGCAAGGCCGAGGAGCGCCGCTTTCCATAAGGGAACATTCGGCGAGGCGCACGCTGTGGTTATGAGAATGCCGAGAATCAAATATTCGCAGAAATGTCCCAAGTAGGAAAGAGGACCTTTTGCAAGGTCTGGCAATGAGTCTCCTGGTATGCTCGAGAACATGAATATGCAAAGTGCCCAAATAATGGCTGCGCCCGCTGTGACAATACGACGAACATTTGAAACACGTTTTTGATACATGCAATCCCCTCTGTCTCTTTCCGGCTTCTGGGCATTCTGCGCCAAGATAGTTCTTGCTCATAGGGCATCATGGCGTGGATACCAATACTATTGTATGCAGAATTAGATTGATGAGGCGAGAAAGTTAATAAAAATCGCGAAATTTGAGTCTGCAACCGAGCTAATACCGTGCCCCTTGTTTTCAGCGAGAAGTTTTGAGTTGTGGACACTCGCTGATTAATGGGATATTTTTCTCATTGGCGTTATTCAAAAAGATAAGTTTGGTAGTATATCACTTTGCGTCGGGATGTGGCGCAGTTTGGTAGCGCGCTGCGTTCGGGACGCAGAGGCCGCAGGTTCAAATCCTGTCATCCCGACCAGATTCATCTTTTGCGGTTTTTTCTGCACATCTGTTTGTGGAAAAATCGATGATTGCGGATATTTAATGTCTCTGTATAGCAATCAGAAGTAGTGTGGTAGTATGACCGCAACGGATATCGTTGAACACGACACAGGTAGGTGGTAGTAATGAAGTTATTCGGACTTGGGCTTCCGGAGCTTATCGTTATTTTAATCGTCGTTCTTCTTATTTTCGGTCCTAAGAATCTTCCGAAATTGGGTGCTTCTCTCGGCAAGACCGTAAAAAATGTTCGAGAAGGACTGAGTGGCTCTGAAGAGAGCACGAAGGAAGCTTCCGCTGGCGTTGCTGCTACTGCCGCCGCACCAGCTCCGGCCCCGGCTCCTGCTCCTGCACCTGCTCCAGCTGAGAATAAGACAACTACTCAGCAGTAACTGGCGTTTAATAGTATAAGACGCGGTATGTGCATCAGCCGTTGCGCATACCGCGTCTTTGTTATACTATCTAGCCTTCACTTATCGGCTGAATGGCTTCGGTGTTTAGTTGATATTGCACCATGCAAAGTGTGTTAAAGATACCAAATGCGACATCGCGAGGAGAATACGATGGGCAAAGAATATGTTCTAACGCCTGAGGGCAAAGAGAAGCTTGAGCAGGAACTTCATGTTCTTGAGACAGATAGGCGCGCTGAAATCGGCGAGCGTATTCGGGTTGCGCGTGAGTTTGGCGACATTTCTGAAAACTCTGAATATGATGATGCGAAAAATGAACAAGCATGGCTTGAAGGTCGTATCGCTGAAATAAATCAGATTTTATCAAATGCAACTATTGCCGAAGTCCCGAAGCGATCTGCAAAGATTGCGGTCGGCTCAACGGTACTTGTCCAAACGGATACGGGTGCAGAGAGAACATTTGTTATAGTTGGGGCCGCCGAAGCCGATTCTTCGGTTGGGCGGATTTCCAATGAATCGCCCGTTGGCGCATCACTTATTGGTGCCAAGAAGGGCGATACGGTTGACTGCGAAGGTCCTACGGGCCGCAAGATGAAGTTTACGGTTCTCAAGATTACTCATTAATCTGAAACCTTATATAGGGGAACAGAGATTCAAACCATGAGCGAAGAAGATACTAGACAGATTATCGAAGATGATCCCATACAGGTTCGGATGAATAAGCGTACTGCGCTGCTTGAATCTGGAAGGGAAGCTTACGCGCATAGATGGGATGTTTCGGCTCGTGTTGACGAACTGGAAGATACCTACGCTACTCTCGAAAATGCTGAATCGACTACAGACGAGGTGAGCGTTGCTGGCCGTATAGTGGCCATTAGGGATCAAGGGAAAATCTGTTTTATCGTGTTGCGCGATGCAACAGGAGACATACAGCTTTTCTGTCGTGTTGATGTTCTCGGCGAAGAACCCTATGCGCAGATGAAAGAGTTTGATGTTGGCGACTGGATAGGCGCGACGGGAACCATTACACGCACTAAGCGTGGCCAACTGTCCGTGGCTCCCACAGTGCTTAAACTGCTTACCAAGTCCTTGCGCCCATTGCCTGAGAAGTTTCATGGGCTTACCGACAAAGAGGCACGCTATCGTCAACGATACGTAGATCTTGCAGTTAATGCTGAGGTGCGCGCCGTATTTCAGGCTCGATTTAAAATCATGTCGGCATTACGCCGAGAAGCTGAAGCACAAGGGTTCGTTGAAGTAGAAACGCCTATGCTTCATGCTATTCAAGGTGGCGCGACTGCCCGCCCGTTCGTCACGCATCATAATGCGCTAGACCGAGATTTTTATCTGCGCATTGCTCCAGAGCTCCATCTCAAGCGTCTGCTGGTAGGTGGATTTGAACGTGTCTTTGAGATGAACCGGAGTTTTCGCAACGAAGGTATGGATCAGACGCATAATCCTGAGTTTACTACGCTTGAAGCGTACCAGGCATACACTGATCTCAACGGTATGAAAATACTTACTCGTGCGCTGATACAGGCCGCTTGTCTTGCTGCGAAGGGTTCGTTATTGATCGAATATCAAGGCCAGCCTATTGATGTATCAGGTGAATGGCCTTCTGCACCAATGATCGATCTGGTATCACGGTTTGTGGGGGAGGAACTGTCCTACACTCAAACCCGCGAAGAGGTGGCAGATATTGCCTCGCGCCATGGTGTTCAGGTACACGCATCATGGGGTGTAGGTAAGATTATTGCGGAATTGTACGACCAACATATAGAGCATTCAATTATTGAGCCAACATTTGTAACTGAGTATCCGTTGGAAATATCGCCGCTCGCTAAAAGAAACTCGTCAAATCCTTTGGTGACGGATCGCTTTGAGCTGATTATTGGGGGCCGTGAATATGCTAATGCATTTTCTGAACTCAATGACCCCGTCGACCAAAAAGAACGCTTCATAAGTCAAGTTAATGCAAAAGAGGCTGGCGATGATGAAGCAATGGGGTATGATGAAGATTATATTCGGGCGTTGGAGTACGGCATGCCACCAGCGGGAGGTGTTGGTATCGGCATCGATCGGTTGGTCATGCTCTTAACCGATTCCCCGTCCATTCGGGACGTACTGCTTTTTCCCCATATGCGGGAGGAGCGGTTCTGACCTGCGGGCGAGGTTGCGTAGACGAAAGGGAGGTATAGTATGTCTTTCGAACGTTTCACCGACAAAGCACGCAATGTTCTTGCAATGGCCCAGGAGGAAGCACGCGCTCTGAGGCAGCCCTATGTGGGCACCGAACATCTATTATTAGGACTTATCCGTGAGACAGATGGCCTAGCTTCTCAGGCTCTTTCGAGTCTCAACGTTACGTATGGCAATGCGCTTGAACAGATCAAGGGCATCATCGAAGTTGATGATGAGGCACCCGTAGGACATCTTTCATTCACGCCACGCGTCAAGCGTGTGTTGGAATTTGCACTGCGAGAGACTATGCAACTGGGACAGAATTATATTTCCACTGAGCATCTGCTCTTGGGTATTATCCGTGAGGGTAATGGCATTGCCATGCAGGTACTCTCTCAATTGGGCTATTCCGGCGAGGTGGTCAAGGCTTCGATCATTGATCTCATCAAGCAGCCCAATCCCGTAGGAGGACTGAGCGCGTTTCCTGGTTTTAATCCTGAGCACAACAGCGGAGGAGGATCGATGCTTGAAGAATTTGGCATTGATCTCACCAAGCAGGCACGTGAAGGGAAGCTTGATCCGGTCATCGGCCGTGAGCTCGAAATTGAGCGGGTGATGCAGATTCTTTCGCGTCGTACGAAGAATAATCCTCTCATCATAGGTGAGCCTGGTGTTGGAAAGACTGCCATTGCCGAGGGGCTTGCTCAGATGATTGCTAATGAACAGGTTCCCGACACATTACGTCATCAGCGATTAATTATGCTTGATGTTTCGGCTTTGGTTGCGGGTTCGAAATATCGTGGTGAATTTGAAGAACGTCTCAAAAAAGTTATAAAAGAAGTTCGCGATGCGGGAGATGTTATTCTTTTCATCGATGAGATGCATACGCTGATTGGTGCTGGCAGCGCTGAAGGATCTATCGATGCTTCAGCTATTTTAAAGCCACCTCTTTCACGAGGAGAAATACAGATCATAGCCGCTACTACGATGGACGAATATCGCAAGTACGTTGAGAAGGATCCAGCTTTTGAACGGCGTTTCCAACCAGTACAAGTGGGAGAGCCAACGGAGCAGCAGGCGGTTGATATACTCACGGGGCTTCGTGATCGTTATGAAGCGCATCATAGAGTTCGATTCACCGATGAGGCGATTGAGGCCGCTGTCGCGTTGTCTGACCGTTATGTTGCGGATCGTTTTCTTCCCGACAAGGCTATTGATGTGCTTGACGAGGCAGGCGCTCGCATGCGTATACGAAATATGACTATTCCGAGTGACGTTCTTGAAATCGATGAAAAGATCCGTGCAGTCCGCGCGGAAAAAGAAGAGGCAGTTAACACTCAGAACTTTGAAAAAGCGGCGAAGCTGCGTGATGACGAGCGTCAGCTCATCAAAGAGAGAACCACGCTTGAGGAGAAGTGGCGCGAAGATACCGATCACAACATTGCGTCGGTCACCGATCGAGAAATTGCAGATATCATATCGCTTTCGACGGGTGTGCCCGTTACTGATCTCACTGAAGCTGAAACAGAAAAGTTGCTTCGTATGGAGAGCGTTCTCCATGAGCGTGTGGTTGGGCAAGATGAAGCAGTCGTGTCGCTTTCTAAGGCTATAAGGCGTTCAAGGGCAGGTCTCAAAGATCCTCGAAGGCCTGCGGGCTCTTTCATATTTCTTGGACCTTCCGGCGTAGGTAAAACAGAACTCTCCAAGGCATTAGCGGAGTTTCTCTTTAACTCAGAAGACGCGCTCATCAGCTTTGATATGTCAGAGTATATGGAGAAACATACGGTTTCCCGACTCATCGGTTCACCTCCGGGCTATGTTGGTTTTGATGAAGGCGGCCAACTTACGAAAGCGGTTCGTCGTCGCCCGTATTCCGTGGTATTGTTTGATGAAATCGAGAAGGCCCATCCTGACGTTTTCAACATTTTGCTTCAGATTCTTGAAGAAGGTCGCCTGACGGACGCTCAAGGGCGTAAGGTTGATTTTCGCAATACCATAATTATCATGACGAGTAATGTGGGCGCTCGCGAGATCACGAAGACTTCTCCGTTAGGGTTTACGGGCTCAAATGAAGAGGGCGGTTTGACTGACGCGGAAATCAAATCTCGCGTAATGAGTGAGGTAAAGAAGCTTTTCCGTCCTGAGTTTCTTAATAGAATTGATGATATTATTGTTTTCAAATCGCTTACGAAGACAGAAATTTCGCAGATAGTCGATCTTATGGTCGACGATTTGAGGGAGCGTCTCATTGCGCAGAATCTCTCAATCGAATTGACTGACTCCGCGCGTGCGCTCATTGCCGGTGAGGGTACCGATACTACGTTTGGCGCACGTCCGTTGCGCCGTGCTATTCAGCGCCTCCTCGAAGATCCTCTTTCGGAACAGATTCTTGAAGGTAAATGGGAGACGGGCACGGTTATCCTCGCCGACGTGGCTGACGGTGCAATTGTCTTTCTTAAGGGAGAGGGAGCGGTGCCGGAATCTCGTAAACGACAGTCAATTGCCTATAAGCCAGAACTTATCACTCCATTTTTCCGTACGGAGAAAGATGGCGCGGGCGCAGTGCCCAGCGGCGATGCTATCACTGAGCTTTGATAGATGTTTGATGGAAGGCATGAAATGAGAGACAGAGAGACAGAAACGCTTGTCGATCCGATTATCGGTCCGGCAGTTCTTTCGGACTCTACCTTTCGTTTCGCTCAGGAATTATTCGATCATCTTGATCCTGACCCTACGGTGTTACGTGGTCGTGTTTCAAAAAATCCGCAAACAGCGGCGATCATTCTTTGTGGCGGATCAGGCGAGCGTTCAGGGGTAAGAGGAGGTAAACAGCTGCTCAGGCTAAACGGGAAACCCGTTATGACTTGGGCGGCTGAAGCCTTTGATGCGGCGGCCGATGTCGGTCTTATCGTTATCGTTGTACCGGAAGAGCGCATCGATGAATACTGTCGGGTTGCAATAGATCCTTACCTCTTCGTGACTCCGATAGTAATTGCTGCGTCCGGTGAACTACGTCAGGAATCTTCATTTAATGGTGTGAACAAAGTGCCTTCAGAATTCTCATTTATTGCCATTCATGATGGCGCTCGTCCATTGGTAACGCCTGAGCTTATTGTGCATGCTATCTCTGCGGTGAAGGGTAATCTTGACGCTGACGGTGCCGTTGTGGGCTATCCCGCAATTGACACCCTTAAGGTTGTCAACCATGATCAGATAATAGGAACACCTGATCGCGAGGCATTCTGGATTGCCCAGACTCCGCAGGTATTTCGTGCTGAAGTTATACGTGAAGCTCATGTCATGGCTTTGGCCGAAGGTTTTATCGGCACGGATGACTCTTCTCTTGTGGAGCGAGCAGGGGGAAATATATTCCTTGTTGAAGGGCCACGTGACAATATAAAAGTTACGGTTCCTGAGGATATAGTAACGGTGGATGCTGCACTTCGTGTGCGTTATCATGGTTTTGATCTGATGGGCGGGGGCGATATCTGATGGCTCTTGCTTTAAGGATTGGTTTGGGTTATGACGTGCACGCCCTCTCGTTAGATCGTCGCCTCATTATCGGGGGCGTTGAGATTGAGCATCCTCAAGGTCTTATAGGACACTCTGACGCCGATGTGTTGTGTCATGCAGTGTGCGACGCTCTGCTCGGTGGTATACGAGCGGGAGATATAGGACAACACTTTCCCGATACTGACCCTGCGTATGAGAATATCAGTTCGCTTGAACTGTTACGCCGCGTGGGGGGGCTTGTGACATCCTCTGGATTTGAGATCATTGATATTGACTGTACTGTTGTTGCGCAGGCTCCAAAACTTTCGCCTTACAGGGAAATCATGCGTGCTAACATTGCAAGCGCGCTCAGTCTATCGATAGATGCCGTTGGTATCAAAGCAACAACGACAGAACATCTTGGTTTTGAAGGCAGGGAAGAGGGCATAGGCGCTCAAGCAGTGGCTCTGCTTCACCGACGTAATGGTGATCTGACCGGCATTATTGGCGGAATTATCTGCTAGCCGTCGTTTATTCCTATCCGCATCATTGCCCCGTTCTTCTGTGCTACAATGCCGAGCATAGTTATGGACATCATGAGAGAAAGCCCTGCTATGTGCAAGAAACTTCGTGAAGATATCCGTGCAGTGAAGAATTCTGATCCTGCGGCACCATCTTCTTTTCTCATACTGATAGCGTATCCTTCGATTCAAGCTACCTTCAATCATCGTATTGAGCACTGGTTCTGGAATCACGGACTAAAAGGTTTTGCGCGTTGGCTTTCCCAATGTACACGCTTTTGGACGGGGATAGAAATACATCCGGCCGCTCAATTAGGGCGTCGTGTCTTTATTGATCATGGTATGGGCGTGATAATCGGGGAGACCGCCATTATTGGCGACGATGTGACTATCTACCAGAATGCAACTCTGGGGGGTACCGGTAACGAAACAGGAAAACGTCATCCTACTGTTGAAGATGGCGCGACAATTGGCGTGGGTGCCGCGGTTCTCGGTAATATAACGATCGGGGCGCGCTCTCGGGTTGGGGGCGGCGCAGTTGTCGTTGATGATGTTCCTCCGGATTGTACGGTTGTGGGCGTACCAGGGCATATCGTAAGGCGCGATGGCAAGCGTGTGGGTTGTTCTATGGTAGAAGACATTCTGCGCCACGAGAACCTACCTGATCCGGTCGTCGATGCGCTCACGGAACTTGACAAGCGCATATGTGCGCTTGAAGCAAATTGCGTACGTTTGAACGGTCTGGAAGTAGATTCTCAAGAAAAATACCTGCTTTTCCGTGACGAACAGTAATCTGAACCTCTACAATACATCAACGAGTAATAAGTCTTGTGCAATTGCATCTAATGATATAGAAGGATGAATAGCGTGCGCGTCTTTAACAGCATGACACGTCAAAAAGAAGAATTCATTCCCCTGAAAAAGGGGGAAGTCTCAATATATGTTTGCGGTCCTACTGTTTATAATCATATTCATATCGGGAATGCTCGGACGTTCATATCGTTTGACGTGATTCGTCGATATCTTATATGGCGTGGGTATGATGTACGCTACATTTCAAACATCACTGATGTCGATGATAAGATCATAAACCGCGCCCATGAAGAAGGACGCAGCGCCGAGGAAGTGGCATCTGAGTACACTGCTGCCTTTGAAAAGGCGATGCTCGCGTTGGGCGTTCTTGAACCGACGATCCGCCCACGCGCAACCGATGAGATTGACGAGATGATAGCGGTCATTGATCGCTTGATCACGATGGATCACGCTTATGCGGTTGATGGCGATGTTTATTTTAAAGTTCGCTCGTTTCCTTCATATGGCAGTCTTTCGGGCCGTCAGCTCGACGATATGCTTTCAGGGGCTCGAGTTGAGATTGACGAACGCAAAAACGATCCACTCGACTTTGCACTCTGGAAAGCCGCAAAAGAGGGTGAACCGTTTTGGGATTCTCCTTGGGGTCCGGGGCGCCCCGGATGGCATATTGAGTGTTCTTGCATGTCAAAAAAATATTTGGGCATGCCGTTTGACATTCATGGTGGAGGAGCAGATCTTATTTTTCCTCATCATGAAAATGAGATTGCTCAAGCTGAAGCGTGTTTTGAAACCGTTTTTGCACGCTATTGGATGCACGGAGGAATGTTACTCATTGATAAAGAAAAAATGAGTAAGTCACTTGATAACTTTCTTTTGATCAAAGATGTATTAGAGCAGATTGACTATCGTGTTATACGCTTACTTATGCTTCAAACGCATTATCGTTCTCCTCTCGATTATTCGCGAGAACGTGTTGACGAGGCCGTCGTTGCCTATGATCGCATCAAGTCAACACTGCGCAATACGCAGTGGGCGATTGAAAATGCAGATATCTCTTGTGAGTGTGATGCGGATGAGTTTGTAAGCGCCGACATGCTTCGATCATGCGCTGAGGAGGCGCGCGCTCAATTTGTTGAGTCTATGGATGATGATTTCAATACTGCTGGTGCCTTGGGAGCTATTTTTACTCTGATCGGATGCACCAATACGTTTCTCGTGCATGGTATTCAGTCTGATGAAGATACAGAATCTGCGCGCATGGTTGTAGAGACATTGGTAGAGCTGATGGGTATTCTGGGTATCGATATGAGCGACGGCGATCAGCCATTGCCACAAGAACTTATAGCGCTGGCTTCCGAATTACTCGGAGTTGGGGCAAAAACGCCAGAAGCTGCAGTGGATATTCTCCTCGAAGGGCGTCGCGCTGCGCGTGCATCACGCAACTGGGGTATGGCTGATGCCATTCGCGATGGTTTGACCAACCTGGGCTTTATCGTTGAAGATACTGCTCAGGGTGCCCGTATTCACCTTGAAAGGCGTTGAGCATTATGGCAAGAAAAATGACCACCGAGAGCAAAAAGCCCGTGACGGTCAAAGGCAAAAAGAAACCTTCTATTTCCGGTGATGCCCAAAAAAATCGTGTTCATACGCCGAGGCCTCAGTCGAGATTTTCGACACCCATTGAGCCTGAACAGAGAAAATCTTCTCCCAGCGGCGTTGATTGTATTGAAGGCAAGCATGCGGTGCTTGAGGCGCTTGAGGCATCGGTTCCCATCTCTTGTATACTCATGCAGGACACTATACAAAAGACCGATGCAGTTCTACGTATCGAGGCACTTGCATCAGATGCCGGCATAGAGGTCAAGTCGGCATCAAAAGCACGCATGGAATCTCTTTCTGCCTATGGTCAACATCAAGGTGTTCTAGCAAAGACGGCTCCTTTTCATTATCTGAGCGTTGAAGAACTTATTGAGCGGACCGAAAACGAGGAAAGTGCTCTCATTATCCTCCTTGATCATATTACTGATACGGGCAACTTTGGTGCGATAGTTCGTACAGCAGAAGTGGTCGGAGCAACGGGTATCATAATTCCTAATCGTCGGAGTGTCTCAGTGAACTCTTCGGTATATAAAGCGTCTGCGGGTGCGGTTACACGACTTCCTGTGGCGCAGGTCGCAAATCTTATTCAAGCAGTTTCTCTTCTCAAAGCAGCGGGTTTCTGGATTGTTGGAGCAAGCGAGAAAGCGTCCGAAATCTGCTGGGATACGGCTTTTTCGGGGCGTATTGGGTTGATTATGGGCTCAGAGGAGACAGGTCTTTCCCGTCTTGTTCAAGAGACGTGCGACATAACTGTTGCGCTGCCTCAGCGGGGGACGATTGGATCTCTCAATGTCGCGCAGGCGACATCGGTACTCTCTTATGAATGGCTGCGTCAGTCTTTCTATATGGAGCCGGAGATATAAAACATGTCGGGAGACCAAAATACGGGCTATCAGCGTACCATGACTCTTGTGGTAGACGGATACAACGTATTACGTTCTTCATCTCTTTATCGAACATCGCAAGGATATCCAATCTGGGATGATGACTTCTCCGATGATCTCAGCAATCCTGCGCGCCAGCGTCTTTTGACTGACGTGTCCTCCTACGCTCAAGGTAACTACAGGCGTGCCGTTGTTGTGTTTGACGGAGCAGACAATCAACTATCAGAGGGAGATGGCTCTGAGGTGGCGGGCCTGGAGGTAGTGTTTTCTCCTTATGGTGTAAGTGCTGATAGTCTTATTGAGAACTATGTGTATCGCGCTCTGGAAGAGGGCGATGAAGTCGTGGTTGTCTCTTCTGATGCTAATGTTCAGAGAACAGTGTTCAAGGGAAAAGTCACACGTATGTCAGCCGAGGGATTTGCTCATGAGATCGGCTATGTTAAAGAAGATATGGAAGAATACACTACTCCTGTCGAAAAAAATTCGTTAGGCGCACGCATCGATCCTCAGACGCGTGCACGACTTAAGGCCCTTCTGGAAGATTTTTCTTCTCAACAGGATACTGACCACCATCGCGAAATGTAGAGACTTTCTGATGAGACAGGCCTTTTGGTACGTTCGTAGGCTCTTCTGCACTCCTTTTATGGGCATAAGGCGGGTCCATTTATGTGTATAACGTATAGGTATGCCCGATTGTCAAATGATAAGTTGGAATCTTTGTGAACGATGGGCGGCAACTTAGCCATTCTTCTGCCGGTTTGGGGGAGTATTCGTTACACTGTTAAAGCCCTGCCGATGGGATACTATTTGACGGGGCTGCGCGTTTGGTTTTTTCGCGTGCGACAGGTGTCTTACGTGCTGGTGTGGCGCAACGGTAGCGCAACTGATTTGTAATCAGTCGGTTGTAGGTTCGAATCCTATCACCAGCTCCATGCTGTCTTCTCGAGTTGAGAGATTCTTGCTTTCCATTAGTTGTGGAGATAGGGAATAGATACGCTCGGGGGCGTGTAAGGCGTTGACGCAAGGGTATCAAATAGCGTATTATTTCGCCTGCTCATGCAAAAGGCTATCCGGACTTTTGCGTGGCGTGCAACTTGAAAAACGCGCATATTGTCGATTTTCAAAGTTCAAAATGGGAGTGTGCCCGAGTGGCTAAAGGGGACGGGCTGTAAACCCGTTGGCTATGCCTACCATGGTTCGAATCCATGCGCTCCCACCATTTGCCCGTGTAGCTCAGCTGGTAGAGCACTTCGTTGGTAACGAAGAGGTCACCGGTTCAAGTCCGGTCGCGGGCTCCATATCTGGCGGTGTAGCTCAGTTGGTTAGAGCACACGGTTCATACCCGTGGCGTCACTGGTTCGAATCCAGTCACCGCTACCAAATATACTTATTTACACCGCACGTGTATATTCAGGTAATATATGATCGCGTTTAGCCAGATTACTGCGATCATGAAATCAACTCTAAGGAGAGTGAAAAATGGCTAAAGAAAAGTTTGAACGCACCAAGCCGCATGTCAACATCGGTACCATCGGTCACGTCGACCACGGCAAAACCACGTTGACGGCCGCTATTTCAAAGACGCTTGCAGGAAATGATGGCTCTCATGGCTCGGCGCACGCCGACTTCACCGCCTTTGAAGACATTGATAAGGCTCCTGAAGAGCGCGAGCGCGGTATTACGATCTCTATTGCTCACATTGAGTATGAGACTGATGCGCGTCACTACGCCCACGTTGACTGCCCTGGTCATGCTGACTATGTCAAGAACATGATTACCGGTGCTGCTCAGATGGATGGCGCTATCTTGGTTATTGCTGCTACCGATGGTCCTATGGCTCAGACACGTGAGCACATCTTGCTGGCTCGTCAGGTTGGCGTTCCTTACATCGTTGTCTTCCTCAATAAATGCGATATGGTTGATGATGAAGAGCTCCTCGAGCTCGTCGAGATGGAAGTCCGCGACCTGCTTTCCATCAATGAATTCCCTGGCGATGATACGCCTATTATCCGTGGTTCTGCATTGAAGGCTCTTGAGGGCGACGCAGAATGGCAGGAGAAGATATGGGAGCTTATGGATGCGGTTGATACCTTTATTCCGACTCCTGTGCGTGATACAGACAAGCCGTTCCTTATGGCTGTTGAAGACGTGTTCACTATTACCGGTCGTGGTACCGTGGCTACTGGTCGTGTCGAGCGTGGTAGAATCCACATGGGCGACGAAGTCGAGATTGTTGGTATCAGAGACACCACTAAGAGCGTTTGCACTGGCGTAGAGATGTTCCGTAAGATTCTCGATGAGGCTCAAGCGGGCGACAATGTGGGTATTCTTCTTCGTGGTGTTAAGCGCGAGGATATTATCCGCGGCCAGATTCTCTGCAAGCCAGGTAGCGTTACACCTCACACCAAGTTCTTGAGTCAGGTTTATGTTTTGACCAAGGAAGAAGGCGGACGTCACACCCCGTTCTTTGATGGTTATCGTCCGCAATTCTACTTCCGCACTACGGATGTAACGGGTATTTCTCATCTTCCTCAGGGCGTAGAAATGGTTATGCCTGGTGATAGCGTTGAGATCACGGGCGAGCTTATTCACCCAATCGCCATGGAAGAAGGCGTCCGTTTCGCTATCCGTGAGGGTGGGCGTACCGTCGGTTCTGGACGTGTAACAAAGATTATCGAGTAGTTTTAAAACCTTCGCGGTTTGCAATAAACCTTTATATGCGAGCCTGGTGCTTGTGGCATCGGGCTCGCATATTGAAATGTGCATCTTGCCAAGCATGAAACTGTGTATCGCATAAAAGTTGCGCACTGGAAAGTTGATTTCCCAATGAAGCATATTGACGTGCTTATAGAGGGAATGTTAGAATCATTGATCGCGTCTGCGTCAAGGAAGAGCAGGCTCGGCTATTCGTAGGAGGAATCAATGCGTACGTTGGTCACCTTGGCCTGCACTGAATGCAAGCGCCGCAATTATACGACCAAAAAGAATAAGCAATCCAACCCAGAGCGTATCGAATACAAGAAATACTGCAAGTGGTGTCAAACTCATACCGTGCATAAAGAAACTCGCTAGACCAACACAGGCCAGTAGCTCCAATTGGTAGAGCGGCGGTCTCCAAAACCGCATGTTGGGGGTTCGAGTCCCTCCTGGCCTGCCAATTTAGTTAGATAATCGTATACGGATGTTGTGATACACCGTTTGTTTCTAAGAGAGTATTCACTTGGGGGAATGGGATATTGATGGTGAAAAAGACCGATCAGTCCATAGAGAAAAGTAGCAAAAAGCGTGAGCAGAAGAAGCCCGAAAAAAAGGCTTCTAAGAAAGCTGACTCTAAACCGAATATTTTTCGCCGTTTCGTAAATTACGCTAAGGCTGTAAAAGTAGAATTGACGCGTGTTGTGTGGCCGACTCGTGCAGAATTGTTACGCATGAGTATTATTGTTGTCTGCACATTACTCTTTTTTGGAGTAGTCATCTTTCTCGTCGATTCCGGTGTAACACCGCTACTCCATCTGTTCTCTCAGTTAAGACCGGAGTAATTCATTATGGGTAAAAGATGGTATGTACTTCATACCTATTCAGGGTATGAGAACAAGGTTAAGAATAATCTTATCGCTCGAATCGAATCGATGGGTCTAGAGGATCTTATCTTTGATATTCAGATACCTTCAGAAGAAGTAACAGAAATAAAAGAAGGTGGCCGCAGAGTCACTTCTGAAAAAAAAGTTTTTCCCGGCTATGTGCTCGTGCGCATGGAGCTTGACGAGGACGGCCGTGCATGGGGCGCTGTTCGCAATACTCCCGGCGTGACGGGTTTTGTGGGTTCTCAGGGTAAGCCTGCCCCTCTTTCTCGTGATGAATATAATAAGATTATGAAGCGAACTAAATCTGATGCTCCCAAAAAGACATCAGTTGATATTCAGGTTGGCCAGTCTGTCAAGGTGGTATCGGGACCGTTGGCTGATTTTGATGGCATTGTTTCAGAAGTTTCACCAGAAGCAGGCAAAGTACGTGTCATGGTGTCCATCTTTGGACGAGAAACTCCTGTTGAGTTATCGTTTGATCAGGTGGCTGCTCTCTAAAGTTAAAATCAATCGGGTCTACGCTTCAGGTGAATGAAGGCTTCTCGTAGATCTTTGATATAGGTAGTTGAAAATATCCGTCACATGGCTTTCAGAATAGGCCGTAGAAGATAGAAAGAGGGGATAATCATATGGCTAAGACTATTGTCGGTATGATCAAACTCCAGATTACCGGTGGTGCTGCAACTCCGGCTCCTCCCGTTGGTCCTGCTCTTGGTGCCAAGGGCGTCAATATCATGCAGTTCTGTCAGGCATTCAATGCTCAGACAGCTGATAAGCAAGGTACCGTGATTCCTGTTGAAATTACGGTGTATGAAGATAAATCCTTTACCTTTATAACCAAAACACCTCCCGCTCCGGTACTTATCAAGCAGGAGCTTGGTATTGACCATGCTTCAGGGACTCCTCATACGAATAAAGTTGGCGAGTTGACTCAGGAACAACTGCGTAAGATCGCCGAAATAAAGATGCCTGATCTGAACGCCAATGATATTGATGCCGCTATGAAGATTGTTGCAGGGACTGCGCGCTCCATGGGTGTTACCGTCGAAGGCATTCCGACTACTGGTGTCTACGGTGTCAAGGGACGTCGTCGTTAAATTTTTACTTTTTAGCTAGGGATATATGCGATCAATCTATGATCGATTTATAGATTGCTTGACAAAGTGGAAGGGTCGGCATGACCCGCAATGTTACCACGATAGGAGAAAACATGTCAAAAGAAAGCAAACGTTATCGTCTTATAAGTGAGAAATTTGATATTGATACGCTGTATGCGCCGCTGTCTGCTGCAAGGATCGTGAAAGAGTGCTCGTCTGCAAAATTTGACGAGACCGTTGAGGCCCATATTCGTCTTGGGATTGATACACGTCAGGCTGACCAACAACTGCGCGGATCAATATCGTTGCCAAATGGCACAGGCAAGACCGTACGCGTTGCTGTGTTTGCTGAAGGAGATAAGGCAAAAGAGGCTCTTGAGGCAGGCGCTGATATCGTAGGTGGCGATGAGCTTATCGCCGATATTCAAGGTGGTATGCTTGATTTCGACGCTACCGTCGCGACTCCTGATATGATGGCCAAAGTTGGTCGTCTCGGTAAAATACTGGGTACTCGTGGTCTTATGCCAAATCCAAAACTTGGCACCGTTACTAACGATCTTGCTCGTATGGTCACAGAGTTAAAGGCCGGTCGTGTTGAGTATCGCGCTGACCGTTACGGCATCATTCATGTTCCCATTGGCAAAGCTTCTTTTGACGATACTGCTCTTGTGCAAAACTATGGTACGCTTCTTGACGAAATTATCCGCGTTAAGCCTGCGTCTGCTAAAGGCAGATATATAAAGTCGATCACGTTTGCCTCAACTATGGGGCCGGGAATCAAGGTTGATACGTTGAGAACTCGTGATTTGCTTAACGAAGAAGTCTAACAACGGTATTACGCTGAGTGTTTATCTGATTATTTTATGAGGTCCTCTCTGTCTGCTTGCATTTTGTTAAGATGCCTGAGAAGATCATCATGTCGTATTTCAAGTGGGGGATGCGACGGTTTTTGTTGACAATATGATGTGTTCGCTACCAGAGACAGCCGGTACTGAAGTTTAATTGAAGCGCTTGCTTCTGCCAGCCGAGGTGGTCGTCTTCCTTTAAGGAAGTTCTTTTTGCAAAAGAGTGCGACCCCCGTTGTCTTCCAACGAGGGTCGTTTTTTTGGGCAGCGAATCGTCATCTGGTATGAACAGTTGTGTTCACGGATATGACGAAAGGAGGTGCAACAACACCTATGCCAAATACAGTGAAAGAACAAACTCTTGCTCAGATAACAACTATTGTAAAAGAGAGCGATGCTCTTTGGGTTGTTGATTATCGTGGGTTAAGCGTTCAGCAATCTGAGGCGCTGCGTGGTATTATTCGCGCTGCGGGTGCTTCCATGAAAATCTACAAGAATACTCTCGTTAAACGAGTGCTTGCAGAACTTGGACTTCCGACGCTTGACACTGTTCTCTCGGGACCTTCTGCCTTCATCTTTATTGAGGGTGATCCCGTGTCTATCGCAAAGTCACTGAAAATCTTCGCTAAAGCGAATCCAGCTCTCGATATCAAGGGTGGTATTCTTGACGGTAGAGAAATAACCTCAGATCAGGCTAAAGCAATCGCTGATCTTCCTTCACGCGACGAACTTATTGCCAAGCTTTTGGGAACAATGCAGAATCCGCTTTCCGGAATCGTTCGTGTTTTCAATGGTCCTGCAACTGGTCTTGTACAAGCGTTACGACAAATTGCCGAAAAGAAAAGCGCCGCATAAATTATGGTGCAATGGTGTGTGCCCCAGTTTTGGGGTGACGGTTTATATTACATGATGATGAATCTGATGGATTCATCAAGAAAAAGGAGAAACTATTATGGCTATTACGAAAGAAGATATCGTAGCTGCTCTTAAAGAGATGCCGGCTCTCGAACTTTCTGAATTGGTAAAAGAACTTGAAGAAGTATTTGGCGTTTCAGCCGCTGCCCCTGTTGCTTTTGCTGCTGCTCCCGCTGGAGGCGCTGCTGACGCTGAGGTCGAAGAGCAGACTGCTTTCGATGTTATCCTTGAAGGTTTTGGAGACAACAAGATTGCTGTCATCAAGGTTGTTCGTGAGATCACTGGTCTGGGCCTGAAAGAGGCAAAGGATCTTGTTGAGAGTGCTCCTAAGGCAGTTGCTGAGGGTAAAGCAAAGGTTGAGGCCGAAGAGATCAAAGCCAAGCTTGAAGAGGCTGGCGCTGCTATCACCATCAAGTAGTTCTCTTTGTGCTGTCAGTATTTGAACGAGTGCGATACTGATAAACAGAGAAAGCCACTGTTCACATTGCGTGCGCAGTGGCTTTTTAATTCAAAAAAGTGCGTAAGAGATAATTATTAGCAAATTTTTCTATTAAATGCAAGTATCCTCTTGCACTTTTTTTAAGTTTTGGGTAAGGTATTAGATTGCGATTATTAGCGATTGATACTACAAATTTGAGGAGGACGCAAAGTGCGGAGCGAACAAACTTCGACGTCATCTACCCTGTATCGAGAACGCAAAAGTTTCGCAAAAATCCCTTCGGTAATGGATTTCCCCAATCTTATAGCTATCCAGACGGATTCGTTTGCTTGGTTTAAGACTGAGGGCCTTGCTGAGGCTTTTCGCGACATTTCACCTATCGAAAACAGTGCAAAATCTCTAATGGTCGAGTTTGGCGCCCATGAGTTTGGCGATCCAAAATACTCGGTCGAAGAGTGCAAAGAGAAAGATGCCTCTTATCAGGCACCACTTTTTGTGATGGTTCGTCTTGTGGATCGTCGTACCGGCGAGATCAAAGAACAAGAAGTGTTCATTGGTGATTTTCCACTCATGACACCACAAGGAACCTTTATTATCAATGGAACGGAGCGTGTGGTAGTAAGCCAACTTGTCCGCTCGCCAGGGGTTTATTTTGCTGTTGAACCTGACAAGATGAGCGATAAGATTCTCTATAATGCAAAAGTCATTCCATCACGCGGTGCGTGGCTTGAATTTGAGACTGATCGTCGAGACTTGCTTTCCGTGCGCGTTGATCGAAAACGCAAACAACCGGCAACCTTGTTGCTGAAAGCGCTTGGCATCGCTACTACCCCCGAGGAAATTGTTTCTCTTCTTGGGGATTCTGATTTGGTTATGCGCACGCTCAATCGTGATACGTCGCTTACCCAAGAAGAAGCATTGGTTGAGATATATAAGCGTTTGCGTCCCGGAGAGCCTCCTACTGTTGACTCCGCTCGTACGCTTTTAGGCGGTCTTTTCTTCAATCCTCAGCGTTATGATTTGGCTAAAGTTGGTCGTTATAAGATCAACAAAAAGTTGGGGCTTGATATTCCCGGAGACACTTCGACTCTTACAGAAGAAGACATTGTCAACGCTATGCGTTATATCGTCGACCTTCATGATGGTGTCGAAGGCAAGACAACAGACGATATCGACCATTTTGGCAATCGTCGCATTCGTACCGTAGGCGAGTTGATCCAGAATCAATTTCGTATCGGGCTTTCTCGCATGGAACGCGTTGTTCGTGAGCGCATGTCTACTCAAGAGCCTGAAGATATAACACCGCAGTCCCTCATCAATATTCGTCCAATCGTGGCTGCTATCAAAGAATTCTTTGGCTCTTCACAGCTCTCTCAGTTCATGGACCAAACGAATCCTGTTGCGGGTATTACGAATAAACGTCGTTTATCGGCGCTTGGTCCAGGCGGTCTATCACGCGAACGAGCAGGCTTTGAGGTTCGCGATGTTCATACCTCGCACTATGGACGTATGTGTCCTATCGAGACTCCTGAAGGTCCAAATATCGGTCTTATCGGCGCATTGGCTACGTATGCCCGCGTAAATCCTTACGGGTTTATCGAAGCCCCTTATCGCCGCATTGTCGATGGAAAGGTAACTGACGAAATCGATTACCTGACTGCCGATGAGGAGGAAAACTATAATATTGCTCAGGCAAACGAACGTTTTGATTCCGAGACTCGTATATTCGGTGCCCGAGACTCTCTTACTGGCGAGTTTGTCCCTGCGAAGAAGGTTTTGTGTCGCACCAAGGGTCCTGACGGAACGTTTGGTGATCCAGACGATCTTCCTCCCGAACGAGTTCAGTATATGGATGTTTCACCACGCCAGATGACTTCAGTGGCGACGGCGCTTATTCCATTCCTTGAGCATGACGATGCAAACCGTGCTCTTATGGGTTCGAACATGCAACGACAGGCTGTTCCATTGCTTTCTCCTGAAGCACCGCTAGTCGGTACTGGTATGGAGCATCGTTGCGCTGTCGACTCGGGCGAAATCGTCACCGCGGCTCGCTCTGGAATTGTTGAATATGTGCAGGCTGATCTCATTCGTATACGCAATGCTGAAGGCGGAGTCGATGATTATCGCTTGCCTAAATTCAAACGCTCCAATCAGAGTGGCTGCTTGAATCACAAGCCCCTCGTATCTGTAGGACAAGAGGTATTCGCGGGCGATGTACTTGCGGATGGCCCCTCAACTGATAATGGGGAACTTTCGTTGGGCCGTAATCTCTTGGTTGCGTACATGCCTTGGGAAGGTTATAACTACGAGGATGCTATCATCCTCTCTGAGCGCGTGGTTTCTGAAGATCTGTTGACATCAATACATATTTCAGAATATGAAGTTGACGCGCGCGATACTAAGCTTGGGCCAGAAGAGATTACTCGAGAGATACCGAATCTTTCCGATGAGGTATTAGCTCACCTAGACGCTGACGGCATTATTCGTGTTGGCGCAGAGGTAAAGCCTGGAGATGTCTTGGTGGGTAAGGTGACACCGAAAGGTGAAACAGAGCTTACTGCAGAAGAGCGCCTCCTTCGAGCGATCTTTGGCGAAAAAGCCCGTGAAGCGCGAGATACTTCTCTTAAAGTACCCCACGGGTCTGGCGGGCGTGTTATAGATATCACCTGCTTTTCTCGTGCAAATGGCGATGAATTACCCCCAGGAGTCAATGAACTTGTTCGCGTTTATGTTGCACAGAAGCGTAAGATTCAGCAGGGTGATAAGCTGTCTGGTCGTCACGGTAACAAGGGCGTTATATCTAACATTCTTCCTGTTGAAGACATGCCGTATCTGGCAGATGGCACGCCCATAGATATCATTCTCAATCCCCTGGGTGTTCCTTCTCGTATGAACGTCGGTCAGTTGTTGGAAACTCATCTTGGTTGGGCAGCACGATGGGGCTGGTCTGAAGATGGCGAAGGGGTCGTCAACGGCATGATGCATGTGGCTACGCCGGTCTTTGACGGCGCGACTGAAGAAGAAATATCTCATGTTATTGAACTGGCGAATGAGAATCTTATCAACCGTGCTCATGAGAAGTATGGCGAACTGACTCGTGAAGAGTTTGTTCCTCAGCTTTCGTCAACAGGCAAGATTGAGCTTTATGATGGCCGTACGGGTGAAAAGTTCCGGGAGCCTATTACGGTTGGGCAAAAATATATTCTTAAGTTGTCGCATATGGTTGATGATAAAATTCACGCACGCTCGACGGGTCCTTACAGTCTCATTACGCAACAGCCACTTGGTGGTAAGGCGCAATTTGGTGGTCAACGATTCGGCGAAATGGAAGTTTGGGCGCTCTACGCATATGGTGCTTCCAACTTGTTGCAGGAAATATTGACCATAAAATCTGACGATACCTCTGGGCGCGTCAAGGCTTATGAGCACATAGTGAAAGGCGAAAATATTCCCGCCGCCGAAATACCTGAGTCATTTAAGGTTTTGGTTAAAGAGATGAAATCGCTTTGTCTCGATGTTGAGCTCATCGGCACGCAACATGCGGCGGCCGAAGAAGATGAGGATGCGTTCGAGATAGGAAATGAAATTGACAAGCAGTCGAGTGTTTCAGATGAAGATGCATTGAGCATGATTTCAGATGGTTTGCTCGATATGGATTTCGATATCAATTCGCTTATTTCGAGCAATGAGGAAGGGGAGTAGTTTACATGACTGATTTTGACGTAAACAACTTCGAAAGTCTTCGTATTGGTCTAGCCAGTGCCGAGACGATTCGCTCTTGGTCTCGCGGCGAAGTGAAGAAACCCGAAACTATTAACTATCGTACGCTTAAGCCCGAAAAAGACGGTTTATTCTGCGAGAAGATCTTTGGTCCTATGAAGGACTGGGAATGCGCATGCGGCAAATATAAGAGAATTCGTTTCAAGGGTATTGTCTGTGAGCGTTGCGGCGTTGAGGTGACGCGCGCGAAGGTCAGACGTGAACGAATGGGTCACATTGAACTTGCGGCTCCCGTAAGCCATATCTGGTATTTCAAGGGCTCTCCTTCTCGTCTAGGCTATCTTTTGGATATTCCTCCGAAAGATCTTGAAAAAGTGCTCTATTTCGCATCAGCAATTATTACTTGGGTTGATACGGAGGCTCGCGAAGAAGACGTTGATGACTTGCGCGATGAGTTAACCGCTGATCTTGAGGCGCTCGATGCTGAGCTTGATAGGGAAATTGCTCATGTACGAGAGCGCTCTATCGAAAACTATAATGAAGGCGAATTTGCCGAAGAAATTGATGAGGACGAACTTCTTTCTCCGGAAGATGTTGAGGAAGAGATTGCTGATCTGCGCGAAGAATTTGCTGAACATAAGGAATTAAGAGAGGCAGCATTCGACGAATTTATGCGACTGGGTGTCAAACAGCTTGTTCCTGATGAGTCGCTGTATCGTGAGATGCGTCTTAACTATAGCGATTACTTCAAAGGTGGTATGGGCGCAGAATCTGTACGTGACCTTTTGCTTGGTATGGATCTTGAAACCATTGCAGAAGAACTTCGTGTTGTTATTGCTGAGGGTCGCGGTCAACGTCGTATAAAAGCAATCAAACGTCTCAAGGTTGTCGACGCATTTCTGAAGAGTGATAACAATCCTGAAGATATGATTCTCGATGTTATCCCTGTTATTCCTCCCGATCTGCGTCCTATGGTTCAACTCGACGGTGGGCGTTTTGCGGCTTCCGACCTTAACGATCTCTACCGTCGTGTAATCAACCGCAATAATCGTCTCAAGCGTTTGCTGGATCTTGGCGCACCTGAAATTATTGTCAATAACGAAAAACGCATGCTTCAAGAAGCGGTTGATTCGTTGTTCGATAATGGTAGACGTGGCCGCCCGGTGACCGGACCGGGGAATCGTCCCCTGAAGTCGCTCTCTGACATGCTCAAAGGTAAGCAGGGACGTTTCCGCCAGAATCTTTTAGGCAAGCGAGTTGATTACTCAGGTCGTTCCGTTATTGTTGTGGGACCTCAGCTCAAAATTCATCAGTGTGGTCTGCCGAAAGCGATGGCTCTCGAGTTATTCAAGCCGTTCGTTGTCGAACGCCTCGTGGATCTTGAATTTTTCCCCAATGTAAAAGCGGCGAAAAAGGCGGTTGATCGAGGAAGCGATTTGGTTTGGGATGTACTTGAAGAAGTCATTAAAGACCATCCGGTTTTGCTTAATCGCGCACCAACATTGCATCGTTTGGGAATCCAAGCGTTTGAGCCGATTCTTGTTGAAGGCAAAGCCATCCGTCTGCATCCGCTCGTGTGCACTGCTTTTAATGCAGACTTTGATGGCGACCAGATGGCTGTCCATGTGCCGTTGTCTGCCGAAGCGCAGGCTGAAGCTCGTGTTCTCATGCTGTCTGCGAATAACCTTAAATCGCCAGCACACGGTCGTCCTCTTACGGTTCCGACTCAAGATATGATCATCGGCCTGTATTACCTTACTGCTTTGCGCGAGGGTTTTCAGGGCGAAGGCCGTGTGTTCATTGATTTTCAGGATGCACTCAATGCATATGATGCTCGTGCAGAAGTAGATCTTCAAGCCATGATTGAAGTTCGTCTGACGCGCGATACTATTCTGCAAACGGATTCGAATGTATTCGAAGAGCATACAGCAGGGGAGCGTATTAAGACGACCATAGGTCGCATTACATTTAATAGCATATTTCCGTCTGATCATCCATTTATCAATTATGAAATGAACAAAAAGGAAATATCTCGCTTGGTCGAAGTTTGCTGTAATCGTTATGACAATTCAATACTGCCAGGCATTCTTGATGGTCTAAAATCAATGGGCTTTCATTATGCAACTCGTGCAGGTGTTACGGTGTCGGTATATGATGCAACCATTCCGCCTGAAAAAGACGAGATACTTGCCGCGGCTGACCTGAGAGTTGCTGCTATAGAAGATGATTACGAGATGGGTCTTATGAGCGCCGATGAGCGCCATAAACAGATCGTAGATATCTGGAATAACGCCAATGAGTCGGTCGGTAATGCGATGGCTGAAAATTTTGATAAATTCAACCCGATTTACATGATGGCGTTTTCTGGTGCACGAGGCAATATCAAGCAGATACGTCAGCTTGCCGGCATGCGCGGACTGATGTCTGACCCTAAGGGCGAGATTCTCGATCGTCCCATCAAGGCAAACTTCCGCGAAGGTCTTTCTGTTCTTGAGTACTTCATCTCCACGCATGGTGCTCGAAAGGGCTTGGCTGATACCGCACTTCGTACTGCTGACTCAGGCTATTTGACACGACGCTTGGTCGATGTGGCTCAGGATGTTATCGTACGTGAAATAGACTGTGGATCAGAAGACGGCGTTATGTATCCCGTTTTGACCCCCAAGGGCGATGTTGATGAAAATCTGCTGGGACGTTGTCTGGTATCTCCGGTAGTTGATTCAAAAACAGGAGAAATTCTCATTGAAACAGGGGAATATATTCAATCCATCGATCAGCTTGTGAGGTTTGCGCAGGCTGGCGTGGCAGAGGTGTGTATTCGCACCATCATGACTTGTCATGCTCGACGTGGTATTTGTCAAAAATGTTACGGATGGGATCTCTCCACGGCGCGCCCGGTGAATATTGGTAATGCAGTTGGCATCATTGCTGCTCAGTCAATTGGCGAACCAGGAACTCAGCTCACTATGCGTACATTCCACACGGGTGGTGTCGCAGGCGAAGATATTACGCACGGTCTTCCGCGTGTTACCGAGCTTTTTGAGGCTCGTAAGCCAAAGGGCCAAGCGGTTCTTGCCGAGCTGTCCGGTACGCTTAATGTGCGTGCTGACAAGAATGCTCGTATGCTTTCAATTATTGATGACGAAGGAAACATTGTCGAATATCAAGTGTCTGCACGCGCGCAGCTTATGACGGGTGTTACAGACGGCTGCTCGGTGAAAATTGGACAGCAGCTTACAAAAGGTTCGCTCAATCCGCATGATCTGTTGCGTCTCACCGACGCAAAGACAACCTTGCGTTATATCGTGTCTCAGGTTCAAGACGTGTATGTATCACAGGGAGTTGATATTAACGACAAGCATATAGAAGTCATTGCTCGTCAGATGCTTCGTAAGGTATCGGTTCTTGAGTCGGGAGATTCTGACTATCTGCCTGGTACTCAAATTGATATGCATGAATTTCAGCGTGAGGCAGAACGTCTTACCATAGAGGGTCTTGAGCCACCGGTTGGTCAGTCGCTTCTTCTGGGCATTACTAAGGCTTCTTTGGCAACGGATTCCTTCCTTTCAGCTGCTTCCTTCCAGGAAACTACAAAAGTTTTAAGTGATGCAGCTATTGAAGGAAAAGTTGATCATCTGATGGGGCTCAAAGAGAATGTGATTATCGGTAAGCCCATTCCCGCAGGAACTGGCCTCAAGACATATCGTCATGTCAGCCTTACCTATCACGGTGAACGTGTCGATGAAAAGAAAGTAAACGGAGATCGCTTGCCAGAGTTTGCGCCTGCAGAGCTTTATGATCTTGAGCAACTCTTACCTCAACCTCAGGATTGGTCTCTTGATACTGAGGACTATCTTGGCATGTCCGGCGGTTTTGCAAATTACCTTGGCGGAATGGCTGCAACCAATGCAATCGCTAATTCTATTCCTCCCGAATATGCCGGCTTGTATCTTTTTGATGATCTTGGTGTATCACAACGTTGGGCAAATAAGTTTAGCGAAGCAGGCATCGAGACAGTCTCTGACCTTGTTGGCCATAACCAAGAAGATCTTGTGCGTATCGAAGGCATAGGCAGCAAAGCTATCGAAGAGTTACGTACGGGTCTCGATAAATATGATCTTCTCTACATCCTTGATAATAATCGCTTCTCTGAAGCATCGGAAGTCTCTGAATTGTTGGAGATGGTGTTTTCGCCTAATGACACCAATCTATTCATGGAAGGCGACGTGCCTCTGACCTATAGCGTTGATCCTGATGAGATGATAGGTAGCGCGCTTCCACCTCGCAGCAATGTTCGTGACCGCGAAGAACTTGATGAGCTTCTCGGTTCGGTGGGGTCCTATGGGTTTGATATTATTGAGGGCAACGGGATTGATGATCTTATCGGCGAGCCGAGCGAACCTGACGAGATAGACGAATAACGGCTGGTAGTTAGCACGGTTTGTAAAATTTCCTGAACAGGATACGATGAAAATCGTATCCTGTTCTTGTTTCATGATGGTAATACAGTACAATACAGAAGACAGAATTCTACTAAAAGGGAGATATACATGAATCAATCAAAGAGCGGCATCGCGTGGGGTTATGTTGCTGGTGGTGTTCTCGCATTTTTTCTTGGTGTTTTTTTCCTTGCCTATCCCTTGGTCACAAATGCGGTAATCGGTATCTGGTTTGGCGCATTTTTTGCCGCAACCGGTGTGGTCTGCATTATCAACTATATTACCGGTAATGGACTTGCGGTACGTTCGGGTTGGAGCTTGGCAACGGGCATACTTGATACGCTGATCGGCATCTTGTTTATCGTATTTCCTCTGTTTGCCAGTGGGATGCTTTCGATATTCTTAGGTGTCGCAATTATTGTTTCCGCGATCTTCATGCTCGCCAATGGTGGTACTGTAATACGCTCAGTGAGCACGGGGCTCTTTATTGTGAATATCATTATCTCTATCCTGTTTATTATTGTTGGTGTTGCCATGATATTCAATCAGGGTATGATGACAACATTTTTCGGCTTCTTTGCTATTTTCAAGGGCATTGAGCTTGTCATTGAAGGATTTGTACACTAGTTTTTAGTGTTTTTACGAGTTCACGAGATAAACTCCAATGGTCTCAGCGGTCGTTGGAGTTTTGATTGTGTGCAGACTGTGAATAGAATAGATACGCCCGGAGCCGTGGCGTTTGACAGGCTATTCATGTCGTACTATTATAGCCAGCCGTGACTTTTATGCTCAGCGGTCATGTATATCAGGCTTGTCTGAGTCGAAGTATCGGAATTCAGAAAGAAGGAGTTTAGTTTGCCTACCATCAATCAACTGGTTCGCAAGGGTCGCACCAGGACTATCGACAAAAAGAAGACACCGGCCCTCAAGGGCAATCCTCAGAAGCGCGGCGTGTGTACTCGTGTATACACTACGACGCCCAAGAAGCCCAACTCTGCTTTGCGCAAGGTTGCCCGTGTTCGTCTTGTAAATGGTATGGAAGTGACCGTCTACATACCGGGTATTGGTCATAATTTACAAGAGCATTCAATGGTTCTTATTCGTGGCGGTCGTGTAAAGGATCTTCCTGGTGTTCGCTATAAGGTTGTACGAGGTGCTCTTGACTGTGCACCGGTAAACAATCGAGCTCAAGCCCGTAGTCGTTATGGTGCGAAAAAGCCGAAAAAATAGTAAATCACTGAAGATCTGATCACTCAAGCGTACGAAACGCTTTATTGTTTAAGGAGTAATGCTATGCCGCGTCGTGCAGCAGCGGTCCGCAGGGAAACCTCGCCGGACGCAGTTTATAACAATCGTCTTGTAACTCAGCTGATTAACAAGGTTCTTTTGGATGGCAAGAAATCTATTGCAGAGGGTATCGTATATGGTGCCTTTGATCTTGTCGCAGCAAAGACAACCGAGGATCCGCTTTCCGTATTTAAAAAGGCTATGGATAATGTTCGTCCCACACTTGAGGTTAAGCCCAAGCGCGTTGGTGGCGCAACCTATCAGGTTCCTATGGAAGTGAACTCTCGTCGCGCAACCACACTTGCCATTCGTTGGATTGTCAACTTCTCTCGTTCTCGCAAGGAGAAGACGATGCAAGAGCGTTTGGCTGCCGAGATCATGGATGCTTCGAATGGTTTAGGTGCATCTGTCAAAAAGCGCGAAGACCTCTACAAGATGGCTGAGTCGAATCGCGCCTTCTCCCACTATCGTTGGTAGACAGGGTAGAGCAAATGGCAAAATATAGTTTGGAAGATACTCGTAACATCGGCATCATGGCTCACATCGATGCTGGTAAGACTACGACCACGGAACGTATTCTATATTACACCGGTAAGAATCATAAGATCGGTGAGGTCCATGATGGCGCTGCCACTATGGACTGGATGGAGCAAGAACAAGAACGCGGTATTACGATTACATCAGCCGCCACAACCTGTTTTTGGAAAGATCACCGTATCCAGATTATCGATACGCCGGGTCACGTTGACTTTACGGCGGAAGTTGAGCGATCCCTGCGTGTTCTAGACGGCACGTTAGCTGTTTTTTGTGCGGTAGGCGGTGTCCAGCCTCAATCTGAGACGGTTTGGCGTCAAGCTCACCACTATAACGTTCCTCGCATGGCATATATCAATAAGATGGATCGTACGGGCGCTGACTTCTTTAATGTCATTCAGATGATGAAAGACCGTTTGAATACGAAACCGGTTCTTCTTCAGATTCCTATTGGCTCGGAAGAGAATTTTACCGGTCTTATTGACTTGGTGACCATGACTGCTTGGCATTTTAATGAGGACGAAAAAGGTATCATATGGCCTGCGGAGGAAGAAATTCCTGCCGATATGCTTGATGAGGCTCAACAATATCACGAAGAGTTGACAGAAGTTGCTGCTGACTTTGACGATGAGATCATGATGATGGTCTTTGAGGAAGAGGATATTCCCGTGGAAATGCTTAAGCGGGCTATCCGAAAAGGTTGTATTTCATGCGAAATTACGCCAGTTGTCTGTGGCGCATCCTTTAAGAACAAGGGCATTCAACAGCTGCTTGATGCCGTAGTTGACTACCTGCCTTCTCCTCTTGATATTCCGGCCATTAAAGGTATAGATGTAGACACCGATGGTGAAGCAGAACGTAAGGCTGATCCAAAAGAGCCGTTTGCAGCGCTCGCTTTTAAAATCATGAGTGACCCGTTTGTAGGGAAGCTGACGTATTTCCGTGTATACTCCGGTACGCTTGAGGCGGGTTCTTATGTGATGAACGCGACCAAAGGTAAGAAGGAGCGCATCGGACGTTTATTGGAAATGCATTCCAATACTCGTAAAGATATCGATGCCTGTTCTGCGGGTGACATCGTTGCTGCTGTTGGCTTAAAGGATACAACTACTGGCGATACGCTTTGCGATGACGCGCACCAAATTATCTTGGAGTCGATGGACTTTCCTGATCCGGTTATTGATATCGCTATCGAGCCAAAGACAAAGGCCGAACAAGATAAGCTTGACATGGCGCTGCAGAAACTTTCCGAGGAAGATCCGACATTTAGGGTTACCACGAATAAAGAGACCGGCCAGACCATCATTGCTGGTATGGGCGAACTACATCTCGAGATTATTGTTGATCGTCTGCTTCGTGAGTTCAAGGTTGAAGCAAACGTAGGCAAGCCGCAAGTTGCTTATCGTGAAACTGCGGGTGAGATTGTTCATAACGTTGAAGGAAAGTTTATTCGTCAATCTGGTGGTCGTGGTCAATATGGTCATGCAATTATCAATTTGGAGCCCCAGGAGCCTGGCAAGGGTTATGAGTTTGTAAACCAGATTGTAGGCGGTACTGTTCCTAAAGAATATATCGCTCCGATTGATAAGGGTATTCAGGAGGCTTTGAACTCAGGAGTCATTGCGGGCTTCCCCGTTGTTGATATCAAAGTTACTCTCATTGATGGTTCTTATCATGAAGTTGACTCATCGGAATCTGCTTTCAAAATTGCCGGTTCCATGGCAATCAAAGAGGCTCTCCGCAAGTCGAGGCCGGTATTGCTTGAGCCAATCATGGCTGTTGAAGTTGAGACACCCGAGGGCTATATGGGTGAGGTAATGGGCAACCTGTCTTCTAGACGCGGTCAGATTCAAGGCATGGAAGATCGTGGCGGTAACAAGATCGTTAAGGCTCATGTGCCGTTGTCGGAGATGTTCGGCTACGCTACTGATCTGCGCTCATCGACTCAGGGCCGTGCGTCGTATACGATGCAGTTCTTCTCCTATGAACCGGTGCCAAAGAGCATTGCCGAAGAAATTACTAGTAAGAGTGCTGTAAAGGAATAAGGGAACGGGACAGAAACCGACCTTTTAAAATGGAGGTTATTAAGTTGGCAAGCCAGAAGATTAGAATTCGTCTTAAGGGCTACGATCACGAGATCGTGGACCAATCCACGAAACTTATTGTCGAAACTGCCCAGAAGACGGGTGCAAAGGTGTCAGGTCCCATCCCCCTGCCCACCGAGCGGAATATGTTTTGCGTTATCCGTTCACCGCACGTTGACAAAGATAGTCGTGAAGAGTTTGAAATGCGGACTCACAAGCGTCTTATTGATATCCTCGAGCCGACTCCCTCGACTGTTGACTCGTTGATGCGTCTCGATCTCCCCACGGGAGTTGACATCGAGATAAAACTCTAAGCCGATTTGTTATGGAATACCGATTTAGTTGTTCTGGTGCTCGACAGTGTATTGACGATTGAATCGGTATTCTTCTGCAGGTTTAGGGATTTTTTGTGCAAGACCTTCACTGATAGGGCAAGGTCTTGTTATATTGATTAGGTTGCGCTTTTTTGGGTGCAATGAGCAAGTCTATGGTGGTCCTCTGGGGGCGGCGTAAGGTGCGTCGTAAGGGCTCACGACCACATGAAGCAAAGGTAGGACTTATGGTAGGAACTATTCTTGGCCGTAAGCTTGGTATGACTCAAGTCTGGAGTGAAGATGATAATCTCATTCCGGTTACGGTCATTCAGGCGGGCCCCTGTACCATCTCCCAGGTGAAGACCGTGGCGACAGATGGTTATGAAGCTGTTCAGATCGGCTTTGGAGAGATCAAGGCTCACAAGGTTAATAAGCCAATGGGCGGTCATTTTGCCAAAGCGGGCGTTGTTCCCATGCGTTACCTGAAAGAGGTACGTGTGGAGAATGCGGCTGAGCATCATGTCGGCGAAGTGATTACTGTTGCCGATGGATTTGAAGGTAGCAAGGTTGATGTAACGGGTGTCTCAAAAGGTAAGGGATTTGCCGGTGTCATCAAGCGTCATCATTTTCAGGGAGGCCCTGGTTCTCACGGTTCTCACTTTCATCGTGCTCCCGGCTCGGTGGGGCAGTGTGCTACTCCCTCGCGTGTTTACAAAGGTCTTCGACTTCCCGGCCATATGGGTTGTCAGCGTGTGACGGTCCGTAATCTTGAAGTTGTGCGTATCGATGCCGAAAATAACGTGATCCTTGTTAAAGGTGCCGTTCCCGGTGGCGTCAATGCCCTTGTCACTATCCGCAGGGCCTAAGGCCACAGTCGCGCGAAACCTTTAAAGGAGAGACAAATGTCTAAGATAGAAATAAAAAGTTTGGAGGGTAAGAAGGTGCGCAGCGTCGATGTCGACGATGTCGTTTTCGAGATTACTCCCAATATTCATGTTATGCATGAAGTAGTACGTGCTCAGCAAGCCGCTCGTCGTCAGGGTACGCATGAGACTAAGACTCGTGGACTGGTTTCCGGAGGTGGTCGTAAACCTTGGCGCCAAAAGGGTACTGGTCACGCTCGCCAGGGAAGCACTCGCTCACCACAGTGGAAGGGCGGCGGCGTGGTATTTGGCCCTCATCCGCGTTCCTACGCGTTCCATGTAAATAATAAAGAGGTTAAGCTGGCTTTACGCAGTGCGCTTTCTGCGAAAAAGGCAGATGGAGAGTTGTTTGTTGTCGAAGATTTCAATTTCGAGAAACCTTCGACCAAGCAGGCGGTCAGCTATTTGAAAAGCCTCGGTCTCAGTGGTCGCCTTACGGTGGTTATTGGTAATGACGACGTAAACAGCTACCTTTCATTCCGCAATATACCCAAGGTTTGTATCATAGGTGCTTGCGAGGCTAATACCTATGATTTCGTTAACAATAAAGCTCTCGTAATTACCGAGAGCGCCCTCAAGCACGTTGAGGAGGTGCTTAGCTAATGAAGGACCCCCGCGAAATTGTGATTCGTCCGGTTATTTCTGAACGATCATATGATCAGATTGAAGACAATCGTTATACGTTTGAGGTTGCCAAAGATGCTAATAAGATTGAAATTGGCCAAGCAGTAGAGGCTATTTTCAATGTCAAGGTTGTGAGAGTGAATACGCTCAACGTAAAGGCAAAGCCTAAGCGTGTTCGCTATCAAAAGGGTTTAACTCGTACGTGGAAGAAAGCCATCATCACACTTGCTGAAGGCGATTCCATAGAGCTCTTTACTGTGTAGTAGTCCTCATTCCGGGAATCTCGTTATTTTGAGACTTCCGGAATGTGAAGTTGTTGCTATCTCATCTTAGGGTGAGAATTGTCGTAGGTATCGTTTGGGCTCTTATGGACACTCTCGGTACCGTTGTAAGTCCGGAGTCGATTATCCGTGCCGTACCGCACAGAAGCAGTACGCCAATCCCATGAACGGATAAAGGCAATCGGAAAGATTGGAGAAACATGGGAATTAAGTTCTATAAGCCGACTTCCCCTGGTCGTCGCAACATGTCGGTTTCTGACTTTTCAGAAATCACGCGTTCGACTCCAGAGAAATCTCTGTTGGCACCTTTGCCTAATAAGGCAGGTCGAAATAATAACGGCCGTATTACCACTCGTCATCAGGGTGGCGGTAACAAGCACAAATATCGTATCATTGACTTCAAGCGCAATAAAGATGGTATTCCCGCCAAGGTATCGACGATTGAGTATGATCCCAATCGATCAGCTCGTATTGCATTATTGGTCTATGCCGATGGCGCAAAGACCTATATCTTGCATCCTCGCGGTCTGAAGGTTGGCGATGTCGTAAGTTCTGGTGTTGACGCTGATATCAAGCCAGGGTGTGCACTGAAACTTGCTGATATTCCGGTGGGTACGCTTATTCATGCGGTCGAACTTCAACCTGGAAAAGGTGCGGCGCTGGCACGTAGCGCAGGAACATCAATACAGTTGATGGGCAAAGAAGGAAAATATGCAATTTTGCGTATGCCTTCTTCTGAAATGCGTCGTGTACTTATCGAGTGTCGCGCTACGGTCGGCGAAGTCGGTAATGCAGAGCATGCAAACATCAAGATCGGCAAGGCCGGACGTAATCGTTGGAAGGGCATACGTCCTTCTGTACGTGGTACTGTTATGAACCCTGTAGACCATCCGCATGGCGGTGGCGAGGGCAAGAACAAGTCTGCTGGTCGTCATCCGGTTACGCCATGGGGTGTTCCTACCAAGGGTCATCGTACTCGTTGTAAGAAGAAGGCCTCAAGTAGTCTGATCATCCGTCGGCGTAAGAAGTAGTAGGGTTTAGGAGTAAATCGTGAGTAGAAGTCTTAAAAAAGGACCTTTTGTCGAAGCGCGCCTCCTCGATCGCATCACTGCTATGAACGAAGCAGGCGAGAAGAATGTGGTGAAGACATGGTCGCGTTCGTCGACTATTTTCCCGGAAATGGTTGGTCATACCATTGCAGTGCATGACGGACGTAAGCATGTGCCCGTCTATGTCACCGAGTCCATGGTCGGACATAAGCTCGGTGAGTTTGCGCCGACGCGTACGTTCCGTGGACACGCGGCTGATAAGAAAGGCAGATAGTATATGCAAGCAAAAGCAATCGCCCGCTATGTGAGAGTTTCTCCACGTAAGGCGCGTATCGTTGTCGATACGATTCGAGGTAAGGCGGTATCGTCGGCTCGTGAGTCTCTTGCATTTTGCGACAGAGCTGTTGGCGAAGTGGTTTTAAAACTTCTAGAGTCTGCTATCGCTAATGCGGAAACTCAGGGTATGCGCGCTGATTCTCTTGTGGTCAAAGCCACGTTTGTGGATGAAGGCCCCACGCTTAAGCGTATAAAGCCGCGTGCCAAAGGCTCAGCGTCACCGATCCGTAAACGCACCAGCCATATTACCATCATAGTTGCACCTCGAGAGGAGGCATAGCAGTGGGACAGAAAGTAAATCCTACCGGCTTCCGTCTCGGCATAACCGAAGAGTGGCGTAGCCGTTGGTATGCGGGTAAGAATTATGCCGAGTTACTTGAAAATGATATTGTTCTCCGCAAGTATCTCGAAAAGCGCTTGGCTCGCGCTGCCGTTTCACGGGTAGAGATTGAGCGAACTGGTGATAAAACTCGTATCATTATCACCACCGCACGTCCCGGTATCGTGATCGGTAAGAAAGGTGCCGAGATAGATGAACTTCGCAAAGAACTCGAGAAATTTGCTCTTGGCAAAGTCAGCATTGAGGTTATAGAAGTTAAGCGTCCTGAACTCGACGCAACTCTTATAGCTGAGTCTATTGCAGAGCAACTTACGGGGCGTGTAGCGTTTCGCCGTGCAATGCGCAAGGCGGTTCAGTCTGCTCGTAAATCTGGTGCGCTTGGTATTCGTATCCAATGTTCCGGACGTTTGGGCGGCGCTGAGATGAGCCGTCGCGAATGGTATCGTGAGGGTCGAGTGCCCCTCCATACATTACGTGCGAAACTTGATTATGGTACCGCTTTGGCGGCTACTACCATGGGTTCGATCGGTATTAAGGTATGGGTCTATCATGGTGAGGTACTCCCTGGCCAGAAAGCTACCAATCCTGCGTTGGAAGGTACCGTTCGTCCCCAGCGCGGCAATCGTCGCGGTGAGGGGAGGAAGAAATAATGCTAAGTCCTAAACGTGTACGCCACCGTAAGGTGCAGCGTGGCTCCATGAAGGGCCATGCAAAAGGTGGCACCGAATTGAATTTCGGCAATTGGGGTATTCAAGCGCTTGAAGCTCATTGGATAACCAATCGTCAGATCGAGGCAGCTCGTATTGCCATGACGCGTTACATGAAACGTGGCGGGCGTGTGTGGATTACGATTTTCCCCGATAAACCTGTCACCAAGAAGCCCGCAGAGACTCGCATGGGTTCAGGCAAAGGCAACCCTGAAGAATGGGTAGCCGCAGTCAAACCCGGACGCATCATGTTCGAGGTCGCCGATGTCGATGAAGAAATCGCACGTCGAGCTTTGGAGCTTGCAATTCAAAAGCTTCCGATCAAGTGCAGGATTGTCTCCCGTCAATCCGAAGGGGAGGAAAAATGAAGGCAGCAGATATTCGCGATTTCAGTAATGATGATCTCGCAAAAGCGATTAAAGAATCCCGTGCCGAACTCTTCAACCTTCGTTTCCAGATGGCAACGAGCCAGTTGGATAACACCGCCCGCGTCAATCAGGTCAAGAAGGACATTGCACGCCTGCAGACCGAAGTCCGTGCCCGCGAGCTCAAAGTTGAACTCGGCAACTAGGCACCTCAGAGGAGTATCAGATGACTGAAGAACGCAATAATCGTAAGGTTCGTAGTGGTGTTGTTGTGTCAGCATCCTGCGATAAGACAATCGTCGTACAGGTTCATGAGCGCAAGCCACATCCTATTTACAAAAAGATGATGTCGCTTACCAAGAAGTTTCATGCCCACGATGAAAACAATGAAGCGCACGTGGGCGATACGGTAACCATCATGGAGACACGGCCTCTTTCAAAGATGAAGAGATGGCGTCTCGTGGAGATTGTCGAAAAAGCCAAGTAGTGTAAAACAAGTCATACATGACTTGCGTACTGTACGTTTTCTACCTATCATGTGCTGCCTGTTTTATTTGGTCGCACCTCTGAAGTGGAAAATACTGATTCGGAGGAGACCGATGATTCAAGTTCAGACTCAGCTCCAGGTGGCTGACAATTCTGGAGCCCGTCGTGTTCAGTGCATTAAGGTACTGGGCGGTTCCAAGCGTCGCTATGCCGGCTTGGGCGATGTCATTGTCTGCAGTGTCAAGGAGGCTACTCCTAATGGCTCTGTGAAAAAGGGCGAAGTTGTCCGATGCGTCGTTGTGCGCGTGAAGAAGGAAGTCCGTCGTAAAGATGGTTCATACATTAAGTTTGATCAGAATGCGGCTGTGGTCATCGGCCAAGATGGTGCTCCTCGCGGCACTCGTATTTTTGGACCGGTTGCTCGTGAGCTTCGCGAGAAGAAGTTCATGAAGATCGTGTCCCTTGCGCCAGAGACCTTGTAGGGAGACAGACATGACTATGAATATCCGTAAAGGTGATCGTGTAAAGGTTATTACAGGCAAGGATAAGGGAGTGGAGTCTGTCGTCATGAAGGCCCTTCCTGCTAAGCACAAGGTGGTTGTTGAGAAGGTTGCTGTTGTCAAGAAGGCACAGCGGCCGACTCAGGCAAATCCACAAGGCGGTATCATCGAAAAGGAAATGCCCATCGATGTTTCCAATGTCATGCTTATTTGCCCTAAGTGTAAACGCCCTGTTCGCGTTTCATCTCGCACTGAAGATGGCAAGAAGACCCGTACCTGCAAAAAGTGTGGCGCGGAGATTAAATAATTAAGCGGTTGTTGGATATAGAGTAAACATCTGTTTAAATTGCGGCATTGTCCGCTGAATGGCTTGTCTGATGGATAACAACAGGCAAGGCACATGATCGGAAACCATGTGCGCTCTGCTTTGCGGCGGAGATCCCCGAAGAAAGGAAAGAACATGGCACCACGTCTTAAAGAGAAGTATTGGACAGAAATTGTTCCCCAAATTAAGGAACAACTCAACATCGAAAACGTCAATGATGTACCACGATTTGAAAAAATTGTTGTTAACATGGGCGTAGGAGGCGCAGTGAGTGATAAAAAGCTCTTGCAAGCCGCCATCGAAGATTTACGTACCATAACTGGCCAACAGCCGATGGTTACGCGTGCACGTAAATCTATCGCAAGTTTTAAGGTACGTTCGGGTATGGAGATCGGGTGTAAGGTTACCTTACGCGGTGATCGTATGTGGGAATTCTATGACCGCTTGCTTTCAACCGCTATTCCCCGTATCCGTGACTTCCGCGGTCTTCCCGTATCGAGTTTTGACGGCCGAGGCAACTATTCGTTCGGCGTGACTGAGCAGATGATCTTCCCTGAAATCGATTTTGATACGATCGATCGTACGCGGGGTATGGATATCACATTCGTCACCACCGCAAAGACCGACAGCGAGGCCAAGGCGCTTATGGGTGCTTTCGGCTTTCCATTCAAAGATTAAAGAGGAGGATCTCAGTGGCTAAGAAATCCCAGATCGCGAAATCTAAACGCGAGCCCAAATTTTCCACTCGTCAGCACAATCGCTGCGCACGTTGTGGACGTCCCAGAGCGTATTATCGCCAATTTGGTCTCTGCCGTATCTGTTTGCGCGAAATGGCTAGTAAGGGCGAATTACCCGGCGTAAAGAAATCGAGCTGGTAGACGGCACGTTGCTTTGAACACTCGTTGTTCGAGGCGACTCCGATATGAATCCGGATGGTTTATATTGGAGTTGAAATTAAGCACTAACCTTGTTCGGTAGTAGGCGTCCGTGCTACGGGTATGGGCGAACCATCGAAGAGGTCTTACAGTATACGTATTGTCCAGGAGGTTATCATATGTCCATGACAGACCCCATTGCAGATATGCTTACACGTGTACGCAATGCCAATTCTGCAGTTAAGGAAACAGTCGCAATGCCCTCAAGCAAGAAGCTTGTCGAGATTGCACGCATTATGAAAGAAGAAGGATATATAGTAGATTTTGTGGTAGAAGCTAATTACCCACAGGATATACTCACTATCACATTGAAATACGGACCAAAAAAAGCAAAGACAATTCGTGGGATCAAACGCATTTCAAAGCCAGGCTTGCGCATTTATGCTGGCAAAGATGAGTTGCCGCGAGTTCTCGGTGGTCTCGGTACTGCCGTTATTTCAACTTCAAAAGGGGTTATGACTGATCGCGATGCTCGCAAAATGGGCGTCGGCGGCGAGGTCATAGCCTATATCTGGTAGAATACGACATGCGTTACCGGAAAAGACGAAAGGATAGCTATGTCTCGTATCGGTAAACAACCTATTCCCGTACCCGCGGGTGTTGAGGTTAAGATAGATGGTTCAACCATCACTGTGACAGGTTCAAAGGGCACATTGGTAAAGACATTCACCGATGTTCTTAGTTATGATTTTGCTGATGGTATTATTTCTGTTGTTCGTTCGGACGATGAGCGCATCACGAGAAGCCTTCATGGCTTGACTCGTACGCTTATCAACAATATGGTAGTTGGTGTTTCAGAGGGTTTTTCAAAGAAACTTGAACTGGTAGGCGTTGGCTACCGTGCTGCTCTTAAAGGGGAGACTCTTGATATGCAGCTTGGCTACTCTCATCCTGTTGTGATAGAGCCACTTGAAGGTATTAGTTTTGAAGTTCCTGCTCCTACTCAAATTATTGTCAAAGGTATTGACAAGCAGCAAGTAGGCCAGCAGGCTGCTGATATACGTAAGTGGCGTAAGCCGGAGCCTTACAAGGGTAAGGGTATCAAATATGAAGGAGAATATATTCGTCGTAAGCTGGGTAAAGCTGCTTCGAAATAGCTCTCAGCAGGCAACACAACAAGTAGCGGCTTAATGAAGGTCGTGAAGGAAGTATAGGAGAAAGTGGTAATGGATAAACTTAAAGCGAAGGGTGCAAACCTTAAACGCCGCCAGCGTCGTGTTCGTGGCAAAATAAGCGGAACCGCCGTGCGGCCTCGCCTTCGTGTCACTCGTTCGAACAGTAACATCTACGTGCAAGTTATTGATGACGTAGCCGGAAAGACTCTGGTTGCGGCAAATACGCTGCAGGCTGAGTTCAAAGCTGCTGGCAAGTCGGGCGCAACCATTGAGGGTGCTTCGATTATAGGTGAAATCATCGGTAAACGCGCGGTGGATGCCGGTATTACCGAGATTGTGTTTGATCGTGGTGGCCATGTCTATCATGGTCGTATACAGGCTCTTGCAGACGGTGCACGTAGCGCCGGACTGAAGTTCTGACGGGAAGGAGATAAAAGTTGGCACGCGTCAATAAGAAAGAAGCGGCTGTCCCTGAACTTCAGGAAAGGGTCGTCTACATTAATCGTGTTTCTAAAGTTGTTAAGGGTGGTCGTCGTTTTGCTCTGACTGCTCTTGTTGTGGTCGGAGACGGCAATGGTCACGTTGGTGTGGGGATGGGTAAATCGCAGGAAGTACCCATTGCTATCAAAAAAGGTGTGGAAGATGCCAAAAAGAACATGTTTTATGTTCCTTTGACTGAAGAGGGCACCATTCCGCATGAAGTACTTGGCGAATTTTCGGCTGGTAGAGTAATGCTTAAGCCGGCTACTCCTGGTACTGGTGTTATCGCAGGAGGAGCGGTGCGTGCTCTTCTTGAGTTGGCGGGTATTCAAAATGTACTTTCCAAGTCATTGGGCACCAACAATGCGATGAACATTGTAAAAGCTGCGGCTGAGGGTCTTAAACAACTTTCAAGCCCGCAGGAAACTGCTGCTCGTCGTAATACTACCGTTGCCGCATTGTACGGTTGGAAGGAGGCTTAAGGTTATGCCTACCAAAAAGAAATCTGAATACAAGACGATACGCATCACCCAAGTCAAATCCACCATCGGCTGTCCGCGTGACCAGAGAGACACCATCACTTCTCTGGGACTTGGTAAAATAAACAGAACTGTTGAAAAAGTTGCCACGCCGCAGATTGAGGGCATGGTTTTTAAGGTCAAGCATTTGGTGACCGTAGAGGAGGTTTAGCAGTGGAACTTAAAGATCTTACGCCCGCTGCAGGTTCCAAAAAGAACCGTAAACGTGTCGGCCGAGGTAATGCTTCGGGAACAGGTACGACTGCTGGTCGTGGCTATAATGGTCAGAAATCTCGTGCCGGTGGCGTTAAGGGAGCTGGTTTTGAAGGTGGACAGACACCGTTGATGCGTCGTCTGCCTAAAAATCCTGGTTTCCGTAATATCAATCGTATTGAGTATGCTGCAGTAAATGTCAGCCGTCTCGATGCTCTGTTCAACGACGGTGATCTCGTAGACGGAGAGAGTTTGGTAGTAAAGGGTGTAATTAAGAAGTCAGACACTCTTGTAAAGGTTCTGGGCGATGGCGCCCTTACCAAGAAACTGGTTGTTCGTGTTGACAAAGTATCTAAGAGCGCTGTCTCTAAGATTGAGATAGCTGGTGGAAAGGTAGAGCCGGTTTGCTAAGCGCACTCATAAACGCGTTTCGTGTACCTGATCTTCGCAAGAAGATACTCTTTACGTTGTTTATCATCTTGGTTTACCGTATCGGATGTTATATCCCTGTTCCGGGTATTCCATTTGACCAATTGGCCAATGCCTACGAGAGTTCAGTCGATGTGCTCGGCTATACCGTGCTGTTGAATCTGTTTTCGGGTTCAGCGCTGAGTCACTTTGCTGTTTTTTCTCTGGGCATCATGCCCTATATCACCGCCACTATAATCATGCAGCTTATGCAGGGCGTGATCCCGGCGGTGGGACGATGGGCGCGTGAAGGGCAAACGGGCCAACGAAAGATGACGCAGGCCACACGCTGGCTGACTCTCATCATTGCGTTGCTTAACGCCTTCGGCTATCTGCTTTTATGGCAGAGTAGCTATTATGGCATAACGTTTACCAGTGAACTCCCGATATGGTTTACCAGTTGTGTGATCGTTATCACCTTGGTAGCAGGTGCCGCACTTATCATGTGGCTTGGCGAGTTGATCACTCAGCGAGGGGTCGGCAACGGCATGTCACTCATTGTTTTTGCGAACATAGTATCCGGGTTTCCCTCAACCATTTATAGCTCGATAACGACCAACTCAAATGGCATACTGCTTACGGTGTTGATAATTGTTATTGTTATTATTTGCATCCCTGCGATTATCTTTATGGAGCGTGGACAACGGCGGATTCCGGTAAACTATGCAAAGCGTGTTTCCGGACGCAAAATGATGGGTGGCCAGTCTACCTACATTCCTTTAAAGGTGAATGCGGCGGGCGTTATCCCAATCATTTTTGCATCAGCGCTTATCTATCTTCCTGCTCAGCTTGCTGCGATTTTTTCTGATGTGCAATGGTTGCAGGAGTTCTCGAACAGTCTTTCAAATGGTTGGGTTAATTGGCCAGTCACTTTGATTCTGATTATTTGCTTCACATATTTTTATACCTCTATGGTTTTTAATCCTGAAGAAACCGCTGATCAGATTAAAAAACAGGGTGGATTTGTTCCCGGTGTACGTCCGGGTGCACCAACGGCCATGTATATTAAACAAGTCCTTAACCGCATCACGTTACCAGGCTCTATTTACCTTGGTTTGATTGCGGTAATACCCACCATATGTTTCTTTTTTACGGGTGATAAACTTGTTACCGCCTTTGGCGGAACCTCGATTCTGATTATGGTGGGAGTTGCGCTTGACACTATGTCGAAACTTGAATCACAGTTGAAGATGTATAACTATGATGGGTTCTTTAAGTAACTGACAGTCGTAGAGGTTATGTTGGCAACATCTGATAAGGAATATTTTCTTTGATATGCCCGAAAGGATGAAAGGAATTGAGTATGAATATTGTATTGCTGGGCGCCCCGGGTGCCGGTAAGGGGACTCAAGCTGGAAAGCTTGTTGAAGCATTCGATATACCACACATTTCTACGGGCGACATACTGCGTGCTTCTGTAAAAGCTCAGACACCTCTCGGCATCGAAGCCAAGAAATATATGGATGCTGGTGACTTGGTGCCCGATGCTGTTGTCATCGGATTAGTAAAAGAACGTTTGGGCGAGCCCGATACGGAAAAAGGATTTATTCTCGATGGATTTCCTCGTACCATGAATCAGGCTGTTGCTCTTGCGGGCGAGCTTTCTGAAATGGGACGCGAAATTGATGTAGCGATTGCGATTGATGTCGATCATGAAATTATCATCAAGCGTCTTTGCTCACGTCGCATGTGTCGCTCCTGTGGCTATATTGGGTCGGATAAAGATGAATTTTGTCCGCAATGTGGTGGAGAGATGTATCAGCGCGATGATGACAAGGAAGACGTGGTCCGTAATCGTCTCGATGTTTACGCAAAATCTACTGCCCCGTTGCTTGACTACTATCGAGGTTGCGATCTTCTTGCAGAAATTGATGGCGACCGCCCCGCAGATGTCGTATTTGAAGAAGTGCGCACTATAGTAACCCTATAGACGGTATGCGCATCGAAAACAATCGAGATTGACAATTATGAAACAACGGAGTTCGCGTGGAAGATGCGAACTCCGTTTTTTTGATTTACCATAATGCGTACAATGGTTCTCGAGGCGAGCATATAGTAGATAAGAGATGAGATTGGGTATTTTGTCTCGTGGAGTACAAGGAATCAAGCATGATTATCCTCAAAACAGACACTGAAATCGAAGCATTTAAAGAAGCTGGCAGAATAAGTGCAAAAGTTCTTCGCCTTGCAGGCCTTCTTTGCAGACCAGGTATTTCGACGCTTGAGATAGATGAAAACATTGAAACGCTCATTCGTATGGAAGGAGCCCGTCCGGCGTTTAAAGGGCTGTACGGTTTTCCCGGATCAGCCTGCATATCACCTAATGAGATGATAGTACACGGCATTCCTTCAAAGCATATTGTTCTTAAAGACGGAGATATTGTTTCGATAGATACGGGAGCAATTGTTGACGGGTGGGTTGGGGATAATGCGTGGACATTTCCCGTGGGAGATATTTCAGAAGAGAAACGTCGGCTGCTTGAAGTCACCGAACAATGCATGTGGGATGGTCTGTCACAGGCCGTTGACGGCAATCACCTCGGCGATATAGGCCATGCGATTCAGACTCGTGCCGAGAGAGCTGGTTATGGAGTTGTACGTGAATATGTCGGACACGGTGTTGGGCGCGATATGCATGAGGACCCCAATGTCCCAAATTTCGGTAAAGCTCATCATGGGATATCTCTTCAAGTAGGAATGACCTTGGCTATTGAACCAATGATCAATATTGGTACCGCTCGTACCAAACGATTGAGAGACGGTTGGGGAGTGATTACCGCTGACGGTTCGCCTTCCGCTCATTTTGAAAAAACGGTGGCAATTACTGCCGACGGTCCGCTCATATTAACGTCAGAAGAAAACACGTATAATGGATTTCCCGCATAGATATCTCGAACAACGATAGGACATGGGCGAATAGGCAGGTTTCAATGATATCAAATGAAGAGGTTGACGAATTGAAACAGTTATTTGTGGGATATTCTGATTCTCGGATCGAGGATATATTCAATGCTACTACTAAAGAAGAATTGCGTGATAGACTGGGGTCAGACGCGGCAAAAGTAACTCTTCCGCAGATGACATTGATATATCGTATAGGGCCGCACTGGAGAGATTATTTTCGGGGCAATAAAGAATAGGGAAGAGCTGCTATTATGATTTACGATACGATTGTTGTTGCCTATGATAATTCCGAGCCATCTACGATGGCGTTACGCGAAGCCTTGCGACTCGCCACTACGGATGATCGTATAGAGTTGCGTATTGTTCAGATTGTTGACCTTGCAGAAGAGCTTGAACTTCAACTAGCTGCTCATAATTTAGACAAGAGTGTGGAAGAGTTTCAAGAGGATCAGTTGCATTCTTTCCGAGAAGATGCGATTCAAAAGATTGATGAGGAACTTCATCGTCATGTTGACCCTCAGCTTGCAGGAGTTCGTAACAAAGTTTTTATTGATTTGATTGCGGGCGATGTTCCTTCCGATCGCATTGTTGAATATGCGCAATCGAAACAATGCGACCTGATTGTTATGGGCTGTCGTGGGCTCGGCGCGTTTCGGGGTATGTTGGGAAGCGTTAGCACCGCCGTGCTTCGTAATGCTGAAATGCCGGTGCTCATAGTCAAGTAAGCCTGTCTGTGAACTTCCGTTCACATAGTATCTGAACTCTATTGCCTGTTGTGGCTGGACAGACTACCGTTAATAATTAAAATAGTAGAAATACTCATCAGTAGGTGTTTGTGTACGTGCATTTGCGTTGATCGGTCGTGTAGGAGAAAGGTTTGTGGCATGGGTTTTCAGGGTAGCGATTATATATGGCAAAATGGGAAGTTTGTTCCTTGGGAAGAATGTACGACGCACGTACTCTCTCATGCATTGCATTATGGTACGGCTGTTTTTGAAGGTATTCGCTGTTACCGTACGGAGAAGGGACCCGAAGTCTTTCGGCTCAGAGAGCATTGCAAGCGTCTTTTAAATTCTGGCAAAATGATTCGTATGGATATTCCTTATACCATAGATGAGCTGTGCGATGCAGTGGTTGAGACAGTGAAAAAGAATGGTCTTGAGCAATGTTACGTTCGCCCACTCGCATACCGTGGATTTGGGACGCTAGGCGTTGACCCGCGTAACTGCCCAATTGATGTGATAATTGCCGTGTGGCCATGGGACTCGTATCTTGGTGAGGAGGCGCAGAAAAACGGTCTCGACGTGAGTATCTCATCGTGGCGTCAACGTTCAGTGAATTCTACACCCGGTGCCATAAAGTCATCAGCGAGTTATCTCAACTCAGGCCTTGCTCATATCGAGTGTTCGGAGAATGGGTTTGGAGAGGCGATACTGCTTAATGAGGCCGGTATGGTTGCTGAGGGCTCAGGAGAAAACATTTTTATTGTGCGAGATGAAGTTATTTCCACACCTCCTTTGTCGGATGGGGTTTTAGAAGGGATTACCCGTGATTCCATAATCCAGATAGCATTGGATCTTGGCTATGATGTAGCTGAAGAGTCTTTGGTGCGCAGCGATCTTTATTGTGCCGATGAAGTATTCTTTACTGGATCTGCTGCAGAGATCACCCCGATACATTCGGTTGATCGACGCATTGTGGGGACTCCTGGCCCTATAACAAAAGCTTTGAATGAACGTTTTTTTTGCTATTCTGCATGGTGAGGTGCCAGAATATGAGGAATGGCTCACCTATGTAAATGACTGATTTCTTGGTTTTTTGGTAAGCAAACAGGGCCTCATGATGAGTATGGTGGGGCCCTGTTTTGATTTTTTCTTACCGTGATAGTGACATTTTATGTGATTTGGTTCTTTGTCACACTCTTGCCTAGTAGAATTAAAGACATATGATCTTCAGCGAGGAGGATCCCATGATATATCTATACGATACGACATTGCGTGATGGCTCTCAGCGCGAAGGGGTTTCCTTGACGGTCGAAGACAAGCTTCGCATTATTAAGGCGCTTGATGTTTTCGGCATACCATTCATTGAAGCGGGCTATCCTGCCTCAAATTCCAAAGACTCAGAACTTTTCAGGAGACTGAATTCGGTTCAGCTTAATCAGGCACGCATTGTCGCATTTGGTTCAACATGCAAGAAAAATGTTGCCGCAGAGGCAGACGCCGGTCTTGCAAAACTGATCTCATGTGAGTGTCACATTGCAAATATTGTTGGTAAAGCTCACCGAGGACAAGTTGAAGCAGTACTAGAAACAACAAGCAGAGAAAACCTCCGGATGGTGAAGGATTCAATCGGATTTTTAAGAGCGCATGATAGGGAAGTTCATTTTGACGCTGAGCATTATTTTGACGGATATGATTTTGATCGAAACTATGCACGTGAGGTAATTCTCGCTGCTGCTCATGCGGGGGCAATGCTTATTGTGCTGTGCGATACTAACGGCGGCTCTCTGCCTTCAAAAATTTCTTCCATCGTTACTGACACGCGCGACTTTCTTGATGCTCAAGGGTTTTCAAATGTATCGTTGGGCATTCATGCGCACGATGACTGCGGCTGTGCTGTTGCAAATTCTATTATGGCAGTTGATGCCGGTGTCACCTATGTCCAAGGGACCATCAATGGTTATGGTGAACGCGTTGGAAACGCAGATCTTACAACTCTTATTCCTAATCTTATACTGAAGATGGGAGAAGAGGTTGTTGATCGGGAAAGTCTTAAGACGTTGACGGATGTCTCGCACTACGTTGCTGCGGTGTTCAATGATTCGCTGAGTCCCCAGCACCCCTATGTTGGCTCAGCTGCGTTTGCTCATAAAGGCGGCATGCATGGAGCGGCTCAAGAGCGGCTTCAGGGCGCATATGAACACATCGATCCGGAGATTATAGGAAACCATACCCATGTGGTGGTAAGCGAATTGGCTGGTCGCGCCTCTCTCATAAGCAAGGCACGAGAATTTGACATTGATCTTAAGGATGATAGTTTAAATGCAGAGGCGATTCTTTCTGATATTAAACAGCGTGAACATGAGGGTTATTCATATGAACTTGCAGATGGATCCCTTGCCTTGCTTATTGAGCGCCATGTAAATCTGAAATCAGAATACTTTCAACTCGAATCCTTCCGCGTTATTGCCGATAAACAGGCCGACGGGGGCGTGATGACCGAAGCGACCATTAAAATTCATGTGGGAGACGAGCGTTTTATTGCGACGGGTGAGGGAAATGGTCCGGTAAATGCGTTGGACGTTGCGCTACGCAAAGCAATCACCCAATTTTATCCTGAAGTTACAACCATCAACCTTACTGACTATAAGGTGCGTGTGCTCGATGAGTCGCTTGGCACCGATGCGGTTACCCGTGTGCTAGTTCAGTCAAGTGACGGACATAATTCATGGGGAACAGTGGGAGTTTCTGAAAACATAATTGAAGCATCATGGATGGCGCTTGTTGACTCTATTGTATATGGGCTGACAATAGGTGCGGTCAGGCCTGCGGCAATCGCTAAAACCGATGGTTCATCGTGCTCATACGATTAAATGCATGAAGGGCGGTACGATACCTGATGGACAAAAGAGTATATAGCGAAGAGGTACAGACTCTTTGCGTCACGCTTGCTGCAATAGATGATCCCGACAAGATATCAGCACTGCTCGAAGATTGCTGTACGATTCGTGAAGTGCACGAGATGGCTCAGCGCTTGCGTGTTGCGCAGTTATTGAACAAAGGGGCTTCATACGCTCTTATTCAGGAACAAACGGGTGCTTCTGCCACGACCATTGCTCGTGTGTCGAAGTCGCTTAACTATGGTGCTGGCGGTTACCGCTATGCGCTTGATGAAATACTTGAAAATGGTAACAATTAACGGTCTGGTGCAAATAATTTCTATTGCTTTTTGATTGAGAGACGACTACGCTATGGCATTTATTCATCTTCATAATCATACCGAGTACTCACTTCTTGACGGTGCCACTAAGGTAAAAGCGATGGCCAAACGTGCTCGGGAGTTTGGTATGTCGGCAATTGCAATCACCGATCATGGGTATATGTATGGAGTCCCCGCTTTTGTTGCTGCCTGTGAGGCGGAAGGGGTCAAGCCGATCATTGGTTGCGAGATATATTTTTCCGCGGATTCTTCGCTTCCACGCAATGGCTACCCCCAACTCTATCACATGATTCTTTTGGCTAAGAATAACGAGGGCTATCGGAATCTCATGACTATTGTGTCTGAGGCGGCCGTGGAAGGTTTTTATTATAAGCCTCGTGTGACTTATGAATCACTTCAGGCGCATAGCAAGGGGCTTATTGGGACTTCAGCATGTATTGCGGGGATCGTTTCGCGCAACGTACTTCTGGGCCAATATGATGAAGCAAAAAGGTGGGCACGTAAACTCGCCGATCTTTTTGAGCCAGGTGATTTCTATATTGAGATCCAAAACCAAGACTACAATTACAAGGTTAACGATCGTGATAAAGATGACATGGGTGTGCCTCAGAATCAATTTAACCGTACGATGGCACAACTTGCTCATGAGCTAGATATAAAGCTTATCGCCACCAACGACTTCCATTACCTTGAAAAACAGGATTGGGAAGCTCAGGATATCATGTGGTGCATAGGCATGAACAAAAAGCTTAATGATCAAGACAGACTTCGCTTTCAGAGCCATGAATTGTACATGAAAAGCGAAGATGAGATGCGAATCATGTTCAAAGATTTTCCCGAAGCCTGCGATAACACAGTTGAAGTAGCGGAAAAATGTAATGTGGTAATAGAGAAAGACATCGTACTCCCCACCATTCCGTTGCCTGAGGGCGAAACCAATGAGACTCAGTTGCGCAAAGAAGCTCTTATCGGCCTTAAGGAACGCTATGGTGATCCTCTATCTCCTGAAGTAATGGAGCGATTCGAACACGAATATAACATCATATGCAGTAAGGGTTTTGCCGCATATTTTCTGGTGGTTCAGGAATTTTCAAGATGGGCAAAGCAAAATGGTATTGGTGTCGGTCCGGGACGTGGTTCGGCGGCCGGTTCAATAATCTCGTACGCTCTTGATATAACTACCTTTGATCCTCTTGAAAATGATCTCATCTTTGAACGTTTTCTTTCTCCTGAACGCACGGAAATGCCTGATATCGATATGGACTTTGACGATGAGCGGCGCCTCGATGTCATTCAACACTGTCGTGACGTGTACGGTGACGACAAGATTGCTCACGTGATTACCTTCGGTACGATGAAGGCCAAACAAGCCGTTCAGGATGCGGCGCGTGTACTTGATTATCCCGTCAATAAAGCTCTTCAGATTACTAAGATGATTCCCGGGCTCGGTCTTACCCTCAAGGGTGCTTTGGGCAAATCAGATGATCCTAAACAAAGCGAATTTCGAAGTGGCGATCTCATCGAGGCCTATAAGAGTGACCCCGAGGTAAAAGAAATCGTCGATGCTGCTCTTAAGATAGAGGGTACGTTGCGGGGAGAAGGTGTTCATGCTTCGGCAGTCATTATCTGCCGGGATTCGGTTCAACAGCATGTCCCTGTTAAATATGACACAAAAGGTGGCGTGATTATTACCCAGTATGACGGAACGCATACCGCAGATCTGGGTCTTCTCAAGATGGACTTTCTGGGTCTTCGCACCTTGACGGTTCTTTCTACAGCCAAGAAATATATTCTAGAAACACGGGGAGTCGCTATTGATCTTGATAAGATTGATATCGAAGATCCTGCCAGTTTCGAATTATTTGCACGTGGCGACACCGAGGGCTTGTTCCAGGTGGAGTCTGAGGGCATGCGTGCGTTGCTTAAAAATATGAAACCGGACTGTTACTCTGATATCGTGGCTGTGCTTGCGTTATATCGTCCTGGTCCCTTAAATGCTGGCATGGTCGATGACTTTGTGGCACGCAAACTGGGGCGCAAACGTATTGTGTATTACGATGATAGACTCAGGGAAATTCTTGAACCAACCTACGGAACAATTGTTTATCAGGAACAGGTCATGCAGATATCGACACAGATGTCTGGATTTACCGTTGGAGAGTCCGATATCGTACGTAAGGCGGTTGCTAAGAAGAAGGTTGACCTTATGAAGGTCAAAATCTATGACTGGGCGGATGGTAATCGTGAAACAATGGAAGATCATTGGTTAAACGGCGCTGAGCGTAACGGCTATGACCGCAAAATAGCTCAAAAGATATGGGATGATGTCCTTGCTTTTGCAGAATATGCGTTCAATAAATCCCATTCTGCTGCCTATGCCATTATTGCAATGCAGACGGCATCTCTGAAGGCTCATTATCCGATTGAGTTTATGGCGGCGGTTCTCACGAGTTTTACCGGTCGTAACGAAAAGCTTATTCACTATATTCAAGCCTGTAAAGCAGACGGTATAAATGTTCTTCCTCCTGATGTAAATTCTTCGCGGCGTGATTTCACGCCGACTGCAGACGGTATTCGTTTTGGGCTTGCTGGTATTCGTGGTGTGGGGCAAGCAGTTGCGGATGCGATTATAGCTGAGCGTGAGGCGAATGGTCCGTTTTCCTCGTTACATGATTTTGTTTATCGCGTGTCGACAAAAGATTATAATAAAAAATCAGTCGAACATCTTATCAAAGCTGGTGCATTTGATTCGACAGGCTATACCCGTCGTCAGATGATGAAATTCATCGTTGAAGATGGATTGATGGAGTCTGCGGCAAAGAAACATAGAGATCGTGACATCGGACAATTTTCTCTTTTCGATACTTTTGATGATGAGGCATCAGCCGTTTTTCAGGAAGTTATTCCTTGCCCGGATAGCGTCGAATGGGATCGAGATATCAAACTGGCCTATGAAAAAGAAACACTTCAGATGTATGTCTCCGATCACCCTCTTTCTCCCTATACTCATGTGCTTCAACGAATTTCTGAATTTTCTCTGGGACTTTTCGGACAGAGCGGAAGTGACGATGAGGGGTTTGCTGATACCATTGATTCTGATGATGAAGTAGTACACATTCCAGAAAACAAAGACATTGTTCTTGCGGGCATGTGTACAGCCATTCAGATAAAGATCACAAAAAAGGGCGATAAGATGGCCGTTTTTACCCTTGAAGATATGGAAGGATCTCTTTCGTGCGTTTTATTTCCGCAGTCATATCATGATGCAGAGAATTATCTTTCTGACGATATAATTGTGAAGGTGAGAGGTCGTTATGAACGCACGGATCGAGGCGAACAATTCAAGGTATCGGCAATGGAACTTCTGGAGCTTAGTAAAAAAGATGAAGGGCGGCCACAATTATCGTTACGTATCTCGTCTGATTCATTTAACCAAGTGGTATCGACCCAGTTAAACACAATCTTTCTTTGCTATCCTGGTTCTGATCCGGTTACTCTTGAGGTAATACAAAGCGACGGAAGGCGTCTTAGAGCGGAATTACCCGTGACCGTTAATGCGCGTTCTCGGGGTATGCTTTCTCAGATTGCCGATCTTGTCGGTGAACAAGCGATCATATGATTGTATGCACACCTGTCTGGGGATGATTCATGGAGAAAGCTGAATGGTCATACTATATCACTCTACTGTGATATAGTATGACCATTCAGTACAGTAAGAATCGACAGCATGACAATACTATACGCAGGATACTGATGGGATGGTTTGTATGAAAGCGGTGACTCCGCGAGGTTTTAAAGATGTGCTTCCTCAAGAAGCGCGCATCCGTGAACAGTTGGTTCAACACGTTCAAGAGGTTTGTGAACTCTGGGGTTATGCTCCTATTGAAACACCAACTCTTGAAGTTTTGTCGGTGCTTGAAACAGCCTCGCATGTTAGTAACTCAACATTTCAACTTTTTGACACGGACTCCCTGCTCCTTGTTCTCAGGCCTGACGTAACGTTGCCCGTGGCGCGCCTTGTTGCATCTCGTCTTGATATCAAACAGGCCCCCTTCAGGCTTCGCTATGCTTTACCCGTGTTCAGGGAACAAGAATCTCTTCGTGGACAGGCACGAGAATTTACGCAAATTGGTATTGAATCTATTGGCGTTGATGGCCCCGCTGCCGATGCTGAAGTTATTACCATTTTCGTAGAATCTCTCCGAGCATGCGGTCTCAAAGATTTTCGTGTAGCCCTCTGTTCGGTAGATGTTCTCAGGGGATTTGTTGAAGCGTGCGGACGCGATGTGGCGTGGAATGAGGCGATATTTGAAGCATTTCATACCTCAAATATTGTCGCGCTTGATTCTCTTGCACGCGAGTCAGGAATTGATACTTCTCTCAGCGAGGCGCTGTCTGAACTCATACGCATAAATGGGGGAAAAGAAGCGTTTGTTCGTATCCGGCAGTTGATGGAGCATCTCGGTTTGCCAACCGCTCTTGCGGAAATGGAGCGTACGTGGGAGTTACTTGAAATTGCCGGTGTAGCTGACCAGGTAGTAGTAGATTTTTCCATTGTTAGCTCTCTTGATTACTATACCGGTTTTGTGATGGAAGCTTATGCTCCTGGATATGGCAAACCTCTTGGCGGGGGAGGACGATACGATCGCCTTTTGGCATCCTTTGGGAAGAAGGCTCCTGCGGCTGGGTTTGCCTTTTCGCTTGAGCGAATCATGGCTGCCCTGATTGAGCAAGGATGTCTTGAAAAAGTTATCGGAGACATTCGCATAATCGAATCAAAAGATATATCTCGTGCCTTTTCTGAGGTTATTGAGTTACATCGCCAGGGTATCTGTGCTCAACTTGGTGGCGCAGAACATAAAGGAGCAAACAATGTCTGAGGAGAGAACTCTGGTTTCTCGCGCATTACGTATAGCAATTCCTAAGGGAGCTCTTTATCAAGAGTCAATCGAGATGCTGAGATGCTCTGGGCTTGATACAACCGGTCTTAACGATCCGGGACGCCAGCTCGTTATCTATAGAGATGATATCGAATATCTCATTCTGCGCCCGACTGATATACCGGTGTTTGTGGCTTATGGTGGTGCTGATTGCGCAATATGTGGGAAAGATTCCATTGTTGAATCTGCGCTTGATGTGGTTGAACTAGTCGATTTAAAGTTTGGTAGTTGCCGCTTTGTCGTAGCAGAGCCAGAGTCTCCTCACGAGGATATTCAAGACACCTATGATCGTTTAGGGGTGTTGCGTATAGCTACGAAATATCCGCATATCACAGAAGCGTATTTTGCAAGCGAGGGAACGCAGGTTGACATAATAAAGCTCCACGGAAATATTGAGCTTGCACCGCTATGCGGCATGGCTGATCGTATACTTGATATTACCGCAACAGGCACAACACTTCGCGAGAATCATCTACGTATTGTTGCTGAGGTGTTCAATTCTACGGCACGTTTTATTGGCAATCCCGCAGCGGTTCGCGTCGATAACAGAGTACGTTCTCTTGCATCTGCGCTTTCAAATGTTTCCAAAAACGGCAATTAGGAGAAATCATGCTTAGAACTATTGTTTTAGAAGATGGACAATGTTTTGATGAGGCTCTTCTTGCTCGTTCGACAGTCATCTCGGCTGACACCCTCGCCACTGTTCAGACAATTATTGATGATGTCCGGGCGCAAGGGGATGAAGCTATAAGGAAATACACGTTATCCTTTGATAACTGTAACCTACTAGACTTCAAAGTACCTGATGATATGTTGAACGCTGCGCTTAAGGGTTCTGACCCTGAGGTTGTCAAGGCTTTGCGACACGCTGCCGCCAGAATATACGATTTTCAAAAAAAGAGCTGCCCACAGTCGACATTTAATGTTCGCACCGACGGCTCAATGATAGGCACAAAGGTCACGGCACTCAATACGGTTGGTTTTTATGTGCCGGGTGGTAGGGCGCAATATCCTTCAACGGTATTGATGAATGTAATTCCTGCGAAAGTTGCTGGTGTGCGCCGCGTGATTATGTGTACCCCACCAAATGAAAAAGGTTCAATTGATCAGACGACACTTGCTGCGGCTGCTATTGCTGGCGTTGACGAGGTGTATGCATGTGGTGGAGCGCAAGCGATTGCGGGTATGGCCTATGGCACAACAACGATTCCGCGCTGCGATAAGATCGTTGGTCCGGGCAACATATTTGTGGCAGCGGCTAAAAAACTGGTGGATGGTGACTGCGGTATTGATATGATAGCGGGCCCTTCTGAGGTGCTGATTCTTGCAGATGAAACCGCGCAACCGACATTTATCGCCTGCGACATGATGGCTCAAGCGGAGCATGATCCTCAGGCATCGACATATCTTATCACCACAGATCCTGAATTGGTTGATGAAGTTGAGGCTGAGATTGAACGTTTGCTCGAAGATGCGCCGCGTGCCGAGATTATCACCTCGTCTTTAGGTGACAATGGTCTTGCGGTTATCTGTCCGGATCTTTCTAGTGCTATTGCCACCGCAAATCTTATTGCTCCTGAACATCTTGAAATTCAAATGGAGGAACCACTTGAATTATTGGGACTTATTGAAAATGCGGGGGCGATTTTTCTCGGACCTTGGTCAGTCGAAGCAGCGGGGGATTATATTGCTGGTCCCAGCCACACGCTTCCAACCAGTGGTACGGCTCGTTTTTCCAGCCCTCTTTCCGTTGAAACGTTTATAAAGCGAACCTCGGTCATCTCCTACTCTCTTTCGGCACTCGCTGCTGATGCTGATACCATTACAACAATTGCTGATGAGGAAGGGCTTGACGCCCATGCACGTTCTGTTCGTGAGCGTATAGCATTTGTGGAGTCGGTGGAATAACCATGGATCGCGTTGTTAATACAGCACCTCGTCTTGATGGACTGGTTCCGTATGACCCTAACTATATGTCTGTTGAGACGTTACTGTCTGCTAACGAATATCCATCAAATCTTTCCGATACCATTCAATCGGCGGTAGCCAAACGTATCGAATCTTTTGAATTCAATCGTTATCCGGATCCGTTGGCTAACAGGCTGCGCGCATCTATAGCGGCGCGTACAGGGCTTCAGCCTGATCAAATACTTATTGGCAACGGGGGAGATGAATTACTTTTTAACCTGTTTCTCGCATGGGGAGGTCCTGGCCGGACTCTTCTGAATTTTCCGCCTACCTTTTCTGTCTACTCAGGGAATGCGCAGATTACGGGAACATCAGTGATAGACATTATGCGCTGCGACGATTTCTCGATTGACCGTACGGCCGCCCTTGCTGCCATAGAAGAACATAAACCGTCTATAATTATGATTACCAGTCCTAATAACCCTACGGGGGGATGTGTACAACGCGCACTGCTTGAAGAGATTCTTGAATCGAGCGATGCGTTGGTGTTTCTTGATGAGGCCTATATTGAATTTTCCCGATCATCTCTTGATGATCTGCTTTCAAAACACGAAAATTTGGCGATACTGAGAACATTTTCAAAGGCTTTTGCGCTTGCGGGCGTGCGCATTGGTTACCTGCTCTCCTCTGCGTCAGTCATTCAAGGATTTCTTAAAGTTCGTCAGCCATATTCTGTTGACGGAATAGCGCAGATAGTAGGTGAGGAGGCGTATCGTGCATGGGATCTTATGGAGCAACATGTAGGGGAGATAAGGAATCAGCGAACGCTTTTAGCGCATGCGCTTGAGGCTATGGATGGCATTCAGGTTTTTCCCAGCGAGGCAAACTATATTCTCGTTCGCCTTACGAATGCACATGCGATATGGGAAAATCTTTATAAGAAGCGGGGAGTACTCGTACGAGATTTCTCTGCTACGCCGGGCCTAGAAAATTGTCTGCGTATCACCGTGGGGACTTCTTCAGAGAATGAACGCTTGATCACAGCCTTACGAGGGGAACTTGAAGAAAGGAAATAACTATGAAGAAAGATATTGATATGAGGGTGACCACGATTGAGCGAGCGACGAAAGAGACGCAGATATCATGCACTCTCAATCTTGATGGCTCAGGTGTTTGTGTTACCGATACAGGTATTCCTTTTTTTGATCACATGATGGAAGCTTTTGCGCGTCATTCACTGTTAGATTTGGGCCTTACTTGTACGGGTGATCTTGAGGTAGATGCTCATCACAGTGTTGAAGATTGCGGCATTGTCATGGGCCAATGTGTTGCTCGTTTGCTTGGCGATCGTGCAGGTATTACACGCTTTGGCGAGGCAATTGTTCCTATGGACGAGGCCTTGGTTATGTCTGCTGTTGACATTTCAGGTAGAGGAGCGCTCTTTTGGGATGTTGAAATCCCTATTGAAATCATTGGAACGTTTGATTCGACGCTTGCTAAAGAGTTTTTTGTCGCATTTGCCACTAACGCAGGCCTCACTCTTCATATCAGCTCGCTCGCGGGTGAAAATGCGCATCATATAGTTGAATGTGTCTTCAAGTCGGTTGCACGTTCATTTATGAAAGCCGTGAGCATAGAACCTCGTCATGATGGTCATGTTCCTTCTACGAAAGGCGTTCTTTGAGATGGCGATAGCCATAGTTGACTACTGTAAAGGAAATCTCCGCTCGGTTCAAAAAGGTTTTGAACTTGCCGGCTGTGATGCCTTTATTACCGATAACCCCGAAGATTTTGCCAATGCTGATGCGATCGTGTTACCAGGTGTTGGATCGTTTGCTGATGCGCGCACGTTCATGGTTGAATCAGGGCAGACGGATGTCATTCGACTTCTCCTTCAAGAAGGCATGCCATTTCTTGGCATCTGTTTGGGTCTACAGCTTTTGTTTGAACGTGGATGCGAAGGTAAAACGACAGAATGGCAAGAGGGACTGGGCATATTTCGGGGCGAAGTGATTCGCATGAGTAGTGTGTGTCCAGATGCCACAAAAGTTAAAATTCCTCATGTGGGATGGAATGATGTTGTCTATAGAAAAGACTCACCATTATTCAAAAAGATACCCGACGGATCATATTTTTACTTTACACACTCCTATATAGCACGGCCTCTTGAAGAGACCGTGATCGTATCTGAGACTCAACATGCGGAGAAGTTTTGTAGCGCAGTTGAGCGTGGGAATATATTTGGCGTTCAGTTTCATCCCGAAAAATCATCGAGTTTAGGCATGCAGGTTCTTGCAAACTTTGTTGACATTGTTTATGAACGATAAGAGTTTTCAGGCATCGATAGAAGATGAACAATATCTGGCAACGAAAGGTACAACATGTTTCTTTTACCTGCGATAGACATACTTGATGGTAGATCTGTGCGTCTTGCACAAGGTAGTTATCAGCAGGTGACTGTCTATAACGATGATCCTGTTGCACAGGCATACTCATTTATCACTCAGGGTGCTGAATGGATTCATATTGTTGACCTCGATGGTGCTCGCAAGGGCGAACCGTGCAACCAAGAGATAGTCTCTCGCATTTTGTCATCAGTTAAAACAGACGGTATGGAAGTTTCCATTGAAGTGGGCGGCGGGATTCGTAGTTTCTCAGCTATTGAAAAACTTATCGATGCAGGTGCAAGCCGTGTGGTTGTTGGCACCCGACTTGCACATGATAGTGCGTTTACCGATGAGGCCGTTAGGCTATTTGGAGACTATCTTGTCGCGGGAGTTGACGCGCGCGATGGGCGTGTTGCGGTGTCGGGCTGGGAAGAGGACTCCGGTATTGCAGCCGTTCAACTCATAAAACGCCTTCGCGACCAAGGTGTCAGGCATCTGGTCTACACCGATATCGCTCAAGATGGGATGCAAACCGGCATAGACGCGGCTGCTTACGCCGACATTTCTCAAATTGCGGGATTTCCCGTGGTAGCCTCAGGTGGCATCGGCGGTCTTGAAGATATTCGTGCTCTTGCAGCGTTGGGGAATGATGTGATCGAAGGGGCGATTATTGGTCGCGCTCTTTATGAGGGGACATTTGACCTGTCTCAAGGGATCGCCCTAGTCAGGGGTGACGTATGCTGACCAAGCGTGTCATCCCTTGTATGGATGTTAAAGATGGGCGTGTTGTCAAAGGAGTAAATTTTGTAAATTTACGAGATGCCGGCGATCCGGTAGAATTGGCGGCCACCTATGATGCCGCTGGTGCTGACGAGGTTGTTTTTCTCGACATCACGGCTACCCATGAAGAGCGTAAGACGACGATTGAAATGGCATCCCGAGCAAGTGAAGAACTCCATATCGCCTATACGGTAGGCGGAGGTTTTACCACCATTGCTTCTATGCGTCATATGATTGCGGCCGGGGCCGATAAGGTTTCTGTGAATAGTGCTGCGTTACGTGACCCACGCCTTATAACAACCGCCGCCACGGCATTTGGTTCACAGGCTATATTAGTTGCTATTGACGCAAAACGCTCGCCGGGTAATCCCAATCGTTGGACGGCTTACGTAAAAGGTGGGCGCGAGGATACGGGATATGATGCAGTCGCTTGGGCGGCCGAGGCATATCGGCGTGGTGCGGGCGAGATATTGCTTACCTCCATGGACTGCGATGGAGCACAAGAAGGATTTGATCTTGCATTGACGCGTGCCGTTAGCAGGGCCGTGGGAATTCCCGTTATTGCTTCCGGTGGTGTTGGCATATTGGATCATTTCGTCGAAGGTATCATAGAAGGGGAAGCCGACGCGGTTCTTGCGGCAAGCGTATTTCATTTCGGTATGTTTACCATCGGTCAAGTAAAAGAGCATATGGCGCGTGCGGGTATTCCCGTACGATTATAGGTGGTGCAAGAATGGTACAACAGGGAGTTCTCCAGACAATTGATGCTCAAGAATTGCGCGCATCGATTGTTTATGACGAACAGGGGCTTGTTCCCGTTATAGTCCAAAATGCTGACAATAGATTGGTACTTATGATGGCATGGATGGATGAAAAAGCACTTGAGTTGAGTTTGGAAACAGGAGAAACATGGTTTTGGTCTCGCTCACGTCAAGAGTATTGGCATAAGGGTGCAACAAGCGGCAACACGCAGCGTATCGTTGAAACTCGCATTGATTGCGATGGTGATACACTCCTTGTTCTCGTTGAGCCAGCGGGTCCCGCCTGTCATACCGGACAGGATTCATGCTTTTATCGCGTTTTGAATGCAGCAAAAGATCAATAGGAGCATGCGATTTCAAAGAGGTTATGCGTGGGAATGCGTTTGATGTTTTGATTAGTAGAGGCAAAGCGAGAAGAGGAACACAATGGGAATAACGACCGAGAATATAACTCTTGGTGATATAGGAGATACACTTGAGAGGTTGAGCGAGACTATTCATCAGCGCAGATCTGCGGATCCGTCAGAAAGCTATACGGCGCGCTTGCTCTGTGAGCCTGAAGATATGTTGCTTTCAAAGATTGGTGAAGAAGCAGTAGAGGTGATCATGGCTGCGAAAGATGGATACAGAGAGCATATTCGATATGAGGCGGGCGATCTTGTCTATCATCTCCTGGTGGTGCTTGAGCGCTATGATATTTCGATCAGCGAGTTGGCCGGAGAGTTGGACGCACGCGTGAAATAGTGTCCGTAACGTTTAACCACGACACCATGTTTTGTCGTTCTGTTTCTTTTAATCGATGGGGGATTTATTTTATGTTGCCATCTTCGATATATCTTTCCAATAGCGAGCTTGAACGGTTTATTGCCGAAGACGTTCCATACCTTGATCTGACGACCCACGTGCTCGGTATCGGAGAATCACGGGGAAGCATTGAGTATTTTACTCGTGAGAATTGTCTGCTGTGCGGTACCGAAGAGGTCGTGCGCATTATGGGCATGCTTGATCTTAACGTGATCGAGGCGCTGCCAAGTGGTACTTCACTGAAGGTGGGCGAAACATTTTTACGTGCCGAGGGGCATGCTGCTTCACTTCATAAGGCATGGAAAGTCTGCCTGAACATAGTGGACCATTGTTCGGCTATAGCCACTAAAACCGCACAGATGGTATCAAATGCGCGCTCTGTTGCTCCTCATATTGCGATTCTAACGACACGCAAAAGCATGCCGGGTACTAAGTCTCTCACTATGAAGGCTATACTTACCGGAGGCGCTGAGCCTCATCGACTGGGGCTTTCAGAAACGGTACTCGTGTTTCAACATCACCTTACATTTCTTGGGGGAATTGACTCATTTATTGCGCAACTACCCATCATAAAATCTCAATGCTGTGAAAAGAAGCTTTTTGTGGAAGCGGACGCACCACAGGCAATACGGCTAGTTGAGGCGGGAGTTGATGGTATCCAGTTTGATAAAATCACGCCCGATGAATTGAAGTCGATCATTCCTCAATTAAAGACAATGAACCCACGTGTTACCTTGATCGCAGCTGGGGGAATAAACCCTGACAATGCCGCTGTCTATGCAGCAACGGGTGTCGATGGACTTGCCACTACCAGTTTATACACGGCAAGACCGCTTGATATGAGTGTTCGCATGCTTTCATGCTGCTAGACATTTCTCTGGTGTCAGTAGATGGGCGCTCTATTTTTATGAATGCTATGTGAAAATGCTCTATGCGATTTTGTCTCATGACCTTAGTGTAGAATGCCAGTAGCGACGGATGAATCAAGGTAGATATGAGTACGATTAAACACGATTCGCAGAACTCCTTATCGGATCAAGCATCCGATGATATGTCTGCTCTCTTTGAAGTAGAAGATTCAGATTTTGAGTATGATGAAGAGTACGAAGTTATCAGTGCTGTACCGGTTGAACGCAGCGACGATGAAATCGTTACCGTGATTGGGGCGGCGGTGCCAGAAGGCGTGTCATCTGGTTTTCAGCCGACATCTTATGTCCCGGTCTCTACTGATGAAATGCTCCCTTCTGAAGATCCTGATGATATTGCCGGTGAATTGCATGATGGCGCATCACCGTTTCGTGGTATGCAAACGATCATCTTTCTTGTGCTTTTACTAGGTTTCATACTCATAATTCTCTATGTTTTGAATTATTGGGGAATCATTGATGTGCCATTTCTCTGATAGCATGGTTATTCGTTATGAGACGATATCGGCAGGAGTTCATGCATGATAGAAAATGATGAACAAACGAGTAATGATGATGACACCGTAGTTGCATGTGATTCATCGGATACTGCTTTGCCGCGTCCAAAACATGCAACGTCTTCTTTGGCATATTCATCTGACGAAGAAGAGAGTCCTTCCTCATCTGTTGACGGGGATAGTTTTGATGGTGTGTTGCGGGATTTGTCTTTTGATTATCAAGAAAATCAGGAACACGAACTTATATGTGCTGACGGATCATCTGATGCGGCTAATGGTACCAAGAAATCAAAGCGTCAAAAAACTACTCTCTTAATAGCTCTGTTCATAGTACTTGTGGCGATAAGTGGCCTTTGCTTTGGAGGCTATAATTTGCTCTTCAACTCAAATAGCGGTAACGCTGCCGTTACATCGGGGGCAGACGGCAACGCCTTGAAAATAAAGGATGCAACAGATGAAGCGGCAAATCTTAATCTCGTCTTGCCTAAACTGACTGAATTGTTCGGGCTTACCACTGACGAAGCGCTCGCCCGTCTTGGCTCAGGCTACCTGTTAGTTTCGACAACTCAAGCAACTGCGGGGAATGCCTCAGGCGGAGCAGTTGTCGATGCGAACGCAGTAGCGCAAATTGTTGAAATCGATTATAAAGCCACTACCGCTAAGACTACGGTCTCCAATTTGCCGAAGGTGTATCTTTCACTCAATGCCTCTGGTAGAGTTGTCGAATGCTATCTCACTTCGGCGCTCAATGTGTTGGGGTATACTCCGGTAACGTTTTCAGCTCTTGTCGCGACGAGCACTGCGCTTGACACTACACTTAAGGCTGTCGGTATTGGAGCTTCAAATTATGTCTATACGGTGCCAACTGTTCAATCGTATACCATGTACGCCAAAGATAGTTCCGGGAATCCTACGAATACCGTAGCAAAGGAATCCGCGATATTTAATGGAATAACTGATAATCAGACGGTTTCGCCAAAGACATGGTCGGTTACTCTGGAGTATGATTACACTATGTTTAATGTTACCAATGATTCTTCGAAACTCAGCCGGATGATTTACATAAAGCTTGTATAGGAGAAGATGATACCGTATGGTTGAGACTACAGAACGAGAGCCTGTTTCAAATATCCGAGAAGAAAGTCGCAATCAATACGTTGCCAAAGTTCTTGCGGCACGATCTGAGCTTGTACAAGCAGAAAAACGTCATGATGCTGATGTAGCGGCCGCAGAAACTGCTCTCAAAAAAGCACAGGCCGAGTATGATGCCAACCTCAAAAAAGCCCGTGTAGCGCTCGACCAGATAAACAAGGAATATACTCGCAAGATCGCTTCTTTTGCGGGACTTGAGTTGTTTTTTGATCGTATTGTTGGCAACGGAGAAACCATACCGCTAACTTCTGCGATAACGATGCGCCTTGAATCGTCTGGAACCGTAGAAACGATTCCGGAGATAAAGGATAACCGCGCGCTTTCTCTGGTGGTTCAGTCGGCAGATAAAACCTATTCGTTTTCATGTGATCCCGATAAGGGCGAATTAGCTCTTAACTTTTTGCGTGATGCTCTTGAATTGATAAAAGACGCTGATATTCGTGCAGACGAATATCATATAAAGGTTGGTGCCGCCGAGGAACGCATCACGCAACTTGAAGCTAACACGCTACCTATTTCTAATGCGCGAGAATGGCTGAGCAACGTTGAAGAACAGACCGATGCGATACGTCATGCAAAACGAGTTATCTTTGACCTTGATCATGATGCGACAGCCGATGAACGCAATGCGCTTAAGGTTCACGATAAAGGTAAAAAACGTAAGAAACTGATCATATGGAGCGTAGTTATTGGTGTCGTAATCATTGCAATTATTGTTCTTGTTCTTCTTATTTTTGGTGTGATATAGAGAATATGGTTTGCTATATATCCCCTCATCTATTGTGGGGATTTAGGTATAATTTTTCATTCGTAAACGAGATAGACTTTTCTGCTTCATAATGAAATCGCACGTTTTGCAGAAGTCTCGCTCATGCGAGTTTTGATACTAACCGAATATTTCGACCAAGTACGAGAACTCCTAGGTATGGGCAAGCCTGGACTACGTGTATGCAGATGCGTGTTCAGGTTTTTCTGTTTTAACTTGTCTCCTAATGGAAAACGAAATGACATTCAAGTCAAAGAAAGGAGTGCCAGATGCCTGACCCATTTCTTATTATTGGCATTTTGATCGCAGGTATCGCACTCGGCTTCATTATTACTCGTTTCGTCATTGCTGGTCGCACAAAAAGAGTTGCGGATATAGCGAGCCAGACTATTAAACAAGCACAAGATGTTGCTGACGAAACGATAAAAAATGCGCGAAGGGATGCTGAGACTCTCAAGCGCGAAGCAATAGTAGAGGCACGCGATGCCGCCTACAAAATTAAAGAAGAAGCCGAAAAACAAGTAGCTAACCGAACTATTGAAGTACAGCAGGCTGAGCAACGTCTTCGACAGCGTGAAGATTCATGTGATCGCCGTTCCGATTCACTCGATCAGCGCGAACATCAGTTGTCGTCCTTTCAAGGTCAGCTTGAAAGAAGACAAAATGATCTGGCGGTTGCAGAAAATGCCATGAATGCCAAACTCGAAGAAATTGCTTCAATGACTGCCGAGCAAGCGCGCGAAGCGCTTATTGAACGAGTCAAGTCAAGTGTTACAAAGCAGGCTGCTACGATAATTCGTCAATCGGAGATTCAGACTCGTGCTGATTCTGACAAGAATGCGCAGAAGATATTAAGCCTTGCGATTCAAAGAGTTGCCGCCGATCACACAAGCCAGCACACCGTCTCGTCAGTTGCAATTCCCTCAGATGATCTAAAAGGACGCATCATTGGTCGTGAGGGACGCAATATTCGTACGTTTGAGCAAATCACTGGCGTGAATCTAATTATTGACGATACACCCGAGGTTGTCGTGCTCTCTTGTTTTGATCCTGTGCGAAGAGAGATAGGCCGTATAACTCTCGAAAATCTTATAGCTGACGGACGCATTCATCCGGCGCGCATTGAAGACATGTTCAAAAAAGCAACCGATCTCGTGAATCAGCAGATCCAAGAAGCGGGGGATCAGGCTGCGTATGATGTAGGCATCCATGATCTTGATCCTGAACTTATTCATACTCTTGGACGCCTAAGATTTCGCACCTCTTATGGCCAGAATGTTCTTGATCACTCGATGGAAGTTGCCTATCTGTCCGGCGTAATGGCTTCAGAACTTGGTTTAAATCCTATACCGGCCAAGAGGGCTGGCCTTCTTCACGATCTTGGTAAGGCGATCGATCATGAGATTGAAGGTTCCCACGCAGTTATAGGCGCCGATCTCGCTAGGAAATATGGAGAGGCATCTGAAATATGTCATGCCATTGAGGCTCACCATGGTGATGTCGAGATGGTTACCATACTCGATGTGCTGACGCAGTCAGCTGATGCAATTTCAGCGGCTCGTCCGGGTGCTCGTTCTGAGACCTTGGAAAGTTATATTAAGCGTCTCGAAAAGCTTGAAGAGATTGCTAATGCTCACCATGGCGTTGAGCGTACGTATGCTATGCAGGCTGGCCGTGAAGTACGCGTTATGGTCGTGCCGGATAAGATATCGGATTCCGAAGCAACTGTTCTTGCACACGACATTGCTCAGCAGATTGAGAACGAGATGCAATATCCTGGTCAGATAAAGGTTATGGTGATTCGCGAGAGTCGTGCCGTTGATTTCGCAAAGTAATAGATTTATTATTCGACCAGATTGTGCCGTGATGCATGGTCTGGTCGCATTGTGAATGGCAGGTTGGAAATGTCTGACGATGATCTCCTTGGATTCATAGAATCTGTTTCTGGCGACGCGCATTTACGCGTTGAAGAGGATTTAGGCAATGGGTTTGTGCGCCTGCGTACTGCCGAAGCTGAACGGCGCCAGGCAAAACATGACATTCGAACAGTTGAGGATATTATAATCGAGGTATTGCGCAATGCGCGTGATGCCGATGCCGGTGCCATTTTTCTTGCAACCGTTAGGGAGGGCGATTTTCGCTCAATCACGGTTATTGATAATGGTTCAGGAATTCCAGAACACTTAAGAGACCGTATATTTGAGCCTCGCGTTACTTCAAAACTTGATTCAATGACTATGGACACGTGGGGAGTTCATGGCCGCGGCATGGCATTGTATTCGATAAAGTGCAACAGTGTCTCAGCCAGTGTACTTGATTCTCAGGTAAATGGTGGATCATCAATTGCTATTGTGGTTGACGGTAACGAACTCGGTGAGCGCACCGATCAGTCGACATTGCCCGAAGTCGAGCGTCAGGATGATGGTCGATATATGGTTATGAGGGGTCCTCATAATATCGCCCGCACTGTCGCTGAGTTTTCTGTCGAATATCGTCACGATGTAGAAGTATATGTAGGTTCGCCTGCAGAAATTGCGGCTACCTTGATAGAGTATGGTCGACATCGTCTGAGCGATAAACAGCTGTTGTTCTGTGATAATCCACGAGAGCTTCCTATTTGTCTGCGCTTGGCTGCTTGCGTTGATGCATCGGAATTGGTCCAATGTGCGGAGATGATAGGGCTGGGATTATCTGAACGCACCGCTCATCGTATTCTTCATGCTCAGATCGCACCTCAAAAGGTTCTTATAGAAAAGATAATAAAAAATGGTCAGGGGCAACAAAAATCCCCTGATATATTCAAGGATAACAGGGGGCTCAAGATTGCGCCTGAAGATATTGAGTCGTTTTCTCGTCATCTTGAAGATGCATTCGAATTGATTGCCGGAAGATACTATCTCTCACTTTCAAAAATGCCTAAAGTATCGATAACGAAAAATTCGATACATGTTAGATTTGATTTCGATAAGGACGTCTAGACACTGAGGTGGTCTTTTGAAGGTTGATGTGCGATAATTAATTTCTAATAAAAGATTGATAATTCAAGATGATCCCTCGCATATAAGCACTCCTCAAACGTATTAGTAAAGATAGCTGAAACCTGACAACGAAAGAACAACTGCCATGGAGTTTCTTAAAGTATCTTCAAAATCTTCTCCGTCATCCGTTGCTGGAGCGATAGCCGGCATGATAAAAGATGGCGTGCCTGTTGAAATTCAATCCGTCGGTGCCGGCGCAGTTAACCAAGCGGTTAAGGCAATCGCGATCTCGCGAGGTTTTCTCGCGCCCGTCGGTATAGAAATTGTATGTGCGCCATCATTTGCAGATATTTCAATTAATGGGGAGAACCGCACGGCTATCAGATTTTCCGTTGAGCCGCGCTATCTTAGGCAAGTTGCCGCAGCAGATTTAGAGTCGCTGCGTATCGATTGGCATGATGCTGATGGGAACCGCTAGATCAACGAATCTGGCAGAGGATTCCGCTTTGACTATTCGCTCGGAACTACACTGTCATACAACTGCTTCTGATGGAGTTATCGTTCCTTCCTTGTTGTTTGAGGAGGCTCGCGACTGTGGTATCACTCATCTTGTTGTTACTGATCACGACACCTTTGACGGATATAGTGAACTACTGAAACATAGTTTAATAGGTCCTAAACTGTTTCCCGGTATTGAACTTTCGGCCTCATATGACGGGCAAGATGTTCACATACTGGGATATTTTGTTGATCCTCATGATCGTTTACTTCTTACGGCTTGTGAGCAAACACTGCACCGACGTAAACAGCGTACGCTTATCATGGCTGAACGCCTTATGGCAGATGGCTATAAATGCTCAGGGGAAGATTTTGAGGCTCTTGGCCTTACTACCATCAATCGCGCCAATCTTGCTCGTGTTCTTACCCTGAATGGGCACGCGGAGACGATTATGGATGCGTTTGATATATATCTCTCCGAGGATAGCCCTTATTATGAGCCGCGAGGAGATATGGATGCGCGCGAGGCCATAGAACTGATTCGCGGCAGTGGTGGTATTGCAGTTATTGCTCATCCTTATCATTATGGGTTGGTCGATCTAATTCCCTATTTTGTTTCTCAGGGACTGGGTGGTATCGAGGCGTTTCATAGCGAACACCCGTTGTCGGTTGCTCGGCATCTAGAACAGATGGGGCATGAAATGGATATATTGGTTACAGGAGGATCTGATTATCACGGAGATTCCGTTCATGATGCTGTTTTGGGTGGCTGTCAGCCGAGTCAAGAAGATCTGAAAAAGTTATTTAGTTATGCTGATGATTGATAGATTGAAGGCACTGTACAGAACAGGAATACTTTAATGACATATTCCTTCGATGGCATGACGTATCTAGTCAAAACATTTGGCTGTCAGATGAATAAGCATGATACTGAACGCGTCGAGTCGATGCTTGACTCTCGCAAAATGCAACGTGTCGAACGAGAAGAATTGGCAGATGTCATCGTCTTTTTGACCTGCTGTGTCCGTGAGGCGGCTGATACTCGTCTTATGGGGCAGGTTGCATCTCTTAAGAATGTACCGGCACCTCATGGCAAGCGCATTATTGCTGTGGGGGGGTGTATCGGTCAGCGTGACGGAGAAAAGCTTATTGATACGCTGGGGCATGTGGATATCGTATTCGGAACACACAATGTTGACGAATTGCCGGCACTGCTCGAAGAAACTCTCCAGGCTCATCAGGCGTGTGTTTCTTTGCGCGATCACTCTGAAACGGCAAATTACGAAATTCCATTTCATAGAGAGCATTCTTTCCACGCATGGCTTCCTATTATGAAAGGGTGCAATAATTTTTGCACGTACTGCATTGTTCCTTATGTGCGAGGACGAGAAATAAGTCGACCTTTTGAGGAAATCATACGGGAAGCTGAGATACTCGTGTCGGACGGGGTCAAGGAGATCACGTTACTGGGACAAAATGTTAATTCATATGGCCGAGATCTCTACGGCGCGCCACGGTTTGCCGATATATTGCGCAGAGTGGGAGAGACCGGCATACAGCGTTTACGATTTGCTACGAGTCACCCCAAGGACCTTTCTGATGAGACTATTGCGGCCTTTGCTGAGACGCCCGCCTGTATGCCTCAGCTCCATCTGCCCGTTCAGTCGGGATCTGATCGCATCCTGAAAGCAATGAACCGAAATTATACCGTCTCGCATTATCTTTCGCTGGTAGAAAAAATGCGTTATGCACTACCCGATATTTCATTTTCAACTGATCTGATAGTAGGATTTCCCGGTGAGAATGAGGAAGATTTTAAGGCGACTCTTGAACTTGTGCGTACGGTGGGATATGGACAGACGTTTACCTTCATCTATTCGAAGCGGGCCGGAACACCAGCAGCGGATCTGCTGGATTCAACATCGGCATCGGTGATCCAGGAACGCTTCAACCGGTTGGTTGAAGTCGTTCAGGAAAGTGCTTATACGCAAAATCTTAAAGAGCTGAATCAGGTTGTTGACGTGTTAATAGAGGGAACATCAAAACGAGATGCCACCATGCTAACAGGGAAGACTCCTAAAAATCAGACGGTTCACATGCCATTACCTGAAGACGTATCAATTGATGATATGGTGGGGCATATTATTCCTGTTAAGATTGAAGAGACGCGTACGTGGTATCTTCGAGGACACGGCATTGAAATGGCGTAGAGCATATGGACGTGTTTGGTGCTATATACGAACGAATTTCTCGCCACTTTGAATCTTGGGGCGGTCAGGCCACGATAGCTATTGTAGGCGCCACGGGTACCGGTAAATCGGTACTTGCCGAAAATATTGCGGAACGTTTTGATTGTGGGATTCTATCGGCAGATTCTATGCAGGTCTATCGATTTATGGATATAGGGACTGCAAAAGTTCCTATTGAAGAGCGGCGCGTTCCTTATTTTGGCATTGATCTCGTAAGCCCTGATGAGCCATACTCAGCCGCTCGTTACCAGGAATATGCTCAAAATGTATTGAAAGAAGAGCATAAATCAAATCGACCAGTTCTTGTGTGCGGCGGGACGGGGCTTTATATCCGTGCAGCTCTCGATGAATTTTCGTTTTCTCCTGGAACCTGTGTCGATAATGCTACGAGGATTCGTTACGAACAATTGGCTGCTGAACGAGGCCCTGCGGCGCTCCATGCTCAGCTTGCGGAAAAAGATCCTGCAAGCGCCGCGGCTATTCATCCACATAACGTGCGCCGCGTCGTGAGGGCGTTAGAACTATTGGACAATGGTTCTAATTATGCGACACAGTCGGCTCAGATGAGGAATTATCAAGTCCGTGAAGAGGTGCTGTATATAGGATTGATGGCTTCACGAGAACATTTGTATCATCGTCTAGATCTACGCGTGGACAATATGATGACTGCTGGATTGCTCGATGAGGTTTCCTGGTTGTTAGATCAAGGTTATCGCGCAGCGTTAACATCAATGCAGGCCATAGGCTATAAAGAATTTTTCCCTGTGTTAGATGGCTGTGCTCCTATTGAAGAGGCGATAAGCAAAATTAAATACGCTACTCATCGTTATGCAAAACGACAGGAAACGTGGTTCAAACGTGATGATCGTATCGAATGGTTCAATCTGTAGACATAATCCGTCCATCAAGGTTACGTTTCTGTTACTATTTCATATCTCCCCGTACTTTAGAGGTACCATCAATTCATACATCGGGGGAAAGGTACTGGCATGAAACTGGAATTCGCAAAAATTCATGGCGCGGGCAATGATTTTATTATTGTTGATGATCTTGCTGAAACTATCTACTTGACCGCAGACAAGATCATTGCTCTATGCGACCGCCATTTTGGTGTTGGCGCTGATGGCATCATTTTAGTTCGTCCTTCTCAGCATGACGACTGCGCCGCTTACATGTGTTATTACAATGCCGACGGAACCGTTGCACAGATGTGCGGCAATGGGGTTCGTTGCTTTGCAAAATTTCTTGTTGACAGAGGATATGTGGCACCCGGGGTCAATAGTCTTACCGTTGACACTCTCGCCGGTAAACGGCCCATTACCTTTGCTACTGACAGTAAGGGTCTTTTGATTTCGGCTACCGTGGATATGGGCGAGCCCATACTTGACCCCAATAGTATTCCTACCACGCTGCATTCAACAGACGAGCATGGTGTCATAGAAGCGCCCCTTGAAACTCCTTGGGGAGAATTTGATGTTACTGCGGTGTCCATGGGTAATCCGCACGCCGTCATTTTCCTTGATGATGATTTTGCCATCAATGCTCTTGCATTCGATTTGTCTCGTCTTGGTCCTTATCTTGAATCGCATGAGGCATTTCCTGAAAAATGTAATATTGAATTTGCGGCAGTTGTTCCGGGAACGGATCCCGAATGTCCGGAGATAATTATGAGAGTGTGGGAACGTGGCTGTGGCGAGACCCTTGCATGCGGTACCGGTGCCTGCGCTACGGCTGTTGCCGCCAACCTCACACGCCGGACGCGCCGTAAGGCAGTTCTGAAACTTCGGGGCGGAAATCTTCAGATTGAATGGAATACGGATAATCATGTGATGATGACCGGCCCCGCCCAAGAGGTTTTTACCGGTATAATAGAAATCTAAGTACGAGATTCGCCGGTACGTTTTCTGATATGAAGGAGTGTTATTCTTGAGAAGAGCTCATTGTTTGGATCATCTGCCACCGTATCTGTTTGCAGAAATTGATAAGAAGCGTGCAGCAATTGAAGCACGGGGTGTCGATGTGATCTCCCTTGGTATCGGCGACCCTGATATGCCAACCCCGGAGTTTATCGTTGACGCTATGGCGCAAGCGATTCGTAACCCAAAAAATCATCAATATCCTGCATACGAAGGATCTTTTGAGTATCGCTCAGCATGCTCTCGGTGGATGAAAAAGCGTTTTGGCGTAGAAGTTGATCCTCGCACAGAGGTTCTTGCTCTCATAGGTTCAAAAGAGGGTATAGGCCATATTCATACTGCTTTTCTTGATCCCGGAGACTATGTATTGGCGCCAGGCATAGGCTACCCCGTGTATCATGGTGGGGCTATTCTGCAATCAGCGGAAACTTATTTCATGCCGATGAATGAAGAAAACGAATTCTTGGCCGATTTTGATCATATTCCGTTACCTGTTCTGGAAAAAGCAAAGATCATGTTCTTGGGCTATCCCAACAACCCTACGAGCGCAATAGCAACGGAGGAGTATTTTGATCGTGCCATTGCTTTTGCAAGAGAGCATGATCTGTTACTCTGCCATGACAATGCGTATTCAGAGATCTCTTTTGACGGTTATAGTGCGCCCTCGATTTTAGAACGTCCCGGTGCAAAAGACATTTGTATAGAGTTCTTCTCTCTTTCAAAAATGTTTAATATGACCGGATGGCGCATAGGTTTTGCTGTCGGCAATCCAGAGGCTATTCTGGCGTTGGGAACCATTAAAAATAATCTTGACTCCGGACAGTTCAGTGCCATTCAGGATGCCGCTATAGTTGCGTTGGATTCCGATCAGAGCAGCATTGACGATATGCGTAAAATATACGTACGGCGTAGAGACCTCGTTATAGAAGCACTACATGCTATCGGTATAAACTGTCAACCGCCAAAAGCTTCGATTTATATATGGGCAAAAGTTCCCGATGGATATACTTCTGCAAGTTTTGCAACTAAGATGCTCCAAGAGGCGCATGTCGTGGTTACTCCTGGCGCGGCGTATGGTCCGGACGGAGAGGGGTACATACGTATTTCTCTTACTACGCCTGATGACAGACTTCTTGAAGCCGTAGAACGAATAAAGGCGAGTTTGTAAATCAGACGAATGTAATGTCGAAACACCAAGACTTCGCAGGAGCCTGAGAGTATACGAGGATGAATGACCGTTTCGCAAAATCGTATGTATGATACCGTTTCTTCAAGAGAGCGAGCTCTTCTCGTCGGCATTGATCGTGGAGATCAAATTTGGCCGGTTGAGGAGTCATTGAGTGAGCTCGCTCGTCTTGCGGATACAGCCGGTGCTGATGTAGTTGCACAGACAACACAGAAATTGGATGTGCCTCACTCGCGTACATTTGTTGGTTCCGGCAAAGCTCTCGAAATTGCAGATATAGCTTCTGAAGAGAAGATTGATATCGTTATATTTGACGATGAGCTTACTCCTTCTCAGCAATCTAATCTTGAGAAGATATTGAAGGTTAGTAAAGTTATAGATCGCACGGCACTTATTCTCGATATATTTGCGCTTCATGCTCTTAGTCGTGAAGGTTTGCTTCAAGTTCGGCTTGCTCAAAATCAATATTTACTACCACGTTTGCGCGGCATGTGGGCTCATCTTGCCTCCAACCGAATGGGCGGAGGCGTTGGCTCACGTTTTGGTGAGGGAGAAAGTCAGCTTGAAGTCGACCGTCGTATGGTGAGAAAGCGCATTACCAACATAAAAAGAGAGCTGGAGCATCTTTCTACGCATCGTGCGGTTCAGCGAAAAGCTCGTGTTCATTCAGGTGTTTTCCGATTGACCATTGTTGGCTACACTAATGCAGGGAAATCATCATTGCTTAATTGTCTGACGGATGCTGATGTTCTTGCCTATGATAAATTGTTCGCAACCCTAGACTCCACCACTCGTAAACTTAAACTTAACCACGGAGAGACGGTTACCCTGACAGATACAGTGGGATTCATACAGAAACTTCCCACAACGCTGATTGAGGCATTCAAATCGACCCTCGACGAAATCCTTATCGCTGATCTTCTGATAAAGGTTGTCGACGCATCTTCTGCGCAACGTGTTGCGCAAATGCGTGCGGTTGAAGATGTCATTGACAAGATTGGCGCAGGTGTCATACCGTCACTAACGGTATATAACAAATGCGATTGTATCGACGATATTGAGAGGGTCTCATTAGAGATACATAATCCAGATGCTGTATGCATTTCGGCACTCAAAAATGAAGGAATAAACGAACTTATTGAGGCAATACAAGCTTCCTTGAGCATGATGTATCAAAAAATATCCGTCTGTATTCCCTTTGATCGAGGAGAACTAGTCCATACCGCTCATGATTATTGTGGTGTGTTAAGCGAATCATATGACGAGCAGGGAACTCATATAACTATGCAATGTCCTACAGACTGGATTGAACGTTTCGGTCCCTACCTACACTCTGAAAGACGAGCGTCCGGTAACATACTGACGTAGGCATCATATGAACTTGCGGAACAGGGCAGTTACTACGCCGAGAATAGTGCAATCTTTCACTAGTATGGGTTCCATAGTTTGGTTCTCTGGTTGAAGACGTATGTGATCACTTTCACGATAGAATGTCTTGACGGTTGCTGAGTCATCAATCAGAGCCACTACGACATCGCCGTTATGGGCTTCTTTGCTTTCCCTAACCACAACATAATCACCATCGCATATACCTATGTCTATCATTGATTCGCCGCTTACCTTCAACAAGAATGAGCTGAAATCTCCGACAATCTGTTTGGGTAAAGGAAGCATTTCTTCAATGTTTTGCTCCGCGAGAATCGGCGCACCGGCAGCAACTCGTCCGACTAACGGTAACGCCACCATGTTTCGATATAGTTCTTCATCCTCAGTGCCTGAAGATGTACTATCTTCGTTTAATTCATCGACAAGAGTGAGTGCGCGAGCTGAAGAGCCGCTGCGTTTAATATATCCCTTTGCTTCAAGAGCGGCAATGTGTGAGTGAACGGTTGAAGATGAAGAAAGCCCCAATGCTTCACCAATCTCTCTTACGGTTGGCGGGTAGCCTTGTTCTCTTATGCGCATACGAATGAAATCAAGAATCTCTTTCTGTTTCCGCGTTAATCCCTGTGTCATGACCCCTCCATCGTATTCTTGATTACTGTATCAAAATTATATCTCATATTCAAAATAAATTCAAACAAATGTTCGTATTTTTATTGCATTAATCGACAAAACTAGTATAGTATATGCGAACAGATGTTCGTAAAACATATGTTCGTGTAATGTGTAAGCGATTTGTGTCCGGGTCATGGTGTTAACTAGCGCAGACGGAATATTCAAGGAGGTTATTGCTATGTATAACGAATACAATAAAGATGCGGGGATCCTTGGTTTGTTGAACCCATCTCAGGTCAAAGGCGTTTCTTACGGGGAGGTAACGCGCCGTGACGCACGCTTCATTGCTGTTATGATTTCGCTTATGACGGGATTGTTAACCACCTTGATGTTCTTCGTTCTTTAGCGTTTCGTGAAAATGCCATGAGAGAAGGACGATTCTGGGCTATACTTTTTCCTATACTTGGAAAGGGGCGCTATGAATTGTCCATCATGTGGTACTGGCGAATCAAAGGTCATTGACTCTCGTTCGGTTGAGGAGGGAACTTCAATCCGTAGGAGAAGAGAGTGTCTGGCTTGCGGTTATCGTTTTACTACGTATGAACGTTTAAATGAAACGCCGCTTATCGTATTGAAACAAGATAAAAGTGCAGAACCTTTCGATCGCAACAAACTTCTGCGAGGTCTCATGATTGCAACGGCAAAGCGTGATGTTCCTGTTGCTCGGCTTAATGAGATTATTAATGATATAGAAAATCATCTACGAGCATCGAACACTACTGAAGTTGAATCGAATGTTCTGGGGGATATGGTTCTTGACCGATTGCGCTCTGTTGACGATATAGCATATATTCGTTTCGCCTCAGTATATAAAGATTTTAAAGATATAGGTGAGTTTACAGCAGCGCTCACTGGTATGAATGAGGGCTGATATCTTGATCTATTCATCAAACGAGGGTTATAACGACTCTTCTCAAGTTGACTTCTTTATTTCAAACGATGCTCGCGTATATTATCCGACCCATATATGGACAAACCCGTTTCCCCTTAAGGCGACGACATCGACAATAGTGCGACCGGGCGAACGATGTTTGATACCTACCGGGTTATTCTTTGCGATTTCTGTTAGTTTTGCTGGGTTTGTTACCATAGCATCAAGCCTTGCAGATCAAGGCTTCCTTTGCGTTAATGCCCCGGGGCTGATCGACTGTCAGTATCGTGGTGAAATCAAGGTTATTCTTCAGAACTGTAACAGTGCTACCCCCTTAACTATACATCAGGGTGAGGAGATCGCGCATATGTCGATTCGTTCAACCATCAGCATCGAAATGGAGTCTTCAATATGTCAGAACAAGTGACGTGCCTGTTGCACCGAATAGACACAGAAATTCCTATACCTTCTTATGCGCACGAAACAGACAATGGTCTTGATCTTTATAGCGCGGAAGAAAAAACCATCCTGCCGGGCGAGCGCGTTCGATTGCGTTTAGGCATCTCTTTAGAGGTGCCATCTGGGTATCGCGCTGTCGTTCAATCGCGCAGTGGTCTTGCCGCAAAACAAGGGGTGGCCGTTTTTGACTCTCCTGCACCGGTTGCCGTTGCTCCCGGAGAAGAACTTACAGTCCTTCTTATTAACTATGACTTTTATACTCCTTGTAAGATAAACAAAGGCGATCGTGTCGCACAGTTGGTAGTTGAGCGTTTGCCCCGCATCACATTTAATCTCGTTGACTCTCTTGAGGAAACTGATCGCGGTACGGGAGGATTTGGTAGCAGTGGACGATAGATGGGCACCGTCTGCATACCTGCACATAAAACCGATATTGTTCACCGTTTTTCTTTGATATATCTTATACTTATATAGATCTTCTATCAGGTAAATCTGATGGTTACGAGTAGGTTCTTGGTATCGACAGGGAGGTAAGCCCATGGGCTTCGAGATTATCACTGACTCGACTTCTGATCTCACAACGGAGCAGATCGAGGAACTCAATATTGCAGGCATCGCAAACCTGCAGATCATTGCTGACGGCAAAGTATATGAGAGTTATGTTGATGGGAAATCCGTTAATATAAAGCAATTCTATGACATGATGAGAGATGAGAAAGCATTTACAACATCCCTTGCGCCGCTTAGTTCAGTCGAAGAGAAAGCACGCGAACTTTTTGATGCAGGAAAAGATATTCTCTATATTGGTTTTTCATCGGCGCTCTCAGGAAATTTCCAATCGGAGAGCACGTTTATGGAAGCTTTACAAAAGAGCGAATATCCTCAGAGGAAGTTTTATACTATCGATTCCCTCTGTGCTGCTGGTGGCGAAGGATTGATGGTCTATTATGCAGCAAAACTTCGCTCTGAAGGTAAAACAATAGAGGAAACATATGCATGGTTGATTGAAAATCGATTGAATTTTGCACATTGGTTTACCGTAGATGATCTGCATTTCTTGGAACGTGGCGGGCGAGTAAGCAAAACCACTGCTATCGCTGGCACATTGTTGAGCATTAAACCGATCTTGCATGTGGACAATGAGGGACGTCTTATCAACGTAAGCAAAACACGGGGACGTCGTCGCTCGCTCGACGCACTGGTGGATGCAATGGAACAGACTGCTCTTCAACCTGTCGAAGAGCAGATGGTTTTTATTGGTCATGGCGATTGTCTTGATGACGCGGAATACATGCGCGATCAGATCAAACAACGTCTTGGTGTCAAGAACTTTGTAATCAATTATGTTGATCCAGTAATTGGCGCACATTCTGGCCCTGGCACCATCGCCCTTTTCTTTCTGGCGACGCATCGATAGAAAGCATCATGTCGGATGGAGAACATACTGTTTTCACCCTAGAAGAAGCGCGCGCGTTTTTTGCTGCTGACCGTTTTGCCACTGATCGTCTTAACGCAGTTATTGAAGAAGTTGGCCTTGACTATGCGCGTGTGGCATTTGATGTAGATCCTTTTCATATGAATGCAAATGGTACTTTGATGGGTGGAGCTTTATTTACATTGGCTGATTTTGCTTATGCGGTTGCGAGCAATTCATCTGGTTGTAAAACAGTGGCTCTGAATGTCGACATCAATTTCATTAGCACTGCAAGAGGAACACATATAGTAGCTGAATCAAAAGCCGATAAAATAGGACGTACTATCGTGTTCTTTACCACGAGTATCACTGATGAGACGGGGCGTCTTATTGCAAAGGCAAATTGCACGGGGTATCGTACTTCGTAGACATCTATCACTGGTATCCCACAACATACGAAGACCGTTGTTTAACGGTCTTCGTATGTTGTGGGATAGGCGGATGTGGGCGCTGTGACTATTTCGGTAAATCGGCTCAGCGCCAGTAGATGTGCGACAAGAAATTATAGTAGATGTTACGCAAAGGGCGGTCGAACATGAACCATGACATGAGAATTCTGATGGGAAACGAAGCCATTGCGTTTGGTGCGCTCAATGCAGGAGTAACCGTGGTAACGGGATACCCCGGAACTCCTTCGACTGAAGTGCTCGAAACGGTTGCCCGTCATAATCCTGGCCTAGTTCACGTTGAGTGGTCGACAAATGAGAAAGTTGCGCTTGAAGTTGCTGCGGGAGCAAGTTATGCAGGAGCTCGGACGCTTGTCACCATGAAGCAAGTGGGGATGAATGTTGCCTCTGATCCGTTGATGAGTCTTTCGTATATCGGTATCAAGGGCGGCATGGTTGTGCTTGTGGCTGACGATCCGGGGCCTATCTCTTCTCAAACAGAACAAGACACCAGACTCTACGGCAAATTTTCAAAGATACCGGTTTTCGACCCTACGACACCTGAAGAAGCTTTCAGCATGATGTTGGATGCCTATTCGATTTCTGAACGCTACAATACGCCTGTTATTATGCGGCCAACAACTCGCATCTGCCATAGTCGTATATCGATGAGCCTTGATTTTGATTACGTTCCCTATCCTGTTGAGGGGTTTATTCGAGACCCTAAATGGGTGATATTTCCACAACGTTCATATATCGGACATTTGCAAATGAACGTGGGAATAGCCTCCCTCGCTGATGAGTTTTCAGATTACCGTTTCAATACCATTCTCGAGCGCGTAGCAGCAACTGATAAAACCGAGTCACTGACTTGTCTCTATAAAGGCAATGCGACTGCAGCAGTTGAACTACCAACAGATAGTTTGATTCGACGAGGTATTCTTGCGGGAGGTGTAAGCAACGCCTACGTGAGGGAAGCTCTTGCGTGCTCAGAATTTAGAGAAGAGTCTTATAGATTTGCTACTATAACAACCCCGTATCCGTTCCCTGCTCTGCTTGCTTTGACGTTTTTGCGTGGCCTTGAAGAGGTATTAGTGTTTGAAGAGCTCGATCCCGTCCTCGAAGAAAATCTTATTACTCTTTGTGGAGCCCATCACCTTGATGTCAAGATCAGAGGGAAGCTTACACACGATACATTTGAGGCAGGGGAAAATGATGCTACATCTATTCGCCATCAATTGCAGTCATTTTTTAATAAGGAAACCTCTTCAGGCGAACATGCTGATGCTTCTCTAGACGCGATCGCGCACAAGCCCGATCTTCCGTCGCGTCCGCCTATTCTCTGCGCCGGTTGTCCTCATAGAGGGTCATTTTATGCGGTGAAGCAGGCGCTTAAGGGACGCAAGGCATTTTTTATGGGTGATATCGGTTGTTATACTCTTGGTAACGCACAACCTCTTGATATGGTAGATACCTGTCTTTGTATGGGAGCCGGCATTACTCTTGCTCAAGGTATGCAGATTGTCGAACCGGACGCGCTTCATATCGCATTTGTCGGAGATTCTACTTTTTTTGCCTCGGCTATCCCCGGTATTATCAATGCACATTATAACAAGCTTGATATTACGGTTATTGTTCTTGATAACTCTACGACTGCAATGACCGGTCATCAACCTCATCCGGGGACCGGTGTTCTTATGACCGGTAGTGTCGAAGAAACAACACAGACTGCGGCTGCCCAGAATCATGCGCTTAAAATACCTGATATTTTGGCTGCCATTGGCGTAGATCCGATAATAATCGTTGATCCTCTTGACCAAGCAAGCGCACAAAAGGCAGTGCATGATGCAGTTGCTGCACCTCAGGTATCTGCGGTTATCTTCGAATCACCCTGTATCGCACTTATGCCTCCAAAAAATAGATTAACCGTTGACGAATCCTCGTGCACGAATTGTCATACCTGTATTGACGAGATAGGATGTCCCGCGCTGACGGTTTGTACTATCTCTGATAATTCGAAACAGGTGATTGTCGACAAGTCGCTCTGCTACGGTTGCGGCCTCTGTATGCAGATATGTCCGGTTGATGCCATTATATGTGAGGGTGAAGACCTGTGATGAATATTATTTTTGCCGGTGTTGGAGGGCAAGGAATTGTCCTCGCGTCCAAACTGGTTGCCACAGCAGCGCTCTATGAAGACCGTTTTGTAAGAGCTGCTGAGACTATTGGCATGGCTCAACGAGGGGGGAGTGTTGTCAGCCATGTCCGGTTCACAACAGATGCTGATGAAAACATTGCGTCTTCCTTGATCCCTCTTCATGCGGCCGATCTTATCATTTCTTTTGAGCCCGGTGAGGCGGTTCGCGCGTTACCTTATCTCAAAAAAAGTGGTGTGGTGGTTTCGGCGCTAGCGGCGCAGATACCAGTCAACGCGTCGCTAGCGCAATCTGAGTATAACGGGCGCGAGGCGATTGATTATCTTTTAGCAAGAGATGGTACCGTAATTGTTGATTGCGAAGCAATCTGCCGGTCTTGCGCATCGTCTCGTGTGGTAAATGTATCGCTTCTGGGCGCAGCATTTGCTTCAAATTTTTTACCTCTGAAAAAAGAATCAATTGAGTATGCGCTTGCTTCTCTGGTAAAGCCTCAGTTTCTTGCGGTAAACGAACAGGCATTTTCTTTAGGTTCTCGCTATCTGCCGGGCACACGACCAGAGAGCAACACGGCATACGGACAAAGTTTTTACTAGGTGAACGTCCTTATCCTAGTCAACATACAGTTAATCAAGCGTATCAGAAAAGGTACTGTTCATGAAACCCGAACAATTGGCCGATAGTGTAAAACTACTCTCAACAATCAAAGATCGCAGCATGTTTTATGAGCAGAAATTTCTTAATCTTGACGTTGCTTCAATACGCACCGTTGAAGAATTTCACGAACTGCCGTTTACTACGAAGGCTGATTTACGCAATGCATACCCTCTGGGACTTCAGGCGGCTCCGGAAGAAAAAATTGTTCGCATTCATTCATCTTCCGGTACAACGGGTACGCCGGTGATTATTCCTTATACTGCCCAAGACATCAAAGATTGGGCTATCATGTTCAAGCGCTGTTACGAATATGCGGGCATCACAGATTTGGATCGTATCCAAATTACTCCGGGTTATGGCTTATGGACGGCGGGGATTGGTTTTCAACTGGGTGCTGAATTGCTGGGTGCCATGACCATACCGATGGGGCCGGGCAATACAGAAAAACAATTGCAAATGATGGTTGACCTTCAGTCTACGGTTATCTGTGCCACGAGTTCCTACGCACTTCTTCTTGCAGAAGTAATTGAGCAGCGAAGTATAAAAGATAAAATTGCTTTGAAAAAAGGCGTGATAGGCTCAGAGCGTTGGGGCGAAAAAATGCGCAGTCGCATCATGGATGAACTGGGGATCGAATTATATGACATCTATGGTTTGACTGAAATATATGGCCCAGGTATCGGAATTAGTTGTGGACATAATCAGGGCATTCATTGCTGGGATGATTATCTCTATATTGAAATCATCGATCCAGTTACCGGGAAGAATCTTCCTGATGGCGAAGTAGGAGAGCTGGTTATCACAACACTCAAAAAAGAAGGTGCCCCTCTTATTCGCTTTAGAACACGCGATATTTCTCGCATTATCCCAGAGCCTTGTGCATGCGGTAGCTCTCATACGCGTATCGATACAATCATTGGCCGCACAGACGACATGATAAAAGTCAAGGGCGTCAACATGTTTCCCGCGCAGATAGAAGAGGTTATTTCTTTAGTCGATGGGGCCAGCAGTGAATACCAGATTGTCATAGAGCACATAAACGGCAAAGACGAAATGACTGTTTCGTTTGAGTCACCAGCGGCACCGTCGTCGTTTACTTCGATTGAAAATGCGATGCGCACGCTCTTCAAGAGTCGCATAGGTCTTACCATCATGCCTAAAGCTGTTCCACTAGGAGTGTTACCTCGATCAGAGAAAAAGACAAATCGAATACGCGATATGCGCTACGTATAGACTGTGTGTCAGCTGCGTTAGCCCACGCATTTAATGTCTGATATAGACGGTTGTTGAAAAACTATTTAACGCTATCGTTAAGACAGTTCATATCTCGAAACACCATGCCGGAAGGTTGTTTGGGGTAGAAGAACGTAGATTTTTGCGGCATGATCTCATTATTACAAGAGACAGATTTCAGCTGTTCTAATCCGGTTGGTCTCATGAGAAACACAACATCGGCCTCGCCGTTTGATAGTTTTTCTTCAAGAATTGTAGGTTGGTTTGAATAAATGATACGCGAAAGTGTCTCTGGGCTTGCCGGATCTATCGCAAAATGAGGTTTGAGAATCAACTCGTGGAGAACGGTAACATCGAGTTCTTTCCAAGCACGAGAGCAGCACCCCCCAATGATATCTTCCAGATCGACATCTTCCTTCAACGTAAATAAATAGTAAGTAGTATCTTCAAAAACAGCAATGAAGGCAGGCAATATGCCGGTAGCAGGAAAATTTCCGTCATGCTGTAAGACGACGTCAAAGTAAGGAGCAAGCGTTTCAAACAGGACTGTTTTTGAGAAATTATCCGGTGCCTTAACCGCTCTATGATAAGCCTGTACCAGCAACTGCGGATCGTCCATATTTGAAAGAGCCATCATAATATGATCGGTGCTGCATTGCAGATCATAATCGTCGCGACCTTTTAAGGCGCGTTTGGCATGCTTCCATGCGTTTGCTACGGTATAGCGATGATGACCGTCGGCTATGAATATCTGCTGAGGCGCAATCGAGTTTACTAGATACGCTATATGGTTCTGATCAGTAATGGCCCACAGGGTATTTTTTGTTCCCTCAATATCTTGAGCAAACTCCAGGGGCTTTTGCATTTTGACTTGAGCAAGAAGTGCATGATACGAAGGCGAAGAGTCGCAGTAAAGACCGAATACCGGGCTATAATTCACCTGTGTTGCCGCAAGCATCTCATAACGATCGCCGAGGGCTTTTGGTAGCGTGAGCTCGTGAGGGAGCACAACCTGCTCATCGAAATCATATAGTTTCATTTCTACAATAAATGAAACGCGGTTATAATCTACGCCCTCAATGGTGAAGCTCTGTTCTAGGAGATAGATTGAGCTCTCCGTGTCTTGCTTAAGAATGCCTTCATTGCACCATGTGTCCCAGAGCTGTTTTGAATAGGCGTATCGGCTATCTGCAGATGTTGGGTCCCCTATTCCCGCTGGAAGTTCCAGACAAGCGACACAATAGGGATCACGGGAGGTCAGGTATATCAAAAGTTCTTCATCTATGACATCATAAGGGGGAGCGATTCGTGTTGAAATATCGTTCTGTCCACTGACGTAACGCGTCGCTTTAAAAGGTCTGATGAATGCCATGGGGGCAACCCTCTTCATATTTGTTAGAATAGCAGATGGGGAACAAGGAAATAATTGTAACAGTAATTAGGGGGTGACTACACTTGGGCTTAGAGGCAATAGGAGCACTCGGTAAAAAATTCAAGATTGAACGGTTTTTTATAAACGCCATACGCGTGTTGCTCTCTGCCCTTGCTTTTGTTCCCGTGGTTGTCTACCTCGTATATCTTTTCTCTTGGCGTAATCCATCTGAAGAAGGACTTGCTTCATATCTTTTGATAAACGGATGGTACGTGTTTGTTGCAACTGCATTTCTTATTATAGTAAACCTCATTATGAATTGGTTAATTGAGCGTGCTCGTCGTTCGTTCGGCAAGCGTGCGTATCGCGAGACTCCTTGGTTTATTCAGACTCATCTGAGTGAAGCAACAACAGGGTGCGAGCATTTTTTTAACAACAAAGGAGAGCTCATATATCGAAAACGTGGTGTAGGCAACATGTTCGACGCAATGCATTTTATGAATCGCCTTGCACATCATTTTGCTCTGCCCTGCGATATTTTTGTTCATCTTCTGATTCCTTACGACGATAGGGAGATCAAATTTACATTCATATCTTTGCTTGCGTTGACCGGTTCAGGTTTGTTTGTGTTTGAACTAAAATTTTGGGAAGGTCCGCTGGTGCTCTTTGACACCGGTGGTTATTGGTATGTAAGAGATGAAAAAGAAAATATTTATCCTCTGTTTATCAATGATGACGAGACAATCGCTGCATTGAATGCGCTCTGTCCTTCAATCCATGAACAAGATATCGTAGTGCATACTGTTTTTATGAACGCTGAAAACTTCGTGATTGAGGGTAATCTTCCGTCGAACCGGCATGTCTTTTCTGAACATGACTTGTCACGCAACACGCGGCGCTACGGTATGCACCGCATAGATAATCTCAACTACGAGATAGTAAAAGACGCACTTGAGCCCTATAGATTTCCTGATGATGAAATGCTTCGTGAGTGCAAAAAACTTCATATGGCCAAGGAAGAAATGTATCGCAGATTTCTTGTATGACTATAAAATATTCAATAGTTTGATCTGTTTATTTTTATATCTACCTATGATTACCGAAATATCGAGTATTGATTATCGCTGATGAGGTAAAATGTCTATGAATAGAATAGACTTTAAACTAAAGGTGACATAATGCAAATATCAACAAAAGGTCGATATGCTCTACGTTTCCTGTTAGATCTCTGCCAACATCAAGGTGAAGGCTACGTTTCGTTGAAATCAGTTGCCGAGCGACAAGGTATATCGAAAAAATATCTGGAACATATCATCTCCATGTTCAATCCTACAGGATTGCTTAATATCTCTCGTGGCTATCAAGGGGGATATCAGCTGAGCAAAGAGCCCTCTGAAATTACCGTTGCCGAAATACTTCGTATCACTGAAGGTGGCCTCGCTCCTGTTTCCTGCCTGGAGAGTGAAACCGAAGGATGTGAGCGTCGTGAAAACTGTTTGACACTTGGCGTATGGAAAGGACTCGAGCAGGTTATTACTGAATATTTGGAGAGCATCACTCTTCAAGATATTCTTGATGAATATGGCCCTGCAGTTGAGTATTACATCTAAAACGGCATTATACGTTCAGGGGTGATCGTAACAGACTCGCTGATTCTGCCCTGCTCTGTTAATCACGCATAACGAACCAGACAATATACCGTTGCGATAATTACAGTGATAATCATAAGGGGGAAACAAACTTTCAGATAATGTATGAACGTTATGGTGTAGCCCTGACGTTTTGATATTTGTGAAAGTACAACGTTAGATGAAGCGCCGATAAGAGTCCCATTTCCTCCAAGACAAGTTCCCAATGATAGAGCCCACCACAGAGCTGAAACATCTACTCCATTTGCCTGCATGGCCAGCAGCACCGGTATCATTGTTGCTGCATAGGGGACGTTGTCAAGAATTGCGGAGACAAAGGCACTAATCCACAAGACCAGCAGTATGCCGATAACCTTACTTCCATTTGTTGTATTTACAAGCCACTCAGCAAGAATATTCAAGACTCCCGTGACGGCTAAGCCACCGACCACGATAAAGAGACCAAGAAAAAATCCTATAGTGCTCCATTCAATTTCGCCTACCGCTTCATCAAGATCAATGCCTGAGATGACAAGCATGATGCCGGCTCCGGCAAGTGCCACCACCGATGACTCTATGTTTAAGATTCCGTGAAACATGAATCCCAATATAATGACGATGATCATGATGATAGATTTTCTGAAAAGACTCGGATCTTTTATGGCCTCTCTTGCATCGAGTTCTTGAAGAGCACGTATATTTTCTGGCCGTGCTTTCATTGTGCGATAGTAGAGTATGCGGAAGTAGAGAATTACCGCTACAAGAATAATGACTACGACAGGGCCATCATTAAGTATAAAATCGTTGAAATCAAGTCCCGTTGCTGAACCGATCATGATATTGGGGGGATCCCCAATAAGCGTTGCGGTGCCCCCGATATTAGACGCAAGTATTTCAAGTAAAAATAAAGGAATGGGATTGATATCGAGCATTTTGCAGATCAGATACGTCATGGGGCCCACGAGTAATACGGTGGTGACGCTTCCGAGAAAGGCAGAGAATACGGCAGTGATAATTGCAAAATAAACAGTGACGCGCCAAGGATCACCTTGTGATATTTTTGCAGCTCTGATTGCTATATACTCAAAGAGACCTGAGCCCTTTGCAACGCCTACGAATAGCATCATGCCTACCAGCACGCCTATGGTATTGAAATCAATCTGTGCCATAGCTTCGTTAAAACTCATGATACCGGTTATCAGAAGGATGACGGCTCCCAGTAATGCAGCGGTACCTCGATGAATTTTTTCGCTTGCCACCAGTGCCATAACGATGATAAACACGATAATAGCAATAATCATTTGGCTGGTCATAGTGGAACTCTCGCCAGATCTTTCGTAAAAATGAAAAACGTACAGGTGTCATGGCGCTTGCGCTGCAAGAACCTCGAGTAATATAGCATATGTTTGTAGAAGGCCTCAGCATATATTGTGTAAAATACCCATTTGATGAAATATGTGATATAAATAACAGGTACTGTAATTGCTGTTATATCTCGTCTGGAGTTCTTATCGTTTTAAGAGGATGAGTGTTCATACTTTTCTTTTGAGGAAAGTGGGCGTGACCCGCTTTTTTTGTTGTAAGAGTCAGGAAGGGATGAGAGGTGAGAAACTTTGGGCAAAAATGCCGTTGATCGTCTATATGCGGCGCTAGAACCCGCTGCGGCACAATACGATACTGAAATAGTGCTCATAGAAGTAATAGGCGGCCCCAAATCACCGACGGTGCGCATATATATCGACACACCACATGGTGTCGGGTTTGATGAACTCTCAGCAGCGCAGGGCTGGATAGATCCCATCATGAACGAGATGGATCCATTCCCTGGTGCATACACGTTGGAGGTTTCGTCCCCAGGAATTGATCGTCCTCTTCGGACACGGGCTCACTTTCAACGCTGGATTGGCGAAGAGGTTGTTATAAAAACTGTTAAGACAGATAAGAAAGAATACGAACGTAAAATTTCTGGCATTCTTCGGGGCATTGAAGGTAATGATGTGGTCGTTGATAGGGGAGATGCGCGTACGTGTATCCCGCTCGAGTGTATCATGAAAGCAAACGTGATTGGTCGGATTGATTTTTCTGCTGATCCGGATGGAAAGGAATATTAAAATGGCATCTGAACTCGTGGAAGCGCTCAAAATACTGGCTGAAGAAAAGAATATCGATGAGATATATCTCCTTGAACGTCTTGAGCAATCGCTTGCCAAGAGCTATGTAAATATCCTCAACCTTAAATGGGACGCAAAGGTAGTTATCGACCGTGTCAGCGGACAGATATACGTTTATGAACTTGTGCCCGATGAGGATTCTTATGATGACGAAATCGAGGATTACACTATCTTTGAGGAACGCGACGTGACACCAGGCGATGTAAGTAGAATTGCCGCTCTGAATGCGAAGAGCGTGATCACCAGCATCGTGCGCGATTCTGCACGACTGGCAATCTATCAAGAGTTTAAAGAGCGTATTGGCGAACTTGTTACTGCCACGGTGCTTCAATCGACACCAGATTTTACTATTGTAAAGATACGGGAAGGCGTAGAAGCTGAACTGCCGCACTTCGACCTCAAGCGTAATCCGGGCGAATCAAATGAAAAGCCAGGCAATGAATATTATCGCCATAATCAACGCATCAAGACGGTAGTTATTGATGTGCGTAATCCACTTGATCAGGAAGCTACGTCTCGTGGGAGAAATGCTCGTCCGTCAATCATTGTCTCAAGAACTCATCCCGATCTTATTCGTCGTCTATTTGAGATTGAGGTACCCGAGATATATGATGGCGTCGTAGAAATAAAGTCTATTGCTCGCGAGGCTGGTGCGCGCTCAAAAGTAGCCGTGCGCTCCTTGGAGACAAATCTCGACCCTGTCGGTGCCTGTGTTGGTCCGAAGGGTTCTCGTGTGCGTATGGTTGTCGAGGAACTTCGCAACGAGCGTATCGATGTGATTCAGTGGTCAGAGAATCCGTCGGCATATGTGGCCAATGCTCTTTCTCCTGCGCGCGTACAAGAGGTTATCATTGACGAAGAGACTCATTATGCGACGGTTGTCGTTCCCGATGACCAGCTATCACTTGCAATAGGCAAAGAGGGTCAAAATGCGCGATTAGCTGCGCGACTTACGGGATGGCATATAGACATTAAATCAGCCAGTCTGATGAACGGCTCGGCCAGTGTCGTTAATTCTCTCATAAATGAGGATGACGAAGACGAATCCGATGATGATAATCGTTGCGAATACGTATCGCCTGATGGTGTCCGCTGCCGGAATCATGCACGTCCCGGCTCTCGGTTTTGTGGCGTTCACGATGCGGAATAGCCGCAGAATAACAGAGGAAGGATGAATATATGGGTGGCATGAGAGTACATGAGCTCGCAAAAGAATTTGGTATGACCAGCAAGGAGTTATTAGATATTCTTGCTGAAATGAAAATCCCTGCGAAAAATCATGCATCGACTCTTGTTGATGCATATGTGACAAAAATACGTAAGAACATTGGCCCTGAGGTTGCGGAGCGAGCGGCACGCCTCGAAGCGGAAAAGGCTGCACAGGTGGCAGAAGATGCGCAGTCTGAGGCAAAAATCAAGGCGGAAGAAGAGGCACAACGCAAGGCTGCCGTTGAAGCTGAGCGCGAACGCCGAGCGCAGGAAAAAGCCGAGCGTGCAGAAGTTGCTGCTCAACAGGCAGAAACCGAAGGTAATGATTATGTTGAGCATGCTCCATTTGGCGCACCCGGTACGCTTGACGTTCGTGACGAAAAGTCTGTCGCTGTTTTAGCAACAGAACCTGTTGAGAAAACTCAGCAGAAACAGGCAAGCGCACCGGCTGACGCGGTCGCCTCGACAAAAAGTCAGGCAGAACGTGGCGGGCGATACTCAGAACTTCTTGTCCAGATAGAATCAGAGAAAGCTCGCATGTCTTCAGAAATCGAGGTTCCTGAGAAAGAGGAAAGCGTTCCAGCGCCAGAATCGCCAGCGGTTAAAGAAACAGAAGAAGAGGGCGATGTTTCTCATAAACGCGGCAAATCGCATAAGAAGTCAGCCCACGAGCGCTATGCGGAAGCTCTTACCGACACCGATGACGCACAAGACGATGATGCACGCTATGCAAAGATGGCTGCAGACGCTGCACAATTTCAAAAAGATCGTGTCTTAGCTGAGGTACGTGCAGCGGTTGAGCAGGCGCAAACAGAGGATGAGGGTCGTCGTAAAAAACGTAAAGAGAAGCGTATTGCGCAAGCAAAAGCTCGTGCCGTTGAAGAAGCAAAAGAAAAGGGAATCGACCCTTCTGTTCTTGATGATTCAACCATACGCATAACCGAAGGTGCGACTGTCGACGAATTTGCTCAAGCAATGGGTGTTCCCACAAACGATGTTATCAAGCGTCTTTTCTTGTTGGGACAAATGCTGACGCTCACCCAGACCATGAGCAATGATCTTATTGAACTCATTGCTTCAGATCTTGGTAGAGGAGTGTTCATCGTAAGTCCTGAAGAAGAGTTTCAAGTGTCAATCCATGATGAACCGGAAGATCTGGTACCACGTTCGCCTGTTGTAACCGTTATGGGTCATGTTGACCATGGCAAAACTTCATTGCTTGATGCTATTAGATCGACGGGTGTCGCCGAAAACGAAGCGGGTGGCATTACGCAGCATATTGGTGCTTCGGTAGTCAATATAAATGGCAGGCAGATTACCTTTATCGATACGCCCGGTCATGAGGCGTTTACTGCTATGCGTGCCCGTGGTGCAAAGGTAACTGATGTGGTCGTGCTTGTCGTGGCGGCCGATGACGGCGTTATGCCGCAAACCATTGAGGCCATCAATCATGCTGAGGCGGCTGGTGTCCCCATCGTCGTAGCCGTGAATAAGATTGATAAGGCAGGTGCACAGCCTGAACGAGTGCGCCAAGAATTGACAGAACATGGCATCATACCTGAGGATTGGGGCGGCCAGAATATGTTTGTTGAGGTTTCTGCGCGTCAGCGTATAAACATTGACGATCTGCTCGAAACGATTTTGCTACAGGCCGATGTGCTTGAACTTAAAGCAAACCCCGATGCGCTTGCATCTGGTTTTGTTATCGAATCAAAACTTGATAAAGGACGTGGACCAGTAGCTACTATGCTTATTCAGCGTGGTACTCTTCGCGTGGGCGATGCTGTTGTTGTGGGTTCTTCATATGGCCGAGTGCGAGCACTTATTAACCCGAAAGGCGAAAAGATCGCCGACGCGCATCCGGCAGACCCCGTCGAAGTATTAGGTCTTGGCTCTGTGCCACAAGCAGGCGACGAATTTCGCGTATTTGCCGATGAGCGTGATGCGCGTACTCTCGCAGAGGATCGTGCTCTTCGCACGCGTCTTGCCGAACAACAAAAAAGCCGTATATCGCTTGATGATCTATTCGAGCGCATGAACGAAGGTGAAACTACTGAGCTCAATCTTATTGTCAAAGCAGATGTTCAGGGCTCCATTGAAGCGCTCAAAGATGCATTAGACAAGATGGATCAAAGCGAAGTCAAGATCAACGTTATTCACTCTGCTGTGGGTGGAATCACTGAAACAGATGTAACCCTTGCTACCGCTTCGGATGCCATTATTATTGGTTTTGGTGTGCGCCCTCAGCCTAAGGCAAAGGTTCTTGCCGAAAAGGAAAAAGTTGATATTCGCACCTATCGAATCATATATAAGGCAATCGAGGATATCAACGCTGCGCGTGTAGGCAAGCTTTCTCCCGATATTATTGAGACTGAGCATGGGGCCGCTGAGGTTCGTGAACTGTTCCGTGTTCCTAAGGCCGGCACGATCGCAGGCTGTTATGTTATTGATGGCGAGATCAGCCGTGATGACAACGTGCGTATTGTCCGTGATGGAACTGTTGTTCACGAAGGGAGCATAAGTTCATTGCGTCGATTCAAAGATGATGTCAAGAATGTACACTCCGGTTATGAGTGCGGCATCAGCATCACAGGCTTTCAAGATATCAAAGAAGGCGATATTTTCGAGGCGTATACTATCAAGGAAGTAGCTCGAGAGGCGTAGAGTATATGAAACAAACTCCATCATCACGTAAATTGAATGAAGCTGCACGTGAGAAGATTGCGTCCATTGTACTCTTCGAAATTTCAGACCCACGACTTCGTAACATAACGATTACGGGTTGCGAAGTGTCGACTGACCGTTCTTTCTGCAACGTATATGTCTCAGCGGGAGCTGATCGTTATGATGAGGTAAGCGTAGGTCTTGAATCGGCTAAGGGTAGGATACGTTCTCTTCTGGGGAAGGGGCTCGATTGGCGGGTAACTCCAGAGCTCAGATTTATTATTGATAAATCGGTTGACAATGCTGAACATATCGCCGAGGTATTGAGACGGACCTCGGCTGCTTCAGTCCGAGGAGATGAGGGGTATTCAACATCTGCGGAGAAACCTTATGAGCAATGATCGTTTCACTCAGACATATCACGAAAAACTGAAGCGTTGCGCCGCTCTGATTGAGGAAGCGGAGTCCATTTCGCTGTGCGGACACATCAATCCTGATGGTGACTGTATCGGATCGGTTCTTGCGCTTTATACGATTCTCCTTTGAGCGTGGTAAGATTGTTACTCCTTTACTTGCTGAGCGCAAAGAGCCACCGCATATATTTTCATATCTCGATGGATTTGATTGTCTGATTCCTGCAGCAGATTACGTTCATGATGACGATCTATTCATCATGCTCGATGTCTCGACGCTCTCGCGCCTTGGAGATGGAGTCTTGCCCCTCGGGCGAGCTAAGCACAGCATACTGCTTGATCATCATCCAGACACCGCCCTCGATGCCGATGAGGTAATTTCTGACAGCACCAAAGCCGCTACTGGCATGTTGGTGTGGGATTTAGTTACGTATCTCACTGATATTCCCAGCAGAGCTTGCGCGCAATGCTGTCTAACGGCGCTTATAACCGATACGGGACGATTCCAATATCAAAATACCTCCGCTGAATCATTTGAATATGCGCGAGATTTTTGTGACCGCTGGAGCATCCCCCTCTTTGATCAATGAGTGCGTTTACCAGAGCAAACCCTTCGGTCTTCTGCTGATCGAGCGCGCTATTATTGATCGCATTGTTTTTTCAGAACAGGGAACTGTTGCTCTATCTTGGGTTGATGTCTCGGATTTCAAACAATGCCATGTTTCTCCCGACGAAGCGGAGTCGCTTTCAGACGGTGATTCGTTCAATTTCTGGAGTGCGCGTATGCGTTCTTCTTCGGGGCAATCATAATGAAACGCGATGTAATATACGATCGAAGGGAAATTTCGATATCAGCGTATTTGCTCAGTATTTCGGAGGTGGAGGACACCGCGCTGCTTCCGGAATGATGTTTGAGAAGCCGGTATCTGAAACTGTCGAACTTCTTAAAACATATATGCCCTTGATTGAACAAGATATTTTGCTCGGACATGAGGCACCAACATTTCTTAATGGAGCATAATAAGATGAAGCGAGGACAGACCGATCTCTCTGGTATCCCTCCTGGTTGACAAACCGAGTGGACCTTCATCACACGATGTAATAAATCGCTTGCGAGCAGTAACGGGTGAGCGACGTATCGGTCATGCGGGAACATTGGATCCTCTCGCGAGGTGGATTACTTATCGTCATGATTGGCCCGGCAACCCGACTCTCCGATTATTTTCCTCATGAAAGATAAGACGTATGTGACCGAAATCATGTTCGGAACTGCGACAGATACTGATGATGCAGCAGGCGAGGTTATTGCTACCGCAAAGATTCCAGAGCAGGTATGTGATCTGTCATATGCCACACAGACATTGCAAGCCTGGATTGGTTGCCATGATCAGATGCCACCACGCTATTCGGCGATTAAGGTTAATGGGCGTAAATCCTATGATGTGGCGCGCGCGGGTGGAGACTTGTCGCTTAGCCCTCGTTCGATTGAAGTATTTGAGAGTGAACTTATCAGTATTGAAAAGATATCGGATGAGGCAGTTATATGGAAATGCCAATTCCGCGTATCAAAGGGCACCTATGTTCGCTCGCTTGCACGAGATATCGGCGTGGGGCTAGGAACCTGCGCAACACGTCATCAGTCTTTCACGCGTGGCAATCAGGCGCTGCGTGTATTGGTGATGCTTATACCTTAGATGAACTTATGAATTGTGACGCTATCTCTATTACCTCTCGATTTGTAGATCCGTTACCCCTTATGGGGTTTCCTGGTGCCGCCGTTGATTCCGAGGGTGCGCAACGCGTGCTCTTAGGAAAGACACTTGATCATGCCGATATTTCATTGATCAGAACTGATGCGGCCTACGGCAGCCAGACAGATGAGAATCTCATGGTATTCTTTATGAGGATACCCTTATTGCCCTGTACCATTGTGATGATGTGTCCGGTACTTTGAAGCCGCGTGTCGTATTTCCGGGAGGTGTTCATGCTCAAATCTGTTAGTTTTTTTAATCCTTACGATATGTCGTCTAGCAGAACAAAGACGGTCATTCTTAACGAGAGTACTTGTATTGACGAGCCGATTGTCGCAGCATTTGGTGTTTTTTGACGGTGTGCACAGTGGACAATCGGATGCTTATAGAGGCAAGCATCGAGGCCGCTCATGATGGTAATTGTTCCGCTGCCATCATTACTTTTTGATCGCGATCCCGATGAATTGTTTGCACCGGCACACGGAGTGCGCCATATTCCTTACAAATTCCTGACCGCTTGAAGCTTCTTGGTACTCTTGGGGGCAGATTATCTGATCGTTGTTCCTTTTACTCGCGATTTTTCCGAGCTACCGCCTCTTGAATTCTTGAATGGTCTTAAAAACCTTAATGTTCATCCGCGCACGCTTTTTGTGGGAAGCGATTTTCGTTTTGGCTACCAAGCACAAGGCACGGTTGAAGTTTTGAGCGAATGGGGTACCAAGCACGGTTGTACCGTTTGCTCTCGTGATCTTTTGTGTGAAGAAGGTGCACCGATAACCGCAACACGCATACGCAACGAGTTGGAACAGACACATATTGCCGAGGCGAATCGGCTGCTTGCGCGTATTCATTATTTTCGTGGCTATGTGAAAAAAGGTAGGGGGAAGGGCACAGAGCTTGGTTTTGCAACAGCAAACCTTACGCCATTTCCTGATTATGTGCACATAGGAGATGGCGTCTATGGTGGTCTGGCGCTCGTTGATGGCGTTTTGTATCGTGCGGCTATTTCGGTGGGTGTGCCGCGTACGTTTGGCGATGTTCCTTATACTATAGAACCACACATTCTAGATTATGATGGCGAACTCTACGGTCGAGAAATCGCTTTGTACTTTACTGATTTTATTCGTCCTATGCAAATGTTTGATACCCAAGAAATGCTTGTCGAAACGGTTCTTAATAACATCGAATGGGTGCGCTCACACATTGAACTTCCTCAGATGTGATAGCTTCACCGGCATTTTGTATGACGCTCGCTAGTATATAATATAGTTCTACGCTCGGTAGTATGAATCATGGGAGTTGGACTATTTTCAGCACACTATCAGAAAGGGTAGCATGAGTCGGATTTCCGATGAAGATATCATGCGCGTACGCGATGCGACAGATATTGTATCTGTGGTTGCGGAATACGTTGTGCTTAAACAACGGGGGAGCGAGTTCTGGGGATGCTGTCCATTTCACAACGAGAAGACACCCTCTTTTCATGTAGTGTCTCAAACACAGCGTTGGCATTGCTTTGGCTGTGGCGAAGGAGGAGATGTCTTCAAATTTCTTGCAAAAATAGAGGGGTTGACATTTCCTGAAGCAGTCTCTTATTTGGCGGAAAAACAGGGCATTACTCTTTCAAAGGAAGAAAACGGTCTACCGTCAAGCTACCGCGCTCGTCTCATTGCTTGTTGCCAAGAAACAGATGCTTTTTTTAATCTGCAGCTCATGAGGGTAAATTCTGCTGATACTGCAGTAGCACGTGAGTATGCACGTACGCGTGGTTTTGATAGCACAGTATGTAAAAAATGGCATCTTGGTTATGCGCCTGGTCGCGGAAAACTGGTTGCTCATCTCACAGAAAAAGGGTTTAGTGCTCAAGAGATGATTGATTCAAATGTGGCATTAAAAGATTCGACGGGTGGGCTTCGCGATCGCTTCTTCCAGAGGCTTATGTTTCCCATCCATGATCTTCAAGGACGCACTATTGCTTTTGGCGGACGCACTATTCCAAATTTGCTTAATCCCGAACATCGTGAGATTGCCAAATATCTGAATACTTCAAACTCTCCGTTATTTCACAAACGAGATAATCTTTTTGGTATAGACAAAGCGAAAGCATCGATAACTACGCGCGGAGTCGCTATCGTTGTTGAGGGATATACCGATGTTATCGCATTGCACGAGGCAGGCTTTACTCAGGCGGTGGCGACATTAGGCACGGCGCTCACACCTGAGCATGTACGATTGCTCCGTCGTTTTTCAAAACATATAATCTATCTATTCGACGGAGACTCTGCTGGGCAGAAAGCAGCTGATAAAGCTGCTGATCTGATCGATCACTTCATTACTCCCGAAACGGGACGAGATCAAACAGAACTTTCGGTTGCGATTATTCCCGGCAACAGTGACCCAGCGGACTATGTTGCGTCTGAGGGTAGTCAAGGATTGCAGAGAGTTCTTGATAATGCTCAGCCTCTTTTGCTGTTTGCTCTCAGAAGACGTCTTGAGACTTACAATCTCAAACGTCCGGAACAACGACAAGCGGCGCTTGAGGTTGCGGTTGCGCTATTGTATCCGTTTCGCAACTCACTTCTGGCGGCAGATTATCTCAATATCATTGCCTCAGATCTCGCTACCGATTACGCAACAGTAGCGGCAACACTTGAGCGCTACGAGCCACCGCGAACCCGCGTCGTCCATGAAACCATAACTGAATCTGATGAGGCAATAGCCTCGCGTGATGCCGATGAGGATAGAACACAGATCCTCGATTATTCGGATATGCTTGCGCGATGGGAGCGCGAACTCCTCTCTCTCTATGTCTATAATCCTTCAATACGCGCTGAGTTGAAAGCGCGCCTGCATGACAATAGTTGGTCTCAACCTCTGCATGCCCTTGTGGCTCCGGCACTGTTTGACTGCGATATCCAAATGTCTCCTGCGCATCTGGTCGATGTTATCTCTTCTCGCGTTGAGGGGAGCGAACAGATATGGCTTGTTGACACCTCCCAGTATCTTGATCGCGATGCCTCGTCACTCATGGATCTTGCAAGTCGCATGCTGAGAGGCAAAGAGATTGAAGAACTTGAGCGTGATATAGCGCGGCATAAGGCAAAACTTAAATTCTCTGATACGCTCGACAAAAAGCACTATGATGAGTTGTTCGCATACCTTATAACATTGCAGAACAGATTGAATAATTTAAGGAATAGTTCCTGAATGCTTTTGTTGTATACCTAAAAATGTTATAAGTAATATTTACGTGTAACGGGCTATTTGGCTGTTTGTTACATTCGGGGTGATAACCCTATCTGAGAGGATACCTGTGACTAATTCTTCTGCTCTTCCTAAATTACCTGTTGAAATTGAAATGTGCGAAACGGAGATGGAGTTCGTTCGATCTAAGATATCTTCCGAAAATACTGTTGATCTGCCGGAGGTCGTCGAGATATTCTCTGATTACGATCTTTCTGATGAGCAGATGCAAGTGGTATATTCCTACATTACTGATACCTTACAAGCAAAACTGATCGAAAGATTTAACGAATCAGACGATCCTATGGCAGTAGACATCATTGATGCCGATGTCTTGATCGATGAAGCGGCACCTCTTACTGAAGAAGATATTGATGAGATACCGGAAGAAGAACTTCAGACCGCTGAGTCGGTAGATCTTATATTGCCACCGGTAACGACGAGCAAAGGAAAAAAGGCTCGCCATTCACTACCAGAGAATTCTGTTGTCATGCTTACGGGAGATCCCGTGCGCATGTATCTCAAAGAAATTGGTAAGGTCCCTCTGCTCACTGCTGCTGAAGAAATTGATTTGGCGATGAAAATAGAGGCAGGGCTTGAAGCGAGCGAGGAGTTGGAGAAGGCGTGGGCGCAGGGTATTGAATTTGAGCGCAAGGAAAAACGTCGTCTCTCCCGCATAGAACAGGTGGGGCTTGATGCGAAGCAACAACTTATAGAGGCAAATCTTCGTCTTGTCGTTTCTATCGCTAAACGCTATGTGGGACGCGGCATGCTTTTTCTTGATCTGATTCAAGAAGGCAATCTCGGTCTTATCCGTGCCGTTGAGAAATTCGACTATAAGAAGGGCTTTAAGTTTTCGACGTATGCGACATGGTGGATACGCCAAGCTATTACGCGTGCCATTGCCGATCAAGCGCGCACCATTCGTATTCCCGTTCATATGGTTGAAACGATCAATAAACTGGTGCGTATCCAACGACAACTACTTCAGGAACTTGGGCGCGAGCCGAGTCCGGAGGAGATTGGCGAAAAAATGGGAATGACGGCAGAACGCATCAGAGAGATACAGAAAATAAGCCAAGAACCGGTTTCGCTTGAAACACCGATAGGCGAAGAAGAAGACAGCCAGCTGGGCGATTTTATTGAAGATAATGCCGCCGTGGCACCCCCTGATGCAGCAAGCTTCTCGATGCTGCAAGAACAGTTATCTATGGTACTCGATGGTCCTCGCTGACCGTGAACGTAAGGTTATTAGTCTGCGTTTCGGTCTTGACGATGGCCATCCTCGCACACTTGAAGAGGTGGGGCGTGAGTTTGGCGTCACTCGTGAGAGAATCCGTCAGATTGAGAGCAAAACACTCTCAAAATTACGCCATCCTTCGCGTTCGAGCAAATTGAAAGACTATCTTGAAGATTAAGGTTTCTTGAACGGTGTATGAACTGAAAGGCCGAGAGAGGCAATACTTCTCTCGGCCTTTAATAATTTCTCTCGTTGATATTATCTAAGCGCGCTCAGTAACGCATCTTTCATCTGGCTGCAACTCACAAGAATAGTATCGCTTGTGACGATGTCGACGGTACGAAAACCATCAGCAAGTACGCGTGAAACCGCTCGTTCTATGCATTGTGCCTCGTCTTCCAGTCCAAACGAGAGACGCAGCATCATAGCGCTAGGACAATACTGTTGCCAGAGGGTTTGCCTTATCTTGGTCAGCAATATCTGGCGCGGAGCCGTGAATGGGCTCATACATTCCACGCTTAGAGTCGCCGAGAGAGGCGGAAGGAAGCATACCTATTGAACCGGTAATCTGCGCGGCCCTCATCTGATAATATATCGCCAAACATATTAGTGGTGACCACTACATCAAACTGCGATGGATCTCTGACCAATTGCATTGCGGGCGTTGTCCACCAACATGTTTGTCAGAGATACATCGGGATATTCACGAGCGAGGCGCTCCATCACTTCACGCCAGAGACGCGAACTTTCTAAAACATTTGCCTTGTCTATACTAACAAGTTTCCTTTTTCTACGGCGCGCCAAATCAAACGCAAGGACACCTATTCTTTCAATTTCTGTCTCGCTGTATAGTTCCGTGTCGTAAGCGCTAACACCGGATAATTCGTCTCTGCGCCCGCTCTCTCCAAAATATATGCCTCCGGTCAATTCTCGGACGATAATCATGTCAAACCCCGCGTTGGCTATCGAAGCACGAAGAGGACACGAATCTTTCAACTCAGGCAGAAGTTTTGCGGGTCTAATGTTTGCATAGAGGCCCAACTCTTTTCGAATACCCAACAGTGCGCGTTCTGGCCGTAAATTGCTCGCCAGTGCGTCCCATTTGGGCCCTCCTACGGCGCCAAGCAAAACACTATCGCACTGCTTGCATATCCGCACGGTATCTTCAGGAAGGGGGTTACCAGTTTCATCAAAAGCTGCGCCACCAGCGAGTAATTTTTTAAAGACAAAGGTATGCCCAAAGGTATCTCCTATTGCGCTCAGTACCTCAAGAGCAACATTGATAATTTCTGGCCCAATGCCATCACCCTCAATGACTGCAATTGTATATTTCACAGCCTTCCCCTTTCAATTGCATTGAGGAGTCCGCCTGTTTCAATGATGGTTTGAAGAAAGTCAGGAAACGGAGCGAACTGAGACGTAGTATGGCGCGTTAGATTTCGCAACTCTCCTGTATCAAAATCTATCTCTATTTGATCGCCTTGCTCAATCTGCGCGTTACATTCAATAATAGGCAATCCGATATTGATAGCATTGCGGTAAAAAATACGCGCAAAACTTTTTGCCACCACGGCGCTTACACCCGATGCTTTGATTGCCAGTGGCGCATGCTCGCGTGATGATCCGCAACCAAAGTTTTCTCCCGCAACAATCATGTCGCCCGGTTTAACGTGTTCGACAAAGGTGGAATCGATGTCTTCCATGCAATGTTTTGCAAGCTCCTTTGCATCCGAAGTATTGAGGTAGCGTGCAGGAATTATGACATCAGTGTCTACATTATCACCATAGATAAGAGCATTACCCTTGAGTATCATGAAACGACCTCCGTTTCTAACGAGGTGGCGGGAGCAAGCTTTCCGGCAATAGCAGATGCAGCGGCAACTGCTGGGCTTGCCAGATATACTTCACTTTCAGGATGCCCCATACGACCCACAAAATTCCGATTCGTCGTTGCAACACAACGCTCGCCTTTTGCCAGTATTCCCATATGTCCACCAAGGCAGGGACCGCACGTTGGCGTTGAGACTATGCAACCGGATTCGATAAAGATACGTATTAGACCCATCTCTAACGCCTCAAGATAAATGCTTTGTGTGGCAGGGATAATGATTCCCCTGACACGGTCCGCTATTTTTTTACCTTTCAATATATCTGCAGCTTCAATCAAGTCCTGCAATCTGCCATTCGTACAGGAACCAATAACAACTTGGTCAATGTAAATATCAGGAATATCCTCAAAGGTTCTCGTGTTTTCCGGAAGATGCGGAAATGAAACGGTCTGTTGGACTGCTGATAGATCTATCTCATAGGTCATATCATATTCGGCATCATCATCGGCTGTATAGCACAACGGCATGCGAGCGTGATGTGCGCCAAGATAGTCACGAGTAATTTCGTCAACAGGAAATATCCCGTTTTTTGCACCACACTCGATGGCCATGTTCGCCATACATAAACGGTCGCTCATAGTAAGGTTTGAAATGCCGGGGCCGGTAAACTCCATAGATTTGTACAACGCGCCATCAACGCCGATGAGACCGATAATATGAAGGATAACATCTTTTCCTGATACATTGCGAGAAAGAGTTCCCGTCAAATTAAAGCGTAGCGCGGCAGGAATCTTGAGCCAGACTTTTCCGATGGCCATACCAGCTGCCATATCTGATGAACCAATACCCGTAGAAAAAGCGCCCAGCGCACCATATGTGCACGTGTGACTATCGGCACCGATAACTAAATCACCTGACGTTACCAACCCCTCTTCAGGAATTAGTGCATGCTCAACGCCCATGGTTCCTACATCGTAGAAATGAGTAATGCCCTCGTTTTCTGCAAATTCTCGAACTAGTTTACATTGTTCGGCCGCACGAATGTCTTTATTGGGGGTGAAGTGATCCATCACCAAGACAATCTTTTCTGTATCAAAGACGGCGCTACGTCCTGATTTATGAAATTCATGCAGGGCAACCGGTGTGGTGATGTCGTTACCTACTATAAGATCAACGTCTGCCATAATAATATCGTTTGCGCGTACATGCTGCATCTTGCAATGAGCAGCAAGTATCTTTTGTGTCATGGTCATTCCCATTTGAGCAGCCTTCCGTCAAAATTATTTATCTGTTGTCTGCACTATCTTATTTATGCCGTTAAGATAGGCAAGGATGCTTGACTCTATCACATTAGTAGAAAGCCCTCTGCCGGTAAAGAGTTTATCGCCCACCTTGATCTTGACAACAACTTCGCCCAGGGCATCCTTACCTTCTGATACCGAACGTATCAGGTAGTCCTCAAGTTCATGATCCACCGTCTGGACCATTTTGTCGATAGCATTATATGCGGCATCAATGGGGCCATCGCCTAATGCAACGTCTTCTAGGAGTTCATTGCCCTTCGACAGTTGAATCATGCAGCTATCGCTTGTTCCATTACTGGTATGGATGTCAAATCCGTGCAACTGATACATAGTATCGTTTCCGGTGAAATGATGAGTAATGATGGCTTCTATATCGTTATCGCTTACATCTTTTTTCTTATCACAGAGAGATTTAAATTCTTCAAAATACTCTGTGATCTCCTCCTCAGATAATTCGTAACCCAATTCAAAAAGACGCTCTGAAAAGGCGTGGCGGCCGCTATGTTTACCAAGGACCAGTTTGTTCTTGCTTAATCCTATAGACTCTGGTGACATGATCTCGTAGGTAGTGCTGTCAGCGAGCATACCATGCTGATGAATACCGGCTTCATGAGCAAAGGCGTTAGCGCCCACTATTGATTTGTTGATGGGCGCTGGAACGCCGATGATGGCATATACCAGCTTGCTGCTGCGATAAATCTGTGTGGTGTCGACGCGACAAGACGCATTGAAAAAATCTTTTCTTGTATTAAGAGCCATGACAACTTCTTCTAAGGCGGCATTGCCTGCTCGTTCGCCAAGGCCGTTGATAGTACATTCGACTTGCGTGGCTCCAGCGCCTATTGCCGCTAAAGAGTTAGCCACTGCCATGCCAAGATCATTGTGACAATGAACAGATATGATGGCTTTGTCTATATTTTTGACGTGCTCTTCGAGATAGATGATGAGGCGTGCCATTTCCTCTGGTGTGGTGTAGCCCACGGTATCTGGAATATTTACCGTTGTCGCCCCTGCCGCTATGGCGCTTTCAATAACCTGCACTAAGAATTTCTGATCTGATCTTGTGGCATCTTCTGCTGAAAACTCAATCTGCGAACATTTCTTCTTGGCATAAGCAACCATTGCAGATGTCTTTTCCAAAACCTCCTGTGGAGTCATTTTCAACTTGTACTGCATGTGAATCGGCGAAGTTGCAATAAATGTGTGTATCAGGGGAGAGACGGCATGCTTTACCGCTTCATAGGCGGCATCAATATCTTTTGTATTAGCACGAGCCAACGATGCGATAGTACACTCCTTGATTTCCGATGCAATTCTACTGACGGACTCAAAGTCACCGGGGGATGAGATCGCAAAGCCAGCTTCAATTATATCTACGTTAAGTTTCTCAAGATATTTTGCTACTTCAACTTTTTCTCTCAAATCCATGCTGCAGCCAGGCGATTGTTCGCCATCTCGCAACGTGGTGTCAAATATTTTGATTTTCTTTTCCACGGTAATCTCCTTTTTCGTTTCACCTGATGGCAGATAATGAAAACGACATTCTAGTTTTTGCCAAATATTTGCTACGTTTGCGATATCTTCACATTAAAAAAGGCCCTGTAGCGAATTTCGCTACAGGGCCTCTCCACAATACGGAGTTATCAGTTTACCCATGCATTTCAGCGAAATCATCGCGCACACTACAAGCAACTTGAGCTAGAAGAAGCTCAAGCGATAGTAGGTTTGCTAGATTAAGCTGATATGTGTTCATAGGTATCACGGTAAAAAGTTTCCTTATTCTCTCATTTCAGAAAGTGAGAGGTAACATAACACGATTTTCAATTAATAGCAACATCTACACAGTATATTGATAGGTGAGAGGAATATTTGGGGCGATCCAGATCTATCTATAAAAAAGACAGGCAGCCTATAAGCTGCCTGTCTAGTGCTTCCTTGGTGGGCCCAGTAGGATTCGAACCTACAACCTAAGGATTATGAGTCCTCCGCGCTGACCGTTGCGCCATGGGCCCGTTTCATGTGACTAAGCGATTTTAGCCTATTTAGCTGGCGATAGGGAAGAGAAGATTCATTTGTGAAGAAATTATCTTGAAAGAAAACGAACGAGGCATACTTAGTTATTTGTGTATAATTAACAAGCGCTTTTGAAAGCCCCTTTCCTCGGTAGCTCAATGGCAGAGCAATCGGCTGTTAACCGATTTGTTGTAGGTTCGAGTCCTACCCGGGGAGCCAGTTAATAATCGGGTCTCATAGAGACCCGTTTTTTCTTCTCAGTATCAAAGATCTGTCTGTGTAACTTTTTTGTCAGATTGATCATCAAGCAAAGTCTAGGTTACAATAGCTGAGCACCTTGGGCGATTAACGCAGCGGTAGCGTGCTTCCTTCACACGGAAGAAGTCATCAGTTCAAATCTGGTATCGCCCACCATATGAAATTGCAGGTAGGATCGTCAAACATCCTACCTGTTCTGTTTTGAGGAACAGAGAGCCAGCACGTTTTAATGGGTGAATGGCTGCCAAACGCCCCTTGGCTTTCATGGATCAGAAAGCTTGTTTGATACGTGATTTTGCAACTACAACAAATATCTAAATCATACGGTTCCCGTATATTGTTCAAAGATGCAACAGCTATGATCAATGAACATGATCGTTTTGCGCTTGTAGGGCCAAATGGTTCCGGAAAGACGACACTCCTGCGCATCATCTGTGGGGAAGAACCGGCGGACTCGGGCAAAGTAATTCTCGCCAAAGGAGCCCGTATCGGTTATCTCGAGCAGGAATCAATCGAGGTAATGGAACAGACCGTTCTTGAAGAAGTTCTTACTGCAGTACGCGAAATACGTGTATTACAAGAGCGTATGACTCATCTCGAGAAACAAATATCTCAGACATCTGATGAGGCGCTGCAAGAGCGTTTGCTGGGTGAATATGGACGAGTGTCCGAAAGATTTGAAAGACTCGATGGTTATCAGATTGTTCCGCGTGCGCGAAGCATATTGTTTGGGCTTGGGTTTTCAGAGACCGATCTATCCCGACTGACCTCTACGTTTTCCGGCGGTTGGCAGATGCGTATTGCGCTTGCAAAACTACTGATGCGCAATGTCGATCTTTTGCTTCTTGACGAACCGACAAACCACTTAGATCTTGAATCAGTCGCATGGCTTGAAAGTTTTCTTCGCTCCTACAAAGGTGCCATAGTCATAGTCTCTCACGACCGTGCTTTTATGGATGGAATGGTAGATCATGTCATCGAAGTGAACGCTGATACGCTTGAGCTGTACCAGGGCGGTTACACTGATTATGAGCGACAACGTGCTGAGCGTATTGAACGTATTCGTCTGGCCGCAGAAGCGCAACAATCTGAAATGGCTCACATGGAAGCGTTTGTCGAAAAATTTCGCTATAAGGCAACCAAAGCGCGTCAAGTTCAGGACCGTATAAAAAAGCTTGAAAAAATTGAACGAATTATTGTTCCTGACGAGAAAAAAACGGTACATTTTTCGTTTCCACAACCTATACGGACCGGAAAAATTGTTCTTGAGATGAACGATGTATCAAAGCATTTTGGTGAAACACGCGTTTATGATCATCTTAACCTTACCGTCTATCGCGGAGAGAAAATTGCTCTCATAGGACCAAATGGTGCCGGTAAGTCAACACTCATGAAGATGATATCCGGAATAGTTAAACCTGATAGCGGCCATATGAAATTTGGCGAACATTGCGAGATTTCCTATTTTGCTCAGCATCAACTCGAAGAACTCACCCCAGAAAATACGGTGTTTGAAGAACTTGATGATGCGGCACCGGGCTGGAGCATTTCAGCGGTACGTTCGCTTCTGGGTGCTTTTCTGTTTCATGGTAGTGACGTGGAGAAGAAAATCTCAGTTCTTTCAGGTGGAGAAAAAGCTCGCCTTGCACTTGCGAAGATGCTGGTGCGGCCCACTCCCATACTATGTCTAGACGAGCCTACCAATCATCTTGATATTCAAAGTGTTGATGTGCTGGAGCAGGCCCTTAAACATTTTGATGGAACTCTCTTTCTCATAACACACGATCGTCATCTTATTCGAGGTGTCGCTAACAAAGTATTTGAGATTGATTCTGGCCAACTCCGCATGTTTGACGGTGATTACGACTATTTTCTTGAAAAGTCAGATTCTCTCTTTGCTCGAACGTTTCGTGATTCGGATTATGCTCACGCGCATAACATCCAAACAGATACTATCGCGGTTGGTGCCAAAACTGAAAGCGGACCGAAGACAAAAGAGCAGAAGCGGACTGAAGCAGAGACGCGCAAGAAGGCTAACTCTCTTATGAAAGAAGATCGCTCACGTCTCAAAAAAATTGAGCATGATTTAAACATTCGCCAAAAGCGCCATGATGAATTAGTTCTTCTTATGGCGGATCAAAAATTCTACGATGATCAGGAGCATTTCACCGCTGCCCTAAAAGAGTATCATGAGTTAAAAGGGGATATATCAAAGCTTGAAGCGGAATGGATGGAGATCAGTATGGTTATGGAGGATGCTCTGTCAAACAAAGATATACTTTCGTGAGATAGGCCGTAGAGCGCAGAGAAGCCCCGAGCTCTCTACCGTTACTATCCATTGTTGTCTACGACGCCTCTTAACAGGAGTACCGACATATGAGCGACACCATTACGATCGCAATTATTACTATCGTCTGTTTTATTCCCGCAATTATCTGCCACGAAGTTGCCCATGGGTTGGTCGCAAACTGGCTTGGTGACCCTACCGCCAAACAACAAGGGCGGCTTTCGCTCAATCCAATCAAGCATATCGATCCCTTTGGAACGGTTATTTTGCCTCTTTGTCTTCTACTACTAAACGCACCGGTTTTTGGCTACGCAAAACCTGTTCCCTACAATCCCCGCTACTTCAAAAATCTTAAGCGAGGCGAAGTTCTCACTGGATTGGCGGGCCCTTTTGCAAATCTTCTCCTGAGCTTTGTTGGCGCTGGGATTTGTTGGGCGGGATATTTTCTCTATTATAGTGGTAATGGGGGAACCTACCTAACTATTGCCCAGGGCCTTTTTACGTTTGGCGAATCGTTCACCCTTATCAATCTGTTTCTCATGTTCTTTAATCTTCTCCCCATACCGCCCCTTGATGGCTCTTCAATAATCGTCCCATTCCTGCCACGCAAGTGGTTGCCTCAGTGGTATCGTATTCAAAGGTATTCAATGCCCATACTGATGCTTATACTTATTGTGTTGCCTATGGTTACCAATATTTCACCGATCTCGTGGTACATGAATGTAACTGCCTATAACCTGGCAGGACTCATTCTTCCCTGATAGGTCAAACGCAAAACGTAGGAGAGATTACCTGTCCGTTCATTTGTTTGTACTGGAGTTCATGCCTTGTCATATCGAGTTAAGATAGATGCATTTGAGGGCCCATTCCAGCTATTACTATCTTTGGTCTCAGAACAGAAGATAGATATTTCGGCAATCTCAGTTTCAGAAATTGCCGATCAATATATTGCCTCAATAAAAGAAATTGAAGATCTTGACATGGATGTTGCAAGTGATTTTCTCATTGTTGCATCCACGCTGCTCTCTTTGAAGGCGCTTGCTTTATTGCCCGACGAATCATCTGATGATATATATGACGAATTTGATGATCTAACCCCAGAGCAGACCTGCGATATACTCGTTGCACGGCTCTGCGCATATAAACAATACCGAAATGCGGCAGCGGCGCTTTGTTCACGTATGCAAACAGAATCGCGCATGCATCCTCGACATGTGGGGCCAGACCCCGAATTCCTTGGTCTTCTTCCCGATTACCTTGCGGGAATCACCCTGCGTGGTTTGGGCGTGATTTGCGCAGACCTTGCTTGTCGACGCGAGACATTTGTTCTTGAAGCAAAACATATTGCCGCAAAGCCGATTGCTGTTGAGGCATGCCTCAGAAGTATTTCAAATCGTCTGGCGACGGGGCGTATACAGACATTTTCTGAACTTCTTAATGGCGCGGTTACTCCACCCGTATTTGTGGTTACCTTCCTTACCATACTTGAAATGTATCATCGTGGCATGATTCTCATGGAACAGGACGAGGGCGACGAAACTATCACCGTTGTCTTGCTCGATCGTGATCACTGGGCTCCCGCCACAGGACTTGAAGAAACAACAACTCGCATGACCAAAGATGAACTGCCAGAAGTACCGTCAACTGATAGTATGCCGTCAATAACACACACTGAAGTGGAGGAGCAAGACGACAATGTCTGAGGAAATAACTACTCTTGAGAGTGCTATTGAAGCGCTGCTCTTTGTATCCGATGAACCCGTCAGCGCAAGTAAGCTTGCCGAAATTTTAGAAATAGAGGCAGGACAGATCGTTGAAACACTTGCGAAAATTTCTACTGAATACCAAGAGGCTAATCGAGGGATTCAGTTACGGGAAGTAGCGGGCGGTTGGCGATTTTACACACATCCGGCTCACCATGAACTCATCGAACGCTATGTTATCTCTTGGGACACTCAGAAACTATCCCAGGCGGCGCTTGAAGCGCTTGCTGTCATTGCGTATAACCAACCAACAACTCGTAATGCTGTGGCATCTATTCGTGGTGTAAATTCTGATGCAGTTATTACTTCTCTTATTGAAAAGGGACTCGTGAAAGAGGCCGGGCGTGACAGCGCTAGCCCCGGCAGCCCTATTCTTTACGTCACCACACGTACGTTTCTTGAAAACTTTGGTTTAAAAACTCTTAAAGAGTTACCTGATGTAGCCGAATTTGCACCTGATGATGAGAGCCGTCGATTCATAGCCGAGCGTCTTTCTATTCATCGCAGAGATGATCTTCCCAATATTTCAGATTACGAAAAAGAGCAAGAAGAACTCGACGATGCAGAACTGGAATATCACGGGAATTCGCCTGAGCCGCATGCAGAACCAGAAGATGCTGATGCCGATGAACAACTTGATCTCAATTCAATCATAAAAAGTTCCATAACTGAAACCATACCGCTTTCATGAGAGTTGACGAAAATCCCTGCTCATTAAACGAAGATGGTGCTGACCCAACTTCTATTGAGTTTTCAGCTGAGACTGTTTATCCGTTACGACTTCAGCGATTTCTTGCTCGCGCTGGTGTAGCTTCTCGGCGTGGTTCAGAAGATCTTATGACCGCTGGGCGCGTAACGGTAAACGGTGAGGTCGTTACTGAACTTGGCAGCAAAGTGGACCCCTTGAGCGATGTGGTGAGGGTTGACGGCAGTATAGTGAAGTGGGGGAGTCCGAGCATTTATTTGATGCTTAACAAGCCGGCTGGTTATGTTACCACCATGCATGATCCTCAAGGTCGTCCTTGCGTAGCTGAACTCGTACCAACCCATGACTATCCCGGTCTCTTTCCCATAGGACGCCTCGATCACGATACAACGGGTCTGCTACTATTTTCTACGGATGGAGATTTCGGTAATGCTCTGCTACATCCTCGCCACAAAGTTATGAAAACCTATGAGGCGCTTGTAGAAGGTATTTTAACTGAAGAGGAGGCCACGCTATTAAGAGACGGCATAGAGCTTTCTGACGGTATGACACTTCCCGCACAAATCATACGAGGCGTGAGCGAACGTCCATTCAGAGCTCGAAATATTCAGACACAAGTAACGTGCATCATCCGGGAAGGTCGCAAACGGCAGGTAAAAAGAATGTTTAATGCCGTAGGGCATCCTGTCGTTACGCTTCGCAGAAGTGCCTTTGCCTCGTTGACCTTGGGCGATTTGCCTGAAGGCTCGTGGAGAATGCTTACAGATACTGAGGTTCGGACGCTCTATGCTGCATCAGAAAGGAATAGATAGGCTATCCTTGTACCATCTTATGCTTGCGCAGGCCTCTAAGGTATATATGGTTGAAAGGAAGTGGCGCTATGGCTCTTGTGGTGTTCACGGGCGGTGCACGATGTGGCAAAACGGCAATCGCTGAAAATCTTGCTTTCAAACGCGCCCGCGTAACCGGTCAACGTGTTGTTACCGCAGTATTCGCAGACGCATCCGAAGAATCAGACCTTGCTGAACAAAACAGAAATGTTTCAATCTCTCAATCTTGTTCGCATGAAATACTGAAAGCCTATGACGATCCCCTGTGGATTGACCGAATTGCGCCGAGCGATATTCTCATTGTCGATTGTTTAGCAACGGCCCTTATTTCACTTGTTGAAGCCTACGAAACCAACCATGAAACGTATCAGGATTCTGTTGATGATTCTCCGGATAAGCAGGTTGTAAATCGTTTTAATACTTTGACGGACCGCCTTATGACGCGCCCGGGCGATACCATCATCGTTACAAATCAAGTGGGTAGCGGGTTGACACCTCAATATGACTCCGCTCGTCTCTATCGTAACCTTCTTGGTTATGCAAACAATACGCTTATCGCTTCGGCTGATACCGCTTATCTTGTATTTTGCGGGCGACTCATTGAGTTTACGGCGCTTCCCGACTGTGCCCAATGGCCAGAAGACTGAACTCGACTCGTACTATCGTTTAAGAAGGAATATGATTCGCATGGAATCCGTTGCGCCCAAACATGAATTGATAAAACCAGAATGTCCTTTTGGGCATATTCTTATTTTTGGAGTTGGACTCATAGGGGGATCTATTGCCTATGCGTTGCGGGACTGTTTTACCTCTACAGTAGTATATGGTGTCGATATAGAAGCAGAGACCGTTGATCGCGCAAAACGAGAAGGCTTGATGACGGATTGTCGACTTCTCGATGACAACATAGTTCTTGATTGGCTTTCTGATCCTTCACTCGATTTAGTAATCCTTGCTGTTCCTGTAAGCGCAACGCCTCGACTTTTCCAAATGATAGAAGATGCTGGCTATGCAGGCCTCATCACTGATGTCTCCTCGACAAAACAAGTCATAGACTCCTACGCGCATCAAATACTTACCGACCCATCTCGGTTCATTCCGGGGCACCCCATGGCTGGTTCTGAAGTAAATGGCTTGGAAGGTGCACGGCCTAAGCTCTTTAATGGATCTCATTGGATTCTGTGCCCTGACAAAACAAGCGATCCTGAAGAATTCATGCGTTTGCATGAATTCGCAACAGGAATTGGGGCGCGCGCCATAACTATTGACCGAAACAGCCACGATGAAATCATAGCTATTGTAAGTCATGTGCCTCATATAGTGGCAACTGCCCTTATGAGACTTGCCGGTACACACGCAGAGGGAAATCAGGAACTCTTCCGCCTTGCTGCCGGTGGATTTAAAGATACCACGCGCATTGCCGCAGGATCCTCGCAATTGTGGTGTGGCATCGCCTTAGACAACCACATAGCACTTGCTAATGGCATTGCAGAACTTGAAGGAATACTGTCAGAAATCGAACAAGCCGTTCGCCATGAAGACGAGAAACACCTTACCAGCATGCTTGAAGAATCAGCACAGATGCGCCGTTCGCTGCCTGCTGCATGGATACCCGATTCTTCAAAACTAATAGAGATGCGCATACCTATGGCTGATCATACTGGCGTGATCGCTGATGTAACCGGCGTCGCGGCAAAAGCGGGCTGTAATATTCAATCAATTGATATAGACCACATCAACGAAGATAACGCGGTGCTTGAACTTATTCTCACCGACGAAGGTGATATAGGACAACTCAGCGCACGATTGCTGAAAAAGGGATTTGACTTCTCATTGAGGCCGCTTGATACGGCCGGAGCAGAGTGACGGGGAGACGTATAATGGCATACCCAACATCTCTCAGAGGTTATCTTCGCGTCCCCAGTGACAAGTCTATTTCTCACCGTGCTTTGTTGTTTGCTGCGATGGCCGAGGGCACCTCACGTATCTCTTGGCTCCTTGATTCATCTGACGTGCGCTCGACAATTGAAGCTATACAAGTGCTCGGCGCATCGGTTGAGTTGAAAAAACACGACGAATATCTCTCCGCAAAAATTACCGGTTGGGGAATTGCTGGGCCTTGTGAACCCGAGGCATCCATAGATTGTGGCAATTCTGGGACCACTACTCGTCTGTTGCTCGGAATTCTTTCTGGCTATAACGTAAACGTTTTGTTGCGGGGAGACGCTTCACTTTCGCGCCGTCCCATGGATCGGGTTACCAACCCATTGTCTGAGATGGGAGCCGTGTTTGGTTGTGACAATGAGGGGTGCAAAGACAGCACGCGGCGTGTGACTTTACCTCTTTTTGTGCAGGGCAGCGATCGGTTGAAAGGTATTAGTTATCAATCGCCTGTTGCTTCTGCACAGGTGAAGACATCATTGTTACTTGCTGGTCTCAACGCTCATGGTGCAACAACGGTAACCGAGCCTTATGCTTCGCGTGATCACACAGAACGAATGCTTCCTGCTTTTGGCGCACATATCAACAGTACACAGGCAGAGCATATGGTCTCTTTAACGGGTCCTCAACATCTTCATTCTTGCGATGTTGAGATACCAGGAGACCCATCGTCGGCTATTTTTTGGGCTGTTGCTGCTGCGCTGATACCAGATAGTACCGTTGAACTCAGGGATGTCTCTCTCAATCCTACCCGCATAGCAGCCTTTGAGGTTATGCGTCGCATGGGCTGTGATGTATCGTTTGAGAATAGCAGGATGGTGGGTGGCGAACCCGTGGGGACCATCTCTGTCGTGTATCGGGATGGTCTTATAGGAACAGACATATATCCCGATGAAGTGCCCGCCCTTATAGACGAAATACCTATTCTTGCGCTTCTTGCAACCAGCGCACAGGGAATCACTCATTTTCATGAAGTGGGCGAATTGCGCGTCAAGGAATCTGACCGGTTAGCTGCTATCTGCGAAGGCCTTTCATTATTGGGAAGCACCGCGTACACAGAGTGCGACGATCTCTTGATACAGGAAGGGACTCCTCGAAATAATGCTGATCTTTTAAGTCGAGGAGATCATCGTCTTGCTATGACATGGATACTTGCTCTGCACTGTTTTGGCCTTTCGGGAACTGTTTCTGAACATTCGTGCGTAGAAGTAAGCTACCCCGACTTTATGAAGCATCTACATATATTGGGAGGTGCTGAGAAATGATCATCGCAATTGATGGGCCTGCGGGTTCAGGGAAATCGACCGTAGCCAAGTTGGTAAGCGCTCGTCTGGGAGCCTGCAATCTTGATACAGGTGCAATGTATCGTGCGGTTACCCTACGTGCTCTCGAGCAGGGTTATCTCAAAAGTCCTACTGATGATACTGCAAACGATATAGCGGGTATTATAGCTCTTGCACGTTCAGAACAAATATCGTTTTGCTACGATACCGATGGCAGCATCAATGCCATCATGATAGGGAACACCGATGTAACATCAGACATCAGAACCTCAGCAATTGATGCAAATGTGTCCTACGTTGCGGCTATTCCCGAGGTTCGTTCAGCGCTTACTGAGCAACAGCGCGTGATGGCTGCAGGGCAGCTCTCGGTGCTTGAAGGACGCGACATAGGAACGGTTGTCTTTCCTGACGCTGAGATCAAAATTTTTCTTACTGCGCAGCCTGAAACACGTGCCATGCGACGTGCTACGCAAAATGCTGCCGTTGACGATAGCGAGAGTAACCCCGAGGTCTTACTGGAACACATCATCAAACGTGACCAGTACGATTCCTCTCGAGAGACCGCTCCGCTTGTTGCCGCACAGGATGCCATTATCATCGACACTTCAGAGCTTTCCATAGACCAGGTGGTTGATGAGGTTGTTCGCTTGGTTCAGGAGAGAGGTTAAATTATGCGAGAACTCGACTATTTTTATGACCATCCTTATAAGAATAACGGCGCAAATGGATTCATCTCATGCATTGAGCATATTGTTTCATGCGTGTTCAAAGTGTGCTTTAGACAGAAAAATATGCAGAGCGCTATTGTTGGGAAGGCCTCAGAGAATCATGCCGTGATAATTGCCGGTAATCACACCTCTCTCGCTGATCCGTTATTCGTGTTTTTTAGTCTCATGCCAGGGCACCTTCGCTTTCTGGGCAAAAAGGAACTCTTCAGGATACCGGTATTGCGCAGAATATTTGCATGGGGTGGTGTCATACCTATTGATCGCGATCAGCTTGATCAACGAGCAATCAAACGTGCGCTGCGCTGTTTGAAATCGGGGGAGAATCTAGGCATCTTTCCCGAAGGGACACGAGTACGCAAGCCGGGACAGCTGTCTGAACCGGAAACAGGTGTCGCTTCTTTTGCGATGCTTACAAATTCGTTGATTGTTCCCTGCGGTCTCAGCGGCCCACAACGCATTCGTCCTTATGGCAAGATATTTTTCAGATTTCCCAAGGTTATCGTCAAATATGGTGAACCAATTGACTGGCATGATTTTGAGTTTCTTCCCAAGACCGTGCGCGCACAAGCTATCACTGATGAGGTAATGAGACGGGTGAATATTCTTAAAGTAGGAGGAGAGCCCGGAGGTCTACCAGATCTTGCCGTTCTGTACGCTGACTCTCTCGATGATTCAAAAACCCTACAGAAGGAATGTTCATGAACATCATCCGCGCACATCATGCGGGCGCATGTTATGGTGTCGAGCGCGCCCTTGCCATGGTGAGCCATGCATTGGAAGAATATGGAGCTCCAGTCTACACTCTTGGCCCACTTATTCATAATCCAACCGTGGTAAAGGAGTTGGAACTATCGGGAATTGTCGCCATTGAATCTCTTGATGAAATCAAAAGCGGAACGTTGGTCATACGCTCGCATGGCGTTGCTCCCGACGTTATTGATCAAGCGCGTGCGCGCGGCTTGAATATCGTTGACGCTACCTGTCCGCATGTCAGCAAGGTTCACAAAGCATGTTCTGGACTTTCGGATAAAGGTTACTTTGTGATCGTCGTAGGCGAAGCAGGACACCCTGAGGTTGAAGGTATCTGTGGATATGCCGGATCAGAGTTTCTCGTCGTCCCCGATGCAGGAGGTCTTCCCCAACAACTCCCTTCAGCTCATATTGGTATTGTCGTTCAAACCACTCAGTCTGAAGAAACATTTGAGCGAGTTGTTGCGGCGCTCAGAGACCGCGTTGAGGATATTGAGATACACAATACGGTGTGTTTTGCTACCCAATTGCGCCAAGAAGCAGCTTGCGATGTGGCAAAAACGGTTGATGTCATGGTGGTTGTAGGGGGGCGCAACTCGGGTAATACCCGTCGACTATATCAAATTTCTTCAAAGGTATGTCCTCAAACCTATCATATCGAGTCGCCGGAAGAGATTGACCCTCAATGGTTCGAGGGTTATGAAACAGTAGGAATAACTGCCGGTGCTTCAACCCCCGAATCGCAGATTCTTGCTGTCATTGAACGTTTAGAGGAGCTATCATGAGCGGCGATTACTGCGCACGTATCAAGTCAGTTGATATCGACTCTCCATTTTACGATGTCGGTATCGAACCCGGTATGATACTTCATACCGCCGAAGGGCATATGTTGACAGATTACATCGATTGGTTATGGTGGACAACTGACGATATTATTGCCGTAACAGGTACGGATCTTGATGGTGATCCTTTTGAACTTGAACTTGAGCGAGAGCAAGGAGAAAACTGGGGCATCGCGTTTGAATCTCCGATATTTGACAAGATCAGGCTCTGCAATAACGCCTGCCTGTTCTGTTTCATGCGCATGTTGCCTAAGGGCATGCGCCCTTCATTGTATTTACGCGATGATGATTATCGGCTTTCCTACCTTCAGGGGAATTTTGTAACCCTTACGAATCTATCGCAGACAGATATCGACCGCATTATTGAATATCGTCTTGAGCCTCTGCATGTCTCTTTGCATGCGGTGTCGCCCGATGTCAGACTCAATCTTATAGGGCAAGCGCATCAACGTGCCCTTGATGCATTGGAGCAGATACTTGATGGGGGTCTTACTGTTCACACACAAATTGTTCTTTGTCCTGGACTAAACGACGGTGCTGAGTTGAGGAAAACTCTTGATTATATAGAAAGCCATCTCGGCATACTTTCCGTTGGTATAGTTCCGCTGGGTTATACCAAGTTTCAAAATAGTTTCGATCACTCGTTTTCTGTGCCTGAATCAGCGCGGGCGGTAATAGAGATGATCCGTCCTTATCAGAAGCGAGCTCTCAGTTGTTTAGGAATCACACGCTATCAACTCTCTGACGAATTTTTCTGCAATGCGTATCCCGACAACATTGCTCGAAATTTGCCAGAACGTGACTATTATGATGATTTTTCGCAATATTATGACGGTATCGGTATGCTTCGTTGTTTTGTTGACGAATGGGATGAACTTGTCGCAGAAAAAGAATTACCCGCTGTCAATGCACGCTCAGTTAATGGTAAAACTTTGGTCATATGTGGCACTGCGTTTGCTGATTTCTTGATTCCTCTTCTGCGCGAGCAGAGTTTAGATGACCGGATTGTTATAGTGGGAGTCGAGAATCAGTTTTTTGGAGGAAACATAAATGTGTCAGGACTACTGGTGGGCAAGGATGTGCGCGCCGTACTCACCGAGTGTATTACGCGTTATGACAAGGGGATTATCGATCGAGTGCTTCTACCGGCATCGATGTTCAATCAAGATGGTCTTACCCTTGACGATATGACACTTGACCAAATAATGAACGATTTTCATGTTTCTGTTAAAGTCGCACATTATACGCCAACAGTAATAAGAGAGGAAATCCGATGAGCCTGCCTATTGTCGCGGTCGTCGGCCGCCCAAACGTCGGAAAATCGACGTTTGTTAATCGAATAACTCAAAAAGATACCGCAATCGTACATGAAATGAGAGGCGTTACGCGGGATCGTTCATATCATGAAGCTGATTGGAATGGTCGTTCGTTTATTTTGATCGATACCGGTGGCATTGAGATGGGTGATGACGACCGATTCCAATCCTCAATCAGAACACAGGCTTTGATGGCCATGGAAGAGGCTTCTGTCATTATTTTTCTTATTGATGGCAAAACCGGTGTCACGTCTGATGACATAGAAGTTTCACGTATTCTCAGACGAGCGACAGTCCCCGTTTTTCTTGTTGTTAATAAATTAGATAACCCAGACCGCGAAGATGCTCTCTGGGAATGTTATAGCTTAGGCCTTGGCGATCCCTATCCGGTATCTTCTTTGCACGGTCATGGTACGGGTGATTTCCTCGATGATCTGGTGCTTAAATTACCAGACAGAGAAGATGAGGAAGATCCTGAGATCGAGACCGTGAACGTTGCTATTATCGGAAGACCAAATGCGGGCAAATCCTCCCTCACGAATCGTCTCTCGGGCCGCGAGCGTTCAATTGTCTCCGATATTGCGGGCACCACGCGCGATGCTATTGACACATTAGTTGAGCATGACGGTACTCTGTATCGTCTCGTTGATACTGCGGGAATTCGACGTAAAAGCCAGATTGATGAAGATGTTGAATACTACGGTTTTGTACGTGCGATGCGTGCAATTGATCGCGCAGATGTTGTGCTGCTGATGATAGATGCAACGCTGGGCTTAACTGATCAAGATCAACGTGTGGCAAATTTTGCAAAAGAACGTGGTTGCGCCATGATCATGCTGCTCAATAAGTGGGATCTTATAGAAAGCGCGGAGCAACATGATGAAATGCGTGAACTTATCAAAGATAGAATGGGGTTTGTAAGCTATGCTCCGCTTATTGCTATTTCTGCCTTGACGGGACATAATGTACACCGTGTATGGGCCGCCATTGATAACGCCTACACCAACTATCAAATACATATTCCGACTTCGCGTCTCAACGATCTGCTAACTGAGTTGCGCGATTTTGGACACACCATCTCTAAAGGAAACATGCGTTTGAGGATTCACTACATGACACAGACTGACTCATGTCCGCCTACGTTTACTTTTTTTGCAAATCATCCGGAAATCGTAGACGACAATTATCGGCGTTATCTTGAGAACCGTTTGCGTCAGGCCTTTAAACTCGAGGGTACCCCGCTTCGCATGCACTTCAAAAGGAAAGACTAATATGACCTATGTAATTTCGATTCTTGTAGTTCTTGTGGGACTAGCTATTAGCTATTTCTGCGGCGCTATTCCGATTGGCCTTATTGTTGGTAATAAGGCCCGGGGAATCGATATTCGTGAACATGGTTCAGGCAATGTAGGTGCCACTAACGCCGTACGGACCATGGGGCTTGGCCTTGGCATACTCGTAATGGTGGGGGATATCTTAAAAGGTGCTTGCGGGTGTCTCATAGTGGCCGGTCTGCTCAACCTTGACATATCGTTATTAAATAGCGGCAATGAGAGTATCTTTACGTATACCTGGTTACACGATCTCGTTCTCTCTCTTGCTCTCCTGTGTGTCGTCGGCGGCCACATGTTTTCGCCTTTCATGCATTTCCACGGTGGCAAAGGCATAGCAACTGCGTTTGGCGGATTATGTGTCATACTCCCATTGGTCGCCATTATTTCTCTCATTGTGTTTGCCGTCGTATCAATGCTGACTCGATATGTTTCGCTTGGATCAATTTTTGGAACAACTGCGCTACCCATTACGTGCGCTATTCTCTATGGAGAGCATTTGGTATTTATAGTCTTTTTTGCTCTGCTCGCTTTACTCATTATCTATGCGCACCGTGAGAACATAAAGCGTCTTCTTGCCGGAACTGAGCGACGATTCTCAATCGGAGGAAAAAAGGAGCAGCAATGAAACTAGCGGTAATCAATGCAGGTTCTTTCGGCACGGCCGTGTCCTGGCTTTTCGGCAAGAAAAATTATGAGACCGCACTCTGGGCACGCGACGAGCAAGTAATAGCCGGAATTAACGATAACCATTACAATCCTCGATATCTGCATGACACCGAACTTCCCCACTGCGTAAAGGCGTCAAATGATATTGAAAAGGTATTGAACTGTGCTGAGGCCATTGTATTTGCCTCGCCGTCCGGTGCCTTGCGCGAAATGGCTCAAAGATGCGCACCGTTTATTGATGCCGATACTCCTGTCATGGTAGTTACAAAAGGTGTTGAGGCAGGCACTACCTTGACCATGATTGAAATTCTTGAAGAAGTGCTCGGCAATCGTATGCGCCTAGCGGCTTTTTCGGGGCCGACTCATGCAGAAGAACTGGTTAAGAATTATCCCGCAGCAGGCGTAATAGGCGCATATGAAGATGCCACCGCTGCCTACTTTCAATATCTGCTTGCCACGCCGGTATTTCGCGTTTATAACACCTCTGATGTCGTGGGGGTCGAACTGTGCGGGGCAGCAAAAAACATAATGGCTATTAGTGTAGGTATATCCTATGGCTTGGGTTTTGGAGACAATACCGCAGCGCTCATTATGACACGTGGCCTTGCGGAAATTTCTCGATTAGTCTGCGCGTGTGGAGGCCAACCTCTTACCTGTATGGGTCTTGCTGGAATGGGTGACCTAGTGGTCACCTGTACCTCGCATCACTCAAGGAATCGCCGTTTTGGTGAACTTTTGGCGCAGGGTGGAACTTTGGAAGAATTTTATGAAGAAAACCATATGGTGGTAGAGGGAGTTGCCGCCTGTCAAAGCATTTGTGAACTAGCGTCTCGGCATAACGTCGAAATGCCACTTTCCAATGTGTTGCGACGTATCATCACTGAGCATGAAGACCCGCAGGACCTCGCCGCAGAAATTCTTGCTCGTCCTAAGACCTATGAGTTTTATGGTTTGGGAGAAGAGTCATGACCGAGCAGACTATCCAGATGGCGCCCTCAATACTTTCAGCCGATTTTATGAATCTTGGCGAGAATGTCGTTCGCTTAGCGAGCAATGGTGCGGATTGGATTCACGTTGATGTCATGGACGGTCACTTTGTCCCCAATCTTACCATTGGGCCCTTGTTTGTGAATGGTCTTAAAGCCCTGACGTCTGTACCACTTGATGTCCATCTTATGATTGATAATCCTGAGAAGCAAGTTGACTGGTATCTTACGGCCGGAGCCGATTTAGTGACGATACATGTTGAAGCCGCAGGATTTAACCCAGATATTCTCAAACATATCAGAGAACAGGGGCGTCTCTGCGGTCTATCATTAAATCCGGAAACCTCGCCCGAGGCAGTCTTTCCGTTCCTTGATGCTGTTGATCTCATCCTCGTTATGAGTGTACATCCCGGCTTTGGTGGGCAGTCATTCATCCAGAATTCGTGCGCTAAGATTGCCTCTATTGTGGCTGAATGTGAGCGGCTCGACCGTCACCCCTTGATTGAGGTCGACGGTGGCATAGATGTCTCAACTGCCCCATTGGTCGCGAAGGGCGGGCGCCCGTATTTTTGTGGCTGGTTCGGCTATTTTCAATAATAACGACCAAGTGGCTGCTATGGAGGAGATCCGTCATGCGGGACAGTCGGCTCTCATCTGAGCGTATATATCTTGACTACACCGCAACTACTCCCTTAGCCGAATCCGCGGTAGCTGCGATGCGGCCATACCTCAGTGAGCATTTTGGCAACACCAACGCTCTCTATCATGAAGGAAGGGCTGCATTTTCAGCCCTAGAACAGGCGCGCGCTGAAATTGCTCGCCAAGTCGGCGCGCGTATGCCGCGCGAAATCATTGCAACATCTGGTGGCACTGAATCAAACAATACCGTTCTCTATGGAATTGCTTTAGCTTCCCGCGAAAAACCTGATATGAAGAAACGCACGCGTATTATCGTTTCGTCTATCGAACATCAAGCAATTCTTGCACCGGCACAACGCCTAAAACATTTCAACTTCTCTGTTGAATATATTGTTCCGCGCAATGATGGTCTTATTCATCCTGCTGATTTAATCGCTCTTATTGGATCAGAACAAGACGTTTTGCTGGTATCAATCATGACAGTAAACAATGAGTTAGGAACCATACAGCCCATCAAAGAACTTTCTGCTATCGCTCATCAAGAAGGAGCATTGTTTCATACCGATGCTGTTCAGGCATTGGGCAAAATACCCTTTGATGTGCGCGCGCTTACTGTTGATGCCGCTTCGTTCAGTTCACATAAGGTCTATGGGCCCAAAGGAGTGGGCGCACTCTACATAAAAGAAGGAACACCATTTGTGCCGTTGATTCTCGGCGGCGGTCAGGAGGGGGGACGGCGCAGCGGAACTTCAAACGTGGCAGGGTTTGTTGGCTTTGCTGCGGCGCTCAAAGAAACTCTTTCATCGCAGACCGCAGAATTGGTGAGATTGCAGGCACTGAGAAATTATCTTGTCGAAAACCTTGAGCGCCTGAATCCTTCTCCTGTATTTCCCGTTGCATTACCTGAACGTGAAGAAGAAACTCTTCGGATGGTTCCTCATATCGTGTCGTGCATGTTTCCCGGTTATGAATCTGGAACTCTTGTTCAGCGACTTGATGCCCAAGGGGTCTGCGTTTCGGGCGGTTCAGCATGCTCATCGCATTCGCTTGAACCAAGCCATGTAATGAGAGCGCTTAATATACCTACGCGTACGGCTCTGGGGCTGATGCGCATTTCGCTTGGTCGTAAAACCACTATTGCACAGATAAATACTCTTATAGTTGCGCTTGAAAAAACACTGGAGAGGGGGGCTAACTGATGAAGCATGCCGATTGTCATGTGCACACCTTTTACAGTGGCCACGGAACCGGTACGGTCGAAGATATGTGCGCGATGGCCGAGCTTAAGGGGCTTGAAACTATCGTCTTTACCGAACATCTTCCCGTACCCGAAAATCTTAATCCGCAAGGGCTCATAGCGCTGACCAACGAACAGGAACCTCATTACAGAAATGAGGTCATAGCTGCAAGGGAGGCGCATCCGTCACTTACCGTAGTGCTTGGATGTGAAGCTGATTGGCGTTCCGGTGCCGAAGAGTATCTCGCCGAGCGGATGAAGCCATATGATTTCTCCTTAGGGTCGGTCCATATGCTCTCAGACGGTTGGTGTTTTGATGATCCAAGCGAACTGCCTGAATGGGAATTGCGCGGCGCAGATACGATCTGGAAGGCCTATTTTGATCTTTGGTTTGAGGCCGTCCAGAGCAATGTGGGTTTTACATCAATGGCACACCCCGACTTACCTAAGAAGTTTGGTATCTATCCCACTTTTGATTTGAAACCCTATTATCATAAAGCAGCAGAGCTTGCTCGAGAAAACAATGTATGCATGGAGGTTTCGACTGCAGGCCTAAGAAAACCAGTAGGGGAGTATTATCCTTCTCGGGAATTTCTTGAAATATGCTATCGAGAAGGCGTGCACTGCACGGTTGGTTCCGATGCACATAAGCCAGAAGAAATTGCCTATGATCTCACGGGCGCTTATGACTATCTGCGCTCCTGTGGCTATAGGGAGCTATGGATTCCTCGCGAAAACGGAGTGCTTGAAAGGCAGACATTATGAGCATGACCATTGGCGAAGTAGCCGCCGCTCTCGATAGCTTGGTACCGTTTGAAACTGCCGAAGAATGGGACAATGTAGGTCTTATCTGCGGTGACCCTCATGTTTGCGTCGCCAAGTGTTTTGTTGCTCTTAATCCTACCCCTGGTAGTATCGACTATGTGGCTCGGGCGGGAGGTAATCTCTTGGTTACCCATCACCCTCCCTTTATCGAACCACCCGAAAAAGCGCTGCCTCCCACTGCACCAGACACCACGTTTGCCGGTGCAACTCTTTTTGCGGCGCTCAGTAATTCGGTAGCGATTATTTCGCTTCATACTAACTTAGATTCCTCGCCATTAGTACAAGGTGTATTCTCACGTGCTCTGGGTTTGGAATATAAAGAACCATTTTTTAAACTTCAAGAAGAACGTGCTTATGGACAATGCGCCCGTATGCGGACGAACCGTAATACCGCTGAAGAACTTTCACGCTGGGTATGCGAAGCTATTGGTACGCTACCGCGCGTGTGGGGCAATCCTCATCAACGTATCGAGGAAATCGTGATACTCAATGGCTCAGCTGATGAATTTATTGATGAATTGATAGCCAGAAAAACCTCTTGTGTGATTGTCGGCGAACTCAAATATCATCATGCTCTTGCTCTTGCATCAAAAGGAATGGTCATTATCGAGCTCGGACATGATGTGTCGGAATTGCCGTTATTGCCTGTTTTGAATGGGATGCTTACTGATTTGGGTATTCAGAGCGATATAATCAGCAACGTTGATTCAAGAGAATATTGGTGGCAACCGGGTTAAGAGGTTATCTGATGCAGACCGCTCAAGCACTTCTGCAATTGCAGGGCATTGATCTCGATATTATCCGTACGGAGAAAGCCCTCGATGAGCTTCCTCAACGTGCCAAGATCGTTGCTCTGCGTGAAAGACGTGACGAAGTCGCACAAAAGGGTGTCCAGATTACTGAGATGAGCAATGCCAATGACATCCAAGCGGACAGGCTGTATGAAGAAGACGCTCAGCAGGAAGCTCGCATAGCCGAGCTGCAAGAATCCATACGCTCAACCCAAGACTACCGAGTCATCACTTCACTTACGCGCGACCTCGAGGGTTGTACAAAGCGACGTGAAAAACTTTCATTTGAACTTAATCTGCTTGAAGAGAAATCTCAGAAAATCTTAATTGTTGCAAAACAAGTAGAGGATGCGCTCAAAAAACTTGAGCAACAAGAAGCTCAGGTTACTAAGGATTTTATTGCTGAAGGTAGCCGTCTTAAAGAAAAAATCCAAGACCTGCGCGCCAAACGAGACATCCTCATCACGGTACTAGAACCCGCTCTATACGCTGACTATGAGAGCGTATCATCCAAAAAAGGCGGCATTGCCGTCTCTCTCTTTGATGGTTCTCATTGTTCGGTATGCAGAGTTGAACTTCCGGAGGGTCAGGTTCATGAGTTGCTGACGGGGCCTATTATCTCAATATGTCCCAATTGTCATCGCATTATTGTTACGCGCAAAATTGAGGAGTCGGAATAACGTGGGTATTTCTCCAGAAGCCATACTGCAGACCGACGGCGGAAGTCGAGGGAATCCAGGACCTTCCGGTATAGGATTCTCCCTCTATGACGATGAACACATTCTTGCAGATGGTGGTGCGTTTATCGGGCAAGAAACAAACAACATCGCAGAATACAAGGCCATGATTTGGGGCCTACAAAATGCGCTTGCTCTCCAGATAAAAAATCTCGATATTCGCGCAGACAGTGAACTGATGATACAGCAAGTCAAGGGTGTCTATCGCGTGAAAAATGCCGGCATCAAACCGTTGTATGAGATGGTCATGACCTTGCTGGGAAAATTTGACAGTTTTGATATCCAACATGTATTTCGTGAGGCAAATAAAGATGCTGATCGTCTCGTAAACGAGGCGCTTGATATAAGGGGCGAAGTGGGATCGTTTCTTGTTCCCTATACTGTCGATGAAGCAGAACAGCTTGACATGCTTCAACAGTTTGAAATTATCAAAGAGGATATTGCTGAACAAAAGTGCGATTCCTTATTTGGAGATGACGCCCCGTGCATCGACCTGTATGGGACAACAAAAACGAGTGGAGAGGTGAGTGCCATGTATGAACTAACGGTACGAGATCATTTCGATGCAGCCCATGCTCTGATCGGTTATGATGGGCCCTGTAAGCATCTCCACGGACACACATGGGATATTGATGTCTGCATAGGCGGCAGCGAACTTGATAGTGTCGGCATTGTATATGATTTCAAACAACTAAAAACAGACCTTAAGATGATTCTCTCTCGCTTTGATCACGTCTATCTTAATGAGGTTCCTCCTTTTGACACGATGAATGCAACCGCAGAAAATCTTGCACGTGTTATTTACCACGAGCTTGTGACAACATTACCTGCGAATCTTTCGGTGAAAGAAGTAAGCGTTTGGGAATCGCCCATAGCTAAACTTACGTACCGAGAATCATAGAGGAGGCTTCATGGGCACCGCCGAAAAAACTCCAACTGTTCTCATTGGTGTTACCGGCTGTATTGCCGCTTACAAATCATGCGAAGTCATTCGAATTCTACAAAAATCAGGCTGTAGAGTAAAAGTTGTCATGACACATAATGCCGCCCGTTTCGTGGGACCGGCTACCTTCAAGGCTCTGACGCGTGAGCCAGTTGCTCTGGAGCTTTTTGACATGCCCGGAGACGAAATTCATCACATCTCTCTTGCTCAAGAAGCAGATATCTTTGCTATTGTCCCTGCAACCGCCAACGTAATTGCAAAGATTGCTGCCGGTATATGCGATGACCTGCTCACAACAACTGCCCTTGCGACCGAAGCTCCTCTACTGGTGGCTCCTGCGATGAATGTTCATATGTATCGTAACCCCCGTTTTGAGAATGCGCTTGAACAGCTGAAGAACTCGGGTGTTACTGTGGTAGATCCGGAAGCTGGTTATCTTGCCTGTGGTGAGACAGGGGAGGGACGTCTCGCATCTGCTGAGACTATTGCCTGCGCCATACTTTCAGAGCTTGAGCACTCCCGCGATCTAGTGGGCACACGTGTTATGGTAACGGCGGGGGGCACCCATGAGCCCCTAGACCCCGTGAGGTTTATAGGGAATCGTTCTAGTGGCATAACGGGCTTTGCCATCGCAGAGGCCGCTTACAAGCGTGGCGCTGAAGTGGTATTAATAACCGGACCCGTATCATTAAAACCACCTCTTGGCGTAAAGACCGTTCAAGTTCAAACAGCCAACGAAATGTTTGAAGCAGCAAAGGAGTATTTCAAAGGAAGCGATCTTGCTATCTTTTCCGCTGCAGTTGCCGATTTTAAACCAGAAATTTATAACGAGCAGAAAATAAAGAAGCATTCAACGTTGAATAATGCTGCCGACGAAATGGGCACCCCGGCAGAAGACCTCACAGTAAAGCTTGTGAGAAACCCTGATATTCTTAAAACTCTTGCTGCTGAAAAAGGCGACACCTTTGTTATAGGTTATGCGGCGGAGACCGAGAATGTGCTTGTAAATGCGCGCGCTAAGAGACATGAAAAAAATGCCGATATGATTGTTGCTAACGATGTTTCAGATCCTTTGGTTGGATTTGGTACCTCAGACAATCACGTATGGCTTATCAGCGCATACGGAGAAGAAGATATGGGCACATGTAGCAAGCGCTACATTGCTGATGCTATCCTCGATGCATATAGGGAAACTATGGATAGGGCTTGATTTCTTCACCAGATACCCTATCATAGTCATCCGTCGGTAATTTCCGGCACATAACGGGTTGTGGCGCAGTTTGGTAGCGCACTTGACTGGGGGTCAAGGGGTCGCAAGTTCAAATCTTGTCAACCCGACCAGCAACTTAATGCAGGTCAGAGGCTTAAATTGCTTTTGGCCTGCTTTCGTTATACGAGTATATAACTAGAATTTCTGATCAAAGGTCTAATAGCTCTGATCGATCGCGCTGTCTGCTAGATTGTGACGCTTGTTTGCGTATGCGGTATATCAAAAAGGTGATCCATCTACTAGGCTGTTTGGTTTGGCCGAAATCAAAATCTGAGTATGAGCGGGCGACTGATTCGGCCGTAAATCTGCCCTCGACTGACTTACTCATTATGATTTCGAACATTTCTTTGAATTCTGGAGAATTTGCAGCGTGGGGATACAGCGACAGCACATCAAGAACTCTAAGAATCCCATATTTTACAGCAGGATATCTCAGTTTTAAGAAATCACTGCCGATACCAAAACCATAGGGGCGCCAAGGCTCATTGCGCCTCCTCCAGTGTTCAAGCAACAGATCTATTGCTCTGTTTAATCGCTCATCATTGCGATAGCGCTCGTATTTTCCTAAGAACATTAATATATTCAGGTTATCCATAGGACATGACTCTGAAGCTTGTAGTGCTTGTCCCACACTACGGCGCGCTGAGCAATGCCATCCACCATCTAGTCTTTGAGTTTGAAAAACCTTTTCTGCAAATTTAATAATATGAGGGTCATTCGCAAAGCCCATGTTTGCAAGAGATGACAATACAATGGTAGAAATACAGAGATAGCTTGGTTTAGTCCCGCTCTGCATGACATACAGTCCATCATCGGTTTGCCGACGCAACAGCTCAGAAATTGTGTCTGTAATACCAATGTCTTCACATTTCAATCCTGCGTCTGAAAGAAAGAATAAATCCCAAAAGGCATTTCCCGTACTCGTATAGGTTAATGAGCCGGATCTTAATGCGGGTATCCCAGAGTCGAGATTATTGATTCGCTGTATTATGCTCTGTATTTGAGGATCTTCAATAACAATTGACGCTTCTGATTGATCCCCCAATAACTGAGTTTCTACTGCAAACGATATCCAAGAGGGGCCCTCTTTTAACCAGTCTAAAATGCTAGTTTCCACGGCAGCCACCTTAGTATATATTCTTTATCTTTGAATCCTACGCGAGATTATATCGCATACACACAAGCATCCTGACACAAGTTTTCACATCATGGTTAGACGTGTTCTCGTTTGTCTCCTCATTGCCGTGGCCTATTTGATGTACGCACAAAAATAAGTGTGCGACGCAGAGATAGTAGACAAGCAGTACTCTTTTTATATCAATCTCTTAAAGTTGGATAGAACAGTTTTAATATATGGCATAGGCACAAATTTAGATCTCGAAATCAGCTAACGGTTCGTTCACGGATAGCGTCATCGAAGAAAGGTAGGAAATAATGCCAGAGAAGAAGGGTCTAATTGCGGAGTTCAGAGAGTTTATCGCAAAGGGCAATGTCATTGATCTTACCGTCGCCCTTATCATAGGTTCTGCTTTCACGGCAATTGTAACCGCTCTAGTAAACAATATTATCATGCCGATAATAGGAATGATAATAGGGGGCGTGGATTTTAGCGGTCTTGTTATCACTATAGGTACCGCACAGCTTGCATACGGAAGTTTTCTCCAGGCAGTCGTCAACTTCATACTCATTTCCCTAGTTATATTCATCATGGTAAAGGCTATAGACAAAATTCAGAAGAACAAGAAACCCGTTGCTAAGAAGCCGTCAGAAGAAGTTGTTCTCCTAGCAGAGATACGAGACTTGCTTGCAAAACAATAAACATAGCCAAGCATCCATATCCGTGCACCATCACAATACGTGCTATTTCAACTCTCGAGTGCTATTCTGATAGCAGATGTTAACGTCTGTGAACTGATGCAACAAGGCGGGAGTCGGCGTGTCCTACTTCACGAAGCGCATTTGGGATCCAGCAAGTTATCAGGGCGGCAGCGTACAGCGTCGCTACTTTGAAGGATGGTATTTCAAACAAGCCGATGCTAAAATGCATCGGGTGTTTGCCGTTATACCTGGCGTGTCGTTTTCCGCTGATGGTACTTTAAAGCATGCCTTTGTCCAGGTTATATCAAACAGTGGCATAACCCATTACTTTTCCTACCCTATAGAAGCATTCGAATATAATCCCCGGCAGCCTTTCAACATTCGAATTGGACAAAACACCTTTTCACAAACTGGCATGACGCTTGAACTCAAAGATGACACCGGCATAGTACAAGGCACTATCAAGTTCAAAACATTGAGCCCCTGGCCGGTAACCCTGTTCTCGCCGGGTGTCATGGGATGGTATCGGTTTGTACCCTGTATGCAGACCTATCATGGCGTGTTATCTATGGACCATGAGGTGTCCGGAACCGTCATGCTCGATGGGGAAGTAATCGAGCTTGACGGCGGAAGAGGATATATCGAGAAAGACTGGGGACGGAGTTTTCCCAGTTCATGGATTTGGGCACAATCTAATCATTTTGATACCCCAGGTGTTTCTCTTTCAATCTCAGTTGCAAAAATACCATGGATGACGGGCACGTTTATCGGCAGTATTGCAGGGTTGCAAATTGATGGAGTACTACACAGATTTACAACATATACTGGCACCCGTCTTGTTTGCGCTGAGACGAAAGCACACGAAGCGCACCTGATTTTGCGCGACCGGCACCATGAACTTGAGATATACATACACGGATATCCAGCGCTGTTGCTTAAATCGCCTGTGTTAGGCGCAATGGAAGGACGCGCCGCAGAGTCTTTAGGGGGCACTATAGATGTGAGTATGTACAAATTACGCGACGGACATCCTCTTCTGCTATTCAGCGATACGGGAGTACTTGCTGGTATCGAGGTTATGAACGAGAACGACGAACTTAGCATTTCTAATTGTTAAAAATCTTCTCAATAGTTCAGATTTGTGTCATGTTCGAGTAAGACAGGAATTGATAATTGATAGGTCGGCGACACGTAGAGGAGAGCATTATGGTAAAAGAACAAACGCCCGTGCGTGATGACGAAGCACTTTGTATCTGTAAACAGTGTCCAACGTATTTTGATTGCGGCGAGCCACTTGCTTTTTGTTTGTATGAAAGCGGAACAAGTTCTTGCATCACCATAGAGCGCGGCTGTATTTGTCCTGGTTGCCCGTTATATAGAGATTCAGGATTCACACGCGATTTCTACTGCACCCTTGGCGGCGAAAAAACTCAGGAAAGTTGATAGGGGAGTGACCGGTTCAATGTCTGAGAAAACGTGGGATTATGAGACCGATATTATCGTCGTGGGAAGTGGGGCTGCTGCCTACAGCGCCGCTATCACTGCTCGCTCTCGAGGCGCGGAGGTGATCATGATTGAGAAGGCCGAGCACTATGGCGGTACGACCATACGCTCTGGTGGGGGCTTCTGGATCCCAAACAATCAATTTCAACGAGAACGAGGTATCGAAGATTCTAAAGAAGACGCTCTGCGCTATATGGCACGCTACTCGTATCCACAGCTTTATAATCGGGAAGATTCTCACTTAGGTCTGCCCGAACATGAGTATGAGCTTATCGATGCATATTATGATCACGCATCAGAGATGGTCGAATTCCTTGACAACATCGGTGCCGTTAAACCCATTCAAGAAATTAACTGGACCGGACAGCCCCAAGTTGACTATCAAGATGGTTTACCTGAAAACAAAGGGATTCGTGGCCGCGTGCTCTATGCGCAGGATTCCAAGGGTAAGATGTCTTACGGAATCGAACTGATACGTCAAATGAGCGCGTGGGCGGAGGCACATAATATACCACTTATGCTCAATCATCGAGTTTCACGTATAGTAAAAAATGCTGAAGGAACAGTCGTAGGCGTACAGACGATTACCCCCGACGGCATTCATGCCTCATTTTTTGCAAAAAACGCCGTGATATTTGGTTCAGGGGGCTATACGCACGATCCAGAGCTCATGCTTCGCCTCCAACGCGGACCGCATTTTGGTGGATGTGCCGCGCCCACCAATACCGGCGACTTCTTCAAACTTGCTATCGAAATTGGTGCTATGCCCGCTAATACCGCAGGAGCGTGGCGGGCAGAGACCGTGCTCGAACAAGTACTATCAGACCCCGCAGGGGTGCATAACGTATTTTTTGTGGTAGGGGACAGCACGCTTGAAGTCAATCGTTTTGGTCTGCGCGTTATGGATGAAAAACGTGACTACACTGATCGGGGAATGGTCCACTTTGTTTGGGATCCCAACAGAGCCGAGTGGACAAATATGCTTCTATTTTGGATTTACGATGAGCGGTGCGCAACACTTTGGGGCGGCTTCCCGCCACTTCCGCCGCAGGGAGCACGGCCCCCCTATGTTATCACGGCAGATACTCTTGACTCCCTTGCTCTATTAATTGAAGAGCGTCTTGCACGGTTGGCACCGCACACAGGAGGATTTGCGCTTGACCCCACATTTGTTCAGAATCTAGCCGCAACCGTTGCGCGCTATAACAGCTATGCTCTGTCAGGTATTGATGAGGAATTTCATCGTGGAAGCTTTGCCTATGATCGCGAATGGACAACGTTTCCACCAACTATTCCCGGCGCTGAATGGCCACCGGCAGACTCTAAAAATATTACCCTGTACCCTCTGTCAGATACAGGACCTTATCATGCCATTATTCTAGGAGCTGGCACACTAGACACTAATGGCGGCCCTATGATCAATGGAAAAGCGCAGGTACTTGACACACGAGGCGAACCCATTCCTGGTCTCTATGGTGCGGGAAACTGCATTGCCTCGCCAACCGCTAACGCTTACTGGGGCGCCGGCAGCACCATAGGCCCCGCGTTGACCTTTGGATACCTAGCAGGTTTGAACGCCGTGACGCAAGCCAGCGGTGGCGAATAGTTTTGCCACATACGTAGTATCGGAGTGCTTACTCTATGCAGAAACTAAAAACTTATAAGGAGGTAACTATGCAAGAGGTCGAGAAATCAAAGAGCAATCTTATCGCATGTAAGTGTTTTTCCTGCCCAAGTTACGCATTCGCCTGTAAAGTCGAGTCTATGCCCTCAAACGTGCTTCTTCTCATCGGAAATATGGATAAAAAAGTTCATGCAGAAAAACTGTTTTGCGCCTATGAGAAAAGCGAATGCATTACAGAAGAAAAGGGCTGCTTATGCCCTTCCTGCGATGTCCAGATAAACAACAAATTAGAACAAGTATATTATTGTCTAGAAAGTGAAAGGAACTAGTGACGAAAGAATTCCTGCCTTAAATCAATTAAAAAGCCCACTTCACCATTTGGCGGAGGAGGCTTTTTAATAATCGGTACTAAAGCTTTTTTATAAAAGTGTATGCGTGATAACTTAACGAGCAACTGCTTGACGAGTAGAAGCACTGCGCTGCGATCTACCGGGGCGTGAGTCATTGGAACCGCCACTTTTCCGTTGATACGAAGTGGTAGAAGGGCGTCTGTTGTTTGACCCTGGGCGTTTTGGTCTTCCTTCTGTCTTTTCAGCAGTGAAGCCCTGAACGGTAATAGAAGGTATCTTTTTACCAATCAAACGCTCGATGTCGCGTAATGCATTACGCGAATTAGAACTCACAAATGAGATCGCGTCTCCGGTTTTTCCCGCGCGGCCAGTACGGCCGATGCGGTGCACATAGTCCTCAGCAGAATCGGGGAGATCATAGTTAATGATGTGTTCAACATTTGATACATCAATACCACGCGCCAGCACATCAGTGGCTACCAAAATGTCCGTTTTGCCTTTGCTGAAATTGTCAAGGGCACGGCGGCGTTGCCATTGTGACTTGCCCGAATGAATCGACTCTGCATCGTATCCCGCTTCGCACAGTCTATCTGCGCAATCATCCGTACGGTCCTTGGTCCGCGCAAATACGATAATACGTTCGCTGCCGCGCTCTTTAAGCACTGCGCAGAGGAGCGAAGATTTTTCAGATTGGCTGACTGGCACCACAAATTGATCGACCATATCAGCTGTCTCGCCTCTATGGGCGATTTCGATAAACGCAGGTTCGTGCAATATGTCTTCAACGCTACGCATAATCTTGCGGTCAATGGTGGCGGAAAAAAGCAGCGTCTGACGATTTTCAGGTGTTGCGCCAATAATTTGTTCCATCGTTGGCCAGAAGCCCATGTCGAGCATACGATCAGCCTCATCTATTACCAGCATCTTGACGCGGCTGAGATTAATAGTTCCGCGATCCATCAAGTCGTTCAAGCGTCCAGGAGTTGCGATGAGGATGTCAACGCCCTGCTTCAGACGCTTTATCTGTGGGCCATATGGCATACCGCCAACAACTAAAGCAACACGATGGCCAGTGGTCTTAGCAACGTTTACGCACACGGTCTCAATTTGTTGCGCAAGCTCTCGCGTGGGGCTAACGATGAGTGCCGAAGGAGCACCACTGCGTTTTGCGCGTGCGATGCGCTCAACAACCGGGATAACAAACGCCGCAGTTTTTCCTGTTCCCGTTTTGGCAGCCGCAACGATATCGCGTCCTTCCATGGCAATGGGAATTGCTTCGGATTGAACGGGCGTAGGGGTAGTGTAGCCCAATCGCGTGACCGCAGAAAGGGTTGCCTCGGAAAGACCGAGGGCCTCAAAAGATGTATTCATATTTCTCCAAAATCTATAGGGGTTTCACGTGCGAATAATAAAGCAGCGCGTTTCCGTGCTTGACATGAGCAGCTTTATTGGCACGTGGGAAAATGCAAAGAAAGGGTCGTGTTAAGCGTCGTTTAAGTATGAAGGTTCGTATCGTAAAGACCGCGCGACAACACAAAACACGAATAAATCTGTTCAAAACAACATAACTATAGATGAGCGTTACGGTAAAGAAACCAAGCAAAGATTCTCACCGGCAAACACACCGCTAACCGATGAGTAGAACGCGCCCTCGCATGTTAAGACGATTCTGAGGATTACCTCCCGTGATATCGACTATCCTCATCACGTTGTTCACGTCATATATTACTAGCTGTATGCCTCACGTTTCCAAAGGAGGGAAGGTCTTGGAGCTTATCGGTTTTCTCGTAATATTTCCATTAATTTCAGCTCTGCTGCTATGGATTATTCGAGATCAGAGAGCGCGCGAGATCGTCGTATATATATCTTCGACGATCATTATATTGGCCAGTCTGTTATTGGCTGTCCAACATCTATTTGCTGCAAGTGTTTATTACCGATTCCATAGCGAGATTATCACCTATATAGCACTCGTCGTCGACATCGTGATAAGCGTTGCCGTCATTGCCTACGCAGTAAAATATAAGAAATGGCTCGCTTTTGTGCTTGCGGTTATTCAAGTGCTGTTAACAATCTTCTTTGAGTTTTTTATCGCGCCGAAGGTAGTCATTGAAACTACGTTGTACATTGATACATTTTCGACCATTATGGCACTTATCATAGGAATTATAGGAAGCGGCATTTCCATATATGCATTGGGATATATGAAAGACTTCTGTGTTCATGATTGTGGGTCAGGCAGACGTTGTAACGACTTCTTTGCCATCATGTATGTATTTCTTTCGGCAATGTTTTGTATCGTCTTCTGCAATGATCTTCCTTGGTTGTTCTGCGCATGGGAAGTGACGACGATCTCTTCATTTCTCCTCATCGGATTCACGCGCACCGAAGAAGCAATCAATAATGCATTTCGTCAGATAGTAATGAACATGCTCGGCGGAATCGCCTTTATTGTCGCACTTATCCTATTGGGCAGTTTCAGCGGCGTTCTCGAGCTTGACAAGGTCGTTGCATTCGGCGCAAACGGATTTCTCGCATTCCCGATATGCCTTCTCTGCTTTGCTGCAATGACAAAATGCGCTCAGATGCCGTTCCATTCGTGGCTTCTCGGCGCTATGGTGGCACCAACTCCAACTAGTGCCTTGCTTCATTCTTCTACCATGGTTAAAGCAGGCGTATTCATGTTGGTAAAGCTTGCGCCTACTTTAGGAATGAACGTCAATGGCTTTATGGTCATGATGGTCGGCGGTATAACCTTTATACTTTGTGCAGCGATGGCTATTTCGCAGACTAACGCCAAGCGCGTACTTGCGTATTCGACCATTTCCAATCTTGGTCTCATCACCCTCTGCGCCGGCATCGGAACCGCTGAAGGCGTATGGGCCGCTATTTTCCTGATAGTATTTCATGCAGCTGCCAAATCTTTGTTGTTCCTCTGTGTTGGTACCGCAGAGCATCATATCGGTTCGCGTGATATTGAGAGCATGGATGACCTCTTTGTGCGAATGCCACGTCTCGCACGTTTTATGGCCATTGGTATCATGGGTATGTTTATTGCTCCATTTGGTATGCTCATTTCAAAGTGGGCGGCAATGGTCTCGGTTATAGATACCGGTAATTTGGCTCTCATAATTATTCTTTGTTTTGGATCAGCTTTGACCTTCGTATTCTGGGCCAAATGGCTGGGCAAGATCACCGCTGTTGCAAGCGGTACAAGCGATATGGAAAAATCAGTTCATCTTTCAGAATGGGTAGCGATGGGCATTATGCTCTTCATACTGCTCTTCTGCTGCATTGCCTTCCCGTGGATATCTCAATATGTAGTATTACCCTATCTTGATTCGCAATGGTACATTGTCTACACCGATGTCTCTTTTGATAATCTCCTTATCATGGCCATCATTGTTGCGGTGATTATCATTGCATTCATAGGATTTTTTGGTAAATCATCAAAGCGCCATGTTGATGTTTATCTCTCAGGAGTCGGCACAGACTTTGAAACCCGCTCATTCACTAACGCAATGAGCGCACCAGCCGAAGCGTCACAGCGCAATCTGTATCTTCAAGGATGGTTTGGTGAGAAGTTTCTTGATATGCCTGGTAATATAATCTGCGCCGTACTGTTTGTGGGCGGACTGGCACTCTCACTCGCTGGCATAGGGACGGTGATGTAAATGATAAGCCTTACTGTTATACTCGCCGTTTTATTTGTTATCCTTGCACCAGTAGTGGGTTGTTTCCTTGCCGGTCTCGACCGCAAGATAACCGCACGTTTCCAAGGTCGTGTAGGCCCGCCACTATTGCAGCCACTTTATGATGTGCGCAAACTCCTCGCGAAAGAGGACGTATCAGTAAACTCGGTCATGGATTTCTATGTGGCAATGGCATTGTTGTTTGCAGTTGTCGCGGGAGCGCTGTTCTTTGCGGGCATGAATCTCCTTATGGTCATCTTCGTGCTAACGCTGAGTTCGTTGTTTTTCATTGTCGCTGCATATTCTGCTCGGTCGCCCTTTTCCGATATAGGAGCACAGCGAGAAATACTTCAGGTTCTTTCTTATGAGCCCGCTATCTTGCTCATGGCAGTTGGCTTTTATCTTGTTACTGGCTCGTTCAATGGCGCAATTGTCTTCTTCAGGACTATCCCCGTGATTGCCTTTGCGCCGCTTGTATTTATAGCTTTGTTGTTCGTACTGACAATCAAATTACGTAAGTCACCGTTTGACCTGTCCTATTCTCACCACGCTCACCAAGAACTTGTTAAAGGCATAACCACTGAGATGTCGGGGAAGACCTTGGCAATGGTTGAGGTTATGCATTGGTATGAAAACGTATTGTTCTTTGGCTGGATAGGTCTGTTTATACTTACCTCATCGTGGATCAGTTGGATTGTTGCTCTTCTCGTCATAGCATTTGTATTTCTGTTTGAGATTTTCATTGATAATAACTCTGCCCGCGTGAAGTGGCAGACCATGTTCAAGTCGGCCTGGATCGTGACGTTGATTGCATTCATACTCAACATCGGATTCCTGTATTTCATCTAGGAGGTGTCATATATGTCTGATACGATTAAATCACCTTGGCTTATACATTACGATGCCTCAAGTTGCAACGGCTGTGATATAGAGGTTTTAGCTTGCCTCACGCCCCTGTATGATGTCGAGCGCTTTGGCATCATAAATACGGGGAATCCCAAACACGCTGATGTCTTTTTGGTAACCGGTAGTGTGAACGAACGCAATATCGGAGTTGTTCAACAAATATATGAACAGATGATTGAGCCTAAGGTTGTTGTTGCTTGCGGCATTTGTGCATGTACGGGAGGTGTCTTTGCTGATTGCTACAACAATATGGGCGGCATAGATACCGCTATTCCCGTCGATGTATATGTTCCCGGCTGTGCGGTACGGCCTGAACAAATCATTGATGGCGTAGTTAAGGGTCTGGGTGTCCTTGAAGGAAAACGAGCAGCCATGGCCACGGGTACCCTTGAAAACAAACCACTGCAGGAAGGCCTGACTGCCGCAACAAAGATCGTCAACGGTAAAACAGTAGCCGAAGCTGCCATTGAAAAGACACTCTCGTAGGAGTCAGTATGGATAAAGAGCCTCAGATATTTAAAATTATTCAGCTCGATGCACTTCTTGCGACAGTGCAAAGCTATAAGGATGATGCGTGGCGTCTTGGTCAGATGTGCGCCACAGCAGAAAACGAAACAGTAGAACTTCTCTATACCTTTATCAAAAAAGATGAGTTGGAAAATCTGGAAATTCACGTTGCGGTAGATGCGGTAGTGCCCTCGATTTCGAGTACCTATTTAGAAGCGTTCTTCTATGAAAACGAGGTCCACGACTTATTTGGCATAGGCTTTTCCGGAGTAGCCATCGACTATATGGGAAAATTCTATAAGACATCAATCGCAACACCACAAAATCCTAAGTCCGCCGCTGCTGTCGAAGCCGCACGTAAAGCAGGAGTTGGGATTGATATCAAGCAAGTTTCCGAAGAAGGGGAGGAGGAATAATGGGTAAAAGAACAATCATACCTTTTGGCCCGCAGCACCCTGTACTCCCTGAACCAGTACATCTTGATCTTGTCCTTGAGGATGAGACGGTTGTTGAGGTGCTACCTCAGATTGGGTTTATTCACCGTGGGCTTGAGAGCCTCGTTTCCGTGAAAGATTACACTCAGTTTGTCTACGTAGCAGAGCGCATCTGTGGCATCTGTTCATTTGGTCATAGCCTCGGTTATTCGCAAACACTTGAAAATCTGATGGAGGTAGAGGTGCCCGTGCGAGCTGAGCACCTTCGCGTCATCCTTCACGAACTCTCACGTATCCATAGCCACCTGCTCTGGCTTGGGTTAGGTGCCGATGCATTTGGCTTTGAGTCGTTATTCATGCAATGCTGGCGGCTACGCGAGCAAGTACTCGACATATTTGAAAAGACCACCGGTGGACGCGTTATTCTTTCAGCCGTGAATGTTGGTGGAGTAAATTTTGATATCGAACAGGGCGAACTCAACGCCATCGTAGCGACTCTCGATACTATGCGAGTCGAATATGCTGATATCTGCAAGGTGTTCCTCGGCGACGCGACGGTAAAAGATCGTTTGTATGGGGTGGGCCATCTATCAAAAGATGAGGCAGTAGCGCTCAGCCTCGTAGGACCTTTTGGGCGCGCGTCGGGAGTCGCAGAAGATGTTCGCATGATGGGTTTTGGAGGATATGGGTATCTTTCAAATTTTGAGCCCATTGTTTCTGCGCAGGGAGATTGTCTTGCTCGCGCTGAGGTGCGCGCAAAAGAAGTACTTCAATCCATGGATATCATCAAAGAACTTGTTGCAAAAATTCCCGATGGTCCTATACAAAATAAGGTAAAGGGAAACCCTGCAGCAGGATCTCAGTCTGTTACGCGCCTTGAGCAGCCACGTGGAGAATGCGTATATTACGCGAAGGGTAATGGAACCAAATTTCTCGAGAGATTTCGCATTCGTACCCCAACAGCCGAAAACATCGCCGGTCTGGTTCAGGCTATACAAGGATGCCAGCTGGCTGATGTGGCAAACATTATCTTGACCATTGATCCATGCATCAGTTGCATGGAACGCTAGGAGGGGAGGAGTATTATGAGCAAGGTGTTTACTTTTAGTAAGATAACGCTGAAAAACTTGTTTTCTAAGCCGGCCACAAGACTCTATCCCGCCGAGCCGGTTCACTATTTTGAAAAATCCGCAGGACACATCGTCTGTGTTATTGAGGATTGCATCCTGTGTGGTATCTGCCAGAAATCATGTCCGGCAAACGCCATAGAGGTTAATAAGGCCGAGGAAACTTGGAAGATCAATCCATTTCGCTGCGTAACCTGTCAGAACTGTGTACGCAAGTGTCCTAAGAGTTGTTTATCAAACAAAAATGACTATACCGCTCCCACGACTGAGCAGCAGTGGATTGTGCTGAAAAAGCCTGAGCTTACCACCGCAGAATAATACCAGCAGAATGGTGATTCGCTGAATACCAGCAGGAGAGACATGGTGAGACACACCGTGTCTCTCCTGCTTCATGCTAGAATGATCCAGGGTAAAACAATAACAACAAAACGAAAGCGTATCCATGAGTAAGATAACCGAAGAACAGGTTATAGAGGAATCAAAGGTTGTACATCGGGTATTTACGATTCCCAATGTTATCTCGTTTATACGCCTCCTCCTTATTCCCTTTTTCTTTTATTTTTTCGTCATATTACAAGACAACACCATGGGCTGCATCATCTTTGCAGTTGCAGCGGGAACTGACTGGATTGATGGTCAAGTTGCTCGACGTACCGGTCAGGTATCAGCGTTGGGGAAAGTGCTTGATCCCGCAGTAGACCGGCTGCTCTTAGCCGTCGGTGTTATTGCGTTAGCGCTTCTTGACAGACTGCCTCTCTGGTTACTCGTACTCGTCTTCCTTCGTGATATCGTATTAGGAATACTCACCATCTACCTTGATCGTCGTTATCACGAACAGCTCACCGTCATCTATTTAGGAAAAATAGCAACTGCTTTTCTCATGGTAGGTTTTGCAAGTCTCGTGCTTAATTGGCCTATGGTTTTTGGGTTGGGTCTCTTTGATAGTCCGTTTCTACCCGGCTTTGGCTTTACGCCCTGCGCTGTCGGCATCTGGTTTGCCTATGTAGGTATTGTTCTTTCATGGGCTACTGGCATCATCTATCTCTATCGTGGTATTCATTTTGGAACAACTCGGCGATTCAGAAACACCCACACACCATCAAAGCATTAATTGTTACGAAAACAAGTGTAAGACCCGTGTAGCGAAACATTCTGTGCCGATACAAGCGTTACAATTGCATCATCCGATTCCCACAGGAGGTAATCAGTGTACTACCAGCCAGAAATCGAAACTATGGACCATACAGATCTCGAGGCTCTCCAACTCAAACGTCTCAAAGAATCTCTTGTGTATTGCTATGAGCGCATTGATTTCTACAAGAAATCTTTTGACGAGGCGGGCGTCAGCCCTGATAGCATTGAATCGCTTGCTGATATCGAGAAATTTCCCTTCACGGTTAAACAGGATCTACGCGATCATTATCCATTTGGGCTCTGGGCAGTCGATAAGCGCGATGCCGTACGTGTGCACGCTTCATCGGGTACAACCGGCCAAGCCACGGTGGTAGGTTATACCGCACATGATCTCGATGTTTGGGCGGACTGCCTCGCACGAGATATTGCTTCTACCGGACACGATGAGCATGCAATCGTACAGATCGCCTATGGCTATGGTCTTTTTACCGGTGGATTAGGCGCAGATAATGGGGCACTAAAAATGAAATGCCTCACTATACCCATGTCATCAGGCAACTCGCAGCGTCAGATACAGATAATGAAGGATTTTGAATCCGATGTTTTGTGTTGCACCCCCAGTTATGCGCTTAATCTTGCCGATAAAGCGATAGAAATGGGATATAACCCTGCAACTGATTTTCCTTTATCGGCGGGCATACTTGGGGCCGAACCTTGTTCTGAGAATATGCGTCAGGAAATCGAACAGAAGTTGGGAATTACCGTACATGATATCTATGGGCTCTCTGAAGTCATAGGGCCTGGCGTTGCCTGCGAATGTCGCGAGCAGCATGGCCTGCATGTTGCAGAAGATCATTTTCTCATTGAGATTATTGACCCTGAAACTCTCAAACCAGTGCCGGACGGAGAGTGGGGCGAAGTAGTCTTGACATCACTTGACCGTGAAGCTTCTCCCATCATTCGTTATCGAACACGCGATATTTCTCGTATACTTCCCGGCGACTGTCCTTGTGGTATCACGCACCGCAGGATGGATCGTCTCCAAGGACGTACCGATGACATGCTTATCATTCGTGGCGTCAATGTATTTCCTAGCCAGATTGAACAGGTTATCACACAGTTTGATGAGGTCACATCGCACTATCAGATCATCCTCTCGACCATCGGTACCCTTGACCATGTAGAGCTTCAGATTGAGACAGTACCTGAATTTGAATTTGATGAAATCAAGCAGGTCGAACGCCTCAAAAAACGCATCGGAGACGCTCTTAAGGGTAATCTTCAGATCAAGGTTGATTTGAAACTTGTAGGGCCACTTACCATCGCTCGCTCAGAGGGTAAAGCAAAGCGAGTTATTGATAACCGTGAGGTAAAAAACGCTTGGGAAGGAAACTAGGTGTAACCCATGATTGATCAGCTCACAGTATTCCTCGAAAACGAAAAAGGCAATCTAGCGCGTTTATGCCGCACGCTCGGCGAAGGCGGCATTCAGATGCATATGCTGGTAATAGCAGACACGCCCGAATATGGTATTGCGCGCATTGTCTGTGATACCCCAAATCGCGCACAAGCTTTTCTAAAAGAAGCGGGATTCCCCGCAAAACTCACTTCTGTTGCTGCAATCATGATTGACGATCGACCTGGTGGGCTTGCAGAGCTTATGGAAGCTTTTGATCGCGCGGACATCAATGTTGAGTATGCCTACTGTGCTGAAATCGTCGAGGGTGACGGTCGCGCAATCAATATTCTTAAGATTGACCCTATTACCGATGCCCGTGCTGTCGTTGAAAAAGCCGGTTTTACCATTTTGAACGCTTCTGATTTATACATACTTGATTAGGAGATTTTTGATTTGATACGAATATCGAGAGCCATAGGTACTCGCATACTTGCCTGTTTTATGTGCGTAGTTATTGCATGCACTTTGGTGCCTGCCTACGCTTTCGCGAATACGCCCTATCTGAGTTATCCATCAAGTGTTTCTAAGGTCCCTGACGTAAGCGCGCCCTATGCTGCTGTGTTTTCAAGCGATGGAACCGTATTGTGGTCAAAAAATGCCGATACCCAAGTACCAATGGCATCAACTACGAAAATTCTTACGGCTATTGTGGTACTTGAACATGCAAACTTAAACGATGAGGTCACCGTTTCAGAATATGCGGCCAGCCAAGAACCGACATCAGCTGACCTCTATGAAGGACAAACTCTTACTGTTCGTGATCTTCTCTATGGCCTTCTATTGGTATCGGGTAACGATGCGGCAGTGGCCTTAGCAGAATATATCGGGGGAAGTCCCGAAGGTTTTGCGGCCATGATGAATGAAAAGGCTGCACAGCTTGGTATGAACAATAGCCATTTTGTGACACCTAATGGTCTTGAGGACCCCGCTCACTACACCACCGTATCTGACTACGTAAAGCTCACTCTTTATGCCATGCAAAACAACGACTTCAGGACGATTATCGGATCAACAAGTTATTCATTTTCTGACAAAAATGGTGTACCGTACGTATATAAAAATGCCAACGAGCTCCTGACTAAGACCGCCGCATATGCCTCTTCGTCTGACGCATTAGGCACCGTGATCGGGCTTAAGACTGGCTTTACTGATGAAGCGGGATATTGTTTGGTAAGCGCTGCAAACAACAAAAATCTTGAGATGTATGCTATCGTTTTTGGCGATAGTTCGGCTTGGTCGCGTTTTAAAGATAGCGCGTGCCTCCTTGAATGGGGCTTTTCTCATACCAACAACGTGTCGTTAATTTCAGCAAAAGCGGTCGTTGGCGCCTATGCCTGCTGTGCGTGGCCAGATAAAAAAATAGATCTCGTCGCAGGCTACGCAGTCAACGCATGGGTATATGACTACGGTGGAGATGTCACCTGCACCGTAGCACTTAACGAAACTACACAAGCTCTGCATGCAGGCGATACGGTAGGTACGATCGTCTGGTACCAAGCGGGAAAGGTCATCGGCCAAGCTCCTCTCTGTATTGTGGAAGATGTGCCTACACCAAATTTCTTTGAATCAATAGGCATATGGTTTGGCAATCTTTTCAGCACGGTTACCGGACATGGTAATGAAAAAACCGCCAGTACTCTTGCGATACCTGCAACGCTTACCACAAATACCATTGGTTAGGGGACGGCGATCATGTCTGAAGAGCAAAACGATGATTCTCTGCTTGAAAATTCTGAACTCGTTGAACTTCCGCTGCATGTAGAACATAAAAACCTCGGCGGGCGTCTTTCTGATTTTGGTCCGTACGTAATAGCATATGATTATGGCCCACTAGAAACCGTTGACGATGAGTTAGATCACCCGCTTCTTACTGATGCCACATATCAAGGTCTTTTGCGCGTATCTGGAAAAGATTCCTATCATTTCCTGCAGACGATGTGCACGGCAGATATACTTTCCTTACAAGAAATTGGGGACCATATCTATAGCTTGGTTCTTACCGGGGAAGCCGAAATCATTGATTTGATTGAGGTTGTGAAATCGGGCAGTTACGAATTTCTTATTATCTCTGACGCCCCTCATGCCGAAGAATTATATGAATGGTTTGATGCGCACGCTCATCTCGACGATGAGCAGGGGCCCTTATTTTGCGATCTTGTCATAACTAATGAAACAGGAGTACTTGGTCAGTTTGTCTTGTGGGGGCCTTCGTCGTTTTCAATAATTGAAAAACTTGCCGCCCTAGACAAAGAGCAATTTCTCCATGATGGATCATTGTTCATGATCAGCTGGGAACATACTCCCTTGATGATTGTGGAAGAATCTTTATCCGGTATATCAGTTCTCAGGATATTTTTCCCCATAGCCTTTAGTATTCCTTTTTGGCGTGCCTTACTGAGCTTTCCTGAACTTCAAGTTATCGGTCGAAAAAACTATGAGCGCCTTCTCTCGGATGCCGGTATCCTATTTCCAAACGCCACTAGCGCCTCTTATCTCACTCCCGGTGAGGCGCAGCTTGAACACCTCTTACGAATTGACCGTGATTTTGTCGGTGCTCACAAACTTGAAGGGATAGAATGAGTTAGCATGTTCTGTATATATCAGCACATGCACTAAGGAGATGAATGACGTGACTTCTCTTGAAAAATGTCCCGTTTGCGGAGCGCCCGTAGCTTCAGATCAGCATGCTTGTCAGCGCTGTGGTTTCAAGTTAGTTGGTCAGACTGAGATATTTGAAGCGGTCGGTGATAATGGAAACGACGTCTCGGCAGTCTCTGCCAATCACCACAAACCAACGCTAATCATAACAAAAGGGCCGCTGGCTGGTGAAGTCTTCGCCCTTACACACTTTCCCCTTACCATTGGCCGCGATCCTGCCTGCGACATCTTTCTCAACAATATGACGGTTTCAAGAAAACATGCGGTACTCGATGTTGTTGATGGGACGGTAGTGGTAAACGACACGAATTCCTTGAATGGGATTTGGGTCGATGGCGAGTCGGTCGATCATGGGGAACTGACTGACGGCAGCACCTTGCAAGTAGGCATATTCGTAATGCGGTTTTCGCTTTCCTGACATCAAACCACCGAGAATATGAAGAGGATTCAATGAACGAACAGAGTAATTGTGTGCTTCTATCCGGCAATGAGGCCATCGCACGTGGCGCATATGACGCTGGCGTTGTCGTTGGTGTCGGGTATCCGGGGACTCCTTCAACGGAGACGCTTGAAAGCCTTTCTACATATGATGGCATGTATGCAGAATGGGCTCCTAACGAAAAAGTAGCTCTTGAGGTTGGTATTGGAGCATCTCTCGGCGGTGTGCGTAGCTTGGTCACCATGAAGCACGTCGGTGTAAATGTGGCGGCTGACCCATTGTTTACCTCAAGCTATACGGGCGTAAATGCCGGTCTTGTCATCCTTGCCGCCGACGATCCGGGTATTTATTCAAGCCAAAATGAACAAGATTCTCATTATTATGCTCTCGCGGCACATATACCTATGCTAGATCCCTCAAACTCTCAAGAGTCCTATGATTTCACTAAACAGGCGTTTGATATTTCTGAAGAATTTGATATCCCTGTATTCATTCGCTCAACTGTTCGCATCTCTCACACCAAGGCCTTGGTTTCTGCAGGAAAACGGGTTGAAGTACCTCAGCGACCATATGAAAAGGATCCTTCAAAATGGGTCATGATGCCGGTCTATGCAAAAATTCGTAGAAAAGATTACGATCGACGTTTTGAGGCTCTCAAAATCTTTGCCGAATCGACCGACTTAAATCAAATCGAATACAGAGACACCGATATCGGCGTCATCTCTATGGGCGCAGTGTACGAGTATGTTCGCGAGGCATTGCCTGAAGCCTCCACCTTTAAAATAGGTATGTCGTTTCCACTGCCGGTTGATAAGCTCAAAGAATTTGCCCGTACCTGCAAGAAGACCTATGTAATAGAAGAGGCGAGTGCTTATCTCAGTCAACAGATTGCCGCAGCAGGTATCTCCTATGACATGACACCACTGCCACTTCCCAAAGATGACGAAATGACGCCTCACATCATTCGTGAGGCGTTTGAGCTCGAAGTTCCTTCATTTGAAGTATTCGAAGGCGCACTGCCTCCACGTCCGCCCTCACTGTGTCCTGGCTGTCCGCATCGTCTGGTATTCAATGAACTTCGTCGCCTGAAGGCGATAGTTACCGGAGATATTGGCTGTTATACCCTTGGTGCGCTGCCACCACTCAACGCAGTAGATTCATGCGTTGACATGGGCGCGTCACTTTCAATGGCTCATGGTATGGAGCTCGCAAAAGCCCATCTCGCCTGCAATATATCTCGAGAAGATGTACCCCGCTTTGATCTTCCGGAACTCGCCAAGCGCCCCATCGTAGGCGTTATCGGAGATTCGACATTTGCTCACTCAGGCATAACGTCACTCCTTGGTACTGTGTATAACGGTGGGGGAGGAACTCTCTGCATTTTGGATAATCGCACGACAGCGATGACCGGGCAACAGGGCAATCCCTGCAATGGGATAACTCTTCAGAAACGAAGCAGCACAGAACTTGATATTGTAGAACTGCTTGAGGCCCTTGGAGTACCCGATATCAAATTAGTAAATGCTCAAAACCTGAAATCGGTACGCAGCGCGCTGTCTGATGCCATCAAGAATGAGGAATTATCAGTCATCGTTTTCAAATCTCCTTGTGTCCTTATCGAGCGCACGAAGAATCCGCCTTCGGTGGTTCTCGATACCTGCCAAGGATGCGGTGTGTGCGTCTCAATAGGTTGCCCTGCGTTAGGAAAAGATACCGAAGGTCGTGCGGTCATTGATGATACCCTCTGTACTGGTTGTAGCCAATGCGCGCAAAACTGTCCCTTTGGCTGTATCGAACAGATAACCCTCACGACAATGGAGGATAACTAATGGCCAACGACGATTGTCTTTCAATTCTTTTGTGCGGTGTAGGCGGACAGGGGACAGTCCTCGCTGCTGATATTCTTGCGCGGGTTGCCGCACACGAAGGTCTTGATGTAAAAGTTTCAGAAATTCATGGGATGTCTCAACGTGGCGGCAGCGTTGTCACATTTGTTAGATTTGGCTCGCTTGTCCATGCGCCCTTGTTGAGTTACGGAGAAGCCGACCATATTGTTGCCTTTGAGGCAACGGAGGCCCTTCGCTATCTTCCGTACCTTGCACCTGCGGGGAAGATGTTGGTAAACAGCGAAGAGATAAAACCTCTGCCGGTACTCATTGGAAGCGCTGCTATGCCTGAGAATACCCTTGAGTTCATTGCAGAAAAGGGTGCTCTGGTAATTGATGCCTTGAAAATTGCCTCCGACCTCGGAAACCCCAAGGGAACAAATATTGTATTGTTAGGAGCTCTTTCTGCTCAACTAGAATTTCCTGAAGAGACCTGGCGTACTGTTATCGAAAATCGTGTCCCACCAAAAACTATTGCAGCAAATATAGCTGCCTTCAAAGAGGGGCGCAAGAGGGGAACTGATTCCCGGTAACATATTGAAAGATGCTGAATTGCTGAGAGCCCGTTTCGAATGAATCGGGCTCTCATGTTTTCGTGGAACTGAAAGGATATCTCAAATGAAGCTATTAAGAAACGCTGTTACTAAGAACCATTCTTATATTCGTCCGAAACCTTTCCCGTATAAAATGAACTCTGCGACTTGGGTATTTCACCTGATTTGATGGTGGCCATCATGGCCTTCCAATCATCGTCATAAACCTTTTCCCACCAGCAGCGTGCAACACCATACTTTGAGCCTGTTTCGTCATAGAATCCTTCTGTGGGCACCATATAAGAATAGATACTACTCGTTGTCATACCCTGAAGTTGTTTAGCAAGAGTAAGCACCTGATCGGCCGTCATATCGGTCGATACGCAGCTTGCAATCTGGCTCACATAGCCAAGCATTTGGTTGTAGGGGAGGTTCAGCACTTTATTGGCAACTGCCTCAAGAACAACACGTTGGTTCGCCGCACGTTGCTGATCACCATTATAATCAGTACGCGAACGGCAGAACGTAAGCGCTTGATCGCCACTGAGAATCTGAAGTCCCGGCTCAATATCTGATGCAGGGGAACCGTCGCGATTGTACAAAGGAACGCCGTCTGTATCAGTAGCATCAATATGCTCGGGAACATCTATTTCGATGCCTCCCAAGTCATCAATGAGTTGCGCAAAGTTATCGAAGTTGATCTCTGCGTAGTGCGAGATATCCACACCTGCAAATTTTGAAATGCCAGTCACTGCAAGAGCGGCTCCGCCATAATAATGTAGTGCATTCATTTTCACATAAGAACCGTTGTACAGTACCGGAATATCACGATGAATAGAAACCATGACCGCTTGCTTGAGTTGAGGATCAATACGAACAAGAATCATTGAGTCTGAGCGATCCTGTGTCTCTCCTTCATACGAGCGACGATCGGTTCCCATAAGCAGCATATAAAATGGCTGATCTGAACCGGTATTGGTGTCTGCGAGGGCATCTTGAAGTTTTGTTAGTTCATCATTAGTAAAGCCTGAGTGCAGTTGAGAGTTGACATTATTCATAAAGGCCCAGACCGCTCCGGCGCCCCCCAACAATAGCACGGCAACGATAGCAAGAATAATAAAGGCAATCTTCTTCTTTGATTTTTTCCTCTTCCGACCACGCGTGTAATCTTGAGGTGTTCTACGAGAGTAGAGGTTTTTATCATCAGGGACACGAGCGAGTTGTGAATCACTATAGCGCGATTGATCCTGGCGCTTTTGACGCTTTTGAGAATCTGATCGAGAATAGCGAGTCTCAGAAGAAGACCCCTGAGGGCTGCGTGCGGAACGGTACTCATTGCTACCGGAAGAATAATCTCTGCTCGTATGCTTGCCTAAAGAACGATACGCATCGGGGCGAGGAGATCTGTCGCGTTCACTACGCGCATGATCTGAGGGCTGGAAGGAACGCCCTTCTCTCATGTCATCTCTTTCTTGGCGATTTCTCGAATTACCCTGAGAACGTTTATTAGAGTATCGGTCTGAATCATTGCGATTATATGACATGTTGCTTCTCACTACTCGGTATTATGCCACCGTCAGCAGGTAATATACCTAGGTGGACTTTACAGGAGCTTGGGAACCATGTTCTTAAAACCATACAATTTTATAACGAAAAGTGACGATGGCCCAAATGTCTGTTCATCGTCACAAGAACAACAGGCAACCTGCGAGAGAGACACACGAAACGACAGCGCATCAACAAAAGTACTTCACATCAGTAGCGCGATAAGAAAGGCGATACTGAATAATCTGTACTCATTGTCTAACGCCACAGGGGAATTGCATAATAAGGCTATTTGTATGATATATTCGTTACTTTACATAACATATATTATCAGACATTTAGCGCACTCTATAACTATCCTTTGTAGTAATAAATTACTTCACGACTACATTCACGAGTTTGCCTGGAACAACTACTATTTTGACTATCTGTTTATCAACGATCTGCGTAGCAAGTTCTTCGCGGGCCATTACTTCAATTTCTTCTTTTGATAGTTCAGTTGGTACTGTTATATGTCCTTTAATCTTACCATTTACCTGAACAGCCATTTCAATTTCATCAGTTTTTGCCTGCTCTGAGTCATGTTCTGGCCACGCCTGTGTGTGGACTGAATTCTCGTGTCCTAACACCACACGCCATAATTCCTCAGCCCAATGTGGTGCCATGGGTGCAAGCAACAGCACCAACGCCTCAGATGTCCGCTTATCAAGTTCTCTGAGATCTGAGGAGCTTTCGCGCATTTCTGGGTCAACTAATCGCAGATACTCAGTGGTCGTGTTGGCAAGCTCCATAACGGCTGAAATTGCCGTATTGAAATTAAATCGTTCAATATCATAGGAAACCTTGCCAATAACGCGATGCGTCTCTCGATTAAGTTTCTGAGCCATTTGCTTAGCCGCTGCTTCGTCGACAATACCTTCATAAAATGGCATAATATCATTATCTTTTACAAAAGAAAGTTCTGAAACCAAACGCCAGACTCGATTCAGAAACTTCAATATACCGGCTAGACCGCTTTCGTCCCAGATAAGATCTTTGTCCGGTGGAGCCATGAATAAAATATAAGTACGGAGTGCGTCGGTCCCATATTTTGCAATCATGTCCTCAGGTGCTATGACATTGCCCTTTGACTTTGACATAACCTCTGCGTTTTCGTCTTTAACCATACCCTGGCATAAAAGATTGGTGAACGGCTCGTCAAAATCAAGCAGGCCAATATCACGCAATACCTTCGTAAAAAATCGTGAATAGAGCAAGTGAAGAATCGCGTGTTCGATACCACCGATGTACTGGTCAACAGGCATCCAGCGATTCGCTTCGACGGAGCTGAACGGCAACGTATCATTGTGGGGGTCGGTATAGCGCAAATAGTACCACGATGAGCAAGTAAAGGTATCCATCGTATCTGTCTCGCGGTGAGCAGGAGCGCCACAGCGAGGGCAAACGCACTCGTAGAATTCTTTATGATCGGCGAGAGTCTCCCCTTCTGCAACATTCAAATCAAGCGGTAGATGAACCGGCAGATCCTCTTCTGGCACCGGCACGATACCGCAATTTTCACAATGAATAGCGGGTATGGGATTACCCCAATAACGCTGTCGGGAAATCAGCCAATCCCGCAAACGGAAGTTGACAGTCTTCTTCCCCTTCCCCACCGCCTCAAGATCAGCAATAATGGCATCAACGGCAGGAGAATGCTTGCCGCCCACCAAGCCGGTATAGATACCTGATTGTACGAGAACACCCTCTGCTTCAAACGAATGATCCCAAGATACATCAGTGCGTATACGATCCTGGACACCGGCAAGTTCAGAATATAACGGGTCGGTTTCAGACAAAATAATAGGTATAATAGGTAAATTATATTTTCGCGCAAACTCAAAGTCCCTCTGGTCCCCGCAGGGCACCGCCATAACCGCACCCGTTCCGTAATCAGAAATGATGTAATCGGCAACCCAGACAGGAATCTTCTCACCGTTCACCGGGTTTATCATAAAACGTCCGGTATCCACTCCATGCTTTTCGTGGCTCCCCTGCGCACGTTCAACAGCACTTATTTTAGAAGCGTCTTCGATGAGTTGCTGCACAGATGTTTCATATTCTGTTCCCTTGACCATGTCGATAAGCCCGGGATATTCAGGTGCCAGCAAGAAAAAGGAACATCCAAACAGAGTATCAGGACGTGTGGTAAACACTGTAATGGTTTCGTCAGTTGGTTCACCATTCTGATCGCATACCGTAAAATCGACTTCTGCGCCCTCGGAGCGACCGATCCAGTTGGCCTGCATTTGTTTTACGCGTTCGGGCCATCCATCGAGCGTATCAAGGTCGTCAAGAAGTTCCTGCGCGTAGTCGGTTATCTTGAAATACCATTGTTCAAGCTCGCGCTTTTCTATTTCACTCCCGCAGCGCCAGCACACGCCCTCAGTAACCTGCTCATTTGCAAGAACGGTTTCGCAACTCGGGCACCAGTTGACCGCAGAGCTACGACGTTCCACAAGTCCACGTTCCCACATCTTAAGGAATATCCATTGTCCCCAACGATAGTAATCCTCGTCGCACGTAATAACACTACGATCCCAGTCGTATGAAAAACCCATGCGACGAAAAGAGGTGCGTTGACGATCTATATTTCCGTAGGTCCATAAAGCAGGATGCGAGTGTTGTTTTATGGCAGCATTTTCTGCCGGAAGACCGAAGGCATCCCAGCCGATAGGATGAAGTACCGCATATCCATTCATGAGAGAATAACGACTAATCACGTCACCAATGGTATAGTTGCGCACATGTCCCATATGAATGTCGCCAGAGGGATAAGGAAACATCTCAAGCACGTATTTAGTTGGCTTTTCTGTATCAGGAGATACCGTATAGAGAGACTCTTCCTCCCATTTTTTCTGCCATTTTGGTTCAATGTTCTGTGGGTCATATACGGTCATCGAGATGCTTCTCCTTGTATATCATCGCATACGGCAAAAGGCACCGTGAGATACTGGCCTTTCAGAGTGTAGCTGACGTTAAATTCTTACCTGAAAGCTACATTAATGTTTTGAGCAGAATCCTTAAGCACGACATCATGAGCGCCGCCTTCAAGAATTGAAGTTGACGAAATGAGCGTCAATTTTGCGTTATTTTGAAATTCGGAAATGGCGAGCGAGCCACAATTACACATAGTTGACTTCACTTTATAAAGCGTAATGTCAAGGTTCTCCTTCAGCGAGCCAGCATACGGAACATAGGAATCGACCCCTTCTTCAAAGGCCAGCTTGGAGGCTCCTCCCATATCGTAGCGTTGCCAGTTGCGCGCGCGAGAAGAACCTTCGCCCCAATATTCTTTCATGAATGATCCGTTGACATTGACGCGCTTAGTCGGGCTTTCATCAAATCGAGCAAAATAACGACCAAGCATTAAGAAATCGGCACCCATCGCCAAAGCAAGCGTCATATGATGATCATAGACAATGCCACCATCTGAGCATATTGGCACATAGATGCCAGTTTCCTCAAAATACTCGTTGCGCGCTGCAGCCACTTCAATCAATGCAGTAGCCTGACCACGGCCAATGCCCTTTTGCTCTCGCGTGATACAGATTGAACCGCCGCCGATACCAACCTTGATAAAATCGGCACCACAATCCGCAAGAAAACGGAAACCTTCTCGGTCGACCACATTGCCGGCGCCCACTTTAACCGTGTCGCCATAGGTCCCACGGATCCACTCAATGGTACGTTTTTGCCATTCAGAAAATCCCTCTGAAGAGTCAATACACAAAACATCGGCGCCAGCCTCAAGTAAAGCAGGCACGCGTTCTTCGTAATCGCGCGTGTTGATTCCTGCTCCCACCATATAGCTTTTGTTTTGATCAAGTAATTCGAGCGGGTTCAGTTTATGGGAATCATAGTCTTTGCGAAAGACCATTGCTATGAGATTATCCTTGCTGTCAACTACCGGCAAAGCGTTGAGACGATTGTCCCAGATAATATCATTTGCTTCTGAAAGGGTTGTTTCTTCAGCAGCAACAATAAGATTTTCTCGGGGTGTCATAAAGTCTCGTACCTTGTCAGTCATCTTCATACGACTAACGCGATAATCACGACTGGTCACAATACCAAGCAGCTTGCCATGCTGAGAACCATCAACGGTAACAGGCATTGTTGAGTGACCAGAACTCTGCTTGAGTGCCAGAACATCTGCGAGAGTATCTTCTGGGGAGATGTTGGAATCTGATTCGACAAAACCTGCGCGTGTATCTTTTACATGGCTTACCATGGCGGCTTGATCTTCAATCGTCTGGCTGCCATAGATAAACGATAAGCCACCTTCTGTTGCCAACGCAACGGCCATGATATCGTTTGATACCGCTTGCATAATGGCGGACACGACCGGTATATTCAACTTGAGGGCAGGCTCTTCGCCTTTTTTGAAACGCACGAGCGGAGTTGAAAGATCCACGGCAGTAGGGACACACTCTGAAGAAGAATACCCCGGCACCAACAGATACTCATTAAAGGTATGAGCCGGCTCGTCATAGAAAAATGCCATGAATATACACTCCTATCTCTTTGCTTGTTCCTAAAATTTAGCTTATGGTAACGCTAAATCAAGGCGATTCAAACCTTAAAACTATCATGAGCGGTTAATGTACAGAATTAACTCTATGGCATAGGCTACAATTCTCAGAAAAACATGAGGAAAGATGTAGAGCGAGATTTTCTATCAGACCTCTCGCGCGTTGCTTATAACAAAACGACCACCGGCACAGACACCTTGCCGATGGTCGTTTTGTTATATATGTTGGCCTGTTAAACTGCCTGCTCTACTAGTAGTTACGCTCAGCCAATTGAAAATATGCTTGAGGATGTGAGCATACAGGACACTCATCGGGAGCTTTCTTGCCAATGATGATATGGCCGCAGTTACGACATTGCCAGATCGTGTCTTCGTCACGCGAAAAGACCAAGCCCTCTTCGAGATTATCGAGAAGTTTGAGATAGCGCGCCTCGTGCTCTTTTTCAACCGAAGCAACACCTTCAAAGAGTATGGCGATATCGGTGAAACCTTCTTCATGCGCCTCTTTGGCAAAGGTGGCGTACATATCGGTCCACTCATAGTTTTCACCCGCGGCAGCAGCTTTCAAATTGCTCGCAGTATCTTTGATCTCTCCCCCCTCGAGGAGCTTAAACCACATTTTTGCGTGTTCTTTTTCATTGTTTGCAGTTTCTTCAAAGATTGCAGCTATCTGCTCATAGCCATCGCTTTTTGCCTTCGATGCGAAATACGTATATTTATTGCGTGCCTGTGACTCTCCTGCGAATGCAGTCATAAGATTCTGCTCGGTCTTTGATCCGTTGAGTTCAGACATGACCACTTCCTTTCATCCATTCTTATGGCAGACACCTCTATAAATCTGCTTAGTTTGAGTATATGGTTATGATATATACCTGTCAATGGTTTAGTTAGCGTGACGAGGCATATAAACATTAAGAAACGATAAGGTTCATTGAAATCGTAACCTGGACACTGCAAAAGCAAACTGGACAGTTGCACCAAATGTGAAGTTCTGCAGGAAGAGATACCTTTAAGGTGTCCAGATTGCTTGCAAACCGGTGACTGAAGGATAGTATTTACCTGATAATGCAAAGGCTATTTGGATTATGTCTGGGCTGTAAACATGCTCGCGCCAACGTCTGAAAAGGTTTTGCAAAAGCAACCTGGACGCTTAACATGTAGCTATATCGCCCTTCTCGGCAGCCCTTCAATTGTCTAATGTCTGCTCAGATTGCAAGGTTAACCTGAACAGGCGTCCAGAAAACAAATTCAATTAAGGTAAGAAACGATAATGTCTCGCAAAGAACGTGCCCAACTTCGAAATGAACAAAACCGATCGCAAAAACTATTTGGTCTACTTATGATTAAATCTTGAAGTGGCGGCTTTTTAGACAGAGACCTCGGATGATTTGACTATACTGGACAAGTTCAAGTTGTGGGGGTATAGCTCAGCTGGGAGAGCGCATGGCTGGCAGCCATGAGGTCAGGGGTTCGAACCCCCTTACCTCCACCAAACAAATCCGCAGGTCGCAGGCATAAAATAGCCGAGCGGCCTGTTCTGTTTTTGGAGGCTTTAGGCTTTTTGTTCCGTAATTATTCCGTAATCGTTTCAAACTGCTTTGCTTTTGAACTCTATTACCCGAGGCTGTTCCGCTTCATCCAAGATGCTTTCGAACAGATCAGCGGCTGCCCTATCGCGCTCTGGTAACGCGTGAGCATATGTATTGAGCGTGACACTTGCGCTTGCATGACCGAGGCGAGTCTGAACGGTCTTGATGTCTACCCCTGCTGCCAATTGTAAGGTTGCTTGAGTATGACGTAACTCATGAAATTTCAATCCTTCGTAGTGCTTTCTGGTCTTAGGCTTTGGATTGTTTCGAGAATAAGGATGCCCTTCCCTATCGACCGGAAACCCTTGTGTATTCAGATGCCGCTCGGGTATTGGCTCTCCTTCATCGTCAACATAGCGTCCAAATTTATTTTGAACACAGAATGCACGGAACCATCGAGAATAATCAGCGAGGTCGAAGAAGCCATAGAGTTGATTCGTACAAACGGGCGTTGAATCTTCCTGTCTCATGCCAAGCGCGAACATTTCAAGAGCTTGTTTCTTCTTCCACACCCTCAAAGCTTCCCGAGTCTTCCCGTCAATGGAAATAGTACGAATGCCACTATCTGTTTTAGGAGTCTGGATATTCCCGAAGCGGTCAAGCGACTGAATAACTCTTGCACACGGCGACGAACCGTCAAATGTAACATTTCGCCATGTAAGCCCCATTACTTCGCTCACCCTCATTCCTGTGCTCAAACCAAGCAACACACCAATTTGAGGCGAATCTGGAGCCTCAAGCAATACTTCGCGCAATCGTGCTGCTTCGGGTTTAGTGAGACTTTTCCGTACCGGTTTTGAACGCTGGGGAGCTTTTACTCTATCGCATGGATTCTTAAGCAGAATATCATTATTCACCGCAAACTGAAGAATTTGTTTTAACTGCTTATGAACGTGATGAAGGGTGGTGTTTCCTATACCGTTCTCCAGTAGCAACCTATAAAGATTTCTGACGCTCTGAGCGTCCAGATCACATACTCTTGCAGATCCTATACGACCCACTATATGTTTTTCTAGCATGCGGGAGCTTCGAAGTGTTTGAGGTTTTAGAACGCCCTCCAGCTCCCTCATACCGTGGAATTGTTCAGAAAGTTCTGCATAGGTGATCTTGTCGGCATTCATTCGTAGACCGCTCTCGATCTCTGTGCGTATCTCCTCAAGCCGCCTTCTCGCCTGTGCCTTAGTACCGTGAACCATTTCAGTTTTCTCCCGGTACTTGCCGGTTATAGGGTCGATACCGCAATAAAGACGGAGGAAATACTTCTTGCCTTTGATAAGCTCCTTGATGGTGCCTTCTCCGTATAGTCTTGTCATTTTGTTTCACCTCCCTTCGCGTTCTTCTTATCGTCAGCGGGCGCGCCCTCAGGCATAGCGTCCGTGCTGGGTATAGCGGTTTTGATTAGATTAGATTTACTTTTCGATCAGCATAGCGAAGTCGTTTTTCACGTTCTTGACATCTTTCAGAACAATATTCAGACCCTGTTCGTCGACCATTTTCTTTGTATTGGAATAGACGCTCGCATTCTCTGCACTGACAAACTTTGAAGGATTCTTTGTCAATCAGCCCAGTCATAAGCTGGGCAAATATTAATACCATTAAAGGACATTGGTTGGTATCTTTTGTCTCATCTATAACGGAAATGGTCGGGAACACATCATTAATCGCAGAGTCAATAAATTTAATATATATGTCCGCAATACCCTTATCAGATGCATATTCCATAAGTCTATTGACGGGATGTTTTTCATATGAATGCCCATGAATATAAATGAGTGTCTTAATGATTTTTTGAGCATTCTGGACAGTGGCTCTTACCTCTAATGCCGACACCGGTAGAGCTAGCTTTGCAATCAAATCTATATTCTTTTCTATATTTTTTTCATCAGAGTTTATTAATTCTTCGTATATTCCAAACAGTTTCCTCGACTCTTCGATTCCGTCAAATTCCTCTTTAAATTCATCAGCATCTACCCAGTAAGAAACAAATGATTTATTGCTTGTATCAGGTTCGATTCCTCTATAAATACTCCGTGTAGAATTAATACGTCCAAACTTATTTTGAAATTCGAGGAGAGCTCCATTATCGGATGCGTCAAGCTCCATGAATTCACGTAAATAGAATTCGTGTGGCAAGCGAACTAAGGACATGCCAAAAAGAGCAAGAGACGGAGCATTGGGCGCGTAAGGCAGTGGCGGAACGTAAAAGAAATCCTTTCCTTCATAGGAACCAAATTTTACAGGGTAAACCACCGATTCAGCATCTTTAATATCTGCTTTTGAGCGAAGTTTAAAACTAACTTTCATAAATACCTCCAAAAACTAGAAAATGAATCTATTTAGGTACATTTCCATAATATATTATGAAGGCACAGGTTGCAACCTAAAAATTAGAGATTTCTAGTTAGGAGAAAAATTATGCTTCGGATGAGTTTAGAAAGAACGCGGCAGGGATTATCAAAGTCTGCGCTTGCCACTAGATCGGGTATTAATTCCACCACCGTCTGGGAGATCGAGGCTGGTCGTCGAACGGCCTACCCCAAAGCTGCGCAAGCCATAGCCAACGTGCTCGGCTGGGAAGGCGATCCGGCAGACCTATTCAAGGAGATTGACGAATAATGTATACGAGAAAAATGACGCCACGGTCGGCGATCTTGGAGGATTTTGCGACCGTGACATCTTCGACGCATTCCGGAGAATCGCGCAACAACATTTTATCATCTCTACCGCCATTGATCACGCCTGAGCAGGCCAGTGAATTTCTCGGTTTTCATCAGAATCACGTCAGGGCGCTTTGTCGCTCGGGCGAACTTCCCGCTGTTCGAATCGGGAGTCGCTGGCGGATCATCACCGCTCGACTTGTTGAAATGCTTGAAGGAGATGACGAGTCATGAGCAGAGAACGAGATGAACGTGAGCGGACGTGGAATGCTGAACGTATGCGGCGGGAGCGCGAGGAAGCCATGTTCGCCCCTGAATTTCATCGCATCAAGCAAAACGGGGTTGAATTCGAACTCGCCAAGGCGATGAGATCATTGCGTCTCCTAGAGCAACGACATGAACGATGAGTGGCGGCGAGGCTCATTTTCGACAAACTATACCGTCGAAGCCGCCCGTGTTGGCAAAACGCTCAAGGGCGATGCTACCGCACAAGGTGTCTACTGGTACGTTCATTCATGCCGTAATTCGAAAAGTGGTGTTGCATATGTTACGAACTCAGATATTCAAGAAGGATTATGTTTGAAGAAAGACGCTGTAACCCGCGCGAAGAAACGTCTTCATGAAAGCGGTTTAGTCGTCATCAAAAATGGCAATGGGAGCGGTAGAGCGACCGTCTACACGTTTCCGATAGACAATTACAAAGGGTAGCACCATAAGCAACCCTTTCAAACCAGAAAAGGGTAGCGCCTGACGACATAAAGGGTAGCGTTTGGTGACGTAAAGGGTAGCACCCCACGCCGTCACCTACATAGATACATAGGTACTAGGGCGAGCCGCGCCCTCAGGCGCAGGGGCTCGCCCTTAAATACAGAGAGATTAAAAGATGAATGCAGAGTATCAAGAAACCTTAATAAGCGCCTCGGCTTCTCGCCTGAATGACAGCACCGAGGCTTCAAGAATAACAGGGGTTGCTCCTTGTTATTCAGCTAAGACTTGGGAGGATGAGTTCTTATCAGTGCTTGAAGCTGAACATAATCCTATCCCGTCTGGAATTACTGGACTCGATACGCTTTTTGATGGCGGTCTTGTTCCGCAACTCTATGTCATCGGAGCGCGTCCCGGTATGGGAAAAACTGCTCTTGCTGTTCAGATGATGGTAGCAATAGCGAAGAGAGGAATCGACGTATACTTCTTCAGCTTCGAGATCACACGCTATGATATTGCACGTCGTATCCTTTCTCTTCTTTCACATCCTTACACCAAAGAAGAACAACTATCGTTTTCGGATTTGCGAAGCTCTTCGAAGCTTACTGGTAAGAAGCATGATGCCTTCACCTGTGTGTTAAGCGAGTACAAAATCATAGACGAGCACCTCTATCTTCTTGATGGGGCAGAAAAAAAACCATCCTGAGCCTTATGCGCCCAAAGAGATCGGTCGCCTGATACACGATCACAGGATCAAGACTGGTTGTGTACCGGTTGTATTCATTGACCACCTTCAGCGTATGCCCAAAGACGGTGCACAATCTCTAGGTGACCGTGAAAGATTGGAGCAGGCCGTTCGCGATCTGAACCGTATCTATGTTGCTGATGGCGTGCCGGTCATTGTTTTATCTGAATTGACGAGAGAAGGACAGACCAAGGGCTCATCTTCGATTGATGGTGAAGCCGGTGTGACTATCAGCCTCTTACTGGATGGAACAGATGAACAAGACAGGGAGAAGCGTGAGAAAGCCATGAAAGCCTATCCAAGGCGCATATATGCTGAGATTGGAAAGAACCGCACCGGGCGAACAGGAGGAGCACGTTTGGCATTCTACGGCAAGACTGGTTATTTTGAGGATAACGAGCAATGACCTCGCCCCGCTCCCCAAACCCCCTTTGCTGCGGAAATTTAGGAACCGTTGGAGGTTATCAGACTGTTAGAAATATTCTCCTTTTATAAATAATTTTAGGAGTCACAAATGCCTCGTAATAAAGAACCAATCAGCTTAATAGTTGCCAAGGGTCGCGCTCACAAAACAAAAGAAGAGATAGAGCGCAGAAAAAAGACAGAACCTCGGTGTGAGGATACTGCAATCGTCTGCCCTGATTATCTGAATGCCAAAGAACAAGAGAGTTTTGTTTGTCTGGCGGAGATGTTGAAAGGAATTGGGATCTGGAGCGAACTGGATGCGAGCGTTCTTGGTCATTACATAGTGGCCGAAAGCATGTATGAATGTTATACCAAAATGATTTATAGTCGAGATGAACAAGAGGGCAATGAATGGACGCTTGACGAGATGATAAAACTTCAAAGCCTCCAAGATAGAGCATTCAAACAAGCTCATGCCTGTGCCTCGTCTCTTGGGCTTACTGCCACAAGCAGATGCAAACTGATCATTCCGGCCACAGAAGAGGATCTTCCTGATCTGTGAGGGGTGCATACCCTCCCCGCCCCAAAAGGCAACCCCAGGGGCATAGCGCCCGTATCCCCCCGAGTTTATTTTTGGCAAAGAGAAAGGTATACGTGGAATAAATGCCTAATCACTTACGAATAAATCATGCTCGTAAAACAAAAAAATAGAAACAGGAGAAACTAGAGAGAAAGGACGTGTCATAATGCAAGGAATCCCGCCCAGTTATCAGACAACGGCGGGGTTCTATTTCTCGAATAAATCGAAGATACTGAATGCCGTGCGTTTGTAAGCTGCATTCCTCACGGCGCGTTCTGGGCTCTTAACAAATCCCATACCTTTCTTTCCATACCACGGTATCAAAGACCGCTTAACGGTTCGTTTTACGCGTCCAGTCGTCCTAGCTTTCGCCATTCGCTTGATCGACGGTTTCCTCATGCCGATTTTCATTGCTTCTTCTTCCGCTTTTTACCTAAGGCGCTTACAAGAAGTAACAAACACCCTATAGCAAATATGAGGCCAAAAACAACAAGCCCAGTTATGGTGCTAGAAGTATTCGATGAGACAGTGGTTGCGGCGAAACAAATCAGCGCAAAAAACCCTAAAACTACTGCTAGGGATATCTCCACTATCTTTATAATTTTTCTACCTATTCCGTTATCTTTTGAATGACAACCTTTCTCATTTTTCGGTGTCACTTTTTGGTTTTGTTTCAGCATGGTCGGTGATTCTATTTTTGCGTCCCGTGCTTCCTCATGAGTTACTTGAACTGGCTTAATCTTTTCTTTGTCTACTTTTACTTTTACCGTATCGATGCCGTCGCCGCATTTATTGCACAAATCGATGAACTGAGATGCATCTATTATTTTGATCCCTGTTCTACCTTGATATTCGATAGCCTTTTTAACCTTCCCAGTCGTTTCTCCTCCGAGATTGACAAGGTAATCGGTTTTCAAAGTTACGCCATTTTGAAGTCTTGCTCCTCGGTCTATCGCCATCTGCATTGCGGCGTGCTGTGATAGGTTCTGACGTTCGCCAGTAAAAACGAAAAACAAACCGTCGAGCATCTTATCCCCACCAAAGGATTGATTGGGAGCAAAATCATTCGCATCAGTGGTGATTTGCAAAAGAGACAAGCGCATAGCCTGATAGCATTCGTGTGTTGCGATGCAATCTGAAAGGGCTCTATGCGATTGTTGATTTTCAATTCCGAATTGTTCGCATAAGTCAGATAACTTTAGATGACCTGTATACATTTTCCGTGCAAGTTCCAAGGTATCGAACCATTCGTTATCAAATGACACATTCGAAATTTTTAAGCATTCGCGTTCGATAAACCTTCTGTCGAATCCATTTACGTTATGGCCTAGCAGCGTCATATCTGATGAAAATTCTGCAAAATAATGCATTACCTCATGAATAGGAGGTGCTCCGGATAGCATTTTCTTTGTTATACCGTTTACTTCGCTTGCCTGCTTGGGAATAGGAAATTCGCACATGACGAGGGATGAGAACTTGTCGATTGGCTTTCCTTCGACGACCTTTAAGGCTGATATCTCAATGATGTGATCTTTATTGAAATCAAGACCGGTCGTTTCCGTGTCCATAGATACATAGGATTCCGGAAGTTTACTTACCGAAATAGTCCGTGCATATTCTTGAATATAGAACCCCGTTTTATCCCCCATTGCTTATCCTCTCGCTTTAACTTATTCAGCGATTTCTAATATACTCATTCTTCGTTTATACGTCTATCCTTCATATGGTGTAATACTGCTTCTAATTTTCATATATGACCAACCCATCTCCTGAGCATATTTGCCGCTGTCGTTACGTCTCTCGTTATCTTATATGTCACAGTCTGACAGTTATCGTCGAGACAAGTGAAGCTATGTTCTGCAACCTCCTTTCGAGTTTGGGGTGATTGTATCTTTGGGGTAGGACAAAAACGCTTTGCATCATCAAAAAAAGCCGGGGATTTTGAATCACCCGGCCTGATTGCTTTGCTCATTCCTTATAAAGTAGTTGCTAGTTCAAGGGTTTGATCAATACCTAACATCTGTCAGGAAGTATCTCCTCTCACTTTGCTAGGAAATAGGCACCGCCTGCGTCTCTACTGTCATTATAGTTGCTCAACTTCTCAAGACCCTCCCCGTTTATATGCCCGCTCTCCTGATGGCGCTATGCTACGCGACCTCGAACGATGGCGGAGTTCTTTTATTTTTACTCAACTTGTTACTGCTTTATATATTGGCCAAAACATCACGATAATAAACATGAGGGCTAATACTGGCATTATTGTCAACGATAAGATAGCAACAATGAAGAAAAATACCGCCAGAACAGACCACGATACCGTTTTGACAATGTTTCTATGATAAGCCACCGGTATTTGCTCTTCGATATTTCCTATTTTACGCGTGCTCTCTTTATTCAGCCATTCCTCTTTTTCAATCTTACGGCGAGTAATATCCTCAGCCCGTTGGCGTTCAATACGTTCATAATCTGTGCGCTCGTCGGCTGTAGCGTCAGGGGATATACCGTATAACATCATATCGGCGAGCATATGATACTTATCCTCAAGAGCTTCGCACGGATCGTAATCATCGGGGTTATCATCAATGTTTTGTATGTCAATACGTTCAACAGCAAACAACCATCCGGCATCAATCAATGGAGCTATCCTCACCGCTAATTCCCTGCTGATATACCCGCAAATATTTCCGTCAATAGTATATCCGACGGCGTTGTCGTCATATTCATTTTCGGGTTCTCGTTTAAGCGCAATGTCGTAGGTATTACAGAGACGATAATACTCCCAAGATTCTTTGTATTCCTCACGGGAGTTCAGACCCTTAACTGATGATTTCTTTTTCAGCGAGCTCATTCCCTATCCTTTCTGGATTAATAGACGATGAATGAAATTATTTGAGGGTTGTTCGTAGTGCCGGTTACCTTAGCTTCGCATGTTAGATCCTTTTGCTTTGCGCCGAACGAATTTGTTACATCACAGGTCGCTTTTAGAAACCATGTGTTATCGTCTACGGCTGTTTGCGCGAGAAGACCAACGATATTATGCAAATCAAATCCATACGGGTATTGCAGCTTCCCATAATCCTTTGCCTCACTCCATGCTGCCGAACTGCTCAGCTTACTATTAAGAGCACTTTCCTGTGCGCTCTTAGCGGTCTGAGCGTCAATGTTCGTTTGTGTATTAACATATAGCGTCACCGTCTTCTTGCTATAGTTAAAGCTGTCGTATTTTGTGATAACCCACTGAATATCGTCAGATTTTACTTCATCCGTGTAATCAATGAGAGATACGGCATGTTTATATGTGACCGTATAGCCCAACGCGGAGAGCTTGCTCTGCGCATCGGAGGAAGATGATCCCACCAACGATTTGACCGTGGCCTCGTCACTCGCAGTCGCTGCTTTAGTTGCCGCAGCTGCAACTTCTTGATCTGCCTTTTTTTGCGCCGCTGCGACCTCGGCATCGCTTTGCACGGTAAGAGTTATTTTGTCGTTAGCACCTATCTCTGTATTGGCGACTGGGTCTTGCGCCGTTACGGTGTATCCGCTACTACCAACTACAACCGTCGTGCCAATTCCAGTCTTAGCAGTAATCGTTGATTTGATACCAGCATTTTTCAGAGTCGACTCAGCGTCCGTCAAACTTTGCCCATATACATTAGGCATACTGATTTTATTGGATGATGTCCCCGATGATGCGCATTTTGCTATTCCAAAAATCAGAATAATAGCAATAACAACGCCTATGATTATTTTCTTCATTCCTATCCTCTCATTTATATTATCCCCTGATTGCCAATATACGCTATCATTCGTTCATGCGTCCACCCCTCGGACGACATGATTCTGCGACCTGACTTTTGTATATGGCGGCGCACGCAAATTGCTCTGTCGTCATGCTTCTCATCATCTCACCTATTGCCACCTAAAGGCTATCGTCGGGACAAACAACCCTATGTCTAACAACCTCCTTTTAGGTTCAGAGAAGATTGTATCTTTGGGGTAGGACAGAAACGCTTTGTATTGTCAAAGATGGGCCGGGGATTCCGAATCACCCGGCCCATGCCTGCTCATCTATTCTTGTAAGCTATTGCCAGTTCAAGGGTTTGATCAATACTCAATATCTGTTAAAAAGTATCTTCTATAAAGTCTCCAAGCATCTCATTGACTCTTCTCATCTCGTCCAAGCAGTTTTCGAGCATATCCAGTAGGCCGTATGCCATTTCTCCTGTTTCATCTAAACCCTCAGCGACCTTAAGCATAGATGGTACACAGATAGCAAGCCTATTGGTTAAGGAGAAAGTCATTCTTCGCAACTCAAATACTCCCGCGGTTTCGATGTCCTCCGTGGTGCTGATTTCTTCATTCATTGTCTGTTCCTTTTCTAATAAAGGTTATCTCATACATTATTTCATTCCGTAATTATTCCGTAATCGTTTCGAATTTATTTGTTTTACCCGGTTTCATCCGATTACAATAAATAGCCATTTATCAGGCGTTTCGATACAATTAAGTTTATCCGGTTTTGCCCCAAAAGCAAACTGGCAGCCATGAGGTCAGGGGTTCGAACCCCCTTACCTCCACCAAACAAATCCGCAGGTCGCAGGCATAAAATAGCCGAGCGGCCTGTTCTGTTTTCTGAGAACGCTGCACTGCTGGCAAAAACGTGTGTCCGTGCGCTAGCAACAACTTTCGCCGCCCGAACAATCGCAACTTGGTTCCTTTCCGGTAAACCATCCCTGGATGATGGCCGCAGCGCATCCAACATTTGCATCGACTGAAATGGCATCTACCGGGCAATTCATTTCGCAAGCACCGCATTCCATGCAACTGTCCTTGTCTTGTATGCGCACTTTCATGTCGACAACAACGAACACATCATGAGGGCAAACCTCGGCACATCTGCCGCAGCCGATGCATTGCTCTGTCGCCAGATTAAGCGTGACTACATTTTTCAGATATTTTTGTTTCATGATGTCTTCCCTATCAGCCTATAAAGCTTTTTATAAGCACCAGCACAATGCCTATGACAGAAGAAAAAATGATAAGTGGTAGCGAGCGCCTCATTTCCTTTGTGACTCCCGAAAATGATGTGTAGGTAGATGAACCTGTGAAATTCATAGCAATAAACGCCGAGATCGACGGCATTACCAGCAGATAACCTATACCGAGGAGCAGGTAGTTAACGGCAAACCAACCGCTTAGCCACACACATATGGCCGTCCATAGTAACCCCAACAGCCAGCCTTTCCATACAAAAGCTCTGCCCGGTACAAAAGGAAGCAAAAGTGGTGTTATAACGGCTCCCACAATAACGGCGCCCGCTCCGATGATGAAGTCATGCAACCCGAAAGGTCTTGCCGCACACAGATTAATAAGAAATAGCACGCCCAGCACCATTAGTAGCGGTTTAGCCGCCTGAACCAATTGCAAGGGCGTAAGCGCTAGCCTGTCCCATGCCGTAAATGTCACGGCACGCATTTCCTTTGTGGCTTTATAGCCGGAATCGATATATTCCCTTATATCTTTTGCCCTGATTGGACCATAGATCACAGCAAACCCAGTCCGTCGGGTAACTTCATGGGCGGCCACGCCAACGGCACCTAGCTGAGGTAATATAAGCATTCGGCTCGATACGATTTCAGACAATCCCGTTTGAGAAATGCGGTTTATGAGCTCCTCGGTCCCGAATGTGCCTTTTCCAGCAGCGCACCATACGTTGACGCCTTTTGTATCTAGAATCAGTAGCCAGCAATCGAGACCCGCAAGTTCTTTCCTCAAGGCATCAAACGTTAATTTGTAACTTGCGCTGACGAGTACAGGCGACGCGTCATCAGGTTTGCCAACCGCGTAGAGGCCAGGATTAATCTTGTAATCCATCCTCCCTATACCCCACCGCACTTTCCATGCCCCAAGCGTGTCAGCAAAACGCGTCTTCGTTGCTATAACAGGAACAATTCCTTTGGATGTGCTGATTTCGCCTGTTACCCAGGTATCCTTTTCTTCATAAGGTGTTATAAGCTGCATATCTTCGCAGTTGCAGTTGGTCGAATAGCAGCAAGTTTGTTCAGTTACGTTTTTCTGAGCCGTTTTAATCACATCCTCTACGGCAGTCTGCGCTTTCCTTACAGACGCGACCCTTCTTATCGGATGTAATAGCATCAAAATAGTTCTTTATTTTGTAGACTGTTTCCTCATTCAGTGAATAGTACGTCCACTTACCTTGTTCTCTGCCCTCAACAATTTCACATTCGCATAGGAGCTTCATGTGGTGAGATAGAGTGGATTGAGACATTTGAAAGTTTTCTAAAATCATACAGGCACAAAGTTCCCCACAAGAAAGCATATCCACAATCATTGCCCTTTTGGGGTCACTCAGCGCTTTAAACACTTGCGCGTATGCCGCATAGTTCTCCATATTGACACCTCAAATCAAAGAACATCGATATGACCAGTATACCCACATTTGCCAAATCGAAAACTGTCAATATGAAATTTTTTTAGAAGCTCGTAAGTAGATAGGATAAGTCCTTAGTCGTCTCATTCAAACAATATCTTTATATACAATTGTTCGGCTTAGGAATCCACTCTCCGTGTCATAACAGATTATCAGAGACTCCTGCCCCATTCGCGGCTTACCTTACAGGATCCCACAATATGTTCCAAACGATGTTCATACCATTGAACGCGCTCACGTCTGAAGGTATCTCAATCTGTTTCCAGGTGAATACAATTTTCATGTCATTCGTTGTCGCTGTTGCTACGTTACCGTTTGCATCATAGGTGTAAACATATGAACGCAGCGTTAAAGAGGTGCCGGTAAGAGAAGAACTCACGAGACGGTTTCCCGAATAGCTAAACGTGTTGGTCCGCGAAACACTTGATTCGTTTATCTTATAACTATCAACATATTTTAAAAGATTTCCGGAGGAATCATATGTCGCCACAAGGGAACGGTTGATTGCTGACGACATGCCCGTACTATCTGAGATAATCTTTCTTCCTGTGCACAGACCATGAGCATCGTAGGTGTAAGCACAAGTAAAAGTCCCCGTGGACACAACTGGGTATACGGTCTCAGAAGTTACCATCCCGTTTTGGCATACATAGGTCGAAGAGTCCCCGTCCTCACCAATCCATTTTCTGGAGATAAGTTGTCCGTCTGTGTCATATACAAAGTTGTTATAGTCGACGAAAATGGAAAAAGTATACTGCACGCTGGTGAGTATCCACACCATCTTGGTCTTGTAGGTAATCGTATAGGCAGAAGAGCTCGCCACTGGGGCAGCCTTCCAGTCGCCACTTTCAAAGGTAAACCCAACCGTTAGAGTACCTGAAGCCGAATGTTTCGCATCATCTATGGCTAGGTTGAAGGTAACGCTCCCGCCATCTTTAGTGGTATTGTTGGCAAGAAGAGTAACGCCAGTAACACCATAGATCGAGATTAGCGAGGTATCACTTTTTGCAGTCGCATCAGCAGCGGCCATGAGATAAGAGAGGCTGGCAATAACTTTAGAAGAGTCAACGCCGCACCTAGCTGTCACCTGCTTGCCCGTCATCTCCCAATTAGTAAGATTCCATGTATTGCCCTCTTTTTTGTAGGTAAAAGACACATCAGCAATCACCTGAGAAGGAGTATTTTCTAATGTTACCTTGCACGTACCGTTTACGGTATTCGGTACCGTTTTATCACGCTGCTCAGAGATGTCGGCGACAGACACTATGGTATAGGCGTCATTGTTAACATAAGAAAGGGTGGCACCTGCTACGGAGGCAATATCTGCGCCCTGCATATCAGAAACTACTTGTGGCTCGGGCACCACTTCATTCGCCGCAGTAATAAGCGCGTTTGCGCCCAGAGCAACACCGCAGATGATAGCCACGATGGCAACACCTATCGCTATCGAGGCACCAACGTGCGAACGTACCCATCTCGTCAAGCCACCTTTGGTAGTCGTAAGAACACCTGAGGCAGTAACGCCTTCGATAACGGCTGATGCTGTAACTGGTGCGCTTGAAGTATCTCCCTCACTTTTAAGCATGGAGACAAACAAGGGAAAGGGGGTAGCGCCAAAGAGCTCGCCGTCCTTCTCGTTTTCACGTTTTTTGATTTCGGCTTCAATCTTTTTTCTTGCACCCGATAAGCTTGCTTTCACAGTGTTTTCAGAACAGTTAAAAGAAGAGGCTATGTCATGTATGCTCATAGCATTGAAATAGTAAGACATCATGCAGATACGCTGATCTGCGGAAAGGCTATCGAACAATTCGCGGACTATTTGTCCAACCGCTTCTTTGTCGAGCGTACTCTCAGGATTTACTGAAAGATCCTCATCAGTAAAATCAATCTCGTCTTTGTCTTGCTCGGTAGGGGTTGAAAAAACATGAGGGTCTTTTTGGCGCAGGTGATCGTAGGAAACATTGGCGACAATACGATTAAACCAACCCTGAAAACCTTCAGGGTTATTAAGTTTCTTTATAGTTATGAAGGCTCTTGCGTAGGCATCCTTAAGTACATCAGTGGCTGCCTCATCGCTATCGACCAGTCGTCTCGCCACAAAAAATGCCTGATCATGAGAAACACGGTACAGGTTTTCAAATGCTTGTTTGTCTCCGCGTTTAGCACGTTTTACATCGCTGGGAAGAACAAATGAATTCTTCTGAGGAGTGTCCTCTTTGAGGGGTGTCTCCTGTTTGGTTTCATGCGTAGTGTCGCACTTCGGGCACGACACGGCATCGTCAGGTAATTCAGTTCCACACGTTTCGCAATTCATATCCTTATGCTCCTTATAATGCCGCGCTGTCTTTAGAAGATTCTTTGTCAATAAGGAAGTAGCAAATGAAAGACTGGTCCACCCATTAAAGAGCTTCTTAACTTGAGATAAACCCTTATTGGTAACGATAGCACTCAAGAGTTGTCAGAAAAACCCCAAAAGAACTATTTTGAAATTAATTATTATGCTCAGAGCTTTCCATGAGATTATCAAAGCTCTTATTTGCTTTCATAAGCGCGCACGCCCTGATACTTCTTGCAATTAAGAACATAAGAGCACCAAGGATGCTGACGCAATATCCGGATATTTGAGCGGCTACAGCCATTAACGACGAGGAGGCCATCCCCAGAAAGATGTATGCCATTGCAACCTGAACAACCAGTGAAAGTAACGGCATTATTATCGAACTTATAATCAAAAAAATACCCGCCTTAACAAGTAAGGTCTTTGTTTTGGTAATTTTCCGCTCAATAACGCCAGAAGATATGTAAAGCACCCCCGCCACGGTCATGATGACCATATGAGAAATGCTAATAACGAGAGTAGCCTGACTAAGATTACTCACCGACAAGTTTCCCGTAATCATAGTCAAATAACGCAGAGAGAGCATGCTTCCCACAACAGACATGAATGTTGCAAAAGCAACAACGAAATCCGCAATGCCCACAAGAGTAAAGCTTTTACTCTTCACGTTATTTTTTCTGAGAAGAGACGCATTCCCCAACATCGTTACACCACATATAACAAAGACAATTATGAACAAGATAGAGATAATGGGATTTAACACTCCCGCTGAGAAGACATTGCTAGCGTCTGAACTGGCGCCGCTTACGCCTACATAAGATACGAGCCATACAGCATATGAGACAAATCCCGCAATGCTTAATCCACAAGATATCAGAGACAAGACAATCAAAGCAATACCGGTTACGGTAAGAACCGTGCCGTTTGGTTTTTTTACGGGTTGATATGAGAGTACCTCAGGAGCGAGAGTCTCGTCTATCTTCTCTATTACCACGTCAGAAGGCTCGGATAGGTTTTCTTCACTGCTTGATTCCCCATACGTTTCATCGCTCATGGTTTCTTCCCCTCTTATGAAGATAACGGATTGATCTACGCAAACACAATATCCTCAGGCACTAGTTAATTCAAACGTTCAAGTGTGATGTTCTCTTGCGCTGAATTCTCTAACACAACGCCAGCGACACTATTCTAAACATAGAATTTGTTATGCAAAAATAAGTTTAGGTATACAATCTATTTCTGTCAAATTTCACTAGTAACCTGATGAGATAGAACAACGGCCTGAAAAATATTGGTTATCAAAATGGTATACTAAGGCGACAGGTGTACAAGGGAGATGCCACTACTAAAACATACGAGAAAGCGTATTACATCCCCACCCTACCATGCTTACATTAAGCGCTTTTAACAACAATCAGAAAGGAACTATCATGGCAGACATACTTATTTCTACAACGGAGCGCATACCGGGACGCGAATATGAAGTAATCGGCGAAGTCTTTGGTGTAACCACTCAATCAAAGAATGTCTTCAGCAACGTCGGGGCTGGCTTTAAAAATCTTGTGGGCGGAGAAATCAAGGCCTACACCGCCATGCTTCACGAATCGCGTGAAGTGGCCATTCAGCGTCTGCGCGAAGATGCAGTACAGGTTGGCGCTGATGCCGTAGTCATGATGCGTTTTGATTCGGGTTCTATCGGTACTGACATGCAATCCGTTGTGGCCTATGGGACTGCCGTTAAATTTACCTCATAAGTATTGTAAATATAAATTATTTATTATACTTTTAATCTAGCGAGGCAGAGATTCTCTTGGATCCCTGCCTCGCTAGGCTTTATGGATTGAACAAACATTCTAGTAAGTGCTAATACGCACTATTGCGCGTCTACTTATACAAAAACTCGGGTACCTCATGGTAGGGCCGGTAGTTCATGGGGATAGAATCTGGATCGGGAACAGCAGGCTGAGCGTTTTCGTCAGAATCCCCCTCGGGCATCTCAAATGCTCGAGGATTGCGTGTGATACGCGAGTCTTCTATCTCCCCTACCTCATCACCTTTCGGCGCAGGTGGCGAAATAATGCGAATCTGATTACCGTATTTTGCACGCAGCCCAGCTGCATCATTACAGTTGGCCTGAGCCTCCCATACATCGCAGCCAATCTCAATCATATCTTCGATCAGAGGGCTGACGTGTCCGCAGGAGTGCTGCCCGGCAATCATCCCTAACTCATGAATAGCGTCATACATACGCTTTGTGTGAAGCTTAATGGTCGCGCGCCACAATTCCGGATCAAAAAAAGTACTGATAGAAGTGCCCCAATCATCGTGCAGATTGATGACATCCGGATGTGCGCAGGCATACAGATACCTGATGACCTCAATCTTATAGTCTGCTATGGCACCAATGAGGTCTGCGTACTCTTCAGGTTCGCTGATAGCATTTACCAGACAGTCTTCAAACGAGGAAAGCGATGTCGTGCGCTCAAAAGGCCCAATAGCCAGCGTGCATGTAACGACGTTGGTCTCTCTATCAAAATCTTTCGCCTGATTGGTCACATAGTCCCAATCAAAACGATCCACCTGAGGAAACCGCACTTCATTGCGCCAATTATCAATAGTGCTCAAGATTGGTTTTTGCCCTTGCGTATAGTGCGAAGTGGGCTTCGCTTGCGTCCAATGAACGCCAAATACGTCATATCCGGACGAAAAAAGAGGCCGCTCGCATATAGGCGAAAACAGCATCTGAAAATCTCCACCGCCGCCGGTTAGTGTAAGCCCTTCGAGTTTTTCATATGAATCTGATGCACCGGTAAGAAAATTTAAGAGTGATTGTCTAGACATGGCGATCCTTTGCTTTGAGGTTTAATTATTGAAACATCAAAACTATCGACTTCTCTATTAACTCAAAATTTATGTTAAACGAAATCCTGAATAAAAACTAGAGGCACATTGTTAGCTGCTCTAGATGCAATACGGCAAGTAACAACGAATTGTTCTGCCTTTAGCTATACACATGACTCATCAGCGTAAACGATAAATAAAACTCTTGCCGATCTAAGTTAGATCCGGCACTTTTCCTTTACTGGTATGGTGCTAAAATATGATATTAGTGAGATGAACCTGCATACCGCTGTTTACCTCGGCGCAAAGATAACTGCCGCTTCACTAAACTGTCGGCCTAGGCTCTTCTTTCCGTAGGAACCAAATGTGAATCACTACCATGATGTTATCTATTGGATATACAGAAGAATAGAAGTCAAGGATCAGGAGGTACCGCGCAATGCTCACCAAAAAGGAAAACGTGCTCGAAACCATACGAGGGGGAAACCCGGATCGCTTTGTCAATCAGTTTGAAGCTTTTGCGACCATTCGGGCCAATCCATTCCACACAGCCCGCTGTACACGTGGTGGAGGACCCGTTGTCGACGAATGGGGCGTTACAAGAATCTGGGACGAAGACAATCCCGCTGCATTTCCTATTCATGATGAGGCTCATATCATTATTAAAGATATTGAGCACTGGCGCGACTATGTGCGTAAGCCCGACTACGCCAGCCTGACTCCCGCCGACTGGGAATCAACCATCGCCGAATTTGAAAAGGTTGACAAGAACGAACAGTTCCCTCTTGCCTTTATCGCGCCGGGACTCTTTGAGCAGTGCCATTACCTCATGGAGATCAAGAACGCGCTTATCGCGTTTATAGAGTATCCGGACGAAATGCACGAACTCATTGACTATCTAACTGAAGCAGAGCTCGAAATGGCCGAGCAGTGGTGCACGTACCTGAAGCCAGAAGGAGTATTTCATCACGACGATTGGGGCACACAGATATCGACCTTCTTATCCCCTGACATGTTTGCAGAGTTTTTCCTTGAGCCCTATCGCAGAATTTACGGGTTCTGGCGCGATCATGGAGCCACGATGATCGTACACCATTCCGACTCCTTTGCAACAACCCTCGTGCCTTACATGATCGACATGGGAATTACTGTTTGGCAAGGTGCCATGACCACCAATGACATTGCTGCTCTAGTTGAAACCTATGGTGACAAGATTACCTTTATGGGCGGTATCGACAATGGAAAGGTTGACAAACCCGACTGGTCGAAAGAAGAGGTCGAGCAGGCAGTACGCAAGGCGTGCACCGAATATGGGAAGAGTAAGAAAGCATTTATACCCTGTCTTGTAGCAGGCGGAGTAGGTAGCACCTATGATGGTGTTTATGATTATGCGTCTGAGTGCATCGATCAGATGAGCAAGGAAATGTTCTAAAACATCTGAATAGCTTTACAGTTCGATAGAAAAATTACCCGCCAAACGTTCTGTTTGGCGGGTAATTTTGCAGTTAATGCTTTAAGCCCAACAAGAGCAACACCATTACTTAGGCTTGACTCCAAAAAGGCCTGCGCGATATGCCTCAAGATAGTCCATGCAATATTCGTCGTTACCGAGCAAAGCGTTAGATGCATGCAGCGTTGCCTGCATATCAGCTGACATCGGATCCATGATGGCACTATCCATGCCAGCCGCCATAGAAAACGCAAGGAATTGCATATTGATTGCTTTGCGATACGGCATGCCAAACGATATGTTGCTCAATCCGGAGGTGAAATGAATTTCAGAGTAATCTGCTTTGATAAGCCGAATAGCTTCCGTGAAATTAATCAGGGAGTCCTCTTTGGTCGCCAGAGTGGTAACGAGCGGATCAATAAATATACGGTCATGCGTGATGCCATATTCAGCTGCCAACGCAATGATTTTGGCAGCTATCTCATATTTAACCTTTGGATCATCGGGTATACCATTGTTGTCGCACGTAAGCGCAACAACCTTCCAGTCGGTACCAGCAATTACAGGAAAAATGGTCTCACATTTTCCCGCTTCCAGAGATATTGAATTTACAATGCCCGGCTTTTTGGCAAGCTTCATCATCTCAACAATCAGTTCAGGATCGGTGCTGTCGATGCACAGAGGGGTATCGACTGTGTCTTGGGTGATTCCTATCAGCCATTCCAGAGTCTCGCGCTCAATATCAGGAGCCGTGCCCGCACATATGTCTAGAAAATCAGCTCCTCCTGCAACCTGGCCGTTTGCAATTTCTCGAATATAATCTTCGTCTCGTGCTTCGATAGCCGCAAGTGTTTTAGGGATGAAGCCATTAATTTTTTCTCCAATGATAATCATGGTATCTCCTAACCGTTGTCAATCGTTTCATCTAGAATTTCTGCAATTTTTGCACGTTCACCCTGCGGAGGTAATTGTTGCCGATGTGCCGTGTTGTCACGCTCATGTGTGTAGTTACTCCATGCTGAGGTTTCAAAGAAATCCCAGTTATTGGGAGGAGTTATAAATGAATCCAACTTATACAGTTCATCGTATTTTTTCAGGCGATGATATGCTTTGAAATAGATACAGAATCTCTCCTGAGGAAATACCTCGCACCAGCCGTCCATGCTTCCGCCACAGGGACCATTTCGCTGGCACTTGGGACACTGAGTCATGGGACAGGTATATATCGCGGGCTCAAGGCCGCAATCGCCGCAATCCATGCACCCGTAGAGGACAACTTTTGACAGATGTTCTAACCCATGATGGCGATGAATGCCCTTTTTCCGCTCACGCCTATCCATTACCTTTTTCAAAATCTTGAACCCACGTTCATCTTTTGTGAGTACCCAGTAGTGAAAAAAGCGCGACATACCATAGGTCTTGAGAATTTTACGATCTCTTCGAATCTCATTTCTCGGAGAAAACTCTGTGGTATTCAGGCCAGTAGTTTTTCCTGCGTCATCTCGCGCAGGCTTGTAGAGGTAAAATCCATCTGGCTGCCCATAATGAATTTCTTGGGCCCATATCCGCCAATCACTCTGTATTGCATCGGAACTATCAAGGATTTCAACCAGATCAGCGGCAGTCAGATTAAGTCCACCAATATGAATACCCGCATAACCAAGCCCGCGCGCAATGGCAATCATCTTTGCTGCCCTGAGGTGACGCGCCGCTTTGCCCTTATCCTCGGCTTTCGCTTCTTCCTGAAGAATCTCAAGAAATTCATCGCTCATATATCCACCAGGAATATTTCCACCTTTCATGAAACGGGCGGTTCCAGCGGAGATAACGTAGATGTTTGCTATAACAGGAATCTTGTAACCCTGTTGATTAAGATAGAGCATCAGCTCTTCCATCTTGCGAGCGTCATATCCCAGTTGAGACACAACAAACGGTGCACCGGAAAGTATCTTTTTCTCTAGTTTGAGATACTGAGTCAGAGTCTCTCCTTCGGTCCATTTAAACGGGCTGACAACAGCGCCCGCGTGAAAGTGAGTTGCCTGTTCTTGAGAGTCGCCACGTGGCCCAGAAACGGTGAGCCCCTCGTTCATGTCTCGTATCATTTGAAGTAGTTGTACTGGGTCTAGATCAAACACGGGGCGTGGACGCCCCTGCCACCCAGAATAGGTATAGTCTCCTGTCATCACCAGAAGATTTTCGATACCCTTGCGCTCCAAAGAATAGAGTTGACTAGCACATTGATTTCTATTGCGGTCTTTGCAGGTAAAGTGAACAAGTGGCGTAATACCCCGCGCATACAATTCTTCTGCGATGGAGTCCGCCAGTATTGCAGGGTTTCCTCCCGGATTATCCGTTATGGAAACAGCGTGTACTCGACCGGTCTGAAAGATGCGCTCGGCCTCTTGTAAAGCTTTCTCTTGGGATATCTCATGCGCGCCACGTCCAGGAATCAACTCAAACGTAATAACAAACTCGTCGTTTTCAAAAGCTTCTTTCAATCGATTAGACATCAAAACCCTCCACTGCCCTTTTATCAGACAAATCACATACCCTGACAGAAACACTACGCGATGTTAAAACATCTCAAGTTGTCTTCAGGGAAGTCATTTCGTCTTTCTATCTTATTAAAAGGCCCGCAGCCAAAGATGGTTCCGGGCCTTTCGTCTAATAAGAGTTCTATGCGTCTTTGAAAAAGACATCTGATTGCAGGTTTACGCTGTTAAGAGTTCGACTATCTTTTCGCCTGCAGCGCCCGCATCAAGAGTGTAGGCATCGGCACCGATGCTCGTGGCAAATTCTTGTGTAACCGGAGCACCACCTACCATTATCTTTACCTGATCGCGAAGACCGGCCTCTTGAAGAGCCTTGATCGTCTCTCCTAAATTAGGCATCGTGGTGGTAAGAAGAGCAGAAAGACAGAGGACTTGGCAATCGGGATGATTCTTCAGGTAGTCAACAAAGACTTCAGGAGCAACGTCAACGCCAAGATCTTCTATCTCAACGCCCTTGCTTTCTATCATCATTCTAACAAGATTCTTACCGATATCATGCATATCAGCCTTTACTGTGCCAATAACGGCCTTGCCGATAGGCTTCGCGCCACTTTCAACGAGAACAGGTTTAAGAATATCTGTTCCTACAGACATAGTGCGGGCTGCAACAAGCATCTCGGGAACAAATGATTCGCCTCGAGAAAATTTGTCGCCAACAACATCCATGCCAGCAATCATTGCGTCGAGAATCGCCTGGGGATCTTCTCCGTCAGCCAACGCCTTCTCTACGAGAGGCCCTATCTCTTTTCGCTTTCCTCTTTCTGTTACATCCTTGATTTCGTCGAGTATAGACATTCCGATCCTTTCCTTTGAAATAACGCAACTATCTCTTGTGGAAACGACATGTACTGATACATACTTCTAACTATTCGATGATACTCTGGCCTTACGTTAGTTTCAAGGAGATGCTTAGATTATCATGAAGCATTTTACGCATACGGCGTCTGTTCCACACCAAGCAACATTCTCTACGTCCGCGCATTTTTTCACCAAGCAGTATTTTTTACATCCGTGCATCACCTGAACAAGAGAACGGGTCACAAATGAAAGTAACCGTGAATTCAACAGAAGGTACGCAGACAGTGAGTGTTCGTGAGGGTATGAATGTTCTTGATATTCTGCAGCAACTCGGTGTTGAGATATACGCTACCTGCGGTGGGCACGGGAGCTGCGGACGATGTCGCGTGCTTATTCGCGATGATACCGGACTTAACTGGAAACTTGCTTGCACGACACTGGTACAAGCAGACATGGAGATAACGGTAGAAGATTACGGGTCCCTTAGCATTTTAGAAGATGGCGCAACAAGCACTTTCTTGCCGACCAAGGGCAAAGTGGGCTACGGTATGTCAGTTGATGTTGGCACCACCACTATAGTTGCTCACCTCTACGACCTTGCGACGGGAACACGCGTCGCAAGCGCCACCTGTTCTAATCCTCAAATTGTCTTTGGCTCCGATGTCATAAGCCGTATAACTGCGAGCATTGAGGGCAAATTTGATCTACTGGTCAACTGTCTTCAAGATGCGCTCAGAGAATTGCGGCAGCGTCTGTGTAAAAACGCAGGCATTGAGACTGAGCAGATTACCAAGACGGTCATTGCCGGCAACACTATCATGCAGCATTTTGTCTGTGGCTTACGGCCCGATTCCATTGGTGCAAGCCCCTTCACTCCCCTCTCGTTATTTGGTGACTATCATCGTATTGAGGGGTTAGGCGACTGCTACCTTGTGCCAGCGCTCGCGGGATACGTAGGCGGTGATATCTCCGCTGGCCTGCTGATGTGTAACTACGACGAGCAAGATACTGGTATATTTCTTGACCTTGGAACGAATGGAGAGATGGCACTCGCCCACAGAGGACACATCGCATGCTGCGCCACTGCCGCCGGACCGGTTTTTGAGGGGGCTACCTTGCATTTTGGTATGCCAGCACTGCCGGGAGCAATCTCTTCGTTACGTTATGAAGGCGGACATCTTATTCTCGATACTATCGGTAATCAGCCACCAATAGGCATATGTGGTTCCGGTATTGTTGATGCTCTCGCACTAGCACTTGAACTCAATATCATTGATGACACTGGACTCCTCCTTGGAAAAGATACTCTTGACCCAGAAATTGCACCATTGGTGGGATGCGAAAACGATTCTCCAGTATTTTTCCTCACTGAAGATCATCGCTTGTACGTCACACAACGAGACGTACGCAATGTACAGCTGGCAAAAGCTGCCATATGTTCGGGAATACTTACGCTGCTTCGTACTCAGAACATAACACTTGAAGAGGTTACCAGCCTTGCCGTAGCAGGAGGTTTTGGCCGTTTCCTGAATCTTGAACATGCCGCACGTATCGGTCTATTTCCTTATCAGCTACTTGATCGCGCACGGAGTGTTGGCAACACTTCTGCTGAAGGCGCAAGCGCTTTGCTGGTATCAGACGATGCTCACGTGCGCTTAAAAGAGATTGTCAAAACCTGCGAATATATTGAGCTTTCTCTTTCGAAAGAGTTTAACGAGTTTTTCATTTCTACCATGGCGTTTGAGTAATTTTTAGTGAATGAGCGCATGAGTATAGAGAGAAGAAGGCAGATTATGACGTTAAACGCGGCCGACGAACTGGCACGCATATGCGGTTTTGAATATAACGGGTTTATGGACCCTTCGCAGCTTGATGCTCGCCATGAAGTCAGGGACATGTGCGCTTCTGGCACTTGTCGGATATATGGGCACAACTGGGCATGTCCACCCGCCTGCAAAGAACTGGAAGAATACCAGAGCATCTTTGCTTCATACGCGCAGTGCATGGTCGTACAAACCGTCGTCACGCTTGAGGACGAATTTGATATTGACACCATGCTTGAGGGCGAGTCTATTCATAAAAATCGTTTTCTTGATCTCTTCGAGAGGATGCAAGCGTTAAATACTCCGATGCTTTTTCTCTCTGCGGGCACCTGCACCATTTGTGAGACCTGCACTTATCCAGAAAAGCCTTGCCGATTCCCCGAGAAACGTCTCGTCTCGATGGAAGCGGCGGGGCTAATTGTAAGCGACGTCTGTACTCAGGCACACATACCTTATAATCACGGCAAAGAGACACTCGCCTATACCAGCTGTGTCCTGTATTAAAGCACGGGTAGGTTAACTGATGTCATATATCAGGCGGGCATTGCAGGAATAAACGCTTCAGCGTCTATCAGCTTGCCAGAAGACTCTCCCATATAATCGTAGAGATTACTTGAAACAGGAAGCTTGCGTACGGGAGCACCTATGTCAAATGTCAGATTCTCAAGATCAAGCCAGATAAGATAGGGGCTGATCGTCGACTCAAAATAGTAAGTCCCATACGCGTGGTCGATAACGGTACGCCAGATTGTCGCAGAGGTATTAGGGTGTTCTTCATCGGGGTGGACAAATGGCTGTGCAACGTTTCTGAGAACACTGATTATGCCCGCAATCGCCTCAAGCTCAGACGCTGGCTCACGTAATCGTTTGAGATAATAGGCGGCGCGTACGAATCGATCAGCCGCTTCCGTGCTGCCAGGAAGAGGAGTGTTCCCTCCAAATTCCTCATAGTTTTTAAGATTTTCAAGCTGTTCTTCAAAAATCGGTGAATTAGTCATAACGCAATAGTCTCGGCTGTGATGAATCTCTAGTTTTCCCTCTATATACTCAAAGATTGCAACGTCGCCCGAATCGTCCTCAAGCTGCAAATGAACCGCAGCCAGATAGCCAGCGCTGCTAAACGCCAAGGTAACAATCTGAAAAGGATTCTCTTCTGCGTATGCAACAGCTTCTGCCGTCGAAGCAAAGTTATCTAAGAAAAACTGTCCCCAAAGGCTGACCGATAAACCGGGAAGAGCGTTATCTCTACTACCATATTCAGATTCCGCCAGCCAGAGCGTGTGCGCCCCCAGCCCTTTCTCGTTTACTCCATCCGCAGCGGCAATACCATAGACACTTGCTACGACGCTACCATAGGTTGATACCCAATCAAGTGAATTTTCGCCCTCAACATCAAGCCCCACTCGTTTAATGCCACGAGGAAATATCCAAAGATCGGTCTTCATGTCTTCAAACCAATCCATATTTCTTGCAGAAACATCGGCAACGCCGTTATCAGACCAAACAACTACTGTGCACATACTATGCTCCCTTTGATCGTCATTTCTTTAATACGGGCGAAGAGCGCACTCAAAACCCGCCCGGTAGATACCGCTTGATTCAATAACACCCGTCTGAGGCGTAGAGGCGTGCACGTAGATATCCCCTCCTGCATATATCGCAACATGACCGCTCATCCAGAGCACATCACCGGGGCGTGCCTCGGAGAGAGGAATGTGCCGCATGCCACTGTACTGAGTACTTGAGGTACCGGGAATAGAAATGCCTACCTGCGCATAGCACCACTGCGTCAACCCCGAACAGTCAAAAGACCAAGGACCATTACGACGACCAGCCGCTTGTGTATATTCTGACCCAATGCGTGAGTAGGCGGCCGCCACAATCGCGTTGTTTCCATCATAGGCAGCGCCGTATCCGCCACTTCTCGTACGAGAAGAAGCTGCTTCCGCTGCAGCCGCTGCTTCTTCTCGTGCAATCAAAGCAGAAACCTCTGCATCAAGATTTGCAACAGTATGCTGATACGCATCAACAGAATTTTGCAGTGCCTTTTGTGCAATCTCTGCCTCTGAAAGCTTCTGTGCCGCAATTTTTTCTTGTGTCGCATATTCTGCTCGTGCCGCCTGAGCTTCCTTCTCCAATACCTTTGTCTGGGCCACGTACTCAGCGTCAGACGCATTCATCTCATTGAGAAAATCCCAAGTACTGATGAAGTTAGAAAACGATGATGCCCCAAGAAGAACGTCAAGAAACGAGGTAGAGCCACTCTTGTACATAGAACGTGCGCGCATGCCCAAGTGTCCCTGAAGTCGATTTATCTGCGCCACGGCGGCGTCAATCCGATCCTGCGCATCATTCATGGCATCAATGGCTGAATCGTGTTCGTCCAGCGCGGTATAGTAGTTATCTGAAGCAATCTCGAGCTCGCCCATCAAATCTGAAAGATGCGCACGAGCAGCAGTTGCCTCAGCCTGTTTTTCAGCAGAAGTTACCGCATGGGCAAAGGAGGGCATAAGGAGCCCCCCGAAAATAGCCACGCACACCGCACACGCACAGAACAACACACGAGAAGACGGACGGGCAGATTCCAAGAGACTCACCTCTCATCTTATATGTAGGCAATACAAAGTGCATCAAGAATACGAACGGCAAGATGCTGTTCAAGGGGTTTTCCTGATTCTGACTGATTTGTCAGATCAGAAGTAATAATAGACGGAGGAAGCGCGATAATCAATCTATTATAGTTATGACGACTTTCCTGAACTGCTGCAACAACGTGCTGAAGAAACGACGGGTCTTCTGAAAAAACCACACGAGGGATGCCGGCGGTCGGCGCATCGGGTTCGCGTAGGATATGTATCAATGCCATATCTGGTGTAGGAGGCGCAGAAAGCGTCTCAGCCGAAAAGACACGAGAGGCGGTCGTGGTGGCAGAAGCAAGGTTTGAAATACGAAGCGCTACTCTTCTTGAGAATGCATCAGTACCATAGATGCAGAGAGGTGTGGCCTCAAGCACAGCTGCCACACGAGCAAAACTCATGGATTCCTCGCCGTAAGTGGAAACGGGCTTTCCTTTCCAGACATGCTCAAGATGATGTATGGCTTCAAACGTCGAATTTCCGGCGATGCCGTCAGCGGGTAGCCCCGTATTGATTTGGAATTCACGGACAGCAGTCTCAGTTTCGCCACCGAAGATTCCGTCAACTTCACGGTAGAAAAATCCAAGAATGTTGAGAACGGTCTGGAGAATCCTTACGTCATTGCCATGTTGGTAGGGCATTCGTAGATACAGCATCCGATCGCCGAGAGAAAATGTTGCATCCACCAGAGCTGACCATGCTATAGCGTCGATAAAACTACCGTCTGGAAGTTGGTAGTCACGCCGAAACGCCTGTACCGCGCAAACGGTTGCATCGCCAAAAGTTCCCTCATTGGCATCAAGACCTAAACTGTAACCGAGTTGCTCTAGGCGTTGTTGTACGTCTTTAACAGCAGGACCCGATGAATGTAGTTCAATGATCTCCACGTTTTCAAGAACTCCTTATAACAGAACCAACCGAAGATGCTTGAAATCAGGCTAAGCGGTCAATGAAGAAGGTGGCCATTGAAAGCAGAAGTAGCTTAGCGGGCGAGTCCGACAAAGTAGTGTCGAGTTGTTGTTGAGCGTTGAGCGCCAACCGCGCAGCATAGTCCTTTGCTTCATGTATACTCCCCGCCTCTTGCATAATTTCCACCGCACGCTCAAGAAGTATCGGATCGTTAGTTTTACTGGCAAGAATAGTACGCAATTCTTGCGCATCGCAAGAATTCTGCAGTGCATGAATCGCCATATACGTACGTTTGCCCTCGGTAATGTCACTGCGAAAATCTTTCTTAGTTGACTCCGCGGTACCAATGAGATTGAGCAGGTCATCCTGAATCTGAAACGCCAGTCCTGTCGCAAGACCAAATGCCCGAAGACTTTCGACCTCCTCTTCGGTACCGCCGCCACATATAGCGCCTACCGCAAGAGGTACTGCACCGGAATAAAAGGCGGTCTTATACGTCGCCATCATTATATAGTCATCAAGAGTAAGATCAAAGCGGGCATCTCGCGCCCAGCCAATATCGAGCGCCTGACCATCTATAGTCTGCTCATTCATATGAACCAACTCGCCGATGATCCTGAGCTTGCGCTCATCAGATAGGTTGGGATCGCGTAGTGGCGTAGCGATTACCAGAGTAAGCGCAAGGTCGCCGGCATTGATAGCAAGACCAAGACCCTCTTTGATATGCATACAGGGTTTTCCGCGACGCGTAAGAGAGTCATCTGCTATATCATCATGAATGAGCGCAGCATTATGAAAATGCTCAATAGCGGCGGCAGAAGACAGCGCCTCGGAGCCATCTCCCCCTACTGCTTGGCAGGCAAGTGTACAAATAAGCGGACGATGGCGTTTGCCTGCATTGGCGGTATATTCAGCCAATGGAGCATAGAGATACTTCTGCAGGTCGGCATCGTCTACCTGTGTAAAAAATGAAGCAAGATAATCATCAAAATGATTCGAGTTAGCCGAAAGATATGCAGCAAAATCCATTAGGTCAACAATCCTTACTCGATTATCTGAGTGAACCTGACTTATTGTAAACAAAACGACCTTACCAAACATTCACGAAGATGTCCAACCCCTGAAAAGAGCATAGATTGACGGCTAACGTCAATTAGTCGGCGCAGCTCTCTTCAGCAAGAGAATCTTTCGCTGATTTCCACAACTGTTCCAGTTCATCATGAGAAATGTTTTGATAAGTCATACATTTATTACGTATTTCCTGTTCCACCTTATACCAACGCATGCGAAATTTTTTGCACGTTGACCTGAGCGCACGCTCTGCATCAATATGTTCATGTCGCGCAACATTGACGAGAGAGAACAACAGATCACCCATCTCGTCTTCTCGTTCAGTAGAATTTGATGCAGAATTAAATTCGTTACGCTCGCTGTCAAACTGCTCCCACACCTCAGCCGTATCGTGCCAATCAAATCCCATGGCCGCTACTTTTCTTGAGATATCCTGTGCCTGCATCAGTGCGGGCTGTGCACGCGATATATCCTCAAGTGACGAAATGAAATCGGGGTCTTTCCCACATCTCTGAGCCATTTCGCGTCTGTGTTCTGCTTTCAATCGTTTTTCATGCAACTTGATATGATCCCATAGATCAACAACTTCTCCGGCAGATTGAATTGATGCAACCTGCTCGCGTTCTTCTGCGGTAAATGCCGCCGCGTCAAGTGCCACATCGACACCAAATACATGAGGATGACGACGGATAAGTTTAGACGAGATACCCTCTATAACGTCAAGCAGCGTGAACTCTCCTGCTTCCGCTGCCATTTCAGCGTGAAAAACCACTTGGAGTAACAGATCGCCCAATTCTTCTCTGAGCGCCTCCGCATCACCATCTTCAATAGCACCCTGAACTTCGTAGGCTTCTTCAACGGCACTCTGCGAAATCGAGAGGTGAGTCTGCTCTTTATCCCAAGGGCATCCGTCGGGGCCCCGCAAAGCCGCCATGATATCAATAAGCTTGATAAAGGCCGCAGAGGTAGCCTGAGGGTCAAAATCGGGCACCATTTGCTCGGCAATTCCTCGGTCGATAGACCTGACTGCCGGTATACCATCCTGCTCATTCATGCTATATCCCCTCTTCCTCATCGCGTGCATGCTGGTAACAATAGTCAAGAAGCGTACGAGCACAGGCAATTGGTTCTTCGTCAGCGGACACGGGATACGTCAGTTTCTTACTTTTAACGAGATACACACCGTGAGCAGCTGCGACAAAGGAACGAAGGCTCGGATCCAATTCCAAAGGATCAATTATGAGCTTATTGCGTGAGAATCCAATGGTATGAACACCAAGATGCTCCATGTAGAATCGCACACGCACACGATCAACCATATTGCGCGCGGCAACAGGAAGATCCCCATGGAGTTGAAGCAGTTGCGCTTCAATACGGTCAGCATCTTCAAGCCCTTCTGCAGCTGCAAAGCGACGATAGAATAACACCCGTTCGTCGGTTGCCGGAACATATTCCTCTGGAAGGAAAAATCCACCTGGCACATCAATGACTGTTTCGTGCGCAAGCAACGGCGTATCGCCGCGCACTTCTGATACCGCTTCGGCGAGCATGGAGGCGAAGAGATCGAATCCAACCGATGAAACGTTGCCTGACTGCTCGCCACCAAAGAGCGAGCCTGCTCCACGAATTTCAAGATCGCGCATGGCAATTTTCATACCACTTCCCAGTTCCTGAAATTCCTGAATGGCAAGTAAGCGATCGATGGCTTCCTGAGTTAGTGCACGATCGGGGGGGAAGAGAAAATAAGCATACGCCTGAGTGCGTGAACGGCCTACACGCCCCTTAAGCTGATAAAGCTGGGCGAGTCCGAGACGTTGCGAATCCTCGATAATAAGCGTATTGGTGTGGGGATTATCAATACCCGACTCAATAATGGTAGTAGAGATAAGGACATCGGTCTCGCCAGCCACAAATGTCTCCATAACCGCTTCAATCTGATGAGCATCCATACGTCCATGAGCTACACCAATACGAGCCTCGGGAGCCACTGCCTGAACGCGTCTCACCGCCTCATCAATTGACTTAACCCGATTTGACACATAGTAAACCTGTCCATCGCGAGCCATTTCCTGCCTGATGGCAGCTGAAACAAGATTCTCGTCCCACTCCCCCACTGTTACTTCAATCTGACGTCGATGAGGGGGTGGCGTTTCTATCAGCGACATATCGCGCACACCCGCAAGCGACATCTGCAAAGTTCTCGGAATAGGTGTTGCGGAAAGCGTAAGTATGTCTATATGCTCACGAAGATTTTTAAGATGCTCCTTGTGCTGGACACCAAAACGCTGTTCTTCATCGATAATTACCAATCCAAGATCTTTGGGGTTGACATCAGAAGAAAGCAGACGATGGGTGCCCACCAACATATCAACGGTTCCCGCAGAAAATGCTTCAAGGGTTTTCTTCTGTTGTGCTTCGCTCCTAAAACGAGATAGCACATCAACGGTAATGCCAAACGGAGCAAAACGCTCTTGAAAAGTAGTGTAGTGTTGTTGCACGAGAATAGTAGTCGGGCAGAGCATCATAACCTGCTTGCCACTCTGTATAGCTTTAAACGCCGCGCGGACAGCAACTTCTGTTTTACCAAAACCAACATCGCCGCACACCAGACGATCCATCGGTTTGGTTGACTCCATGTCCACCTTAACATCGGTGATAGCAGAGAGTTGATCAGGAGTTTCCTCATAGGGAAACATCAGCTCCATCTCCTGCTGCCATTCCCCATCAGGTTCGTACGCGTAGCCCGCAACACAGGAACGACGAGCGTAGAGGTCAACAAGATCAAAAGCAAGCTCTTTGACGGCTTTTCTTGCCTTGTTCGTTGCACGCGTCCAATCGCTGGTATTCAAGCGAGTAAGACGAGGGGCATCGGCACCACTGCCCACATAACGCGTCACTCGGTCAACCTGCTCAACCGGTACATAGAGTTTGTCTCCGTGAGCATATTCAAGGAGCAAGTAGTCACGCCGTACGCCGCAGACTTCCTGAGAGAGAAATTCTTTAAACAGCGCTATACCATGCGTCGCGTGTACCACATAATCCCCCACGCTATAGGGAAATGTGATCGAAGTAGGATCTATATGTTTACGACCTCTATAAGAACACGCGCGCGATGAAGAGTCGCTCAGGTTAAGCAAGGCCAGTTGTGCCTGAGGAATAATGAGCGCAACGGGAATATCTGTTGAAAGTATATTAACAACATTTGGTATAAATGTATGCCCATCTGCATCTCGTAGTGGGATGAAATAATCTGTAAGTAGCAGTTTTATATCTTCACGAGTTTTACGATCCGCAATACCGAGTACAACCAGAAAATTTGCTTTCAATAACGTCTGTATCTGAGCCATAAATCGTTGTTCAGAATGAGCACTTACCACATTCTTTATTGTCAAATCAAGATCGACAGAGGTTCCCGCTCTCATAAGGGACAACAACGTCCACCGTTGATTAGTCCCAAAGTCAAGTTCCTCGGGCTTTAAATAGAGCCCCGCTAATGAACAATGCGCCGCCTTTGCGTGTACGGCAATATCTTCATAGGCGTGAGCGGCGTCGTCAAACAATGCCCGTGGCTCAACAAGGACTGTGAGGGTGTCTGTATGCAGGTAATCAAGAATTATGCCGGGTTCCTTATAGGCCAGAGACACATAACGTTCTACACCAGGAAACCCGATACCCGAAGAAATCATCTCAAGATGTTGTTCCTGCTCTGTCGAAATCACTCCTGTGACACGCATGAGACCATTACGAATGTGAGTGGCCGCAGCATAACCAAGAGGAAATTCTGTGCAGGGATAGATTGACACCGTTTCCACATCGGAGATGCTTTGACCGGTCAAAGCAATAACGTGTCGGAGGGACTCAACTTCTTCTCCGAAAAGTTCTATACGAACCAGATACGGACTCGTCACCTCAAAAATATCGAGCGTATCTCCCCTAAAAGAAAATGTTCCGGGCACGTCGGCTTTATCCATCCGGATATAGCCAGAGTCAAGAAGCCACCGTGCTATCTGGTCATAGGGCATAGCAAGCGACGCGCCACGTACAAACACCAAAGGCTCAATAGGAAGAGACGCAGGCGGCGGAAGGCGGCGGAGAAGCGTGCGTGAACTTGTTACCACAATGCACGCGTCTCCTTTCTGTAATGAGCGAAGTGCCCGAATGCGACGACCAATCTCCTGAGAATCGGCAAGGCGATCAGACCAGGGATAAGCTGATCTACCGGGCAGTACCTGTACCGAATCGTAATCGAGATATGAGGCAAGAAGAAAGGATAGCCGTTCAGCCGTCTCTTCGCCGGGCACAACTACCAGCATGGGTCGAGGATGTAATGCAAAAGCGGCGGCGATCATCAGCGGGCGCGCCGAAAGAGGTATACCTGATGTGCTATCTTCACCCGAAGAAAGTTTTTCAAACAATGGTTTTAATTCGGGAGCGTGCATGAGCGGATATGCAATACTGTCTATAAACACCGTATACCTTTCGATTCCGCCGACCGTTCGCCGACTATGCATGAGAAAAGCCGGTCATTCTCACCAGAGACCGGTTAAGATGTAACACTTTTCCGCGACCTTATCATGTATCTACGCTCGCTCGGTACAGTTGCGCTAAAATAACGAAAAACCGCAGATCGTGTACAAAAAAGAAACGAAAGAGGACGATCCATGCCACGCGAAAGTATCAAGCATAGAAAGCAACGCGCTCAGATTGTCGTCGATCGTATTGATGCCTATTATCCTGAGACAAGCGGATTTCTTAACTATAATAATCCGTTTGAGCTCGCCATTGCCGTGGTGCTCTCTGCGCAGACAACAGATCGCGCGGTAAATCTTGTCACGCCCGCTTTATTTACACGTTGGCCGACTCCTTTTTCATTAGCCGATGCCTCAGTTTTTGAAGTTGAGGAAGTCATTCACTCCCTTGGTTTTTTTCATACCAAAGCCCAGCGCGTGGTAGCTTGTGCCCAAACTCTTGTAATTGAGTTTGGTGGTGAAGTACCGCAGAGCGCATCCGAGCTTATGCGCCTGCCGGGAGTGGGTCGCAAAACTGCCAATGTTATTCTTAATACTGCATTTGATATTGTCGAAGGAATAGCAGTGGACACTCACGTAGATCGCATCGCACATAACCTAGGACTTTCCGATGCAAAAAGTCCCACGAAGACAGAGGAAGATCTGCTCAATCTGATACCACAAGATCAATGGAAAAACGTGAATCACCGTTGGATCACATTTGGCAGGACCATCTGCAAAGCCCCACGCCCCCGTTGCGAGGAATGCTTCATTGCTGACCTGTGTCCGCAGGAAACGCCTCATTGCGTGAAAGACGTACTAACCGATTAATGTCGGGTAGATAACAATATTGTAATATGTTGCCAATCCCACGATGATAAGAGCCAGAGGAACGCTCACGATATTCCAGATGCGTTCGCGCGCTCTATAGGTTTCAAAGGAAACCTTACCCGCGACACGTAGATACGCATTACGCTGAGAGCTTGATGCAATCCAAGCTGAAAGAGCAATGGTTGCGCACAAAATAATAGCAGCGATGGCTATCGAAAATACCGTCAACTGGTCGACCGCCTGGCGTATGAGAGCATCTACGAATACCCATGCGGGATAGAGCAGGATGGCAATCCAGAATCCATGAGCGGGGGCCCAGACAGGTGTTAGCAAAAAACTTGCGAGGCTGAAACGAGGCAGCTTCTCTAGGTCAGCGGCATAATCGCGCGCCAGACGAGAAAAATCTTTCCGATCGTTTTCAGGTAGCGCTATCTTCTTGCGTACAGGAGAGGCGAGGGCACCATCGGCCCTCGTAACTGTGGTCGCTCGCTGAGACCCACCATCCTTCTCAGCGCTATATTCAGAAACGATAGGCAAACGATAGACATAATCGTCCATATAATGGCCTTCGCCCATAGAAATCTTTTCAGAACCTACCCGCACAAACCCCCAGTGTTCATAGATTGCCCATGAGTCTACGTTATTTTTATTACAATTGAGGCTAATACCCGATAATCCGTTTTCGCAGCAATAAGTGGTAAGCAGCTCGAGCGCTTGTGAGCTGCGCCGACTCCCCCGAAAATTCTTCGCTAAATACAACTTGCTGAGGTAGAGATCCTCCTCTTTAACAATCACGGAAACATACCCTATGAGCTGACCGTTTTCGGTTATGAAAAAATACTGATATCCCTCGGCGATCTGATCAGCAATTGCAAAGGGAGTTTGAAGTTTTTTTACCAAGTAATCCGTATCGGATTGCCCGATGATTGAAGGAAAATACTCATACCATATCATCTGAGCAAGCGCAGATACTTTTTCAATATCCCGAGGTGAGGTAACAGGAACAAATCTCACAGCGTGAGAAATCGTTTTCGTCATATTTGGTAAAGCCTTCTTTCTCGGACTGTCAGTAATGGGTCATTTTACGCGATACGCTTGTCATATTCTATAGAGGTTATCTGATTTATCGTCCACCGGCATACCTCACACGTATAATGGTGCACATGTCAAAGATGGAACTCCTCGCCCCTGCTGGCGGCACAGAACAACTACGCTATGCGCTGCACTTTGGTGCAGATGCAGTCTATATGGGCGGCGATGAATTCGGTCTTCGCCGACAGGCCGATGGCTTTTCAGATGAAGAATTTTTGCAGGGAATTATCTACGCGCATAGTCAGGGTGCTCGAGTACACGTACCGGTGAATATGCTTATGCACGACAAAGATATTGACAAACTTGCAGATCATCTAAGAGAACTCGATAACCTGGGTGTGGATGCCATCATAGTAAGCGACCTTGGCGCCCTGCGCCTTGCTCGTCTTTATGCGCCACATATCGATATACATATTTCAACTCAAACGTCCTGCGCAAACGCCGAAGCAGCGCGTGTCTACCATGAGCTCGGTGCGCAGCGTATAGTGCTCGCAAGAGAATTATCATTACAGGAAATATCCCACATGCGCAGCCAACTCCCCGACGAACTAGAGCTTGAGGTGTTTGTCCACGGAGCAATGTGCATGGCCGTCAGCGGACGCTGCCTTATCAGCGACCATCTTACCCATCGTAGCGCGAATCAGGGTTGTTGCACACAACCGTGCCGATGGGAATACGCCGTCATGGAACGGACGAGACCAGGCCAGTATTTCCCCATTGAGGAAGACACAAAGGGTTCCTACCTATTCAGTTCTTCAGACCTCATGATGCTTGAACATTTGAATGAACTTGAGAAAGCAGGAGTGCACTCAATAAAAATCGAGGGACGGGCTAAAAGTTTCTATTATGTAGCGGTTGTAACAAACGCATACCGACAGGTACTCGACGGAGCAGATCCGCAGCTTTTTCTCCCCGAAATGGAAGCGGTGAGCCATCGCCCGTATCACACAGGCTTTTTCTATGGCGCAGCTCAGCAGACAGAAAAAAACGAAGGCTATACTCAGACCCACGACTTGATTGCCACAGTCCTAGATTGTAAACAAGAATCACAAGAATGCTTCACGATAACGGTTGTCGAACGTAACCGTTTCTTCGCAGATGACGAACTTGAAGTACTTTCTCCGGGCAAGCCTGTTGCTTCATTGAAAGTATCAAATCTCATACATGAGCGTACAGGAGCCACAGCCGTAGCAAATAAGACAATGGAACGCTATTGTTTTACTGCTCGATCCCCTCTTATGCCCGGCGATATTCTGCGAAGAAGACGCGATGTTTTGTCCACTCCCTGTGATGACACAAACGTCACTGATACGAATCAGGGAGCCGTGGAACCCTCCTCTTCGCCCTATCTTGCAAAAACGTAAGATATTTGTAAGCTATATGCGCTAGCATACTACCGATTATTATCTAGACTAATGTGATGAGACTATATTTGTGCCACCACGAGAGGATGTTATGGATATCGTAATAGAGCTACTCAAGGCTGCCTTCCTCGGCATAGTAGAGGGTATCACTGAGTGGTTGCCTATATCGAGTACCGGTCACATGATTATTGTGGACGAATTTCTCAAACTCAACGTGTCGGACGCGTTTTTAAAACTTTTTCTTGTCGTAATTCAGCTGGGTGCCATCATGGCGGTTATTGTCTTATACTTCCATAAGCTCAACCCATTTTCGCCTCGTAAAAACAGTCACGAGCGCAAACAAACCCTCTCCCTCTGGGGGAAGGTTCTCGTGGGAACCATACCCGCTGCTATTGTTGGCGTGTTGTTTGATGATTGGGTAAACTCTCATCTTTATAATTATGTTGTTGTGGCTATAGCCCTTATTGTCTATGGTATTGCCTTTATTATCATTGAACGCATCAATCGGCACAAAGCAGGCGAATTACTCACATTGCACGGGTCTCCTGAAGTCTCATCATCTCATTCTCTCAGCACTGATGAATACCGTCCTCGTCACTCTACCTCAAACATAAAGCATGCAGCACACGCAGACACCCTCAATATATCGCAAGATAGTTCTGTCTCCCCCTCTTTGCAGGAAGACACCTCTGAGTTATATGCAAAAGTGATAACACTCGATGAAATCGGCTACCGTCGTGCATTTTTTATCGGTTGCTTTCAGTGTCTTGCAATCATTCCGGGAACTTCTCGTTCTGGCTCAACAATTCTTGGCTCAATGATTCTGGGCCTCTCCCGCACCGTTGCCGCAGAATTTGCATTCTTCCTCGCGATTCCAATCATGTTTGGATGGAGTCTTGTAAAGGTTATCAAATTTGGGTTTTCATATACTGGCCTTGAGATCGCCTTATTGCTTACGGGCTGTATCGTGTCATTTGTTGTCTCAATACTTGCCATAAAATTCCTTATAGGATATATCAAGAAGAATGACTTTACTGTTTTTGGATGGTACCGCATCATCCTCGGCATCGTTATAATTGCACTTTTCTTGTTTACAAACAATCCTTTTTAAGAGACATGTCTATACCGCCTAATGGTATAAAAATATTTCTTGACAACAGTATGGGTCGCCTAGGCGACCCATACTTGTAACTCTGTATGTGTGTAGCTGCTACCCTATGACGTCCCGTATAGATACGGTAATCATCTTGGCCATACTGGCACGCCAGGCAGCATCATGTGGGTTCATCACAAGGATGCCGCTGCCCCTGTTGACGCCTCCTATGATGCCCCAAGAAGCGCACCATTCAACGTTAGCAAGTGCCCAATCAGAAACCTCATCCATACCTTGTATATGGCTGTAGTCAACCGGACCGGTCTGAGCTCCCTTGACGGGATCTATAACCCGTACATAGCGTGTAATCATGGCGCAGAGTTCTTCTCGTGATATCAGGTTATCGGGTGCTACATGCGTATACTCAGGCCCATAGCCTGTCATAACGCCTACTGCCTTTGCCCAGTTGATAGCGGCGGTGTAATAGACTCCGGTCGCTTCATCATCAAATACCGCAGTAGTGGCATAGTTACTTGGGTCAATAGTTGAACCATAGATAGCAATAAGAGAAGGATCTTCGTTACACGCTGCGCGATAGAGAATTGTTGCTACCTGACCGCGCGAAATGAAATCAAGTGGACCAAACTCGGTAGTACCGGCATACCCACTCATAAGATCATTTTCAACTACATAGGTAAGCCAGCCATCAGTGATATACCACATGTCATAGCTTACATCGCTGAACCTGACGACCGTAAAGTCAGTGCTGTTAGTAGCGGTATAGTTACCGATACCGGTGATAGTGGCCGTAGCCGTACCGTTTACGGTGTTATTGGTATAGCTTTTGGTGTAGTCAACTCCTAAGGTCAAGGTAGTAGCACCATCGCTGACAGCCAGCGTTGGCTCTACGGGAATACCTACATAGAGTTTCTTAGAGATGGGAGCTATTACACTTGAGGCTATGCTTTTGGGGATGATATTGAAGGTAGTACTCGTGGTACCGGTGTAGCTTCCGATACCGGTGATGGTGATGGTAGCGCTACCGACGCTGGTATTATCGGCGTAGGCAAGCGTATAGTCGCTGCCTGCTGTCAAGGTGGTGGCTCCATAGGTCACTACCGGTAGCGGTGTGATCGCAGACCCGGTATAGGTCACATCAGAGATCGGTGCCACGCTCGCATCTGCTATATCGCGGCCTACGATATCAAAGGTGGTAGAAGTGGTAGAGGTGAAGTTACCCGTGCCGGTGATCGTGATAGTGGCCGTACCGACACTCACGTTATTGCTATAGGAAAGCGTGTAGTCAGTATCTGCTAGCAGTGTGGCCCCGTTAAAGGTAAGAACAGGTGCAGGCGTAATAGCTGACCCCGTCCATACCTGATTAGATACAGGAGCGATACTTGCCGAAGCGATGTCTGCAGCCACAATGTTAAAGCTTACCTCTTGTGTACCGGCGTAGTGACCTGTGCCCGTGATGGTAATAGTGGCACTCCCTACAGAGGTGTTACCACTGTAGGCAAGCGTATAGTCGCTGCCTGCTGTTAGGGTGGTGGCCCCATAGGTCACTACCGGTAGCGGTGTGATCGCAGACCCGGTGTAGGTCACATCAGAGATCGGTGCCACGCCTGCATCTGCTATATTACGTGCGTACTGTGGCAAGACCTGTCCTGAGTGTCCCGGCGTTGCAAGCCAGGCCTCAAGAACTGAGGTGTCGGCGATGTAGTTATACTGACAATACAGAGCGGTCAGCTGCGTATTAGCGCTTATGTCAAGAGAGGTGAGCTGGTTGCTGAGGCAGCTAAGATCTATCAATTGCGTATTGCTACTGACGTCGAGAGAGGTGATCTGATTGGAGCCACAATAAAGCTCTATCAGTTGCGTACTGCTACTAATGTCGAAAGAGGTGAGCTGATTGCCGTGACAATAAAGTTCTTTTAGTCGCGTATTGGCGCTGACATCAAGAGAGGTAAGTTGATTGAAGCTACAATCGAGAAACTGTAATTGCGTATTAGCACTCGCATCAAGAGAGGTAAGCTGATTGCTGTCACAATCAAGTTGTGTCAGTTGCGTGTTAGCGCTCACATCAAGAGAGGTGAGCTGATTATTGTAACAGCTAAGACTTATCAATTGCGTATTGCCACTGACGTTGAGAGAGGTGATCTGATTGGAGCCACAATAAAGCTCTATCAGTTGCGTATTGGCACTGATGTCAAGAGAAGTGAGTTGATTGAAGCTACAATCAAGCACTTTCAGTTGCGTATTGGCGCTTATGTCAAGAGAAGTAAACCCGGGGCTGCCGATATTCACGCTTACAACATCTACTCCACCTAAGGTTGCGGGAACAACTCCATGAATCATATCCAAAATGGTTCTTTGGATATAGGCCCCATTGCCTACTTCGCTTCCGTCGGTTACCACATGATAGACAAACGGCGTGATGGTAAAGTTCTCGCTTACAGTACCGGTATAACTGCCGATTCCCGTAGCAGTTACCGTCGCCGTACCAAGGTTTACGTTGTTGGTATAGGAGAGAGTGTAGTCGGTATCTTTAACAAGCGGCGTGCCGCTATAGGTAACGGTGGGCTCAGGAGTCATGGCTCTTCCCGCCCACGTCTGCTCATAGATAGTTGAGAGTGTCGCTGATGAGATGTCTGTCGCTTGTGTCTTTATCACGATGCTGCCAGCAAACGCTGGAGCAGGAAGAAGTGACATAACCAAGATACATGAGAGCAAGACTGCCAGTATCTTTCTCCCTGTGCCGATGTCTCTTTTCGAAGCGATACTTGTTTTCATAGAGGACCCTCTCTCGGGGAGTTATACATATCTACCGATCAAACAGGCGTCTTCTTTCGTAGTAAGCTACTGGCAAATTAATCAATCAATCAAGAATCATACCAATTGTTTATATATAAGTAAATAACATATATTTTATATATATTTTCTATTTTGTTTTTGATACCTATGTTTCATTTCTATGAGCATTCATGAGCAAGTATGTAGTAGTTACCGCATTTGATAAACAATCCAGCAGGAACAAAAAAGCGCCGATGAAAATTCAACAGCGCACTTAAGAGATAGGTTATTGAGTCTGAAATTTATATGAATGAGATAGGTTATGATTATGGCACTAGACTTATAGCCTCTTAATCTCCCCTGCCGCATCCTTATACCGGGAGATAAACGAAGAAGCCATCCTCTGATGGCTTCTTAGCACTTGCACATATACCAAATCAGATACTATTTGACAGAATTAGCAAGTTTCATAGCGCCTGATTTGCGATTAGCGGCTTGATTCTTGTGAATCACGCCTTTTGAGGCCGCTTTGTCAAAAAGACGACAGGCCTTCTGAGCTGCTTGTTGTGCAGTTAGTGCATCACCAGCGGCAACAGCGTCTGCGATATGACGAGTTGCAGTTTTTAACTCGGAGCGCACAGCCTTGTTGCGACAACGCGCCTTTTCGTTGGTGAGAATGCGCTTTTTTTGACTCTTGATGTTTGCCACGCTTCTATTTCCTCTCAATTATAGGTATTGGTCATGCGCAGTGGGGCTGCACTGACTAACTCTGTGATGATAACATATACGCGTAATTATGCAGATTCAGTTTACATGGTTGAGAACGAATATACAAAATTTGCAGATTTAATTACTCGAGAAGGCATTTCTCCTTCGCAGTTGTACGGCATACGCTCATGAGCCACATTTCAAAGGCAAGATTTGGATCGGCTCCTGTCTTCATCTTATACTCCGTTTGCGCCGCTGCGCCGAGCGCAGCAATAAGCTCATTTTCTTGGAATCCATGTGCCCAGCGCTGATGATTCTTGTAACGCCAATCAGGACCGCCCAGCACCGAGGCAATCGATATCGAACCCGGGCGAGCTTCCAACGACTTGGCCACAAGGAGCTCCCGTATTCGCGTCAGGCACAGAGCCAATAAACCATAGGGCGACTGCAGCGGCATATATGATAACAATTCGAGACATCGTTGCACGTCACGTGCGCCCAGCGCATCTGAGAGTTCCCAGGGCTGAACCTCGGCCGTGCGCGAAACCATATCGCGTATATCACGTTCAATGATCTCCCCACGTCCTTGCGAGCACGCATGAGAGGCCAATTTTGAAAGTTCTGAATCGAGTGCAATCGTGGAGACACCCACGTAATGAACCAACAATAATGCCGCATCCGGTGCAATGGTAACACCATGTTTTGTAGCCATTGCACGCACAAGAGTTGGTAACTCATGCTTCCTTTTCCCAAAGCAGTCGATAATAGCCTGCGGGTCGATTTTTTCAATCGTCTTATAAAGAATGAGATTCTTCGGAAGTTTCTCGGCGGTCAGCGCAAGCACGGTAGTCGAGGCAGGATCTTTAAGATATGACGCGATATCATCGATGACCGCCTTTTTGGCTTTATCTATCTGTTTAAGCACGACCAGACGATAGTCAGAGCAAAATGGCAGCGTAAGACATGCGTCGATAACCTCGGCGCCCGTTTCTAGTTTTGTTGCACTCAAGCTTGTGTGATTAAAATCTATATCGCCCTGAGCGGCAATACGGGCGACAAGGCGTTTGAGTAACGTCTCTTGTTTGAGCGCGTCATCACCGTTGAACAGATAAACCGGAAGCAGCGGTTTTTCTGATGACATATCGTTCCTTTCGTATCGATTATGAACGTATGTTAGCACACGAAACAGTATAGGTTGTGCGTCCAAACGTAATTACTATATCCCCGTCTTCATCTGTTCTATAGACAGAAGTGCCCGCGTCCTCAAGAGTTTTAATAATTGCGCCGTTAGGATGACCATATCGATTCGTAGCACCAACACTGATGCAGGCAGTTTGTATGTTTAGATTGTTTACCTGCACATCGGTTATAGATTTCTTTGACCCATGATGAGCGACTTTCAAAATATCGATTGAAGCAAGTCTATTCAACGTAATGACGCGCTCAAGTGTGGTCGACTCAGCATCGCCGGTGAATAGCGCAGTAACATCAGCCAAACCATCCAAATTTTCATCGTAATCAAAAAGAAGACAGAGGGAATCCTCGTTATCACTTTCTTTGATAGACTTTTCTGGCCACACTACCGAAAGAATCACGTGCGGACCAAGTTGTATAACCGATTGATACTCTAATTCATGTACATCATTAGAATTACCAAGAATCCCCTGTGCTTCCTTCAAAACTTCCGCTGCGTCAGAATCATGCGTGGCTAGCGCCAGAGAACCTTCTGAAACTAATACACGCGCAACACTGACCTTACCGCGTAGCGCACCAAGAGCCGCACAATGGTCGCTGTCAAAGTGAGTAAGTATCACGGCATCAAGCTGAGAAACGTTATTTCGCGCCAACGCCTTAAGAAGATCGGCATCCGAAGGGCCGGTGTCTATCAATACCGTATGTCCCGATTCGCGTATTAAAATGGCATCGCCCTGGCCAACATCCATTACCGTAATCGTGACATCTGACCCTGGTATATGAACAGTTGCAAAAATAACTGCTGCCGCAACTATGACACAAAGAGTCTTTCTTACTCGCATGACGCGTCTCGGGCTCTGTGGCAATGGCCACAAGATATATGCAGCGCACATCACAATCACAACAAATCCGACGATGATCGCTTGGTCAAAGATAACGGGCATGCAGGCACCCGGCAGTGTTGCAAGCCATGTCACCATAACGTTGCTAATCATTGCAAGCTGCCTGATTGCCTCTAAAAATAGCGCATGAAACGGGGCATCAAATGAAGCAATTGATAACGCTATAAATCCTCCGCCCAATAGCACCGCAGATATTGGCAGTATCACACAATTTGCAACCGGTGCGATCACTGAGAATTGTGCAAATAACGGGATAGTAAGTGGTGCCGTGACTAGTTGGGCGACTATCGTGACACTCATGGGATCTATAATTTTTCTGGACAGAAAGTCTAGAGCACCCCATCTTCCCAAAAGAGCGATAAGCCACTCAGACATCCAAGATGAAAAGATGATGATCGCAAAGCAAGAGACGACAGAGAGTTGAAAACCCAGCGAGAACGCATTACACGGCTGAAATATAAGCATAAAACTTGCCATCACAAGCAACGCAGAAAGCGCATGGCGGCGTCGGCCCCATAGCCATAGTAGCAGTGCCGCGGCCGTCATAAGCCCCGAGCGGACCGCTGATGCCTGCAAACCGGTAAGCATGACATAGAGAACAATAAACACGAGACAGCAGATGCCGGTACTTTTCTTTCCCAAGCGTACCATTCGCAGAAGCGAAATTAACAGTGCGGTGAGAATAGTGAGATGAGTACCCGAAACGGCAAGCATATGGGCAAGTCCAACAGAGGCATAGTCTTGTTGAAGTGTCGACTCAGATAGATCGCTTCGATACCCCAGAAGAAGACTTTCAAGCAATGCCGTTGGCTCATCTGTTTCAACCACGTCCTCTCGCAACTCGTTGAGACACCATAAGCGTATTTTTGCGACGTTTGAGAAAAGCGTCTCTTCATAGGCTGCAGTAACCACACGATCGACGCTAAACGTTCCCCCTACCATCTGTTCATGGAATCGGTGCTGAGCTTCTGTCTGTTTGAGAACAGAGAATGACCCTTGTACCGTACAGACTTCTCCAACAGAAGCCGCGCTCTCTGTATCTGGCCAAAAAATACGGACAGTAAGAGTATCACCGTCACGAATGCGCATTTCACCGAGAGAGAAACAGCCTCCCGATGTTTTCTCGACATCTCCCGTAATGAGAACTTCGGCGCTGGTTGTTGTCTTAATAATCGCCGAACGAATGGATTCATGCAGTTCTTGATAGGCATACGTACTCGAAAAAAATCCTAAAAAAAGAGCGCCACTAATGCACAAAGATATCTGGATAATCCTTTTAGAGAGGATCATCCCTTGCGCTATCTTATTTGCGACCCATGCGACGACCATCTCAGCGCACACGATAAGGACAAGGACCATCAAAACAGAGATCAGATATGATGGGGCACTTTCATCGGCACAGTAATTTTTCCATTCATACTCCTCACCTATAATGATGCCCACATAAATTCCCACCAATAATGGCAACATAAGAGGAAGTAGTGGTCGGGATATAGGGAAAGAATCGTTTGTAGCAGATTCTCTTGTCTCGAATAGATACTGCATATGGCTACATTTGACTATATACAGACATAGTCGACGATCTGAGCATATTTTTTCTCGCCAATACCACTGACTGATTGAAGGTCTGAGATTGTCTCGAAGGAGCCGTTGTTTTCCCGATAGGTAATAATCGCCTGCGCAATAACGGGCCCAACACCAGGAAGTTGATCGAGTTGATCTGCGGTTGCCGAATTTATATTAATTTTTCCAGTTGTGTTTGAGGTTTGGCTTACTGCTCCCCCACTGTTTGAAATTGAAGACACGACGTTCATGCTTCCCACAAGCTGTGAGATCATCAACCCATAGTGAGTTCTCCCCACCGTAGCCTCATCGATGGTTGGGAGATATACCTGATCCCCATCAGCAAGTTTATGAGCAAGATTGAGTACCACGAGAGAAGCATCTTGAGTGGAACCCTGAGCATACTCAATCGCATCAACAATGCGTGAACCTTCAGGAAGTTCATAGACTCCCGGAGCATTGACCGCGCCCACAACATGTACGTAAATTTTCTTTACTGAAATGGTATCAGAGACAGGAAGTTGAGTGGCAGATGCAGTAACACCAGAGTCTCCTGTTTTACCGCTTGAACTGATGCTAAAACTATCAACAGCACGGTTTGAGCGAGTCGCTATGAAAACAATGAGAACCGTAACGAGGACGGCAAATATCACCGTCGCCCCCACAACGGCGCGTCTGTCTAAGTGCATGAAGCCCATATGACGAAATGCGTCGCGCACGCGCCCAGCCATGGACTGATACATCGCAGCACATCCTTTCAATCAAAAGAAAGGATATACGGATTTCCCCATAAAAAGGATTATTCATCACGGCGGAAAAATTTGTCTACAGAACGTGCCCGTTATTCAAATTTTGCATAAACGGCTTTTTAACAAAGATTTCTCTGTTATCTACGAAGGCTTCTGTGCGCCCTTTTTCCGTGTCTTATGGCTTTTTGGCAGATGACGCGCACAGCAAACGCCGGGGTGAAACTCAAGAGCGCCCACAATTTCATCCACCCACTGTGTTACCGGTAGTTCTGCCCAAATACGATCGACTTCATCTAAACTAGCATGCGTTTCAGGGCTACGCGGCATAAAAAGCGTACAACAGTCTGAGTGATTGCGGATAGATATGTCAAATGTTCCGATTTCTTGAGCCTTATTGATTATTTCTTGCTTGTCCATACCAATTAGTGGACGAAATACCGGGAATGCCGCAATCGCATCCACGGCACGAATATTATCAAGTGTTTGAGAAGCAACTTGCCCCAGCGATTCGCCGGTAACCAAGGCGCGTGCGTTTTCTCTTACAGCGACCTCATTAGCAACGGCAAACATCAAACGTCGATAGAAAATAATCCGTAAACGAGGCGGCACACAAAGAGATATTTCGTACTGATAGTCGCCCAACGCTGCAACATACCAACAGCCGATACCACCCGTTACCTGAAGTTCATTGAAGATATCTTCTACTAAATACTCAGAATAATTGTCAGTTTGCGGCTTTCCGGAAAAATGTAATCCAATAACAACGGCACCACGATGCATCATGCGCCACGTAGCAACCGGTGAGTCAATCCCAGCAGATATAAGGCTGACGACGTTTCCCGCACTTCCTACTGGAAGGCCACCTACACCCACAACCGAACGTCCATAGATATAGGTGCTTCCCTGGATGACTTCAATATGAACCGTCACATCAGGATCTTTCATCTTCACTTTCTTTTCGGGTGCATGTTCGCAGAGAAAAGAGCCAAAGAGCTGATTCATTGTCATAGAGTCAATTTCGAAATCAGTATTTGAACGACGAGCAGCTACCTTAAATGAACCACAGGAGGGCGCTTCATCAAGAACGCGACAAGCGAGTTGTTTCATTTCATCGACTTCACGGCCACAGCGGTAACCGCAAGAAACGCGCGCAACGCCAGGAACCTGCCTTATATGCTCAATCACCTGATCAAAATCAAGCGACTCGTCAATCTCGATGAGCAACCGTCCTGAAATTCTGCAGACACGTGCGTCGGGATGATCGCGCAACGCAAAACGCAAATTATCGCAGAGAATAGACTCAAAGGACGCACGATTGCGCCCCTTAAGACCGATCTCGTGATAATGAACGAGAGCTATCGGTATAAACATGATTGAAAACTACTCTTCAAGATTGTGAGATGACTCTTCTTTCACATAGCCAAGATCCCCGCGAACAATTTCTTGCATAGCGAGCGAGAGTGGCTTCGTATCTGAAAATCGAGCAATATCCTCAGTAGTCTGGTATGCGATGGCACGGGTACGCTGTCCACGCATCATATCATTGATGTCACACGCACGTTGAGCGGTAACAGCGCAGAGACGAAACTTATCGCCATCAGTGAATTGAAGCATCTCATCAATATTCGGATCCATAATGGACATGAAAAACCTTACCTTCTTGCTATTGGATGATCATTGAGTGACGATATATTCCACAATCTCGTCAACCGCATCGTCCAGATTATCATTCACAACTGAAATATTATAGCGCGATTTCTGCAACATTTCCCATTTTGCATTATCTAAACGCAATTCTATCTGCTCGTCAGTCTCAGTGCCCCGCAAAGTTAACCTTCGTTGAAGTTCTTCAAAAGACGGCGGGGTAACAAAAATGAGCAAGGCATCAGGAAAATTTTCTTTGACATCAAGAGCACCTTGAACGTCAATTTCGAGCAGCACATCATCGCCCTCGCAGAGATGATCTATGACCATGGAACGCAGGGTACCATACAGACATCCGTGTACGTTAGCCCATTCAAGAAATCCGTTCTCATCAAGTATCTGCGCAAACTGCTTTTCTGAAATAAAATAGTACTCGACCCCATCTCGTTCATCACAGCGCGGTGAACGAGTCGTCGCCGAAATAGATAACCACAGAGTTGGGACCCTTTCAAGCACGCGAGAGACAATAGTCCCCTTGCCTGCGCCGGATGGGCCTGAGATGACAAACAAATGACCTGACACGTTAGTTTTTCTTCAGCCTCTCGATAAGATCAGCACGCTGACGAGCGCCAAGACCTTTGATACGACGAGTTTCAGAAATGCCTAACTCCTCCATGATCTTTGCTGATTTTGCTTTGCCATAACCCGGTAAAGACTCAATCATTGCGGAAACTCTCAGCCTATCGACAGCCGAGTTACCTACCGTGCTCAGCAGTTCTTCAATGCTCATCTCGCCCGTATGGATCTTTTCACGAAGTTGCGCACGCTCGTGACGAGCAAGTGCAGCTTTCTCCAGTGCAGCAGCCCGTTCCTCGTCGGTCAGATTCGGTAGTGCCATGTCATCTCCTAAAGATCGATGTCCACCAAAACATTTCCTCAAGCTTCACACGAGGAAATAATAAAACTACTTGCCCAGATTTCTGCTGCCTGGCGCGTATATCTCCACGCCCTGAGCACAAAGTTCGCATGTATCAGGACTCCACGAAGGAGTAGGTAGCTTGAGTAAGGGAAAAAACGGCTGTTCAAACAGACGAACACCGCCACGATCAATGAGGGATACAACGCCGACGACCACGCCGCCCGCTTCTTCGACGAGATCGCATACTTCTTTAACACTTGAGCCCGTTGTAACCACATCTTCGGCGACCAGCACGCGAGCTCCCGCTGGCACCACAAACGAACGACGAAAGCGCATTTTTCCTTCAACGCGCTCTGAAAAGATGAGGTGGCGCCCGAGAGCATCTGCTACGGCAAAGCCGAATAGAATGCCGCCAACTGCCGGTGATGCGATGAGGTCAACATTCAAATCCTGTGGCAAACGCGCAATAGCCTCATACGCAAGGCGCATCGTCAAGGCGGGATCTTCAAGTACACGCGCACATTGGATGTATGTATCAGAATGAAGGCCACTCGTCAGACAGAAATGTCCTGACAAAATGGCCTGAGCCGCTTTAAGGGCCTCCAAAACCTCTGTGTCATCAATACGCTCGAATGATTCACTCATAATGCCGAGGGTTCCTTTCCCTTAGAGTATTAAAACTATACCTACAATGTCAGAATAGCGCAAGAGTAGAAAGAGCGACGATTCACCGCACGTTTCATCGACGCTCAATGTCATCAATAAATGCAGCAAATGCTGCGACGGGATCAGCGGCCTGAGTAACAGGACGACCCACCACCACATGGGAGGCACCTTGAGCACACGCAACGGATGGTGTAGTTACACGGGATTGATCATCGTGAGAACCACCCACCAATCGTACGCCCGGCGTAACGATTGCCGCACGAGGGCCTAATGCCGCGCGAAGCATGGCTGCCTCCTGTGGAGAAGCAACAACTCCATCAAGACCTGCTTGTTTTGCTTGACGAGCAAGTGCACTGACCTGCTCGTTCAAAGAGCGTGCGACACCGGTTTGAAAAAGCATTTCTTCGTCCATGCTCGTAAGCACCGTCACCGCAAGCGATATAGGCAGTGTGGCATCTCTGCGTTCGCGCGCACCTGCGACAATACCGCGCAGAGCAGCCTCCATCATAGGCACGCCACCGACGGCATGCACGGTGATCATATCCGCGCCGAGAGCGGTTATGGCCCGAGCCGCACCTTCAACCTGATGAGGAATGTCATGAAGTTTAAGATCAACGAATACTTTAAAACCTTTATTCTTGAAATACGTCACCATCGCTGGCCCTTCGGCATAAAAAAGAGTCATGCCAACCTTAAGCCACGTAGCATTCCCTTCTAACAAATCTCCTAGCTCATACGCTCGATCACGAGAACAATCAAGTGCGACAATTACGCGCTCGGCAGCAGAAAGATCATGATTGGTCATCATGGTATGCAGATTCCTTTCAGTAACAAGACGTTCGTTTCATACATAAAATGTCCGTTCTTAGTCGCGCAGTGCTCCGACGAGCTGTTCGATTTGCATGATACCTTCTTCATAACAATAGCGCTCGATCCCCTCGATAATCTGGATCGTCATAGTGGGGTCGATAAAATTACCGGTACCGACGGCAACAACCGACGCGCCTGCAAGAAGAAATTCAATCGCATCTTCCGCACAGGAAATACCGCCCATTCCGATAATGGGCACGTCCACTGCATGTGCAACTTCGTAAACCATACGTAGCGCAATCGGTTTGATTGCCGGACCTGAAAGTCCGCCGACTTTACGAGCGAGAACAGGTCGTCGCGTACGTACATCAATAGCCATACCGAGAACCGTATTAATGAGAGAAAGAGCGGTCGCCCCCGCGTCAACGCAGGCAATCGCTATCTGAACTATGTCAGTTACATTAGGCGAAAGTTTGACATAGCAATCGCGCGCAGTAATCGCTTTGCAGGCAGACACAACAGAAGCCGCGAGGCGAGGATCGACTCCAAATGCCATACCGCCAGCGTCTACATTGGGACAAGAAATATTGATCTCATATGCTGTCACGCTCGGTTCGAGCTCAAGACGTTGGATAACGCGAACATATTCTTCTACGCTATGCCCTGAGACATTAACAATCAAAGGCACATCAAACTGAGCAACCCACGGCAATTCCTCCACACAAAAATTCTCAACGCCCGGATTCTGAAGCCCAATCGAATTGAGCATTCCGCTGGGCGTCTCTGCAATACGTGGAATTGCATTACCAGGCCATGGGTCACCGGAAACGCCCTTCGAAGTAATGGCACCCAAACGATTAAGATCAATGAATTGAGCAAAATCACGGCCCACACCAAACGTTCCCGAAGCAACGGTCACAGGATTTTTCAGTGTGAGAGATCCAAGACGAGTAGTAAGATCAACCATCACCAAATCACCTCTCGCGCGTTAAAGACTGGGCCATCTTTGCATGAGCGTCTGGAACCAGATACCGTCTGAACTGCACAAGAAAGGCAAGCACCAATGCCACAGGCCATCTGACGCTCCAAGGAGAGTTCGCAGATCACATCAGGTAACCAACAACTGATAAGATCGCTTGCGATGTGCATCATAGGAGCTGGCCCGCAGATAGCCACATAATCAAGCATTTCGGTAGATGAACTTGAAGTCAGACGACGTTCAAGCAACTCAGTGCAATACCCATTATGCCCCTCAGAACCATCGTCGGTAGCAACATGAAAATTGTCTGTTCCGCTGACAGTAAGCCGTTCACGACACACCAGTCGCTCAGCAGTCGGGGCCCCCATGATCGTTTCGACAACAGTGCCTCGTAAGGATAAATCTTGAGCAAGCATCGATAACGGCGCGGCGCCTAACCCTCCTGAGATAAAAAGAGCATGCCGTGCATCCGTTGGCGGATGCCATCCCCTACCAAGAGGTCCTATCATATCAAGGGCAGCACCTGGCAGTAGCCTCGTCATCCAATCAGTTCCGCTCCCGACCACCTGATACATAAGTTCGATACAACCGGTGTTGCAATCAGCGCCATATACTGAAAGTGGACGACGCAGGATATGGGCCTCAAATCCCAGAAGACGCACATGTACGAACTGACCGGGTTCCACGTGAGCCGCAACGTAGGGAGCATGCAGTACCATAACCCAGACACCGGGAGCAACCTGACGGTTATCAACCACGTACGCAGGTTCAAGCGTTGATTGGTTTTCTGATTCTCCGCACATATGCGTCACTTCTCTTTCCGCATATGCTGCAGCTGAAGCGCGGCAAAATCAGGTGCCCACTGATGGAGATCTTGAAGCGCAATCGGTTCAAGACGTGTAGAACCTCCTTCGGTAGCCTGTTGTGCTGCTTCTATAGCCTGCACCATTGCAGTAGCCGCTTGAAGTGTGGTCACATAGCATACGCCATACCGTACCGCAGCACCGCGCAATTGATACCCATCTGATCGAGTAGCTTGTCCAAAAGGCGTATTGATCAGGAGATCTATCTTGCCATTTGCCAGATCATCACCAATATTCGGACGCTGCTCCTGCATTTTATTTATACGCTTACAGGGAATACCCGCTGCACAAAGGGTGCGATAGGTTCCTGAGGTGGATACTATTTCAAAACCCAACTTATGCAGGTCGTGCGCGATAGGAACCACCGAACGTTTATCACGATCACAAACCGATACAAAAACGGTACCGCTTATGGGTAATGAATAGTCAATCGCAAGAGCTGTCTTGGCGTAGGCAGCGGGAAAATCACCCGCTATACCCATTACCTCTCCAGTAGATTTCATCTCAGGGCCCAGCACCACATCGGCACCAGGAAAACGCCCAAAGGGCATGACGGCTTCCTTGACCGAATAATGATCAAGTTCACGCTCATCTGAAGGCATAGCAAGTTCTGAGATACGATGGCCTGCCATGATAGCAGCAGCACATTTTGCCAGCGGCACGCCGGATGCCTTCGACACAAACGGTACCGTACGGCTCGCGCGTGGATTGACCTCTATTATGTAGACCGTCTGATCCTTGATTGCAAACTGAATGTTCATGAGCCCCTGCACTCCAATACGCAAGGCAAGACGCCGAGTGATATCGCGAAGCTCAGAGACCATCGATTGGGAAAGCGAGAACGGCGGCATGCAACAGGCAGAGTCTCCGGAATGGATACCCGCCTCTTCGATATGCTCAAGAATACCGCCAATATAAACATCTTCGCCATCGCACAATGCATCCACATCCACCTCGATTGCACCCTCAAGAAAATGATCGAGATACACGGGATGGTCTGGAGTGATGCGTGCCGCTTCGGCCATATAATTTACGAGATACTCGGTATCGTAGGCTATAACCATGCCACGCCCCCCGAGCACATAGCTGGGACGGACAAGTAAGGGAAAACCAATGCGATGCGCAACCTCAACCGCTTCCTCAGGCGAATTGGCAATGCCTGCACGCGGATAGGCAATGCCCATGTCGTCAAGCATTGCGCTGAAACGCTCTCTGTCTTCGGCGAGATCAATGGCCTCAGGTTTGGTGCCCATAATGGTAACGCCATCTTCTTCAAGTAGATGAGCAAGTTTTAACGGCGTCTGGCCGCCCAGTGTCACCACTACACCCTCAGGTTTTTCAACGTCGATGATATCAAGTACGTCTTCATGGGTTAGCGGCTCAAAGTAGAGACGGTCAGACGTATCATAATCGGTCGAAACGGTTTCAGGGTTACAATTTACCATGATGGTTTCATAGCCAAGCTCAGATAACGCATAGGCTGCATGAACACAGCAATAATCAAACTCGATACCCTGTCCAATACGGTTGGGGCCAGCGCCTAAAATCATAGCCTTCGGCTTGTCACAGGGGCGTGTCTCATTTTCTTCTTCGTAGGTCTTGTAATAGTAATTGGTCTCGGATTCAAATTCAGCAGCGCACGTATCGACAATCTTGAAAACGGGAAGGATATCGAGGGCCTTGCGCCGAGCGCGTACCGATTTCTCCCCTGCCTCAAGAGAAGCACCCAGAGAACGCGCATTATCAGTATCTGTCAGCCATGCAATCTGCCTGTCAGAAAGACCTTGCCGCTTTGCATCGCGCAATTCTTCGGAAGTAAGTTCACAGAGAGCACGATCGCGCAAGCTTTCCTCAGTCGCTACTATCCGCTCAAGGCGCGCTATAAACCAGGGATCGATCTTAGTGAGATCAGCTATCTCATCGATGGTATAACCGCGGCGTAATGCCTCAGCCATATAATATACACGCGCCTCAGTTGGCCGGGATAGAAACTTGTTGAATTTCCCCTCGTCGAATTTATCTTTACCATCGCAGCCGAGCCCGTCGCGCCCGTTTTCAAGCGAACGCATGGCCTTGCCAAACGCTTCTTCGAAGGTGCGCCCTATGCTCATCACTTCGCCCACAGCCTTCATACGTGTTGTCAGCGTTGTGTCCGTGCCTTTAAACTTTTCAAAAGCAAAACGCGGAGCTTTGACCACCACGTAGTCTATCGAGGGCTCAAAGCATGCAGGAGTTTTCTTAGTAATATCATTAGTTATCTCGTCAAGCGTATATCCCACGGCAAGTTTCGCCGCCGCCTTTGCAATCGGAAAGCCCGTGGCTTTTGATGCCAACGCCGATGAGCGTGAAACGCGAGGATTCATCTCCACAACGATGAGGCGTCCGTCAGTAGGATTCACGGCAAACTGTACGTTTGAACCACCGGTTTCGACACCGACCTTTTCCAAAATAGCAAGAGAAGCCACACGCATACGCTGATATTCAATATCGGTGAGCGTCTGAGCGGGGGCAACGGTAATTGAGTCTCCCGTATGTACACCCATCGCATCAAAATTTTCGATGGAGCAGATAATGATGGCGTTGCCCGCCTTATCGCGCATGACCTCCATCTCATATTCTTTCCAACCGACGATGGACTCCTCAACGAGCACCTCACCGACCGGCGAAAGATCAAGACCCTGGCGCACAATGAGATCAAGATCTTCTCGATTGTATGCAATGCCGCCACCGGCACCGCCCATAGTATATGAGGGACGCAGCACAACTGGATAGCCTAGTTCGTCGGCCAGCTTCTCCGCATCTTCAATAGAGTAGGCAAAACCGCTCGTTGCGCACGAAAGACCTATTTCTTCCATGGCCTCCGCGAACAGCTTTCTGTCTTCTCCTCGTTGAATAGACTCAAGTTTCACACCGATCATCTCGATGCCATAGGTGTCTAGCACACCTTGTTCAGCGAGTGCAACAGCACAATTCAAGCCAGTCTGACCACCCAACGTAGGCAGAATCGCATCAGGGCGCTCTTTTTCAATAATGTGCGTGACTGATTCAGGCGTTATGGGCTCGACATACGTACGCGTTGCCATGGTCGGATCAGTCATAATAGTCGCAGGATTTGAGTTTACTAAGACGACTTCAAATCCTGCCTCCATGAGAACCTTACAGGCCTGAGCTCCTGAATAGTCAAATTCACAGGCCTGACCAATGACAATGGGGCCTGACCCTATCAAGAGAATTTTGTTAATGTCGGTTCTTCTTGGCATGTATATGCGTTCCTCCCTGTCTATGCCCAGACGGCAAGACGATCAGCGGAAATATCGATATCAAGATATGAAGCATCACCTGGCGCCCATTCATCCATCAGACGAGTAAATGCGGTAAACAGGTAGCTTGCCTCAGTAGGACCCGGCGATGCCTCGGGGTGGTATTGCACGCTGAATACCGGCTGATCAAGAAAGGCAATGCCTTCAGCCGTACCATCATTGAGATTTACATGAGTAAGCTGAATGCGCCCAAAACGATCGTTGCTGACAACCGGTGCAATACGGCGCTGTGACCAGAAGCGCAGATCGTTTACATGCTCTTCGTGCCCTCCCGACAATTCTGGGATCAACGAGCCAAGCGAGGAGTATAGCAAACCAAACCCATGATTTTGTGCAGTGATTTCAACACAGCCGGTCCGTAGATTCATCACCGGTTGGTTTCCTCCATGATGACCAAATCTGAGCTTTTCAATAGCAGCACCCGCGGCAAGAGCAATCATCTGATTACCCAGACAGATGCCAAAAATCGGTTTCTTACCTATGAGTTCTCTCACCGCACGATACGTTTCAGTGACAGGTTCCGGATCGCCGGGCCCATTACTAAAAAATACTCCATCGGGATCAAGCGAGAGCACCTCTGCGGCTGAGGTATCCCAGGGCACAACAGTCACCGCACAGCCCGCATCGCGCAGACCACGAAGGATACCTTTCTTGATACCACAGTCGTAAGCAACCACGTGATACTGAATCGGCGGTGCTATTTTTTTTGCAAACGAGTACGCCGACAAAGTCTCCTCGTAGCGATAGATCTCTTTGCAAGAAACCGTCTGAGCAAGATTAATACCCACGAGACCTTCAGAGGAACGTACTTTAGCGAGCAGGGATTCAACATCGAGATCAATGGTTGAAATGCCGCTGCGTTGCATACCATAATCGCGTACATGTCTTGTCAGTCGACGAGTATCTATATCTTCGATGGCCACGACGCCATGTTCGATAAGAAAATCCGGAAGGCTCTGTTCGCTACGGAAATTTGAAGGCGTATCGCAGAGATCGCGTACTACGAGACCACGCAGAGCCAACGTGTCTGCCTGCATATCAGCTTCAGTAACTCCGTAGTTGCCAATATGGGGATAGGTCATCGTGATAATCTGGCCCGCATACGATGGGTCAGACACTATCTCCTGATATCCTACCAATGATGTGTTAAAACAAATTTCACCGAAAGATTCGCCTGACGCACCACAGGATGTTCCTTGGAATACCGTGCCGTCTTCAAGTACCAGCAACGCAGGCTTTCTCTTCCTTATATCGACCATCTATGCCACTACCTTTCCGTCTTCTAAAGAAGCATAGCCTTCTACAAATACATCTGTCGCCCGACCAGTCAGCTCACGCCCAATGAAACCAGAATTCCGTGATTTCGACATAAACTCTGTTGCATTGACGACCCAACACATTGATGGATCTATAACAGTGAGATCAGCTATAGAATCCGCGCGTAGATACACAGGTTCGAGCCCAAGAATATGACGCGGGTTGTCTGCCATCACTTCTACGAGTCTATTCCAACTCATGGCACCAGTCCCCACCAATTCGGTAAGAACAAGGCCTAATGCCGTTTCAAGCCCGATCATGCCAAAGGGGGCAAATTCAAATTCACGTGCTTTTTCATGCGGCGCATGTGGCGCATGATCGGTCGCAATACAATCTATGGTTCCCTCGATAAGTGCCCTGCGCAAAGCAGCAGCATCAGCGGGAGTACGAAGTGGCGGATTTGTTTTAAGAGCCGTGTCATAGGATGTTGAAAGATCATCTTCAGTAAGAAAAAGGTGGTGTGGCGTCACTTCAGCAGACACCGGCAAACCATCTAATTTTGCCTGAGCTATCAGACGAACTCCTCCCTGGGTCGTAACATGCTGAATATGCAGTGAGCATCCGGTAAGTGCACAGAGCGCAATATCTCGCGCAATCTGTATTTCTTCGGCCTGAGCGGGCCAGCCAGCAAGGCCCAGACGCGTACTTACCACACCCTCATTGACCATACCGCCCGAGGAGAGATCTTCTATCTGACAGTGCGACATGACAGTTTTATCAAACACTTTTGCATAATCCATGACCGTGCGCATAACGCCACTGTCCTGGACACCGCGCCCGTCATCAGTAAAAGCAACCGCGCCGGCGGCAACCATATCGCCTATCTCGGCAACGGTCTTTCCTTCTAGGCCCTGCGTGAGCGCGCCGGCTTGATATACATGAGTACGAGCAACTTCCCGCGCCTTCTCCAACACATAGGTCACGCGCGAACCGTTGTCGCACACAGGATCAGTATTCGGCATAGCGCAGATGCCGGTAAAACCGCCCTTTGCCGCAGCGCGACTTCCATGATAGATATCCTCTTTGTATTCAAGTCCTGGATCGCGGAGATGAACATGAGGATCAACGAGCCCCGGCACAATAATCTTACCGGTACAATCTTTCACAATTCCTTTGGGGATAGAAAGATCTGTGCTGATTTCAACAATGGCACCATCGCGCACCAGTATGTCAGCGACATCGTCCCGATCGATTTTTGGATCAATGAGACGAGCATTCTTAAGCAGCAAAGCCATCTGAATCACCTCCCAATAATGCATACATGACGGCCATGCGGACAGCAACACCCGCATTCACCTGATCAAGAATCAGAGAACGATTACCATCCATAACCTCAGAAGTCAGCTCAACACCACGATTGACGGGGCCCGGATGCATAATGATGGCACCGTCTTTCATGCGTGCAGCGCGACGGGCATCCATCCCATATAACATCGCGTATTCCCGCAACGACGGAAATGGCGCATTATTGATACGCTCAAGCTGTATGCGCAACGTATATACCACATCAAAGTTCTGAATCATCTCATCGGTCAAATGATATCTCGCGTGAGCACCCCATACATCCGGACGAGCAGGCATCAGCGTAGGTGGAGCGATAACCGTCACCTGAGCGCCTAAGCGGGTAAGCGCGGGAACTAGGGAGCCACAGACACGCGAGTGCGAAACATCTCCTATTATCCCTACATTTAGTCCGTCAAAATGGCCAAATTGCTGCCTAATCGTGAATAGATCGAGCAAGGCCTGTGTCGGATGCTGATGCCGTCCGTCCCCACCGTTTACAATATGAGCTTTCATGTTCTCGACAAGAATATGGGGAGCACCCGCGCAGCGATGACGGATCACCACTAAATCACAGTCCATGGCAGAAAGTGTGCGAGCCGTATCAACGAGAGATTCGCCCTTAACCGTCGAAGAGGATGATTCCGACATATTGACCGCATCAGCAGAAAGACGCTTTGCGGCAATCTCAAAACTAGTACGAGTGCGCGTTGATGGTTCAAGAAATAGATTGACCACCGTACGACCGCGCAATGTCGGAAGTTTCTTTATGGGACGATCGTTTACCTCTTTGAAAGAACGAGCGAGATCAAGAATAGTAGTGATGTCTTCAAGGGAAAGATCCTCTATCCCTAAAATATTGCGTGTGGAAAGCAGCATATCAATCCTCCCCTACAGCACTACCACCCAGTGGCGCTGCGCCAATGTGTCCGCCATCTTCAACCGTTTCTATCTCAACACACGTGCGGCCATCGGTTTCCTCCAAAAACAACGTAACGCATTCCTGACGCGAAGACGGTACATTCTTTCCGACATAGTCGGGCCTGATAGGAAGCTCACGATGTCCACGATCAATCAGAACAGCAAGACGAATGGCTGCAGGACGTCCATAATCCATAACTGCATCAAGAGCACTGCGGATAGTGCGCCCCGTAAAGAGAATGTCATCCACCAAAACGATAGTCTTACCATCAACTGAAAAGGGAATGTTGGTAGCGAATACCTCAGGATTAAGACGAATGGCAAAATCATCTCGATAAAACGAGATATCCAACGAGCCCACCGGTACTTGGACTCCTTCAATCTCCTGTATCAGATGCGCCAAGCGGGAAGCTAGTATATCGCCACGCGACACGATGCCCACCAGCGCCATATCCTCAGCACCCTGATTGTTTTCCAGAATTTCGTGAGCGATACGCACCAGCGCACGATCAATTGCCTGCTCGTCAAGAACTATTCTTGCCTGTTCTGTCATGACCATCGACACCTCCTACGATTCGTTTCTCGATAAAAGGTATAAAAAAACCCCGTCATCTTTCGGTGACAAGGGCATATGACCAATCAAGACAATCGTATCGGCCAACCGCCGACGATGTCTAGATATTATTTCCCTTGTCGGTCTCTCTGTACCGCATTTAAAGGCTAAACACAGGGTAGCCCTCAACAGAGCTTCTGTCCATAACAAATCTGACTCGTGATTCAAAAATCGCCAAGCTCACACATCGCAACCCTCAAGAAGCAGCGAGCAAGGTCCCATCAGACAGGCGATAGCAATCATCAAGTTTTGGAAAATCTGACGCAGCATTGTCGTCTGTGTCACTTTCAACCATGCTGGCAGTGTCAAAAGACTGTTCGCTTCCTGGCGCAAACTGATCAGGCGACAAAAGTCGCAGCGTTCCATCAGGGCGAACAGTCTGTGCGCCGCCAGAAAAATCCATCGTGGGAAATCGTTCCAACATGAAAGAGGTGGGGAAAAACGCATCAAAAAAATCATCAAGAACACTGTCGGCAGGAACGCCTACGTTACGTTGATACTGTCGATTAAGAGAACCAATAGTGAGCGCTCCATCGAGAATGATAATAACACTGGCAATAACGGTTACGATCGTTCGTAGATCGATAGGTATGATTTCTATGACACGAAGGATCCAGGGTAGTATCAAACGAACCCACGCCAGCCCCAACGTACCCCACATCAGACCAAACGCAAGGTTTGTTCGTCCACCTATAGACCCAATAGTACCTGAATAATCCCACGCTATGACATTGAAGAATGTTTCTAGGTACCAACTGGTCACCCATTCAAAACACATGCCTATTGCAAGTGAAATAAGAAATATGAGAAGCACATTCTTGTTCCAAAAACGATTAAGCGACACCGTCATCAAGAGTCCGCCGAGACCGTAGATAGGACTGAATGGTCCCCAGACCATGCCCACACGATCCTGCCAGTTTCCATAAGCGACTAAATGAAAGATGTCTTCAGAGACTAAGCCGATAAAGGAGCAGAGAACAAAAATCCAGAATATATTGTAGTAGCTGAGCTCTATATAGCCTTTTTGACGACGCTGACGCGATTTATGCGCCTCACGCCTCTCAAGGATTTCTTTCCGCGCCAAACGCCACGAGGCAAAGGCCCCCGCCATATAATTCCCCTTATCATTGCCCGTCTCGTCTGTGATACAGCTAAGAGTATTCTAACGCATCAGTAACCAATACTTGCGAGCACTTCTTCGCCGTAGAGAGTTCGGCCCATCGAGCGATCGCTGACTCCGCTCAGTACTCGATCTAAGTCGTCAGGAAGAGTATCGATAAACTCCAGAGACGCACCGGTAATCGGATGATCAAAATCAAGACGAAAGGAGTGTAGGAATTGACGGTGCAAACCACGATTGGCTTTCTCGTTCAGCTTTCCGTATGTCTGGTCTCCTACCACCGGATGTCCAATATAGCGCATATGAACACGAATCTGATGAGTGCGGCCCGAGTGCAGCTTACATTCAAGAAATGTATAGCCTTCATCAGAGGCGCTTGCCTCAAAACGCTCTAATACTGAGAATGTGGTTACCGCGCTACGGGCACCATCACGATCAGACACACGCATTTTGAGGCGATCTCGCTCATCGCGCGCAAGCGGCGCGTCAATCATACCTGTGTCTGGTGCAATAAAACCATGCACCAGAGTCAGATAACGCCTATCAATGTTACGCGTACGAATACCATCTTGAAGCGCAAGACCGACATCGGTTGTCTTTGCCGCAAGCATGAGCCCTGAGGTATCACCATCAAGACGATGCACAATGCCAGGACGATCTTCTCCTTGGAGTTTTGCAAGGTTTTCATACCCGCAGTGATTAACAAGAGCGTTGACTAAAGTACCCCCGTGATGCCCGGGAGATGGATGACAGATCAAATCAGCCTGTTTTGAGATAACAAGAAATCCTTCATCTTCATAGCGTACATCAAGAGGAATATCCTCAGCATACAGTGAAAACCCTGATGGCTCATCAATAGAAAACGAAATCGTATCGCCCATAGACACGATGCGTTTACGAATACCCACCACATTGTTAACAGTAACTTTTCCCTCGTCAATAAGGCGCGCAGCGGCACTCCGGCTCGGTATCTCCTCAAGAAGCGAAAGCATGACATCAAGGCGTAGACCTTGTTCATAATCCTCAACGATATGTGTGTAGCAAGAGCTCATGTCAGCGACCAGTTCCATCATCTGTCAGATGACCAGCATCTTCTGAATCCTGTTTTCCCTCACTGTGGGCTGAGGCATCGTCGGAATCTGAAGTTTTCTGTGCGAGCGGGCTTTGAGGGGAGAATACGAGAAACAAACCAAAGCAGATTACTCCTACGGTAATACAGCTATCGGCAATATTAAAAACAGGAAACTCAATAAAAAGTGGATGAAGGAAATCCGTTACCTCTCTATAAGCCAAGCGATCGTATAGATTTCCGAGTGCGCCGGCGACGATAAGACCAAGCGACACCATTTCAAACCATGTGTGCCGCGGATAACGCAGCACATAGATGATTACCGCAAGCGAGATCACGAGAGCCATGATAATGAAAAACCAAAATGCTCCGCTGAACATACCCCAGGCAGCCCCGGTATTATAAACCAGAACAAAGTTCATGACACCAGGTATGAAATCATACGACTGGCCTGAAACAAGCTGAGAAGCTGCAAGCACCTTCGTTATGCGATCAAAAATAATGCCTACTGTCGCAACTAAAAGAAACAACGCGAAGTACTTATAACGGCCGGGTTTCGACATATCCATCTCTCTCTGTTCCGAATTACGAGCAGACATTCTCTATTTCAATCCCTCTAGTACCTCAGCACAACGCGTGCAAACATCAGGATACCCTTCGACACCACCAAGTTCTCTGATATTCCAGCAGCGGGGACATTTCTCACCCGTTGCAACCGTAATCGTTGCCACTGGCTTTTCTTCGCCCTCAATTGTTTCAACCGCCGACACGATAAACAGTTCAGCGAGAGCATCGGCGCCCTGCGCATCGAGCGCCTGCTTGATATCGGCAGGAGCAGTAATAACAACACAGGCTTCTTGGGATTTTCCTAACACTTTCTCACTACGCGCAATTTCAAGTGCTTCGGTGACCACTTTACGAACGCCCAGTACCATCTCATATTCTGCTAACAAGTTCTCCGCTTCGGGCTGAGGAACAAATGGTCTGAAATCGTCATCTTGTGGCCACCCAGCAAGCTGGACCGATGATACCCGTCGCGTAGTATCGTTTTCAGCCGCTCCCGCCTTTCCTCCCATAGATTCGGGTATATATTCCCATACCTCATCCATCGTAAAGGTAAGTATCGGCGCAAAACAACGAACCAGAACCTCAAGTACATTTGCAAGAACGGTTTGAGCGCTCCGACGTTCCACGGAATCAGCGGCCGATGAATAGAGGCGGTCTTTGATAACATCCATATAAACTGCCGAAAGGTCAGTCACGATAAAATCATACAGGGTGCGGTATGCCATGTGAAAATGCAGCTCATCGTAGGATTGAGTCACCTCATGCAAAACCCGTTGAACGCGCGCAAGAGCCCAGCGATCTATGGACGGCATGAGTTCCCAATTTACACAATCATTCATATCGTCAAAATCAGCAAGATTTGCCAACAGATAACGAAATGTGTTACGGATGCGTCTATAGGCCTCAGAAGTACGTTGGATGATCTCATCTGAGATGCTCACATCCTGAGAATAATCGACAGAGCCCACCCAGAGGCGTAAGACATCCGCACCATTCTTTGCGATGATATCGGCTGGGTCAACACCGTTACCCAACGATTTCGACATCTTGCGGCCTTCTGCATCAACGGTAAAACCGCAGCTCATAACACCCCGATAGGGTGATACGCCGTATGCTCCTACCGAAGTAAGAAGAGAAGATTGAAACCAACCGCGATGTTGATCTGAACCCTCAAGATACAGATCAGCTGGTCTGCGCAGATAACTGCGCGCCTCGCACACTGCAGTATGGGAGACTCCACTCTCCCACCAGACATCAAGAATGTCTTTCTCGGGGTTTATCTTGGTGCCACCACAGGCCGGGCAGCAAGTTCCTTCAGGCAGATATTCTTCAGGTGCCTTCTTAAACCATGCATCAGCGCCCTCGGTACGAAACAGTTCGATAACGGCGTCGAAGGTCTCTTCTGTTGCAATAGTCTCCCCACAAGAATCACACTTGAATACGGGGATAGGCACGCCCCAAGAACGCTGACGCGAAATACACCAGTCGGGTCTATCGGCTATCATGGCACCGATACGATTGATAGCCCACTCGGGTGTCCACTTCACTGTCGCAATAGCCTCAAGCGCCTTTTCGCGTAGTCCTTGTGCATCCATAGAGACAAACCACTGATCTGTCGCACGGAAAATAACCGGTTCATGGCAACGCCAACAATGAGGATAGCTGTGAGTGATCTTCTTTTCGGCAACGAGCGTGTTCTGCTCACGCAGCCATACGATGATGGCAGGGTTGGCTGTGTCAACATCTAGACCTGCAAAGGGACCACCGCCCTCATCAAAAACGCCATTATCGTCAACCGGCATCAGCAAGGGTAGATGATATTTCATTGCCACTAGATAGTCATCTTGGCCGTGCCCTGGTGCCGTATGCACGCAACCAGTACCCGTATCAAGCGTAACGTGATCGCCCACAATGAGGGTTCCCTGGACCTTATGCACGATCGGCGTGGTATACGTCATCCCTACGAATTCATTTCCTGGAACGCGAATAATTTCGCCCGCAGCATCGCGCGCAAGCGCATAGTCTTCCCAACCCGCAACCGATGCAACCTCTTCGAGCAACGCTTCGGCAAGAATCAATACCTCGTCGTCCTTGAGAACCCCTACATAGAGGGCCTCGGGAGCAAGCGATACTGCCGTATTTGCAGGCAATGTCCAAGGAGTCGTCGTCCAGATTACGACATATTTGTCACCCGTTATTGACAGAAACGGAGCAGGTACCTCATCAAGTGCAAATTTTACGTAGATCGATGGGCTCGTCTCATCTCCATATTCAATCTCAGCCTCAGCGAGCGCAGTATGACAATGTCTGCACCAGTGAATGGGTTTACGTCCTCTATAGATGGATCCGCTTACATACATTTTTTTGAAGATTTCTACATTGCCTGCTTCATATTCAGGAACAAATGTAAGGTATGGATCGTTCCATTCACCCTCAACACCCAGACGCTTAAAACCCTCTCGTTGAATATCAACGTATTTCTCAGCCCACTCGCGACAGAGGCGTCGCAGGGTAACCTGATCAATCTTTGCCATTTTCTCAGGACCGAGTTTTTCTTCCACCATATGCTCAATAGGTTGCCCATGGCAATCCCAGCCAGGAACATAGGGGGCAAAATACCCTCGCTGACTTTTATACTTGACTATGAAGTCTTTCAGAATCTTATTGAATGCATGACCGATGTGAATAGGTCCGTTAGCATAGGGCGGACCATCATGCAGAATATAAGATTCATTTCCTTCATTAGATTTCAATACCTGATGATAGAGATCTGCTTCCTCCCACCGCGCCAGACGTTTGGGCTCATTCTGTGGAAGACCCGCACGCATGGGAAAATCAGTCGTGGGGAGGTTCATGGTATCTTTATAGTCTTGTGTCACCCCTGGGTTCCTTTCCTCTTCGGTGTATAGCGTATGGTGTTTCATGAAAACCCTGCCGAGACAAATAAATACGCCCTCGTCACCCGCAGTCGTAATCTGCCGGGACGAAGGCGCTTGCACAGTGCTTCCGCGGTACCACCTGGCTTGTCGCACTAATCGTACGACCGCTTATTTGCGTCAGGTAACGATGACGAGACGCTCGGTTCTAGTAAGCGCACACGCGCCGTTCTTCCGAAGGCTCAAAGGTGATTTCGCCATGTCGCTTCCCGTGGGCTCGCACTATCCCCCACTCGCTAAAGAGAAGCTTCTACACGGATACTGGTCCTTGTCAAAGCCGTTGTGATCTAGAGACTATACCTCATTTGTCCCATTATTTGAAGATGTCCTACGGGGAATACACGTAGTCAGCGCATGCTGTCTCACATATGTTGGCAACAAATAGTTAGCGTTGAATGCCGTATTTTATTTTAAAATGCTCGAACATGCGTCCCCACGGTTTGAGCGTGGGAATGAGAAATACAATCGTAGCCACCATTTGCGTGAGGGAAAACGGAAGACCAGCGCCATACAGAAGCAATGCAGCTTCAGGAGTAACTGGATTCACATACCCCACCAATGTCCACGAATCAAGAATAAAGCCGTACAGTAAGGCTGAAAACGCGCCAAACGCAAACACAACCGAAGGGTGTTGCTCGCGCAAGGCGGCAAGTGGTGCACCATTCTCAAAAAGAGCACCCGCCAGATATCCAATAAGCCCCCATGCATACATTTGCCAGGGAGTGAATGGTCCTTGTCCGAAGAACATGTTTGATGCGAGCGCAGCCAATGCTCCTACCAAAAAGCCCGCTTGTCGTCCGAAGGAAATTCCCGCGATAATGCAGATGGCAGTCACAGGCTTAAAGCTTGGAAAGGGAGCAAAGATGATACGGCCTACAGCGGCCACTGCTGAAAGTACCACGATAGGCATGATATCGCGTGGTTTAGGACGCTGATGCTCAAAGCGTACAAAAAACGGCACCAATGCCAGTGCGGCCACCAAAGCAGTCAGCAACGCTGTCTGTTCTATGCGCAGCCAAGCGCAGAGAAGCAGTGCAACGGGAACCAGAATAAGAGAGAGGATTTCAATGATCTTCAGCAGCTTTTCGTGATTCATGATGACCTCATCTGCAGAGCTACATCGTCTATTGTGATGCAATTTTCAAGATATCCTCGCGTAACACGCTGAGTTGCCGTGGTATAAAATAGATTGTTACGGAAGAATTCTCGTGTCTCATCCGTACATGCTATACCTCCAGCAAACAACAATGAAACACGGTCTGCAATCTCTGCCACAAACGGCAGGTCATGGGATGAAAATAATAGGCCAATCCCCTCTTCATGCAATGTGCGTAAATAGGTTGCAAGCACTCGTTTTGCTAATACATCGAGACCCTTCGACGGTTCATCAAGAAGAATCACCGTCGGCGACGTAAGCAAAACCTTTGCCAATGCTGCGCGCTGCATCTCTCCCCCAGAAAGATCATAGGGGTGACGGCCCATGAGCTCAAGAAGTCCAAAACGATCAGCCATCATCTCAATAGCACGCTCGTCATAGCCAAAACGTTCCTGCCATTCATGCAAATCTCCACCAATGGTGTCGCGCTCAAACAATGCCTTGGTGTTTTGTGGAAGCAACGCGACACGAGTACGTGGCTCTCTCTTGATGTGCCCCATCGTAGGCTTAAGCGCACCGGCAAGCAACGTGAGCAATGTACTTTTACCTGAAGCGTTACCACCAACCAGCGCATGAATCTCGCCCTGGCGCAGTGCTAAAGACGCATTCTCTAGCACAAATGGCTCACGCCGCTCGTAGCGAAAACATACTTCCGATGCTTCAAGAAGGGTCGCATTTGTTTGTCTCAAATCATGCGTAGCATCTGGCAAGACATCGTGCGCTTCAAAAACCGGCAGTAGATCATGGTGTGCATCGAGAAATTGTTTCCCCTCGCGCACGTCGAGAGGCAAAGAACGGGAATCATCTCTTGCAACAATCCAGGCAATACGTGTAGAAGCAGGAAGGGCCTCCGCGAGAGGATTATGGGATTGATTGAGTGCGTGTGCGAAGACTCGGGGTGCTGTCTGAGAGACAAGCGTCCCGTTTTGAAGATACAATACGCTGTCTGCGTACGGCAATACATCTTCTAGGCGATGTTGAGCAATCAGTACGGTTATGCCCAACTCACGATTTACACGAGAGAGCATATGCAAAAATCCTTCTGAAGCTATAGGGTCCAACTGCGCAGTGGGTTCGTCAAGCACGAGAATACTCGGTTGCATAGCAACTATGGCGGCAAGATTTAAGATTTGTCGTTGCCCGCCTGAAAGCTGTGCAATACGCTGCGTATACCAGGAACCAATACCAAAGAAGTGTGCGGTTTCTGCAATACGACGATGCATTTCGTCGTATGCTATGCCGAGATTTTCCAATCCAAATGCAAGCTCATGCCAGACAGTATCCATAACATTTTGATTCAATATATCCTGCATGACGTATCCGATACGTGCTGCAGATTCAACCGGTTCATAATCCTGCGCAGATTTTCCAAAGATTAGAACACGACCTATACTTGCCCCTACCGGCGCAAGTTCTGGCTTCGTGCTGCGCAGAAGTGTCGTTTTGCCACTTCCGTTCTCGCCCACAAGCAGGGTAAATGAACCCTCCGGCACGCAAAATCTCACATTATGAAGAACCTCAACAGAGGAGCCCGCATAGGTAAACGATAGACCTTCACAGGTTAATGCATCCAACGAAGATTCCTCCATCCTTCAAGCAGCAAAGGAAACAACAAGAGCGCTACATAGGGAAGATACCCCCACCACAATAGATACAATGTGCTCATCTGCGGATAAAACGAGAACTGACCCAAGGCAACGATTACTAGAAACATGTTGCCTATGATAAGCGCAATGAGAACAGTCAGAGCCGCTCCATCACGACGAGTAAGTGAGAGAAGCCGATAGCTACTGCGTCGAGAGGAAGCTCCATACCCACGTGCACGCATAGAATCTGCGGTCTCAACTGCATCCTCCATACTCCACGCCATAAGAACTGAGGCCATACGTATACCCCGACGCGCATGCTGCGCGCGCCCTGTGCCCTCGCCGAGCACTATCGTCTGCGCGCGCATAATGACATGTGCCTTTTCGATAGTGCGCGGGATAAATGAAAACACCATCGACACCACTAATGCAATAGTAGGAAACAGGTTGCCAAACAACGATAAAAACCCGTCCGTAGTAACAACTTCGTTGCTACATGAAAACCAGATGAAGACAGAGACCAACATAGCACCCGAACAAAGACCATATATAAACGACTCTGCCGTAAATTCCCGTTCCATGAACATAAAAAGAACGGTGTTCCCCTGCGAGCCAAACAGAGGATTAATAACGGCTATAACGATGATGATTATGGCAAAAAACCACGAGTCATGTAGAAAGGTTCGCAATCCTTTCAGGTAGATTGCATATATACAGGCGCAGGTTAATGAGAGTATGACATAGATCGGTTGAAGCGCACACATTGAAAACAGCAGTACAGACGCGAAGAATAGCACCTGCACCGCTGGGTGATAATGATCGAAAAAACGAAAGGGAGTTGTGCTACTGCCACCAAAAAGGCTCATAACTAGTAGTCCTCAATTCATGCCGTCGGGCAATCACCATCATCGCATGTATAACACCATGCGACCTTATCACCATCAGCAAGTTTATAGTCCTTACAACCTTTGCTTGGACGACTGTCGTCAACATAGTATACCCAGCCGCTGCCACCTCCGTACTGTCGCTCGGCAAGACCCTCAATGCTTGTTACGTAACCACCGTTTGCCCTAAAGGACAACCCGGTTGCACGCAACGCATCATAGACCGATGCACCCTGCTCAAGTGTAATAGCCTGCATCGACAGCATAGTTGCCGACCCCGAGTAACCTTTAGCCACGGCATTTTTGCAATTCACCGCAATACGCACCGTAATCTGAGCCTTGGCAGGGGTCGAGGGTACCGCCGGCTCAGAAGAAGTCGCATTCGAAGCAGTATCGGTAGAGGATGCCGGTGTAGCGGGCGCAGACGGTTCTGTCGCAGAAGTCGAAGATATACTCGTGCTACTCGTAGAAGCATTCGCCGCAGCCGTGTCTGAACCCTCAGATACGCTGCTTGCCAAAACAGACGCAGGCTCAGAGGCCGTCTCGTCTCCTACATAAACCGTGCTATCAGAAGATGCCTCTGGTTCCGCTGAGGCAACAACTGTGGTTCTGAGCGCATCGGATGAAACCTTTTGGGAAGTAAGCGTTGCAAATGCATTGGTAACCAGTAGCATAGCAATAATGAGAACAGCCGCTATAACAACGAGAGCCAACCGCTTTGCCCGTATGTTCTTATCGCCCATAAGCGAACTCACCTTCTTACTTTCAGCGTGCTGACGAACGATGTCTCACAACGCCGACGGTCACAGCCAGCATGCCCAACACCAAAAGAACTGCTGCGCCTGTGCCGGCAGCGTCACCGGTAGGAGGCAATTCATTCGCCGCCACACTTGATGAAGCAGCATCAGAAACAATAGTTTCACTAGGCGTCACGGTGTTGTCTATCGGATCACTCGTACGTGCTGCTTCTGTATAGATGTTATAAGCGCCCGCGTGTGCTCGATACCCCTCATAGGCAACAAGGGCGCGATAACCCTGCTCGGTCGCAAGATCGTTATCAGCTCCTCCATAGGTAAATCCAGTCTTTGCCGTATTGGCAAACGCCATAAGCGCCTCAAGTGGGCTTACGCTATTGATGGTAGTACCACTCGTTGAAGAAGTCGGTGTCTGCATCTTAAGAAACCGGCTATCCTGTTGTGGGTCAATCCCTACCGAACAGAGTCCTACGACCACGATGGCGGTAGAACAGGCATCGCTGCCATAGGATGCGTAGGATGTGCTGTAGACGAACCCTCCATCCTGCGCCTGCAGTTTTTCAAGTACAGCGATACAAGAGTTAACCGTTGATTTGACCTGCAGATACAGCGCATCAGAAATGCCTGCTGCCGCAGCCGACGTAGCACAATAATAAGGCGACAGCGCACTCATAACCATGGCGGTCATGTTCGAATCGCTCTCCGTACCGTAATAGGTAAAGCCTCCATCACTCAACTGGGACGCCATGATGGCATTGAGAAGATCTGAACGAGACAACAATGCGCCGCTCGGTATTGCATAAGCCCCACAATCATAGGCAATGAGTGCAAAGACCATCTCGTTTACCGTGCTAAAAGAACAATGAGAAAGCAAGTCAATTGCGTTGAAGGTGCTCGTGCCGTCTGGCACCTTTGTCGCGTCAATGCCGCATGCCGTCAATGCGAGGATGTATTTTTCTATGTCCGTCGTATAACTGCTGGCATCTTTGAACACCGCTAGTGCAGAAGTGATGAGAGCTACACGATCCACTGAGGCGCGCTTACCGTGAGCGGATAGTTCTAAGGCAAGCCACGGGTCAGAGGTGCTCTGAGAGGCCGCTGTTATCCCACCAAGAAGCGCTTTATACGACGATTCGTCAAAGGCACCCGGCACCAGATAGACGGTATCCCAGTCCATGCCCGCATCGGTCGTATAATCGGCAACCCAACGTAGCTGATATACCTTGCCTGCAGTGACAGTATCGCCCAAGGTAAAGTAGCTGCTAGGAGCTCCTGCAATACTGGTGTTCCAGTATCCGTTTACCGTGGTGACAGCAGCCTCATAGGTTGTACCGTCTGCTGCCACTATCTTTTTAGGATACACACCATAGCCAGAATCATAGGTGGTAAAACTTCTGATGTCACAGGCAGTTTGAGCTGATTGTAGCAGCTGTAATACGGTTGCTCCATCAGAGGACGTATAGGATTTATTGACCAGCGTGGTATAGCCGTTCTTATCGCCTATCGTGATGGTAAGCCCCGCAGTCGTGGCGGCATGAGCTTGAGCTGGCACCATCAACATCAGAGCAAAAAGCAGGGCAACGCAGCAAGCAACCACGCCTATTAGACCTTTAACTTCATGATTTCGTCGAGAGACTATATCCGATAGTACACGCCCCAAAACAACCTACCTCCTTCATCGAAACCGTATATTCTCGCTGAAAGAGATATCGCCGTCGTATACCAAAGAAAAAAGTCACGCATACGCGTGACCTCGGTATGCTTGATTCCAGGGCGTATGACGGTAGAAGGGTATCCCGGCTTAGCATCATTCGTTGCGGCATCCCCATCGGTTTCCGATGGATGGGGTTTACAGCCGAACGTCCGCATTACGGTTACTGGTATAGCCCGGGACTCACACCCGGATTTCCCCAAGCCGTCTTCTGTCTCATCCGACAGGACGACCCGTGCGTCTCCGCACTAATACCTGTGCCATTTCAGCAATCGGAGTATAACATATCCCGTCGTATAGCAAAGGAGAATTGTCTGTTAACGGCAGATTTTGAGAATTACTATGCTACCGTTTGAGAAATGGCTTCTCGTTATTTGTGTCTGAAAAACATTCCGCCATGTCGATTAAGACAAAACAACAAAACAGATGCCTAAACCCTATTCTTGATAATCGCCTGATGCGGTATAGTAAGCGCAGATAAAGACGGATGTGATTTCTCATCATATCCGCCGGTTACTTATTTCATATTTAAAGGAGAATCATATACGTCCATAGATTTTGATTGACCGCCCTCACAAAAAAGGGCAGACGGGAGGCAGACTCATGGCAGCACCCAGTACAGAGCAGGTTCGTAATGTCGTCTTGGTGGGTCAGGATGGAGCAGGAAAGACTTCTCTCGCAGAAGCCATGCTTCATCTATCAGGTAAAACTACTCGCATGGGCACGACACATGACGGCAAATCAAATCTCGATTACGATCCCGAAGAAATCAAACGACATTTCACCATTTCGACCTCCCTCGCTCCTATTCCCCATAATGGATTCAAGATAAATCTACTCGATACGTCTGGTTCTCCTGATTTCATTGGAGACACCATTGCCGCCCTATCGGCTGCAGAAATGGCTTTATTTGTGGTGGATGCCGTAAATGGCGTGCAAGCAATGACCACTCGTCTCTGGAAAGAGGCCGGCACTGATCACTTGGCTCGAGCAGTTTATATCAATCATATAGATCGAGAAAATGCCGATTGGGACTCATCAATGAAAGCCCTCGTCGCCAATTTTGGCTCGCGCATTGGAGCGGTTAATATCCCCATAGGCGTTGACAGGGATTTCAAGGGCATCATCGATATACTTCGCATGAAAGCACGGTATATTGAAGCGGATGGCAAAGAGCGCGTTACTGATATACCCGCCGAATACCAAACGGCTGCCGATGCGGCACGCGATAAACTATGTGAGCTTGTTGCGGAGGCCGACGATGATCTTATGATGAAGTATCTTGATGGCGAGGAGCAGCTTACTCAAGAGGAACTGGAAAGCCTTTTAGGCGCCGCTATTGCACAGGAGATATTTATTCCCGTATTTACCGGCTCGACCATCATCGAACAGGGTATTTTTGCACTCATGGATGATATTTGCACGTATTTCCCTGCTCCTGATGCTCATGGTCCCTACTGCACAATAGACAACTATGATCTGCATATAGATGAGGCAGGCGAACCGGCGGGATTTATTTTCAAGACTATTTCAGACCCCTATGTGGGACGCCTTTCATTTGTAAAAGTAATCTCGGGCGTTCTTGTGCCGAGTCAAGAGTTAGTGAATGCTCGAACCGGTAAGAAGGAACGTATTGCGCACCTATACCTTATGACTGGCTCCAAAAACGAAGATGTAAAAAGCGCAAAAGCCGGAGATATCATCGTTATTCCCAAACTTGATGCAGAGACTGGCGATACATTGTCGAATTCGGGCATGATTCAGATCGCTCCTATGAAATTCCCTGTGCCGCTTTATCCAGTAGCCATTGAGGCAATCAACAAAAAAGAAGAGGACAAATTAGGAACGTTCCTTGCAAAAAGTGCTGAGATAGACCCCTGCATCCAGCTTATTCGTGATGAAGAAACCCATCAAACCATTATCACTTCTCTCGGAGAAGGAGCCGTAGACTTTCTCCTGTCACGTTTGAAAGATACGATGAACGTAGAAGCAAAACTTGTCCCGGTCCGTATTCCCTACCGCGAAACCATACGCAAAAGCGCCAGTGCCCAAGGACGTCATAAAAAACAAACGGGCGGTGCCGGACAATTTGGTGACTGCTGGCTTCGCCTCGACCCGAACCCTGGCGGAGGATACGTATTTCTCGACGAAGTAGTCGGAGGACGTATTCCCCGTAGTTTTATACCCGCCGTCGACAAAGGCTGCCAAGAAGCGTTAACTGAAGGCTTTCTTGCCGGCTACCCCATGGTAGACATTTCCGTTGCCGTCTACGATGGCTCATATCACCCCGTCGATTCAAACGAAATGGCGTTTAAAACTGCAGCGCGTATCGGTTTTCGTGCTGCCTGCGAAAAAGCTGATGTATATCTACTAGAACCTATGGCAAGCATTATGATTACCTGTGATGAACAATACGCGGGTGCGGTTATGGGAGATATATCAACACGGCGAGGACGAGTAGGCGGTATGGACTCTGAGGAATCCGGGGAAACTATCATCAAAGCACGTGTCCCTTACGCAGAAATAATTAGTTACAGCAAAGATCTGCGCTCAATAACACGCGGAAATGGTAGCTATGAATTGCAAATTGATGGATACGAAGAAGCACCCTTTGAGGTGAGCACGAAGCTTGCAGAAGAGCACCGCAAAGCCCGCGCTGAAGGTACCAAATAGACTGTTTTGTCTTTCCCTTACATCGATGCTTCCTCACAAGGGGGCATCGATGTATGCATAATTTACACTACACTCCCGGCAAGGTACTTTGCGTTGCGTGTACCGATCAGATACGTACCCCCCAGCACTAAACCAATGAGCGCCATGAGCATCCAGATAGGCTCTCGTGCTGAAAGATACACCGAAACGAGGTTAAGTGCTTCAGCCACCACCAAAATAATCGAGACGATACGAGCACCTCTGACGATACGGCAGATGCCCAGCACACCCCCCAACATACACAGCGTGCCAATGATGATATACAGCATAAACAAAAACCATCCTTGGGTTATTGTTGAAAGAGGGGCTGGCATCCCCCTCAGAATGGCAGGACCATCGTTGAGCAAGAGTGCCAAACCAGCACATATCATCAAAAAAGTAAGGGAACCAACGACAATATAGAGAATACTTATCGTTTTAAGAATGATATTCCACCTGTGTAGACGCACAAATCCTCCGATAGCCTGTTTCGTCAAAGGTAGTCAGTCTGAAACATTACAAGTTTTTTTGAAGAAGCACAGAGCAAAAGCCCAATCTGTATAATAATGCTGTTATAAAACCAAGGACTGTAAATGCCTGATACCGACGAAATAGACATATTTTTGCCGTACGAGGGAACCACGATATTCTTGGTAGACCTTGACGCATTCTTTGCCGCCGTCGAACAGCTCGATCACCCCGAATGGCGTGGAAAACCGGTTATAGTGGGAGGCGACGCGAGACGCCGCGGTGTCGTCAGCACCTGTTCTTATGAAGCGCGTACCTACGGCGTGCATTCAGCCATGCCTTCATGGCAAGCTGAAAAATTGTGCCCCGATGCAATCTGGACCGCAGGACACATGGAGCGATACCGCGAGGTATCAAAGCTGGTTATGAGTATTCTCAGCGATGAATCACCTCATCTTGAACAAGTCTCAATAGATGAGGCATTTCTTGATGTAACCAGTGGTTCCTATGTAAAAGAACACCCTCTTGCCATTGCACAACGGATCAGCCGGCGAGTATCAGACCTCGGAATAACTTGTTCGATCGGCATTGGAACCACAAAAAGCATTGCGAAAATAGCCTCCGATATGGAAAAGCCCCATGGTATAACAATCGTCTACCCGGGTACTGAACGAAGCTTTCTTGAACCCCTCCCCGTTCGTCGGCTTTCAGGCGTTGGTCGAAAGGCAGAAGAGCGTCTCCTACAGGCGGGTATCTCTACTCTCGGCGAAATGGAGCGGGCATCGCGCAGTACGCTTCAACCAATATTTGGAGTTAACTGGGAAATGATGAAGCGCCGGGCTAATGGCACCGAGATAAGCTCCGTGGTATCAAACGGAATCATCAAGTCAGTAAGCAATGAGCAGACCTTCGCTCATGACCTCACAAAACGTGAAGAAATAGAAACTGCCATAGATCTTATGGCAACAAAAGTGGGACGCCGCCTTCGTGCTAAAAACCTTGCGGGGCATGTGCTGACCCTCAAAGTCAAGTATTCCAATACAGCAATACATACGGCACAGGCACAAAGCGTCCACCCTCTTGACGACGAGTACCTCATGATGCCCCTTCTGCATGAACTGTTGAATCAGATCTGGGTTTCAGGTATTGCACTACGATTAGTTGGTGTGGGTGTTTCAAACTTTATAGGACGCGATGAGCAACTTGCCTTGTTCACTGAAGACCTCGCACCCAGCAAAAGTGATACAGAAACTCATACCGATAACGCACAAAGAAGTGACCGCAAACATATGAAGAGGCTCAACATCCAAGAAAGCGCCTCACTTGTCCAAGCAACCGACCGAGTAAAAAACCGTTTTGGAGAAGATGCCCTACGATACGGGCGTGAACTCAAACTTGAAGGCAAAAACACGGGTAATGTTGCGCAAAATATAGAATAGATGTAGGAGGAGAAGATATCTTTTAACTCCTCTTGAGTACCCCGTCCATTATGAGGAGGCCTTTAGAAATCCGAAGGAATCTATGGCACGAAGCACCACGTCCACCAGCACTTCATCTCGAGAAATTCCGCCCGTATGCAGCACGATGATCCCTCGATACCCGGTAGCTTCCTCACTGCAGAAAAACACCTCAGTCTCTCCCTCAAGCGGCTCAATATCTGAAACAACATGCTCTGCGGTCTCACGGATCTTGTCAGCTATGGTATCGAGTGTACAAGCAGGCGTAACATGCGCCGCCGCAACGAAGAATGGCACCTCTACACGAATAATGTCTGGCCGCAAGACAAGCGTCGAACTGTTAAGTGTCGAATTAGGAACCACAATGATGTCGCCGAGAGCATCTCTGACAGTAGTATGGCGCCACGTAACATCTTGTACGCGTCCTTTCATACCGCCATATTCAACCCGATCGCCCGGCTTAGTAAGTTTTAGAATAGACAGCTGCACGCCACCGATGAGGTTTGCTATGGTGTCCTTGAGCCCCAGCGAAATGGCAATGCCGCCAACACCCAATGCGGCAATCAGTGCTGTCGCGTTTACGTTAAAACACTTATCCAAAATAATCGATATACCGGTAATCCAGATGGCCACACGCATGATATTGATAAAAATAGTATTTGCGACAAAAGGATTTTTTTCATTATTGAGCAGTTTGCGCATCAACTTCGCCACAATATACGATGCCAACCATGTGAAAAAAAGTATACCCAAAAAAGTGATAATCACTAATACCCACGGATATGTTGCAAAGAATGTTTCCATGTTTATCGCGAGCGAGAAACTCTACCGTTTCTCCGCGTCCCTCCCCTACGTGTTTTCAAGCGCGAGCACCATCACCAGAGAGCCCGTTCGTATAACTTGTATGGTATCAGAGAATCTTCTATTTATGGTTTGTTGCATAGTTCGCCCAATGAATACCCATAGCTCGGGTATGATGGCCTAGAAAAACAATCTACACTCAATTCAGGTTTTACTGAACCAGATAGATACGGAGATACATCACTTGGATTCCCGAGCAATCGCGCTGACCGCCGCACAGGCCGCAGATGAAAAAAAGGCGACCGATATCGTCATCCAAAAAATAAAAGATCTGTTCCTCGTAAGTGATTACTTCGTTATAGTAAGTGGACAGAATAATCGTCAGGTTAACGCCATCGTTGATGCGATTGAAGAAAGAATTCGCAACGAATATGGCATTAAGCCTGTCGGACGTGAGGGTATGGATGAGTGCACCTGGGTTTTGCTCGACTATGGTGACGTCATTATTCACGTATTCCAACCAGAGATCAGAGAATTCTATCGTCTTGAAACGCTTTGGAACGATGCGCCCATCGTCGACGTCTCAGAAGCGGGTATCGTCGACCCCGCATACACCGAACGCATTGCAAAGATTATAGGCATAGATATATAAGCTCTCAGGCCCTGCCTCAGCCTTTGATTTGTCTATACGTATTGCTGGGAAACACCAGTGAACGCATCGTGCGAGGTAACAACGTAACGATTCCAAACGGCAATCGAATCCGGATGAATAAATCGACGTCGCGCAATCAGATGCTCCATAGTCAACGTAAACGCAATGGCGAATAATTCTTCAAGGCTTACGCGTTTGACAGCGTGACGAACTGCTCTCAGATCGCCTTTTGTACGCAGAGGCTCGATCATATCAGCAACATAGATGATAATGTCGAGATCGCTCATATCCGTAGCGCCTGATGTATGACGGCTCACGGCCTGAATGATAGAAGGTGGCATGTCAGGATATTTGCGGCACAAAGCCTCAGCACCCGTAAGAGCATGAAGGAGAACGCCCATATCTTCAGAGTCTTCCGGCAACGCGATATCAAACTCATCTACACGAGCAAACAATTCATCATCTGAAAGATTCTTATCCCAATCGTGCAACAGACCAGCTATGCGCGCTTCGGCCGGATCGTATCCATACGCCTCAGCTATACGGACAGCCATTTCTGACACACTGATGGAGTGAAGTAAACGAAATTCAGAGAGACGGCCTTCCAGTGTCTTGCGCGCCTCATGGTAGAATTCATCACTGAGATAGTAGTTATTATTCATAGTAATCAAACATCACACAGGTTCATTGATACAGTTTGCGTTCCTCAATGTAATCTATCACCGAGGAGGGCGTCAAATACCGTATGGTACAGCCCGAAGCTATTCTTTCACGCAGTTGAGTAGAAGATATGGCTAACAAGGGTACTTCCATGTAAGAAACATCGAATGCACTGATGCCGTGCGTAACTTCCGCATTTTTAAATGATGCAAGTGAATATCCGGGTCGAGTTGCTGCAATAAAATGAGCCAAGTGCGCAAGACGCTCAGAATCCTTCCACTTGAGGATAGAAAGCATAGCATCCGCTCCGGTAATGAAAAAGAATTCTACCGTATCCGGATAGATGTTTCTGAGAGCTGTAAGCGTGCGCGCGGTATATGAGATGCCCCCCAACTCTATCTCAAAATCGCTCGCATCAAATGACTCATTCTTTTCAACAGCGCAGCGAACCATGGCAAGTCGATCCGCCGCTGAAGATATTTCGTCGTCACCCTTAAATGGTGGTGTACCTGCCACCATGAAGATGACACCATCTAATGAAAACTGTTCGAGCGCCTGTTGGGCACAGACAAGATGCCCGTGATGAATAGGGTTGAAGGTGCCGCCCATGATACCAAGGCGAAATGGCTTTCCCGTTGCTATAATCGGATCAAAGCGAGTTGAAACCGTCATGTATCGATGATCGTCAGCCACGAACCTGTCCGTCTCCCGTGAGAACATACTTTATGGAAGTAAGCGCCACGAGCCCCATAGGACCACGAGCATGCAACTTCTGAGTAGATATACCTATCTCAGCACCAAGACCAAACTCTCCCCCATCAGTAAAGCGTGTCGACGCGTTAGCATAAACCGCAGCAGCATCGACCTGACGTTGAAATGCGGCAATCGCCCCAGGATCACCTGAAACGATACATTCGGAATGCTTCGTCCCATACCGATTGATATGATTTATGGCTTCTTGGACGTCATCCACTAGCTTGCAGGATATCTCCAAAGCAAGATACTCAGTTCCCCAATCTGATTCCGTCGCCGGAACAATGTAAGCCTGCTGCTCAGTTGTCAGAGAACTAGCAAGATCACCGCGCAAGCTCCCTTCTACAAAAAAGCTCCAGATCAAGATGAATACGAACGTTTTCTGCGGTGAGGGCCACCAATATATCAGGTATGACATCATCGGCAACTTCTCGATCAACCAGCAGGGATTCGCAGGCATTGCACACACCGGGACGTTGCACTTTCGCATTCACAATGAGGGGAATTGCTTGTTCGATATCAGCACTCTTATGCACATAGACATGACAGTTACCGGTGCCCGTCTCAATGACAGGCACTTTAGAATTTTCAACACAATTACGAATAAGACCAGCTCCGCCGCGCGGAATCAGTACGTCGACAAGCCCATGAAGACGCATCAACTCATTGGTCGCCTCATGACTGGTATCGTCGATACTCTGAATACAGTTAGCAGGCATTCCTGCTTTTTCCGCAGCCTGGGCAAGAATATCGGTTAAGACTCGATTAGTTTTAAAAGCCGCGGAACCACCTCGCAAAATGCAGGCGTTCGCCGTTTTAAGAGCAAGTCCCGCTGCATCAGCTGTCACATTAGGACGAGCCTCATAAATAATAGCCACCACGCCAAGAGGCACGCGTATCTGCTTGAGCTCAATGCCATTATAGAGCACACGGTCTTCTAGTACAGAATCAATCACCTCGGGAAGATCAGCTACATCGTCAAGAGCCGCAGCAATATCAGCGATACGCGCAGGCGTAAGCCTCAGGCGATCCTTAAGGGACTCATTCATGCCGCCCTTTGTCGCAACAGCTAAATCCTCTTGGTTCGCCACGAGTATCTCGGATTCAGATGCACGCAACGATTGAGCCATCGCATGAAGTGCTTGTATGCGCGCCTCAGCGGTGGTTGCCGCAAGCGCGTAAGCAGCCGTGCGTGCGCGGCAAGCGAGTCTGACAACAGAAGTATCTTCAAAACCATCTCGTGCAATTTCAGAGTTATAAGCGCTGAGGTCATCTAACGGTTTTTCCATCTGTTTTCTTCCTTTCAAACTAGCTCAATCCATCGTCATGATATCCGGCGGTACTCAAACTAAAAGATGATCATCTCGTCGCGATGAATAACCTCACGATCGGCTAGGTGCGCAAGCAATTTGTTTTGGGATATCTGGCTCGTTTGATGGCCTTTCGTAACAGCAATTTCATCGCGTGAATAGCACGTCAGACCACGGCCGATCAATGCGTGATTCTGATCAAATATATTCAGGGGAACCCCTGATTCAAACGATCCCTCAACATCAATAATACCCACAGGCAACAACGATGATCCTTTTTCGCGCAGTGCCTTAACGGCACCATCATCAATGACAACCGCACCTGCGGGCGCAGCCGCCATAGCAATCCACAGTTTACGAGCCTGACGATGCCGCGCATCCTCATTCTTAAAACGTGTTCCGACCTGATGTCCACACGCTGCCTGATACAATGCATTCTCCCGGTGTCCTTCGCAAATCACCAGAGGAATTCCCGCCGCCATCAGCACTCGTGCTGCTTCAATTTTAGTGAGCATACCACCGCTCCCATGAACGGTTTTTGAATCACCTGCAATTGCACGCAGATCTTCGGTAAAGGTGTCGATCTCCGCAAGAAGCGATGCGTCATCGTCAACTCGTGGGTCGGCGGTATAGAGCCCCTCAATATCAGAAAGAAGAACAACAAGGTCAGCGTCGATCAACGTAGCGACCAGAGTAGCAAGCGTATCATTGTCCCCGAATCGGATCTCTTCAACAGCAACAGTATCGTTTTCATTCACCAGAGGAATAGCGCCAAACTCCAGCAGACGTTCGATGGTTTGACGCGCGTGAAGATATGAATCCCTATTTGCTGTATCCGCACGAGTGAGTAATATCTGAGCAACAGAAATCCCGTAGGGCTCAAACGCTTCAACATAGGCCTGTGCAAGCTCAAGCTGGCCGAGCGCAGCAGCCGCTTGAAGGGTAGGCATGTCGTTTGGGCGCTCAGATGTAGAATATCCCAACTTCTCAAGCCCGGCGCCAATGGCACCAGAGGTCACAATGGTAATTTCTATTCCCCTCATACGCAGCTGCGCAACCTGAGCTGCCAGATCGGCAAGAAACGCCCGGTCGAGCCCCCCGTCTGTATGAGTAAGTGTCGATGTTCCTATTTTTACAACCAATCGGTTGATCAATATGTCGTTATCCTCAATCACACCCGTGCGCTCCTTCGTCACATGAGTCATCTTCTCCCACGATAAAACTGACAACATCGTGGTCAGTTTTATTCAACTTTTGAATATCGTAATACTCTTCGTCCTCGTCTGTTTCTCCATCCCAGTGAGCACTTTGATAGTAGAACGCTCGTTCAAGGATACGAACTTCATCGCCGGGACGGGCTCCGGCTGCATCAAGCGCTTTTTCCACGCCCATCTTCTCAAGACGACGCTGCAGGTAGGCAATGGCCTCTTCGTTGTCCCATTCGGTTTGGATCACCATACGCTCAACCTTACCACCCTCGACGCGAAAAACACCTCCTCCAAGATTCTTTACCGTGAAGGCGGCATCGCGCGCTAAGCGATGATGCTCCCATATCTGGCCATATCGCTGGCCCGCTTCTGCGTCTGCAGCAGCCTGAACTCTCAACTCATGAACCTTCTGAGCGGTTGCCGCAATGAGCGCGTCCATACCCTCGCCCGTAGCCGCAGAAACAGCAAAGACCCGTGAGTTTGCCACGACGCTGTCATCGTACTCGTTACCACCCGCTCGCTTGACGGCCTCTGCATGAATATAGGCCCGGAAACGTTCAAGGGCATCCTCAAAACCCGGCATATCAATCTTGTTAGCTACAACGATAACAGGTCTTTCTGAAAGTTCATGAGCATAGAGTGATAACTCCTGTTGTATGATCTGGTAATCTTCTATCGGATCACGCTGTTCATACGAACCAGTAATATCAACCACATGCAATATAAGTGCGGTACGCTCTATATGACGCAAAAACTCATGTCCGAGCCCCTTGCCTTCAGCTGCTCCTTTGATAAGCCCGGGAATATCTGCAACGACAAAGCTATATTCGCCTGAGCGGACAACACCGAGATTAGGAACAAGCGTGGTAAATGGGTAATCAGCTATCTTAGGACGTGCCGCGCTCATACGAGCGATAAGTGATGATTTGCCCACTGAGGGCATGCCAACAAGCGCCGCGTCGGCCATCAACTTCATCTCAAGCTCAATCCAGCATTCTTCTGCGGGCTCGCCCAATTCCGCAAACGCCGGAGCTCGACGCGTCGGTGTCACAAAGTGAATGTTTCCCAAGCCACCCTGACCACCCTTAGCGACAATCACACGCTCACCCTGATGGGTAAGATCTGCGATGAGTTCACCGGTCTCTTTAGTCTCAATATTGAAAATATGAGCAACCGTGCCGAGGGGGACCTTCAAAATGAGATCATCGCCATCAGCACCATGCATTTTGGCACCTTTACCGTGAGTACCTCTCTCGGCTTTAAAATGATGCTTGAATCGATAATCAATGAGCGATGAAACGGCATTGTCGGCCTCTAATATGATGTCGCCGCCCCGGCCTCCGTCACCACCGTCAGGACCACCTCTTGGGACATGCGCTTCGCGACGAAATGACATGCAGCCAGCACCGCCGTCGCCGCCTCGTACATGGATATGGCATTGATCGATGAACATCTTGTTCCCTCATTATCAAAAATCATGATGTCAGATACCTGACAATAATTATCCTACGGTCTTTTATATATCCATTCTACTGCCTGTGCGTCTTGTCATAGAAGAAAAAGAAAGGACCTCTCGCCCGATTACACGAACGAGAGGTCCGAAACGTCTGATCGATGATCAGTTATTCGGCAATGCGAACATGAACACGGCGTTTCTCGCCATGAGTGTATTCGACCGTACCATCTTGAAGAGCAAACAATGTGTCGTCTCCACCCCGACCAACGTTGTCGCCTGGATGGATATGAGTGCCGCGCTGACGGACAAGAATCGTGCCTGTTGTCACCGTTTCACCGGAAAAACGTTTGCAGCCTAATCGTTTTGCATGAGAATCACGACCATTACGAGTAGAGCCGAGACCTTTTTTATGTGCCATTTTCTATACCTGCTTCCTACTCAGCTGATACTTCATCAGCAGGAGCCGCTGTTTTCTTGGCAGAAGACTTCGCCGTTTTCGCGGGAGTAGCCTTGACAGCAGTTTCTTCCGACGCCGACTTATCTTGAACGGCAGCCGTAGCTGTCTTGCGAGCAGCCGGAGCCTTTTTGGTTGTCGGAGTTTTCTCCGCGGCATCTTCGGTCGCTGTCTTTTCTGCAACGGCCTTCGTCGCACGCGCGGCAGTGGCAGCAATGCTGGTAATCTTGACCTTCATCAGGTTCTGACGGTGGCCGCGAAGTACCTTATATCGCTTACGCTTCTTAAATTTAAAGACAAGCTGCTTATCACCTTTGAATTGCTCAATAACTTCGCCAGCACAGGATGCTTTCGAAAGTTTATCGGCATCGGTGATGATTTTGTCACCGTCTGCGAGAAAGATGATATCGAAATCGAGTGTATCCCCTACCTCAGCGGGAAGCAATTCGACATCGATGATATCTCCCTCGGCGACTTTGTACTGCTTGCCACCGGTAGCAATGATTGCATACATAGGGTTATTGCCTTTCCATCTATCGTACCAATGAACATACAGCCCTCACGAGCATTGGTACAGGTTATGTACATTAACGCAAGAAACAATGTAACGAGGCACGCCATCTCCGTCAATGAAAACGTGAACATACGTAGTTCTCTTCACAAAGATGCAACAAAGTGATTTTTGTATTATTATGATTATACAAACTAAGGAGAACTATGACTGAAGAACCATCATACAATACAAAAGACTGCTATCGACCCGCAACACTACAACATCTTTTCACCCTACTTCAGAGACACCAGCGCGAAACAATAGTAATACAGGGTGCATCGGGCATGGGCAAAACATATATTGCTCGTAAGGCCATTGAGGAAGTACAGCATAAGAAGGGTAGTACTCTTTGGTTTCAGGCCGCTCACGCAAATCGAATTGTCGAGTCAGGACGTCTTGAGAAGCTTGTACGTCTAACAAAACGCGATACATTACCGTTTGATCTAATAGTAATTGATGACGTATTGCCTGGCGATATAGAGTTCTATCGAATGCTGTGCGCGTCCCAAACGTTTTCACTGCTTATAACCTGTAGATCCTACCACCCTATATCACCAGACGATGAAACTATTCAAAGGATATTTTTAGAACCCTTAGGAGCAGTAGAACTGCGAACTATTCTGCACGCAGACACTCCGGCAGCCACACTGCTCGATTACATGCTAGCAACAGGAGGCGTGCCATCGTTTATGGCCGGAACGGTTCACGTTGCCGATATTGAAAATCACCTCAGATATCAGTTCCGTGAAATAACGCTTTATCAAAGCATACTATATGCTCTTGCAGAAGGAGCAAATCGGATTTCAGAAATTGCGGATTACTGTGGAGAAACAAGAACTAAACTCCTTCCCTATCTTAATCGGCTTATCGCACATGGTTGGGTTGAGAAAACAGAACCCTTTGAAAGTGCCTTTAAGACTATCGATCAAACCATATCTGCAAAAAACAGCACATCAGACAGTGTCGATACTCGTTCAAGGCCAAGACGTGGCCGCTACTTCATTACAAACTGCGGTTTGTTTAACCTATATGAGGGAGTACAGCACAATCGGTATCTAGCCCGTATTGCTCAAGATTGGCTTCATGTCTATTTTTCTGCACAAGACCGCATCATCGAAACGGGAGCCTGGTGGGATACTCATCCGACCAACGGCCAACGCATACTAATAGATATCGTCGGCTGTAATGCCGATCAGACTCATTTCATCTTTGCTGATTGCCTTTGGGACGACGAGTTTGACGAATTGAAAGCTTTAAAAGCGGTCGCTCATAAAGCAGGCTTGTTCTTTCGCGTCAGCGGAGTAGCACATGACACAGTTGAACAAATACACTATTTTTTGTTTGTGAAACATCCGCTTTCAGATGACGCACAAGCCTATGCTCATCGTATGCATATCATGAAACTGATAACCGCCGAAGAACTGCTCGCGAGTCTTACCTAACGTCAATCTATGTTTGGATATACATGATCTGAACCATTTTCATCATCTGAAATGGTTATGCCCTCAATGGCACGCACAAATTTTGAAAACTGTGAGAATCCGTAATCTTTTACCTTGAAGTGAGGAAATCTCTCATGAACCATGGTTCCCAGAGCGCCAAGATCTATGCCTTCAATGCCACGAAACTCTACGGTACTTCGAATAAAGGTAGCAATCTCATCCTGTGAGCGCTTATCTTCAGAAAGTCCTACAAATACACTGTCTTCGCGTTTGATGAGTTTAAGATTGTCAAATTCTTCAAGAAATTTAGAAAGCACGCTGTAGCCAAAACTACGCACGTCAAAATCTGGGTATTTGTTTACCAAGCGACTTCCCACCTCAGCCAGAGAAGTGGGCTTGCCCTGATCATTGTTCTCATTAATTATATCTATGATAGCATCATGCACGGCACCTTTTGAAACACCGTCGCCCTTTGCGTTGCGGCGTCTCTTTTTCACCATTGCCACTTGATCGTCCGGCTGAGCCTCATCGTCAGCAATAAGAACCTCAAGGTTTGTGAAAATAGAACAAGCGGCTCGAAATGATTTGGGCGTTTTTTCCTCTCCCATGCCTATGACCGCCATACCACTTTCTCGCAAACGACTCGCGAGACGCGTGAAGTCCGAATCGCTTGAAACAATGCAAAATCCTTGGACATTGCCGGTATAGAGGATATCCATGGCATCAATAATCAGTGTCGAATCCGTAGCGTTTTTCCCCAGGGTGTTTGCAAATTGCTGAATTGGAGTAACGGAGTTTTCTGCCAGTACTCCTTTCCAACGGGCAGTCTGATTACTTGTCCAGTCTCCATAGATACGTTTATAGGTAACCGTACCATGCTTGGTCATCTCATCAAGAATAGCCTTCATATATTTTGCAGACACATTATCCGAATCTATAAGTAGCGCGAAGTGCTTATTGTCTTCCATACATCAGTCCTCCTGATCATCGGATTTGTGGGTATCTAAGGAACTCTTAGCCAATATCACTTCTTTAATAACCGCAGCAATACCAGATCCAGCACTGTTTAAAAGAAACGCAAGCCTAATAAAAAGAAACACATCTGAACTAGAAATGCCCGGATTGAGTGCACTGACAAAATAGAGGATGAGCGAGATCAACGAACAGGTCGCGGCAAGACATATAAGCGCAGGACGCCAATCGGGCAAGACGAAATAGTAGTTAACTGCCACGCTGTATGCAAGCACAAAACAAATAACAACAACGTATATAACAAAACTATTCGGACTTTCCACCAAAATATCTGAGATACAGAAAAAGAAATATGCAAGAATAAACGAATCTATCAAGGGGGTAAACGAAAAAATGATGCGCTTATACCTCTTTTCAAAATAACGCCCCAGTCGTGTTCCCCACAAAAGTATCTGCATGATGATGAGAGCAAAAAGAGCCACTAGAAAAACGATCGTCAAGCCCTCATCATGACCGACAAACAGTATATAAAAATTGAACATTACGACTATCAGGATCAAAGGCGCAACGATATAGAGCACATATGAGAAGAAGTCTCCTATAAACCGATATTTCGATCGTCTATCATTACCCTGAGCCACGCTGATCCCCTATCATGACTCGTCAGCGAGTACTCGCGCTGACATACCCGCTCAGTTATGAGCTCCCGTGATGCGCGCAAATTTACGCTTGCCCACCTGCAGAACATGATTTGTAATGGTTTCAGGATCAATATGATACGATTTTTCCGGCAACGCATTGCCGTCAATCTTGACTCCACCGCCATCAATAAGACGACGCGCCTCAGCGGCACTTGAGGCAAACCCGATAGAATGTATCAACGCCGCAAGATATATCGTACCCTCATCATTAGGAGTAAGGTCGCAAACAACCTCTTCAACATCATCAGGAATATCGTGGCTCTTGAATACCCGGTCAAACTGTTCCTCGGCAAACATTGCAACATCTTCAGTGTAATAGGCGGTGACAATATTACGCGCAAGAGCGCGTTTGATCTTATTGGGATGAAGTCTATCTTCAGCAAGGCCCTGTTCAATTTTGTCAATGGTGTCTACATCCTCCGTCGAGGCAAGACGATAGTATTTCAGCATAAGCTCATCGGGAATGCTCATGACCTTTCCAAACATTTCTTCTGGCGCATCGGTAAGACCAATATAATTGCCATAACTCTTGCTCATCTTCTGTATGCCGTCAGTACCCTCAAGGAGAGGCAGTGTCAAACAAACCTGAGGTTCCATCTGCATCTTCTCCATGAGCTCACGTCCGGCCAACAAGTTAAATAGTTGATCAGAACCGCCCATTTCCACATCAGCATGTATCATGACAGAATCGTATGCCTGCATGAGAGGATAGAGAAACTCATGCAACGCAATCGGCTGTTGATTATGATAACGTTTTGAAAAATCATCTCGTTCAAGAATGCGTGCAACGGTAAAATTACTCGCTAACGAAAGAAGCCCCGCAAGGTCAAGATCATAGATCCATTCAGAGTTCCAACGAAGTTCAGTTCGTTCAGGATCAAGAATCTTGAATGCCTGTTCCACATAGGTTTGAGCATTCTCTTCGATCTGATCCTTTGTTAATGGAGGGCGTGTCGCGTTACGTCCCGATGGGTCTCCGATAAGTGCCGTGGCGTCTCCAATGATCAGCACAATCTGATGACCCATATCTTGAAACTGACGCATTTTTCTGAGAGGTACAGCATGCCCTAGATGCAGGTCCGGAGCAGTTGGGTCTACACCCAGCTTAACTCGCAGCGGCGTATTCCGTCCCAGCTTTTCAATCAACAGTTTCTCGGGGATAAGCCCGTCGACACCGCTCTTTATTACCTTAAGTTGTTCTTTTATTGGCAGCATAGTTCTTTCCTCATTTTTATCTAACAAATGCACAGAGCATTGAATACAACATTCATCAATATGGGGTGCTTCACATTTTAGCACGAGTAACCTGAGGCCGAAGCATCCTTCTCGTGAAGCTGAGATATCCTCGTGAGCGACACCAGCGTTGGTCGTTGTCCATCAGGCAACTCTTTTATTATTTCTTCAAAAAGAAGGCTTGCTCGCAAACAGCCACGTTCAGTTGCTCGAGTCGCACACGTCATTAAAACAAGAGGAAAAGATGCGTTTATGAGCGCCTCGTCTGTTTCAGCGTGATCATCATCTCTTTCCTCACAATGTGGCAACTCGGCAACCATATCATTCAGGTTGAGCAGCTTTTCCTTCTTCTTATGTATGACCGTAAGATTTCCACGTGTCATCACCGCGTCTGCAGCTGTTTGAAGTAACGATGCCGATATACCTGCAACATAGATTTCATAGCGCGAAATGGTGAAATAAGTAGTAGGCGACGGATCTTTCATATCAATGTAGGTTATCTCAAGGGGAGCAAGCGATGCCGGCGTTACCACTTTAAGCTGCTTCAGCAGTTCCTCGACATCGCAATAGGAGGTCATTATGACATCAAGATACTCATCAAAACTTCCGGTTCCCACCGGGAGTGCCCAACCAAACGCAAGCCTCATATGCGGCGAAAACCCCTTAGTAACCGCAAAGGGAATACCCGCTCGACGGATGGAGCGTTCCATCGTGCGAACAACTTCGAGATGTGAGAGATAGCGTAGGCGCCCGGTTTTACGATAACGAATTCTAATACGAAACTCATCAGCCACGTTTCTCACCAGCTAAAACAGTGTTCACGTTAAGATCGGCACAAATGCCGCAACCAGTGCACGCAGCAAAAGAACAATCGGGCGTAGTCTTTTCTCGCTCCGCGCGCTCATATTCTCTGATCAGATATTCTTTATGCACACCACATGAAATATGATCCCACGGAAGAGGCTCGTCGAGTTGGAGTTGGCGCTGCGCGGTAGCTTCCAGATCAACGCCGACTGTCGCGCTTGCAGCAAGCCACCGTGCAAAATCGAAGTGCTCAGTCCATGCATCAAATAATGCACCTCGTCGCCATGCTTCCTCAATCACATCGGCCATCTCGCGACCTCCACGTGACATAGCGGCTTCGATCAATGAGGTCTCCGAATCATGCCATCGTACATCAATAGCTCTGTGCACATGCGATGCGAGCAATAACGTTATGCGCCTCTTAACTTCTTCACGCGAAATTTGTCCACACCATTGAAATGGTGTAGCAGGTTTAGGTACAAACACAGCGCAAGATATTCCTAAACGAACATTTCCACGCTCTGTCTCAGGAACACAGGCTTTTGCCTTTGCATAAGCAGCATTGGCCAGTTTTGCAATACCGATAATATCTTCATCGGTCTCGCCCGGAAGACCTATCATGAAATACAGTTTCGCATGGCGCCATCCCGCTTCGAATGCATGAGTAATGGCATCCATCAATTCGTCTTCGGTGACATTCTTGTTGATGCGATCGCGCAGCCGTTGTGTCCCCGCCTCGGGAGCAAGAGTGAGACCACCTTTCTTACTTCCCGCCACTAAACGAGCCATCTCTACCCCAAAACGGTCAAGACGTTGAGAAGGAACTGAAATACTTATTCCTTGGTCTTCAAATGCATGATTGAGACGACGCAGGATAGACTCAATCTGTGAATGATCCGTTGTCGAAAGCGAAGTGAGAGAAACCTCATCATACCCCGTGCAACGAAGACCTTGAATCGCAGCGGAGACAATAGCGTCTGCGCTGCGTTCGCGTACAGGACGGTACGTCATGCCCGCTTGACAGAATCGGCACCCCCGACAACATCCTCGTAGCACCTCAACATTGAATCGATCATGGACCAATTCTTCGTAAGGTACAATCGGCTCAATGTTTATAGGAGTCGCGTCAAAATCTTTGAGCACTCGTTTATGTATGATCGCTGGAATATCAGGATGGTGAGGAACCGCACGTCCCTGCACCACGTCATACAAGGACGGAACATAAACTCCATCGATAGCGGCAAGCGATAGGAGCGTATCATGACGGCTGACACCCTGTGCGTTAAGATGCTGCAAAAGTTCAACGATTTCGACCATCACCTCCTCGCCCTCACCTATTACTAGGGCATCAAAGAATGGTGAAATCTGCTCAGGATTATAGACACACGGTCCGCCACCAATGACGAGCGGATCGTCTTCCCCTCTTGCCTGTGCACGTAACGGGATAGCAGAAAGATCCAGTATTTCGAGCACGTTGGTATAAGCCATCTCGTGAGGTAACGTAATACCGAGAAGATCAAACGAAGCTAATGGCGTAAAGGTTTCGAGAGAAACAAGAGGAAGCCCTTCAGCACGCATACCCTGTATCATATCAACCCAAGGTAAATATGCACGTTCGCAGAAGACGTTATCCATCCCGTTCATGATATCGTAAAGAATTGCCACCGCCTGATTTGGTTGACCAATCTCATACACATCAGGATAGATCATCGCAACATGAAAGTTATATTCAGTCTCATCCTTGCAGATAGCGTTATATTCATGATCAAGATACCGAGAAGGTCGTTCGCACGTAGTAAGTAATGACGCAAAGCGTTGACGCATGTGAAGGGAATCCATGATATTTAGTTACTCCCCATCTTCGCCGGTAAGAGATATCAAAACACGCTCGCTCTGTTCGCAACATGAAGTAATCGCATAGCCGAGCGCAAGCGTACCGCCAAACGAAACAAGAACCTGAGGAATAACGCTAATTGCGGGAAACCGTTTTGATAATGAACGAGCGGCACCACGCAGCGCATAAGAACTCGCGCCCACAAGCATCAATTCGCCAACGACATCTTGAGTTATATCTCGACCGTATGCGCTGCCTATTTGAAGTACCATCCTGATTTGATTAGCAAGCATCAGAGGCATATCAGCGCCCGGCAAGAACACCGCCGCCGCGATCACGGCATTTTGATAAGCACACGCGATGGAAAGACTGTGGGCTAAAGGACGACGAATGAACGGAAATGCCGTAGCCAAAACGGAAATTGGGCGCTCAACGTGTTCGACAATCCATCCGCCGAGAGCGGAAAAGAGCAGATCATATCCGTCTAGATCTGTCAGCTCAACATCTTTGCCAACATGGTCGCGCACAAGCTTTTTTATTGAAGACTCTTCAATCTCAGCGAGTTCAAAAGATACAAAATCCGCTGCCTCAAGAGCAAACCCCGTCGCCTCTGCGGCCGCATAAACCGTCGCAAGATCCTCAGCGACCACCACCGTAGGAATGCCGTGCATTTTGGAAAACGCTGCCGTAGCTCCCGCCCAAGACGAATTGTTGGCAAATATGATGGTAAGATCAGCGGCGGGGTCAACCTCACAATGCATGATGCTAAACGTTTCAACATGCATATAGACAGTATGGTTGATCGGACTCAATGCTACCTCAGCGTACAAACGCAGATCGGAAGAACAACTCTCGTCATAATAGACCGCTACATTTGCGGTTTGAGATTGTCCTTCACCGACAAATTCCTCCTTGACCGTTTCAAAGAGGTTCTTAAGATCTCGCCAAGCTATTGCAGGACCACTTCCGTGCATATCGTTTTTTATTGATGACATGACTGGCCCATTCTTTTTACGGCGCATGCCCTACCATCCTTTCAGGAAACAGGGGTTTTAAGACCCTTACCATTCTCCGCGCTATAGCGTCGCGCCCAGATGGATAACATAAATCCAACCATTATGAGATTTGTAGTCATAAATGATGACCCGTAGCTCATAAACGGCAATGGGATACCCGTTATAGGCATAAGCCCGCAATCCATGCCGATATTCTCAACAATCTGAAATATCCACATGCCGCAGATGCCCATCACGATCAGGCGTCCAAACAAATCTGAACTTTTGCGCGCAATTCGAAATGCAATCGAAAACAGTGCCCCATACAGAGCGAGCAGGATTATAACACCTAAAAAGCCCAGTTGTTCAGCAAGCGCACAAAAGATGAAATCTGTGGGAGCCTCAGGCAAGAATCCGAGCGAAGCCTGAGTCGCGTTGCCAATACCTTTACCCAGAAGCCCACCTGACCCTATGGCAATCTTTGCCTGATTCAGATTGTAGCTCACTCCAGTGGGGTCTATGTTGTTATCGATAAATACGAGCAGGCGATCTTTTTGATACTTTTTGATAAAAACGTCTTTTCCAAAATATTTGTCAAGTACAGGATCAATAAGAAACGCAACTACCACAACGAGCACACAGGCCATAAGCGTGATGAACATATACTTGCGGCTTGCCCCTCCCACAAACAGAATGGTGAAACCTATTGCAAATATAACGAGTGCCGTACCCAAATCGGGCTGAGTCAACAAACAGAGAACGGGTATCATGATCACAGCCAAAGCTTTTAGATAATCTTTCAAATCTGAAAGGTGACCCTCATACTTCGCAAGCATAGCAGCAAAAAGCAGGATGGTCACAACCTTAGAAAATTCTCCTGGTTGAATCTGCTGCCCAAAGATTATGATCCAAGAGGTCGCACCGTTAGACGAATGACCAATACCCGGAAAATGTGGCGATAGCAAAAGCAAAACATCGAGAATAAGAAGCGGTATCAGAGCGTTTGAAAGTTTTCTATAATCAAACCACCAAGCAATCGCCATAAAGACCAAGCCAAGGCACACGCCAAGAAGCTGATGAGAGATAGAATATTCACCACTCCCTTGCGTAATAGACCACACAACAAGAATGCCATAGCTGATAAGAACCGCCAAAACCATAAGGAGTGGCATGTTCACCGCAACAAGAATCCGAGAACGAAATGCCTGACCAGCACCCCTGTTCTTAACTGTCATTGGCTTGCTATGGACACCCATGGAAACCATCAGTGATCATCTCTTAACGACAACATGTCGATCTTCTCTTCGTTGATGCCTAAAAGTTTGCAAAGCACGTAGCGCACCACAGGGCCGCAAAACGCAGTACCGCCTCCTGCCTGTTCAATACAACAGGTAACACAATACTTCGGGTTATCATACGGTGCATAGCCGGTGTACCAACCATAATCGTCCTTAGTGGAGTCACCCGTCTCACCCGTACCCGATTTACCCGCCGCTTTCAGCGTGGTATTTTGAAAAGCATCTGAATAATAATTTGCATTGCGCAAATCTCCTCGCATAATGGCAAGATTTTCACCAGTGTATTTTGGTTGAGTCGCTGATAATTTCGTCTGAAAACTTATAGGAATGCCACCTTGAGAATTATGTACTTCCTTGAGCAAACGAGGCACAAAATTAGTGCCCGTGGCTATACCGCCAAACGCGACCGCCTCTTGTAAGGGAGTAACCAACACATCGCCTTGGCCGATGATAAGATTTGACATATCCCCTGGATACCATTGGCCCGTTTCAGGGGCATCCCAATAATAGCTAAGTTTCCACGCGGGTGTAGGGACCCTGCCTGCTGCCTCTCCCGCAATATCGATGCCGGTTTGGTTCCCAAATCCCCATGTCTTAAGGTAATCTTGGAGTATAGTTTCTCCCTCACCACGACGATCGTAAAACCCTTTGGCTACATTGTAGAAGAAAACGTCGCAGGAAACTTTGATCGCCTCTCGGAGGTTAACTGCTCCGTGCCCGGTTTCCAGCCAGCATTTTTGAGCGTATTTGGTACCAAATCCCGTCCAAATACCACTGCAATACTCAACCGTGTCTGAATCAATGATGTCATAGTGTAGGCCCGCCAAACCGGTGAAAGCCTTGAATGTCGAGGCGGCAGGATACAGGCCCGCGATAGCGCGATTGTTAAGGGGATAGCCTGAGCCCTTTTCCGTAAGTTCGCTCCAGAGGTCTGTAGAAATCCCTCCAATAAACTGTGAAGGGTCAAATGTGGGTGCACTTGCCATGACCAGCACTTCGCCGGTGGTAACGTCAATCGCTACAACGGCACCCGCACTTGCCTTAGTGTATCCGCTGCGAGCACAGGAAAGAAATGCCTGCGCAAGAGCTTGCTCGGCAGCTTTTTGAACCTCGATATCGATAGTAAGCACGATATCGCTGCCCGGTGTAGCAGGAATCTCGTCAAGGAGCGCTTCCCGCGCACCGGAAGAGTCAACTTTATACGTTTTGGTTCCATGAGTCCCCTGGAGTAATGACTCATAAGCAGCCTCTATACCCGATTTTCCGACGATATCAGTTGATTCATAGGAAATACCGTTTGATTCTGCGGCAAGCTGAGACTCAGAAATCGTGCCCGTGTAGCCCAGCACATGAGCGGCGGTTGTCCCATAGGGATACGTGCGCACGGTTCTCGGTTCGACCGTCACTCCAGAAAAAAATGTAGGGTGTTCAGAGAGAAATGCAATCGCACGCATGGATATGTCAGATGCGATGACGCGATCTGCCTGGGCACCAGCACTTTCGTCGAGAAGACGTGCACGAATGGCCGTTTTAGGAATACCGGTAAGCAGTGATAATCTATGAACAAGATTGCGATCATCAGCAAGATCAGCAGAACCAACCAAAGTAAGAGAGGCGCGATTTTTTACCAGTTCTTTGCCGTTGCGATCAAGTATGCGACCACGAGCAGCAACAGTCGATGTCGCAACAGTAAAATTCTTTTCAGCAAGATTCTTATAGTAGGATCCATTCAGTATCTGGAGAGACCAGAGCTTCGCAAGTAACACGCCAAAGAGACCGGCAATGGCACTAGCGAATATGAATGATCGTCCACGACTGGCATCCGTCCGATGAGTCGTCGCCCCCTTACGGTGCTTTACCATCTGGCTTTTCCCGCCAGAATCCCCGATCAATGGCATTTCCGCTGAACGTTTCACAACAGATGACTTATGAGTAATGCGGGAAACAACTATACGATTGATGAGAAAAACAAGCGCGATAAGGACGATGAAAACACCGATGCCTACTACGATTGCAAATGTCAAAGCACTCACATCAGCCTACTTTACTCAATGTCTGATGCGTGATGCCATCTTCTGCGTTCCTCGCCCCTGAATGAGATATCTCACGCCGAAAACTATCAAAGCAATGACGGCATCATAAAGCAGCGATGGCAGGACACGGAAGATAAACGAAGAACCGAATGATATTTCATATCCCGTGAGGGAAAGCGCAAGTCCATAACCTATTTCTACGATCAACGCAGTGATAATGAACATGAGCATACCGATAAACCAATTGTCAGACGAGGCACCCTTCGAAAGTGATGATGAACTTTTTTGATTATTGAGCATAGCTATCACGTATCCCACCAAAGCAAGCAGAAATGCCATAACACCGAGAGGACCGAAATTAACTAAATCATAGATAAGGCCGCAGAAAAACCCTGTGACGCATGAGGCGGCAGGACCATTTTTCATGGCCACAAGAACCACTCCCAGCAACACCAAGTTAGGCCCTATACCGTTGATGGCGATATTGGGTACTAGTATGATCTGAAGAAGCAGAGCGATAAAGGAGATTACCAGTATATTTGGCAAAGAAAATGACTTCTTTTCTGTCATGTTCCCAATATGTATGTTCGTTGCCACAACTCTCCTCCTTATCGGTTTTCCTAGAGCTTCTTCGTGTTTGCAAAACCAGAGAAACAAATAAGCCTATCGTAGAGAATGCCGCTTTACGATGTCGCAGTAACAGATGACGAGGCAACAGATGTTTCGTCCCCCGTTAGCACCAACACCTCTTCATTCATGGAAGCAGTGGTGATGGGCTGAACCACGATAGTATAGTAAAGGTCGTTATCATTCTTGGTTACGCGAGCAACCTCCCCCACTACGATGCCTTTGGGATAGGAACCGCCTAGACCTGATGTTACGACCGCATCACCGGCAGTGACCTGCTGATCAACTGAAATGTATCGTAAATACAGGAGGCCTTCAACAGACCCCGACAATACCCCCTCAATTCGCGAAGATTGTATGAATACCGAAACACCACTTTGTTCATCAGTGAGAAGACGTATAACTGAGGAAGAGGCCCCCACCGTCTCAACTTGTCCCAGCAATCCGCTTGCAGAAAGCACTGGCATGCCAACCTGTATGCCACCGCTTTTGCCCTTGTCGATAGTTATTGTGCGACTCCACGCATCGCTTGACTGCGAGATAACCCGTGCGCCCGTTGACTCAAGATCATAGGCATCAGAAAGTTTGCAACAACGAGGAGAGACGCTTATTTTCCTGACGGTATTCTTCAAGTTGGATAACCGTCGCGCGGAGTTCTTCATTTTCTGCCTGAAGTTTCGTCAGTTGCTCGTCGCTTGCCCCCTGCGTTTGGTCGAGGGCATTACCGATAACCTTGAAGGGAAAAGAAATCCAAGATCCCGCAGATTGCATGGTACCCGTTACGGTCTGAAAACCAGAACGTACGGTATGAAGAATTCCACTTGCGGGCTCGGTGTGCACCAGACAGTCACAATAACCAACGACAAAACAAGCATCACGATGAGCGTCGTGATGGGAGGTATGGTATATTTCCGCTGCTTGGTAGTTTGAAATGGTGACCATTCAGACGGACCGCCTATTTGCGGGGTATATAGGAACGATTCAATGCCTCTGGGTTTTTCAAGGGCACGAGCGCATCCCTCCACCACATTCGTGAGGGGCAGATTCAGAAACATAGACCGGCACTTCAAGCTCTTTGGCAAGCCATTGGTCAAGCATCCTCAAACATCCTCCACCACCCGTGAGGAGAGAACACCATTGCGAATGATGTCGGCCGCAAGATCAGGATCAGTCTCAAGAAAAGCTTCTTTAATCGCAATCAAGATATCCTGGAGTGGAGCACGAATACCTTCGCGAACGTCCTCAGAAGCTATAACTTCATTGCGTGGGAGGTTGGTTGAAAGATCGCGCCCCGGAAACGTTATAATCGAGCTCACCGGTGGTAATAGGCCGCCGCAGAGCCGATCTTTATCTTGATATCTTCTGCCGTGCGAATACCGATTGAAAGGCCATATACGTCGCGAACATGACGGGGCAATAGATTCATCGAGTTCGTTGCCGGCAATACGTAATGAAACGTGAGGTAACAAACTCAGGTAACAATACACCCAGCGAAATAACCGCAATTTCAGTCGTACCACCACCGATATCAACAACCATAGATCCCGTTGGTTCTTCAAACGGGCAATCCAGCCCCCTATAGCAGCAGCCATGGGCTCTTCAAGAAGAAACGCACGACGAGCGCCCGCTTCAATAGTAGCTTCAAATACCGCACGTTTTTCAACAGAAGTAAACACCGCAGGGAATACAGATAACAATGGCGCGGCTTAGGAGAGAAAAAACCTCGTCGCGGGTTTGCGCGCTCGATAAAGCTGCGCAGCATTGCCCTCTGTCACGTCGTCGTAGTCAGCGATCACGCCGTCTGAAAGAGGAGACGATCAACCGATATGCCTACCAGGATTTCTCGCCGATCATCTCATAGGCTTCAGAACCGACGGCGAGAACCGTTCCCGTTGCCTTCTCAATAGCAACAAACCGAAGGCTCATTTAAAACAATACCTTCGCCCGGCACCGCTACCAACGTGTTGGCCGTCCCCTAGGTCGATAGCAAGATCGACACCCCATTGTCCGAAAAGATTATCGATGAAAGACACGTGTGTTCCGTTTCTGTGGGCGTGTTTTACGTTCCGATTCATAATTACTGACAATTCTAACATAAACCCCCGTGAAAGTCAAAGAAGATGTGCGATTCGTACGATATCTCTGTAAATCGTACATTTCAGCGTCAATGATCCGTTGGCACCACTATGCGATCCTAATGAACAGCACAGGATAGGCAGGGGTCGTAGGCGCGTATAAGTTTTTCGATTGCAAGTTTAAATTCAGTCGGGGGAATATTCTACTATCATCGGGACAAGCGCCGTTACATCCCGTTCGATATTCCCCAAGACTCTGAGGCGGTTGGGGGTCAATACGTCAGCTGATTCTACATACCCATCATTATTATAGTTCAAACGATGGAACAGTGTGCCACGCGGCGCTTCCGTACAGCCCACGCCGCTTCCCTCACACGGGGTGAAATAATTTTAGGAAGACTGCTGTCATCGTGCTTTGAGTCTGAAAGTCTCTCACAAAGTTCCGCACATCGTTCTTGCAACATCCACCAGTTCAATAGCTTGGCAAATATTATTAAGATAAGGATTATCCATAAACAGGACGAACACCAACTTTTGCAGCGACAAAGCGCGCCCTGCTGACTCAAATAATGCCATGAATTATTCATGCGCGCCAATGCACCAGTCATATACGTTTTGGCCGCTCAAAAACGATGACAGCTTGGCATTGCTGTAAGAAAACAGATGTTTCAACGAGCCGTTTGTCGATAATCAGAGGGCTTCAGGGACCATCCTTCTCGTGGCGCGGCAGATCATCCCCCCATATACCGCATATTCCCCCTCATTGTATAAGGAAAGAAAATCGCCGGCAGTATGAAGATCGATGAGTTCAAATGTGCCAAAAAAATTCAGTAGTCAGTACGCACTCTTCGACAAGTCGATGCAGGTTGACCAGCTAGATTCAAAAACTCCGACGAGGGAAGGGCTCTTGAGTAAATCCCCCCTACCACACAAGTGATAGGGTGAATGGAGGCGCGCCCTCCTATGATAGTGCACAATTCATTGCCCCAGCTTTTTAATACGCAAAGCACGGTCAAAAACCGCCGGATTGCCTCTCTGCAAGCGGAAAATGCGCTCATCTCACCAAGGTAATCGGGCGCCCGCAAGCAGATACAGGTGCGTAGCGTGATTTTGAAGATAACTGCCATATATAAGCAATCGGCGAAGTAGCTGCGTACGTTCGCTTACCTTGAGACCAAATGCGTCTTCAGTGGCAAGAAGGGACGTGATGGCATGTGATGGAGAACATATTCCGCCAAATGCGACTGGAAATATAGGAAACTTCATCGAAGCGTCGCCCGCGGACCAGAGCTTCAAAATAGCGGCGGCCGCCTCAGTTATATGCATCTCAACGTGAGGAATTCCTCCCGAGTAAACAGATACTTCTATATCGCCATGTCCTTCGATACGGGGCAATATGATGAAGCGAGAGCCTTTTTGTCGGCATTATCTAACCTCTCTGATCTATCGAGTCATCTGAAGTGCTACTGGAATTGAACAGAGCTAATGCAGCATCAAACATGTCAACATCACAACCAGCATCAGCTACAATGCGTCGCGCAGAGACGAGATTAGCCGCCTCTGAAATACCCCGACAACCCCTGCAAGTCCCTCCGACCGAAAGACACCATGCGTCGCAGCCCGCCGCGGTCACAAGACCAAGACACACCTGCCCCTTCTCAAGAAGACAAGTCCGTTCCCTTTCTTTGCAACTACCACACAGAGTACGTTTTGCCCCGACAATCCCCACTCGGCCCGCCAAAGCTCGTTGTAATGACGCGACGAAGTCTTTAGGACGAACGGGACATCCGGTGACATACTGATCAACAACGATATAGGTATCGATAGAACGCGGATCACCAGATCCCCGCGCGCACAGGCCTTGATCACAGTCGTAGACTATCATCTGTCGATCAGGCTGCGCACCCGCCAGCTGAGGAAGACCGCCGCCGCAAGCACAAGACCCCAGTGCTATTACTTGGCGCGCTTTATCTCTGATTGCATGCAGTAGTTCAATATGTTCCTCAGTCGTAACGCATCCCTCAACCACCGCTATATCATAATCCAGTGGCTCTGGCATATCGGCGACCAGTTGCCAATATGTCAAATCAAATTGTTCCAAAAATTTGACGAGATCGTCTTCTTGATTCGTAAGTTGTAGCTGACAGCCAAAATCAGAAGCCAACGCAAAGATAGCAACACGCATCTTATTCATCTAGATGGCCCCCTCTATGTTCTTTGCCTCCCAGTAATTAAATACCGGTCCGTCAATACAAACATATTGATGGCCTACGACACAGTGCCCGCATTTGCCGATGCCGCATTTCATATGGCGTTCAAAACTAAGATATATGCGATTGTAGGGAATACCCTTTTCACGCATTTCCTTAATCACAAAACGATACATCACAGGAGGCCCCACAACGGCGGCGTACGTATTTTCAGGATCAATCTCGAGCTTATCAAACTGGTTTGTAACAACACCGATTTCGCCCGTCCACGTTTCATCGGGCTGATCGACGGTAAGATATAATTCAAAATCTTTACGATGCTTCCACATTTCAAACTGTGAACGAAACATAATTTCAGCGGGAGAACGTGATCCATATATAATCGTGACATTACCAAACATCTGTCGCTCGTCATGTATGTGATTTATAAGAGATTTTAACGGCGCAATACCCAATCCGCCTGCAACCAGCAAGATATCGTGTCCCATCATCTCCTCAAAAGGAAACCCACGTCCGAAAGGTCCACGTAAACCAACGATATCGCCACACTGCATAGCATGAAGCGCATCAGTCACGAGACCGGTTTTCCGAACGCAAAGCTCAATGAATCCCTGTTTGGAAGGTGCAGAAGAAATAGATAGGGGGGCTTCACCAATTCCAAAGATAGAAAGCTCGATAAACTGTCCGGCAGTATGAGAAAACGATTCTCGTATCGCAGAATCTATCAGACGAAGCTCGAAGAGCTTCTCATGAGCCGTAAGTTCAGTTATCGATGTTATTCGAGCGGGCCAAGGACGATAGGGATTCTCAGCCCGTTGAGATCGTCCTATAGACTGAAGTACTCCATGATTTCGGAGAATGTGCTCTTCATCCACGCTCGTTCCCCTTTTCTGAATCTCGAAATGAGTCGAGTACAGTCCCCTGCTCGCGATCACGATACAACCCCTCGATAACCGCAAGCGGGTTAATATCAGCTTTACAAGCATCAATACAGCGGCCACAACCGACACAGAGATTATGATCATTTCGAGCCTTGAAACCTAAAAGTTTATGATAGAAACGATGACGTACGCGCTCACGCGCAGTAGGACGGAAATTAAATCCGTTAGCCACAAGGGCATATTCAGGAGAACAGCATGAGTCCCATGTCCGCATACGTTGCCCGCTTGAACCATCCGCATCCATCACATCACACAGGGTAAAGCACGAACAGGTCGGGCATACGGCAGAGCAGGCAGTACAGGAGAGACAGCGTGTTCCCAATTCACTCCAAAGATCATCTTGATGAAGTGCATCCATCACCATCGAAAGTTCTGAAATGTCTGGCATAGCAGCAAACTGCTGAGAAAATGCACGCGCTTTGGCCTGAAACCTCAGCTTTTCTTTTTCGGTCGCCTCATGGGAGAGACAGGTTTTCTCAAGCATGTCGGCACCTTCAACTGACGAAATCGACACCAGATATGAATCATCGAGATCGTGAAGAAAAAGATCGTATCCGCTATATACCTCTCCGGTACCCCAGAGCGCACAAAAACACGATGATTGAGGAACGCAAGAGATCCCCACCACCAGAGTCGCGTCGCGGCGAGCACGGTAATAGGGATCAAGGTAATCGCCTTGCTTATAGATAGTGTCAAGACGATTAAGAGCGCATATATCGCATGAGTGCAAACCGAAGAGCACTCGTGGCGTATGGTCATATACGGGAAAAACATACTCGTCGCTCTTGCTCGAGAATTCGAGAAGCGTCTCCCTAGAGGGAAGAATATACTTTTTTGGAGGCAGTATCGTCTTCCCATATTCAAGTACGAGTTCAGCAGGATCACTGATTTGAGCAAATGCGTGGCTGCTGTCTTGGGCGACCGGGCCGACAACCTCATAGGACTGAAGAAAACCGTTGACAAGATGAGGAATTTCGCTCTTCGCGATCACACGAAACAGCATAGCCGCCCTCGCATTCTATCCGAAAAAGATACCGATCTCTCGTACTGCCGAGGCCGCAGAGTCTGAACCGTGTATCACATTCTCATCCATAGTAAGACCAAAATCACCGCGAACGGTACCAGGGGCCGCCTCTTTAGGATCAGTCGAGCCCATAAGCTTACGACAGATCACTACCGCATCGGGACCCTCTATTATGCACTTAACAACCGGGCCCGAGGTAATATATTCGATGAGTCCATCGTAGAATGGCTTGCCTTTATGCTCTGCATAATTTGCTGCCGCCTGTTCTGCGGTAACCTGCGCAAGCTCCATCCTCGCAATCGCAAAACCAGCACGCTCAAAGCGGCTAACAATCTCTCCGATATGGCCGTTGCGGACCGCATCAGGTTTGAGCATGATATACGTCTGTTCGATCATAATAATTCCTTTCGTATGTCAGGTGATAGTCTACCGAAACATCGGGAAACCGTTATCGATGAAAATAAAATTACTGCTCTGAAGGATAATACACTTCGAGTGAGTTGACTTTCCAGCCAAGCTGGCTACGTACCATGTTGATATGATAGTACACCTGCCCGCCCTCAGAGAGTGTTGCTTTTGCAATGACCTCAGAGGAAGTCATGTTCTGGGAAAGGTAGGTTATCTCAACATTTGAAGTGGTACCGACCGCATCCATAATATGTTTTATGCTTGTCGAATCTCCGTTTACCCAATAGGTTGTCACATCACCATTGGTATTTACCGCCTTAAAAAGATTCTCGACTACTGCTTGTTGGCTGGGATAACCATAGCCCTGCGTGTAGGCGAACACTCCACTGGCAAGTAACAGAAGAACGAGTATTACTAATCCCAACAGCAATTTGAGTACCACGTGACGACGTCGACGTTCACCTTTGATCTGACGTTTGCTCTCAGCAATGAGTTGCTCGTCGGTGGCGTCAAAAAATCCCGTATTCTCCGTTGAAGGAATCCCGGCACCATACACTCGTCGCGAGTCAGCCGGCATCTCATCATACAATGAATACGATGAAGCCGCCTCGTCTTGTCCATACGCATCATAGGCTTCGCGTCCATTTGATGGCATCTCATATGAACCAAAATCATGGGAATAAAACCCATAATCATGAGCCGGTTGGTCAAACATGGCATCCGAAACGGGCTGTTCCCATAGATCTGAGTAAGAATCTTGAGCGTCCTGAACGGCCTGATCTGCTTCGGCACTCCCCACGGCAGCAAATGAATTAGTGGGCGCAGAACTATGATCGGCGATAGCATCCTTTGCCGTCTGATAATCAGCGCTTGCTGCCTCGGTAAGCGTATACGTACCGTCAGAAACAGCCTGCTCAAACATGGAAAGAGCCTTCTTGCAGTCGCCCAACGCCACATATGCCTGACCCAGATTCGCATAGGTCTTATGCAATGTAGCGGCATCTGGTTCAAAACCAAAAACAGTCTTATAGGTCTCAACCGCATCAAGAGGCCGGTTAAGGCCCATAAAGCAAACACCAAGATTCAAAAGGGCTTTTACCGGATTGGGATTGCTTCTATCAACGGCAGCGCTGCGATATGCGGTGCCCGCTGACGCAAGGTCATCAAGTTGCATATAAGCACTGCCCAAACCACTGTATATTTTGTAAGGTGTTGCATATGAAGGATCCTTGAGTACGGCATTAAACTGTTCAATTGCCCCTTCGTAATGGCCTGAAGAGAGAAGCGCCATACCACTATTTGCGCGTATAGCCGAAATATTAGTATAGGCCTCATCAATCAATGCTTTCCGGTATGCCTCAACAGCCTCATCGTAGAAACGCATCTTTATGAGACAATTGCCGATCATATGCATGACCAGCCCTGCCTCGCCGGGAGCAAATGTGTTCATCTGCTCCTTAAGACACCGATAATAACCTCGCAAGGCTTCCTGATAGTCGCCTTGAGCATAGGCAGCTTTTGCCGCGTTGAATACTTCCGGATTCTTCAATGCTTCTTCCTAACTGTTGCATGCAGTCATTTATTCGGCAAGATTCTCGATAGTAACGCTCTCGATCAAATCCCCCACGCGAAGCGCCGCAATAACATCCTTGCCTTCAATCGTATCGCCAAAAACCGTATATCCAGAGTCTAAGAACGGTTGATCCCCTAAGCAGAGATAAAATTGTGACCCCGCTGAATCAGGATTCTGCGAACGTGCCATCGCAAGTGTCCCATCTTTATGAACGTTGTGAGGGTTTGTGCTGAACTCCTGTTTGATGCAATATCCCGGACCGCCGGTACCCGGTTGTTTATTCCCCATAGGAACCTGGGCAGCGCGTTGAACAGCCGCGCTATCCATATCACGTGTATTAGGGCAACCACCTTGTATGACAAAATCTGCGACATGGCGATGAAAGCGCAAACCATCATAGAAACCTTTTTGCGCCAACTCAACAAAGTTACCAACATGTATGGGAGCGTCATCGCCATGAAGCTGAACTTTGATGATCCCCTTGTCGGTCGTAATAACGGCGACTTCTTGCCCATTAGATTGATACTCAGGTGTATAAAGATCCATGAAAAACTCCTTCATGTTGCTGTTTGAAACCCATAAAACCGTCCCGGATAACGGTACGACGGGTACATGTCAGATTGCAAGCTGGTGCCCTCTACAGGATTCGAACCTGCGGCCTTCTGCTCCGGAGGCAGACGCTCTATCCCCTGAGCTAAGAGGGCGGGCATGCCGCTCATAAGATAACACAGCGTCGCACATTGCGTCAGTACATATTATGTAACTACATGCATTATCTCACTGAACCTTAGTGAAAACGGGGTAAAATTTGAAGCACAAGGTGATACGAACAACATCTACAGTTTGTATCATAATGACAAGGCGAAATAAAAGGAGTTCCCATGAATCATGCAATCATCGATCTCGGTCCCGAAAACGTCCGCCTCGTCATATTCTCGGCGCCTGAAGCTGGTTCGTCAGTTACCGGAGACGGTCTGCAGATAATCTTGAATGACAAATCGGTTGCGGGGCTGGCCACCTATGTTGAAAACAAAATATTTACCAACAAGGGAATCGAGCGAGCCGTCAAGATCATAGAGAAATATCTTGCCACAATCCGTGGTTTTGGTCCGGCCGATATACACATATTCGCCACTGCCTTTCTTCGCAAGGCGTACAACTCTGAGCAGGTGAAAAAGGCGATTGAAGAGCGCGTAGGATATGAAATCCATATTCTCACCGGTGACGAGAAAGTTCACCCTAGCTTTATTGCCGCACAAGAAGATATTACTTCCGAAGAAGCAATTCTGGTAGATGTCGCAGGCGGTGCCACTGAAATATCAGTCATAAATGGCGCAAACGTAACCATCAATACCTCGCTTCCTATAGGCTCGCTCTCTCTTTATATCAAATACGTTATGGGCATCTTACCAACCAAACAAGAACGCCTAAACATATACGAAAAGGTTATGGATATTCTCAAAGCTCGGACCGATATTCAAGGCCATTCGAATCGTGAAATATATTGCGTAGGCGGCACAAGTCGAGGATGTTACCGGTTTGTTGAAGAACTTGCTGGAGAGCCCGAGGGCGATACTTTTGTTATTACCCGCGATGAAATCATCGCAGCACTTGACCTTTGTGATGTTGACTTTCGTCGCGTGCAACGAGCAGCACTTAAGGTAGCGCCTGATCGCATTCATACCGTACTTCCCGGACTTGTGGCTATCTATGCGATCATGAACTTCTTTGAGGCAGAGCAGCTCACCGTTACAAAACCAACCGAGGAAAACGGATACAGATTTGAATCCTCTGAACTTATCGAAGAGGACAATTCGGCAAATGATCTTGCTCGAGAGGCTCTATAGGCGATAAGACAGCGTTGACCGCACTCCATAGCGAACGTGCAAAAGGGAGCCTCAATGCATCATGCCAGGGCTCCCTTTTTGTTCCTCTTTTAAACCCTATGTGTTTAAAGCGTTATCGCCTCAAGCGGACAGGCGTCCACGCACGATCCACACTCAATGCAAGCATCGTCTTGTGCGACCACTGCTACGCCCCCTTCGAGAGCGAGCACATCACAAGGGCAAACGGCAATGCAGGCTCCGCATCCTACGCATGTCTCCTCGTCAACAGCAACATGACTTCCCAAAGTCGCCTCCATATCAGCAGCTCCTTCATATCATAACGTATCATAATTCTGAGAGATAGATGTTTATCCCTAACCCGGACTACACTATAACGAGCAACCCATTAAAATGTGGTTGTAAATATAAGGCCGTTCCAACTTCTTCGGCAAGCGGCAAAGCATTACAGTATTGACAGCAGAGAAACATATGGCCCTATCAACTACGCAAGACAGGAAGACGTGTGGAAGAGACAATAACTGTTAAGCGACTCGCTTATGAGGGCGCCGGTGTCGGAACGCGCAACGATGGAAAAACTGTCTTTGTGAGCGGAGGATGTCCGGGGGACACGGTAACCGTACATGTTGATGAGGAACATCCTACGTTCGTAAAAAGTCATGTCGCATCAATTCTTGAAGCGTCTCCTCATCGCGTCAGTCCCCCCTGTCCGTTCTACCATACTTGCGGAGGGTGTCCTTGGCAGATACTGTCTTACGATGAGCAACTCGTCTGGAAACGCCGTGCCGTCGTTGATGCCTTTACGCGTATAGGAACTATACCAGATGCCGAAAATCTGGTGAAACAATGCCTTCCTTCTAAAAAACAATGGGGATATCGCAATAAAGTAGAATGGGCTATCAAAACAGAAAATGACCGTCTGTCTCTTGGCTTTCATCGCGCAGAATCAAATGAGATAACGACCGTCAGTCGATGCCTACTGCTTCCGAAAGGCCACGAAGACGTTCCTCGTGCCTTAAATGGTGCCTTGCGTTTCGTCGGGAAACCCGAACATGGCCTCACTTCTCTCAGCTATCGTGTATCAAGCCGTACTCAGAGTCAAGAAATAGCGCTGTGGGGAACTCCCGGCAGTCTTCCCCGCAAAGCCTATGCGGATATACTTGGAAGCGCGGTGAAGACAACGAGCCTTACGCGTGTGCTCACCAAAAAACGTAAAAATCGTCAGGTCATATCTCAGGTAGAAGTACTCGCCGGAAAAGGATACTGGTCTGAAAGACTTGCAAATTTCAATTTCAAACTATCGTCACCCTCATTTTTTCAGGTCAATACTGAAGGTGCTGAAGCCCTGATCAAATTGGTTGTTGATGCTCTGAGCCTCGACGGAAATGAACTTCTCTGTGATCTATACTGCGGAGCAGGTACCTTCACGCTACCGCTAGCGAATCATTCATCTCAACTTGTAGCCGTTGAAGAAATGGGAAGTGCCGTGAGGGATCTTCGCCGTAATCTCGAAGAAAATATGCTTGATGCTGATGTACGAAGTGGAGATGTGGCCTACGCCCTTAAAGAGATCAAACATGCAGACGCGCTGGTAATTGATCCGCCGCGAAGTGGAATTTCTCGAGAAGCACTTGCGGACATCATGACATTACGAGCAGATCGTATTGTCATGGTGAGTTGTAACCCCGCCACTGGTGCACGTGACATTTCACGTCTGATAGAATCTGGCTATACGGTGTTGCAAACCACACCAGTAGATCTCTTTCCTCAAACGTATCATGTAGAGTCCGTAACGCTTTTACAACGCAATTTCGACTCATAACTCACGACATGCTATTTCCGTAAAGGCCAGTCACGCAATATCTGAGGAAGTGCACAATGAAAACTATGCTACGAACTATCGGTCCCGATGAATTCGCGAACGTATATCAATTGATTGAGGAATCTTTTCCTCCCCAAGAATTTAGACCGTACGAAGAAGAGTTGGCTCTACTCAGCTGCCCCAATCATACGATCTATACCCTCAAAGATGACGAAAGACTCCAAGCCTTTATCTCTGAGTGGATATTGAACAATATTCGTTTTATCGAATATCTCGCAGTAAACCCCTATGATCGAGGAAGCGGTTTGGGCACTCGGGTCATGCACACCTATCTTAACCAAGCAGACACCCCCGTCATACTTGAAGTTGAGACACCTGAAACCCTGATTGCCCAGCGCAGAATAGATTTTTACAAACGGCTTGGGTTTGTGCTGAGCACTATTGAATATATACAACCTCAGTTACGCGAAAACGTGCCCATAGTATCTTTACGATTGATGTATTATCCCGAAGGGCTATCAGATACAATCCTTACAGAGACAAAGGAAGAAATTTTCAAGATTATATATGGTCGTTCATAATGCATGCCGAATTTTGAACCTAGCTGCATACTCTACTCACTCGTACAGGCGCAGACACTGTGAAAAGTGTTTTATGGCACTGCATATAAGTAGATACTTGGTTACAATTCTGTTGAAGACTTTCCGGACATGTATACGAACGCGATGACCGGTAGAAAGGAACTTCCACTATGGTGGCAATACGTAATGTTGAAATTCGTCCCGCAACGGCCGATGATGAGATGGCCATTCTGGCTATATATGGGCCTTTTGTAAGCGACTCAACCGTCACTTTTGTAAATGAGATACCCACACCTCAAGACTTTCATGAAAAGATGGCGCGCGTCGCAAGGCGCTTTCCTTATCTTGTCTGCACTATCAACGGAGAGATTGCAGGATTTGCTTTTGCTGCAGAAGAACGGCCCCACGCGGCCTTTCAATGGAATGCCGAACTATCCGTGTTTCTTGATCCGCTTTTTCATCGCAAAGGCGTAGCAACGGCACTGTATACGGCGCTCATACAAATCTTGAAACGCCAAGGATTTTACAATCTGTATGCCGCCATATCGCTTCCCAATGACGCAAGTGTTGCACTTCATAAACACTTCGGGTTTGAAAGCAGATGTCTCTACGAAAAATCTGGTTACAAGATGGGTGCATGGCACGATATGGTATGGATGCATCTCAGACTGGGCCAACCTCAGGAAAACCCAACGCAGGGACCTCGTCGAATAGATGAATTGGTCCCTAACGATATATCTACTGCCTGCGCAATGGCGACCGCTTTGCTCAGTGGCGCTCAATCAGTCTGAGGTAGTGCCACTATGGGATATCGCACCTTAACCTGCTCCGTCGATAAACGCTGTGGCGGCTGTCAACTGCTTAATGTTCCCTATCCTCTCCAGCTAAAGCGCAAGCAGCAGCAAATTGCCGAATTATTTGCAGAGAGCGATGACATCATTAAACCAATCATCGGCATGGATCTGCCCCTGCACTATCGCAATAAGGTAATAACGCCTTTTGCGCCCGGGCCGAAAGGGCGTATTCTCACCGGCATGTATGCCCAAGGTACCCACCGTTTGATCCCCACTGATGACTGCCTCATAGAAAATCAGGCATCTCAAGCTCTGCTGAAAACCGTGCGTGAGTTGATGCCCATGCTACGCATCACCCCCTACCAAGAGGATACCGCCAAAGGATTTTTGCGTCATGCTCAAGTTCGAAGCGGTCACAACACCTATGAGATCATGCTAACTCTCGTAACAAACAGCAAAGAGTTTCCTGGGAAAAAACGCTTCATTGAGACACTACGCAAGCGTCATCCAGAGATAACAACCATAATTCAAAATGTTAATCTGCGCAGAACAAATGTCATATTAGGAGAATACGAGACTACCCTCTACGGACCAGGTTTCATCATCGATGAGCTCTGCGGATGCCGATTTCGCATATCCTCTCGATCCTTTTTCCAAGTCAATCCATCTCAAGCCGAAAAACTTTACACCGCCGCAATCGAAATGATACGACCAACAGGCAAAGAGACACTTCTTGATGCGTATTGCGGCATTGGTACCATCGGCCTCATAGCCGCACCACAAGTAGCACGCGTCATCGGTGTTGAAGAAAACGCTGAAGCGGTGCGTGATGCAAAAGCAAATGCCCGACATAATCATATTGAGAATGCAGAGTTCTTTGCTGCTGATGCCGGCACGTTTTTAAAGGAAAGAGCGGCCACCTCACCTGTTGACATACTAATGATGGATCCGCCAAGAAGTGGCGCTGATGAGCGTTTTCTGACAAGCGTTATAACGCTTTCCCCAACACGGATCTGTTACATCTCATGCAACTCAGAAACGCAAAAACGTGATGTAGATATTCTTATAGAACATGGTTATCGCATTACCGATATACAACCCGTAGATATGTTCCCCCATACGCCTCACATTGAATGCATAGTACTGTTATCACGAGCAAGAACCTAGATGCACTAAGGGGGCCGTAAATAAAGGATTTGTTGACATAACCAGAATATGCGTGAACCTAAAAGAGGAAATTCGGACATTGTTCTTCTGCGCGACAATTAGTCGAGAGAATAATCCAAAATTTCCTATTACTGGCTTTCATATATAGTGGCCACGTCATGTATCCTACGTTTCATTTCCGTGCGAGCACGCAATGGCTCTAGGCACTCGCACGCATCCCCAAAACTTAAAAGAATATTATAATAGTAGTCGTTTTCTATGAAAGGAAAGTTGACCACGTAGTAGTCATCACCATCCGGCAAAATGTGCTCATATGTACAATAATCGAGCACTCGCTCTAGAACAGATTTGTGAATACGGATTTTGATTTCCGTTTGCATAGATACCATAGTATCAGCAAAATCCAACCGCGGTTTTTGATAATCTCGCGGCGTAAAACATTCTTCTTGTATTTGTAATTTAGACATGCGTGATATTTTGAACAAGCGAAAATCATTTCTTTTGTAGCAATAACCTTGCCAATACCAACGGTTACTTTTTAATACGAGCTGATACGGCTCAGCTGTTCGTAGCTCTCTATTACCATAACGATCTATATATTCAAACGAAAGTAGCCTGCTTTCACGTAGTGCCGTGGTAATGATTTCCAAATATGGCTGTATAGCTCCGCTGCCCGTCCACGGACTTAAATCTATATATATTTGATTCGTCTTTAATTCAATATCTTTTGCTTTGTCGGCAGGAATAAAGCTTTTGACTTTTGCAAGGGCGTTTACTAGTTCATCGCCCTGTATCATATTGGAAAGACTCGAAAGCCCCATCAAGATAGCAGAGAGATCAGCAGTCGAAAAAACCTTCTTGTCGATCTTGTATTTCTGCATGATTTCAAAACCGCCGCCCACTCCCGGTATTGAACGGACAGGAATACCCGCCCTGTTGATAGTGTCTACATCACGATAGATGGTGCGGGGCGAAACTTCAAATATGTCCGCTAGTTCTTGCGCGCCTATACGCTTTTTATCAAGGAGTATCATAATAATGCTTACCAGCCTATCGACTTTCATGCGATAACCTCCTTTCAAAATTTTTTGTTATTGTTATAGATTGTTGCCATAATGTTGTCAACAATCGCAAGGTAGAATAAATAAATCACTCTAACTATTAGGAAGAAACACTATGGAGAAAAAAGCATTAGTAGTAATTGATATTCAAAATGACATAACAAAAAATTACAAAGATATTATTGGCAATATCAATAAAGCTATTGATTGGGCGGTTAATAATAACATCCCCGTTATCTATATAAGGCACGAAAACTTATCGGCAGGAACGAGAACCTTCAAGCCCAATACCTACGGGTCTGAATTAGCCACAGACTTGAAAATAGTATCAAAAAATATTTTTGTAAAATACAAAGGAAATGCATTAAGTTGTAAGGAATTTACCGACTTTATTAATAAAAACGAGATATGCGATTTCTTCATAGCAGGAGCAGACGCTGTCGCCTGCGTTAAATCAACCTGCTACAACTTACGCAAAGCAGATTATGGCGTGAGCGTCTTATCAGACTGCATTACCAGCTATGATAAAAATAAAATTGAAGAAATGCTACAGTATTATGAAAGTAAAGGGAGCAAAATCATCAATTTAGATGACTTGTTGCTTCATCGTATCCTTCAAGCATAAAATTATTGTAGTTCAAACCACAGAGGATTGGACGATGAAATGATTGTCCAAACATGATGTAGCGTGCAACAAATCAACGGTACTGCGAGGTGTCCCATGAACGAAGAACTGATAGCACCATGCGGGATGAACTGCAGCTTATGTATACACTATCTAGCAATGAAATATGACCTGAACAACAAAGGGTTTAATAGGAAATACTGCCCCGGTTGTCGACCAAGAGGCAATCATTGTCTTCATATGCAAAACCAGTGTGTAAAACTAGGAACAGGAACTGTTGATTTTTGCTATGAGTGTGAACAATTTCCATGCAAGCGCCTCAGGTCGCTCGATAAACGCTATAGAACAAACTATCATCTCAGCATGATTGAAAATCTTGAATTCATCAAGACAATCGGTATGGCAGAATTTTTGAAAAAAGAAGAAGAGGTATGGCGTTGTCCTCGTTGCAACAATGAGATATGCTGCCACAACGGGCTGTGCCTCAACTGTGACCTCGAACTATTAAAACATAATAGAACCTATCGTTGGGAGGAATAGAGCAATGAGCCCCTTAAATGATTATGTTAAAGAATATACTATGCAGCTCCAAAAAGGAGAAATCCAAAGAGCGTATCAGGGGATTATGTCATTCATGTCTAGCCTGCGCGCGTATCTTGCAGCAACGCATACTGACTACCTCATCAGCGCATTATATTTTGGTTATATGGATATGACATACTTTGCATTTACACCTTCATTGCTTAGAGACAAGAAACTAAAGATTGCTCTCGTGTATCTGCATGAGGATTGTCGATTTGATATCTGGCTCAGTGCCAATAATAAGAATCTTCAGGCTGTTTACCATAATTCCCTTAAGGATCTCCCGCTGGGAGCCTATACGCTTTCTCCTATTGCGCCCGGAATAGATTCGATTATCGAGTCAATATTAATTGAGCATCCGGACTTTGATTGTCCCGAAAAACTTACAAAACAGATCGAGGAGGGTGCGCTAAACTTCATCGACCACGTTATCTCTTTGCTGAGCATAGCTGATGTCTAGAGGTACAAATTCGGGTATTTTAAGCCTTCTGCACGGTTTCTTGTGCAAAAACTACTAAATATCGTTGACTTCCTTCTCGTAATATGATTTCCTAGTGCGAACTCAAAAGAGAGGTATTTACATGTTTGGCATCCTAACATCGATTATCGTCGTAATTATTACCACCGTTGGTGTCGTAGTAGACATCGATGGTTTTCGACTTGCTGCCAAATGGAGAGTCTCTCGCTGAGTAAATCTCAATCCAAACAAAGGACACAGAGTCCGGCAGCAAAAAGCTGTCGGACTTTTTTTATCCCATTTAAACGTTTTAAGAATAAGGAGTGAAATCATGAACATAAACGGAGCTGCCATCATCGTAAAAACTCTCATCGGTCAAGGTGTTACTGATATTTTTGGGTTTCCCGGCGGCTCCGTACTACCGCTGTATGATGAGATTGATCGTCATCGCGACGTACTTCATCATTACCTTACCTGCCACGAGCAACACGCAGCCCACGCAGCCGACGGATATGCGCGAGCTACCGGACGAACAGGAGTCGTGATCGCCACTTCGGGCCCTGGAGCCACCAACTTAGTTACCGGTATAGCGACCGCCTATCTCGATTCAACTCCTTTAGTTGCTATAACGGGAAACGTCGCGTCCTCGCTTATTGGCACAGACGGCTTTCAGGAAGCAGATATCGCGGGCATCACCATGCCCATCACTAAACATAACTACATCGTAAAAAACGTTGAAGAGCTGGAAGGTATCATGTGTGAGGCATTTCAGCTTGCACGGTCAGGCCGCCCAGGCCCTGTTCTCATCGATGTACCCAAGGATATCCAGATAGCCGAATGCGAATTTCACGGCGGAGCACCCTGGCCTATTAAACTCCCTGAGTATCCCGCGCAATTCTCTCTTGAGTGTGCAGCAGAACTTATCAATACAAGCAAACGACCCTATATTTATGCGGGAGGAGGAGTTGTCTCCTCCGGAGCCTACGAGAGTCTGCTTGCGCTCGCTGAAAAAATAGACGCGCCGGTCGGCCTTAGCATGATGGGACTTTCAGCCCTTGACTATCGCAACCCTCGCAGTCTTGGAATGACGGGCATGCATGGAACCTACGCTGCTTCGCGAATGAATTGTGAGGCTGATCTAATAATCGGCATCGGTGTTCGTTTTAGCGATCGAGCGACAGGCAACAAACACGAATACCAAAATCATAACCACATCATACATATCGATATCGATGCCTCAGAAATTGATAAGAATCTGCAGAATTCAATAGGACTCCTCGGCGACACCGATGAAGTACTTCAATCCCTTTTACCCCTTATAGAAAAACAGAGCCACAGCGACTGGAGCAGATTGATCGATACCTATAAGCACGAAGGGGAGAAAGGTTATTGTTCAGAAGATGAAGCCTTTACCCCACGCAAGATTTTGGAAACCATACGACAGTTTGCTGATGATGACACGATCGTTGCCACTGACGTAGGGCAACATCAGATGTGGACCGCCCAGTACTATGGCTTCTCAGCGCCGCGCACGTTTCTCACTTCTGGAGGATTAGGGACGATGGGCTTTGGTTTGGGAGCAGCTATCGGTGGAGCGGTAGCCAGAGGCGGAAAACAACGGTGCTTTCTCATGACCGGTGACGGCAGTTTCCATATGAATATGAATGAGATCGCCACAGCTGTTATGCATAACTTGCCCATCACTGTTGTGGTATTCAATAACCGTGTGTTGGGTATGGTCAGACAATGGCAGGATATCTTTTTTGACCAACGATATTCAAATACGACTCTTGATCGTGCCACCAATTATGTTTTGCTCGCTGAAGCATTCGGCGCGCGAGGCTTCAGAGTCGAAAACTTATCTGAACTGCGAGACGTACTGCAACAAACGACGACGCTTGAAGGTCCCCTTATCATTGACTGCCCCATAGACCGAGATGAAAAGGTCTTCCCTATGATTCCACCTGGTGGCACATTCGCTGACATTATCATCAAATAGCACAGAAAGGAGGTTCTGACATGGAAGTTAAGGGATTTACCCTCTCCATCATTGTAAATAACCGCTATGGAGTTCTCACACGCGTAGCGGGCCTTTTCTCAAAACGTGGCTTCAACATTGACAGTCTCTATGTGAATGCACTTGCAGAAAATACCGGATTCTCGCGCATCATCATGACCTCATCAGGAGATGATGCCACGCGCGAACAGATCGTCAAACAACTCAACAAACTTCACGACGTACAGGAGGCAAAGCTCATCTAGACACTGAACGTTCCGATAACATTCGCCCTGAAAAGTTAGGATAGATCATGACAACACTCTACTACGCAAAAGACTGCGACAAGACAGCACTGAAAGACAAGACCGTGGCCATAATCGGGTATGGAAGCCAAGGGCATGCTCACGCTAATAACTTAAACGAAAGTGGCGCACGCGTAATTGTTGGCCTGTACGAAGGCTCACCATCAAAAGAACGAGCGCAGGCTGCCGGCCTTCGTGTCATGAATACAGACGAAGCAGTAACCCAGTCAGATATCGTCATGATTTTGGTAAATGATGAAAAACAAGCGCGTTTGTATCAGACAAGCATTGCGCCTCACCTAAGAGCAGGCATGACTCTTTGTTTCGCGCATGGATTCAATATCCATTATGGTCAGATCAAACCTCCTCATGATATTGATGTCGTAATGATCGCGCCAAAAGGACCGGGACACACCGTTCGCAGTCAATATCTTGAAGGAAAAGGCGTACCCTGTCTCGTAGCCGTAGAGCAAGATTTTACCGGCAACGCGTTACGCACAGCGTTAGCCTATGCTGACGGAATTGGCGGATCTCGAGCGGGAATTCTCGAAACAACCTTCAAGGAGGAAACAGAGACAGATCTTTTTGGCGAACAAGCAGTGCTCTGCGGTGGCGTAACGGCTTTGATGAAAGCAGGTTTTGAAACCCTCGTCGAAGCCGGCTATCAACCCGAAAGCGCTTACTTTGAATGTGTTCATGAAATGAAACTTATCATTGACCTTGTTGTCGGTAACGGTTTTGCAATGATGCGCGATTCCATCAGCGACACCGCGGAGTTTGGTGACTATACGACCGGAGACCGTATTATCACTGATCAAACAAAAAGTGAAATGAAAAAAGTTCTCTCCGAGATTCAAGATGGCACATTTGCGCGAAACTGGATACTGGAAAACCAAGCCGGTAGGCCACATTTTGAATCTATGAGACGCATAGCGGGCAGCCATCAGGTCGAACGCGTGGGAGATGAACTGCGTAAAAAAATGCTGTGGAAAGAGGATGATGGACGTGCTGAGTGATAGGGTAAAATCTGGCCCAGAACGAGCTCCTCACCGTGCACTCTTCAAGGCGGTTGGTCTCACAGACGAACAAATAAAACGACCGCTTGTGGGCGTTGTAAACACCTTCAGCGAAGTAGTTCCCGGACATATCGGGTTACGCGCCATCGCACGTGCGGTAAAAGATGGTGTTCTCTCCGAGGGTGGCACCCCTCTTGAATTCAACACCATCGGCATCTGCGACGGCATCGCCATGGGCCATGTCGGTATGAACTACTCTCTCGCGTCCCGAGAGCTTATTGCAGACAGCATTGAATGCATGACCTATGCCCACGGTTTTGATGCACTGGTATTCATACCTAATTGTGACAAAGTCGTTCCCGCTATGCTCATGGCCGCGCTCAGACTGAACCTACCATCGATCTTCATCTCGGGTGGCCCTATGCTATCGCTTGATAATAAGGATCTTAACAGTGTTTTTGAGGCAGTGGGTGGCTATATGGCAGGATTGTACAGCGCGGACGAGCTTACTGCTTGCGAAGACTCTGCCTGCCCTACCTGTGGTTCCTGCTCCGGAATGTTTACCGCAAACTCCATGAACTGTCTTTGCGAGGCGCTCGGTATGGCACTTCCCGGTAACGGCACCATCCCTGCCGTATATTCTGCACGTCTTCGTTTGGCAAAGCGTGCAGGTGCCCAGGTCATGGAGTTACTCAAAAGAAATATCGTACCCCGTGACATCATAAACGAGAAAGCACTCGCGAATGCGCTGACGGTAGATATGGCACTCGGCTGTTCAACCAATTCTGTTTTACATCTTGCCGCCATTGCACATGAGGCCCTAGTGCCGTTTAGCCTTAACCAAGTAAACGAGATCAGTGCAGGTACGCCAAATCTCTGTCATCTTGCCCCTGCCGGCCCCCACCATATGCAAGATCTTGACCGAGCAGGCGGTGTCAGCGCCGTCATGTCAGAGCTTGCACAAGCAGGACTCCTTGCTATCGATGAGCTTACCGTTACCGGGCTGTCCGTCGAGCAAAATCTTGCTGGTGTTGGTATAGCGGATGAGTCAGTAATCCGGCCGGTATCGGCTCCTTATGCAGAAACCGGTGGCCTAGCAATACTCTTTGGAAATCTAGCGCCAGACGGGGCTGTCGTAAAACGCAGCGCCGTAGCACCTGAAATGCTACAGCATAGCGGACCAGCCCGTATATTTGAAAGTGAAGAGGACGCTATCGAGGCGATCTACCGTGGTGACATCAGCAAAGGCGACGTAATCGTGATTCGCTATGAGGGGCCCTCCGGCGGACCAGGAATGAGAGAAATGCTCTCCCCTACTTCAGCGATAGCAGGTATGGGCCTTGACAAGGACGTCGCACTCATAACTGATGGGCGCTTTTCGGGAGCTACTCGTGGTGCCGCTATCGGCCACGTTTCGCCTGAAGCAAGCCAAGGAGGCCCCATTGCATGGCTTCAAGAAGGAGATACCATTTGTATCGACATCGAACAACACCTACTGTACACAACCGTAACGGAGGCGGAGTTTGAAGAACGTAAGACAACGGACACTCTCAAGTCTTTAAAACCAGTAAGCGGCTATCTTAAACGATACCGCGAAATGGTATCAAGCGCCGATAAGGGAGCTATCTTATGAATGTCCCAGAACAATTTACGAAAAACGAATCATTAAGCCAAACTCTTCACATGAGCGATATAGAGCGCGCGGCGAAGCGCCTATTGCCCGTCATACGACAAACGCCTCTCCAACGCTCGGAAACTTTTTCAGAGATGACAGGAGTCGACCTCTATCTCAAGTATGAAAACCTCCAGAAGACGGGTTCTTTCAAATTGAGAGGCGCCTACAATAAGATTCACGAACTTAAAGAAGAAAACGATGATATCGAAGTCGTAACAGCATCAGCGGGAAATCACGCACAGGGTGTTGCATACGCCTCAAACATGTTGGGGGTACGCGCGACCATCGTCATGCCTAAAAGCACACCCATTGCCAAGATCAATGCCACCGAAAGCTACGGAGCACGCGTTATCCTCAACGGAAACTGTTACGACGATGCCTGCTCTTTTGCCCAAGAACTTCAGAGAAGTTGCGGTGCAGCATTCATTCACCCCTTTGATGATCTTTCAGTTATAGCCGGACAGGGAACTCTTGGAGAGGAAATACTCCAGGTTCTTCCCCGCGTCGATGGCGTGTTGATTCCCGCTGGAGGCGGAGGGCTGCTCGCGGGAACGGCTTTTGCCATCAAGCAACGTAATCCACATGTACGGGTTGTGGGCGTGCAGGCAGAGGGAGCCGCTGCCATCGTAGGATCATTTAAGCAGAGAGAACCCATTGCCCTCTCAAATCTATCAACCATAGCGGACGGCATTGCCGTCAAAAAACCCGGTATCATTACTCAAAACATTATCAATGAGTACGTTGATGAGATGATGACGGTAAGCGATGCCGAGATATCATCTGCAATACTTTATCTGATGGAACGGAGCAAATCAATAGTTGAACCCGCGGGTGCAGCGTCACTTGCCGCTGCGTTAAGCGGACGAGTAAACACCGAGGGAAAGCGCTGGGTGTGTCTGCTTTCTGGAGGTAATATTGATGTAGGGTTCATCCATCGAATCATAGAGATTGGCCTTGTGGTTCGCCGCAGAAAACTACGCTTTAGAACCGTGATGCCCGATATCCCCGGAAGCCTTGAGCACTTTTCCCGCATCATGGCTGAATCGTTTGCAAACATTGTCATGGTCCAATATGACCGCATGAGCGCGCATCTAGACCCGCTAGAAGTGATCTTGCATATAGCCTGCGAAGTAGGCGGCGAAGAGCACGGAGCCCAAGTAATACGCGCCCTCGAAAACGCGGGTTATCATATTACAATTGAATGATCCGCCGTCACACGCCTCAAATAAATTCTCAGGATCGTGCTGATAGATGGATTAAATTTCCGGAAGTTCCTTGCTAGTTAAAGTTAAAAAGCCTCTGCGCCACGTGATAGCCGATTATTGTTCCCTTGCGTCCAACAATTCCGGGAAGGCAGGAACCCATACCTAAGAATGTTTTGCGGATATCTTTATACGCAGATGGATTACGCTGTTTCAGATAATCCCATATCTCTGCACGCTGCTCTATTTTGTCGGGCAACTCTGATAGTAACAAGAAAACAGAGCAAATGGTCATCATCATGCAGAGATAATTGACCATGTATTTACGTAAACGTTCATTGATAAGACCTGGTGTAAGATCGTGGGAATCTATCATAATTCGGGTAACACGCAACTGCTGGTCGATACGTCCTATCATAACGTTCTCGTTAACTGATTGATCATCACGTCCGATAAAGTATCTGTACAGATCGATATTGAGATAGTAAATAGTCTCGACGGCAGGCAGAGGAGCATAAACAAATATGTTGTCGACATAGAAAGTATGTGCAGGAAGCTTCAGCTCAATATCCTTTATCAACTGGGTACGATAAAACACTGAGTGCATAAGAAGGTATTCAGAAACTCCGAAACGCTTTACATCGCTCCATCCAATAATTTGACGTTCGGGAAAGATCCCCACATAATCCATCGATTGGCTGGTTCCCTCAGAGACTCTTTCGTAGACATAGTTACAAACCACCATATCCACTGGCTCGTCCATCAGCACGAACCGAGAGAGATTCTCGTGCATCTCCCTACCCGCCTCAAAATCAACCCAATCATCGGAATCTACCACCTTGAAGTAGACACCCGTTGCATGCATAAGGCCGGTGTTTACCGCTTGCCCGTGGCCTCCATTTTCCTGATGAATGGCTTTGATGCTATGAGGAAATCGCTCAGCCCATCTATCGGCCTTTGCTGCGGTATCATCTTTAACAGATCCGTCGTCAACAATGATTATCTCGATGTCATCAAGATAATCTTCTGCGCTATCAAGTATCGACTGGATACAATGATCCATATAGGATGCTGAGTTATAACAAGGAATAGCATAACTGATAATTTTGTTGGTCATAAGGCCTTCCAATATTTAAGCACCGGTCAGTGCCAACCACAAGCGGAAATAGAACCAAAGGCTGTCTGATATTGTAGTAGAATTGCTTACGTGACCCGACAAGAAAGGCATAAAATGAGCCGTTTTTTGGAAAGAACCATAGAGCGCGCACGCGCAGACCGCAAGACAATCGTTCTTCCTGAAGGTAGTGATCCCCGCACATTGGTCGCCGCTCGTATGGCAGCTGACCGCGATATTGCTGATCTGATAATTCTCGGTGACGAGAAAGACCTTGCTTCAACAGGTATAGATCTCAGCGGTATTCAAATTGTTAATCCTCAAACATTCGAAAAGCGTCAGTTGTATGTTGATACGATTCTTGAGTTACGCAAGAGCAAAGGACTCACCCGAGAAGAAGCAGAAGCTTTGATGAACGATGAGCTCTACTTTGGCGTGATGATGGTTCATCTGGGAGATGCCGACGGCATGGTCGCCGGTGCCGCTCACGCAACCAGCGACGTGCTCCGTCCTAGTCTCCAGATACTTAAAACTGCCCAAGGAACGAAACTCGTTTCCGCCTTCTTTGTGATCATCGTACCTGATTGCGAATACGGGGAAAACGGAGCCTTTATATTTGCAGACAGCGGGCTCAACCAACACCCCGATGCTGAGGAACTTTCAGAAATTGCGTTGTCATCAGCACGGTCATTTAAAAACTTGATAGGTGCCGAACCACGAGTTGCTATGCTGTCTCATTCTACAAAAGGCAGCGCAAAAAGTCCCTCTGTCGACAAAGTTCGTACGGCAACAGAACTGGCACACGAGAAGGACCCATCTCTTTCTATAGATGGCGAACTTCAGCTTGATGCCGCTATCGTGCCTTCGATAGGATGCTCGAAAGCTCCGGAGAGCACGGTAGCAGGAAGTGCAAATGTGCTTATATTTCCCGATCTTGACTCTGGAAACATTTGCTACAAAACCGCTCAGCGCCTTGCGAAGGCAGAAGCATATGGACCCATTACGCAGGGCATATCCAAACCGGTTAATGATCTTTCACGGGGATGTTCTGCAGAAGATATCATGGGCGTTATCGCCATTACCGCCGTCCAAGCCCAGGGTTGATTTCACACACCTTAGACTGCAGAGGCACGCTCTTCGTATGAAGAGCGTGCCTCTTGTTTTATAACTCAATAGTTTCTAGCAGTGATGAGTAAAACCCATCTCATCGCACATTTCTTTAATATCATAGGCAATCATATACTCTTCTTGGGTAGGAATAACCATTATCTTTACCTGAGAATCGTCCGCCTGAATAAAGCGATCTTCTCGTGAGAATACCTCATTTTTCTCGAGGTTAAGCTTGATGCCCAGATTATCAAGATCGGCAAATATCTTTTCTCTCATCATTGCGCTGTTTTCGCCAACACCAGCCGTCATGACTATAGCGTCAACACCATTGAGCTCAATAATGTATTGACCAATATATTTACGAATAGACTGTGCATACATATCGAGAGCAAGTTGAGCGACCTCGCTGCCGCCCTGCGCCGCCTTATCAATATCCCGCAGGTCGTTGCTTATGCCGGTAACACCTAAGAGCCCACTTCGCTTGTTCATGAGATTGCTCATCTCATCAGAAGACAGCCCTTCATGGTCCATGATAAACGTTACTATCGCAGGATCAATAGAGCCACAACGCGTACCCATCATGACACCATCAAGTGGCGTAAAGCCCATCGAGGTATCGTAAGATTTGCCATCTTTGATAGCGGTAATGGAACCTCCATTACCCAAATGGCACGTTATGATACGCAAAGACTCTTCTCCACCAAGCATTTCGATGGCACGACCAGCAACATACCGATGAGAAGTGCCGTGTGCGCCGTATTTCCTGATCTTCTGTTCTTTATAGAAATCAATCAGAATGGGATACACATAGTTCTTCGCAGGCATGGTCTGATGAAAAGCCGTATCAAACACGGCGCCTTGTGGCTTACCTGGCATTAAGACATTGCACGCTTCAATACCCATAAGTGCAGGTGGGTTGTGAAGCGGTGCCAACTCGATGAGTTCTTCGATCTTTTCAATGACCGCCTCATCTATATATGCCACCTTGCTAAAATACTCGCCGCCATGAACAACTCGATGCCCTATAGCATCGACCTCTTCAAGCGAAGCTATAACGCCATCCTCGGGATTGTCGAGGGATTCAAGCGCCAAACGAATAGCCTCCTGATGATTAGGCATAGGCATTTCGATGGTCTTTTCACCAAATGGTGTGTCATAGCGAATAAACGAACCAAAAAAACCGACTTTCTCACATAGGCCTGAACGGAGCACGTCGTGCTTCTCCATGTCGATGAGTTGATACTTCAACGACGAACTACCTGAGTTGATGACAAGAACTTTCACAGAGAGATCCTATCTCGAAAACAACCGGTAAACGCCCGATAACAATAATTTTTACATGATAGTGGATTACAGAAACGGACACCATACAGACATCCGCTTTCGGTAAAAAAAGAAAAGCTGAGCGGGCAGATATCAGATATCGGTGGTCATACGTCGGCCGCCAAGAACATGTATGTGTAAATGATGAACACTTTGACAGGCATCATCACCGGTGTTAGAGACGATACGATATCCGCTTGCATCAATACCGGTTATACGTGCCACCTCAGCAGCAGCGGCGAGCACGTGCCCCAAAATGTCTTCCGGAACACCATCGCCAATATTTTCATAATGATCTTTCGGAATAACCAAGACGTGGACGGGCAATCTGGGATTAAGATCTTCAAATGCAAGCACCCATTCGTTTTCATATACAACCTTGGCAGGTATCTCCCCCGCGACAATCTTGCAAAAAATACAATCCTCGCCCATGTTTTATTCCTCTCATATTTAAGCAACATATAACGCTGATCTGCGTCGTATCTGATTAACAAGCCTAGCTAAGCGTAGTGTCGATGGCATCCGAACTCTCTGGTTCAATTTCTCCAAGAAGTATCTGAACCTTTTGTTGAGCATCCATCAATCTACTTTGTAGAGAGTGTAACAAAGCAACACCCCGCTCATAACGGCTCAGGCTTTCTTCAAGTTCAAGCTCGTTACTTTCAAGTTGACGAACTATGCCCTCGAGTTCAGTAAGCGCCTGTCGAAATGAAAGCTGATCTATCGATATCTGCGGTTGTAATTCATCCATGAAGTCTCTCTACCCCTCTCCGTTCACATTATAACGAGTTTTCCATGAGAACACCGTCGACGGTGCAATCGATACTTCCCTCAGAAAGACGAACGCAAACCTTATCTCCCGCCTCTGCGGAAGTGGCTTCTTTCAGTACATTCCCCTTATTATCATACGCGATAGCATATCCACGAGAAAGTATGTTCAATGGAGAAAGATCATGCAAACGCGCCGCATTCACACGAACAGCGGATGCTTGATTATCAAATAAATGTAAAGCTTGAGCACGTATTTGGTTATCAAGAAGAGATAGACGCTCACCATCGCGCGCTAACGAATCCGGAATCGCCCGAAAGAGGCGCAGGCGCGTTTGATCGAGGTTGAGCCTTGATTCTGAGAGCAGCACCGCTGCTGGATCGCCAAAAAGAGTTCGGGATGCAAATACCGACACAATGTTTGAAAAGTAATTCATACGATGCTGAAGAGCTGAATCAATCTGGTGTTTAAGAACAAGAAGCCGCATATCAAGTGAGGTAGTGTCAGGAGTGACCGCTTCGGCAGCAGCAGTAGGAGTTGAGGCACGGTGATCGGCAACCATATCGGCGATCGAATTATCGGGCTCATGACCGATTCCCGTAACTATGGGAATCGGAGAAGAGGCGATAAACCGAACAAGAGCCTCATCGTTAAATGGCATAAGATCTTCGTAAGACCCTCCGCCACGCACTAAAAGTATAACATCAGCCTGTGCACGAATTGCCGCCTTCAACCCCTCTATAATATGTAGAGGAGCGTCAGAACCTTCTACGGGTACCCCCGCAACGAATACCTCAGAAAGGGGGAATCGTCGGCGCAGTGTTCGCATCACATCATGGATTGCCTTCCCGCGTGGCGAAGTAACCACGGCAACACGCAGGGGGTATTCGGGGAGCGGCTGTTTGCGGCTGCCATCCATCAGACCTTCGGCCTGAAGTTTCTGCGCCAGTTGCGCAACTTTTATGCGCAGGTCACCTTCCCCAGCAAGCTTCAAAGACTTAACATCAAAATTCATGCGTCCTTTAGCGGCATACAGCGAAAATTGTCCCGTTATTTGGACAAGCAGTCCTTTGCGCAGTTCAACGCCTGTTCGCTGATATGATGAGAACCACATAAGGCATGGTAGGGCAGAATCTTGATCGCTTACCGTGAAGTACACTGCCTTATAGCCTACGTGGTTTGAGCACTCAGAAACTTCACCTATTATGGTAGCGTGGACGCCCTCAAGAGAATGTTTTGCAAGCATAAGTGCTTGAGAAACAGTGAGAGCGTCGCTATTCGCCCCTTGAGCAACATCCATCATTTCGTTTGATGTCCGGTCGGCTCCTCCATCATCTTGCCGATAGGAAGTCTCCGTAGCTTTGCTGAATGCCATTGTGATCCCTTAAACCATTCTCATGCCAGCTAGCGGCGAGCAACACCTATAAGATAGATGAGTTGCAGCAACGATGCCAAAGCTGCCGCCACATAGGTAAGAGCAGCTGCGGTAAGAACTTTTTTTGCGCCTGCCGCTTCTTGAGCAGTAGCATTCGACGTAATATAGGCGAGACCACGACGAGAAGCATCAAATTCCACCGGCAAAGTAACTACCTGAAAAATAACAGCTACCGCATAAAAAACAATTGCCGCATATATGAGACCAAGAATGTTCATGAAAATACCCATGATAAGTATAATCGGCCAAATATTTGAAACCGCGCTTACAACGGGCACAAGCGACCCGCGCATTTTCGCCGGTCCATAATTGCGAGCAGACTGAACCGCATGGCCTGACTCGTGGCAGGCAACAGCGGTTGCAGCTATACTGCGCCCATTATACACATCGTGAGAAAGGCTCAAGATGTTGGTCTGGGGATTATAATTGTCTGTCAGCTGACCGTCTATCTCAACAATCTGCGCAGACTGAAGTCCGTTGCCGTCAAGCATACGACGTGCCGCCTGAGCTCCCGTAAGCCCACTTGCTATAGGTACTTTACTAAATTTTTTGTACGTTGCTTTTATATAAAATTGAGTCCCCAAACCCAAGACAAGCGTGACAACTATGAGCAGCAGATAGAGGTAGGGCATTATTTCTCCTATCTAATTATCTTCTAACGTAACGACTTCAACATGTCCATCTGTAATCTTCAATCCAATGTTACCCTGAAATAACTCGACGAGTTCACGTCCGAGAATATCATAGCGCCATCCTTGTAACAGCGGCGAATTTTTAAGATATCCACTTGCCAACGCCTCCAAATCATCATGAGCGCCTAGGAGAGATGCAGCTATCCGACTCTCTTTGGCTCGTATATGAAGAAGCGCATTCATGAGATCAACAACTTCGTCTATATCCTCTACATATCTCTCATGTCTTACCTTTTCAGGCCATTCATCAGGTCTTTCCCAGTTAGCGACAAAATCTTTTATAAGTTCCTCAGCCGCCGTACTCGAAATACGCTCCCGCGCTCCACGAACGTGATACATATCTTCAACAGACTGTGGTTGACGTCGTGCGATAGCAACTATTATTTCATCAGAAATCACCCATTTACGTGGCAAATTTCTGAGTTGTGCCTGGCGCTCACGCCACTGTGCAAGCGAACGGACACAGACGAGTTGTCTGGGTGAAAGTGAGGCGGAACGTTTAACCTTTTTCCACATCATCTCATAATCTATTTCATAACGAGCGGGATTCGCCAAAGCAGCAAAATCGTCGTCAAGCCAAGACATACGTTTCAATTCAGAGAGTTGTTTGACCATAGTATCGTAAATAGACGGAAGATAATGCACGTCATCGATAGCATAACTCAACTGGTTTTTCGTGAGAGGTCGTTGTGACCAGTCTGAAAGACTGTCGGTCTTCGGCAAATCAATCCCACAAAAGTTAGAAACCAGAGAAGCATAGCCAATCTGCTGAGGAAGTCCCAAGTAGGCAGCAGCAATCTGTGTGTCAAAAACAGGAGAAGCAGGAATGCCACAGGTTTGATAGATCAACTCGCGATCCTGATCACCCGCATGGAATACCTTCGTAATAGTAGAATCATCCAGAATCGGTGCAAGCGCGGAAAGATCTTTAACCGCCAATGGATCAATGATAGCCTCAATCTCAGGTGTAGCAATCTGAAGAAGGCATAGTTCAGGATAGTAAACCTTCTCTCGCAAAAACTCCGTATCTATTGCAAGAATACGGCAACCATGTAGCGATGAGACAAGGTCTTTTAATTCCAATTCAGTTGAAATATACACGCTCTGTCCTTATGGGCATCAAATAATGATACCATCATAGCGCAAAGGAGAACGTTGTCATGAAACTGCTCATTATCCACAATCTCAAATCAGGATTGCAGGACGGAACTATCTTCGACTTCATCCGCCTGTTTGCTTCTGTCGAAGATGAAATTGTCATCCGCTTCATCGATGGCACTATCCCCCTCGAAGACATTACTAGCGATGTTATGCATTTCGATGGAGTAGTGGCATCGGGCGGTGATTCCACCGTTTCAGCCATCTGTTATCAGTTGCGCGATTCACAAATTCCCATCTTGGCGTTTCCCGCCGGGACCGGCAACATTCTCAACCTTAACATCGGCTCAACCGAGGAACCTTATGCGTTAGCGCGAACCGTTCACGCAGGGCGAACTGTTGAGTACGATCTCGGAGAGATGACCTGCGCGGTCGGCACGCCAGAAGAGCGATCGGTCGGATTTGCCGTCATGGCAGGCGCCGGCTATGATGCCAAGATAATGAACGATTCAAGAAATCTTAAAAATCCTTTCGGCCAAATGGCTTATATTATGGCAGCTCTTGCTAATCCTGCGCCCACCTATGCGCACTTCGTATTAGAGGTCGATGGTCGGGTAATTGAAAGCGACGGTATCTCAGTACTGTTTATGAATTTTACAGAACTTTTTGAAGGTATCAGCGTGACGGCTGAAAATGATGCCCGCGATGGCCTTCTGGAGGTTGCAATACTCAAAACGAAAGATATGGTAGGTCTTGTACCGGCAGTCTTTTCTGCTCTTGTCGACCACAACGGCAAAGATCCTAGCCGCCTAGGTACCATGGAGATCTATAAAGGGCATGAGATACACCTACAAAGCGACCCGCCTCTTACGCTACAGTTTGATGGAGAATCGCTTGAGTGCACTACGCCGGTACGTGCTCGAATACTTCCTCGCACAATGAAACTGTTTGTGAACGAAGCGGAATATCGACATCAGCACGAGCGCGATTTACTCAACAAAGAATCAAACAATGATGCATCTTAGCGTGCGTGCTTAACTTTGCCAAATACGGTGCGGTCTTTCTTTTTGATTTAATGAATAATGCCACTCATTGCGCCCATAGCATGATCAAAACCTTCAAGTACGTTAGACTGAAATCTAAGAATGGTCAACAGAGTTGCTGATCGCAAAGAACCGTACCCTCTCGAGAAAACATGTCCGAAGATAGGATGCATATGTTGGAGGATAATTTCACGGGACAATTTACCTTTCGAGGTGTTTCAGACCGTGAGAAGGAATATCTTGATGCAGGCAAAACCTATACCCTGACCATTGAAAAAATACCGCGAGTCACACGTCTCTCTGGCTATGTGAAGTGGAATATAAAATATCGCGCTATCGTTCAACTCGATGATGAATTTGCCTGTGCCATTCACTACAAAAATTTGACCGACTTCAAAAAGGATTGGGAACAATCATAGGCTATGGTCTTTCGACGCGCCACAGAAAAGCATGAAGAATCGTCGCGACAATCTCTGTCGTCGACTGTATCACGGCCCGATTCTAATATCTCACATCGACCGCTACATGCCACAACAGCAAGTTCGAATCGCAAATCATCTCGCCCCGACAGACAGTATCAAGCGCGTCATCGGGCTACTAAAATTCAAGAACGCGAGGAGACCTCTTCTACCAATCAAACATCTGTAGCGAGATCTTCTGCTATGATGTCCGCCGCTACCCTTTTGTCACGCGTTACCGGATTCTTACGTACATGGGCCATGGCGTTTGCTCTTGGTAATACGGTATTCACTTCAGCGTATCAAGTAGCGAATACCCTCCCAAACACTCTTTACGAGTTGGTCGCAGGCGGTATTATAGCAACGGCATTTCTCCCCGTACTTCTTTCGCAGAAAGCCGAGGGCGGAGATAAGCAGGCTCATTCTTACGCCAATAACCTGCTTTCAATATGTGGCATCGCGCTCAGTATAGTAAGCGTCATCTTTATCTTGTTTGCACCGCAGGTGGTAGCAACTCAAACATTTGTGAATACCGATGGAGCAGAGGTCGAACTGGCAACATGGTTCTTCCGCTTTTTTGCTATCCAGACACTCTTCTATGGCATCGGTGCAATTATTTCGGGCATGCTTAATTCACGGCGCCATTTTCTGATGCCTTCACTTGCCAGCGTTTTTAACAATATCGTGGTCATCATCACATTTTTTGGGTTTGTACCCCTGTCACAGATAAACACAACGTACGCCGAAATATGGCTAGCCGTTGGAACCACCCTTGGGGTCCTCGCTCAATGCGCTGTGCAGATACCAGCCCTTGCTCGAATCCACTTTCACTTCCGCTTCCATATTAACCTTAAAGATCCGGCGCTCAAAGAAACTGCCCGACTTGCCATTCCCGCCATTATTGTTAGCGTTATAAATTTGATAGTTGTCTCAATTCGTAACGCCTTTTCGTTGGGTGTCGCCTCTAACGGTCCCTCAACACTTTCATATGCTTGGATATGGTTCCAGTTTCCTTATGGTGTTCTCGCTGTAGCGCTCTCTACTGCCATGTTTACCGAGATGAGTGAGTCGGTTGCGCGAGAGGACTGGGGAGGCTTTAAACGTAATCTGAAGCGCGGGCTGCAAAGTACATTTTTTCTCATTATTCCCATGGCAACCATGCTACTCGTCTGCGACTCGTTGCTGGTAACACTGTATCATGCTGGTCAATTTACTGATAATGATATACAAACGGTAACCGCGGTACTTATGTGGTGGGCTCTTACGCTACCCCTTTACGCAGCATTCCGCTATTTGCATTTCTCTTTTTCGGCACGTCGAGAACTTATGTATGTTGCAAAAGTAAGCATAGTAACGAGCACGGTAGAGATCATTCTTTACGCCATCCTCACGATGGGTGTTGCGGGATGGCCCGGACTTGGTCTCATCGGCATTCCTATCGCCGATGGAATTTTCCTCATTCTATCAGTCACTTGGTTGGTCATACAGATGCGCCGTCGCATCGGATCATTTGGGCTTGGCTCCATACTGATAGTAATCCTTAAAACAACGTGCGCCTCACTCGTAGGAGGTGCCATGGCGCTGGGCATCCGCTTTGTTATGGGACCAACAACTAGCATCGCCTGGGCACTCGTAGAAATCATCGTCGCAGGAGGGGTTGGCCTGCTGGTAACCTTTGCACTGTGCGGGCTCATGAAAGTTGACGAAATGCAGATCGTTATAGATATAGCACGACGCTTTAAGAGAAAAATGAAGCGACGCCATACCTAGAATCTTATCAAAGCAAAGATCAAATTTAATCGCTATCCACTTTGCATTTTTCTTTTTCAATCTGCTCTTTGAGAAATGCTTGATACTTTTTATCATAACGCATCTGAATGGTCTCCAATATGAGCGCAAAGATCATGGCGAAATATACAACCAGATTTTCCAGTTGCATACCTAAAATCTCAATTCCACTGGTTATTTCGAGACCCTCGCAGACGAGCAAGAGGCCTATAGTGGTAATAAAAACCAATGCAAGTATTTTAATTTCTGCATGTCTATTAATGAAATTTGAAATAGGATCTGCAAATATAATCATGATAAACACCGCCACAATGACTGCGGGAATCATAACGACCAGTTGACCAGAAAGCCCGGCAGCAGTAATAACGGAGTCGAGAGAAAATACCATGTCCATCACCATAATTGTGCCAATCGCCTGAATTAGCGGTATCCGCTTAAGACCATCCTTTCCCTTGGAGGCCTCCGCGCGCTCCTCGGAAAGTGAGAGTTTATCACGCAGTTCGACCACACCTTTATACACAAGATATATGCCACCCGCAATCAAAATAAGATCACGCCAGCTCATGGCGTATGCCTGCCCGTGGACGATAAACCATTCGAGGGTAATCAGCGGCTGAGAAAGATGAATGATCCATGAAATAATGCTGAGCAATATAATGCGCATACAAAGTGCCGCCATTAAACCGACTCGGCGGCCAATATGTTGCTTATTTTCAGGAAGCCTATTGGTGGTAATTGCAATAAATACAAGATTATCTATTCCCAATACTATCTCGAGGAATGTAAGCGTTAGTAACGATATCCACGCCTGGGGGGATGCGTATATTGAGAAATCCATATATCTTTTCCTTCCTTGCCCAAATCTTAAGTCCAAACAAAAAACTCATGGACATCCAGCTGGCTGGTATCCATGAGTCTCATCATTAAAGCTGACACCAAGTCAAAGACTGGGTTTGTTGACATCAGCACGACCATCATACAAACAGTCGCCAATTACTCCCTCATAACACTTCGCAGATATTCTCGCATGGAAGTTCTTTAATTGTGACCATGCAGATAAATGAGCAGAAATAACCTGATCTTCTTCATAAACAATGTATGATGCTACCTGAGCCATAGATAGAACATAGAATACGGCATTCGTGTTTCAGATTAAAACAAAAACGGACGAAAGGGCATCTCGTCCGTTGTTATGATGGTGGGTGATACTGGGATCGAACCAGTGGCCCCTACCGTGTCAGGGTAGTGCTCATACCGCTGAGCTAATCACCCATGTTAGTCCTCTTTCGAGGTGCGCAAGATACTATAACAGAAAACCAGTGAGGATGCGCTTGACCGTCAAAATCTCGTGATTTATGAAGCTAAATCTACAAAACCAGAGAGATGTGGAGATATATCTATAACTTGGAAAAAATGCCTTTTCCACTTGCTTCGGCCCTCTCCTTCCCCTAATATATCTTCTCGCGCGGACATGGCTCAGTTGGTAGAGCACAACCTTGCCAAGGTTGGGGTCGCGGGTTCGAGTCCCGTTGTCCGCTCCATCTACCTCTTCGGAGCCGGTCATAGATATTACGATCGGCTCTTTTAATAAGGCGACGTGGCCAAGTGGTAAGGCAGAGGACTGCAAATCCTTTACCCCCGGTTCGAATCCGGGCGTCGCCTCCATATATAATCACAGGTCAGAAGGTGTTTTTGCTTTCTGACCTTTTTTGTTTTTTAACTCAGGGGTGCTAACGGATGCTCCAATACGGGCTATACCCCCAAAAACACGCACCCCCTCGTCTTGATTCCAGTCATTTCGCCTTAGGCCCCTCATATGCAGATTACTCCAGCCGACGGCAGTTCCCCGGCTGTGTACGGCCACATCGCTCTTGCTCTCGGTAGAAGCCATTAGGTGCAGGCTTATTATGGTTTTACTTACCAGTATCTCGCTTACTGCGTCAAATGCAAATAATCCAAACCCGGTAATACCGGATTTGGATGCAAGAAAACTATCTAAAAAATGATTCTATCAGTCAACGATATCTTTTTGGTGTCGGAGGCGGGACTTGAACCCGCACGTCCGTTTGCGTGGACACTAGCACCTCAAGCTAGCGCGTCTGCCTATTCCGCCACTCCGACAAAGACACCAGATGCACACTGGCGCGGTCAAATATGATACTAGAAATGCCCTGATAATAATGAGAAAAACAGTATCTCCATAAATTTTTTCGTTACGATGAAACAATCGTTCCCGACGGATAAATTATCATCAGAATAAGTAACGACACGACAAATACAATCGCACATATAATGGTCAGACGATCAAGATTCTTCTCAACCAAACTAGTCCCTGATGTAGAGCCATAAAAAGAACCTGCGATAATATCGGATAGCCCCGTACCCTTACCCGAATGAAGCATAACGAATGCAACAATACCAATCGCAGAAAGAATCCATATGACAAGGACGATAATAAGTAGCGCACTCAAAGCGGTTACTCCTTAGTATTATCAACAACACGGACAACTCAGTATAAGGAACTTGACTTCTCTATGCAAGATAGAGAAGACTCTTTCCCGTCCATTGTGTCGGAATCTCCACGTTCATCAATTCAAGTAATGTAGGCGCAATGTCTGCCAACCGCGCAACGCCGTCATGCTTCAAGCGATACCCAGGAGGATTTAGACGGAAGTCGGCCAAAATCAATGGTACCTGAGAAAGCGTATGTGCCGTAAACGGCTCACCCTCCTCATCAAACATTTTTTCAGCATTACCATGGTCAGCGGTAACGAGAGCTACACCCTGTTTGGCTGCCAGAGCATCCATGACGCGTTTTAAACCTCTATCAACCGCCTCGACCGCCGCCATAGCCGCTGGTAAAACGCCCGTGTGACCAACCATATCACAATTGGCATAGTTGACTATATACACATCGGCGGCATCATGCTGAATAGCATCCACCAAGGCATCCGTAACCTCTACGGAACTCATTGCGGGCTTAAGATCATAGGTAGCAACCTGTGGACTAGGAATGAGGATTCGTTGTTCGAGTAGCTTCGGCTCCTCAATACCACCATTGAAAAAGAATGTAACATGAGCATATTTCTCGGTTTCAGCAATATGCAATTGCCTCAAGTTTGATGCAGCAAGCACATCCGCAAGAACATTTTCCGGAAAACTCTTGGGAAATGCTATCGGTACATCAAACCCCTTATCATATTCAGTCATACAAACAAAATTAATGGTCGGCATAACAGGGCGAATAAACGCATCAAAGTCAGGATCAATGAAAGCTCGGGTTATCTCGCGAGCACGATCGGGACGAAAGTTGAAGAAAATGAGCGTGTCGCCATCTTTGATGTTGGAGTAATTATTCTCAGCATCGGCAAGTGCTATAGGTATGACAAACTCATCTGTCACGCCCGCTTCATAAGAGTTCTGGATAACCTGAGCGGGTGTGCAATCTAAGACAACCGGTACGTCATTCTCATTGCCGGCAAGCACAAGACTTCGCCATGCCTTTTCTATTCGGTCCCATCTGTTATCACGATCCATTGCATAATAGCGGCCCGCTATTGTCGCAACTCGCACGTCGATACCATACTCGCCAGCAAGTGTCTGGCAGAAATCTTCGATACGCTTCAAATAGTGATCACCAGACGAAGGCGCTACATCTCGACCGTCAAGAAATGCATGGACCACAATAGTGCGTGCACCCCGCACGGCCGCCACCCTCATCAGTGTCTCAAGATGAGCAATATGACTATGAACCCCTCCGTCAGAGAGAAGGCCCATAAAATGAACGCTAGCATTCTCTCGTATTGCCGCATCAACAGATTCATTGAGCACTGCATTTTCAAAAATTGTTCCATCTTCAATGGCGTTATCGATACGTGAAAGTTCCTGAAATATAACACGCCCTGAACCAATATTAAGATGGCCTACTTCAGAATTCCCCATCTGTCCCTCAGGAAGACCTACCGCATTCCCTGATGCTGACAAATACGTAAGAGGATAGGTATTCCCCGACAACAATTCCGCAAGATAAGGAGCATTTGCCTGAGAAATAGCGTTACCCTCCCCCTCAGGCTGAATGCCGCAACCATCGAGAATAGCAAGTAAATAAGGGCAGGTTGTGTTCATGTACATCTCCTGAAATCACCCATACACGGGAGATCGACTAAATTTATTACAGAGCAGCCTTTACGATATCTATAAAACTACCCGCATCAAGGGCAGCCCCACCAATCAATCCCCCGTCTATGTGAGACATTGAGAAAAACAGAGCGGCATTGCTTGGTTTGACTGAGCCGCCGTAAAGAATGCGAATCGTTTCTGCAGTCGTGGAGCCAAAAAGACGCTCTATCACTGTGCGGATTGCCCCACAGATCGCATTGGCAAACTCGGGAGTAGGCGTACGACCCGTGCCGATGGCCCAAATGGGTTCATAGGCAATAACTGCATGGGAAACCTTATCAGCGGGATAATCTTTAAACGCTGCCTCAATCTGAGTACTCACGAAGGCTTCAGTGCCACCGGCATCGTTTACCTCTGCGGTCTCGCCGCAGCAAATGATAGGATTGATATTAAAGGAGGCGAGCAGCAGGGCTTTCTGATTTACCTGTTTGTCGCTCTCTGAAAATTCCTGACGGCGTTCCGAATGCCCAACAATACAGTATAAGCAACCGACATCTTGAAGCATCTTGACCGATATCTCCCCTGTCGCCGCCGCATTCCCCTCGGGCATCAATTCATAGACATTTTGAGCGCCTAGCATCATCTTCGAATGATCGAACTGTAAAACATTTGAAACACTTAGAAGGTCAATGAAGGGAGGGCAAAGAACAATATCTACATCATTCATGTTGTCCACATAGTTATTCGAAATCGTTTGAGAGAGATCCACCGCCTGCGCTGGACTGTTATTCATTTTCCAGTTGCCTGCCACCATGGATGTTCTTGACATAGGATTAATCCTTTCTAGTTGAGAACTTCAACGCCGGGTAATGGAGTGCCTTCCACAAGCTGCATAGACGCTCCTCCACCCGTTGAAATGAACGTCATGCGATCAGCGAGTTCGAATTGTTTAACAGCCGCCACCGAATCGCCTCCACCAATTATAGTTTGCGCTTCCTGATTACGAGCCAAAGCTTCGGCAACCGCTTTCGTACCCATTTCGAACGGCTTCATCTCAAAGACGCCCATGGGACCATTCCAAAAAATTGTTTTCCCCTTGGCAATGGCTTCACGATAATATGCGCAGGTGGCTGGCCCAATGTCAAGCCCCATTTGATCTTCAGGAATTTCGTCGATCCCACGAATACAGATTTGCGCGGCCTCGGAAAAGGTATCTGCGCAGATAACATCGAGAGGAAGCAATAAGTCGACACCTTTTGTCGTAGCTTTTGTCAACATCTCACGAGCACGATCAATCCACTCTTCTTCGACGATTGACATACCCGTCGCATGCCCCTGAGCAGCCAAGAAGGTAAAACACATACCGCCACCGATAATGAGAGTGTCCACCTTCTCAAGAAGCTTTTCAATGACACCAAATTTGTCTGAAACCTTTGATCCACCTAATATGGCAATAAAAGGGCGTACGGGATCTTCCAACATCTCAGTAAGAGTCTCGACCTCATTGGCAAGCAAAACACCGGCATATGACGGCAGATATTTTGTTATACCTGCAGTTGAAGAATGAGCACGATGTGCCGCACCGAAGGCATCGTTTACATAGATATCTGCAAGATCTGCCAACTCATGCGAAAAACTATCATCGTTTTTCTTCTCACGAGCATCAAAGCGGAGATTCTCCAGTATGAGGATCTCACCATTATCCAGAGAATCAACCGCCGCTCGTACCTTTGGACCAGTCACGGATTGGACGGTCTTCACCTCACTGCCCATCAGTCGCGACAGCACACGAGCTGCGGGGACAATTGAATACGTCTCCTCAAAACCTATGCCGGCGGGGCGGCCAAGATGGCTCATGAGAATAACGCGCGAACCAGCACTGCACAAGTATTCAATAGTCGGGAGAGCGGCACGTATGCGGGTATCATCCGTCACTGCACCCTCTGCAAGAGGCACATTGAAATCAACCCGTACGATAACTCTTTTACCTGTCAACTCATCAGGCTTAAGATCCTTTATTGTCCTCATGGATAGGCCTTTCTTTTCGAAGAGCATGTTCGTTTCTGTACTCATCAGCGAATAGCAATGCTCATAGCATAACGCAACTCACGGGCCAACGCGCTAATTGCAGGAAAACTACTCGATGATCTATATCCAGATTGCCCCCCTCTATGATAGAAGAATAACGGGTTGGCCTGTCTGATCGTCTGGCAATATCGATGGCCCATCATACCTATGTCGTAATGGTTTATGGCCATACTCCCAACGCGCGCATAACCTGAGATAGATAACTAACACCTTTAGAAATCTCCTGTGGATCAAGATGTCCGTAGCCCATAACGAGCTTACTTTCGTGTTGACCTTTCTGCACACAGTGTCGCTCAAGAGGAGTAACGCGAATGCCTCTTTCAAAAAGCTGCCTAATCAAATTATCATCAAACTTCGTTCCGGGAAAATCTATCGTCATATGCAAACCCGCTGCATCTCCATATGCAACCCAGCCATCCCCAAAACAGTCCTTCAGCGAGCGTAATAGCGCTTCGCGCCTCTGCCCATAGTGCTTTTTCATCTTCAGAAGATGCCGATCCAGCTTTCTTGTTCGAATAAACTCAGCGAGAACAACCTGTTCAAGTAATGGATTTTGCACATCAATATACGTCCGCTTTGACATCCACTGCTCTTGTAGCCGTTGAGGGATAATCGCATAGCCAATTCTTAAGGCAGGAAAAATGATTTTGCTAAAGGTGCCCACATATATGACGCGCTGAGGATCAAGCGAGCATAGGGGTGATATAGGCTCTCCAGAATAGCGAAACTCACTATCATAATCATCCTCGATGATATACGCATCGTGGTCTTGAGCGTATCTAACGAGCGCTGCTCGCCGTGTAGCAGGCAAAACACCACCAAACGGGAACTGATGAGAGGGGGTGACATAGAGAGCCCCTATCGTACCTTCACGAGGAAGATAACGGGTTTGCATACCATGCGAATCAGCGGGAATCGGAGTTATTGAGCACCCGCTATTGCATAGCGTTTTGCGCATACCCTCATGACAAGGGTCTTCGATCAGGACCTCACGCCCCCCATCAGAAAACATCATACTAAGAATATGCAGAGCATGTGTCGCTCCCGCAGTAATGAAAATGTCGTGAGGGTCTGCAAAAAGACCACGACTGCGCATCAGCCATGAAGAAAGTTCATTCCTAAGAGCAGGGAGTCCTTGTGGACCACTATAGTTATACAGTTCAATTGAGGTATCCACGAGAGCCTTACTCAGAAGCTGTCGCCACATGAACTGAGGAAATATTCTCAGGTCTGGTTGCCCTGTCTGAAAATCGACGATGATGGTTTTTGTAGCCTCAGAGATGTCTGCAAAACCTTCAACGCGAGGAGTTGTCCGGATGATTAAATCCCCCATAACCTTTGTTGGAGCACCCGGGTGACTTAAGACGAATCCTTCGGCAATCAGCATATCGTAGGCATCGCTTACTGTACCACGCGATACATTCAGAAAACGTGCCAACGCACGCGTCGATGGAAGAACATCATCCTGCGTCATATACCCATCCACTATTCTGCTTTTAAGCCCCTCATATATCTGACGCTTTAATGGTATTCCATTATCTCGGTTTAGCTCTATCCCCCACATGTCTGCTCCAACTGGTCTATTAAAGACTAATACTATCTGGATATTTAAATATACCAGTTATATCTATAAAATCATAGAATCTCATTGCTAAACTATTGCCGGAAATGGACGTCATCCCACTATGAAAATGAAATTAAAGGGTTCAATCTACTTGTTATTTGCGTTTTCACTTGCAGGATCAAGTGTCATATCTGCAAAAATTCTTGCCAACAGCTTGGGGGCATTTACCATAACCAGCATAAGTCTTCTGTTTGCTCTAATACTCCTCCTGCCACTTTGTGGGAGAAGCAGCATGAATGTACTAAAACAACTGAGGGGGGCTCAATGTATTCTGATCGTCTTACAAGGAATATTCGGTATATTTCTCTTTCGCATGTTTCTTATAGGAGGCCTGTCTCTTACCAGCGCATTTGAAGCTGGTATTCTTACCGGAGTCACCCCCGCCATCACCACACTCTTGGCTTTGATCGTATTAAAAGAACCCCTGAGGCGTGGTCAAATCGCGGGCATACTCTGCGCTTCCATAGGTATTTTTCTAATCCAAGGAATCTCAGATACAGACGACACCTTCTCCACTCTACATCTCATGGGGAATATCTTAATCATTTGTGCCGCAATCAGCGAATCTCTATTCAATATCCTTGCACGCTTGCAAGCCCTAAAAATCGCAGCACGTAACCATCGCTCAGAAGAAAATATCCCCAAGAGTTTTCTGGTCCAGGCAACTCTCACGATAATCGTCGCTCTTGTCCTCTGTATATTCCCCGCTCTTTTTGAAAACCCGATAGAACGGCTTTCTGAAATTACCTTGACTGATTGGTTGGCACTTATATGGTATGGCATCTTTGTTACCGCCATAGCCTTCATCTGCTGGTATGCTGGCATCGGCCGTCAAAGTGCATACGTGGCTGCTGCGTTTTCTGGCATGATGCCCTTTGTTTCTATGATACTGTCAGTTTGTATTTTGGGAGAAACTGGTAGCTGGCATCAGTGTCTAGGCGGTCTATTTGTTATAGCTGGCATCGTTAGCACCGGAATAGCCAGCGCCTCAGCCCCACGCAGTGCAGACCGGCATCTTCGCGAGTAACAAGATGATCGCGACTGTTACCATGAGCATAGCGTTAGATATCTTGCTTTGCGCATAAGACGATATGCAAAACCTTGGGCAACTCTCCATACGTCAAAGCAAATAACAACAATATCGTTGATTTTTATCCGTCGTTTTCCGTCTTTCATACCGTGCTTTGATAGAATGAAACGGAGGAGGCGCGTATGCATGAGCTGACCAAAACAACCTTGAGCAAAGCACTCAAACAAAAGTTGGAAACAAAAAGATTTGATAAGATTACGGTGAAAGAAGTGGTCGAGTGTGCCGGAGTCAATCGGCAGACATTCTATTATCATTTCCAAGATATTTATGATCTTCTAGAGTGGACTTTTTCTGAAGATCTCAATAATTGTCGTGTTGAGCCATTTACTACGGAGAACTGGAAGATTCAACTAAAAAACGTTATTGATTATATAAATAGTAATCGTATCATAGTTGAGAATATATATAATTCTTTAGATCATGATTTCATTCGAGAACGTCTGAGCAATGAAATCCGCCCTTCAGTCGAAAAAACAATTACTGGAGATGTGAGCGACGAGGAATTTCAGGCTGATGACTTAGCCATTGCGGCCAAACTTATCAGTTGGATAATCGTAGAATGCCTTATGGAATGGGTAGGAACACACTTTAAAAGTAACCCCTATGAGATGCTTGAGCACGTTGAGCATCTATTCGGAGAGCTCATGAGCGAGAAACACCCTCAAGACACTTGATTTTACGAAATCAATTCTTATACTACAATTAACTAGACATCTTTCTTCTCATGTCAAAAAACCCGACAATAGCCCATCAGATGTCTATATTGAAATGTTGTATATTAGAGTATTATTCTGTTCTATAGACCGTTGTAGGGAAAGGAGCAGCATGAATATTCCTGATAGTTTTAAACGTTTCGGTATGAACAAAGTTTACGATTATCTCGTGAAGGATCCGGCAAACAATCTTCCTAAGCTGATGGAATGGGTTGATCGTGTAACCCCAGCAACCCTCTTTCCTTCTCAAAAAGAGGCGTTTCGAACAGCCATCAACGACCCTCAGAACAATTACAACATACTCCTACAAAAAGCCATGAATGAGGTAGACCCTCATGTGTTGGAAGTTGTCTTCAACAATTTTCTCATCAATGCCAACTTACTTGGATGGCCCAGACAAGAGGAAATGAGAGACAAATACAAATGCAATATACCGTGGGCTATTTTGCTTGACCCCACCAGCGCATGCAATTTGCACTGTACCGGTTGCTGGGCAGCGGAATACGGCGATAAGCTTAATCTTAGTTTCGATGAGATCGATAACATTATCGAACAAGGGAAAGAACTCGGCGTATATCTCTATATCTATACGGGCGGAGAACCTCTTGTTCGTAAGAAGGATCTCATAGCTCTCTGCAACAAACACCATGATTGTCAATTCATGACATTTACCAATGGGACATTGATAGACGAAAAGTTTGCCGATGACTTACTACGTGTGGGGAATTTTCTGCCAGTCATCAGCGTAGAGGGATTTGAGGACGCAACAGATTTTCGTCGTGGAGAAGGTACATTCGCTCGTGTCGAGCACGCCATGAGTCTTTTAAAGGAACGCCACGTGCCTTTTGGCATTTCATGTTGCTATACATCAAAAAATGTTGAAGTTATTGGTAGCGAAGCTTATTTTGACCAGATGATCGCATGGGGCGCCTATTTCGCTTGGTTCTTTACCTATATGCCCGTTGGAGCCAATGCGGTACCCGAACTCATGGTGACCGCTGAGCAGCGCGAATTCATGTATCGCCAGATACGCAAATTCAGGACCACCAAACCATTTATGACGATGGATTTCTGGAATGATGGCGAATATGTCGGCGGCTGCATTGCCGGCGGGAGACGCTATCTGCACATCAATGCAAATGGAGACATCGACCCCTGCGTATTTGCCCATTACTCGGACAGCAATATACGTGAAAAAACTTTGTTAGAGGCATTTAAGTCGCCATTGTTCATGGCATATCGCAACAACCAGCCCTTCAATGAAAACATGCTACGCCCCTGCCCCATCTTGGATAACCCAGGTAGATTGACTGCTCTCGTTGAAGAGACCGGTGCTCTGTCGACTGATCTTGAATCTCCTGAAGATTGTAAAGACTATTCTGATCGCTGTGTTGCAGTCGCCGATCGTTGGGCGGAGACCTCACGGCGTCTATGGGATGAGAACCCTAAAAGTAAGTCGCCCAACAGAAACGTAGGCTAAAGAAAGAGGTAGACCCTCTTCATCGGAGTCTACCTCTTACAAAACTAATCTAGCTGCTAAAAGGCCCAAGACACTGAGCTGGGCCTTTTGCTGAGTGCTTAGAACCAGCCCTTACGGCCAACCACGTAGACCTCATTGAATCTCTCGTCAGACATGGTGAGATATATGATTCCTTCAACCAAGCCGATAATCGCCATTACCCCAGCCGCAATACCAAACGTGATAATCGACCCGAGAATAGTTACTAAAAGCATGATAAGACCCTGCGAAGTATAACCGAGGTAAAACTTATGAATGCCAAGAGACCCGACCAAGATGCCGAGAATACCCGCGGCTACTTTGTTTTTATCTCCCACAACTGTTGCGGTAACGGTAGGAGGAACTGGTGCCGCATCCGTTTTTGCATTAGTTGAAGGCTGATCTGACTGTTTACTCCCACACGATGTGCAAAAGAGACTTTCATCAGAGATTTCCGCACCACAGTTTTTGCAAAACATAGTGATGTCCTTTCAAGGGTCAATAAACTGTCAAAATCATTATATCAGATATGCCTTCTCATCAATGGAGGCTTTCATCAGAAACAACCCTCACGCAAGATTACGCTACAAAATCCTCATCATGAGAAACCCTACCAACACGAACAGAGCAATTCAAACATATGCCACGCTCTATGAACTCCGTTATTCCATCATGAACTTCGCGAGATCTTTGATGCGATTCGAATAGCCAATCTCGTTGTCATACCAAGAAATACATTTAACAAAGGTACCTTCGCCACCAAGCACCATAGTGAGCAGTGAATCAAAGATTGATGAATGCTTGTTCCCGATAATATCAGCAGAAACGATCGGGTCAATCTGATACTCAAGAATACCTTTCATGGGACCCTCTGCTGCCGCTTTCATAACCGCGTTGATCTCATCTTTAGTGACACTGCGCTCAAGTTCGCACACAAGGTCGACCATCGAACCCGTCGGCGTAGGTACTCGAGTCGCCATACCGTCAAGCTTGCCCTTCAACTCAGGAAGCACAAGAGAAACGGCGCGGGCGGCTCCCGTTGTAGTAGGTATCTGAGAGAGCGCTGCTGCACGAGCACGGCGTAAATCGCTGTGAGGGAGGTCTAGTATCTTCTGATCGTTGGTATATGAATGAATAGTATTCATAAAGCCTTGCTTTATACCAAAATTGTCACAAAGAACCTTTGCAAATGGTGCCAAGCAATTGGTTGTGCAGGAAGCATTCGAGACAATGTGATGTTTGGAGGAATCATATGCGCTTTCGTTTACGCCCATGACAATGGTTATATCCTCATTTTTTGCGGGAGCAGAGATGATAACTTTCCTTGCGCCTGCGTCAATGTGGGCATGAGCCGCATGCGCATCAGTGAAAAAGCCCGTTGACTCGATGACAAGATCGATACCCAGTTCCCCCCAAGGCAAGTTGCCAGGATCACGATCAGAAAGACCTTTAATAACATGACCATCGACATTCAGATCGCCACCAGCTGCCTCTACGACATCATAGACACGACCATGAATAGAGTCATACTTGAGCAGATACGCCATCGTATCGATTTTGCCAAGATCGTTAATGGCAACCACTTCAATGTCAGGATCGGCTTCCATCGCACGGAAAGCGAGACGGCCGATGCGACCAAATCCATTGATACCTACTCGAATAGCCACGTTTTTTTCCTTTCTCAAGACTTACAAAACACCGCGTGATAATATCTCTCTTTATGAAATATGTAAACCCGTTTGTACATGATAATTGAGTCTCTAAAACCCAAGGGGTTCGAATCGGTAACGGGTGTATATGTCCTACTATAGCGCATCAGACTCATTATGTGTCGATCTCCGCAGCAATTGCTTCAAGACGACGGATGCGATGATTAACTGCCGACTTTGAAAGAGGGGGACTCGCCAACTCACCTAGCTCGCGCAAGGTGACATCAGGATGATTCAAACGCAATGATGCCAATTCGCGAAGCGCCGGAGGTAAGGTATCAAGTCCTCGAGCAGAAACAATTTTCTGTATAGCCTGCATTTGAGAAAATGAAGCATCTATTGATTTTTGCTGATTAGCAATCTCTGCGTTTAATCGTCTGTTCACGTCGTTACGGACAGATTTAGTAACTCGTACGTTTTCCATAGCAAGAACTCCACGGTATGCACCAACCAGACCAAGATAGTCAATAATCGAGTCTGCACCTTTGAGGTATACGATAAAGACATTGCGTCTGCGTACCATACGTGCAGGTATATCATGATCGCGCATGATATCTACCAGCCCATCGGCGAGAGCCTCATGTCCCGTAGTGAGCTCAAAATGAAAATCACCGCGAGGATCAGCGATAAATCCTCCGCCAAGAAAAGCACCGCGTAGATAGGCCGCAGCGCAACAGTCTCGTTTAACCAATTTTGCCGCAATACCCAGTTCGATACCGTCTTCAGACAGTATACCTAGATCATTAAGTGCTTCTTTCAACGCAATCTGCGCAGGCACCACAATAAGATAATTATAGGACTTATGAAGCACGCTACGACGTGTTGTTATTTCTGTCTTGAGCTTATAGAGTTCATGAATAAGTCTTACGGTACAACGTGCGACCGCCGCCGTTTCAGTAGTAATTTCAAGACGATAGTTAGCAGAAAGCCGCCCTTCGATACGAATAAGAGCAGAAAGCTGAGCTCGTTTGCAGCCACGGCAATCAATTTCTCTGCGGGAGAGCTCATCTTTTATCTCTGCTGTGAAGGACACGCCCACACCACCTCTTCGATGACTCCCCCGAGCGTACGCGGATTATGCCACGTAGGATATATCGTATCAGCCATTTGGCGTATGATCATCTGTGGAATGTCATGACCGATCGTTACCTCGTCAGCATGACTGATGGAGAAACGTTGCGTCGCCTTACCATCTTCAATCTGCACGCAGACCGCATCAAGAAGTTTGTCCATACCATGAGCACGCACTGCTTCTATGATTTCTAAAACCGTAAGTCCTTCAGTTTCGCCCTGCATATCTGCAATAGGGCAAAGCAATAACGTCCGAGCCTTGCTTTCGCGTATTGCATCAATAACACCCGGCACCAGCAAATTCGGAATAATCGAGGTAAATACCGACCCAGGACCAAGAATTATAAGATCCGCTCTCCGTAAGGCCTCAAGCGCGGGTGGATAGCCGATAGGATTATCCGGTATAAGAGACACGGCACTGAGAGGAACAGAACTTCGACTAATAACCGCCTGTCCCTTAAGTTCACGCCCGTCGCGCGTAAACCCCGTCAATGTAATAGGATCAAGAGTCGAAGGATATACATGGCCGCGTGCACCCAGCATGCGTTCACAGATATGTATAGCCTCAGAAAACGAGCGTGAGGTCTCTGCGAGGGCGGTCAGCATCAAGTTACCCAGCGTATGGTTTTGAGCATAATCAAAGCGCATCTTAAATGCGCGCACAAACGGATCATCAGAATCATGCGCCATGGCCACAAGACATTTACGAATATCACCCGGAGGAATGGCACCTACTCGTTCGCGCAAGAGCCCCGTAGAACCACCGTCATCAGCCATCGCTATAACCGCTGAAGTTTCAAAGCCCATCGCAAGCAACACTTTGATACTCACAGGCGCACCCGTACCGCCACCGATCACAACAGCTCTTTTTTCTCCGTAGGGAGAGACCGGTATATCTTGTTCTTGCTGCTGTTTGAATGTCTGTACCAGATTCCACCCTGCATTGGTCTCAGGCAGACAGAAAAAGGCCTTCGAAACAGCCATCAGTTAACCTCTGCCAACGCAATGTCACGATGAGTAATAGTCGCCCGATATCCTCTCCCTCTTAGATATTCATAGGTAGTTTGAGCAAGACAAACGCTGCGGTGTTGCCCACCGGTACATCCCACTCCTATGGACAGATAACGTTTGCCCTCTTCGATATAGCCCGGCATCACAACGTCAAGAAGCCGATACCAACATTTGAGAAATTCTTCTGTCTCGGGCTTATCGAGTATAAAATGCGCAACCGCAGAATCAAGACCGGTAAGAGTTCGTAGCTCAGGCTCATAATAAGGGTTTGGCAAAAATCGTACATCAATGATAATGTCTGCATCTAGAGGTGCCCCGTGTTTATAGCCAAAAGAGAAAACTGATACCGTAAGATCGTCTTGGTCGTTCGCCTCAGTATATAACGCACGAATTTTTTTGCGCAGATCCTGAGCGCTCAGACTAGTCGTATTGATAACATAATGAGAAGCTTCGCGAGCATCATTAAGTAATGCACGCTCCCGCTGAATACCAGCGCTTATGGTCATTCCATCATCGCAGAGCGGATGGCGCCGACGCGTTGTTTTATAACGAGCGAGAAGCTCACCGTCCTCTGCATCAAGAAAAAGAACTGAGTGGGTAAGGCCCATACTATCTATACGTTTGAGTTCACTCAAAAGTTCTGGGAAGAATTCGCGTGCTCGCAAGTCACAAACAACCGCCAATTTTCGATGCCCTCCGTCTCCTGTCCCAGAAAGCGCTACGAGATCGATGAGGAGAGAGGGTGGCAAGTTGTCTATACAAAAATACCCAAGATCCTCAAAAGCGTGCATAGCTTCAGTTCGGCCCGCTCCTGACATCCCAGTAATAACCATCAGATCTGGGCCCTTGTCAGCCATGAAAGCATTTTCTACCGGTGCATCCATAATGCTTCGCTCCCCTTTCTTCCTAATCGTACATGAGGCGTTGCCCCACGGTATCAGTGTACCATTGAAAAAGCCGGGCGTGCCCCTCATGTCACGACTTGGTTGCTGTGTTGTCGCTCAAAGATATAGAGTCGTCTTTGTTGCTGTTCGAATCACCATGCAACAAATCAAAAACATCTTCAGCAACCTTTCGGGGTATTCCTTCCACGGAAGCGATCTCATCAATTGATGCGACGCGAAGAGCGCGCAAGGTCCCAAAGTGCTTCATCAACAATTTCTTACGTTTTGGCCCAAGACCTTCGGCTTCGTCTAGAATCGAAGCCGTCATGGCCTTTCCGCGTAATTGTCGATGAAAGGTAACAGCGAATCGATGAGCTTCGTCGCGAATATTTTTAACCAGATAAAGCGCCGCCGAACCACTGGGCAATATGACCGGTTCTGTATCCCACGTCACAAAGAGCTCTTCGTCTGCTTTAGCTAAGCCCACCAGAGGAATATCCGAGAGTCCCATTGCCGCTAACTGATCTCGCGTTGCATTGAGCTGTGGCTTGCCTCCATCCACTATGATCAAATCAGGACGAACTCCAAACTTTTTGTCATCCATTCGTCCAGCATCGTAGCGCCGCGAAAAAACTTCACGCATCATCGCAACATCATTTGCCTCTTCAGTCTCAAGACGTATTTTGAATCGGCGATACTGCGCGCCGTCGCTTCGCCCCCCAGTAAAAACAACCATTGAGGCGACTGAGTGTTTGCCATGAATTGTCGAAACATCAAAACACTCAATACGTAAGGGAGGAGCAGGGAGAGCAAGGGCGCTCTCTAATTGCAGCAAAGCCTGATTGATGCGTTCTTCATCATAGCGCGTACTCATCTTGAAACGCATCAAGGCATGACGAGCATTGACTTCGGCCATATGAAGCAGTTCCTTTCGCTCCCCTCGCTGAGGAACATGAAGCGCAACTTTTGCCCCATGAGACGAAGCAAGTTTAGTGGTAAGCCATTCGGCAACACTGCTTGGATTCTCTGGTAAATCTGCGAGCAGAATCTGATGAGGAATTGAACTTGCCTCATCGTAATATCGTACGAGAAATGTTTCGACCAGATCATCTATTGGTACGTCAAGACCTTTATCAAGGATAAATTCGTTGCTGATGATGATTGATCCTTCACGTATAACGAATAGATTTACGCCGGTAACGGTCTCCTCACGACAAAACCCAATCACGTCACAGTCCAAATTATGCGTAGAGGTGACACGTTGTTTGTCGTTGAGAGACCCTATGACCTCAACGCGTCGACGCAAACGAGCGGCTCGCTCGAAATCAAGTTCGGCCGCTGCCACATACATCGCTTCCTGTAACTCTTCTACAAATTCTCGGCGATTACCCGCCAAAAACCGTTCGATACGCCTGACATTATCTTGGTATTCTTCCTCTGTACATTCTCCGCAACATGGACCAGGCCCGAGCCCCACGTGATAATCAAAGCACGGTTTACCCAAGCCGTTTGCAAAAAGATTTTCTTGTGCTGACTGATTATCGGCAGCAGATGTCGCCTCTAGCCTACGCTTTAATTCTCTCCATTGAGCACATCGGACAGAACAGATCGGGATGATACGCCGAGCAAAATCCAACATCTGACGTGCCGCACGCGCATCAGTATAAGGTCCAAAATAACGAGTAGAATTTACATGCTTTTCTCTGGTGTATTTCAACGCAGGAAAGTGATCGCCTTTGGTGAGAGCAATGTAGGGATAACTTTTATCATCACGGTAATCAACGTTAAACGGTGGGTGATATTGATTTATCAGATTTTTCTCAAGAATGAGTGACTCATGCTCAGACTCTGTAACGATATAGTCGAAATCAGAGACTTTTTCCATCATATAGGGAATCTTTACACGTTCATCTTGGCCATTGAGGTATTGGCGCATTCTCGCTCTCAGCTGGTTAGCTTTCCCTACATACAGAATGTTTCCTTCAGCGTCTTTCCATAGATAGACACCAGGCTCAAGAGGAACAGCGGAAACCCGTTCGTTGATCGACGGTAAATCCATTACTCCTCCTTACTGTCGCAGCAGCGGCCTTAAAAACTGGCCCGTATAGCTTTCCGAACAGGCAGCTACCTCTTCAGGTATGCCAGCCACGACAACCCGTCCTCCACGATCGCCACCCTCAGGGCCAAGATCAATGATCCAGTCAGCACATTTGATAATATCCAGATTATGTTCGATAACCACCACCGTATTGCCCTTGTCCACCAGGCGCTGGAGAACAATAAGGAGCTGCCGAACATCCTCAAAATGTAATCCGGTGGTTGGTTCGTCAAGAATATAAAACGTCTTGCCTGTCTGACATCGTTGAAGTTCGCTTGCCAATTTGACGCGCTGTGCTTCGCCTCCGGAAAGAGTCGTTGCCGGTTGCCCTAAGCGTATATACCCGAGGCCTACGTCAAAAAGCGTCTGAAGTTTGCGCTTGATCTGCGGAATGGCAGTGAAAAAAGTAAGGGCTTCCTCGACGGTCATGTCGAGTACATCGCTTACCGTTCTTCCGCGATACATAACTTGAAGAGTTTCTCGATTGTAGCGTTTACCGTCGCACACTTCACAGGGTACATAGACATCTGGAAGAAAGTGCATTTCAATTTTGATCTGCCCGTCTCCCTTACACGCTTCGCAACGGCCACCTGCTACATTAAACGAAAAGCGTCCGGGACTATAACCTCGAGTTTTTGACTCCGGCGTTGAAGCAAAAAGATTGCGAATATCATCCCAGAGGCCAATGTACGTAGCGGGATTCGAGCGTGGAGTACGCCCTATAGGTGATTGATTGATGTCTATAACTTTATCGAGTTGATTCACGCCTTCAATTTTTTCAAATGCGCCCACGCGGCTGCGAGTACGCATAATACGATTGGTCAAAGCGGGCGCTAGCGTATCGGTAATAAGAGAGGACTTGCCTGAACCAGAAACGCCGGTAATGACCGTAAGCGTACCCAGCTCAATGGAAAGATCAACATTTTTCAGATTATTTTCTGTAACGCCTGATATCCTCAAAAAACCTTTTTCTGGATGGCGACGCATGGCGGGAGTCTTTATCTGACGACGACCAGAGAGATAGTCGCCCGTGATTGAACCCTCGGTAGCGGCAATCTCATCAGGCGTACCTTGAGCCGTAACATAACCGCCATGTTCACCTGCGCCCGGACCCATATCGATCACATAATCAGCAGCACGTATGGTGTCTTCATCATGCTCAATTACTATGACTGTGTTGCCGAGATCTCGCAGACGCTCGAGGGTAACTATAAGACGCGCATTATCACGTTGATGTAAACCAATAGACGGCTCATCAAGAATATAGAGTACACCCATAAGCCCTGCACCAATTTGCGTGGCCAAACGAATGCGTTGCGCTTCGCCACCGGACAGTGATGCGGTCCCGCGTTCCAACGTAAGATAATCAAGACCAACATCCACTAGAAACCGTAAACGTTCGACGATTTCCTTCACTACTCGTCCCGCTATCTGCGTATCACGATCCGAAAGACTCAGATGTTCGAAGAATTCGAGACAATCGCACGCTGAAAGACTTGTCACCTCATGGATATTCTTATCGCCAACCGTTACCGCCAATATCTCAGAACGAAGGCGTGCGCCACCACATGAAGGGCACGGCTCAAGACGCATGAAGTCTTCAAGTTTTGCGCGCACCGCATCAGAGCTTGATTCCTCATATCGTTCCATGACCACGCGCTGAAGGCCTTCCCACTCACGCATCCAATGAGTGTCACGCCCATCACGAGTAACATAATCGATACGAATACGAGTCGTTCCTAAACCTTCGAGAAAGGCTTTCTTGACTTCCGGAGAATATGAGTCCCACGGAACTTCAATATCAACTTCCAGATGTTGAGCAACTGCAGCCAAAACCTGAGGATAATAATTCGTACCACTATTAATAACCACACAGGCGCCTTCGGCTAGAGAAAGCGAACCATCCGGAATAATAAGATGAGAATCAACTGTTTTGCTGAACCCGAGACCTAGGCACTCGGGACATGCACCATAAGGAGTATTGAATGAAAAGTCTCGAGGATCAAGGTCATCTATTGAATGCCCATGCTCCGGACAAGCCAGAGCAAGCGAAAATTGTTCTTCCTTCTCAGGAAGCGTGTATTCATCATTTTCAAATTCGAGAAACTGAACTAACACCCTATTTTCGGCAAGATGAGTCGCCTGCTCAACCGCTTCAGCAAGACGCCCCACAACATCTTGACGTATGACAATACGATCAACAACAACCTCGATAGTATGCTTATATTTCTTGTCAAGCGTGATCTCGTCGTTTAGACCTCTGAGCTCGCCATCTATACGTGCACGGGTGAACCCTTCTCTGCGTAGATCATCAAGAAGTTTTACGTGCTCGCCCTTTTTCCCCTGGACCATGGGAGCCAGAATAATAGCACGCCGGCCTTTAGCCTGAATATCCTCAGCAAAGGGAGCTAGGCTCTCTTGAGCAATCGAAATGATAGTATCAACGACCTGATCGGTTGTCTGGCGTGCAATAACGCGGCCACATTCGGGACAATGGGGAACCCCTACACGAGCAAATAGGAGCCTCAAATAATCATAAATCTCAGTGACAGTGCCCACTGTCGAGCGCGGATTGCGCGAAGTCGTCTTCTGGTCAATTGAAACCGCCGGAGAGAGCCCATCGATTGAATCTAAGTCAGGCTTGTTCATCTGCCCAAGAAATTGGCGGGCATATGATGACAACGACTCAACATAGCGTCGCTGTCCCTCGGCATAGATAGTATCAAAGGCAAGAGAAGATTTCCCGGAGCCCGAAAGTCCTGTGACCACCACAAGACGGTCACGGGGAATCTCTATGCTGATGTCCTTGAGGTTGTGCTCTCGTGCACCATGTATGACAATCGAGTCCTGCATGTTCTCCGAAACCGTTTCTTTCCCTTTGTATCAATCATCTGAAACCACATGGCAAGAGAAGCCAGATAGAACGAACACACTTATTGAGGCTCTTTATGTCGCATTAGACGCAGAGATACTCGTCTTTGTCGCATCAGTCGTAGTGCCCGCCGTTACCGTCAGCTTTTCAATACCATTTGACTCAGTCATTGCAACCGTCTGTCCATTAACAGTGACAGCCCCTACACCGGGCGTCGCAAATACAATGAGTGCTTCTTGGCTCACATCAAAGGTATATTCCTGAGGGCCGGTAACCGTGTCGGCAACCTTGATGGTGCCATCTATTGTAACCTCTGCATAAGTGGTTTGGCCATCCGGAATGGAAACAACCACGGTCTTAACACCGGAGATAGTGCGAGCTTGTTGTGCCGCTAATGCAGCGGCCGCTGCTGCTGCTTCTTCTGCTTCTTTCTGAGCCTGAACCTCCGCAAGACCGGTGTTGGGAACATTAGGAGCATTTCCCACAGGAGTCGACGAACACTTTGTAAGTGCCACAATAACAATCAGAACCGCAAAGAATATGACGAGAAAGGAGCCAATGATAAGCGGACGAGGCAACCGACGGTGTCGAGAGTTCCTGCTATTACGATTGCGCATAGTTGATCTCTGGGTGTTACGCATCAGCGTTTTACCGCCCTGTTGCTTATTGCCGCGACGGGCGGCAGCGTATGCCTGACGCTGCATATGAGGAGAACGCGAATCATACCCGCTATCAAGATGCAGAGTGTCCTCGTTGCGATGAGTACGCCGATAACCGCTGCGCTGGACATCGGTGCGTGCTAACTCACCTGATCTTTCACGCTCGCGATAGCGTTGATAGCGATCGTATTCCTTAAAAAAACGCATGGTGACCTCAGCAGAATCTAGCCCCAGAAAACGGGCATATGCGCTCACCTGATTACGGATGAATCCCCAAGCCGGAAGTTGACCGAACTCGTTATTTTCAAGTGCTTCAAGAACATCGCGACGGATACGCAGCGCGTCAGACACCTGTTCGATAGACAGGCCTCTACGAATACGGGCTCGTTTGATTTCATCACCGAAGCTGTATTCTTCCATTCTCGCACCCCTCGCTTATGATCAACCGCTGCTAGTCTCGAATGCACGTATACTTTCAAGTTCAAGAACATCGACAAGAACCTCACGCGGCTTCGAACCATTGGGAGGTCCAACGATACCTTTGCTTTCAAGGGCATCCATAATACGACCAGCGCGTGCATAGCCCACAGAAAGACGCCGCTGAAGTGTTGAAGTCGAGCCCATACCTCCCGAAACTACTATATCAGCAGCCTCCCAAAGGAGTGGATCGCTTTCGCTCATAGTTTCGTCGCCAGAAAACCCTCCGCCACCCGTTACACTGAAGCCTGTCCTCGTAAGAAATATCTCTTCGTGATACTCGGGGGTTCCTTGCTTTTTCAGCTGTTCAACAAGCTTTGCAATCTCTTTCTCACTCACATAACAGCCCTGAATACGCACCGGTTTGCCGTATTCTGGCCGGCTAAAAAGCAGATCGCCGTGACCGATGAGATCTTCTGCTCCAACGCTGTCGAGAATGACGCGGGAATCGGTGCCAGAAGCTACGCTGAATGCAATACGATTAGTAATATTTGCTTTTATTACTCCTGTTATAACATTAGTGGATGGACGTTGGGTGGCGATAACAAGATGAATACCAGCGGCACGAGCAACAGCGGCAATACGCGAAATCGAAGTCTCAACATCTTTGCTCGCAACCATCATGAGGTCAGCTAATTCATCGATAACGACAACAATATACGGTAGCTCTTTGAGCGCGTCTTCTTCAGAGAGCAATATCTGATCAACCGCTGACTGGATCCCTGCTTCATCTGCCCCGTCGCGCTTAGCACGGTCAATGGTATCTTCAATAATGCGCGCCGTCTCAATAATTCGGTCGGAGCGCAGTCGCTTATACTGTTTAATATTTCTGACACCAAGTTTTTCGAAAAGTTTAAGGCGTCGATCCATTTCAACAGTCGCCCAAGCAAGCGCACTCGCTGCTTTTTCTGCATCAGTAACAACTGGTACGTACAAATGAGGAATATCATTATAGAGAGTCAATTCAACACGCTTGGGATCTATGAGAATCATACGTACTTCCCCGGGAGTTGAACGCATAAGAATCGACATAATCATCGAATTGATAGCAACGGACTTACCGGAACCGGTAGTGCCGCCAATCAATAAATGAGGCATCGTAGACAGATCAGCGGAAATACAATTTCCCTCGACATCCTTACCGATACCCATGAGCAAAGGTGACTCGGCGACACCGCCGTGCGAATCCTCGAGAACATCACCCAACAGCACATTGTGGCGTGTCTGGTTAGGCACCTCTACCCCCACAAGCGTCGTACCAGGAATCGACATGATACGCACTGCGCTAGTAGCGAGAGACAAGGCGATGTCGTCGGCAAGATTCGTAATCTTATTAAGTCGCACTCCCCGCTGCAATTCAATTTTAAATGCGGTTACCGTAGGGCCATGTATCCAGCCGACCACTTGGCCTTCAACGCCGAATTCATCGAGAGTATCCTGTAATCGCTCAGCGCATGTTCGCAATTCGAGCTGTACAGCACGAGAAGTATCCTGTGCGGGACTTGTTTTCAGAATCGACGAATCGGGAACCGTAAAACCAGCGAATCGGTCTTCGCCAAAAACGCGGGCAAGGGCTGAGCTGGCCGGAGACTCTGGTGAGACGTTTCCCTTTTTTGAAACAGCAGGCATCGATTTCGCGATAGATGCTGGAGTGGATTTCGCAACTCGAGAAGAAGTCTCTGCGCCCTGTCCGCCCAAAGTGTCCAGCGCGTTTGCGGCCTGTTCGATATCGTCACCTGTCGTAATGCGCTCGCCAAAAGACACATCAGGAGAAGAAATTGGTGCTATCGATCGTCGCGGCAGATCGCCGTTTCTCAATCCCGCCACAGAGGCCGTTATTTCATCGCCGGAAACCAAAGGTGAGATACGCGCAGACGTATTTCCCCGTAACTCTTCTGACATATCCTCATCAAGCCAAGTGGTACGATTTCCACTTTTTGAACTCATAGAACGTGTGATGCCTGCATCCCCATCGGAAAGTACCGTGGTCTTGCCTGCACGCAGACGATCTCCGTCTATCGGTTGAAGACGCTGTATTCGGGCCCGAGCATAAGGCCCTCGCGCGCCTTCCTCTCCGCTGAGATCATCAGATGATTGAGCACGTCGACGAAAACGTTCAACTATGCGGGTAACAAGATGAGTAATGGAGAATCCTATGAGGATAAGACCGCCGAGAATCACCGCAATGAGCAGAATGAACCCCACAACCTGCCCCACAAAGGTCAACATAACCCAAGCAATACCAGCACCAATATAGCCACCCGATGCTATGAGTATAGATGGTTTAAAGAGACTGCCGGGATTCTCCGGTGCGCCCAAAACGCTGAGAGAAAAGAGACTGAGGACTGAGAGGTATATAAGAGCAATGCCCAAGGCGCTACGTCCAATGTGAATCTCAAAGCTGTCTTCGAGAAAAAAACTGACAGCCCATACGATCAACGCGCCGGGAAGAATATAGGCTCCGAGACCCAAAATAAGATGAAGCCATGAAGAGAGCCACACGGTTACAACTGCCTCGCCCGGTGCCCATACGACAACTATAAGAGCAAGTGAAAAAGCACCCAGGGCAACGCCAATGAGATCGTTTCGGATATCGCGAGCTGAACCCTTACTTTTTGACGGAGCGGAAGACTGCACGGGGCGCGAAGCATGCCGCCCCGAGCCTACGGGGCGCGTCTGAGGAGATGACGAATTACCTTTGCCCTTGCCGGCTCCCCGGTTACTGGCTGCGCCTTTTCCGCTGCTTTTCTGCACACTCAAAGAAAACCTCCGGTTGCTACATTTGTTGGTGCGTTTATGGGTTTCTTATAAGAGCCTTCCAGCTCGACATGCCTGACAAGTTCATTGTAATGCATCAAATTCAATTGTCACAAGTCTCTGCATAAAAATTTGCATACGCGAAATGATTGAAGACCACGTAAATGGGCATGAAGGGCACAACGAATACCTTGTCAGACCTCCATGACAATCGGAATGATCATAGGACGACGTCGACAACGCTCCCATAAGAATCTTGAAAGCTCTTCGCGAATCTTCTTTTTCAGGGGACCAGGATTACCTTGATAATCACGAGTACTGTTGATGAGCACCTGTTGTACAATCTGCGCCGCATCTGCCTGCAGGATCGGGTCATCACCGCCCGTCACGCCACGCATGATTATTTCGGGATCACCCGCACTCGAGCCGTTGCGTGTGTTGATCAGGCACACAGCAGTCACGATACCATCGCTAGAGAGTGTTTTGCGATCTTTCAGAACAATCGTTGAAACATCGCCGACTGAAAGACCGTCAACATATACAACGCCATTTTCAACCTGCTCGCCTCGCGTAACCACTCCATCTAAAAGCTCAATACTATCGCCATTGTCAAGTATAAAGATATGTTCACGCGGAATACCCATAGACAGTGCAAGCTCGCGATGAGCTCGAAGATGTTGACTTTCCCCATGTACGGGAAGAAGATTCTTCGGTTTAACTAAAGCCATCATAAGTTTTAATTCTTCACTGCTCGCGTGCCCAGAAACGTGAACCAATGCAGTTGATTTATCAAATACATTAGCGCCAATTTTTGAGAGAGCATTTTCCATGCGGGTAACCGCCTTCTCGTTACCCGGAACAGGTGTTGCTGAAACAATGACCGTATCGCCTTCTTCAATATCTATGGTGCGATGCTCACCGTTTGAAATACGGGCAAGTGCCGAGAGAGGTTCGCCTTGACTACCCGTGCAAAGTACCACAAGTTTATTGCGCGGATAATCTTTTGCATCATAGGCATCAATAAGAAGATCGGGCGGCACATCCAGATAGCCAAGTTCTCGAGCAATCTCGGTGTTTGTGATCATCGAACGCCCTGTTACGGCAACCTTACGACCAGCAAGCCGAGCCGCATCGCAAACCTGTTGAATACGATGAATCTGGCTCGCAAACGAAGCGACAATAACACGCTTCTCTGCTTGCGATATGATTTGGCGCAGTACTTTGCCAACTTCTGACTCAGATTTCGTAAAATCTTTTCTCTGCGCATTGGTAGAATCCGATAGTAGAATATCAACGCCAATCTTTGAAAAATGAGTGAGCGCAGCAAAATCGGTCAGTTGACCATCAATGGGTGTTTGATCAATTTTGAAATCGCCCGTATGCAACAAGGTGCCGGCCTGAGTACGTACGAAAATACCCATGGCCCCCGGTATTGAGTGATTTACATGAAAGAAATCACAACCAAAAGAACCAAGCGCGATATGCTCGCCAGGCACAACTTCGCGCAATTTCTGACCGTTGAGGCCGTGCTCGGTAAACTTACCTTTTATGAGAGCAAGCGTGAGCTTTGTGCCAAGAATGGGAACCTTACGACCGAGATCTTTGACCAAATACGGGAGTGCTCCGGTATGATCCTCATGACCATGGGTAATAAGAATACCGCGTAATTGGTCTACATGCTCCAGCACGTACGTATAATCAGGGAGGATAAGATCTACGCCAGGATGATCATCATCGGGAAACATGAGACCGGCATCAATAAGAAGCATATCGTTGCCATATTGAAGTACCGTCATATTCTTGCCGATACCATCAAGACCCCCTAGAGGAATAATCTTCATAGGAGTATTTCGCCGTCCGCCTTTACCTGATTTACCAGAATGATTATTCAGCGGAATACGAGAAGTTATCGGATGCGCAGAACTCGGTGTTGTTTCGTCTTTTGTTGTATTTTGCTGAGATTTTCGGAATCGATGATTCTGATCATCTTTCTTTTCAAAATTCTTTTCAGCGTCTTTTTGAGCCATACATGCCTTTCGTCGCGAGAGTAAATCTCTCCATCACATACGAAAGAGCAGCCTCATTTCCACAAAGACGACCACAGATAGTGCGCACAAGAAGAATTGTCTTCCCTCATGCGCAATATCTGCATCCCTATTCGCAGAAACGAACGGGTATTTGACTACTCTATGACACCAACCTGACGCATAACACTCTCAAGTTCAGCGGATTGTTCTTCGGTTGCATCGATAAGCGGAAGACGAACACCACCGACAGGAAAGCCAGCTATCTTCAACGCCTCTTTAACCAAGATCGGATTCGAAGTTACAAAGAGTTCATGCATGAGAGGTTGGAGTTTCAAATGCGCCGTTACCGCACGAGTATGGTCGCCAGAAGCCTGTGCCTCAACGATCTCTTTCATACGAGCAGTAGCCACATTTGATATGGTCGAGATGACACCCGTTCCGCCTAACTCCATAAGAGGCAGAGTCATCTCGTCATCACCGGAATATATATAGAAGTTCTCCGGACACTCTCTACAGATCTTTTCGATCTGATCAAGTTTGCCCGAGGCTTCTTTTACCGCAATAATATTATCAACATCGTGAGCGAGGCGCAGCGTAGTTTCTGCTTCCATATTTATTACGCAACGTCCAGGAATGTTATAAAGGATAACCGGCACGTCCACCGCCTCGGCGATAGAACGGAAATGACGGTAGAGTCCTTCCTGCGGAGGCTTGTTGTAATAGGGAACCACCAGCATGATACCGTCCACACCAAGCTTGACAACTTCGCGGGCAAAACTCACTGAATCGGCTGTACAGTTATCACCCACATTGGCAATGATGGGAACCTGCCCATTGCTTGCGTCAAGAACGGCTTCAAAGAGATTCATTTTTTGAGGATAGAACACGGTAGGCGATTCGCCTGTCGTGCCACAGACCACAATAGAATCGGTGCCATCGTCTATGAGACGCTGGGCAAATTCTTGAGCCCGATTAAGATCAAGCTCTCGGTCATTATCAAATGGTGTGATCATCGCCGTGATAAGACGACCAAACGGTGAAGTTGTCGCAGCCATAGCACTAGCCTTCCATGAAGTTTTCCAGACCGATAATAAGACCTTCTCGTCCCCCGACGTTACGAATAGCCAAAAGAACGCCCGGCATATAGGATGAACGGTCGATGGAGTCATGACGAATGGTCAGGGTCTGACCCGCAGAACCAAAGATTACTTCTTGATGCGCAACATAACCAGCGTTTCGAACAGAATGTACATAAACACCATCAACATCAGCCCCGCGAGCGCCCTCCCTACCGGGCAATTCAGTTTCTTTTCCCGGAGCTGACGACCTAGATTCACGTGCTTCGGCTATCATCTGGGCCGTCGATATTGCCGTCCCCGAAGGGGCATCGGCTTTTCCATCATGGTGAAATTCAATAATGTCACAATCAGGGAAAAATTTAGCGGCTATCTTAGCAAACTGCATCATGAGAACAGCACCCGTAGTAAAGTTAGGAGCATAAAACAAGGTGGTGCCACGAGGAGCGTCTTCGGAAAGAGAGACGAGCGTTTTGGTGGCGAGACCCGTAGTACCGACAACGCAGTCAACACCGGTAGCAAGCGCAATCTTGATATTATTCTCAACGACACCGGGGCAGGTAAAATCAACCACTACATCAGGCTTAGTCTTTTCGATGGCAGCCTTGAGATCATCAAAAACCGGAGCAATTTTTTCACCCGTAGCATCAAACAACGCCTTGGTTGCTTTGGGCTGAGAGACAACGCCCGCGACTAATTGCATATCACAAGCATTCGAAACCGCAGAAACAACCTGAGACCCCATACGTCCGAAACAACCGTTGACCAATACTCGTATCATTAATGCTTCCCATCCTTCCTTGACATTGAAGTGCCGTCAGACGTTCACGTTCTTCACATCAAAGCATGCTCCATAATATGCTCGACCTCATCAACCTTAAGCGGTGAAATGACGGCTATTGTGGGCACCTGCGAGTAGATGCGTTGAACACTGTCATTGACCTGATCAAGCGTAACGGCATTATAACGTTCAACCGCCTCTTCAAAGGAAAGCAGTTCGGCGTCCGTCACTGAACTCTTCCCCAAACGCGTCATATGATTACGCGTTGCTTCGGTTCGCAACAACGTTTGGCCAACAGCATAGTTGCGAACTCGTTCAAGCTCTTCTAAAGTAGCGCCCTCATCAATGATGCGATTCAATTCGCGTTTGATAATTGTTGCAACTTTCATAAGGTTTTCAGGGCGCGTACCCGCATAGATCGAGAATGCACCCTCACCTTGATATGCAATACTCTCAGCAAACACTGCATAGGCCAGACCGTTTTTCTCACGAACCTCTTGAAAGAGACGTGAAGCCATAGAACCACCAAAGAGCATATCCAACAACGAATGAGCAAAACGGTCCGAATCGTCTATCGGAAGACCTGGCGCGCCAATAACCATGTGTGCCTGTTCGGTATCTTTCTGTATGAATCGTGAGAACAAACGATCTGTCTCTTTCCCCAGATCACGTACCGTGCGCTCACCTGTTGGCATCGAGGCAAGATAGCGTTTTACCAAATCCACTAGAACATCGTGATCAATATTTCCTGCGGCAGCCACACAGCAATTAGAAGTGTTGTAGTGTTTTTTCAAATAGCCAGCGCAATCGTCATGTACAAAAGCCCTCACACTCTCGCGACTACCGAGAACAGGTCGACCAAGCGTATGGGTGGGAAACATTGCCTCATGGAACACGTCGTACACATCTTCTTCGGGCGAGTCTTCGCTACGAGCGATCTCTTCAATTACCACTTCACGCTCAGACTCAATACAATCGGGAGCGAATTGAGAGTTTACGAGCATATCGGAGAGCAATTCCATTGCATGTTCCAGTTTTTCATCTACGAAACGTGCATAGTAGCAGGTATATTCCTTAGAAGTGAACGCATTGAGTTCAGCACCCAACTCGTCAAACGCGCCCGATATTTGAGATGCCGAGCGAGACGATGTACCCTTAAAGAACATGTGTTCCATAAAATGCGAGAGTCCCGCTTCCCGCGATGTCTCGTCACGCGATCCCACCTTAAACCAAATACCCAAGGTTATCGAGCGTACCGAATCCATATGCTCCGTACGTATGGTGATGCCATTTGGCAAAACAGTCTCACGATAAAACATCATATATCTCCCTTCAGATGGATAGATGCCTCAGCGAAGCTGCTCGTCTATTGCCAGAACAGCCTGCCTTACGTCAAGATCAGTGACATCGACAGAATATTGTGCATACTGACGATAGAGAGGCACTCGTTCCTCATAGAGAGCACGTAAGTCTTGACCCTCGCGAAGCACTACACCACGGCGTTCGAGGGATCCCAAACGCCGTGATAATTCGGCAAATCCGCAATCAATAAAGACAATCGTACCATTCTCGGCAAGGTGACGCATAGCCTCTAAACCATAGGCCACGCTGCCACCTGTTGCAATGATTGCCCGAGAAACATCAATCTGCGAAACAATCTCATTTTCCAGAGATATAAAAGAGTCAATACCACGCTGCTCAATCGTTTCGCTCAAAAGCTGCCCGGTTTTCTCTTGAATTACCAGATCGGTATCGATAAAACGCATACCACGCAGCTTTGCCAGAACAACCCCTATGGTCGACTTACCAGCGCCCGGCATACCGATAAGTACAATGTTGGACTTAACCATGGGAACTCAAACTCCTCTGTAATACCGGTACTATTAGTGGCGTCGACGAGGACGTCGATGCTCGTCAGAATCGTTGTCACGTTTGCTGGCCGGAGCGGTGCTGTTGCCGGTAGACGAACCCGCCGGAGCATCTGGCTTATCAATGCGGTCAAGGCTTACCTTGCCCCTGTCATCGATCTCTATGATCTTAACATGAACCTCGTCACCAATCTCAAGCACGTCTTCGACCTTGCCCACACGACCATTGGCAACACGGCTGATGTGAAGCAGACCATCTTTACCCGGAAGAAGTTGTACGAAAGCACCAAATGGTTGAATCGAAACAACAGTCCCAAAATAGTCTTCGCCAACTTCGGGAACCTTAATAATTTCCTCAATACGGCGGCGTGCTTCCTCGCCACCTGTATCGCGAGAGGCAATAAAGACGGTGCCGTCTTCTTCAATATTTATATTTGCCCCTGTTTCTTCTTGAAGTCCCCGAATTACCTTACCGCCCGAGCCAATCACTTCGCGAATCTTATCAACAGGCACTTTAATAGTTATGATACGAGGAGCAAATTCTGAAAGCTCTTCACGCGGCTGCTCAAGCGTTTCCATCATCTTTGAGAGAATGAATGCACGACCTTCTTTTGCTTGAGACAATGCGCGTGCCAAAATGTCTACGGTAAGACCTTTGGCCTTATTGTCCATCTGCAACGCAGTAATACCTCTTTCGGTACCGCAAACCTTGAAATCCATATCACCAAGAAAATCTTCGAGTCCTTGAATATCCGAGAGAACAGCTGTTGCGTCCTCTTCTTGAATAAGACCCATGGCAATACCAGAAACGGGGCGCTTGATCGGCACGCCGCCATCCATGAGAGCAAGTGTTGAACCGCAGGTCGAAGCCATTGAAGAGGAGCCATTTGACTCGAGTACTTCTGAAACCACACGCATAGCGTAAGGAAACTCATCTTCGGTGGGGAGAACGGGCACAAGAGCGCGCTCAGCGAGTGCTCCATGACCTATCTCACGACGTTTAGGAGCGCCCATGCGTCCTGTTTCGCCTGTACAAAACGGAGGAAAGTTATAGTGATGCATGTAGCGACGATGCGCCTGAGGATCAATAGTATCGAGGCGTTGACCTTCAGATATCATGCCCAACGTCAGAACGGAAAGCGCCTGCGTCTGACCACGAGTGAATAATCCTGAACCATGGGCGCGAGGCAGATAATGTGTACAGATATTTATGGGACGAATTTCATCGACCCGACGGCCGTCAACGCGCTCCCCTGTTTCGATAACCATACGTCGCATCGCTTTTTTCTCAAGCTTCTTGAACTCTGCAGCAAAACCGCGAGACCAAGCCTCAATCTTATCTTCAGGCATGTCCTGTTTCATCTGAGCCTTCAAAGCTTCAACGCGATCGAGACGCGCATGCTTTTCAGGATCGCGCAAAGCGGTCGTCATCTGGTCATAATAGCGATCCATGAAATCATGAAGTTCACGGTCTGGCTCACCAATAGGATACTCTTTGAGCACGGGCGCAACCTTATCAATGAAGCGCTGCTGCGCTTCACAAAATTCGCCAATGACATCTTGACCAAACGTCATAGCAGACAGCATGTCCTCTTCGGTAATTTCCTCGGCACCCGCCTCAACCATGGAAATATAATCGGCCGTACCCGCAAGCGTCAGTTCAAGATCGGAGTTTGCCTCTTCTTCAAAGGTTGGATTTACGATCCACTCACGGGTATTTCGGTCACGTCCAATGCGAACAGCAGCGCAGGGACCATCAAACGGAACGCCCCCCACCATCAAAGCAGCCGATGCGCCCATAACTGAAATCACATCGGGCTGGTTGATCTGATCACAGGAAAGCGTGGTGGCCACAATATGAACGTCATTACGGAATCCGTCGGCAAATCCGGGACGAATAGGACGATCTATCATACGAGCAGTGAGGGTTCCCTTATCGGAAGGACGCGACTCGCGCTTGAGATAACCACCCGGTATACGCCCGACGGCATACATTTTCTCGATAAAATCAACCGTGAGAGGCAAGAAGTCACAATCCTTCTGCTCTTTGGAAACCACGGCTGTTAATAAAATCATAGTGTCACCCTGCGAGACCACGACAGCACCCGTGGCTTGACGAGCCACCTCACCAGTCTCCAAAGTATATTGTTTCCCATAGAGTTCAAAGTTCTCAGTAATGCGCGGAAGTCTTTCCATCTTTTTCTCGTTTCTCTCCGTGGGTGCCCCATCGCGCCCACATACTTCTTTGCCGGACAGGAGATTTCCTCATACATGTCTCCCTAAATTCCGACACGAGCAAGCCACCCCACTGGTGACTCAACCGTTAACCGTCAATCACGTTTGTCGTCTAAAAAACGAAGGGAGCCCGTGGCTCCCTTCAATCCACACTAGATATTATCGCGAATACCCAGCTTGGCGATGAGCGCTCTGTACTCTTCGATGTCGCGACTCTTTATGTACTTGAGGAGGCGACGACGCTTACCAATAAGCTGTAAAAGGCCTCGACGCGTATGAAAATCCTTTTTATGAATTTTCAAGTGCTCGGTGAGTTCCCGTATACGGGTGGTAAAAATAGCTACCTGGACCTCGGCAGAGCCGGAATCCTGATCATTTTTACCATACTCTTTGATAATATCAACTGTCTGCTCTTTTGTCAGAGACATGGATCCACCTTTCAATTCCACAACACCCCGAAGCTAGATGTACGTGCGGTGGAGCGCATAAATCGGGCAACGGGTTATAAACGACTGAGATAGTATAGCGCAGAACGCTCGCATGCCTCCCTTGTTAAGAGATATACCGGAGGGAAGTACACTGTTTGAACATGAATACAAAGTGATTGTGGCGATTCTTTACCCATCAGCAGAAAGCTCTCGTTCTCGCCCCGTAAAATCGCTGTATAGTTATACAATTATGGTCGAAGTGTCAAAACGGTTGTCCGCCATTTGCCAAGTACGGTACAATACATGTGCTGCGGGCATGAAACACACTCAAGGAGCATTAGAATGACCCGGGAATTAAAGAAATCTCTCTCCGTCTTCTATTCGTCAGACGAAAATGGGAAAACTATTGACCGGCGCGTCCGTAAAACGCGCAGTGCGCTTACAGAAGCCCTCATCAAACTGATGGCGGAAAAACCATTCAAGTCGATAACCGTGAAGGAATTAACTGATTTAGCCGATGTTAATCGCGCGACGTTCTATGTCCACTACAAAGATATCTACGACATGCTTGAGCAGACCAAAAGAGAGGTACGGCTCATTGCGCAACATATGTTAGATGATCACATGGACGAATTGAGCCATGGCGAGTACGTCGGCTTCACGCACGATCTGTTTTCCTATTTTGATGAGCATGGCGACCTCTATGCATTGCTGCTTGGTGAAAACGGCGATGCTGCATTTCTTGAAAGTGCGCTGATGCTGCTTTGCGAGCATTTTTTCTCAATGGATATCTATCAATCATGCCACGCAGGTTCTGAAGAGGCACGAAAAACAGCCGAACTTTACCAGTTTGCCTATATTTGCGGCGGCCTTGGCACCATGATAAAGGTGTGGCTATCAAAGGATCCGCGCGAAACAGTTGACCAGATGGCTCGTATGTCCGCTGAATTCATGAAAAATGTTGATGCGAGGCTGTATATGAGAAACATCAAAATCTTTGATGCGAAACATCGATCACTATTAGCTAACTGATCTGATCGTATTATATTGTACTTTTTGAAAATCGATTGTGAGTCTGTACGATCGATTTTCTTATTCTCTCGGCACCCTTAAATATCAGCCACATGCCTCTTGGTCATCAAGTGCACAAACATACGTCCTTTTACATTTAACGTTATATAAGTTTTGTCTGGAAACAAAACGTCAGTGCCTTAAGGCGCAAATCTAGGTGAATTTTTAGCCAGCTTTCACAAAAGCGAAAAAGATCATGCGAAAGTCGTGGACAATCTTCAGGATAAGATAGTTCTAGGTCAGAGCAGAGTGTTTCAATTTCTTCAAATGTTGAGCCAAGTAACGCCTGAACCCAGGAAAGAACAGACACGTCTAGCTCGTCGAAACCATCGATGATCATTTCGCTGCAGGAAGTGCATATGCGCCCTCCTCCAGAAAATGTAAACCGCAGGGGTACTGCGTCTGTGTAAGGCGGCAAGGGCTCGCCACAATAGGCGCACGATGAAAGTGCCGGACGTAATCCATGAGCCGCAAGAACCTTGAGCAGATGCGCGGCCGTAACAAAAGGAAGAGCATAGGCAGGCGCTTTTCCGGAAGCCGCAAGAGCGGTGACTGTGAGAGGAAAAAGTATCGGCGCATGATCTCCCTCCCATGTGGTCTTATACAAAAGTTCTGTCATGATTGACGCGAAGGAAGTATGCTCAAGATCCGCGCGGCATGATTTATTTGAGTCAACCACACGTGCTTCGCTGATAACATCAAGCTGACGTCCGGTATGCATGAGTAAGTCTACAACCGAATAAAGTTCGAGGCGAGAGGCAAAAGTTGAGGTAGGCTTACGGGCACCTTTTGCCACACCACGAACTTGCCGACCGTCCGATGCAAGCAATGTAAAAATAAGATCCGTTTCGCCCAGTTTAGTTTTCTTGAGAACTACCGCCCTAAGCGAGTAGGAAGACATCTCATCAAAGCCCTTCGCCGTAGCCGAATCGTCTGATCTGAGCGGCATCGCGCCGCCAATCTTTCTTGACTTTTACTCGTAAATCCAGAAAAACTCGGGCTCCCAAGAAGTGTTCTAGATCCGTGCGCGCCTCGCATCCTATCTCTTTAATCTTGCTGCCCGCATCACCTATAATAATGCCTTTTTGGGAATCTCTTTCTACATATATTGTTGCGTAGATACGGTAAAGCTTTTTCTTCTCATCAAACGAAAGTTCATCAAGCATGACACCCACCGCGTGGGGCACCTCATCAAAAGTTTTATGTAATACCTTTTCTCTAACGAATTCGGCAATGATAACCTCAAGCGGCTGATCGGTACCCATACCCTCAGGAAACCACCGCGGGCCCTCTGGCAACAATTGAGCCATGCATTCGACAAAACGCTCGACATGCAGCCCTTCAAGAGCCGAAAGGATCACGGTCTCGTCAAACTCGCCCAATTGATGAGCTTGCTCAACCTGCTTCAAAACCTCGCTTTCAGAAGCGAGGGCGGACTTGGTTATAACCAACACCTTTTTTGCCGTTTCAACTTCCAGATAGCGAGATATCCATGCGTCACCTGTGCCGACAGGTTTGGTTGCGTCAATCAAAAACGCAATGACATCAACATCTTTGAGAGCCTGAAGGGCCGAGTGGTTAAGTTCTTCGCCCAATGCATCATGTGGTTTATGAATACCTGGAGTATCGACCATAACAAGCTGTAATTCAGGAGCATCATAGATCGCAACAAAACGATGACGCGTAGTTTGCGGAGTCGACGATGTAATGGCAATCTTTTCGCCCATTACCGCATTTATCAAGGTAGACTTGCCCGCGTTAGGGCGACCCACAAGAGTAACAAAGCCACTGTGGAAATTAACATCTTTTACCGCGCCAAGCCCTAAATCTGCTATTGGCTCGTTCATAGGTACCGTATCCTCTCTAGCCTATCAAACGCAATAGAGCGTTTATATAAATTATCAAGCCCACTGTTAAGGCAACACAGGCAAAAATGAGAACTGCGCCAGCAGCTACGTCCTTAATAATCTTGACCCGCTCATGGTAGGCAGGTTCGATAAGATCAACGATCGTCTCAACCACGGTATTAAGCATTTCGCCTGCAAGAACAAGCCCTGTCAACATGATAACCACACACCACTCTCCGGGAGTACAGCGCAAACAGGCGCAGACCAGCAGCGCAAGAATGGCTGCCACTATATGCACGCGCATATTGCGCTCATGAATTATGGCATATCGAATCCCTTTTAAGGCAAAACTAAAACTTTGGGCAACACTTCTGCTCTTACCGACAGCACTCTTCGACTCAGACGAGACATTCTCGCGAAAAACCTCTGTTTCTCGACAGCGAATGCGGACTCCGCCTTCGCTTGACGAATCAGAATTCCTGTCATTATCATGCATCAATGAGCGCTCCGCTCCCACGCAGCAAGTATAGTTTTCTCGCGGTCCTCCATCACGGCCGCTTCGTCATCTGCAATATGATCATAACCAAGCAAATGAAGGGTACCATGTGTGAGCAGAAGATCTATCTCCCCCGCGAGGGTGGTACCATACTCAGCGCTCTGACGCGCCGCTACCTCTGGCGATATAATGATATCGCCTAAAGTGAGCTCGCCGTCTTCGTCAGGTTCGTCTTCTGGATCATCCAGATTAAAGGAAAGTACGTCCGTAGGCCCGTTCTTGCCACGATACGCTTCATTCAACGCCGCAATCTGAATAATCGGTACAAAGGCAACCGAGATTACCGAAGATTCTGGAGCGTGCTCCTGCGCAAGGGCAAACATGACAATTTGTTTTGTACGAGTGCACAGATTGTCAGCACTTTTAAAAGGCATCACGAACGGAATGACATCATCGTCTACAACAACATCAACCTGGTAAGACATGATTCCTCCTCGCATAGACTTCTATAACCCTGCATTTTCATAGGCAGCAACAATATGCTGGACAAGAGAATGACGCACAACATCTTTCCCCGTTAAATCGCAGAATGCAATGTCGCCGACACCTTCTAGAACGGTTCTCACAGTTTTAAGTCCGGAGATACCTTTTGGTAGATCGAGTTGAGTCACATCCCCCGTTATCACCATTTTTGAACCAAAACCAAGACGCGTAAGAAACATTTTCATTTGATCAGGAGTTGTGTTCTGAGCTTCATCCAATATGATAAAGCTATCATTGAATGTGCGCCCTCGCATAAATGCCAGAGGGGCTATTTCAATGATACCTCGCTCCATGAGTTGATTGCCGCGTTCCATGTCAGTCATATCAAAAAGAGCATCATAAAGAGGACGAATATAGGGGTCAACCTTTTCGTTCAACGTTCCTGGTAGGTAGCCAAGAGACTCTCCCGCCTCAACCACAGGACGAGTAAGTATGATACGCCCAACCTCTTTACGTTTAAGAGCAGACACCGCCATCGCCATAGCGAGGTAGGTTTTCCCTGTACCCGCCGGTCCTATACCAAAGGTGATGGTATTGTCTCGTATTGAGTCAACATAGCGTTTTTGCCCTGCCGTTTTTGAACGGATAGCACGACCGCGATAGGTTAGTATAATATCTTCCCGAAGGGCTGCCGGAGCAAATTCGCCCGTCCGTAAAAGATCAATAGCGCGCTCAAGATAGTCAAGAGTGAGGTCGCCGCCCTGCTCAATAAAATTTATGCAATCAGAAAACAGCGCCGTAAGCAACTGAACTTCGTACATGTCACCAGAGAGTGAAACCGTATCCCCACGAGAAGTAAGGCGAACGTCAAAACGACTCTCGATGGCACGCAAAAACATATCATTGGGCCCCACCAGCTTGTCCATGCTGAATCCTTGAGGTGCCGTGATGGTCACTTGAGTAGATTCCAAATGCCGACCTTTCCAAAGACGATTCCTTTGTATTCATCATCCCACAATTACATGAATGCCACACGTTGAAACGCGGTTTTTTATCTTCTCTGCAAAAGCCCTATACCTTCTTACCTTACACTAAGCCTATGAAAATAGGAGTAATTTCAGATACGCACGGTTATTTAGATCCCCGCGTGTTCGATGTATTTGGCGGTATGAACGTCATCATTCACGCAGGTGATATCTGCGGTCCCTCAATACTCTGGGAACTCGAAACCATTGCACCGGTCTACGCCGTTCTCGGAAATTGCGATCATGCCCTCTATGGACCGACCGTTGGCGCAGTCGCCACTCCGATGATAGGAGGCAAACGATTCAGGATAGTGCACAAACCAAAGGATATCGGCACCATTGATCCAACGGTCGATATAGTCATCTGCGGTCACACCCACCAGCCTCTTTTTGAAACTCGCGGTACACACCTTTTCATCAATCCCGGGTCTGCCAGCAGTCCTCGAAACGAACATGATCCAACAGTTGCCCTACTGGAAATCAAAGACGATAGTTCACTTGAGGTAAGGATCATTACTCTGTAGAAACTATCTTGAAAAGAGACTGAGTGAGAGCAGCGTCCTACATTGAAATTGCCGCATACATGAGATGCCATCCTCATGTCATGAGAGCCTTAAGGTTCATAGATCACCTGTTGGTAGGAGTAGTGGCAACCGCGTATATCGCCTTGATCATCTACCTAGTGGCACAAAATGACAGCCGCCTATTTAAGGTAATTCTTGTCCCAGGAACATCATTTTTGCTGGTAAGCGTGGTTCGCACCCTGATCAATGCGCCACGACCTTACGAAATAATTGACCTTGAACCTACTATTGACAAAAGAACAAGAGGCCATTCTTTCCCCAGCCGTCACACATTTTCTGCCACCATCATTTCGATGACCTTGTTTTATATCTTGCCCGCATTTGCTGTCATATATATCATGGTCCCCCTTGCAATAGGAGTTGTCAGAATAATGAGCGGAGTGCATTTCCTTCGAGATATTGTTGGCGGCCTCCTGCTCGGAATAGCCTGTGGCATTATGGGCTTTTGGATTATATGATCGGCATAGGTTACAGCCGCACTGATTTTAAGTCTCCGATAGATTACATTACCTCAAAGGATTCATCTCGCTCAGATGACCCCAGAAGCGTTTAGGCATAAGCTGACGCCGAAGTCCGGGATTAAGACGCTCGCGATTACATATTGCATCGTAAAAGCACTTCCACATATGTTGGTACGCTATCTCGTCGCTTTCCTCTTCAGGCAACGTAAGATTCTCTCCCACAACAAGTCGCCAATCAAGCGTATCAAAAATTCCCGCCATATGATGGACTTCGTCATATATGAGAAATGATTGCGTGTTGAAGCGAGCGGTAAAATAGTCCATGAGAAGAGGCACGACGCTTGCACGTGGACTAATGCGTGCGATATACACATCATTCGGCATCTTTGCAAATCGAATGAATTGTCGATGATACTGTATTTCTTTGGCTACATAACCATTGATTTTGCAAAACGCAGCAACAACGGGATGACAGAGATTGTTTATCTGTGACTTGCCCTCCTTGTAGAGGAGGCTGAGATATCTGTACAAAATGATACCTTTTTCTGGATCATCGCTCAGAAATACCCGTTGCATTGACTCATAGGTCTCTTCACCAAATCGAAGCGATACACTGCGGCGTACGCGAAACGCTTGCTCTTCATCGGTCGGAAACACAAGAAATTCTTGAAAAAGTGAGAGTTGAAGATCACTCTCGGTAACAATTGATCGGGGTATTTCGTGGCGCGCAAATGCTTGAAACACACAGGTGAGCACACCCTCAAAACTTCCGTCATAGACATATATTGATTGTTCTTGTTGCCCCTCACCTGCAGCAAAAAGACGAAACGTTTCCTCTTGAATCGTCGTTTGCAATGAAACCATGGTCACACCACCATCTTCAGCAGAGATGTCGTTTGAGGTTTAGCGTCGCACCGTGACCTGTTTGCTGGTAGCCCCAGATCAGGGCTTTGTACACCACCGGTAAGTTGCAAAAGCTTTTGACGTTGCGCCTCAAATGCACGCGAGCGGCCTCGTTCGTCCACCGTGCTCTCAGGCGTATCAAAAAATGAAAGTTGACCTTCTATCGCACGTTTACCCCCTCCACGAGCCGCGTTGCCTCCTCGGTTGCTCATAGAGGCAAGCCGAGCACGAATTGGTTCATAATCAAAAATAACCGGAGCACTGTATACGCCAGCAAATGTTACAAAATACTGCAGCCGCTTAAGAGAAAGACCTAATGGTTTGAGCGTCTCTGGGCGTATCACCGCATGACGGCGCGCCTTTATAATCTTCTTCGCTCCTGTTACTCCAAGCCCTGGGACTCGCAGAAGTGTCTCATAAGGGGCATGGTTCAGTTCAACGGGAAACTGTTCAAGATGAGCAAGGGCCCAAGCGGTTTTTGGATCAAAAAGTGTATCAAGAAATGGATGTTTTTCGTCAAGAAGCTCGTCGGCATCAAATGAATAAAATCGCATCAGCCAATCAGCCTGGTAGAGACGATGTTCCCGATCAAGCGGAACAGAAACTGATGTATCAGGCAGAAGCTCATCATTATTTACGGGTAGATACGCAGAAAAAAATACACGCTTAAGATCATACTTTTGATAGAGTTTCTTTGAAAGACGAAGTATTTGAAGATCTGAGTCAGGGGTAGCACCCACGATCAACTGTGTGCTTTGTCCCGCCGGCGCAAAATAATCGGTCATCTTACGTTCTCGACGAGCCAATCCCCTCGCATGAGTCAACTCGTCTTTGTTTTCTCGAATACCCTGAGCAATCTGAGCAATAGGTCGCGTCAGTGATAGATGGCTTTTTTCAGGCGCGAGCAACAATACGCTACGGCGAGTCGGTAATTCGATATTCACGCTCATGCGATCGCAAAGATGACCCAACTCTTCGATGAGGGCGGAATCTGCACCGGGGATAGCCTTTGCGTGTATATAGCCTCGAAATCCATATTCGTTGCGCAAGATGGCGCAGGTCTTGATGATTAACTCCATGGTAAAGTCAGCATTTCGAATGACACCCGAGCTCAGAAACAATCCTTCAATATAGTTACGCCGATAAAATTCGATAGTAAGTTCTGCCAACTCGTGTGGGGTAAAAGCAGCACGAGGAATATCGTTACTTGCTCTATTGGCACAGTAAGCGCAATCGTACATGCAGATATTTGTCATAAGAACCTTCAGAAGCGTAATACAGCGACCATCTGCGGCAAAGCTGTGACAACAACCAGCACCCAATGTAGTACCCAGAGCGCCATTACGCGCGCCGCGGTCAACGCCACTCGACGTGCATGCAACGTCATATTTTGCAGCACCGGTAAGTATTTCAAGTTTTTCGCTGATGTCCATAATGCTCCTTGATAAATTTCAATAGAAGCATAGTATCAAACATACGTTCGATATGCAAACAAATGTTCGATTATAATTGAATCGTGCAGCCAGAAGAATTACTCAAAATGATGGGTTGTGCAGCGTACGAGGCATCTCTGTGCCCTACCCTATTGTTTGTCAATCATGCCTTCAAATTCATGGTAGAGGCCTATTAACTCTTTCTGAGAGTGAACATCTAACTTAGCGTATATATTTCTCATGTGGGTCTTCGCAGTAGCCATGGTAACAACAAGTATCTCGGCAATATTGGCAGCGGTATAGCGCTCAACAAGAAGAGCGAGAATGTCTTCTTCCCGATGAGTCAGCTGAAAGGTCGACGTTATGGCATTGATTACTGCCCTATTGTGTTCCCTTTCTCGAGTTCCCCCAATCTGTTCTTCACCCTCATCTTCTGCATCTGCATACGTTGCGTATGTGGCTTTCTGATCGTAGTAGATTAAAACAAATACCGAGACAAGAAAAAGGGAGAGCGAGATGCCAACAAGCGTTGAACAGATGGTTTCGGAAAAGAACAACGAAGCGATAGAGTAGCACCCTGTGCCAAACGAGCAGAGACCCAACAAAAGGACCTCTATGACAAAGGGCGAGCCTTTGTGCATAGTAGAAAAAATATAGGGCGCAAGGAGTATGGGAAGTGTGATGAGTTTCTGCCCAATATTGAGCGGTACGATAAGAATCGGAACATATCGATCATGCACAATTAACGTAATATATAGCGTAAGCGCAAGAATGACAAAAACAAGCATCTCATACGTACCAAGATTATGAGCATGCCAAAAAAAGCGGATAAATATAATCATAAGAAAACCTGCGATAAGCATACCCAATGCATTTGAAATCTGCGACGATAACGTGGCGCCTGAGCCCCCGAGAACGTGTATCCACGTGTAGCTTGCTTTGCCCACAGAAAAGCGGTAGAAAAAGAACGTCAGCATTACGAAACTAGTAAACAACCACTTTGCTTTATTTGTATCAAATCCTGAGAAGCTAAAGGGAGAGGCAACGCGTGTCCTCAACGTATCTACGCAGTCTGTTGTTGCAAAACCATTACGCGAACTGTTGTACTCCTTGAAATAGTACAGACATATCAAAGATAAGATCGGCAGCATAGCGATAACTCCATATTCGATATCTGTCTTGATCAGAGCAAGCAATACAACGAGTAACGCCGCAATGCCACAAGAGATAGCAAATATATAGACAATTCTTTTTGCGCCATAAGGGAAAAGCATTTCCCCCCACATCAAAATCAAAAAAGTTGCCCCCACCTGAAATACGGTATTAAAGAAAATAACACATGCTGGGTCAACTTTTGTTGCGAGAGAGCCAAAAGAAAGAACTGCAGAAAGAGATAGTAAAGCAGCTATAAACGCAGCCACAATAGGATGGCGGTGAAGACGAAAAGAAGGGTATTTTCTATAAACCAATGCCATTAATATCGACATAATTACTATCGAGAAAAAGAAAACCGAGGCATCCTGCTCTGCGGGAATATTTGCAGAAGCGGATAGCACATTTGCCTCGCGGAGGACAAGACAAGCGCCTAAACCGAGAGCCGCCATAATGATTCCCGGAGTTTCGCTCAACAATTTCTTCAGTTCCTGCATTTGATTTCCTCCCCAAGAAATATAGCAGTTAATCCAGCCTTTCAAAATGAACAACGAGGGGTTTGCGCGAGTTTTTCTAAATTTCATACTAAAAGAGGTAGACAAATTCTAGAGATTTACCGCATGGGTGTTTGAATTCCATCCGCACAAAGGTATCTCGCTGCTCTCATTCATAACAGAATCCTCTTAGGTAAAAGTCTCACAAGAGACTATGGACACAAACCTAGGAGGAATGCAATGAGGAATGAACGTATCAACATTTCGCGGAGGAATTTTCTTAAGGGCGCCGCTGCTGTAGGCATCATGGGAGTGGGTGCCGCAGGAATTGGTTCCCTTGAAGGTTGCAGCGGTGCCGGAGAAAAAGTTACTAAATCTGCAACCACGGCCGGCTTCGGTGGAGACGTAACGGTCACCCTGACCGTCGATACCAAGAAAAAGGCTGTCATTGATGCTGCAATTACCGGGCTCAACGAAACGCCTTCTCGCGGTGGGCGCGCCTGTCAGGTTATGCAACAGGAGATGATTGACAATGCCACCATCGATATTGACGCTGTCGGCGGAGCAACCGTTACTTCAAATGCAGTAAAGAGTGCAGCTCAAACCGCCTATAACGCCTGTGTGGGTACGACCACCAAAAGTACTGTGCATATGGCTCCGGGAACCTATACGGGTGCCGCAAAGGGGTATTGGCAAGTTTGGGATCTTCCCGTAACAATAACGGTTAACGAAGGCTCCCTTCTCAAGATTGAGACGCCGCAAGACCGTTTTGCTCACGGCGAAACCGAAGTGATTCTTCAAAGTGTAAAGGATCGTTACTTCCCTCGTATTATTGAAACTCAATCCATAGTCATAGATGCAATTGCAGGTGCAACTGCAACCTGCAACGCTGTACGCAGCGCCGTCGAAGATGCGCTAAAGCAAGCCCTCGTTGCCGGTGGTTCTGATAAGGCAGCTATATCAGCCTTCAAAGTCCGACCAAACCTTAAAACCGAACAAGGTGTTACTGAAAACATAAGCACCGATGTCCTCGTAGTGGGAATGGGGACCGGCGGTATACTTGCCATGAAATCAGCGTGTGAGCAAATTCAGAAGCTCAACGGAAATCAGCGTGTAAGTATTCTCGGCCTTGATCATGCAGGAAAATATGGAGGAAAATCTGCTCTTACTCATGAGGGCGCCTCAGTAAATCCTCCTGAATATACCAAGATTGCCAATAATGGTCAGGATTTCGTTGATGCAGCTGCTTTCAAGGCGTTGTGGAAGGACTTCGTAACCGACAAATCAACCGGAAAAATAATGGCAAAAGAAGATGTCCTCGATATGTGGTTTGAAGAATCGGGCCATACAATCGACTGGATGTATGACATGTGTTACCGGTGGGGAACTATGGATGCCAATAGTTTCACCAAGGGAAAAACTTCTTTTAACGTTGCGCTCACCTCAAATACTGATACAGGCTCATACGAAGACCGCCGCAAAATTCTTAATAGCTATTACAAACAAATGCTTGCAGAAATTGAAGCACAGGGCGGCTCCTATCTATTAGAAACCGAAGGGTATGAGCTCGTCACCGATGGCAATACCGTTACCGGCGTAAAGGCGCGTAACTTAGTGACCGGTAAAGAATATGTAATCACCGCAAAAGCCGTAATCATGTCTACGGGCGGATTTTTGAATAGCCAAAAAATGTGTAACACACTTCTAGACGAGCAATGGCGCGGAGATCGCAGAGGAATAGGAACCGGACAAGACACCGGCCTTATGTTCCAGGCAGCCCTTAATGCAGGTGCTGGCACATGGAATGTCGGCATGAGTCCTCTCGTCATGCATGTGACACTCGATCACTGGCTCACTCAATACGGATTTAACTTCTACGAGAATACGCTTGATGGCCGAACCGGCAGAACCAAGGTGTGGACGCTCAACAATGTGCCCTTAGCCGTAGGTACCTCTGCCCCCACCCTCGCAATCAATAAGAGTGGCAAGCGCTTTATGAACGAGGCTAACTATGAGAGCTTCGCAAATACCAACGATGATGAGTCTTGGCCTTGCTTTGCCGCGGGTGATTATTACTGGACAATAGTGGCTGATGAACAGATGAAGGTATTTGCGACCGAAGGCTTCAATCAGATTCCAAAATTTGAAGGATATTGCTCTCAAGGTGACATTCCCAAAAACACGCCCGTTCCCGAAGTTTACGAAGCAATGGGCTACGCCATTAAAGAAGGTATGGCTTATAAGGCAGAGACCCTCGCTGATCTTGCCACTCTCATCAATGTCGATTCTGCTACATTTCAAGCAACGGTTTCTCGCTACAATGAGTGTGTTGCCAACAAAAATGATGCCGAGCAAGGAAAAGACAAAAAGTATCTAACCCCACTCAAAACGGGTCCTTACTATGCGGTGAAAGTATATAACGCCGCATTTGCCACCTGCGGTGGATTAGATGTCGATACTCAAATACGGGTGCTCAAGGCCGACCATGCGACTCCTCTTAATGGGTTATATGCGACCGGCGTAGATTCCCTTGGTGTGCTCATGCATCCTAAACGCAACTATTGTGGTTTCGGCGGAGTGGCACAGGGGTGGGTGTGGACATCTAGCCGTCTGGCCGGTATCAATGCCGCTCAATACATAAGCAAAACTTACAACGGGTTTACGTACGTAAGCCCCGCGCTCGTTGATACCGCAGCGACTTCAACTGCACGCTAGCACTGGCTAGATTTATTTGAGCATGCGCCCGTCATATCTCGTAAAGAGGTGACGGGCGCATGCTTCTTGCGGAAAAATTCTTGTCGATAACTTTGGTTTCTTATATCTGGCCAACCCCTAGATACCGTAAAATTTATACCATGATAGTATCAAAGAAAACTAATATGCTCTGAGAAGGATTATTCGATGCCCGAGTTTACCACCACAAGCAAATTCCCCTCAACTCCCCCGCCCAGCGCGTCAACTCTTGAAACGAAACGTTTAGTCCTTCGCGCTATCACGCAAGATGATGAGACGGCATTATTTGATTATTCACAAGACCCCGCCGTCGGTCCTCATGCAGGATGGAAGCCTCATGAAAACATTGAAGAAACCCGAACTATCATGCAGGCGATTTTTATTGATCAACCATCAGTCTGGGGAATCACATTAAAAGGAACTGATATCGTGATCGGTTCGATTGGTCTTATTGCCGATCCGAAGCGCGAGAATGATAGCGTTTTGATGCTCGGCTACGCACTCGCCCGCCCCTATTGGGGAAAGGGTTTTACCACTGAAGCAGCACGACGTAGTATCACATACGGATTTGAAGAATTGAAACTTGATGCAATATCGGCCTATCATTTCCCCCACAATGAAGCCTCGCGACGAGTTATTGAGAAGTGTGGCTTTCTTTATGAGGGAACCCTTGCTTATGCTGAGCGAAGATACGACGGCGTGGTGCTTGATAATGTCTGTCATCTACTCACGAACAACCACTACGAGGCGATAAAAAACAAATTCTAAGACAGGTCTCTCTTCTACACAAAATCTTTGTCTCATCTTGTTTCTCAGGTCAAACTCTACGAAACGTCGGTTGTCCATTACGCGGTTATCTGCGAGACTGAGCACAGACTCAAGGAGGAACTATATGGATAACTCAAAAACTGGAGCGCTCATTGCACAAGCGCGAAAAGAACGACATATGACCCAACGTGAACTGGCATCGCTACTCTGTCTGAGTGATAAGACTATATCAAAATGGGAGCGAGGGCTTGGATCCCCTGATATATCAGTGCTGCAAGAGTTATCGTGCGCACTGGGCATTACCGTTCAAAGCCTGCTCGGCGCATCACCTCAAATAAAATCAGGGAATACGGGAAATATGAGGCGTGCCCAATTTTATGTGTGCCCCGTCTGTATGAACATACTCATTGGTAATGATGAAGCGGATATTGTCTGCTGTGGCAAGCCTCTTAACGCGTTACAAGCGATGGCACCTGATGACGATCACCACCCCCATCTCGAAATCATAGGACATGAAACATACCTATACATCAATCACACGATGAGCAAAACTCACTATATTGGATTTATTGCATACGTAACCAGCAGCGAATTACGATTCTTCAGATTGTATCCTGAGCAAAATGCAGAAACCCATCTGCGGATCGGCGAGCCCGGTTTCCTCTATGTATGGTGCAATCTTCATGGCCTTTTTGTCATAAAGATTTGAATAGAACAGCGCGGTATCAGAAAATAGGAGTACCCACGAAGCGCCCTTTTTTATCAAGAGCCTTTAAGTTCATGTCTACCAGGGAGCCCGTCTTCAGATCCCCCCACGTGCCACCATCGATAACGTCATGATAACTCTCGCTCTTTCCAAGGCCCACGCGTTCGATCAAAACTTTCTCAGTACTGCCCAGTCGCGCTTCCTGGTCAAGTGTACCAAGTTCTCTTCCGAGAAGGGTGAGACGCCGTGCACGATCTTTCTTGACGGCGGAGTCTATCTGATCTTTGCGTAGCGCTGCCAGTGTACCCAAGCGCGGAGAATAGCGAAAGATATGTATCCGAGAAAAGCTCGCCGCCTCACAGAGCAGAAGTGTCTTATCAAAATCAGCATCGCTCTCGCCGGGAAAACCGACTATCACATCCGTAGTAATCGCTATATGAGGCAACCTCGAACGTAGTTCCTCAATAATCCGCAGATAGGTGGACGCACTATAAGGACGAGCCATTTCGCGTAGCACGCGGTCGCTTCCCGACTGAAGCGGCAGATGTATATGAGCACAAATACGTCCATCTGCTGACTGCAATGCGTCTAGCACGCTCGGTGTAACGTCAAGAGGTTCAATTGATGAAATACGAAATCGTCCCATAGAGGTTTCGCCGAGTAGTCGCCGTAGAAGAATTGAAAAGTCGGCAGGCACCGGATCTGTAACGCGGTAGGAACCAATATTGATGCCGGTAAGCACTACCTCTTGTACACCAGATGCAGCAGCATCAATGACTTCGGCAACAATAGTATCAGCAAAACGCGAAACACTGTGCCCGCGAGCAACGTGAACAATACAATAGGTGCAGGCATTATCGCAGCCATCTTGAATCATGACTCCCATGCGTGTGGGAAAATTAGCGCCAGCACGGAGATGGGTTACTGCCCCTGAATGATCAGTAGCATACGCCGTTTGTTGCAAACCTGAAGATGACTGAGGACCAACGCAGGCGCACTCTGCATCATCGTTTGGTGTGTATTTCGCCGAAACCGGCTGTTCTTTTAATCCCAGAAGTTGGCAGGCTCGCGCAGATGCTAAACCCTTATCAGGCTCAACCACCACTCGTTCGTCAAGCCGTCTGTACTCTTCAGGTGCAATAGCGGCGGCGCAACCTGTTACAACAACCCACTTGACGTAGGGAAGTCTCAATGCATGACGAACCGCTTTACGAGTCTTTGTGTCAGCCTCAGCAGTAACCGTACACGAATTAATGATTACAAGTTCGGCAGACTCTTCGTCGGCCCGTGTCGCACCGGCCATCAACAATCGAGCGGCGCAGATGTCTGCCTCCACACGATTAACTTTACAACCAAGATTATGTATGTAAAACGTAGCCATGTTCTGGGCACCTTGACTAATCATTCTCGTTACCAAGCCCACCGAGTTCATGCAGTACCAGCGCCGCTGCCACTACCCCGGCAGTTTCCGTTCTAAGAATTGTCGGTCCAAGCGTGACCGTCTGACCTCCCCGGGAACGCATTATATCAACCTCGGCAGCAGTAAAGCCACCTTCAGGACCAACAAATAACGCTACCTGCAAGTGCCGAGTCTCTTCGCTTGCATACCGCGCAGAGTATTCGGCATAGGCATTCATAAGCACATTTCGAACCGAGCCGTTCTCAGCCTCTTCCCAAGGAACTATCAACACATCGCATTCTTTGACAGCATCAAGCGAGGCGGATAGATTTTTCGGTTCATCTACGCAGGGCACCACCAATCGTCCTGATTGTTTAGCGGCTGAACAGGCGATCGAGCGCCAGCGCTCCATACGCGCCGGTATTTTCTTCTTGTCTATCTTTACAATACATCGTTCGCTTACCAAAGGTATGATTCGCTCTACTCCGAGTTCGGTCGTCTGTCGAATTACCTGTTCGAAGCGCTCTCCTCTTGATATACCCGGTATCAGCGTGAGGCAAGGACTTGACACGTGAGATATCTCGCGAGTAATCAGACCGGTAAGAGGGCATAGGCCGCCTTCGGTCTGTAAATCAGATTTCAGGTCCTCTGTCAGCGTAACCTCAAAAGCTCGAGGCGACAAACGATGAACAAGTCGCACACACTCGTCCTGCACGATGCGCAACACGCGCATATGATGATATTCTTCTACTGAAAGAAGGAAACGCACACGTGACCCCGGCGCGAAAACGGTATCGAGAGCATTAGTATCTTCATAGATAAACGAGGGGACAGACATATATGTCTCCTTTTTTACTTTCTTTTATCCGAATGCCTCAGAAAGACGCTGTAACGGAGTACGCTTTTGAGACACTTCTTCCCCGAGTTCCTTGGCCAACTGTTCCATGAGTTCGCGTTGTTTTTTGGTAAGTTTGCGAGGAATGGCAATCTCGACATGAACAAACATATCTCCCCGTGCAGTACTTCTGAACCGTGAAAGCCCTTTGCCCTTCATACGGATAACGTGGCCATTTTGACATCCAGCGGGAATATCAACATCAACCATCTCATCAGGGAAGATACCAACCACCTGAATATGCGCACCCAATGAGGCCTGTGTAATTGTAATGGTGTGACGAGTATGAAGATCGTCACCGTCACGCTGGAAGAATTCGTTTTCCATGACGTGGATGGTCACCAACAGATCCCCCGAACGAGCGCCATTCTTACCCGTCTCGCCATAACCAGTCACGCGTAGCTGTTGCCCATCGCGAATGCCTTGGGGAATGGTGACAGTAATCCTCTCCCGATCTGGGGTACGCCCTTCGCCCTCACATTCAGCGCAGGGATTCTTCACCACTTTGCCAGTGCCATCGCATTCGCTGCAGGTAGTTTGAGTCTGCATCGCGCCCATGAACGTCTGCTGCACGCGAGTGACCGTACCGCGTCCCTGGCAGTTTGGGCAGACATCAATGCTGCCGCCTTCGGCAAAACCACTCCCCTCGCAAACCGCACAGGCTACGAGGCGATCATAGGCAATTTCTTTGTCTACACCGGTTGCAATTTCTTCAAGTGTGACGCGTAGGCCCACTTGCATGTCGCGTCCTTCTGCTCGTGTGACGGTCGATGAGCGTCCACCACCAAAAAATGATGAGAAGATGTCACCAAATCCACCACCAAACAGATCTTCAAAATCAACGTACTGACCATAGCCTCCGGCAGCCCCATTTACCGTTCCGAAACGATCATACTGGCTGCGTTTATTTTCATCGGAGAGCACTTCATAGGCCTCGTTCAATTCCTTGAACTTTTCTTCTGCATCTCCGTCTTTATTTACGTCAGGATGCATGACTCTTGCCTTGGCATAAAATGCCTTCTTGATCTGAGACGGTGTCGCGTCTTTTGCCACACCTAATAATGCATAATAATCAGTTGCCAATTCTCTTACTGTCCTTTCAGTGTTTCGTCAAGCACATTAGAGGCCGTTCTGATGGCCTCGATTGCTCGTCCATAATTCATGCGCGTCGGCCCTACAACAGCGACGATGCCTTCACCTGTGTCATCACCGTAATGGGAAGCAACTATCGAAATATGAGCATAATCGGCCTGCGCGTTTTCGCTCCCGATACGCGTAACCACTCCTTTATCACGAATAAGATCGCCGAACAGAGCAAGCGCAGCGAGATTATCATCCACCAATTGTGCAAACGTCATCGCCATCTGAGCATTGCGAAGTTCTGGCTGAGTGTAAAGTGACGAGATACCTGTATTATGAACTCGAGCAGCATCCGCCTCGGCAAGACATTCGGATAACTTGTCTGAAAACATATGCAGAGCAGGATTAGACGCAAGTTCCGCGCAGGCAAATTCTTTTTCTATGCCCTCTTCATGACTCACAAATGCATCGTTAAGTAATATCTCAATGGCGGTTATCTCTTCAATGGATCGCTCGCTGCCCACGTCAATCGTGCGATTAAGAACCCGTCCATCATCAACAACGACGATCATCAGAACCGAGCGCTCGTCCATCTGTACCAATGTAATTTTCTTGAGCGAAAGTTGGGATACTCGAGGCTCAAGCACAATAGCCAGACAATTCGTAAAACGAGTAAGTGCACGAGAAATGCGAACAAGAAGATCATCCAACTCAGATGCGCTGTCCTCAAGATCCTCGCGCAGTGCGCGTTCAATCACCGAAGGTGATCGCAACATATGTCTCGACACATATCTCCCCTGATCGTTCTTGCCAGAGTCGTCAGAGCGCAGCAACTCGCTTTTTTCTGCACGTCCCATAAGATCATCAACAAAACTGCGGTATCCGCTATCGGTTGGAATACGCCCCGAGGAGACATGGGGAGAAACAAGATATCCTGCTTCTTCGAGTTGGGAGAGTTCATTTCTAACCGTTGCAGAGCTTATTCCTAACCCATAATGATCGACGAGTACGCGCGAAGATACTGGTTCAGCAGTCGATATATATTCCTCGACAAGAACTTCAAGTATGCGGCGGCGTCTTTCGCTCAACATCCGACGGTCTCCCTCTCTTCTTTACCCAACCACGTCATTTTAGCAATCCCATCTCGAGAGTGCTAATAAATGACCCACTCAATACCAACAGTTCACCTAATGTTCACAGTGACAGTCCGCCAACGTGTCCGTGAGTGTGATCTTGAAATTACCGAGGTTCGTTCAGAGAATGGATGCTCTTTAAACATCACGGAACGTGCAACTCCCAAAGTTTACCAAACAGCTCGTTTCCCATAAGCCACCCCTTTTTTGTAGGGATATAACGGCAGCCCCGCGAAGCTTCAGAAACACCTGTTTCATGAGCATTATCTTGTTGCTGAATAATGAGCCCTTCATCTTGAAGATGTTGTAATGATACGGGTAGACAAGGAAGGAGTTCAGATGCTTTTCTGACTTGAGCTTCCGATATACCTTCGGTACAGCGCATGGCAAGCATAATATCCTCAGCGCATGCCTCTCTTTGAGTCAATGTCTCAATTTGATAGGTGCCATCAAGAGCAGTCGTATACCGTACACGCGCTACCGAGATATCTATATCGGCTTCAGGGAAGTCGGGCAGGGTCTGGGCTGATATCACGGGAGACAACATGCTCTGCGCAAACATACCTGCAGCGCCACGTCCGAGACCTAAATAAGACACGCCATGCCAATAGGCAAGATTATGTTGGCTCTCATAACCTGGCTTTGCATAGCTGGCAACCTCATAGCGCACAAATCCTGCTTCAGAAAGAATTTTGTCTGCGTACTCCATGCAATCTGCTTGGAAATCTTCATCCGGTATCGTCAGATGTCCCTCATCAATCAGACGAGCAAACGTAGTCCCTTCCTCAATCGTGAGAGGATAGACTGAGACATGCGGCACACCCGCGGCAATTGCTTCTCGCACATCAGCTTCCCATGATGATAACGATTGCCCGGGAATACCACAGATGAGATCAATAGAAATGTTATACACGCGCTCCTGTGCCGCACATATCGCAGTTCGCGCTTTTTCGGATGTGTGAATACGACCGAGCCTTGCCAATACCTTGTCATCAAAACTCTGGACTCCAAACGAAAAGCGCGTAACCCCGAGAGCAAAGAGGTCACGAGAAAGTTCTTCTGAAAATGAATCCGGATTAGCCTCCACCGTAAACTCAGAAATCTGAGAAAGGTCAACGAAGAGAGAAAGCGTGTAGACAAGTTTAACAAGTCTGCTCGCGCCCAGTGCAGTCGGTGTGCCTCCCCCCATATAGATGGTGCGAACTTCAGCAAGAAGGCCCGCTCGAGATGCACGGCGTATTGCAATAATAAGTTGATCTACATAGGAATCCAAGGCAAGGCGAGTATCCGGATTACTACGGTCAATGGCCTCTGTTAAAAAGTCACAATAGGCGCAGCGTCGCACACAAAACGGTATATGGATATAAAGCGCCTGAAACGAGAATTCCGGCATAGTTCCTCCGAGCAGATTGGTTCGCTGAATACCCAGCATCGTAGTACATGAATTATCTCATTACTCGGCAAAGATCAAAGGCAGAGAGATTGCTCATCTGCGTTGAGACATCCGACCCGAGTGCTCATGCCATCAAAAAAGTTTTCGAATTCTTCAAGAGTGGAGCATTTATTTGCCTGCGCACGATAATCGCTTGCGTGGGGGATTCCCTTGAAATAGAAACTAACATGCTGTCTCATACGTAACAACAAATGAGTGCCAAGACGCTCGTCGAGTTCAGCAAGCCCGCGCGTATGTATACGCGCTACATTAATTCGCTCATAGGGAGTAGGAAGTCTTTGTGCGCCCTGTTCATCACCCTTGAGAAGAGCATGAGCCCGCGCAAAAAGCCACGGATTTCCCCGAGCACCACGGGCGAGCATAACGCCGTCGGCATGCGTCATCTGAAGCGCACGCGACACATCTAAAGGAGTGAGCAGATCGCCACTGGCGATGACAGGAATACTGACACAAGCTTTTACCCTCTTGATTGCGTCTGGTTCACTAGTACCTTTATAGTATTCCATCGCATAGCGACCATGAACGGTAAGCGCTGCCGCTCCGGAAGCCTCCATACTGCGTGCAAATGCTTCGCATGTGTCTTCACCTATCCGATAGCCACGTCGAAACTTGACGGTAACAGGCTTATCCGTCGATGAGGCGGTTTCATACACTATTCGACAGGCAAGATCAGGCGATTCCATAAGTGCAGCGCCTGAACCTTTACGTACTACCTTTGATACAGGGCAGCCCATATTCAGATCGATCAGGGCAAGCTGATCTCCTAGCATCTCAGTGAGTCGAGTTGCTTGACGCGCCAACACCGATGATTCGTTGCCAAACAGTTGGACTGCAAACTGTTTCTCATTCACATCCATCTGGAGGAGTTTTTCAGTACCCGCGCTCTGATAGTCGAGTCCTTTTGCGCTGACCATTTCGGTGTATGTCAATCCTGCACCCTGTGCAGAACAGAGAGTCCTAAAACAGGGGTCAGTGACCCCTGCCATGGGTGCAAGAAAGATCGGATTTGCGGCGAGCAGGGAACGCATCATTTGTATTTGTGGCGAAGTGTCCACGAGCGACCTTCCCATCATTGATGCACGTGCTATCTATCCATGATGCTTTTTGCGCTGAGCACGACTCTGTTTACCCCGATGTGCAGATTGATGCACTGATTTCGCAGACTGTCTTTCTTCATAAGCAGATAGTTCCTCCTGTTGAAAATTCTGCGCTGATACAGCCACATCGTCGGAAGAATTTTCGCACCTTTCAGAATCCCCGTTCAAATCGGCCATGCTATATAATCCCTGAACAACCGAATCCGTCACATGCCGTTCATAGCCATACCGTGTCTTCAGCTTAGCAAAGGCTGGCTCGCGATCTTTCCATAGTGCATAAAGAGGCGAAGCGACTCCTATGGAAGAATAAGAGCCCGCAACAAGACCGATGATCATGGCAAGCGCAAATCCCTTCAGCGTTTCACCACCAAAGATCAGCATGGCTATAACGGGTATTAACGATGCCAGCGAAGTATTTATCGTACGCGTAAAAACCTGATTGATAGAATGATTAGCCATAGACATAAAGGAGCATTTCATCGAAGTGCTCGCGTTTTCATTCATACGATGAAAGACGACAACCGTATCATAGAGAGAATAACCCATAATGGTGAGCAATGCAGCCACCACATTTGGTGTGACCTCAAGCTTGAATAATGCATAGATGCCGATAACGATGAGCAGATCATGGATAAGAGCTAGAATCGCCACAAATCCCATCTTCCACTCAAAACGTATGGCGATATAGATAATTATCGCGCCGATTGCAACAATAAACGCAATGAGGGAGGACCTGAGGACAGTGGTACCCCAATCAGGACCAATGACACTCACCTCATAAGAGCTCGTCGAAAGACCAAGAGTTTGGGCAATTGAGGCCGCATTCGCAGCCGATTCGTTAGGATCAATAGTGTTGGTACGAATGAGAAACCCACTAGTCCCGTTAGCCTCGGTAGTCTGAATAGTCGCATCCGCAAAGCCTGCTTGAGTACACGCCGAGCGCATGTCGTCAAGAGAGACGGTTCCTGCGTCTGAAAATGTTATCGACGTACCGCCGACAAACTCAATACCAAGGTTCAATCCTTGGAACAGTATCGCCACAATTGAAACAATACAAAGGAGGCTTGAAATGATAAAAAATATTTTCTTCTTTCCTAAGAAATCAATATCCTTTTTAAAGTATCTAGCCATTATGCACGCCCCTTTCGACCTCGCCACTGTCACGTGCCTCATCGAGATCTCCTCGTAAACCCCAGAAATCAGGATGATGAGACATGACCTTAGGAGCAAGTAGGCGGATAATTGGTGCCTTGAACAACAGCATGGTGACAATATCGCAGAGAATACCTAAGCCCAGCGTCAAGCCAAAACCCTTGACTGATCCGGTAGCAATAAAAAAGAGTGCGATAGCGGATATAAGCGTTACAAAATCTGCATCTATCGAAGTCTTGATAGCGTGTTTAACGCCACTGATCGAAGCGGCTTTGATAGAACGGCCCATTCTGATTTCCTCATGAAAGCGTTCGAGGATGAGAATAGAGGAATCGGCCGCAACGCCAATTGTAAGTACGATACCGGCCATGCCGGCAAGAGAAAGAGAAAAAAGTCCAAAATAAGAAAGCGTGCCGAGCAAGCCAAGATACAATATGGCGAACACTCCCACTGCGCCCGCCGTCAAAATGCCTAAGCCTCGATAAAAGAAGAGCAGGTAAAGTGCAACAAGTACTAGTCCGCATAGCGCGGCAACTACGCCTGCCACCAATTGATTCTGGCCAAGTGTCGGTCCCACGATTTGCGACTGAGCATAACTCAAAGTAACCGGAAGCGAACCGGACTCAAGTATAGTTTGCAAAGATTTTGCATTTTCGAGTGAATAGTTTCCAGTAATTGCAACATTACCATTACTAATAACATTCTCAACAGAAGGAGCCGATTGAACAACGCCGTCAAGCACAATCGCAATTCGATCATTGTTTGTAGCAAGTACTGAAGTTGCAGCAGCAAATGCACTGGTACCCGCAGCGTCAAGAGTTATATCAACCTCATAGTAAGAGCTGGTATCGCTTTGTCGATTGACCGTCACACGAGTAATATTTGAGCCGGTTATAACATCTGCATAGGTCCCGCTCGGCAGAGTCATCCCCACTTGACCACTCTGTATTTCAGAGCGAATCGTACTATCCGAAATATCAGGAACAGAAACAAACTCCAAATACCCAACGGTGCCTATGGTAGAAAGAGCGGCGTCTGGATCGCTGATGCCAGGAATTTGAATGAGTATTTGATCGTCACCTTGTTTTTGAACCGTTGCTTCCGAAACGCCCAGGGCGTTCACGCGATTCTCTATGATGGAGATAGTGTTCTCCATGTCTGTGCTTGAAGGCTTACTGCCATCTGAAGCGGTTGCCGTCATAACGACCTGCAAGCCACCCTGAATATCAAGTCCTTGTTTGATCTTGGCTTGTGGGGGCCAAAACATGTATACGCTGCCCGCCAAAAGAAGTCCCAGCACTATCAGAAGAACAATGGGCACACGTTTTGGTGAACTTCTTCGCTTCTTTTTTGGGTCAAATCGTTTGTCTACCATCAAAGTCTGTTCCTTACCTATTATTCTAAAAATAGTCTAACTTGCTCATAGTACCGTATTTTTATATAAAGCATATAAAAATCTTAATTATTTTCGAAATGATATATTTTAACGCATTTATTGGTAACATGTGTTGTCATAAAGACTATTGAAAACATACTTCGTCGTTCTCATAGTTCACAAATCATCGTGATTTTTTCAGTAATCATGGGCAGCTGAAGAATTCATCCACTCAGCCTCAAACTCAGTATAACGCCCCTCCAACACAGCCTCTCGCGCACAATTCATAAGATTAATAAGATAGTAAAGGTTATGCTGAGACAACAGAATTCCTCCCAACATCTCCTTTTGAACCACTAAATGCCGTATATACGCACGGGTATAATTCTGACAAACAGGGCACGTACAGGCAGGATCAAGCGGAGTAAAGTCCAATGAAAACCGTGCATTACGAAGGTTGAGACGCCCTTCACTTGAAAATGCGGTGCCCATACGCGCAGTCCGCGTGGGCAACACACAATCAAACAGATCGATCCCCGATCCCACAGCCCGCACCAATGTTGTCGGATTTCCCACTCCCATAAGATAACGTGGTTTTCTCAACGGCAGCGCCGATGCGACCTCTCCCAGTGTTTCAAACATAACTTCATGAGGTTCTCCAACCGAATAACCGCCAATACCAAATCCTTCAAACCCGCAGCCTGCGGTCTCTTCAGCTTCATGCAAAAGTTCGATAGATCTCAGGCGAAGATCAATCTCCATGCCTCCCTGAACAATACCAAACAAGGCTTGATCAGAGCGAGTATGTGCCTGCCGGCAACGACGAGCCCAGTCAGCAGAAAGCAACACCGCTTGCTCAATCTGTTCTCGTTCAGCAGGATAACCGATACATTGGTCGAGTTGCATAACGATATCAGCGCCAAGCTTTTGCTGAATGTCCATATTGCTTTCCGGTGTCCATCGGTGTCGAGACCCATCAATAATGGAAACAAATTCCAACCCGTCAGCATCAAGCGAAAGAGTATTGGCAAGAGAAAATATCTGAAAGCCGCCAGAATCAGTAAGTATGGGATGGTCCCACCCCATAAATGTATGCAACCCACCTGCGGCAGCAATAATATCTGCACCCGGGCGAAGGTAAAGGTGATAGGCGTTTGCAAGTATGATTTGCGCCCCTAGGTCTTCAAGATGGTCTGGCGTGATCCCTTTGACCGTAGCACGCGTACCAACAGGCATAAACATAGGTGTTTGAATGACGCCGTGGGCCGTATGAAAACGTCCCGCACGTGCCGAAGTGCGTGAGTCCAACGCATCAATTTCAAAATCAAAAAGAGTCATGAAGTTCCTATACTATCAACATGGCATCGCCAAACGACAACATTCTATAGTTACGTGCAATAGCATCGGCATAAGCAGCGCGTATCTGTTCAGGCGTTGCAAAAGCGCTCACCAACATCATAAGAGTTGAACGTGGTACATGAAAGTTAGTAAGCAAACCGTCAATAACGTTAAATTTATAGCCCGGCAAGATAAAAAGCGATGTAGATTCCCCGCCTGGCCGAGTTGCGCGCATACACTGAGTTGTGACATCCCAAGCGCTTTCAAGAGAACGAAGAGAGGTTGTGCCCACCGCAATGACTCGTCCGCCAGAACTTTTTGTTGACTGAATACGATCGATAACCTCTTGACGAACATGATAGCGTTCGGTATGCATGTGATGGTCTTCTGGGTTATCTTCATCGACAATACGAAACGTATCTAATCCCACTTCCAACTCGACAGTCTCAAATCCAACGCCCTGAGCCTCAATCGTTTCAATAAGTTCTCTGGTGAAGTGCAATCCAGCCGTAGGGGCTGCAGCAGAGCGTTCCCGCTCCGAGAAGACCGTCTGATACATCTCAGGGTCACCCATGTAGTGCGTAATGTAAGGCGGAAGCGGGGCACGTCCCACACGGTGCACGGCCTCATCAAGGGTGCCTTCAAGAGATTTAATCTCTATCAGACGCTGCCCCTTCTCTCCATTTTGGACCCAATCAAGTACCGTCGCGACGAGGATGGGGTTTTCAAACGAAACATCCGATGTGCGCTGGTCGTTGTCCGATTTTGATGATTCTTGCCCCTCGCAGATATCAGCTGGGAAAAATTCGATACGCGCCATGGGCTTAAGCCGACGCCCTGGGCGCACAAGGCCTTCCCAGACTGCAGATCCGTCGCCATAATCTGGCTGACGCTCTTTTAACAAAAGTACTTCAGCTGCGCCGCCAGTACCTTCTTTGCGGCCCAAGAGGCGCGCAGGCATAACACGCGTATTGTTTGCAATGAGAAGATCTCCCGGCCGCAGGTAATCTCCTATGCTATTGAATAGACAGTGCGTTCGTACACCAGACAAGCGATTAAGCACCAAAAGCCGGCACGAGTCGCGAGGACAGGCGGGCTCTTGGGCAATAAGTTCAGGAGGCAAATAGTAATTGAAGTCTTCGGTAAGCATGTCATTCCTCAAGCCAAGTCAACGTTTCTGATGAAGGCCGTTATTTTATTTCACTGATTATTTTCGTGCGAAGCTATGTGGCGACGTTCCATTTTCATACGTTTTCGAGTTTCTCGACGTATTGCACGCTCATTCTCTGCCTCAAGAATCGAGATATGGCATCCACAATAGTTCTGCCGATACATACCTACATCACGAGAAGCCTGTGTTGCGGCAGAATAATATGGTCGAAAATCACGAAAAAGCGCTTTGAGTCCCCTTTGACGAGCCGCACGCTCGAGCTCTTCGCCTATTATGGCCGTGAATTGATAGGGACTTATTGTCAGCGTCGTAGAAATAGCGTCAAACCCTAATTCGACAGCCATCTGAGCCGTCTCCTCAAATCGAAGGCGATAACAGGCACGACAGCGGACAGATCGTTCTGCGCCGTAGCATCCAACCTGTTTCTCCCAAAGAATAGGATCATAATCGCCTTCATGAACAATAATGTTGTGAAGCGTAGCGTATTCTTTTAAGACCGTACAGCGCAAATCGTATTCCTGTATAGGATGAATGTTTGAATTTGCATAGCAAATTTCATACTCAATGTCTTCTTCGTCAAAGATACGCATCGGTTCTATAGAGCATGGCCCGCAACAAGCATGCAGCAGCATCCTCATGGCACAACCCCCTACAGATCGTCGAGACATCAACGATCTCAAAGTATTTTATGGTGAAAAGCAAAGGAGACGGTATCCTCTTTGGACTCCGCCTCCCCCTGTGCGAACCTGCGCGTGCTCTAGAGCTTGCGTACGTTGCTAGCCTGTGGTTTTCCACCCTTGCCTTCGGTGATCTCAAACTCAACCGGGGCATTCTCTTCGAGAGTCTTGAATCCGTCGCTCTCAATTGCGGAGAAGTGGACGAACACGTCGTCACCATCTTCGCGAGCAATAAATCCGTAACCTTTTTCAGCGTTAAACCACTTTACTTTACCTGTAGCCATTTCTTGCCTTTCTTCTGCCCGTCCGTTAGGAGGACGTAACGCACGTACGCGGCGCCAACCGCATAGCGTAAATTAAGAGGGTTTTTACCCACGGCGCTAGTCTAACATAACCCTAGAAAAAAAACGGGAGAAGTAGACGAAAAAATTCTCGACCCTACGAATATTGGGTAAATCTTCTGTAATTAATGCAGCAAATCACAGACCACACCACAATAAATCCGCGTTTTAGCTAGAACAATCCAGATATCTTGCCAAATTCGTCTACGTCTATACTTTCGGCTGCCGGGCGTTTTGGTAGTCCAGGCATTGTCATAATATCGCCTGTAAGCGCTACTATGAAACCAGCACCTGCTGAAACTTTGAGTTCGCGAACGGTGATCACGAATCCTTCTGGAGCACCCAGCAATGTAGCATTATCAGAAAACGAGTACTGAGTCTTTGCCACACATATGGGATAGTTTCCAAAGCCTAGATCAGTAAGACGAGTTGCATCTTGTACTGCTTGAGCCGTAAGCACTACATCGTCAGCATGGTATATCTTCTGTGAAATGATGCGAAGCTTATCTTCGATAGATGTTTCCATATCATAGGAGAAAGCAAAATCCTTCGGTTGTTCAACCAAACGGAGCACCTCTTCAGCAAGCTCACGTCCCCCAGAGGATCCTTTCGCCCAAACCTCTGAAAGCGCAACATTTGCGCCAACCTCATGACACATTTCCTCAACGAGGGCAAGTTCGGCCGGCGTGTCGGTAGGAAATGCATTAATGGCGACAACCACGGGAAGGTGATAAACACCAACAAGATTTTTAACATGACGGGTAAGATTGGGCAATCCCGCACGGAGTGCTTCAAGGTTCTCATCGTTAAGATTCTCTTTAGCAACACCGCCATGATTTTTCAGTGCGCGCACCGTAGCAACCACAACTACCGCGTCAGGAGCAATTCCCGCCATGCGGCACTTGATATCCAAGAATTTTTCTGCACCGAGATCTGCACCAAAACCAGCCTCGGTAACCGCAATCTCACCAAGGTTAAGGGCCATGCGAGTTGCCATAACAGAGTTGCAACCATGCGCGATATTTGCAAAGGGACCACCATGTACAAAAGCAGGAGTGCCTTCCAGCGTTTGAACAAGGTTAGGCTTAAGGGCATCCTTAAGCAATGCTGCCATAGCACCGTGTGCTTTGAGATCAGCAGCGGTCACTGGTTTTCCCGTACGGGTATACCCAACAATTATTCGCCCGAGGCGTGCTTTGAGGTCAACGATATCCGTAGCGAGACAAAGTATAGCCATCACCTCGGAGGCCACTGTTATGTCGAAGCCTTCTTCGCGAGGAACACCATTTTTAGTGCCGCCAAGGCCACATACAATTTTACGAAGCTGACGATCGTTCATATCCAGCACTCGTTTCCAAGTAATGCGCGTGGGGTCAATATTAAGTTCATTGCCCTGCTGAATATGATTATCAAGAAGAGCAGCCAACAGATTGTTGGCGGCGCCTATTGCATGAAAATCACCAGTAAAATGAAGATTTATATCTTCCATTGGAATAACTTGAGCATATCCGCCACCCGCTGCACCGCCTTTGACACCAAAAACTGGTCCAAGCGAGGGTTCGCGCAAAGCAACTATTGCCTTTTTCCCTAAAGCAGCAAGACTATCAGCCAAACCTATAGTCGTCGTAGTCTTGCCTTCGCCAGCAGGAGTGGGGTTAATCGCCGTAACTAAAACAAGCTTACCAGGGCTGGTAGGCTTATCTCGTAATAATTGATAATCAACCTTTGCTTTAACATTACCATAAAGTTCTAGATACTTCTCGTCAATTCCCGCGCTCTCAGCAATTTCTGTAATCTTGCGAGGGTGAGCGGCCTGTGCAATTTCGATGTCAGTCAACATCTTTGTTTCCTTTCTGGTCAAGCAACGTTGTACCTCTGGAACAGTTCAAGTATATAGATAAGAATCATCGTAAACAACGCTTTATCGACATAAGTAGAGAATACTCGCCAGGCGACGTAACCATAGGTATATAAGAACTCAGGTTTGCTCTATTTCTTTGAAAAGATCACAATCGCCAACCACATACCCAAACGCATGAGCCAACGCAAGCGCTTGAGCGCGGCGTAATTCAGCACGAGATTCATTGCGAGCCTCATCAAGAAGCTTGGCTTCATAGAGCATGGACTCAACGATATATCCGCATAGATTTTCGTCAACCATTCCTCCGATGGAAAGCATCATGGCCATACTCTCAGGCTCGAGAGAAAAGAGCAGCGCTGGATCCATGTTTACCGTCTCTCCAATAGCCTCTTCAATAGCTCCAGCCCGTTTATCGGGCTCCTCTTTGTTTTCAAGCAATGAACGACGAATAGCAGATATAAGTTGTTGAATCAGACGCATAATATAGTCATTCTGAAGCATAAAACCCTCTCATTCAGCTGTTTTGAGGAAACGGTATGTTAAGGTGAGCAAATGCACGCTCCGTCGCCTGACGCCCTTTGGGCGTACGCATGAGCAAGCCTTGTTGAATAAGATAGGGTTCATAAACATCCTCTAGGGAACCCGCATCTTCGCCCAAAGCACTCGAAAGCGTATTCAATCCCACCGCTTTTCCGCCAAACGTGCTCACAAGCACGAAAAGTATTTTATTGTCCATGACATCAAGCCCCAGGCTATCTACTTCAAAAAATGAAAGGGCCTCAGATGCAACAGCCTCCGTGATCTCTCCCCCTGCGCGCACCTCTGCATAATCGCGCACTCGACGCAAGAGACGATTAGCAAGACGAGGGGTTCCCCGACTCCGACGCGCTATTTCAAACGCTCCCTCTTCTTCAATTTTGACATTCAGCAACTGTGCGGAGCGCACAACGATGTCACAAAGTTCATCGGGTGTGTAATAATCCAACCTGAATGACATACCAAAACGATCACGCAGGGGCCCCGTAAGAAGAACGGTGCGCGTGGTAGCTCCGATAAGGGTAAACGGTGGTATGTCTAGACGGAAAGAACGAGCCGCCGGACCTTTCCCCACCACAATGTCAAGCACAAAATCTTCCATAGCAGAATAAAGAATTTCTTCGACAGCAGTATTGAGACGATGTATCTCATCTATAAAGAGAACATCTCCCTTTTCAAGATTTGAAAGAATCGCCGCAAGATCACCCGCACGATCAATAGCCGGACCACTGGTAGTTTTTATTCCCACCCCTAACTCATTCGCTATAACAGCTGATAGAGTGGTTTTTCCCAACCCTGGAGGTCCTGAAAACAAGACATGATCGAGAACATCATTTCTCGCACGCGCGGCATCGATAAGAACCGAAAGATTGTCTTTCACACGAGTTTGGCCGAGATAGTCCGCAAGATATCGAGGTCTCAGAGAGTGATCGTAACTTATATCTTCTTCTAAAAGCTCAGGAGAAACCGTTCGCTCTTCTCCTGATATATGAGAACTGATACGCTCTTGCGCATCATGTGCTTCCCAAACCATCATTATCCTCGCTACTCGCCCAAACGTCTCAGCGCATAGCGCACGAGAGCATCTGAATTCTGACGCTCTCCATCATACCCCTTGCATGCCTGCTCGATCTCTTGAGATGTAAAACCCATGACGGAGAGAATTTCTCGAGCACCAACCATTACCTCAGATCCAAAAACAGGCGTCGAAGGCTCATCAGAAAAGGCAGGCATGCTCTGAGAAAAAGATGAACGTAATTCAAGAATAATACGCTGTGCAGTTTTCTTGCCTATACCTGAAATTTTTGCAAGTGAATCCGCGTCTTCGCACATAATCAGATTGGCAAGACAATGGGCCGAATAAGAAGAGAGCGCCGCAAGTGCGATTTTTGGACCCACACCAGAAACGCTGAGAAGCTTTTCGAATATCTCACGTTCGCCTTCAGTTAGAAATCCGTAAAGAGTCATCTCATTTTCACGAATCTGCAACGACGTCAGAATGAACACTTCATTCCCTATCTCTTCTAGAGCAAGGAGTGACGAGGACGGCATCCAGACTCGAAAGCCCATACCTGATACTTCAATTACAATATAATGCGGAAGCTTGGCAATAAGAGAACCCCGAAGAGACGCTATCACTATTCTGCCCTCTTTCTGTTTTGCTCCATGGCAGCAGTAAGATTATTGTGGAGACGATAATTCGACTGAGATATCGCAGCCGCAAGTGCGTCTGACGCATGATCTGGATGAGGCGTATGATCAAGACCCAGTAGTGAACGAACCATGTATTGCACCTGCGTTTTGTCCGCACTGCCAACCCCAGTAACCGTTTGTTTTATTTGGAGCGGCGTATATTCCCCCACCAACAAACCATGGTTCGCTGTTGCAACCAAAGCTGCCCCTCTCGCCTGACCGGTAGCGATAGCGCTTTTTGAATTTGCCCCAAAGTACACTAACTCTACGCCGACTTCCGTGGGATGATACATCTCAATCGTCTGATCAATACCGTCGTAGATGCGCTTAAGACGAAAGGAGAGTGCCTCATCGGCGGTAGTAACAATGCACCCATATGCCAAACAACTTTTCCTCGTACCTGCTACTTCTATCACGCCCCACCCAGTATGAGCAAGGCCTGGATCGATGCCCAATATAAATAGCGATTTCGTCATTAATCCAGTTATCCCTTGTTAGTAGTAATAAAGAAAAGCGTTCTATTTTTCCAAAACTTTTCTATCATTATAGCGAACACATGTTCGCTCGTAAAGTAGTTATAGCCCGATGATTATCGCAAACTGTTTACTGTTGCAAAACAGCATTAGGCACAAAACAAAAGCACTTCGATTGATTCGAAGTGCTTGTACATACCCATGTTCTGCCCACAACAAACCAGATAGGAGCCGCATTATTCGTCGAGAGCCTCGGCTATCTCCTCTGTAATGTTCATGGTATGGTAAACGTTTTGCAGATCTTCAAGTTCTTCTAATTTATCAACCAGGCGCATAACTTTTCGCGCATCAGACACGCTCATATCGGCGGGTGTTGTAGGAAGCATGGTAAGCTCAGCGCCTTTGATTTCAATCCCTTGAGCCCCCAGTGCATCGCGCACAGTCCCTAGGGCCGTAGGATCAGTGTATACAAGCCATTCTTCCCCACCGTCTTCATAATCATCGCCGCCGGCTTCCGCGACTACCATCATGAATTCGTCTTCATCCTCGCACACGGCTTTATCAAGAATGATTTGCCCTTTTCGTTCAAATTGAAACGCAACCGAACCAGTTGTGCCGAGGTTGCCACCATGATGAGTAAACGCTGAACGCACATCAGCCGCAGTACGATTTCGATTATCAGTCAAGGCATCGCAGTAAATGGCAACGCCACAAGGCCCATACCCCTCATAAATGACCGTCTCAAAATGAGCACCATCGCCGCTACCAGTAAATGCCTTCTTTATTGCAGTATCAATCTTATCCTTAGGAAGAGAATAACCCTTTGCCTTTTGAATTGCAGCAGCGAGCGAGGCATTGTTTTCCGGGTTCGGATCGCCACCTTCTTTAGCAGCTACGGTGATATTTCGTGAAAGTTTAGAAAAAAGAGCTGAACGTTTTGCGTCCTGAGCGGCCTTACGATGTTTGGTCGTGGCCCATTTTGAATGTCCAGACATAGTCAGAAACCTTTCCTATCTATTGTAAACAGGGCGGTGAACCTGTGCATATGAGTACCGAAACATGATTATAGGACAAAGCCCTCAGATATCATTATCAGCGTTTCCATTTCCATAAACTGTGTACGAGCCACTCTTTTTTCAAATTCTACAAGCACGCCTGACAAATGCGCTAGACAACGCGCACTTTTCGGTCAGATGAATAGCGCAACAGGTCACTTCTCTTTTGCAGAAGCATCTTGCTTGGCATCATTTTGAGCCAAATCTGTCTCAAGGCGTCTACTGCCCTCTTGAGGAAGCTGAGCTTTATGAGCATAGATCAATAATATGATTCCCGCGACGATCAAAGGAACGCTCAATACCATGCCCATGGTGACCCAACCGCCGAACAGATAACCCAGCTGTACATCGGGTTCACGCACAAACTCAACAGCTATTCTGAACACACCATAAAGCACTAGAAAGAGCCCGAAGAACGTCCCACGACTATACGGAGGCTCTTTCCTTGATAAAATAAAAAGTATCGCAAAAAGGACCAGACCCTCAAGTAAAGCCTCATAGAGTTGTGTCGGCTGACGCGGAAGAAGTCCCGCTGAGACATCTCGATAAAAAACTACACCCCACGGAAGATTAGTTACACCGCCCCAAAGTTCACTGTTTATAAAGTTTGCACAACGCCCAAAGAAGAGCCCTATTGGTGTAGCAATCACGCCCAGATCGGCCAAGGTAAGAAATGGAATTTTCGTCATTCGTGAAGTAATAATACCGCTTATGACGACTCCTATGAATCCGCCATGAAACGACATCCCTCCTTCGCTGAACATCAGTATCTCCAATGGGTGCGAAAAATAATACCCATTACCGTAGAACAGCACATAGCCGAGTCTACCACCGATAACCGCGCCTATCACAACGCCGATAATAATGGTGAGAACGTCATCAACAGATATCGCCAGTTTCCAGCGTTTCCCTATTCTCCATATAATCAGAGCGCCAAAGAAAAAAGCGGCGAGATATGCCAGCCCGTACCACCGAACGGTAAGAGGGCCCACAGCAAAGGCAACGGGGTTGGTCACATCATATATAGTCTGAAGAAACATCCTGCTTCGTCACCATTCCCTATGTGCAGTCTTTTTCGGTAGAACAAGCTGACCTCAAGTCCTCCATGGTTACCTGTTCAGTTTGAGCGGGTAATGGAGTTCCTTGATTCTTGCCCACATGCGGTGCGTGAGTCAAGAAGAACGAGCAAAATGTACAACATTCTTTCTTTGCAATCGTACGATCAACAGAAGGATCAAGAAGAATGTTAAAATCCGTTGCGACCTCACGATTCTGACGAGTGCAGTCTGCATAGAAGCAGTCGGCTGGACAAGGAGAGTAAATACCTTTTGCGTCGCCATTGTGTGGGCAGCGAGAGGACATCTCCTCATCGCACCCGCGAAGTTCCCAACAGTTAGGCATCGGCATCTCCTATCTCTCTAAAGGACGAGAAGGTGTCGGGCCCCTCTGCCCTTGATAGTGACTACCGAGACCGGGGGTACCATAGGGACGATCAACGGGCGTAGACATTCGATTGAACGAAATTTGCCCTATTTTCATACCCGGCGTAAGAAGAATAGGCAGATTCGCAACATTTGAGAGTTCAAGGGTCAAAAATCCATCCCAACCAGGATCAACATAGCCCGCTGTTGAGTGAATCATAAGGCCCAAGCGGCCCAGCGAACTCTTACCCTCCAAACGCCCCAGAAGATCATCAGGTAGTTTAATTCGCTCAAGTGTAGAGCCTAAAGCAAATTCTCCCGGATGCAGCACAAACGGATCAACCGTTGATGCCTCAATAAGTTCCGTGAGATCTGGTTGGGATTGGCACGGATCAATAAAAACATAGCGTGAGTTTCTAAATACACGAAAATCGGAGCCTAGATGAAGATCGAGACTTGAAGGCTGTAGATCATCAATATTACAAGGGCTAACAATAATACGTCCGCTTTCCATTTCCAACCGTATTGATCTATCGGACAAAACCATGAAAAGAGTCCTCTCTCATATTTTAAAAGCAGACAGGCCCCGACTCTCCTGAGGCAAGGCCTGTAAATGGACCGTCAATAGCATAACTACAGACTGGCAGGGACAACCTTGGTAACCTCTGGCAACTGCTCTTTAAGAATACGCTCTACACTGTGAGCTAAGGTAAGCTGAGACATGGGACAACCTTTGCAAGAACCCTCCAGCTCAACGGTCACCACGCCGTCTTGATCAACATCGATCAGTTTTACATTACCACCATCTGCCTGGAGAGCAGGACGAACCAAATTCAGCACCTCATCAACCTGTGCAAAATCCAACATAATGACTCCTTCACATCGTTTGAAAACATCGTTCCAAGTGCTGCTCATTATGTCATACAATTACTCGTTTGATACAAAGATCGTCAATTTTCCACCGAACAGAACTTGCAGACGGCACTCGGCAATCCCACTAAATAGGTCTCGGCAATGAAGTTGTCGCAGAGATGGCATCATTCCTCACTTGATTATCCCACCGAACGTAAGCCCAGAGTAGATAAAAAATCCTCTTCCTTTACTATATGTTCAAATAAACAAGTTGTTTTTGTTGACGGATTGATACCATACTCTTCTGCAAGCGTATCCTTGATCTTAACATACGTTTCAATAGCAGCTCCTCGTTGTCCAAGCGCTGCATGCGCACACATAAGCGCACAAAGAGACTCTTCGCTCATCTCGCTCTGTTCCATGACACGCTGCGCAAACCAAAACGCCTTATGGGGATCGCCTAATTTGAGCAGTCGATATACGCCAGTGATAAGTGCTTCAATATACATGTTTTTATATCTGATACGTACCGCTTCAACATGCCGATCACATTTTTGACCCGCAAGAAGATCGCCTCGATATATGTTCTCAAGCTCACAACAAAAGGAAATAACGCCTTCTTCCGATATGTCGCCAAATGTTAATTCTCGGGTCAATTGTTCGAAACGAGCGACATCGGATATAACCAATGATTCATCGATACTATAAAGATTTCCGATGTTACGCATGTACGGAAAGCGTGGATAGTATTCATGTCGCAAAATCTTTCGCAACTCACCGCAAGTAACGTATAAGCAACTACGTGCTTTTGCCTCTTCGAGATCCGGCCAAAGTAGATTAATTATATGCTCGCGCGAAATTTCATGTCCCGTAGCAAGAACAAGATGAACCAGAAGCATCTTTGCCTTCTGCCGCTGCCAAAGCGTGTTATCAATAATTTGATCCGCAATTTTTACCGAGAAGCCGCCGAGCAAACTGATGCTCAGCTTTGGACAGTCCTCCAGTCCTAACTTCGCATCAATGTGCTCGGCTTTTCCACCCCCCTTGTCCATTGACACGTTGGCTGAATCAGTTTCGTCATTTTCTGCCAAAGAATCCTCGGTAAGGTTGTGGCTATCATCAGAATTACCTGGTGTGGGACTGACTTTTGGAGAAGAAAGCGTCTTCATAGACGCAATCTCGCTCGTCCTAGTAGCATAACCCGGTTTTTCTAATGGCTTCTTCTGAGTGGGTGCAGAACATGTATTGCTACTGATACTTTCAATACCCCACTGAGCACTATCAGTAGAAAACTGACAACGCATGCGGCGAGAGAAACGCTCGATTTCGACTGCGCGCGATGTCTCACCAGTGTGAAGAGCATAATCGTAGTATTCCGTACAACGTTCCACAACGGCAGTTCTTAGCGCGATCTTTTTCCCAAAATGAACATATGCTTCTTGAACTAGAGAAATATAGAGTTCATCAAAATATTTTCCAAGATCAACACTTGGCATACCAAATGTCTTTTGCTTTGAATCAGTCCCGAAGAATGGAAAGAAATTCTCCAAAAACATGATATCCTCGGTCGCAATCTTAACACCAAGTTTATTTGATAAATTATCAAACGATCCTTTAGTAAAAAGCAACACCAGAGAAGCAAGTTGCACAACAGATGCCGGATAATCGCTATCGTAAAAAGCCCTAAGATTCTTGTGAAGAACTTCTCCTGTGCACGGTCTGACCATCAGCTTGTTACCAGAAATCACTCGGACCGCTTCGGTTGGATAAAGCGAGAGCGTTCTTGCAACCATAACGCCAGTAAGCGAAGCACACAACAAAATTATTTCATAGCCGCAAGCCAGAAGACGCTTAAAAAGAGCGAGGCGTTCATTCATCTCGCCGACATTTACCGCCGGCAAATTATCAACAATCAAAAGGAGCGTCGAGTCAGGATATCGCTCGCTCTCATTAATAAGGAAATTTTCAAACTTCCCCTGTTTGTAAACAACACTAAAAAGCGGTGCGCTTGCATCGAACCAATATGTTCTCTTAAATCCATATATCTCTCGAGCAAATGAAATTGCAAAGTCTGTCTTCCCCGAACCAAATGGTGATATCACACAAAGCATCTTTCCACGCTCAGCTCGATTATTAACAAGAAAATCCTTGCTAAAACTTCGTTTACTCCGTGGAACAAAACGAGGTTGTAACCCTTGGCAACGAGACGATTCTAAGTATTCCATTTGTTCCTCCTCTTCTGAGGTATCGACGCTGTCTATGGAGGGTGGGAGCATAGTAACATCTTCATTTAAAAGAAGATAGGATTATCGTAATACTTGTTCCTATTTTTTGTATTTTCAAGGAAATTGTTGTACTTTTCCCAAGATTTTTTCACATAAGAACAGATGTGCGCCGTAAGAGTTTTCACAATTTTGTGAAAACAAAAATTGAGTTGCCAATTTATTCACAGATATAGTGAAGTTTTCAACAACATAAAAAATGAAATTTTTATAAGAGGAGTAAAAATTCTTAATGAGCGTTGTTGCTCAAAGATTTTCTGACTAAAAATCGGAGCATCTTATTATCTCTTCCGATAATAAGTGTTTGAACCATATTACATTCAAGACATTCAAATCTTACTCTCTATAAGGCTCTGACTATACGCACTTCCACATGACCTTCTGAGATCAATACGCCGTCTTGATTACAAGCCGTGACTTTCCATAGCTGAGTTCGCCTATCAGGTTTTTGAGGGGCAAGAGAAGGATCGTGTTCCAACACTGCAGTGCCCGTGATAATATCGCCCAACAAACCACTGTGTCTATGGTGAATATCAACATGCACACCAAAAGGCTTTTCATCAAAGTCAGAAGAATGCGCCGCACCGACGCTAGCGGCCGTTTCTAAAAGAGATAGCGTCGCACCTCCGTGAAGAAAACCCAAGGGCTGGAGTAGAGGCTTTACAGTTTTCATGCGAACAACAACCCGCTTATCTTCCACAAGAACCGTTTCTATATTTAGGAGGTCAACAAAATTTTCCGCTGCACCACCGGTAGCTTGTTTCGCTTCATTTTTTTCCATGAGTACCTTCTCCAATCAACCAGTGCTTAAAATCAAATCACATCATGGATACATGGGATCATATCATGATCAATGTAAAACAACCTGCTATACAAGAAAAAGCTGACGTGAATGTCCTCTGCCCGCATAGGATATTCACGTCACTTCGATGCCAGAAATCAAAGAAGCCCTCTGGTGAGGAGAGCGTCTTCCTATCCTCCCACGGACTACTCCGCAGTACTTTCGGCGATGGAGGGCTTAACTACCGGGTTCGGAATGGGACCGGGTGATCCCCTCCTCCATGGACACTCTACTCACCAGAAGGCTTCGTCTGCACGAGGCACCCTGGCAGATGCATAGCGAATATATAATCAATTAAAACAAAATCTCGCCGTTCAATATCTATGAAAAGAAGAGCTCGGCCTATTAGTACCGCTCGCCTAAACATGTTGCCATGCGTGCAGCTGCGGCCTATCAACCTCGTAGTCTACGAGGGGCCTTACCAAAAAGAGAACTCATCTTGAGGTCGGCTTCGCGCTTAGATGCTTTCAGCGCTTATCCGCTCCGAACGTAGCTAACCGGCCGTGCCGTTGGTCGACAACCGGTGCACCAGAGGTCCGTCCGTCCCGGTCCTCTCGTACTAGGGACAGATCCTCTCAATTCTCTTGCGCCCACGGAGGATAGGGACCGAACTGTCTCACGACGTTCTGAACCCAGCTCGCGTACCGCTTTAAATGGCGAACAGCCATACCCTTGGGACCTGCTTCAGCCCCAGGATGCGATGAGCCGACATCGAGGTGCCAAACCTTCCCGTCGATGTGGACTCTTGGGGAAGATCAGCCTGTTATCCCCGGAGTACCTTTTATCCGTTGAGCGACGGCCATTCCACTCTGAGCCGCCGGATCACTAGAGCCTGGTTTCCCATCTGCTCGACTTGTAGGTCTCGCAGTCAAGCCTGCTTATGCTCTTGCACTCATAGGGACGATTGCTAACCGTCCTGAGCAGACCTTACGCGCGCCTCCGTTACATTTTAGGAGGCGACCGCCCCAGTCAAACTACCCACCTGACACGGTCCGCACGCCGGATAACGGTCGCACGTTAGGCTGCCAGCACGGCGAGGGTGGTATTCCAAGGGTGACTCCACAAGGGCTGGCGCCCCTGCTTCATAGTCTCCCACCTATCCTCTACGCGCCGTGCCAACAGCCAATGTCAAGCTGTAGTAAAGGTTCACGGGGTCTTTCCGTCCTTCCGCGGGTAATTCGCATCTTCACGAATAATACAATTTCACCGAGTCCATGGTTGAGACAGCGTCCAAATCGTTACGCCATTCGTGCAGGTCGGAACTTACCCGACAAGGAATTTCGCTACCTTAGGACCGTTATAGTTACGGCCGCCGTTTACTGGGGCTTAATTTCAAAGCTTCGCTTGCGCTAACCTCTCCATGTAACCTTCCAGCACCGGGCAGGCGTCAGACCCTATACATCGTCTTACGACTTAGCAGAGTCCTGTGTTTTTGATAAACAGTCGCTTGGACCTATTCACTGCGGCCGCCTTCAGCTAAAAGAGCAAGTCTTTTCACCAAAAGCGGCACTCCTTCTCCCGAAGTTACGGAGTCATTTTGCCGAGTTCCTTAACCATGGTTCTCTCGATCGCCTTGGTATGCTCTACCCACCCACCTGTGTCGGTTTTGGTACGGGCACTGATGTCCCTCCCTAGAGGTTTTTCTCGGAAGTATGGGATCACCGACTTCACGCATTCGCTTCGTCGTCACGTCTCAGGATATATGAGAGGCGGATTTGCCTACCTCTCTCCCTACACGCTTTCACGGGGACGTCCAGAACCCCGCTCGGCTACCCTTCTCCGTCACCCCATTGGTAATAGCGGTACATCAGCGGTGCAGGAATGTCTACCTGCTGTGCATCGACTACGCCTTGCGGCCTCGCCTTAGCTCCCGACTGACCCTGGGAGGATTAGCCTCGCCCAGGAAACCTTGGGTTTACGGCGGAGGAGTTTCTCACTCCTCTCTCGTTACTCATGCCAGCATTCTCACTTCCGTACAGTCCACCCACGGTTACCCGTAAGCTTCAACCCAGTACGGAATGCTCCCCTACCATCGAGACTTACGTCTCGGTCCGCTGCTTCGGTACCATGCTTAGCCCCGTAAATTGTCGGCGCATGTCCACTCGACCAGTGAGCTGTTACGCACTCTTTAAATGAATGGCTGCTTCTAAGCCAACATCCTGGTTGTCTGAGCAAACGCACATCCTTTGCCACTTAGCATGGATTTAGGGGACCTTAGCAGGCGGTCTGGGCTGTTTCCCTTTCGAACACACGGCTTAGCCCACATGTTCTGACTCCCGGGGTAAAAGTGACGGCATTCGGAGTTTGGTAGATGTTGGTAGGCGGTGAAGCCCCCGCGACCTTCCAGTGCTCTACCACCGGCACTCATATACCCGAGGCTAGCCCTAAAGCTATTTCGGGGAGAACGAGATATCTCCAGGTTTGATTAGCCTTTCACTCCTATCCACAGGTCATCCCCCCCGTTTTCAACCGAGGTGGGTTCGGTCCTCCACAAGGTCTTACCCCCGCTTCAACCTGCCCATGGATAGCTCACCTGGCTTCGCGTCTACAGCGTACGACTATACGCGCCCGTTTAAAGACTCGCTTTCGCTGCGGCTCGCTTTAAAGCTAAACCTTGCCGCACACCGTAACTCGCTGGCTCATTCTACAAAAGGCACGCCGTCACACCCTTGCGGATGCTCCGACTGCTTGTAGGCACACGGTTTCAGGTACTATTTCACTCCCCTCTCGGGGTGCTTTTCACCTTTCCCTCACGGTACTTGTTCACTATCGGTCACCAGAACGTATTTAGCCTTGGAGGGTGGTCCCCCCCAGATTCATACCGGATTTCACGTGTCCGGCATTACTCAGGTGCCTGCGTACGCAGGATATGCCATTTTGCCTACCAGGCTCTTACTGTCTTCGGCCGGCCTTTCCAAACCGGTTCGGCTATGACATATCTTTGTAACTGCGCTCAGGAGAAAGGGCTCCTGAACAGCAGGTCCTACAACACCACGTGTAGCAACGCCCCTTGTGCTTACACATACACGGGTTTAGGCTTATTCCCGTTTCGCTCGCCGCTACTTCGGGAATCTCGTTTGATTTCTTTTCCTCCGGGTACTTAGATGTTTCAGTTCCCCGGGTTGGCTTCTCAAGGCCTATGTGTTCAGCCAAGAGATAACCGGGCATGACCCCGGTTGGGTTCCCCCATTCGGAAACCTGCGGGTCAAAGGGTGTGTGCCCCTCACCGCAGATTATCGCAGCTTGCCGCGTCCTTCATCGCCGTCTGGTGCCAAGGCATCCACCGTGTGCCCTTACTATCTTCTCTTCTCATCAGATAAGAGATGTTAAGAACATACTTGCTTACATGAATGTATTGATTCGCGATCATTTGAGATAATTAATTATATATCGCTATGCAGCTGTCAAGGTGCCTGTTGCATCAGGAGTAAACGTCCCCATAAGAGACGAGTACCCCTGAAAACCGGATACTCCAACGATTGTTCATTCGAAATTAAATAAGGTGAGAGCTTTTGTTTAAGATCTTCTGGGGTGTCTAGATAAGATGAACCTCATCTAGATGTTCTCCCCTAGAAAGGAGGTGATCCAGCCGCACCTTCCGGTACGGCTACCTTGTTACGACTTCACCCCCCTTACCCTCCACACCTTCGGCGCCTCCCTCCTAAAAGGTTTAGGCCAGCGACTTCGGGTGCAGACAACTCGGGTGGTGTGACGGGCCGGTGTGTACAAGGCCCGGGAACGTATTCACCGCGGCATGCTGATCCGCGATTACTAGCAACTCCGACTTCACGCAGGCGGTTTGCAGCCTGCGATCCGAACTGGGGCCGGTTTTAAGGGATTCGCTTGGCGTCGCCGCCTTGCAGCCCGTTTGTACCGGCCATTGTAGCACGTGTGCAGCCCAGGACATAAGGGGCATGATGACTTGACGTCGTCCCCCACCTTCCTCCGGCTTAACGCCGGCAGTCCCCGTATGAGTCCCCAACTAAATGCTGGTAACATACGGCGAGGGTTGCGCTCGTTGCGGGACTTAACCCAACATCTCACGACACGAGCTGACGACAGCCATGCACCACCTGTCTAGGCTCCTTTCGGCCACGGCGTCTCCGCCGCTTCACCTAGATGTCAAGCCCCTGGTAAGGTTCTTCGCGTTGCTTCGAATTAAGCCACATGCTCCGCTGCTTGTGCGGGCCCCCGTCAATTCCTTTGAGTTTTAGCCTTGCGGCCGTACTCCCCAGGCGGGGCACTTAATGCGTTAGCTGCGGCACGGAGACCGTTGAGGTCCCCACACCTAGTGCCCATCGTTTACGGCTGGGACTACCAGGGTATCTAATCCTGTTCGCTCCCCCAGCTTTCGCGCCTCAGCGTCAGTGACGGCCCAGAAAGCCGCCTTCGCCACCGGTGTTCTTCCCAATATCT
>CAXXJK010000008.1:0-13242 GCA_963665595.2 Coriobacteriales bacterium | reverse complement strand
ATGAGCCATGCTTGCACGATCCACCTTGGTATTGATATCCCCAACCAGATAAGTCTTCAAATCGAGATACTGAGCCAGCGCTAGCGAATCCTCGGTATTAGCGTTGACCGCGTGATGCCGAAACACTTCAACAGCGCTATATCCATTCAGCTCTTTCTTGAAGCTTGTAGAAAACAACCTACGCCGCATGTCGTCTCGCAGAATCGAAACGGAATTGAAATACGCCTCCACGGAATCCCTTGCCAACGCTTGGAACGTGGTCTTCGCCCTGAACGCCCTAGGCGCCCAATCCGCCTTGGGATAAACACGGCCAAGCAAGCCAAACAAGGGTTGCCTCACTTGGTACGGAACCGCCCCGCGCATTTTCTCCTCCATCATGTGCAAGCGATAGCGGCGATATCCTCCAAAACTCTCATCGCCCCCATCGCCAGACAAAGCGACAGCGACCGGCGCCTAGCCAGCTGACAAACCCGATAAGTTGGAATCGCCGAACTGTCCGCGTACGGCTCATCGTAAAGATGGGCAAGCGTATCAATTAAGTCAAAATCGCTCGATTTCACCGTTTCCACATAATGATTGGTGTTATAACGCTTCGCCACCGCATCCGCAAATTCAGACTCGTTGTACTGTGCCTCGTCGAACCGCGATAGAGCAGGTATTGACAGGTCCATCCGAAAGCCCCGCCATAACTGCAACCACTGCACTGGAATCGACGCCTCCGGAAAGAAAAGCGCCAAGCGGGACTTCCGACATCAATCTCAAGCTAATAGACTCACGCAGCCGCTCAGAGAGTTCAGAAGATGCGTCCTCGAGCGACAGGTTGTTGTCTAACGTAAAACGCACATCCAGTACTGCCGAGGCACAGAAGTGGCTGTCCCCGTCGTATGCACAGGGTTTCTCCTGGGCCAAGTTTCTTTGCTCCATGAAAAATAGTTCTCGGCTCTGCAACATATCCCAGTGCGAAATACTCTTCGACTGCATGCGGATCAATCGCTCGGTTCAGTTTTGGATGTTGTAATAACACTTTCAACTCAGAACCAAAAGCCAACACACCATCAGACATCAACGCGTAGAACAAGGGTTTAACCGCTAGCCTATCGCGGGCAAGAAAAAGGGTTTGCGCGTTACGGTCATGTACCGCAAACGCAAACATCCCGCGGAAACGCTTCACACAGTCTTCTCCCCACGCTTCCCACGCATGCACGATAACTTCAGTATCGCTGCGGGTATGAAAACATGGCCCAGCGCTTCGAGCTCAGGCACAAGTTCAAGGTAATTGTAGATTTCTCCATTGAAAACCACTGCAACGGAGCCTGTTTCGTTGAACAGAGTTTGCTGACCGGTCGCAACATCTATGATTGACAATCTACGATGTGCAAATCCTACTCCGGGCTCAAAATGATAGCCTCCCTCATCGGGCCCACGATGTTGCTGAACATCGTTCATGCGGCGAAGGAGTTCGCCGTCAAGGTTTCGTTGTTCCCGAGTATCGAAAAGACCGGCAATGCCGCACATACGGGATATCCCTTAAATTAGCTTATCAACTCCGCATCCCAACTATGCGCAGGCTCTGATGAGTCGTTCGTAGAGGCAAGCATAGCGCTCAACCATACCACCAAGACTGAATTTCTCTTCTACGCGGTTGGCGCCCCGCGGCACCGTGTGCACTCCGAAGCGCAGGATCTTCAACGTAGCGGCGCAATGCATCTGCCAACGCTTCATGATCGCGTGCAGCTATGAGCATTCCCTGTTGATCCCGAGAGAATCAGCTCAGCGTTTCCACCAACATCAGTCGCAACAACAGGCAACCCACTTGCCATAGCCTCAAGCACTGTATTCGATATCCCCTCAGAGATCGATGGCAACGCAAACACATCTATCGCACGCATTATCTCGGGGATATCGGTGCGCTCGCCCGCCCATCCATACGTGGTCGCTCAGACCAAGACGCACCACCTCAGCATCCAGAGAGCTTCGCAGCGGCCCATCCCCCACGATGACTAGCCGCACGCGCTTAGCGACATCCCGCCCACAGCACAAAGTGAAGAAAACGCGCGAATCAGGCTTAACTGATCTTTAACCGCTTGCAGACGCCCCACGGAGCCAATCCATACTTCGTTCTGCTTGCCAAAGGAGCGCCATCGGTCGAGGTTCGAGGTCTGAAGCGATCTATATCCACCCCATTGCAGATACGCTCAATCCTCGATTGTGAAATGCCAACTCTGCCTGATAGATAGCTCTCTAGATGCCCCGATAGCGCGACATAGTGATCCACAAAAGGAGAATAAACCCGACGTAATATCTTGAATTTAAACTGTTCGCCATGGGGATCAGACTCCTCCCAACCATGCTCTCCATGTACTCGAACGGGAACACCCGCCCACCAAGCCGGAACAGAGGCCTCCAAAGCAGCAAGGTTGCGTGTGTGCACAACAGAAGGGCGTATCTCCCGAAACAATCGAACAAGTTTTGGATAGAGCCAAATACCATGTCCGGCAGGCTTATCGAGCGAAATGAACTCAACCCCGGGATTGGTGACTCGTTTACAAAACTCAGGCGCGCAACGAGTCAGGGCAACAACTATATGCCTAAACCGTTCGGAGGGCATGCGATTGATAATGTTTACAACACCGTTTTCCAGTCCACCAACATCAAAACTGTAAACAATGTGCATAATCACAGGACGGTGACTGCTCACTAGCCCCCCCGTTTCTACAGAAGCACTTCCAGTCCTTAGTGGGCTCAAGCGAAAGAACCTCAAAGCTGCGGTTGTCCGTGACAAGACGATCCAGCAAGGATAAGTGCGCATCCCAGCTGTATTCCTGTAAAACAAACTCTCGCGCCTCCACGCCCATCCTCACACAAGCATCTTTTTGCACTAGCAATGCGGTCACATTCTCAGCGAAGGTCAGCTCGTCCCTCGCGATCATACAGTTGCGGCCAGACTCAGCCCCAAGACCAAGACTAGGTGCAGTGGATAGCACCACAGCACGTGACATTGCCATCGCCTCCAGAACCTTATTCTGGATGCCTCGGGCGATCCGCAAGGGGGCCACAACCACATTCGCATGAGCGAGATAAGGACGAACATCCGGCACGGTTCCGGTAACCACAACACTCTCACATGCGAGATTCCTAACCATCTCCGAAGGATTCATGCCCACGATCCAAAATCGGGGCGTTTGGAACAAATTGTCGAATAAGCGGAAAAATCTCTTTTTGCAAACCAGCACACGGCATCAATATTGGGCCAATAATCCATCGCTCCGGTAAACAAAATTACCGGATTTTCAACATCGAACGGTGGCGCAAAGTGATGAGTTGGAGAAAATAGATCGGCATCAACCCCGTTTTGCATAACGCTGACCCGATCAACAGCGCCCGGCGCGGCCTGTCGAAACAGATTGGCTTCCGCCTCCGTGACAAATATAGCGCTCTGCGAATTCAACGCAGCCTGAGACTCGAACTTCAGTAGTTTTTCCCCTTCTCGGCGATAAAGCCAAGAAAGCGGCCAATTATGATCTTGTGCATAGCGAGTCCATTTGGCGGAATCGAGATCACAAAAGTCCACAACCCGTGTAACCAACCCAGGAACGTCTAAGTATTGAGCCATTGGGCCGGAAAAGACCACCCCCGTGCGAATGCTGTTTTGCGCAACAACATCCTCTACCCCATGCTTTTAACTGTGAATTTCCGGTAATACGACAAACTAAGCGCCTCCCCCAAAAACACGCCTCGCAGACTCTTCAGCCGCGAAAAAAAAGGCTCGACGTCTATCACGCAGACGTCTTCGCAAAGCGCTTGGAGCTTCCCCACATACTGCCAATCCCCTGGCTCGTCAACGAATGTCCCGAGAAAAACTCGATGATGACGAACCAAGTGCCGAAGGATATTGTAGGAACGAACCTTATCCCCCTTGTTTGGCGGGTAAGGTATGCGATGGACGAGATATAGGAGAGGCGGCTTCATCCCAGATAACGTACGATAAGCGGCCCAATGGAATTCGTCACAGCCCAAGGGCAAACGACGCCACAAAGAGATTGCCGCACGGAATCTGGGATTCATGGGGTTGTTCTGCGGGATCGAATCACGTTTTATCAGTACATACTCGTAAGACAAGGCGATAGGCCTCGAACCCCCAATTTTTCTTAAAATTGTAAGGCCCAGTCCCAACCTTACTCCTGCCGTAATCGAACGTGCGACATCCGCGTGCCACAGCACGACGCATCAATTCCCAATACTTGAAATCATTTGCGGCGAGATCCCTTGCAATAGGCATATCGCCCGCGTAGTAAGGCAAAACCTCATCCCGAAAGTAAAAACTCATCACGCTAGAGACCGGAAAAACCTCTCGCATCTCTTACGGTCAGAACCTCGCAATCTTTTCCAAAGACATCCCGCAAAGCCACTGAACCAGTCATAGGGCAAAGCAGGTGTTCCGTGCCGCCTTACATTGTCGGGCGTAAACGGCGAAGAAATCGTCCAACATCATCATCTAGGGTTAGAGACAAACCGGCTTTCATTCCCTTTCTTACCATCGCGCGCTGCTTGCGAGGAATTGCGAGCATATTCGCCTCGTCATCAACTTCAATCGCCTTCCGAAAAGTGACGTACAAATCTTGTCGTGGCCACCCCTCATGTTGCATCTGGAGATTTCGATACTCAAGAAGATCTACACCGAGCTCACGAGCTAAACCTTCTGCATACCCCTCCAATGCCAGCCTTGCTTCCGCATCAGCGCCGGCAACGGCCTCCATAGACAGCAAAAGGCGATGAGATCAAAGAGTGTCCAAATAGAAAGCTACGAATTTCAACAAGAGGAAGCACCGCTACAACTTTCTCCTCTCTTTGAGCATACACATAATAGGTTCTGTGCTTAAAAATACGGGAAACGACCGTTCTCCATCCGCTCAAGTGAAAAAAAGTAGCATCAGGGGATTCTTTGACGAATTCGTCCCAGACAACGCAGTCGGCTTCCCCGAGACTACGAATTACGAGACCCGCTTGATTTAACTCACTCATTTATAACCGCCTTAGCTAGAATTGGACGAACGCCCAAGAAATACCTCATCTACCCGTCCCCACTGAAAATCCGTTAGGCAGCCGCCCCAGACGCAATTCAGTTCTGCTCAAATTGATATAGTGACGAAACTGGGTCTTTCGGTTAGCCCCGTTTACACGCGGTTGATCAGGGTCGATTTCCCAAGGGTGAAAATAGAAAATAGCAGGCATCCCATCATGATGATTCACACGCTGAAATAAAGCGCCGCGAAACCTCATAGGGAAGCAAACGAAAATAACCACCACCTCCGGCAGGCCAATTTCGGCCCCAGACTCTAACGGTGGAAACAGGGATTTCCAGAACACCAGATGGATGGGGATAAGGAAATCTTGGAGCATCCGGCATGCCATAATGATCATGGCGGACCGGATAAACACTAGAACTATACACATACCCTGCTTCAGCAAGACTCTCGTGAGCCCACGGATTGATCGCACCAAAAGAGAAACTTGGTGCTCTATACCCTTTTACTTCACCGCCAACGATATCTTCGAGAACCGCCTTTGAAAGCTGTACATCAGCCAAAAAGGCACCCGCGGTTTTGTTCCGTTGCTCGTACGTGTGCATAGCCATGACTTGCTACCCTCGTGCCCCTCCATCGCGATCAACCTAACCAGCCTGGGATAGCGCTCAGCAATCCACCCCAGCGTGAAAAAAGTCGCTTTCGCCCCATATTCGTGAAGGATTGACAGAATCTGATCAACATTTCGCTCAACACGGCACGGGACGCGATCCCACGACTGACGGGGAAAGTGCGACTCAAACGCAGAAACTTGAAAATAATCCTCTACGTCAATCGAAAGCGCATTAAACCTAACCATGCATTTACTACCCCACCTTCGCCCGTTCAAGCCTGCGGGGCCGACGAGTCTGACGATGCAGCCGAATTGGCACGCAGTGCTTTCTCAAGTAACGACAAAATCACCGCAAACGATGTTTCCAGCTTAGAAATCCTATCTTCCAGACGAGAGACATGAAACCCTGCCGCCGCGTCAGACAACGATCGGAGTAAATCTGAATCCTCAGCGAGACTACCAAGCTCCAGCACCGCGTTTTTTATGGAAACCAAATCGACGACTTGCCCCGGCAGCCCTAGACCTGCCATTTTCTCCGAAGGGCATGATCTTCTCACAGCGCACGTAGCGGAAGACACTTCATCTTGAATTTCTCGAACTACCTCATCAACATGCACATCCGTTACGGTCTTTCGCTCAGCCAAAAAACTGGCAAGAAGGAGCCTATCGCAAAGTGTGTTGATACGCCGTGGAACACCCTCTGAAAATACATAGATTGAACTATAACTATCCGACTCAAACCTCGGATCTCCTACCCATCCAACATGCTTAAGTCGATGCTCAATGTAAGCACGAGTTTCCTCGGCATCCATCGGACCAAGATGGTAAGACGCAATCACGCGCTGCCTCAATTGCTGCATGTGGGGACTTTGCATTGTCTCGCGAAACTCTGGCTGCCCAACAAGGAAACTTTGCAGTAGTGCGTGATCCTCTAACTGGAAGTTGGACAACATTCTGAGCTCTTCAACTGCACGTGGCGTTAGATTCTGCGCCTCATCGACGATCAATAATGCACGTTTACCAGCAGCTGTAATCGAAACCAGAAAACCTTCAAGCGCCAACAGCAAATCAGACTTTTGCATCCCCCTACATGGAATGCCAAATGCTCCTGCGACCATCCTCAAAATGTCATCCGCATCAATTTGAGTACTAACGAGATGTGCCGCAACGACCCGTGACTCCTCCAGCCTTTGAAGCAGGCTACGAACCAATGTAGTTTTACCAGCCCCAACATCACCGGTAATAACGATAAACCCCTCGTTCTGATGCAGCCCATATTCCAAATAGGCCATCGCTCTTCTATGCCCCCGACTTCCATAATAGAACGCCGGGTCTGGATTTAATTGAAAAGGTTTTGCGCTAAACCCGTAATATGATTCGTACATAAAAATTAGAACGTATGAGCCAACAACGCCGAAACAGCATTTTCAGAATAAGTAGAAGAGCCTGAAGACCGGGAGTGTCGATAGGAGAGCGTCCCCATCGTTTTCATTCCAAGCTTAGTATTAAAATTAATACCAAAATCAGTCTGCCTGCGATCAACTGCCGCCCCAAAGACCTCCACGCCTTTCGCCCTGCTTTGGCTCATAGACATGGACAGCGAAGAAAATGGAGTTAATGCGTGCGACCAAAGTAGTGACAAAACAGTTTCATCTACACGAGAAAAGTTCGTCAAGTCTCCCAATCCAGAATATGACATATTCTCAATGCGATCACGTCTGATATTTGAAGCATTGAGCGCCAACGTATTACGCACACCTGACAAAACCCAAGAAACTCCAAACTGACGGCTAACGGAATACGACGACAGCGCGGCAGCAACTTGCTGAACATCCGGAGAGATACCATAGGCAAACAATATAAACATTGCCAAGTCGGTTACCTCTTGTTCCGACAATCCAGGATTCCCGGCTCTCACCTGACTCTTCACTAATTCCAACTTGCTTGCATAAGACGATGAATACGCATAAAGCCCAGATAACCCCTGCGACGCAAAACTTGCCACATCTTTGGTTGCAGTGACCGTGAACGACGATTTTGGGAAGCGATAGGCAAAACGCACATCATATCCCCAGCCAAACGGATGCTTAGATGTACTCACCGACAAAGCAGAATGCGGAGACGGTTTCCAATCGGCCCCACCTCCCCAACTGGTCACGGACTCTTGTGTTCCGTTGCTGTAGTCATAAGACTCGCGGCCGGTAAACACCTGAAAACTCCAATCGGGTGTATACGTGTAAGTTAAGCCCCCCCGGTAGTTCACAGAAGACGATGAAGATCCGGCATCGTTGTCGGAACTGTTCCCGGACGAAGACACAAACCAACCAAGACTCCCGAATGCGGAGCTATTTGTAAGGGACGAATTCCAGTTTTTGGTTTGTGTAGCACTCAAAGCAGCGCTGTCGGAACTCATGTACGAGTACCCGTAGCGCATTGCGACATCGCCAACATTGCCGAGTTTGAATTTCGCGCTTGGAGACAACGAGACGGATCTTACCTCCGACTGATTGGCATTCGACGTATAGGTCGCATCTGATGAAGAACCAAAAGCGGAAACACTTTGCTTGCTAACTGATGTAGCGCCATCCAAAAAGAGCCGATCTTCAGCTAATGTTAGCCTGCCGTTCCCAGCGACCCCCAGAGAAGTTCTGTCCCCACTCTGCGAATTAGTGTGAAATGAATTGTTCAGTCTAGCCTCTAAGCTCCCGTCTAGGCGAGCACTACTGACTGAAACACGCATCCCCGGATTGATCTCAGTTACCCAATCAGAGCGCCCTGCGCCTGTTCTCGTCGCATTGTCTGTCCATGTCTCAGATACGCTAACATTCGCCTCGGCATGCCACTCCTCGCCAAAAGCGTTTGTCGCCAAAAGCCAAGCCAATGCTGAAATCAGCAGGATACTCAATAGCCGAATACGCTTTGGCAAAACCAGCCCCCCCCAGTTAAACGAAAAGAATTACCTAATTCTTCGACCCATAGCCGTAAGGACCATCGTGATAGCCGTAATACCCACTGGTACTAGCATCGCGAGCCTTATTCAACAACATCAGTTTGAGGGGACAACTTTCTATGGTCGACAAGGCCTGCTTCACCATGCCATGCGTTGTGCTTCCAGCTTCAACCACCATAACGACCTGACCCATGTGCATCGCCAGCACTCGTGCTTCGGTCGTTGGCAAAAGGGGCGGGGAGTCAAAGATCACGATTCGATCGGAATACCTCGTTGCGATATCTGACAACATTTGATTCATTGAATCGCTCGCCAAAAATTCAGTAGCTCTCGAATGCGGTGATCCAGCGGGCAAAAGGCTTAGTTTTTCGATATTCGTGCGAAGTAAAACCTCCGACAAATCCACTCTGCCATTGGACAGCAACACGTCCATCAATCCCTTTGATGGGGGAAGGCCCAATATATTCAGAACAGACGGTCTCGCAACATCCGCATCCACGAGTAAAACGGTGTGATCCAACTCCATCGCTATGCTCATAGCAAGATTGATCGCACTAAAGCTCTTCCCTTCACCAGGAACAGAACTAGTAATCATGATCAAATTACGATATCCCCCTCCGTGTGTACTGCTATTTACTACATTTTTAAGAAGAGGCCTCTTGATTACTCGATACTCTTCGGCGATATTGGATCTGCTATCTAAAGGATTAATCATCCCCAATGCGCGAAGACGCTCCAAATCGAGCGAAATAAACTTGCTAGTCGCAGAATGTGAATCCTCCCTCACGCTCCGCTCACTTCTTATAATCCGAGCGAAGGCACGCTCGTCAACAGATTCGCCACTATCAGCGCTCGCAGACGAAGAGGTGACAAAACCCTCCTCTGAGCTGCACACGCCTACATCGGAACCCCCTAGTTCAATTCCTAAACCCGCCCGTTTCAACTGATCAAGGCGCTCCACCGCTTTTTCAATAATACTCACGCGCCACCTCTCAGATTGGACGGCCCAAAAAAACGACAACGAAGGTTAGCGCAACAAAAAATACAGCATACGCCACGAGCCCAACCACAAAGTGGATTTGCCCACGGCTTTCTTTACGTAACCAAGCGGGACTCGGAACAAGAGACACAGACCCTAGAACCGGAAGCCCACTCACCTCCCTAAGCTGACGCCCATCAAAGAAAGCAGGACGCAATTGGCTGAGCGCAAAAGCCATTAAAACGCCTCCTAAGAGCGCGAACACGCCAACCCCAGGCATAAGCATCGGCCGATTCGGAGTTGAAGGTTTCGTCGGCACATTTGGGGGATCAATCAAACGGAACTCAGCCATGCCCGTCGTCGAATCCATTTCGACGGAAATGTTTGCCGACTCTCTACGTGCGATAAGACTATCGTAGTTGCGTTTATTTATTTCATAATCACGGTTTAGCTGTGCATACTCCTGCTCAATTTGGGGTCCCAACCTCATGAACCCTTTAGCTTGCGTAAGCCTAGCCTCGTATTCTGCGACCCTGGTTCGCAAGGAGGCCACCGTTGCCTCAGCTTCAGTAAGCGCCATTTTCAGTTGCTGGGACATCGCGCTCACTCCAGCAGTTGACACAGGACTGTTGGCCATTTTAGCCCTTCGAGCAGCAATCTCATCGTTTCGCTGCTTTTCCAACGATGCCAATACTGCCCGCGTCCCTTTAACATCGGGATGGCTCTCTGTGTAACCCCTCAAAAGATCATCCAGTTGTTTTTTCAGGGTTTCAATCCGAGTATCAAGCTCAGGCACTGCCACAGGTAGATCACCAGCTTGAGTCTCCGCATTAGAGGCGACCTGCTCCCCCGACAATTGCTGTTTAATGGCGTCGCGGGAATTCTCTGCCTCCCTGAGATCTAACTTCGCTTGCGCTAACTTAGCTTTTACGTCACCAAGTTGCGAAAGAGAATCCTTACCAGAATCCCCCATTAACTCTATATTTTTTATCTTAAAATCTTTAAGTCGCGCCTCCGCCTCGTCCAACTTCTGGGCATAATTTTTAATCTGATCCTCAATGAAACGTTTTGCAACATCTGTATCTTTGCGTTTATCTCCCAACCCAGACTCGATGAAGATAGACACAAACGACTGAACAACACGTTTAGCGCGCTCAGGCCTTTCATCTTGATAACTCAGCGTATAAAGATTGTCACGCCCAGCACTCGTGATTTTTAAACGCCCTGAGATACTATCCACTAACAACTCTTGCTGTTGTTTATCCGTCACTTTTAGATCAAGATCAGCCATGCGAATCAGTTTCTCAACATTTGGTCTGTTGATAAGCGTCCTACTCAGCATCATTACCTGCTGATTAACATCAGATGGAACAGCAAGACCCGCCATCAGCGGCGACAACACTGATTGAGTGTCCACATATATTCTGGCAGACGCCTCGTATTTATCCGGAATAAAATAAACACCAACCGCACCTCCTACACCAACAACCCATGCAACGACCATACCCCACCAGCGATACGACCATGAACTTCTCGCATAGCCAATAATCTGTCTAACTAATTCATCCATCGAAGAGTGCCGTCACACGAAAAGGTGGAAATACAAAAATCAGAACCAACTCTGGGGGATTATTAAAACATCTCCGGGTTTAACTTCGACGTTTGCCGAAACATCCCCGCTCTTTAACAGATCCTTCAGACGAATACTGTATTGCTTATTCCCCTCCGTCGTACGAAGAATGGTTGCTCTATTTCCGTCTGCATAATCAGTCATTCCGCCAACTGCTATCATGACATCCAATAACGTCATATTCTGCTTATAGGCCAAAATCTGCGGCTTTGCGGCCTCGCCTACAACTCGTATTTGCTCACTGTAAGGACCGACAAAACTAGTCACGATAACGGTAACAACCGGATCACGAATGAACTTTGCAAGCGCCTTCTCTACATCTCTTGCTAACGTGGTCGAATCCTTGCCCATTGCCTGCAAATCTTCCACCAACGGCATAGTGATTTTTCCATCGGGACGAACCGGCACTGATTGCGATAGCTCAGGGTTCCGCCATACAACGACATTAACAGAATCACCGGGCCCAATAATGTAGTTGTAATCACCCGATGCAACCTTAAAAGGCGCTGGCGGATAGGATGTAGCACACCCACTGAGTAGCGCGAATAGCGGAAATAAGAAACTAAACGTTAACTTTCCAACAGTTTTAGACACAAAAAATCCTTTCCCTATTTAACGCCATTTCCCAAGATGACCGCAAACACGCTCGAGTAGAGTGTAACTATCGAGCGCCTCTGCTTTGGTGGAAAATTGCACAGAGGCCCGCGTACAGTCGATTACTAGCCTCTTATATCCTTCGCTGGTGATCCCTTCAACTAACATGCCCTTCTGATAGATCCGCTGCCGCTGGCCTTGCATTTGTGCAGCAGATTCGGATTGATGCCGTAAGTCAGCGCCACTTTGGCCACGGAGACCTTGCCACCGCGGAAGAGAGGCAGCCCCGAGGAGTTGGACAGGAATTCGGTTTTCTTAAGTGATCACTCTGCGGGTTAAGCCGCTGCGGGGAGCGGCGACGGGGTGAAGTAAGCCGTATCGGGGGTTTTTCCGTCAAGCGTGGAGTGCGGTCGGCGGTGGTTGTAGAAATCGAAGTAACGAGTCAGCGCCTGTTTTGCGTCGAAAACGGTCTCGTAACCGTGCAGGTAGATTTCTTTGTACTTGACTGATTTCCAGAGGCGCTCAACGAAGACATTCGTCCCGCCCCCCTTTGCCATCCATGCTGATCTGAATGTGGAGCGCTTGGAGCAAGCTAATGAAAGCGGAGCTGGTGAATTGGCTGCCCTGGTCCTGCAACCAGCTCACGCAGGCGTGCGCCAGCTCCCCGGGCCATTGAATCCTCATGACCGAGCCCGCTCGGCGCACTTCGATCTGGATGGAAGGCAGCGCTGGCGCACTTTGTGCTCGCTCTGTCAGGCGTAGCGGGACAAAGTTCGGGGCGCTCGGTGTGTGGCAATCGGGACGGATTTGTTGCCTGGGAACAGGCACGGGAAACGCTGAACGCTCGCGCATCCAGCGTCGCAATTGATTGGCGTTGATGCCATGAGCCAAGGCAGTTGCCGCGACACTCGCACCAGACTCCTTGCATGCCTCGATCACCTGTTGTTTGAAGGCTTCGCTATTGATGTGCTCCCCGAAATCAGTACCACGATGAATTTAGTAAAGTCCGTTTTCAGGAAGGAGAACGGACATGAAGAAGCGGTTTTCAGAAGAACAAATCATTGGTTTTCTCAAGCAGGCCGAAGCCGGGCTGTCGGTGAAAGAGTTATGCCGGCAGCACGGGTTCAGTGACGCCTCGTTCTACACGTGGCGGGCCAAGTATGCAGGCATGAGTGTGCCGGATGCCAAGCGACTCAAAGAATTGGAGACCGAGAACGCCCGGCTCAAGAAGCTACTGGCTGAAGCCATGCTAGACGCGGAGGCGCTCAAAGCGGCACTGGGCCGAAAGCTCTAACCCCACAAGACAAACGAGAAGCGGTGACACGAATGCGCGCTCAAACGTTGATATCGGAACGCCGCGCCTGTGTTCTTGTGGGGCTCTCACGCACGGTGCTGCGCTATGCGCCTCGTGACGATGCGCAAGGAGTGGTACTCAAAGAACACCTTATCGAG
>CAXXJK010000007.1:0-39596 GCA_963665595.2 Coriobacteriales bacterium | reverse complement strand
ATTCCTATTCGGAGATATGTGGCTTTAATCTTAGTATGAAATGTCTCGCGTGTGGGACTGGGACAGTCGAAGCGTCCGCAAATTACTGCCAAAACTGTGGAGCGAAAGTGGTAGATCAATGACTGAAATAATTATCTTCGTAATTGTGATGGCACTCTTCTGGTATGTCTTACTGAACCACACTGAAATAGGCAAGTACTACCGTGATACTTGCTTGCGAAAGAAGGAGGGAGATGAAGATGATAAGTATTGATATAGACCTTCCTAGAGATTGTAATAAATGCCCGCTTAGGCATAGGAAGAAATGTTTCATTGTAAAAGCTCCCGTGCCTGAAATAGAAAAGCCATTCTGGTGCCCAATAAAAAGGTGTAGCGATGATTAAGTTCTTCACGCCACTTATCCCCCCGACCGTTACTCACAACGATCTAGAACCGTTCATGCGCAAAGGGAAACCCTCTATCAGGAAGTCTGAGGCCCTGAAAGATGCTGAAGCTAAGTGGGAGGCGCATCTAGCAAGGTTCGCGCCCGATACGCCTCTATGTGGCCCCCTGAAGGCAGACTTGATGCTGTGCTGGCCCACTGACGGTAAGCACGAGCAAGGTTCGCCTAAGGAGACGAAGCCCGATCTCGACAATACTGAGAAAACGGTATGGGATGTCTGCGAGAAGCTAGGGTTCTACGGAACCGATGCGCAGATAGTCGAGAAGCACGTTGTAAAGATGTGGAGCGATCCTGCTGGCGTGTATATGAAGCTGGAGGAGGTATGAGGGTTTATATTGCTGGGCCAGTAACTGGAATCGAGGATGACAACAAGGGAGCATTCACGTGGGCGGCTTGGAAGCTAGTGGAGATGGGGCACGAGCCGATTGTCCCGCATGATTACGTAGGACCCGACACTCCTTGGAGCGATGCTATGAGGATCTGTATTGGTCAGCTTGCTTGGTGTGATGCGATTATGCTGCTAGAAGGTTGGCAGAAGTCCAAGGGAGCAAGACTCGAAGCTACGATAGCTAAGCAGCTTGGCATGAGCGTAGTAACACCTATCGCATCATAGCGATGTTGCCTTAGGGCAGCCTCACCTCCTTGTAGACGCCCCGTGCTTCAACCCTCCGACGCGGCGGCGTCGCTCTGTAACACTAGCGGCACTATGTCGGGCATGGAAAAAGAGAACAGTCCTTTACATAACCCAAAATGGGAAATCTATTGCCAAGAACGAGCCAGAGGTAAAAGTCAGCGACAGGCAATGCTCTTTGCTTATCCGTCTCGTACATCTTGGCTGCCTACAACCGTGGATAAGAGGGCTTCGGAGCTCGAATCCAATGGGGAGGTTAAGGGTAGGTTAGCAAGCTTACAGAAGGCAGCTGCAGACGAAGCTCAGTGGTCCTTAGAAGTAGCTATCGAGAGAACGAAGCGCATCAACGATAAAGCATATGAGGAGGTTGACCTTTTCGGTTTTGTCGAAAAGTCTCCTGGTCCTAAAGCCTTCTTCGACAGCGTAGACCGTCTTAATAAGTACTGTGGGATTGATAAACAAATCGACTTAGGAGGGTCTGGCAGCGATTTCCCCATCATCGATACTGCATCTCAAATTCCGGGTTGCTATGCCGACTTGTGGCGAGACATCATGTCAGGTCGGCACTCAGAATATATTGGCGAGAGCGGTCGTGGCTCTGCTAAATCGACTGTGCTCGGCGGAATAGCTCCTATCATGCTCATACTTAAGGATCCGCGTCTTTGTGGGGTTGCCTTCCGCCAAGTTGCCAACACTCTTCGAGATTCTATTTTTGCAACAATGGTCGCATCTATCTATCGACTAGGCGTTGAAGACCTGTTTGAGTGGACCGTCTCGCCCATGCTCATCAAACGCAAAGACACTGGGCAGGGTGATTTTATTTCGTGGCCTTGATGACCCCGAGAAGGCAAAATCCTTAACGCTTAGCAACCCTGATATGTACTTTGGTTTCGCTGTCTGGGAAGAGTTTGACCAAATACGCGGCTTGCAAAACATGCGTAAAGTTCAACAAACCGTAAAACGTGGTGGTGCTCCCCACTTCTGGACCTTCCGAATGTTCAACACTCCAGCCAACGATGCTCACTGGGCTCATCAATACACACTCCAACAGGAAGAACGTGGTGATGCACTAGTCGCACGCTTCACCTATCGCGACATTCCCCGAGATTTCCTTGGCGAAGAGTTTCATGCAGACGCAGACGCGCTTGAGGAGATTGATCCAGAGGCTCATGCAAATGAGTACATGGGCATATGCACTGGGCGCAAGGGCAAGGTATTCACGAATCTTGAGCGTCGCGAGATCACAAAGGAAGAGCGCGAGGGCTTCAAATGGATACGCTGTGGCGTTTGACTGGGGTTTTGTACGTGACCCCTGGGTGTTCCTACAAGTTGCCTATGACAGCAAGACTAAAACGATTTACTTCTTCAATGAAGACAAGGGGCTTGCGACTGTCAGATGAGAAGACAGCAGGCAGGGTACGCAAGCGCCTTACGACCTTCAATGATAAAGGCGAAGAGGAATTCTACCCTCGTGCTCCTCGGAACAAAATCTATGCAGACAACGCCGATCAAAAAGCAGTTGCCTCCTATCGCGCATGCGGCCTTGACTGTGCGGCAGCCCTCAAATGGCCGGGTAGCGTCGAGCAGGGAATCAAGTGGATGCAGACCCGTTTCAAGATTGTCATCGACAAAGACTGCCCACTCACTTGGCACGAATTCAGTGCCTACGACTATGAGGCGGATCCCGATGGGCTACCTATAGAGGACGCCTACCCAGACAAAGATAACCACACCATCGACGCGGGGCGCTATGCCCTGTCGCCACTTATCGCGAAGAAGAAAGAGGTCTAATCATGGCAGTAGACAACAGCAATAGGAACTACCCAGGCATAGGCTGGGTGCGCGAGCTTGGATACCCGAAAGCAGAAGCTCCTATGCAAGCAGAGGTAAATAGATGGTGGTCCTGGTATCGATCCCAAGGAGAATTCTACGCTTACGAAGAGACCAGCGCGGACGGCAAAGGAACGTTCAAAGTAGAGCGCATTAGCTTCTCACCGGCAAAGATGGTGTGTGAAGATTGGGCAGGTATCTTCTTCAACTACCGCACTGGAATAGGGTTCGAAGGTGTAACTGATCTCGAAGAAGGAGTGGACCCAGAAAACGAAATGCAAGAGGCTTACGATTGGCTGCAGGGCTGGGTAGATGACGTGAGACTTCTCACAGATGCTACCAGCTATGAACGGTGCTTTGGGCTTGGCACGTATGCCTTCGCGCTGCGTCTTAATGATGTACGGATTGATGGGCAACCCTCCGAGGACACTAGCGTAGACATGCTGCGCTTTGATGCTAGGTCTATCGTGCCTCTCACATGGGACGCAAACGGACATTGTAGTGAATGCGCTTTCCCTTCTGAGGTCATGATTGACGGCAAGCCTTATACGCAATGGCTTGTCTATCTCAAACGGGCGGAGGGATACGAGATAAACACGGCCTTCTTCAAAGGAAACGGTCAACGCGTCGAGCTTGATGGATACTCTACGGTGGTCACGACTGGCCTAGATAAACCACCTTTCGTGCTTATTCGCCCCGCAATTGACAACACTTATCTCAATCATGGCCCCTTTGGCGTATCAATATTTGACGGCGCGATCGGGACCGTGAAGCTTGCTGATGGTTCCTTCGATAACACATGGAAAGACGTATTCCTCGGGCAAAAGATGATGTTCATCCCAGAGGAAATGCTTCAGCGGAATGATGAAGACGGCTCGTATACCGTCCCTCGCGAGAAAGACCAGCAGCTCTTTATGGCCAAACCAGAAGGAGCCGTGGGCGATGGTAACAAGACCGGAATTGATGAGTACAATCCCGATCTCCGAGTTGACCAGAATCGCACGGCGATTGATACCGCCCTCTCTCTACTGGGCAAGCGCGTAGGCTTCGGGTTTAAGTACTACAGCCTTGATAGCGAAGGTGGCCTAAAGACCGCGAAAGAAGTAGCCAGCGACAATGCCGAGCTTATGCGTAACGCGAAGAAGCATGAGCAGCTGATAGGTGCGTCGCTAGAAGAACTCTGTGAGGCCGCTGCCTCCCTGTCAAACCTCTTCTGTGGGACTAACATCCCCGATCTCACAGGCAAGGTAACCATCCTCTTCGGGGATACGATCATCCAAGACGAGGATACCGAGCGTGAGCGTATGCGCGCCGACGTCGCAGCTGGTCTGGTGCCAAAGTGGAAGTACGTGACCACTCATTACGGAGTGGACGTAGAAACCGCGAAAGAATGGACCCGCGAGGACACCGAAATTCCGATTGAAGCCTAATGGCCATTACCGCTGAACAGATTACCGAGACAGTCGAGACAATAGTTCACGGCGCTCAGGAACGCTACGTCACAGATTTAACCGACTACCTCATCGATTCCCTGGTGCATGGAGTGTTCAATGGAACAACGAGAACAACGCTCGAGGCGCTTGCGAGAGCCAACAGATCTGAGATCCAGACGCTCCTAATGCAGCATCGCTCTGAGATAAACGATGATGTTATGAGTCTCGTACAAGACATCCTCAGCCAAGCAGACGCAGGAGATGTGGCTATGTTAGAGGCTGCTTACGGGGCAATCCCCACTACTACGAAGTATGCCGAGTTGTCATATCAGGCGGCACGAGGTCTGAGTGAGATAATCGCACGGCAGAATATCGCACTCGCTTACCAAGCTGAGAAACTATGGTACGAAGTCGCAGGAGAGGCTATTACCTCAATCACTCAGGGACTTGCTAGCAGAGACTCCCTCATCGCAAAAAGCGTGGTGCAACTAGCCGATGCGGGAATTACTGTCATTGATTACGTCTCTGGTATCAGCAACCAGGTCGATGTTGCCACAAGGCGCCACCTCGTCAGTCAACTCTCACAAATCGGCGGCGACATGACGTTATCTAGGCTAAAAGACGTTGGCCATGAACTCGTGGTTACCTCTGCCCACTTTGGAGCCCGACCAACTCACGCCGCTTGGCAGGGTATTCCCTGCTGTGTCTCTGGACAAAAGCGCGTTAATGGCAAGAAGTATCCAGGACTGCGCGATTTCACAGGATACGGCACGGTGGAGGGATTAAAGGGAGTAAATTGTAGGCATCAATTGGGGCCGTATTTCCCTGGCATCTCTACTCTCCCTGATCGCGAGTTTAATCAAGCGCAAAAGAAGTACGGCATGACTTCGGATGAATTCTATGAGGCTACTCAACGCCAGCGTGAACTCGAGCGAAGGATCCGCGGTACCAAACGTGAGATAGCAGGAATGGAGCGCGCTGGGCTAGGACTTGAATCACCATCCTATGTGCAAAAGAAGCTTGTTCTCGACAAGCAACAGCGCACCTTAAAGGCGCACGTAGAGCAGAACAAACTCGTAAGGCAGCCCAAACGTGAGAAGGCATATGGTATAGGGGCGCAACCGAGGGCGCTGCGAGTTCCCGTTAGCAAGAAGAAAACTGTCGCTTCTTCTTTTTCCAGCGAAACGAGCAGAGCAAAGAACGCTGCTATGTCAGCATTCGCGAAGGCGAAGACAGCCGAACCAAAAACAACAGCTCTTTTTCAGAAGATTACGCAGGACACTTCTTCAAGTCTTGCTGGACTAGAATTCAAACAAAAAAACGTTGACTCCATTCTTCGGAAGATGAAAGCAGATGCCGCATTAAAAGGAGAATCTTGGAAAAATGCAGCAGATGACATTACTGATGCGTTGCGCTATACTTTCGTTGTAGATACGGAGCGATTCAGCTCCACCTTCTCCGAAATCAGGAGCACACTCCAGGAGAACGGCTACAAAATCACCAGAATTAAAAACACTTTAGCGGAAACAGGAATCGCCTATCGAGGCGTAAATGTAGTCGTAGAAGGAACTGACGGCTATCTATTTGAAACCCAGTTTCACACATTAGATAGCTTGAAGGTTAAAGAACTGAACCATAAACTTTATGAAGAATACAGGCTTAGCGGGACCTCTGAAACAAGAAGGAAAGAACTCAAGCAGCTGATGATCGCGAACGCTGACACGATACAAACACCCTACGGAATTGGAGGAGTAAAATGAGCATAAGATACTTTGCAACAGACGATGAACGACTCCTCGTTAGGGAGAATAACGATAACGCATTTGAGCGATTCAGTTACGAAACCCTTGATTGGGTCTGTGATGGCCTTCTGGCCGGTCTGTTCATTGGTGAAATCTTCGTAGATGAGATCAGCGAAAAAAAAGCTGAGGAGATAATGGCTAGGATAAGAGGTGGAAGACAGTGACCTTGGTAGAAAAAGCCTCTAAGCTTGCGACTGAACATCATGCTGGGCAGGTCGATAAGAGTGGTCGCCCTTACACCGAGCACCTAGCGCATGTAGCTTCAGGCATGCTCACTGAGGAAGAGAGAGCCGTCGCATGGCTCCATGATTCTGTTGAGGACACCGATATCACACCTCAAGACCTTCACGAGGCTGGTTTTCCAAGCAGTGTGATCGAAGCTGTGGAAGCAATGACTCACTCGCCAAACCAGTCCTACGAAGAGTACATTCAGGCGGTTGCGAAAAACCCCATCGCTCAAAAAGTGAAGATTGTCGATATCACCCACAATATGGATCTAAGCAGACTGTCCCACGTGACGGAAGTCGACCTTGCTAGACGAAGACGTTACGAATCGGCGCTCGAAACCCTAAAACAATAAACCCGCTTCGGTGGATTTATTGTTTATCTATACCCAATAACCTTAGTTATCCCAAACTTTATATCTCCATTGGGTTGAATCTGACCAATAATCGAAAAATCACGGTACTTTTCAGGAATAGCATCTATATTCAACATAAAAGATAAATCTAGAATCGTTCCTTCTTCTGCAATTTCTCGAATATAATTCCAGTTGATAATTAGCTTTCCGTTGGTAAGGATAAGAGATTTTCTTTGCGTTAAAATTAGTATTGATTCAACACCGTCGTTTTTGACTGCATAGGATTCATTAAAATAGTCTACAAAAACGCAATGTTTGATTGGGAGTAATCCCTCAATATGAAGATTCTCAGAGCCCAAGTTATTTGAAACATTAGTATCAATTTCAAATTTATAAGCATCGGCATTCTGAAAAAAATAAATATCATTTTTAGCCTTTTCATAAAACGAATCTACTATTAAATCTCGAAAAGACAGATCTACTTCTTTTCCTTCACTATCCATGCACGTAAGCATCATTTCAGACATAGTCTCACCATTGGAAGTGATTTCAATTCCTTCTATGATTGGCTTAATACCGTTGACGTATAAAACAGGAGCTGAGTTATCTGTTAGCGGATCCTTTATTAATGTGAACTCTCGCCATCCAAGTCCGTGGTATTGGAGCTTCTTTATTGCTCCAGCTGATAGTTTGCAACCAGCAAAAGTGCATATCCATACTCGAGAAAAATGAGTTCCGTCATACTTTCCAATGACTTGGTCAATCCAATCGATTCCCTGTGCCCCAGAATGGCGATCTCTTACTTCAAAGGCAATCTCCTCTCCATTGCTTAGTGTTGTAAGAACATCAACTTCACGCTCAACATCTTCTTTGGATAAGAATTTTTTATTTCGTTCGACTTTTTCTATATTGTCGCGGTAAGCGTGTTCAGCATAATCAGTCACCATTTCTGCATATTTTCCAGCTTTCATCAATGACCCCCAGTCATACTCCAATCGCTCTTATAACAGCAATCAAATGATACCTCTTATTACAAAGCTCCATAACGCTACTACCAAGTAACACCTCCTGCATTCTAACCACATCGCCAGCGTCGAGCGCAGAGACGCACACTCGCCAGCCGTGAGCGAAGAGCGGCACCGTCAAGCGCGCAGAGAAGCGCGAACCAAACACGACGGCCAACGATTGAAAGGAACAGGAATGCCAGCACCCGCAGGAGACCCAGCAGCACCCGCCCCTACGCCATCGACCCCAGCACCAACGGCACCAGCCGATAAGACCCCTCCAGTCGGAGGTACTCCAGCAACAGAGCCAACCGACGACAGAAGTGGCGCTAAAGGTGCTCCCAGCGAAGATGCTCAGTTACAGCGGCTAAAGGCTGACCTCGCAGCAACTAAGCAGCGAGAAACAGACCTACAAGCAAAGCTTGATGCCGCAAAGACTGTCGAAGACGTACAGAAAGCAGTTACCGAGGCAAACGAGGCAGCAGCTGAGCAAGTCAAGGCAATTGCTGTAAAGGCGTATCTGCTTACTAACGGATGTTTAAATGCAGAAGCCTTTATTGCTGGGTCGAAACTTGACCTCTCGAAGGTCGAGGTTTCAAAAGACGGAGACATTACCGCTGGTATCGACATTGCTAAGGGTAAAACCGACTTACCCTACCTGTTCACAGAAGCGACACCCCCTACGGTGCCGACCGTAAAAACTGGAGCTGCACCCGCAGGATCACCTGCAGCAAGCGGCACGGCAAAGACTATCAAAGAAGCACTCTCTGCCTTAAACAAGAAATAAGGAGACATTATGGCTACTACACTTGCACAACTTGCTGAGAACTCCACCGACAAACTCAAGCAAGGCTTCATCAATGAGTTGATTACTGACTCAAAAATCCTATCCCTCATGCCCTTTGACGATTGCTTGACCGCAACCGGCACTAGCGACCTCGTCTATGGCTACAAGCGTGTGATCTCTGGCGCAACAGCTGCTTTCCGTAAGATTGACGTTGAGCCTGCCGTGGCAGACGTTGAGATTAAAAAGTACACCACGAAGCCCGGCATCTTGTCGAGCGCATGGCAGATGGACCGCGTGGCTAAAGGCGCCGCAGAAGACATCTATGAGCTCAAAGTCGTTGAGTCTAAGAACTCGATTATCCGCGGCTTCAATAAGACTTTGATTACTGGTGATACTACTGTTGATGCCGATGGTTTTGACGGACTGTCGAAAGCCCTCACCGGCTCTAGCACTGAGTTCACCTCTCTTGTTAACCTATCTACAATTGACAAGGACAAGGCTCTCGCTTTTGCCAATGAGATGGATATCCTACTGTCCTCACTTACCCGTGACCCTGACGTGCTCGCTGTGTCACTAAGTATGGCAACCAAGATTAACGCGGTTCTTCGCATCCTTGGCTTTGAGACTATGGACCGCGATGATGCAGGTAAGCGCGTTCGCCAGTGGGACAACATCCCGATTGAGGTGCTCAAAGATGGAGCACACACCTCACTCGACATATACGCAATGTGCTTTGGTATGGACGAGTTCCACGGCCTCACTCTTACGGGCGATGCTGGTATCTCTATCGCGCTGCCTGACTGGTCGAGTCCTGGTGCCGTCAAAAAGGGTGACAGCGAGTTTGTTTGTGGCTGTGCGCTTAAGAAGACTAAGGCCGCAGGCGTCCTGCGTGCTCTGACCGTCGTAGGATAGTCATGGCTGGCATCACTGCCGACATAACCCCTGATTACGCTTACTACACCGACGAGTACCACGGCACAATGGATGAGGTCTCCTTTATGGGGGCCTTGTCCGATGCTGTAGCGGAGGTAGGATACGCTCTTTGGCCACAAGCCGATTTAACAACACACGGCGATAAGGTTAAACATGCCATCTGTGGCGTAGCAGACGCAATTGCGAACCCAGAGAAGCGGCGCAGATCCTACTCAGCGGGCAAGGTGCGCGAAGAATACAGTGATGCAGGTTTTAGTTTGACTGCTGAAGCTGCTATACGTCGCTATCTTGCTGGCACAGGAGTACTCAAGTACGGACAGTGGCTGTAATGTATCCACACACCGTAACCGTGTGGCACATCACGGGAGAGACAGACCGCAAAGCCGTATGGTCGCGCCAACTTCTCCCAATGGTGCGCTTTGAGGAAACCCGAGGCTCCATACGTCGCATGAATGGCGACACAACCGAAGACAACTTTGAACTATTCGTTCCTTATGACACTGATATCTCCAAGGGAGACAGGGTCTTGTTCGGAGATGTAACCGATTTAACACCCCCTACAAGCGCGCTTACGGTTGAAAAGGTCGAAATGTTCCGAATCGGGAACAAGACCAGCCTCGTTGAGGCGAGTGGAGGGAAAGTCAGATGATCGGTGCAAACGTAAGGACGAATCTGTCAGGCGTACACGCAAAAGGCCCTCTTATCAAGAAACGCGTCGTGGTAGTGCTCACTGAGAAAGTAAGGTTTGACTGCAATCCGTATGTGCCATTCCTCACAGGTGCGCTACGCGGCACTGCTGAGCGTTACAGCACTCCAGGCAAAGTCGTCTGGGGTGGTACAAAAGATGTTCCATATGCTCGTGCTCAATACTACGGACTGCCAGGCAAAACACATCCGGGAACGGTCATGCAGTGGTTTGATTACGCAAGACCGCGATACCGCGCCGAATGGGAAAGATCGGCTAAAGAGGCGGCTCGGGAGGTAGCAAATGGCCTTTGATCAACAGTTTGACGCCCTCGCTATTGGTGATGTCGTTTATACATGGCTTGAGGGCCAAACCCTCGACTTGCCCCTTCTTTTCGAGGAATTACCCGATTACGATTGCTACTCGTTTCAAACCCTCACAGGCCCCCCTGAGGTCACTCATTACAAATGTGGTGACTACATAGCCAGCTACCGTTTTGCACTCTACTTGAGATCAGGAAGCGTCGATACCGACTCTCGTATGAGTGCTTACCGAAGGCTTGTGAAGCTGGCTCACTCGATTAAAGGATTCGACGCCTCACTTCCTGAGGGGTACAAACTGCGCGAGATGATGCTTGAGAACCTACCTGCACGCGTTGAGGCAGATACCGACTACGACATCTGGCAAGTAACATTCAATCTAACGTACAAGTGTAAGAAAATGAAAGGATAAAACTATGTTAACCACCGACATTTTTCAATACGCTCTCGATGTCTCTGCCGTACCAGGCACTCCTGACTACGTCCTAGTGACCGAGAACTCGGCCTTCAATCCTAAGATCGATTTCAAGACCAAGGAAACCGACTACAAGTGCCTTAAGAACCAAATCGAGCGCACTCAAAGCATCAAGACCTCTGTAGAGTACGACATCGCCTATGAAGATGGCCAAGAGCTACAGACATGGCTTGCCCTCCATGAGGACGATTTCGACTTTGCAACGTCAATCGTAAGAATTGACACAAGCAAAGGAGCCGCTACCGTCCATGAAGCGAAGATGGCGAAGTTTCTCGTGCGACCCAATCCAATTGATGGGGCCGCTTCCGAAGATCTAAAACACACAGGCGTCATGAACATGACTGATCAAGCTTGGACCAAGGGAACATTCAACATGACAACGATGGCCTTTACTCCAGTCGTGGGCTAATGAAAATCGACATTAAGCCTACCGTCTTAGAGGTAGAAATAAACGGCGAGGAGTATTGTGCGCACTTAGGCGACCCCGACAGGATTAACCGCATGATGCTCTTTGCCAGCGGCCTCGCTAAGACAAGCTATACAGATGCACTCAACATCTATAGCGAAATAAGCAACAAGGTTCATGAGTTCATTGATGAGTTGTTTGGAGAAGACCAAGCTAAGCGCATATTTGCTTCAATTGGTGAGCGCGATCTCCTTGCTGAACTAAAACTCTTTCTTGCTGTCAGTAAGGCTGTAAACAACGCTGTTGCTCTCGTTAACCTTGATGAGGAGCTCGGCGATTTCGGGCTCGTCTAATGCGTAACATCATTACTCAGAATATGCCGTCTGCTGTCAAAGTGGGCGGCATATATTACGCGATAAAGACCGACTTTAGGACTTCCCTACAAGTAGCAAGACTTCTTTCTTCAAGCCTCCCAGAAAGGACTAAGAGACGAGGCGTCCTCGCCCACTACTACGGCGCAGATCTGCCCCAAGACATTATCGAAGCATATAAAGCTTGCTTTGCCTTTCTTTCTGGCACCGAAGAATACGAAACACCAAAAGGAGCAAAGCAATCACGCGACTTTGATTTCGACTTTGACCAAATGCGCCTTGTGGCTGACTTCCAGCGTGAGTATCAGATTGACCTCACCAACCCCGAGCTAACCATGCACTGGTGGCGCTTCCTTGCCCTTTTCAACAACCTAAGTAACACATCCCAGACTATGACGATTAGAGGATACCGCTCTTGCGATATCCCAAAGGACGCTCCCCCGGAAACAAAGGAGCGCATCAAGGAAATCAAGCGTCAATACGCACTGCCTCCCATCTCCTATGAAGAGGAGGTAGCGCGAGAGAAAATGAAATGGGGCGACTAAGTGTCTGACGGCAAGGTTGTAATCGACATAACGGGCGATGAGTCCGAATATCTACGTACTGTCGCCGCCGTAGAGGCTAGCACCGCCGCAACTGGCGCAAAGCTAGCCTCTATACTTTCAACAACGGGCAAAGCCATGACGCTTGCCCTAACGCTACCCATCCTTGCATTTGGTGCCTATTCGATTAAAGCAGCCATGGACTTCGAAAGCTCCTTCGCTGGTGTTCGCAAGACAGTTAACGCAACTGAAGAAGAGTTCGACAAGCTTGCCGCTGCCTCAAAGCGCATGAGCGAAACAAAACCGATTTCTGCCAATGACATAAACAGAATCATGGAACTCGGTGGTCAGTTAGGCATTGCCAAAGATAAGCTTGAGCAATTCGCGTCTGTAATCGCCGACCTCTCCGTCACAACCGACCTTGACCTCGAGCAGGGTGCCATGCAGATGGCTCAATACGCAAACATTACAGGTATGGCACAAGACCAGTTCGAAAAGTTCGGTTCAACAATCGTCGCTCTAGGCAACAACTCTGCCACAACAGAATCAGCCATCCTGGAGATGGCTCATCGAATAGCAGGTGCTGGCTCTCAAATCGGGCTTACTGATGCTCAAATCCTTGCTCTTTCTGCATCCATGTCAAGTGTCGGCATTGAAGCCGAAGCAGGCGGCACGGCCATCTCAACGGTCATGAGCCAGATTGATAAAGACGTTGCACGCAATTCAGAGAACCTTGCTGCATGGGCTCAGATGGCAGGATACGAAAGCGCATCGAAATTTGCTGCCGCCTGGAAAGCTTCTCCAGTCGAAGCCCTACAGATGCTATTCAAAAATATGGATAGCGCCACCCAGTCGGGCGATAACATGAATCTCATGCTCGATGAGCTAGGCGTCTCTTCTCTTCGCCAGACAGACATGATGAAACGCCTTACTGGAGCAAGCGACCTCTTGGCGAAATCTGTGGACACGGCAACCGGGGCGTGGGATGCGAACAATGCAATGGCCAAAGAGGCGGAGCAGAGATACGCAACTACAGAAAGCCAACTCAAGATTCTAGGTAATAAATTTGAGAATGTCGCAGCAACAGCCGGCGGACCTCTCCTTGCTGCAATCAATTCAATCGTCGACGGCCTCGGTCCTCTAATTGACTTCATGAAGAATGCGGCTCAGGGGTTTGCCGACATGAATCCTGCGGCTCAAGGACTCGCAACAGCTTTCTTGGGCATTGTCGCTGCTGCTGGCCCCCTAATGATGCTTGCAAGTAAACTGATCACGTCTTTCCAAGTAATGTCTACAGCTCTGGGCAAAACAACGACGACCTTGACTGCTAACACAGCTGCCGAAAAAGCTAATGCTGCCGCCAAAGGGACGAGCGCGGCAGCGTCTCTTACCGAAGAGGCAGCTACTCTCCGGCTGGAAGCTGCGCAAGCCAAGGAATCTATAAACGCATCGCGGATAGTCATCGCAAAGGAAAAAGAAACGCTCTACCGCCTGCAGAATGCTGCCACAGTCAACGTGGAACAAGAAGCTAAGGCTAAGGCCGTTATTAAGCAGGAGCTAGAGAATATCGCCACACAGAAAGCTGTCCAGGGCAAAAATCAAGAAACGATTGCGAGAATGGCTAGCACGACGGCAACTAACGCAGGGACGGAGGCAACGACAAAGGGGACTACTGCGGCAAATGTCCATTCGGTTGCCCTAAAGGCCCAAGGGATTGCAGCGGGCGTTGCCAAAGGTGCTCTTGTGGGACTCGCGATGGCGGGAATTGTGGTGCTTGTCGATTGGGTTACAAAGGCGATAGAGCACCAGCAGGACATGACAAAGGCAACCGAAGGCCTGCGCAGCGCCTCGTCAAAAGCAATCCAACCCATCAAAGAACAAGCTGGAGCAATGGGCAATCTATCTAGCGCGTCCGTCGGCGCATCTGCCGCCCTCAAAAGCGCCCTAGAATCGCAACTAAAACTCGTGGACTCCATCACTGAACGGAATGCCGAGGCCGAGACCAGCATGGGAACATGGCAACGGTATGGCGATATCATCAAGGAATATGCCAACCAGACCAATCTCAGCGGATCCGCGCAAGCCTTGCTCAAAGATGCAGTCAGCAAACTAAATGCAGAAATGGGAGCACAGTACACGGTCACAGACGCAGTTAACGGCGTGATTAAAGATCAAGAAGGCAACGTCCTTAAAACCACAGCGGCAATAGATGAACTCATTCAGAAAAAGATTGAACAGATTCGCATTGACTCCATTATTGCAAGCCTGGGAGATGCTTACGCGCAGCAGGAAAAAGGAGCGAAAGCCCTCGCCAAGGCTCAAAAAGAATACAATGACATCATGGCGAATTCCGCCGCATATGGAGACAACTTTGCAACGGTTGCGGATAAGGCGAACAACAGCCTTAAGGAAGCCAAGGGGCTATACGAATCCTCTGGTGAAGCAATAAAAGGCTACCAAAAGGAACTCGGTCTCGCCACGCGTGCACAAGACGAGGGGTCTAAATCAATTGCTGCTGCTATTAATAGCCATTCCCTGCTCAAAGCGACCATCGAAACAACGGGATATAGCACCAACGACTTTGTAACGCAGCTTACCAATGCTGGTGCCTCGACTGAAAAGCTCGGCTCACTCACGGCAGAACAGTGTGCTGCTATTGGCAGCGCCTATGATGGCACTTTTGCGTCCGTCCAAGGTAAGTTGACTGAGTTCGGTGTCGTGGCTCCCCAAATTGGTGCGCAAACAGGCGCTGACTACGCCCAGTCAATCGCGAACCAGAGAGAAGCCGCCGTAAATGCGGTGACTACTACTACGGGAATCTCGAAAGAGAAACTGATGCAGTTCGCTGCCGATGCAGGCGTACAGGGCGATGAAGCAATGATCCAGTTCTGCAATGAAATTCAAGCAGGGATGTATGAGAACATCTATAAGGTGGATGATGCTGCAAATCAGGCGGCAAACTCGCAGCGTCAGGCCGACATCAGCCCCGAAGGATCTACATGGGGCTCTGACCTTGTCAGAAACATCGGCAACGGAATGACAGGGCTCATAGACTGGCTACGCGGATGTGCTGAAGCGACAGCAGATGCCATAGCTGGCCCCCTCCACCAAACTGTAGCTGATTATGGCCCCCTCTCGGATACTGATGTCTGGGGCGAGCATCTCGTGGACAACATTACGGGAGGCATGAAAAAGAGAGAATATGCACTCGCAACGCAATCTCAAAAGATGGCTAAAATCATCGACAAATCCCTTAGAGGCGAGATGTCGAATCTCGATTTTGCGACATCGTTCTCTGTACAGCCTCTCCCGCCTGCTCTCTCAACAATCCCTGTAATGCAGACAGTGACAGTCAATTTCACGCTTGGTGACGCCCAAATAAAAGTTACAGACCAGACAAAGATAGACGCAATCAGCACTTTGTGGCCTGACGTGCAAAGACAACTCCGGACGATGGGGGCAGTATAATGGCTTGGTATTTTCCCTCCGGAGACGGAGTACAGTGGGGCAACGGCTTTTACCGTGGCTGGGTAGAAGCTGGCATAGCCTCTTCCACTGATTCAACTGTCACCGTGTATTGCCGCTGTGTTGGAGATAACCGCAGCAACTACGGCGCGGGAATGTATGCAAATACAGTCATCAACGGTGAGCATGTTGGCCAAGCGTACGGCGCGTGGGATTCCATTGCTTATGACTGGGTGGCCCGCGCAGACACAGGTCTCCAGTACCGCACATTTGCGCGAGGCGGATCCGCATACAACATCTCTGCCGGCGCATGGTTTGACGCATACAACACGGGCACAGGTGCCCACATTGGTAGTCAGGCAGCAACAGACTGGCAAACTATTACCATTCCCGCGCTCGACTTGCCTGGAGCACCCTCTGCCGCCACCAATACCCGTAACTCAGATAGCCAGAATACGGTTACCTGGACGAATGGCTCAGGAGCGAGAAGCAATGTCCTCGTAGAGCGCCAGATTGACGGAGGTGTCTGGTCTCAGATAGCAAGCCTATCAGGGTCTGCCACTTCCTATATCGATGCCACAACACAGACGAACCACGCTTACGCTTACCGTGTTCGGTCATACAACGCCGCCGGCTACAGTTCTTACTCGACAAGCAGCACTACTTATAACTCCCCTGCAGCGCCTACCGCAGTCAACGCTTCTCGGTCGGGATCCACCACGGTTGCTTTAGCAATCACCAACCCCGCAATCACAGCTACCGCGCTAGAGATCCAGCGATCTACTGACGGAGCAACATGGACCACGATAACAACCGTAACGGGTTCAGCGGTGACCTCTGCCACAGACACTCCAGGCGGCGGGACGTTCTATTATCGCGCTAGGAATACTCGGGGCGCTCTCGTGTCGGACTGGTCACCCACCTCGAACTCGGTTGTGACGATTATCGCTCCAGCTGCACCTACGCTTATCACTCCCGCAAGTGGCGTCACAATATCGAAGGCTCAGACAGCCATTGTGCTCACGTGGCAGCACAATCCTATTGACGGTAGTGCCCAGAGCGCCGCTGAGTTGCAATACTCCATCAATGGCGGAAGCACATGGACTACCGTAACTCTTACCACTGCGCAAACATACAGCCTTGCTAACAGCTTTGCCGTCAACGCAACCGTAACGTGGCGAGTGCGCACCAAAGGTGCTCATGCGGACTATGGCGCGTACTCGGCTGCCCAGACGTTCAAGGTGTGCCAAGTTCCCTCGACAGCTATCACTACACCTGCAGCGGACGGCACGGAGATAATCGACGTTCCAATTGCCCTCGCATGGTCATATTCTGACCAGTCGGGTACTCAACAACGTGCCGTTGTGACTATTAAGGACTCTGCAGGTGCGCAGCTGTGGACAAAGACTATCACGGGTGCTGCTGTATCAGCTTCAGTGCCATCATCGGAACTACTCCCAGCAAACAATGCGACGTACTCTATCGAACTTGCTGTGACGTCAACCTCTGGGTTGACAGCATCTGCCACACGAACATTCGCAACCGATTACGAGGAACCTGAAAGCCCCACTATCACTGTTGACGTTGATGAAGAGTTCGGACGCGTCTCGTTGCTCGTACATGAAGGAATCAACAACACTGGCAAGCCTGCCACGGCTTCCCTGGGCATTTTTCGCCGCAAAGCAGACGGGGCGATCACAAGCCTAGTTGACCACGTTACCTCTGGCACAGGAGCGACAGACCCCTACCCTCCCCTTGACCAACCTCTGACCTATATCGCAGTTGCCTATACGGCTAATGGACTTACTTCCAAGACTGAGCACGCCGAGACCATTCCTTCGGGCGGATATGTGTATTTCAACTTTGGAGCAGCGTTTGGCGACCTAGCCAAGGTCGCAATGGATGTCGAATGGGATCGCTCGGTTCAAATCGATAAAGAAGTTATCGTAACCGAAGGCAACCCTGACCCTCTTGTATTTTTCGGTAGTGCTAAAACCACTGAGGGCTCTGTTAACGGCGAAATCTGGTGGCGGCTTGAAGATGCAGGAGAAGACATTTACTCAACCGCAGCAGCCTTTGAGCGCCTGCAAGAAAACACCGACATTGCCATAGCCCGCTTCCCCTTTGGACGAGTAGTGCCAGCAACTATCGAATGCCACTTGACGACAGGGTCTCAAGATTCCGCAGTATCCCAAGTTGAAGTCGAAGTACAGAAAGTGAGAGCTGATGGACTGGTTCTCTAGCAGTCGCCGCCATGACGTTTTTCGCTATATGCGCGTGGATTGGACTTCTCGCAAAGAGGTTGAGGAACTTGACGGTATTACAGGCGGCGAGATTGAGCGCAATGATCTAACGTCAATCAAGTCCTCAGGCAGCTTAAACTACGTCAAGGAGCCTGATGTTGGGCGTGATTTCTTACGCATTTACTCCGATAGCTATCAGCCCCAGACGGGAGAACGGCTATCCATCGCTCACGGAACATACCTTGTGAGCACGCCATCAAGCACCTTTCGTGGTGCGATAGAAGAAGGCACCGCGGACCTCTACAGCGTCCTGCAAATCCTCGCAGAAGATGCCGTCGAAACAGTGCTCAGCCTACCAGCTGGGACAGTTGCTGTGTCCGCAGCAGCGCAACTAATTACGGGAGCTAACCTCCCCGTAGTAGCATCAGCAAGCGCGGCAAGTCTGAATGCCGACGCTATATGGGACGCTGGCGCCACAAAGCTTGAGATAGTCAATTGGCTCATGGACTTTGCAGGCTTTTCATCAGCGCAGGTGGACGGGTACGGCAATGTGCGCCTTGTCCCGTACAGTGACCCCACCAACAAAACTCCTACCTTCTCTTTCGCTGACGATGATAACTGCGTGTTCAAATCGGGCATCGTGCGCGAATATGACATATTCAACACCGCCAACGTTATTACGGTCACATGCAGCAACTCCGAAACAGGAGACATGAGCGCAACCTCTATTAATGACGATCCTCTAAGCGCCTTTTCAACTGTATCTCGGGGGCGGCGCATTGTGCGATGCGAAACAGTTTCTGACATCGATAATCAATCCGCACTACAAGCGAAAGCGGACGCGCTCTTGGTTTCTGAAACCGCTGCAGTTGAAAGTTTCGAAATCGAGCACGTATTCATCCCTTTGGATATGGGGGACGTTATCACCCTTGACTACAGGGCAGCTGGATTGAATCGCTCGGGGCTGGCTTCCGTGCGCCAAACAATGCAGCTTCGCCCGGGCATGGAATGCAAGACGCGATTCCGCAGATTCGTGAGGAGCTAAGATGGATGCCTTCTCGATAGCACAGCTCCTCGCCAACCAAGACCCCGCCAGTCCCGTCAAACTGCGCTATGGCACCGTGACCGCGCTAAACGCCAACGGGACGCTCTCTGTTATTCCCGATGGCCAAACGCAAGCCGTGTCGGTGATTAAGTGCTGCCGCCCGAAAGTCGGTAGTCGAGTCGTGGTGCTTGTCAACGATACTGAATGGCTTGCCGTGAGTGTAATAGGTGGAGACCAGATAGGGACTGATGGGCTTATTGACGGAGCCGTGACTCCAGCAAAACTTGCTTTGAACTACTCTGCTGTCGAGCAGAAGACAGGTAAAAAGTGGATTGACGGCAGACCCATCTATCAGAAAGTGGTCGCGGTTGGTGATGTCTTCGCCACAACAAAGATAGTCGCGCATGGCATAACAAACATCGCGAGATTTACCTCGGTTACGGGACTCACAGTAAATGGTGGTTACTATTTCAACCTAACATACATTAATCCATCATTGAGCGGTTCTAGCGGCGGAATAACGGCTAATGAGACAGGTATTACGGTAATTACTGGTTCGGGACTCTATGCGTATGACGTATTTGCAATCCTCGAATACACCAAATCGACCGACTAAAGGATAACCATGGATGCTTTTGCGATCGCACAATTAATCTCAGGGAGCGCCCCCCCCCCAGCGAATATCCGCTACGGAACTGTCACGGCGCGCAACACTGACGGTACTTTGTCAATTGTTCCAGATGGGCAGACCACTTCGGTCAAGGTAGTCCGCTGCTGTTGGCCGCCAGTTGGCGGACGTTGCTTAATCCTTATCAACGGGACAGAGTGGCTTGCAATTGCTGCGATCGGGGAAGAAGATGCGCCAGTCCACGTAAGCGACATCTGGATAACCAAATCAAGTGATGTTCCCTCAACGCGGTGGCCAGGAACAACCTGGGAGAAAATCGAGAACAGAATGATTCTCGGCTCGGGAACCCGCGCAGTGGACGCAACGGGCGGTTCTGATACACATACTTTAACTATTACTGAGATGCCGAACCATAACCACATATGGAATCAGAATTACAACTATACAACTGGCGGGAACCCCATAGCACAGGCACCTGTTTTGGCTGGCATTAACGCAGCGGCCAACCTACAAACACAATACACTGGCGGCGGTGCGGCCCATAACAACCTACCTCCCTACCGAGTGTTCCATCAGTGGCTTCGCCTTAGCTAAGTAACACCTCTCGCATCCTGTCAAGGACAGGAAGGCAGCTATGGCAGAACAAATACTCATTTCAGCAATTACATGCGTTATCTCGATCGCTCTCGGGTGGGTTGCATCATCTCTCAAGCAAGTCAAACAGAAGCGTACCGCAGACTGCGAGAAAGACGACGAATGGAAGCAGTCCATGACGCAAGGAATGCGAGATCTGCTTCGCAATGAACTTGTGAGAGTACACCAGGAATACGTTGTTCAGCAAGGTAGTTGTCCGCTCATTGCAAAAGAGATAGCAGAACGCACTTATCTTTCATACCACGCCCTCGAGGGAAACGGAACGGGTACATCCCTCTTCCGCGACATCATGGAATTGCCTATCAAGGAGGATTGATCGTGAGAATCAAAGGTTCCACTATCATCATCGTTTTCATGTACATCACCTGGGTGGCCTACATCATCGGAACGGTGTACGTAAAGCTCATCACGGGAGTCTTTCTCCCAGCAGAAATCACCTACGGAACCGCGGCCCTCTTTATCGCGGAGACCGTATCACTGGCCCGCTTGAAGATGGCCAAAGAAGGCACCCAAGTACCCACGCAAAAGACTAATAGCTTTCTCGCCCGAATGGGGCTGACTGGAATACCAGACTTCGAGGAAGACGTTCAAACAGAAAACGCAAAGCACGCTAAGGAGGATTCAAATGGATTGGAAAAGTAAGGTGTTTAGTCGGAAGTTTATACTAGCGGTGGCGGCCATGCTCGCGTCCCTCGGGACGGGCATTACGGGTATCGCAACCTCGACAGATTGGCTCATCGGAGTCGGTCTGCTCTGCACAGTCGGCTCAGGCGCGCTCTACGCATTTGCTGAGGCCTACGTGGATGCGGCAAGCGTAGCGTCGAAGACCACAACTACTTCAATATCGGCAACAACTACTGCAAAAGATGTCGTTCAGAAGGCAATGTCTGATGGCCAGTAAAATAGAGGTTGCCTCTCAGATTATGGAGCACCTTGTCACCTGTGCGAATCATGGCTATGCGCAAGATGCTCGGTACGGCAGTGGCACAGAGAGCATTGTTGTTGACGGGCAGACATACGCATTCCCTGGAGGGGACGCCGACTGCTCTAGCGCGGTGCTGAGGTCTTACGAAGCAGCAGGAATTGACACAGGTGGAGCAACTTACACGGGCAATACGGGTCGCTGCCTCTCGGCTACAGGAAGGTTCTCACAACAACTGCTCAGCTTCATCGCGTCGCGAGGAGATCTTTATCTGAATCATGCTGACCATGTCGCCATGTGCCGTCAGCAGGTTCCCGATGAACTGATGGAGTTTTCTCAGAACGAGAAAGGCGGGATATCGGGCGGTCAGGTCGGCGACCAAACGGGACGGGAAAGCCGCATCGGACCATACTATGATTTCCCCTGGGATTGCATCATTCACTACGAGGGAGACGAGTCTGCAGTATCAAACGTTCAGGGTGGCACGACTTCAAAGGCCGACCGCAGAGACGGAACTACTGGCTCTGGTGTCGTGTACGAAGTCCACTCTCCCGCGTTCGGGTGGATGGGCGCAGTGTCCAAGGTTGACGATTCAGAGGATGGTTTCGCTGGCTGGATGGATTCTCCGATTGATGGTATCCGTGGTTACCGAGAAGACGGCTCACCGCTCTCGCTGCAGGTGTACATGAGCAACGGCAAGTGGCTCGACATCACCACGTTCACCGGTTCCCTATTCGGGCAGAACCCCTGCGGAGATGGTTATGCTGGCGATATTGACAGTGGCAACTTTATCGTCGGAATCAAAGTGTCCGGCGCTACTATCCGCGTCGCTGTAGGCAGTGAACCGTATTTCGGCTGGCTTGCTGATAGCGGGACTCCGGAAGGTGATGACTTCGCTGGAGAAGATCTCTCGAAACTGTTACCGATTACTGCAGTGCAGATGTGCGTGTGACACCCGGGCCACACTATGACGCCCAGCGGGGCCGGTGACGGTACCTGGCCCAGCTGCTTGCAAAATGGTTTTTGTAGCTGAACAGTCACGCCCAAAAAAAAGGTGCCAGCGAAAGCCAGCACCTAAGTATCGAGGGTATGAAAGCTATCCTTACTCGTCTAGAGCGTCTTTCGCTTCTTCGGCTAAATCCTTGGCTTTGTTCTTGATGTCATGTGCGGCATCTTTAGCCGCATTCTTGGCATCGTGTGCCGCGTCTTTTGCTGCGTTCTTGATATCGTGGGCTGTGTCTTTGATCTCATCGATGTGGTCAGACATGATTCCTCCTTATATCAAACGTACGGGCGAATACTAGGATATGCATTCTAACATGGCTAACCTTCTTCCGCAACGCCCATCCCATTCCCCCAGCTCATCGGCTTGCTGTGATGCCCTCTACGGGGAGATAATCGCACAGACGAATAATTGCAAGCTGGCAAAGAGGATTAAATCGCGCCCTTAGTAACACCTCGCCCACAATCCTCCTATAGACAATCTACTTAGGAGGAATAATGGCAAACGAAGATTTGAAGAAGAAGCTCGAAGTGCTCGAGATCAGCTACCCTGGCAACGCAAGCCGAAAACAACTCGAGGCACTTCTCGAGGAAGCCGCAAAGCTACCCGAAGAGGATGCGCTGGAGTTCTCGCACAAGGCCGAGCCAGAAGTAGCCGCCCCAGTGGAACAAGCGCCGGAAGCGCCAGAAGAAAAAGCTGAACCTTCGCAAGAAGCAACTGATGTTGCGCAAAGACCGGCGGAATCAGAAACTGCCGAACCACGTTCGCAAGAAACTCCTGATACTACTCAAACGGAACCTGAGCCGACGCAAGAACCAGAAGCGCCGCAAGAGAAGACTGAGCCGGCTCAGGTGCCACTCGTCCAAGTCAAAACGACTGTGCCAGGTTCACATCTTAACGTCCGCAAAACTCCGGGCGGTGAAATTCTCGGCACCGTTGCCGATGGCACGCCTCTTGCCGCAACTGGCGACGAGGTCGACGGCTGGCGGCCTGTCAACTACAAAGGTGAACCTGCTTACGTCATGGCGAAATTCGTGGTAGCTAATGGGTAAGATTGACCGCGTAGAGTACTCGTGCGATCGCTGCGGCAAGATGCAGGTATACGACAAAGCGAGTATCGAGGGCAAGACGCTCGACTCGCTGGGATGGGCCACTGAGCCAAATGTAGGAAGCGGTAGCACGCTGACCCTGTGCCAAGCTTGCGATGCCGACTTTCGCAAGAACGTGAGTGACTTCATGGCGGCAGGAGCTACGGGGTAAAACAATTGCCAAATAATAGCCATTACTGCCGCCATTCGCCACAAAAATGCCAATTCTGACGGGTTTTAGCAGATTGCAACGGATTATAGATAGGCTATTTGACCTCGATTAACAGGGAATCACCTAGTAAATATCTGGCGGAGGAGGAGGGATTCGAACCCGTAACCAACAACGCTATGAACAGGTGATTCCCTTATCCATTAGCCATAGTCTCGCCAAGCCTAGGCGCCTGAAAAGGCTTCATCGATGGCTTTAGCGTCCTCTCGAAGGACTCCTAGCGTCGGCTTGACATACCTATTATAAGTAGTTGAAACATCTCGATGCCCGAGCCACGCCGCAACAGTAGAGACCTCTATTCCTGCTCTGATGCAAGCTGTTGCGAAGCTGTGCCTACAGCTCATCGTCGTAATAGCGGGCAAGAGTTCCCCATTCTCAAAAGACAAGCCCCTAACCCTTCGCACGATATTCTCAGCAGTGGCAGGAGAGAGTCTTTTTCGGTTTCTCCCAACGACTACTGGGTGCGACGGACGATCAAACAGATCGGGCGAAGTAGTTGAGGCTCTCTCCCACGTCTTCATACGCTCAAGAGCATACGCAACAATAGGAAGATGTCTCTCGCTTTTGGGAGTTTTAGGAGGCGCCATGAATGGGCCGCCTTTAGCGATAACAAATGTCTGCATGACTTCCAATTCGGCCCCTTCAAGGTCGATGCGTTCCCAGTCCATGCCGAGGATCTCTCCCTTACGCAAACCGAAGCATAGCCCGAGAACCAATATCCTCTCAATCGGCTCGCCTGGATAATGAAGAGCAACGTACTCTAGCAACTCGCGGTGCTCTGCAAAAGTGGGGAGCCAGACTCCGTCCTTATCTTTTTCCGCTGGAGGGGCTGGAGGATATGAGTAACGATAGCTTGCTGGGTTTCGAGGAATCATCTCCATTTCCACAGCGACCGATAAAATAGAAGATAGCGTTTCGCGGGCGTTGGTGGCCACTTTGCGTGTACTACATTTTGAAAGCATGCGCTGAATCCCAAACCGATCAATGTCAGCAAGGTCAAGATGGCCGAAGGACGGAAGCAGCCTTAGATTGATGTCGCGCTCATAACCTCTGCGGGTGTTAGCACGCAAGCCTTGTTTTTGTGGCCAGTAGACATGCTCAAGGAAGTCTTCGAGAGATATTCTCCCCGACATTCCCCTGAGGCGCTCTCTTTCTAGGAGAAGCTTCTTCTCTGCCTTGATAGCTTCTTTTTCGGAATCACAAGCCTTGGTTCTGCGATCGCGATCTCCGCTCCATGTGATTCCGAAGTTTACGTCGGCAAGCCATTTTCCGCTTTTTAACTGCCTGACGGACATGGTAGAATCACCTTGCCTTTCGTATTGAGAGGTTGCAGTCCCGGTTGTCTTCGCGGAGAGTCGGGGCTGTTTTTCTTTTATCTAGTAAGCGTGATCAACATAGGCTTCTATGGTGGCATGGGCTGGAACGTCGCTGTAAGCGTAGACCTGAAACGCGCTCGACCCTCCTGGCGGAAGATTGCTAGCGTAGGTAGAATATCCAGAAATTAGCTTCCCCTCCCCATCTCGGAGAACAACGCATACCTTCAAGGCGCTTACGTCCTCTTTAAGATTATTTGCAATCTCACCAGTAAATGTCACCGATCCATACGCTGAAGTAACTTCATTAAGATTTGTTATCGGAAAAAGAGCGTCTGTGTCCCCCGCTTGCGTCGATTCTTTCGACCATCCGCTTGTCTTTACAACAGGTTCAAAAGTTACCGTCGCCGGGGACCCAGAAGAAGACTGACCCTGTATAGCCTTTTTCCCATTTGCGAAAATATAAGAAACGTACTCAGTATTAGTAAAAAGAATAGTCCCCTTTGCGTCTTTTGCGGTGACCTTTACCTGAACCGAGTCAGCCACCCACTCACTATTTGGGTTCTCTATAATAGCGACATATTCAACACTGCCATACTTATTTGTGTGGTAAGCAGACTCCGACACAACCAATGGGCTGTGTGTGCTTGAGCTAGTAGTTGCGCTTGCCGGGCTTGACGGATTGTTCGGCATGCTACCCGAACACCCCACAAGACCGACTACTGAAATAGCAAGAATAAAGCAGGATGCTATAGCTACGATCTTCTTCATGGTTACCCTTTCCTAGATATCCATTACTGCATATTGGTAATTGCTCATGAAGTCTGGTGGCACGGTATACCACACCACTTCTCCTATTATAGTAACCTCGTCAGTCCCTGGCTCACCATAATCGAAAGTCTGAGGCTTGTATGTAAGATCAGTGCTGTCCGGAATAAGAGTGTATCCGTTTGCTAGTTTCTTCACGACTTTGACCGTGGCGTCATATCCATTCACGCATAGAGCATAGATGTGCCCGCTCACCACGTCCTCCTCCTTCTTTCTGGGATCGATAAGAGCGAAGGAGCCGTTGGGCAGCACTCGGTTCATGGAGCTGCCCTCAATGCGCAGGAAGAAAGCCTCCGGATATCGCCTGAAGAGAGCTCTTGAGATCTGAAGGTGGTCTTCTACCGCGTCCATCTCGAGCGGCTTTCCTGCCGCGATGCGGCCAAAAAGTGGCAGGGCCACAACACCATCCTCTTCCTCGTGAATAAAAGAAAATGCACCCGGAGAAACCATGTCATAGCCAAAGAGCTCTTCAACCGTAACTTCAAAGAAGCGGGCTATTTTAAGTAGAGTTTTATTCTCTCTAGGCATATATATACATTGTTCCCAATTTCTATATGTTCCGAGAGGCACGCCAAAATGGGCTGCTGCCTCAACCTGAGACAAACCACTTGCTTTGCGTATCCTTTTTAACTCATAAAGCATAGCGTTCCTCCTTTATTACACAGTTACCCATTATATTTCTAAATATTCTTCTTGACTAGTACACGGAGACTTAGTAGTATTTTGATTAATCCGAAATTACTCGGTAACCGTGTGCTAAAGGGAGGTGAGCTATGAACGGACAAGTCATTAAGAAGTTACGAAAAAGGAAAGGGGTTGCGCAGAGAGAAGTAGCAATCGAGACAGGCTTAACCGAAAACACCCTATACGAGATTGAGAAAGGAAACCAAGTAAATCCAACCCTTGCAACGATGGAAAAGATTGCGAAGTATTACGAAATCCCTGTTGCAGAGCTTCTGTCAGAAAAGTAAAGGCCACAGGTACCAGCTGTGGCCTTTCGTATCTCCAGAAAGGAGTACTTAAAATGCAAGAACAGTTTAACATTTTTGAAGAAACAACACAAAGTGGAATAACTGTAAGGATGTCGGACGAAGCGACACCCTCAATTCAGGAGTTCTATCACAAAGCTTTCGGAAAGCTTCGCCTGATTGTCGTAGACGGCAAAGCCGAAATCATCGCTACCGACTTGGCAAAGGTTCTCAGCCATCAAAGCGCTAAGGATATGTTGAGGGCTTTAGACGAGGATGAAAAGGGTGGGCGTCTAATACCCACCCCTGGAGGCAATCAGCTCTTGTCCACGGTTACCGAGGCAGGTTTCTATCACGCAGTATTGCTCCGCCAATCGGGGCGTATTAAGGATAAGAGCATCCGCGAAACGGTCAAAGGCGTGCAGCGATGGGTGACCCACGATGTTCTTCCATCAATAAATAAGCACGGTGGCTACATTGCGGGACAGGAAACAGACCCTCCAGAGATTGTGGTCGCGAAAGCTCTTCTAGTAGCTAATAGCCTCATTGAGAACCAGAAGAAGGAGATAGACGCTCTCAGGCCTCGCGCAGCACTCGCTGACGCAGTAATTGTAACTAAAGACGAGATAAACGTGGCCGACCTATCTCTCATCCTGCAGCAGGTCCCAGGAAGCGCATGGGGCTGGTGGCAGGAACCTCCTACACAAGCGCCTCATGGCCGATGGCTACACCCGCCGCAATCGCAATGGGAACATCGTGCCTTCGCAGAAGGCTTGCAAGTTAGGCGTTTTGCGCGTCAAAGAGTCGCACCGCCCCGCATCTGGCGGTGGTGTTCATGTCGACTTCACCACGATGGTAACAGGAAAAGGCCAGCGATATTTCATCGAGAGATATGCGCAGGTGGTGTCATGAGCGAAGTAATCGATCGGGAACGAGAAATTCAAAGCAAGCCGCAAGACTACCCCTTCCTCACCTGTGACCTAAAAGAAGCTGCTCAAATACTCAACCGTTCCTATGACTGGGTATTGAGCCAGAGCAAAGTAAAGAACCCAGAACAGCGGATTCCAGGATTCAAAGTCGGCAAGAGTAGCTACTGCGTAATTGTCGCCGAGCTCCCTGATTGGCTTCGTCGGAAAGCAGGCCTGGAATGATGCGCCGGCGGGAATTCATAGGAGCGCTTCTAGTCGCTGCGCTGTTCTTCGCAATCCCAGCAGCAATGAGCCTTGCCTACCTTTACACGAGGTACGGGTGGTTGCCATGGTAGTGACAGCACAAGATGGTGCACGGAGGGCACTAGTTTGGGCCTCTCTTCATACGCTCGACTCTACTGGTGAAAAGAACAACTTTGAAGTGTTCCGAAGCGCAGTTAGTAGATACGCCAAGTCACAAGGAGAATTCGAGTCCTTCAAAACAATGGAGGATCTGTTCACTGGGTTCAGTCATCACTGCTGGCAGTGCTTATTGAGGCTACTCATCATGGGCGATCCTCAGCTTATCTGCTACGCAATGCCTAGATATACAGACGCACTAGACAGCTATAGCGCAACTACATGGCTATGCACTGAATACCATCGCATTACGGGCAAACGTCCCGCTGTTCGCAGCTGGAGAATTGCTAAGCAGGAGGTGATTGGGTAAGTGCGCAAGGGGGCTGAGCGAGTTGACTGGACAACGTCCGAGATCCGCTTTCTAGTGGATGCGGCAGGGAGGCTCCCACGTCGGGAGATATGTCAACAACTCAGGCGGTCTAAGAAAAGCGTAGAGCGCACAGCAGCGCGTCTAGGGCTTTCGCTTAGATGCTACAAGACCCAACTCGTCTGGTGTACAGAATGCGCTTCCTGGAGGGGCTACGTGGATAAGGATACTGGCAAATGTCGTGTCTGCTCAAAGAGAGACCACTTGGCGGGAAGAGAAGCAGCGTGTGCTGACGTGATGGCAAGCATGACACCCGAACAACGTGCTACGTATGAAGAATCAGAAACGCTTAGAGAAACAAGAAGAGTACCAACTCGCCCCACAATGCCACCTTGCAAAAACGGCAGCCTTTACGAGCTAGAACGAATAAAAGCAGAACACCTCCTAGCTTTAGAAGCATGGGAATACCGCTGCTTGAAGTACAGGTATGACGCGGCAAAAGTAAGACTTGGCCGAATGCGCAAGAGCACAGGGACAAACCCTCGTAAAAAAATCGAAATGAATGGGGATATTGACCATTCCCCCAGTTAGGAGAACGAAAGTGGAATTAAGGAAGGTGAGCGTCGAGGATATCTTTCCCGACGAGAAGAACCCCAGAAAAGAGTTTGGCGACATTGACGCACTAGCCGCGTCTTTTGAGCTTAATGAGATGAACCCAGGCGAACCGATTAACCCACCTGTGGTTGTACAAGACGGTGGTATATATCGCATTATTGACGGAGAGCGTCGCTACCGTGCCATCAAGCAGAACAAGATCGCGCAGTGCAACGTAGTGGTGTGCGATGACATCAGCGAAGCCAACTCCATGATTGCCATGCTTGCCACTGATGACAAAGTTCAGCTGAGTGATATCGAGAAGTCTCGTGGCGTACAGCAGATGCTTCTTCTCGGCGTGGACCCCGCAAAAATCGAGAAGACTGCTCGCTTAAAAGCTGGCGACGCCATGAGGATTAATAAGGCGATGACCAAGATTGACGATGCTGCAGAAGACATGACGCTCGACCGCTTATATGCAATTGCTGAATTCGCCGACGATCCAGAAGCGGTAAAGGAACTCTCGAATTGCAGTGAGAAGGATTGGGGATGGAAGGCAAGCAGCATCCGGTCAAAGATAAAACAGAAGGAGAATACGAAGGTTGCAAAGGCCATATGCGCAGAACTGAATATCCCCTTCTACGACGAAGATAGCGACATCTCTTACAGGGGATACGACCATAACGGCTCTTACTGCACAGGAGATTCCTTCGACAAAGAAGGATTCCACGCAAGGCTTGCGGAGCTAATCGAGGCATCAGAGATCGTGGTAGTCCAGTCCTGCGGTTATTGGACTTACATAAGGGTTAAGAGAGCTGAAGAGGCACCCGCCCCCGACCCAGAAGAAGAAGCCCGTCGCATCAGACAAGACCAGACTCGACAACTTGCCGAAGCAGACAGGAAGCGTCGCGCGGTCTGGATTGCAGATAATATCCATCAAGCCCCGAGCGTCAAAGCTGTACTTGAGGAACTTATCGAAACAGAGCAAGCTTGCGACCTCGAATACTTCCATCCTGGTAGTTTCAATACTCTCTTCGGCACCGAAGTAAAAGTCAATGTAAATGCATATTCTTTTGCGCTCATGGAAGACATACTGCCAGTCCTTTACGGAACTGGCTGGTCTAGAGCAACAGAAAGCCCAAATAGACACGACGAAGAAGAGGTCCATTACTTTCAGACTGCTGTTCTGCTCTTCTTTACGGACGGTTACGAACTATCCGCCACAGAGCGCGCTTTCTACGACGCATTCAAAGAAGCACCACTTACTAACCAAGAGGAGGAGGCAGACGATGACAGTCAAAATTAACAGCCTGCAGATAGAGAACGTCAAACGGGTAAAAGCAGTAATGCTTGAGCCTACAGCGAACGGGCTTACCGTAATCGGCGGGAAGAACAACCAGGGCAAGACGAGTGTACTTGATTCCATTGCGTGGGCTCTTGGTGGCGATCGCTACCGACCAAGCGACCCCGGACGTGAAGGATCCGCAACCGACCCACATCTCAAGATTGTGCTATCAAACGGTCTTGTAGTCGAGCGCAAAGGAAAGAACAGCGACTTGAAGGTGATCGACCCCGAAGGCGGCAAGTCGGGACAGCAGTTGCTTGATTCTTTCGTCGAGAAACTTGCGATAGATCTTCCCCGCTTTCTTATGGCCACGGATAAAGAGAAGGCGCAAACACTCCTCGGCATCATCGGCGTAGGAGACAAACTGACAGTCCTTGAGCAACAAGAAGACACTCTCGCAAACCAACGCTTAACTATTGGCCAGCTTGCCCGTCAGAAGCGTGGAGCAGCTGACGAGATGCCCGTCTACGCAGAAGCGCCGGCGGAACCAGTGAGCGTTGCCGAACTAGTCCAGAAGCAACAAGCGCTTCTATCGAAAAACGGAGAGAACCAACGCATTCGCAACCGGGCCGAGCAACTACTCTCCGAGGCCGCCCAAGCCGATGACGATGTGGTCGCTGCACAGAAGGTTCTCGAAGCGGCACAGCGCAAACGTGCCGACGTCGAGACATTGCTTGAGACCGCGAGAAAATCAGCCCAGGAGCTACAAGATGAGAGTACTGCCGAGATTGAGCAGAGCATCGCTGATATTGAGACCACTAATGAGAAGGTCAGGACGAACCAAGCTAAGGCAACAGCTGAAGCGGCTGCTGATGAACTCGAGGGGCAGTACGCAGAGCTAAACGAGCAGATCGAGAAGGTTCGCACTGAGAAGGTCGCGCTCCTCGAAGGAGCAAAGATGCCACTTCCCGAACTATCTGTTGACCACGGTGAGCTCGTATACAACGGGCAAAAGTGGGACAACATGAGTGGCTCTGAGCAGTTGAGAGTATCTACCGCCATCGTTCGCGAGCTCAAGCCTGAGTGCGGCTTTGTTCTTGTGGACAAGCTGGAGCAACTAGACACCGAGACGCTGCAGGAGTTCGGGGCATGGGCCGAGGCTGAGGGCCTACAAGTAATTGCCACGCGCGTAAGCACAGGCGCCGAGTGTTCAATCATCATCGAGGACGGCTATGGCAGCCTAGAAGAAGTAGCTACTCCTACCGTGACGTTTGACCCGAACGGGGGCTTTTAATGGGAGCGTTCTTGGATATTACTGGAAACCGATTCGGCAGGCTTGAAGCTATCGAGAGAGTTGGCACAAAGGGGGGTCATGCCCTATGGCTTTGTCAATGTGCTTGCGGAAACACGACATCTCTGCCATCAGGTGAATTACGCTCAGGAAACACGAGATCGTGTGGCTGTCTCCGTTCAGAGCAGCTAGCCCAACGGAATCAGAACAATGCAAAACACGGACAAGAAGGATCGCGACTATACGGAGTGTGGCATGCCATGAACCAACGGTGCCTCGATGTCAATCGAAAAGATTACGCGAATTATGGCGGTCGAGGAATTCGATTATGCAAAGAATGGGCGGCTGATTTTCGTCCATTTATGGAATGGGCTTTTTCTGCTGGCTATGACCCTAATGCTCCTTACATGCAATGCACTATCGATCGGATTGACGTCAATGGCGACTATAGCCCAGAGAACTGTCGCTGGGTCGATTCAAAACTCCAAGCGAACAATCGACGATCTTCGAAGGTAGGTGTTGGTCAGTGAATATAACCTCAGGAAAAATACTGCGTGCACAGAAAATATGTACATATGGTCCCGAAGGAATAGGGAAGACAACGTTCGCTTCACAGTTTCCTAATCCTCTCTTTATCGACACCGAGGGAGGTACCTCCCACATTGACGTCAAACGTCTCGACACACCCACATCGTGGAGCTTTCTTCTCGAACAGGTTAAGTGGGTTAAGGGCAATCCTACTTGCTGTGACACTTTGGTAATTGATACCGCTGACTGGGCAGAGAAGATGTGCTCAGAGCACGTATGTTCATCAAGAGGCGTGAAGAGCATTGAAGACTTCGGATATGGCAAAGGATACATCTATCTCAAAGAGGAATTCGGGCAGTTCTTAAATCTATTAAGCGACCTCATCGAAATGGGCATCAATGTGCTTATGACTGCACATGCTCAGATGAGAAAGTTTGAGCAACCAGACGAACTTGGCTCTTACGATCGCTGGGAACTCAAACTATCAAAGCAGTGCTCCCCTCTCCTAAAAGAGTGGGCCGACCTAATCCTGTTTGCTAATTACGAAACTATTGTTGTCAATGTCGATGGGCAAGGCGCTCAAAAGGGAAAGAACAAAGTCCAAGGCGGAAAACGCGTTATGCACACGTCTCACCATCCTTGCTGGGATGCAAAGAATCGCCACGGCTTAGCAGAGAAGCTGCCTTTCGATTTCGCTCAAATTGCTGGCTGTATTCCAGTGAGAGCACCACAGCCGCAGCCGCAGATCGCACCTGCACCAGATGTTCCTACTGCCTGCCAAGAAGTTGCAGAACCAGAAACAGTGCAGGTCATAGAACAAGCCGCAACGGCTCAGGTCGCACCATCTACTTTTGTTCCTGACGAGCCTGACTACATCAAACAGCTTAGACAGCTTATGGCGTCTAGCAACGTCAGCGATGCCCAACTGCAAGACGCATGCGCCTTCAAACGCTACGTGACAGCCGAGACACCAATAGAGAAATATCCTGCCGACTTCGTTTTACACATTGTAAGCAACTGGGCCGGCCTCGCTCAAACAGTAGAAGACCGCAAGCCTCACACCGACCCCTTACCTTTTAACTAATTAGAAAGAGAGTAATGATATGGAAAATCAAAATCAGCAAATGGAAAATGCCGCCTTTGGTTGGGATGCCCCGATTAGCGAAGACGGCAACGCAGAATTTTTACTACTGCCGAAGGGAGAATACCCCTTTACGGTTACCGTCATGGATAGAGAGTGGTATGAGGGCGGAGAGAAGATGCCTGCGTGCTGGAAGGCCGTGCTGTCTATTGCTATAGATGGCGGGGAACTCGGAACTGCTTTTGTAAAAGAGAACCTTTTCCTAGTTCGCAAGACCGAGTGGAAGATTGGCCAGCTCTTCGTAAGTATCGGGCAGAAGCAAAAAGGCCAAGAAGGTTTTGTACCAAACTGGGACGCCTTAGCGGGATCACAGGGTCGTTTAAAACTCACTCAGCGCACCTACAAAAATAAAGACGGTGAAGACGTCGTAACCAACGACATTAAGGCGTTCCTCGAACCAGCAGAAGTAGCTACTCCTGTCGCTCCTGTAATAGCTCAGCAGCAAGTTGCGCCTGCTACGTTCCAACAGCAGCCTGTAGCTGTGCCTCAGCAAGCGCCTGCCGTTATGCAACAAGCTTTCGATCCAGCACGCGGATTCTAAAGATGGCTCTCGAACTGCGCCCGTACCAAGAGGCCGCGGTAAGCGCGGTCGAAGAGCAATGGACGGCTGGGGTCTCACGAACCCTGGCCGTGCTTCCGACCGGTACGGGGAAAACTATCATTTTCGCGAACATAATAAGGAGAGCAGTCGAGCAGGGTAAGCGTTGCCTAGTCCTCGCGCATCGTGGTGAATTACTGCAGCAGGCAGCCGACAAAATCCGCATTGCCACTGGTCTTGAGTGTAGCGTTGAGAAGGCCGAACAGACGTGCCTTGGCACATGGTTCTTCGTGACCGTCGGTTCCGTGCAGACGCTTATGCGAGACAGCAGGCTGAGCAAGTTCGAGGATGACCGATTCGACGTAATCATAGTTGATGAAGCGCATCACTGCTTATCCGACAGCTACCAGAATGTGCTTGCGTACTTTTCGAAAGCCAAGATACTCGGAGTTACAGCTACCCCAGACAGGGGAGATCGTCGCAACCTAGGACGATATTTCGACACTCTCGCCTACGAATACACGATGCCTAGGGCTATTAAGGAAGGCTACCTCTCTCCTATCAAGGCGCAGACCATCCCGCTTACTCTCGACCTATCGGGCGTTGGAGTACAGAACGGAGACTACAAACTAGGAGACTTAGGCACAGCACTTGACCCATATCTGGTCCAGATTGCAGATGAGATGCTTGCAGCGGGGCTCATGGAGAGAAAGACAGTAGTATTCCTCCCTCTTATTGCCACAAGCCAGCGGTTCTGCGGGATCCTTAAAGATAGAGGATTTAAGGCCGCTGAGGTAAACGGCGAGAGCTATGACCGCGCTGATGTACTGTCTGACTTTGACGGTGATAAATACAATGTCTTATGTAATTCGATGTTGCTTACCGAAGGGTGGGACTGCCCAAGCGTTGACTGCATTGTAGTGCTGAGACCAACCAAGACACGCAGCCTATATACGCAAATGGTTGGACGAGGGACCCGAATCCATCCTGGCAAAGACCATCTACTGTTACTTGATTTCCTCTGGCACACCGAGCGCCATGACCTTTGTCACCCAGCGCACCTAATTGCCGAATCTGATGAGGTGGCCAAGGCGATGACCTCAGCAATTGAAGAGGCTGGCTGCCCCGTCGATATAGAGGAAGTTGAAGAAAAAGCAGTTGTTAGCGTGCTTCATGAGCGCGAAGAGACGTTAAAGAAGGAGCTCGAGGAACAACGAAAGAAAAAACGTAAGCTCGTGGATCCTCTCCAGTTTGAAATGTCGATTGCGGCGGAGGACCTCTCTAGTTACGTGCCTTCATTTTCTTGGGAGTTAGCGCCACCTTCTGTGAAACAGAAAGAAATGCTCGAGAAAGCTGGAGTGTTCCCTGACGAAATAGCGTGTGCGGGCAAAGCAAGCCTAATCATAGACAAGCTGAACAAGCGCCGCGTTGAGGGGCTCACCACTCCTAAGCAAATAAGATTACTAGAGAACAAAGGCTTCAAAAACGTGGGGACATGGGAGTTTCAAGATGCGAGCAATATGATTTCGCGAATTGCTGCTCTTGGCTGGAAAAGCACGCCTAAAGGAATTGATCCCGCTACGTATACGCCCGGAGGTGATGCCGCATGATGCAACAAGACGGGCATGATCTCCGCGACGTCATTGACGCTATTGACCCCTGTTGTCTCGAATATAACGAGTGGCTATCTGTAGGATTCGCTCTTCATGATGGCGGATATCCGATGGCAGTATGGGAAGAGTGGAGCCGGCGCGATTCCGCGCGATACCATACTAATGAATGCGAAAAGAAGTGGCGTAGCTTCGGCAATTCATCCGGAAAGCCTATTACTGGTGGCAGCATTGTTCAGTTGGCCAAAGATCAAGGATGGACGCCACCACGCGGTAGTTACAGCGGTCCCGATGTTGCTTTTGGTTGGGATTCTCCCATCTGCTGCGATGAAGCGGCCGTAGTTGACCCCACGTGGGTAGAGGAAAGAGAAGTTACCGAACCAGCAGTATGGAACCCGATAAAGCAGGCCACCGCATACCTCGAAGCTCTCTTTGAGCCAGGAGAAAACGTTGGCTATGTTGTTAGCGCTTACGAAAAAGACGGACGATGGATCCCTCAGAATAAAGGAGGCTACAGTCGTACTGCTGGTCAACTTATAGAGGAGCTCGCCACTAATCAGAATATAGAAACCACGTTCGGCACGCCGAATGAGATAGCCGGTGCATGGGTCCGCTTTAATCCGCTTGATGGCAAAGATGTGAGGAATGATAACGTAACAGAGTTCCGCTATGCACTTGTCGAGAGCGATGACATGGAAATCGGCAAGCAAAAGGCCATCATCGAAGAACTCGAACTTCCCGTCGCTGTGCTAGTTCATTCTGGTGGCAAAAGTCTTCATGCGATCGTGCGCGTTGATGCGAGAGATTATGACGAGTACCGCAAGCGCGTTGATTACCTATATAAGGTATGCGCATCGAACGGCCTTTCCATCGACACCCAGAATAAGAACCCTAGTAGGCTCTCGCGCCTCCCTGGCTTTATGCGAGATGGCCATAAGCAGTTCATTGTGGCCATGAATATAGGTCGCGCGTCGTGGGCCGAGTGGCATGACTGGATGGAAGAGTTAAACGACGGCTTGCCCGACATTGAGGAATTCGATGACTGGGACACCGTACCCGCTCCCCCAGTCCCGATAGTTGCTGACCTGCTTTACCCAGGGGACAAGATGATGCTCGCCGGGCGGAGCAAAGCAGGAAAGAGTTTTGCGCTTATAGAACTATGCTGCGCGATCGCTGAGGGGGCTACGTGGCTCGGAAAGCAATGTCAGCAAGGTAAGGTCCTCTACATCAATCTTGAGCTTAAAAAAGACGATAGGAAGAGGCGCTTTAAGCGCGTGTACGAAGGTCTCGGGCTTGATCATACCAATATGAGCAACATCCACAACCTTGACCTACGCGGAAAGTCAGCACCCCTAGACAAGCTATCAAATAGCATTATTCGCAGGGCTGCAAAGAGCAGGTACCAAGCTATCATCATTGACCCCATTTACAAGGTTATATCGGGGGACGAGAACAGCGCAGAACACGTTTCGCAGTTCTGCAATCAGCTTGACAAACTCGCAGAGACGCTTGGATGTGCCGTTATTTACTGCCACCACCATTCAAAGGGTGGACAGGGGCAGAAAGCCTCTATGGACCGCGCTAGTGGTTCGGGTGTGTTCTCGCGTGACGCAGATGATGTACTCGACATGATTGAGTTAGAGCTGAGCGATGATGTCATAACGCAACAGCAGAATATGGCCGTATGCGAGGCCCTGACTAAGTTCATGGACGAGTTCGGGCCTAAGAACTGGAGAGAAGAAGTTTCTCAAGATGATCAGTTGATGGCTGGCCTCTTTGAAGGGCATTGTCAAAAGCTACTAGCGGGCGATCAGAGCGCCCAGGCTTACGTAATTGCCCTAGCAAACGAGATCAGGGAGAGCAAGTCAAGCGTAAGTGCCTGGCGAATAGAAGGGACTCTTCGCGAGTTCCCGCGCTTCAATCCGATTGATGTGTGGTTCGAGTGGCCAGTCCATCGCGTTGATGAAACAGGCATCCTCAAGGATGTAGCAACTAATGGATCTGAGGCTGGTAGCTGGCAAGGCAAGCCCGGTAAAGATCGCCGAAAGTCTACTCCAGAAGAGAGAGAAAAAAAGAAGAACGAGGAGCTGGAGGCGGCCTATAATTCGTGCTCGCTATCCGGTGATTACAGCCTCAAATCTATCTCTGGATACCTCGCTTGTAGCGAAAAAACTGTTCGCAACTATGCCAAGAATCACCCCTCATTTTCAGTGACTGACGGAGTTTTAGTAAGGAATGACAATGTTTAGCGGGAAGGAAAAAAGCGTAGAAAAGTTTTTCTTTCCCTATCGAGGTTTGAGGGAAAAAAGCGGGGAAAGTATCTTATTTTACCTTTCCTTTGCGGGAAGGAAAAAAGCGTTGTTTCCCGCTCTTTTCAGAGGGAAGGAAAATATACCCCTACTACGTAGGGGTATGGAAGTTTCCTTCCCTGGGGTCAGGGGTAAAGAAAAGGCGGGCTTTAGCACTGCCCGCCCTATCCTTTCCTTCCCCTTCCATGACCAATGCATTTTTCAAAAACAACAACTTTCAGAAAGCAGGTTTTGAGATGACTAAATTATCGACAACGCACTTTTGCCCATTCGACACCACAGGGAATATTGACTGCTTGCCTAATTGTGCTTTGGCTCTAGTGAGCGAATGCGACATAGAGGATGGACAGATAGAACGATGGATGTGTGGACTTGTTGCCAGGAGCAATACCGTCCACATTCTTACGGGCGGCGCTCTCTATCCCCAATCCGTTAAGTCCAACTAGAAAGCAGGTTTTGATATGACTACACAACAAACAGCACCTGACTTCGTCTCAGCAATGCTATCCCGAAAAAGAATGGGTCAACCGGCAAGCGATGCTTGCGACTCACTAGCCTACGCAATGCTACAGCTCGAACAGTCGCCAAGTCGATACGCAATCGAGCGGGTAATCTTCCGAGATCTAGCAACCATCGTCTTCTGGGCCGACGGGACCAAAACGGTAGCGCGATGTGGCATCCACGATAAGTATGACCCCGAGAAAGGCGTGATGGCTTGCATCGCTAAGCGCGCTTATGGCAATGGAAACAAGCTGCACGCTGCACTCGGCGAGGCATTTGACAGAGCGGAGTTCCAGCCATGCAAGAAGTGTGAGGTGAAGTGATGAGCGAATATCACAAGCAGCTACTCAAGGAAATTAAATCCTTAGCGTTTGGAGGAATGGAAGGATGCGACCAGCCTTATTTTACGGCTCTTGACAACATTTACGGGATTGCCGATGACCCGCAAAGACCTTACGACGCAACGATGAAACATCTAGACGTATCAAACGATCTCGGTAGTCGCATTGAAAAGCTGGAAGCAGAGAAAGATCTTCTTAGAAAATGCTGGGAAATAAGTGCTTGCCAGTCAGAGAAAGCTCTAACAATGGCGGACGGCAGTGGCGATGAAAGGTGCTGGAGCTGTGAGGAGTGTTATAAGCAAAATCCATGTGACTGGATAAAAGAAAGTGTAGCTAGGACTCTTGAAAGTCATTCTCAGGAAGAGGTGCTGTGATGAACAGATTTGAAAGAGGGTTTGGGGATATAAATAAGGCAGCTTTGAATATTTACGATTTGCATAACGGCTGTTATCACTGTCCGATAGAGGATGCGTGCGATCTGGTTAATCCGATAGTAGATGTTGACGATTCGCTTTGGTCTGAAGGGGATCCTCAATGCATTGCGTTACACAAGCGTTGGTTAGAAATGGAGGTCGCCGAAAGCGGGATAGACAAGCTTTCACTAGCTGACGTAATTGCGGGGGAAATGGAAAAGCCTGCGCAGCCGATTGAGGTGAAACCATGAAGCCAGCACTTAGCTTTTCCGAAGCGATACCAGACCCGCAAGCGCAAGACAAAGAAATGACGAGGAACCATGCAGCGGGGATGTCTTTGTATTGCCATGAGTGCCAGGGATGCCTCGGATATCTCTTTATGGATGACACAACAACAAAATGCAGTCATTGCGGAACCGAGCAATTCGTCTCAAAAGTGGCCTACCTCGAAGCCGAGAATAAGCGGTTACGTGAAGGTTGGCGAAGCGTGGAATGTACGATGCTGTGGACTGTCGCAGCTGAAAACTGCGATACGTGTCCTTATGATACAGCGCGCGGCGTCTACTGCGAAGCCGTGATGAGGGCGGTAGAGGAATGAGTGAAGCGAAACCATGCCCGTTCTGCGGGGGAGAAACAGATATCGGTGAGTGGAATGACAAAACTTTTACTCCTAGGTGTTATAAATGCCGAGCCTTTCTTGATGATTCTTTTGAAACTAAACAAGCCGCTATTTCTGCATGGAACACTCGATATGAGAGAACAACGAAAGTAGAGCATTCCTAT
>CAXXJK010000006.1:0-31098 GCA_963665595.2 Coriobacteriales bacterium | reverse complement strand
ACATGACCTACACGGGTTCCGCCATCACACCTCTGCCGTTTGTCACCTATAGTGGCACAACGCTTACAAAAGATACCGACTACACCCTTGCCTATTTAGACAACACCCATGCAGGCATTGCTACTGTCATCATCACCGGTATCGGACACTATCGCGGTAACACAAGCACAACCTTTAACATCACACCTAAAAGCATAGCGTCAACCGTGATAGCACCTATATCAAAGAAGCTGTATGTGGGTATTCCGGTAGAGCCGGTCTTACATGTCACCGATGGTGCTATCACACTTGTCTCAGGTGTTGACTACACACTCTCCTATACCAACAATACCCTAAACGGTACAGCAACCGCCACCATCACCGGTATGGGTAACTACACAGCAACCAACGCAACTAACTTTACCGTTGTCAGATTTAGCGATGTGAGCTATGACCTGTGGTATATCACAGATGGCTGGCTTACCTATGTGGTTGAAAACGATCTCATGAGTGGCTATGCCGGTACCACTGACTTCGGCCCGTTTGACTTCATCTCGCGTGCTCAGGTGGCAACGGTACTCTACCGTGCCGCCTGCAAAGACGATCCTTCTCTTGTATCCATCTATGGTTCTACCACAGACCCCAGCCACTACGCCACCACCACGGTATTTGTTGATGAGGCGGTGGGAGTCTATTACACTGCTGCCATCAACTGGGCGCAAGCAGTAGGAATCATGACCGGCTATGCACCTGAGTACAGGGTGGTAGCGCCGGATAATATGATCTCAAGAGAAGAACTCTGCACTATGATCGCTCGCTATGTACGCGTAGTAGATCCCACCAAGGGAGCTCAGACAGGTCCGGTTGACTACAGCAACATCCGCGGTATGGACGAAGTCTTTGACTGGGCGCGTGCCAATGTGCAGTGGTGTGCTTCTTGGGGTATTGTCGGTGGTCTTAACCGAGGCGGTGGCATCTTTGATATGTGCCCACGCGACCCTGCCTGGCGTGCCAGCATGGCAAAGATCATCACGGGTGCCTTGCGGGATGTGATCGGGGGGTAAGGGGAAAGACAAAAGATACGGTCTCGCAAAAAATCGATAGTTGAGTTACATAGAGGCTGCGATCGCAGCCTCTATGGGTTTCTTGTAGCTAAAAAATAATTACGCCGTATCAGCTCGTACCGGTCCCGGTCCCCGTGCCCGTGCTTGTTCCCGTACCAGTACCAGTACTTGTTCCAGCGCCGGTTCCCGTACCAGTTCCTGTTCCGGTACCAGTGCCAGTACTTGTTCCAGTGCCGGTTCCCGTACCAGTTCCAGTGCCAGTACCCGTACTAGTCGAACCGCTTGATCCAGAAGAAGTACTGCTCGAGCTTGAACTGGTTGAACTATTCGAAGTCGAATTACTTGAACTCGCGCTGTTCATGGCACTCACATCACTGCTGCTAAGCAACGTCTTTGAACTATCGTATTGAGGTGTTGAAGCAGTGGGGAAGTGTCTGATACTCTTGCCCAGCAGGAAGTTTGTCGTATAGGATTTCCACATAGTGCAGAGAACAGAACCGGTGTTTCCGCTTATTGCGCGTTCCTGACGGGATCCAAGCCAGATGGCGGTGGATATCTGTGGTGTGAAGGCGCAGAACATGGAATCTCGATAGTTCTGAGAGGTACCAGTCTTTCCTGCGGATTCCTGCCCACCGGTAAGCTGTGCGGCAGATGCGGTACCGTCAGTGATGACACTTTCCATCACCTGCGTTGCCGCATAGGCAACTTCCGCAGAGAGTACACGCGTGCCGGTGTTGTTGATGGAGGCATCATAGATAAGATTACCCTTTGCATCATATACTTTTTGAATAGGGGTAGGCGTATGATATATGCCGCCCGAGGCAATGGTGGCAAAAGCAGAGGCCATCTGGAGAGAGTTCACTCCTTGAGTTCCCAAAGTGATAGAGGGGTATGACTGAAGCTCTGAGGTAATCCCCATTTTCTTTGCTACACTGGCAACGTTGGCAGCACCAACCTGCTGTATGAGTCGTGCATAGGCAGTGTTTGCAGACAGCTGAAGAGCACGCTTGAGCGTGACGTATCCGTGACTTTCGTTGCCATCGTTTGAAACAGTCCAAGTGGAGCCATTGATATCTAGTACCGCCGGAGAGTTTGCGTTCACCATGAGATTTGGGCTGTATCCCTGTTCGAGAGCGGCAATGAGGGTAAACACCTTGAAGGTAGAACCTGCCTGCCTCGATGCTTGTGTGGCCAGATTGAACTGATCAGTATAGTAGTCGCGCCCGCCGATCATTGAGAGTATGTAGCCGGTGTTAGGGTCGATGGAGACCAGCGATATCTCTACGTCGCTATCCCACTTTTTCAATTCTGTAGCCGCTGCCTTGTCGGCATAGTTTTGTGCGTTGATATCAAGCGTGGTGATGACTGTCATGCCGCCACCAAATACTTCAGCCGTCGAATATTTTGAGATCAGTTGAGAACGAACATAACTGGCAAAGTAAGGCTGTGCATAGATGCCGTCGCTGGGATTATCGGCGGCAACAGCAAGACCGAGCCCTTCAGAGACTGCTTGGTCGTATTCGCTCTGCGAGATGAAACCATTTGAAAGCATGCGTTTCAAGACAGTGTTTCGGCGCGTCAAGGCGTTGTTGGGATATTTTTCTGGATTATTCGAGTTAGGGGATTGAGGAATTCCCACGAGGAGTGCCGCCTGCGATATGGTCAGCTCAGACGCATGTTTTGAATAATAATGTTGAGCGGCCGCCTCAATACCGTAGCAACCACTTCCGTAGTTGATGGTATTAAGATACATGAGAAGAATCTCATCTTTGGAGTACATCTTCTCAACCTGGAGAGCTAGGTCCATTTCCTTAAGTTTACGCTCTATGGTGATGTCGGTCATCTCGTCGCTCAGAAGCGTATTGCGTACGAGCTGTTGTGTGATGGTTGAAGCACCTTCTACTCGGCTGCCGGAGATGCTTACCACCACAGAGCGCGCAACGCCTTCAAGATCTACACCGTTATGTTGATAGAATCGTACATCTTCTGTGGCTACCGTGCCGTTGAGAACATACGGAGATATGCTGTTAAGCGATGCAAGAGGTTCGCGGTCTTCAAGATAGAACTCTGCGAGCAAGGTGGTTCCATCACTGGCATACACCTTGGTTTTCGAAACATTGTTGACTGAGATGATCGTTGATACATCCGGCAGGTCCTGAAGCCAGGAATTTACCAGTCCTAAGGTCGATTTTAATGCAGCGACTACAACAATTAACAGGCAAAACAGGATGCCGACCACTATGAAAGGAAGAATATGCTTCTTGGGAAGCTGCTTCGCTCTGCGAGTGCGTGATGCCATGGTACCTCCTCAAGATTACGAGGATGATATTATACGATGAGGGTGCTACGGGCGAATCCGCCTTTCTGAATCCCAAATTATAATCATGGTTTGCACAACTTCGCACCAGTTAATCGAGACACATGTGCTATAGAATAGGTGCCGCATATACTACCTATACTATCGTGCGCTTATGACGCGCGGGTAGTTATTCGGAATGTGGAGAATATATTTACCACGCACTCATGCGGGTATGAGAGAACATATCTTCCTCGCGGAAAACCGTGAGGTACGGTAACAAGAAAGGTTATGGAATAGAATGCTCAAAACGGGGACCACGCCACGTAAGCCCGAACTTCTCGCTCCGGCAGGCAGCCCTGAGGCTCTGCGTGCCGCTCTAGATGCGGGTGCTGATGCGGTATATCTGGGAGTCGGCGCGTTCAACGCGCGTCGAAATGCAACAAATTTTGACTATGACAGTCTGGCCGAAGCATGCGATCGCGCACATCTTGCCGGACGTCGCATATATTTTACGCTCAATACTCTTATCTTGCCTGACGAGATGAATGAGGCTCTTGACGTTGCCATACAGGCATGGCGTCGTGGGGTGGACGCGCTGATCATTCAGGACAGAGGTCTGCTTGCGGTGATACACGACCGGTTTCCTGAAATTGAGTTGCACGCCTCAACGCAGATGGGCATTCATGATGCGGAGGGTGTGCGCGTTGCACACGCTGAGGGTATCAGCCGCGTGACACTTGCACGCGAGATGTCGCTTACAGAGATCTCTCAGGCGACGGCAACCGGCATCGATATAGAAGTGTTTGTTCATGGAGCACTCTGCGTCTGTTATTCGGGACAGTGCCTCATGTCTTCAATGATAGGAGGGCGCTCGGCTAATCGAGGTCTTTGCGCTCAGCCCTGTCGGCTGCCCTATGCGCTCATGGACACGTCAACTCATAAGCGATTTTCGCAAGAGGGCGACTATTCGATGTCTACGCGGGATCTCTGCGCTATCGACTTGTTGCCAGAACTGATCATGGCTCAGGTGTCATCACTTAAAATCGAAGGGCGTATGAAGTCTCCTGAATATGTGGCGGTGGTCACCGATGTATACCGTCGCGCGCTCGACCGTGCATATGAGGCGGTGTGTGCGGGTACGCCGGAATCATTTTCGGTTACCAGCGATGAGCGCACAGACCTCGCCGAGGCGTTTTCTCGCGGGTTCACCACTGCATATATGGAGGGTCAACGAGGAAACGAGATGATGAGCAGCAAACGTCCCAATAATCGAGGGATGCAGGTAGGCCGTGTGAGTGGTATGCGAGACGGCGTAGTGACGCTTGATCTCGATACATCGATCGGCGCAGGAGATCTATTGGAATTTTGGACCTCGCAGGGGCGATTTACCCAAGAGATGTCGTTTATTCAACCTGATCCGGCGCATGAGAATTCTGTCCGCGTGATCGTCGAGCGACCTGTTTCTCGAGGAGACCGCGTGTTTCGCGTGCGCAACGCCGAGCTTCTGCGCAAAGCAGCCATGCGTTTCAATGGTAGAGCAGAGGTGGGAAATGCCGGTATCGTTGAATTGAAGGCTCACATCGTTATTCGGATTGGCGAGCCGTTACGTGTGACGTTGACACGCTGGAACGTTGACGCTGTTGACGAGGTGTCCGCTACATCGACAGGACCAGTCATCGAAGCCGCGCGTACGCGTCCGTTGACCGAGGAGGACGTACGGGAGCACATAGGGCGACTGGGCAATACCCCGTATTCGATTCGTGCCTATGAGATCGAACTTGACGAAGGTGCGGGCTTAAGTTTTTCGTTACTCCATCGTGCGCGTAAAGAGGCGCTCGAATCTCTTGAAGAAACGCTTCTCGCACCGTATCGTGATCGGATTATCAGAGCGGCAGAGAAGTCCTCTCATGCACACGTTCCTGCTCAGAAGAAAGGCCTTACCGTCGCGGTGCTCGTTTCTACCGATGCAGCGGCCAAAGCGGCGCGCACCGCTGGTGCAGACGTGGTATATCAACACGTGCTTGGCTTGGAAAATGATCTTCACGTGGGGGAAGAACCTACGCTCAAGACGTTATCTACCCATGCAGTGCCCGCTTTGCCGAATGTGGTACACGATGCTGACCGCGCAGAGGTACTTTCATTTGTGAAATCAAGGAAACCGGTGATGGTTGGCAATTACTCGTGGCTCAAAGCCGCCAAGGATAAAGGCGCATCACCTGAGCTTGCACCGAGTGGTTCGGTGACCAATGGCGCTTCGCTCGCTCTGGCCGCTGAGGCTGGCGCGCGAAAGGTCTGGCTTTCGCCAGAACTTACCTGCGATCAGATAGCTGCCTTTTCCAGCGATGCACCGGTGCCTCTCGGCATTGTCGTGTATGGACAACAAGAACTCATGGTTACCGAGCACTGTATGCTCATGACCCAAGGCCCCTGCGATCGCCAGTGCCGTACCTGCCCTCGCCGCAAGGCACCCCATCTGCTTGAAGACCGGATGCAGTATCGTTTTCCGGTGCGAACCGATGACGCGGGTCGTTGTCATGTCTATAATGCGGTGCCTCTTGACCTTACGCCATTCTTCCCTCAGATCATTACTGCTGGCATTACTAACGTGCTCATCGACGCGACACTGTTGACGACAAAAGAGATCACCGCTGAGGTCGCCCGGGCAAAACGAGGAGCTGAGATCGCTTTGAAATACGGCGAAGCGTTGAAGAAGCGTGAAGGTTTTACTACGGGGCATTTCTTTCATGGCGTCAACTGATACGATATGAAGAACAATCAGTATCGATAGGAGAATGAGATATGGCAAAGGAAAACAGCTTCGATGTCGTTTCCGAAGTCGACCTTCAGGAAGTCGATAACGCATACCAGCAGGCAAAGAAAGAGCTGGCGCAACGCTACGATCTCAAGGACAGCGGGGCGGCAGTCAACTTCGACAAGTCAAGTCGAAAGTTTACCGTTACTGCGCCGAGTGATTTTGTGGCCAGTCAGGTGATTGATGTTCTTGGAACCAAATTAGTGCGGAGGAGCATCGACCTCAAGGCGATCCACTGGAGCGAGAGCCAATCAGCGTCTGGTATGACGGTGCGCAAGGAAGGCACTATAGTCGAAGGTATCGAAACCGATATCGCCAAGAGGATCAGCAAGGATATTCGCGACCAAAAACTGAAGGTCAAACCGATGATCGAGGGCGACAAATTGCGTGTGTCTTCGGCGAGTCGCGATGATCTTCAGAGTGTCATCACTTTTCTGAAGGACCAAGACTACGGTCAACCGCTTCAGTATACGAACTATCGATAAGGTGAGCAACGTGTCTCCGACTTCTTGCGATCTGCCCGTGTCTGGCTCCGATGCATTGACGGCGCCGACCATTGGATTCATCACGTTGGGCTGTGCAAAGAATGAGGCAGACACCGATCACATGTCTGCGTTGCTTGCCAACGCCGGGTTTTCTCTTGCCCAGGCGCAGCTTATCAATTCCTTAGATGAGCAGAGATACGACGAGGTTGCTGATATCGTCCGCTCTTCTGATGTCATTGCTATTAATACCTGCTCGTTTCTGACGAGCGCCTCTGAAGAGGCCATTGCAACTATCTTTGATGTGTTGGCTCAACACGATTTTGTGCCGGGGCATACACGCTTGGTGGTGACGGGGTGTCTTCCCGCGCGTTATGGTGCGGAACTTACCGGTGAGTTGCCTGAAGTGGATGCATTCATTCCCGTCGATCGCGAAGACGACGTGGTTACGATCATGCAGCAGGTCTGTGCTCTCTCTGACGCTCAGATGTCTGAGCTTGCTCAGCAGACGAGCGTGACACGCTTACGTATGACCGAAGAAGCCTGGGCGTACGTGAAGATATCTGATGGGTGCGACCGTTTCTGTAGCTTCTGCGCGATACCGTTCATTCGCGGCCGCTATCACAGCAATACGTTTGCCGAGATCGACCGCGAGGTTGACGAACTCGTTTCGCGGGGTGTTTCTGAAATAGTGCTGATTGGACAGGATACGGGCATTTGGGGACGCGATCTGTGCGCTACGGACACTACGCCGATGGTGACCGATCTAGCGGGGATGCTTGACGCGTTGGCGCGACGCTACCCCGACACCTGGTTTCGCGTTATGTATCTGCAGCCCGAAGGCATCACAGACGCCCTGCTCGATACCCTCGCACGCCACGAGACAATCTGTTCGTATCTTGACATCCCGCTTCAGCATGCGTCAGCGCGGGTGATTGGCGAAATGAATCGGATGGGCGAAGGCTCGTCGTATCTTGAGTTGCTCAATCGCATTCGTGAGCGCGTTCCCGGTATAGTGCTGCGTTCGACATTCATCGCAGGCTTTCCGGGCGAGACAGAGGATGATTTCGACGAATTGCTTGAGTTTGTCGAAGAGGCTTCCTTTGATTATGCGGGTGTTTTTGCCTATTCGCCTGAAGAGGGAACAGTAGCAGGAGAGCGTATCGATCAGATGAATGAGGATATGCGTACATCTCGTGCTCGCGTGCTGGGTGACCTCGCCGAGCGTATAGGACACGCACGCGCACAAGCACAACGCGGTACCACAGTTGAGGTACTCATCTGCGGGTATGATGATGAACGCGCATGTTGGTATGGGCGTAGTCAGGCGCAGGCTCCTGATGTCGATGGTGTAATCTATGTAAGAGACGCTCACGCGAGCCAGCGCACAAGGCGCGTGATGGTAACCATTGATGAGGTGTACGGGTTTGAAATGGAAGGGGTGCTGGCATGACAGACAATAAGACAGAACAGCCAGCCATCGATACGCAAAAACCTGAGAAAGCACCTCAATCGTTGCGTGAAAACTGGCGTACGCCCGCCAATTATGTTACCTTGGCCCGCATCTTTCTGGTCCCGGTTTTCGTTGTGGTGCTTCTGGTGCCTTGGACCAAATGGGTCTTTATTCCTGACGCTACCGACCCTACGCTTAATCTTCTTGATTTCTATAAGCCCTGGATCGCTGCAACAATATTTGCGCTCATTTCGCTGACTGATGGCCTTGACGGTCATCTGGCTCGATCCCGTAACGAAGTGACCGTTCTGGGTAAGCTCCTCGACCCTCTCGCAGACAAGATACTCGTAACGGCGGCTCTTCTGGCACTCATTGAGTTGCGCGCGCTGCCTTCATGGGTCGTTTTAGTCATTATTGCACGGGAATTCATTGTGTCGGGCGTTCGGATGGTAGCTGCTTCTGAAGGTTATGTGATCGCCGCGAGCTGGTGGGGCAAATGGAAGACAGGAGTCACCATCGTCGCCATCATCTTGTTCATCGTTAAAAATTCCGAGCTTATCGCAGAACAAGGGCGTGCCTTCTTCTGGTCGTTTTATCTGTTCTCCTGGGCCGTCATGATTGTGGCACTGGTACTTACGCTGGTCTCTATGTTTGATTATCTCAAAAAAGCCTCGTTTCTTTTTGTTCAGAATGCAGAGGAGAAAGACCAGGAAAATTAGGAGGTAGCGATGAACTATGGTGCCGATGAGTCATTCAGGCAAGCGAGCGATGTCATCAGGCATGCGAGCGCTGCAGGTAAGACCTTAGCGGTAGCCGAGTCATGCACCGGCGGTCTTGTCTGCGCGGCGCTGACCGATATTCCCGGAGCCTCAGATGCGCTGCGCGGCGGTGTCGTAAGTTACGCAAACGGGGTGAAAGAATCGCTGCTTGGCGTGAATGCGCAGACACTTGCATCGGTAGGGGCGGTGAGCGAGGAAGTCGCCTGTGCCATGGCACAGGGCGCACGCAGGCACCTTGAAGCCGATATCGCTGTTTCCACAACAGGCATAGCGGGTCCCGGAGGAGGAACTCCCAGCAAACCGGTAGGCACCGTCTGGTTTGGGCTTTCCACTTCTAGCGGAGAAACTGCTTACCTACGTCATTTTGAAGGGGATAGGCGAGACGTTCGCAATCAGGCGGTTGCCTATGCGTTGGCTCTTCTTGATGAAGCGCTGACATGATCTTGTCAGCATTTTGTTCAATACACTCACACTGGATTTATAGGCAATGACGCGTATAGTAAGTAGCGGTATTCTCTGGTTTGTGCCGAGGGCATGATCTATTTGACAGCGAACACTTGTTCGTATAATCTATGTATGTCCATGAACAGCCAATAAATGTAGATGAAGGGAAAGATCCATGGAGCAGAGTAAGGACAAGATTCTCGCGCTTACGACCGAGCAGATCGAAAAGCGTTTCGGCAAGGGCGCCATCATGAAGCTCGGAGAAAGTGGTCCGCTGCTTGATATAGGAATCATTCCCACTGGTGCATTGTCCCTCGACGCTGCACTGGGTATCGGCGGGGTTCCCCGTGGGCGCATCGTAGAGATATATGGTCCGGAGTCTGGTGGTAAAACCACGCTTGCTCTCCAAATTCTTGCGGAAGCTCAGGCACTCGGTGGCGTGGTTGCCTTCATCGATGCCGAACATGCTCTCGATCCATCCTACGCAGCGCGTCTAGGTGTGGATATAGACGAGGTGCTCATTTCTCAGCCAGACACGGGTGAACAAGCACTTGAGATATGCGATATCTTGGTTCGATCGGGGGCAATTGATGCCATCGTTATCGACTCGGTAGCGGCGCTTGTTCCCAAAGTTGAACTTGAAGGCGAGATCGGCGATACCTCGGTTGGCTTGCAGGCACGTCTTATGAGTCAGGCATTACGTAAGTTGGCAGGTTCTCTTTCAAAATCAAATACCACCTGTATCTTTATTAATCAGTTGCGAGAAAAAATTGGGGTTATGTTTGGTAATCCTGAGACCACCAGTGGCGGACGTGCGCTCAAGTTTTTCTCATCGGTACGCATCGAGGTACGCCGTGTTGATTCCATCAAGAAAGGCACTGAGATCATAGGCAACTGTGTACGCGCTAAAGTGGTGAAGAACAAAGTTGCATCCCCATTTCGTCAGGCGGAGTTCGATCTCATGTACGGCGAGGGCATTTCTCGTGAGGGATGCATCATCGATCTGGCGGTTGAGCAGGGCGTGGCGAAGAAATCTGGCGCTTGGTACACTTATGGCGACGAACGTCTTGGTCAAGGGCGCGAGGCTGCAAAGGAAACATTACGTACGAATCCTGATCTGCGCGACGAGATGGAGGCGAAGGTTCGAGATATTCTCGGCATACCGGCCCCAACACTCAGCAGTTCTGCGAAGCCTTCTGTCGCCAAGGAAGCCTAGCACGCAATGAAGACACCGGCCTGTAGAGGAAATCAGGCATTCGATGCATTCATGACTCGATCCTCAGACACGTCTTCTGGAGGGCAAACGTCTTCACGGGAAGACATCATCCCTCATCCTGCTGATGAAGAGCATCCTCTGCGCCGGAGAGGGTGGCAGGCGGGCAAGGCGGCTTCTGACCTGACTGTTTGCTGTGCAAAACTTCAGGTCTTTCTTGCCCAGCGTGAATACGCCGAGCAAGAAATGCGTGTACGCCTCTGCGGTTGTGGGTTCGACGTGTCGGTAGTAGATGAAGCGATAGCTCGTGCGTGCCAGACGGGGATTATAGATGATGCTCGTTTTGCCGATCTGTTTATTACTCAGAAGATCAATGCGGGGTGGGGTCAGCTCAAGATAGAGCGAGAACTTCAACGACGCGGAGTAAGCGGAGATATTCTCCCCGGCTACCCGGAGCCTTATTTTTCCTTTGAACAAGAGGTCAAGCGAGCGCGTATATGTGCCGATGGATATCAGGGCCGCGCGAAAGACAAACGTAATGCAATCTTCAATCGCCTGATGTCCAAGGGGTTTTCATCGGAGGTCTGTTCTGTTGTCTTACGTGGTTATTATAGAGAAACAACGTGAAATAACCTGTTTGCTAACCGTTTCTGTACGGTTTTTTCCCGCTCTGTTAAACTTACAACGTTATACCGGCTTGTCGTTAGAGGTAGTGTATGAGCGAACTGCTGAGCGAGTTGATTACCCCGGAAGTTCAAACGGCTTTCATCATCTGTGGTATTCTCATTGCTGTTCTATATGTCATATCGGTCGTCTGGGTTATTCGTGATTCCTTTGTAAGGGGTTGTTCGCCGATCGTCTGGGGCATCATCGCCTTGGTACCGTTCATAGGTGCCTTTGCCTATGCCATGCTTCGGCCTCCTATGCTTCTCTCCGACAAAGATGAACAGGAACTCGACTTTGTGCTCAAACAGCGCGAGTTGATGACCTATGGTGAATGCGGTCGGTGCGGATATCCTGTCGAAAACGATTTTATCGTGTGTCCTCGCTGCGGTGTTCAACTCAAGAACGTATGTTCTCGTTGCCACCATCCGCTCAATCCGGATTGGGCTGTTTGCCCGTATTGCGGAACGCAGGCACGCCCTGAGTGATTCGGGGGTCAGGGCCGCTCATGTATTGATGAACGCCTGCAACCTGCGGGCGTTTTTTTAACCAGAGTAGCTGCCATTCGTGGGGCAGGCTCGCAAACAGGGTAGCTTCCATTCGTACGGAAGGCCCAGAAAAGGATGTGTACCATGTCTGTAACCGTCACATTGCCCGATGGCTCGAACAAGGTTCTTGCCGAGGGGGCTACGGTCTATGATGTAGCGGCCTCTATCGGCAGTGGTCTCGCGAAAGCGGCACTTGCTGGTAAGATTGACGGTAACGCGGTCGATCTAAATACGTTGGTCAAAGAGGGCGACCAAGTCGAGATCATCACGAGCAAATCACCCGAAGCACTCGATATCTTGAGGCATTCTACGGCTCACGTCATGGCTGAGGCTATGCAGATGGTGTTCCCCGGGGCTCAGATTGCCTTTGGGCCACAGACCGAGACGGGTTTTTTCTATGACTTCGAACTTGACCACTCAGCATCAACTGATGACTTTGAAGCGATCGAGGCAAAAATTGCCGAGATAGTGTCAAAAGACGAGCCATTCGTGCGAGAGATTGTTACACGCTCACAGGCAGAAGAGCTCTTTGCCGCCCAGCACTTCAAGCTCGAACATGTGCGCGAACTTCCCGCCGATGCTGAGATAAGCGTGTATCGCCATGGTGAGTTTATCGATCTTTGCACTGGTCCGCACCTGCCCAGCGCGGGAAAGATCGGTGCGTTTAAGCTGATGAAGGTTGCGGGCGCATATTGGAAAGGCGATGCCTCGCGTGAGATGCTTCAGCGAGTGTATGGTACCGCCTTCTTTACCAAGAAAGATCTCGACACCTATCTCTTTAATATCGAAGAGGCTGAAAAACGAGATCATCGCAAGCTGGGGCGCGAACTGGATATCTTCATGATGGATGAGTTGGCGGGGGCTGGTTTACCGTTGTACCTTCCCCATGGTGCGCGCATTATACGTTTGATGCAGGAGTGGCTGCGCCGCGAGCTATATCGTCGCGGCTATGAAGAGGTCATTACGCCGCATATTTATCGTGCGGAGGTATGGAAGACTTCAGGGCACTATGATTTTTACCATGAGAATATGTATTTCTTTCACATCAATGAGGGCACCGAAGACGAGCCCCGTTTGTCAGAGTATGCGGTCAAGCCCATGAACTGCCCGGGTCATGTGCTGCTCTACCGCAACGATATTCACTCCTATCGCGATCTCCCTATTCGCTATTTTGAATTTGGAACGGTGTATCGCCATGAGATGAGCGGCGTAGTACACGGCTTGTTGCGCGCGCGTGGTTTCACCCAAGATGATGCGCATGTGTTTTGTCGTGTCGACCAGGTTGTCGACGAAGTGGTGGCAATCTTAGATCTTGCTGATATTGTCATGAAGACATTTGGGTTTGACTACGAGGCGGAAATATCGACGCGCCCCGCGAAGTCGATAGGTAGCGATGAAATGTGGGAGTTTGCAGAGAGCGCTCTTAAGGAGGCCTGCGCGCGCCGCGATCTTGCCTATGAGATAAACGAGGGTGACGGAGCATTTTACGGCCCGAAAATTGATATAAAGGTCAAGGATGCTATCGGAAGAACGTGGCAGTGCTCTACCGTACAGGTTGATTTCAATTTCCCTGAGCGTTTTGATCTCACCTATCGCACGGCAGAAAATAGTACCGAACGTCCGTTTATGTTGCACCGTGCGCTGTTTGGCTCGATCGAGCGTTTCCTGGGTATTCTCATCGAACACTATGCCGGTGCTCTTCCGGTGTGGCTTTCACCCATCGAAGTGCGCGTCATCCCGATCGCCGACCGACATATTGAGGGCGCTCAGGCACTCCGTGCGCGTCTTGAGGCTGCTGATATTCGTGTGGAGGTCGATACTGATAACGCTCCGATGCGCGTCAAGATCGCCAAAGCGCAGTCTGACAAGATCCCCTACATGCTGGTGGTGGGCGACAAGGAACTCGCGGATAATACCGTGAGCGTCCGCGAGCGTCATGAAGGCGACCTCGGAACACAGAATGTTGATGATTTTATAGAGATGATGAAGCAATATGTTATCCGATAGAGGAAGCGTGTTTTCCCTGTATCGTTTACTAATCTTTATGTATAGTTAATAAACTCGAAATATGGGACATTTAGTCTGACAGTACTTGACTGCTGGAATTGGAGAGGAGTCCTGCATGCGTAAGCGCGAAGGCGAAATACGCATCCCATCCGGATGTGCCATCGCCGCCATCATGGATCGCAGCGGTATGCGCCATAACGGACAGGATATTATCAAGTCGATCGGTATGATGCATGAGCGGAGTAACGGCTTAGGCGGAGGTTTTGCTGCCTACGGCATTTATCCTGACTACGCTGAACTATATGCGTTTCATATATTCTACGAGACACGTGAAGATCGCATGTCTACAGAAGAGTATCTGAACGCTGAATTTGTGGTTGAGGTCAGTGAGAAGATCCCTACCGCGAAGGTGCGTTCAATAGTCGATGAGCCTATCATATGGCGCTATTTCCTGCGTCCTGAGCGCTCAAAGCTCGAAGAAGCCGGTCTTTCGGAAGACGAATACACCATGCGCTGTGTTATGCATATCAACTCGGCGTTCGATGGTTCGTTCGTTGCAAGTTCTGGCAAGAACATGGGAGCGTTTAAGGGTGTTGGCTATCCGGAGGAAATCGGTGAATTCTATCGCATCGAAGACTATCGGGCATGGCTTTGGACGGCTCATGGCCGCTTTCCGACGAATACACCGGGCTGGTGGGGCGGTGCTCATCCCTTCACGCTGCTCGATTGGTCTACGGTTCACAATGGCGAAATCTCGAGTTACGATGCCAATCGTCGTTATGTTGAGATGTACGGCTACGATTGTACGCTGCAGACTGACACTGAGGCGATCACCTATCTGTTCGATTTGTTGGTGCGCAAGCATGGTCTTTCACAGGAACTTGCAGCTCATATTATGACCGCTCCTGAATGGGATTACATCAACACGCTTCCTCCTGCGGAGCGTGAGTTCGAAACTACCCTGCGTGCCGTTTATAGTAGCGCGCTCGTCAATGGTCCCTTCTCCATCATCATTGGTTCGTCATCGGGCATGCTTGCACTCAATGACCGTCTCAAGCTGCGCGCTCTGGTGGCAGCGGAGAAGGGCGATCTGTTCTATCTGGCAAGCGAGGAAGCGGCAATCCGAGCTATTTGTCCTGATGCCGAGAATGCCCGCACGATTGACGGAGGGGTGCCCCTACGGGTGGTGCGCTATGACTGTATGGATGCCGACGATGCATGTAAAGGAGGTCGGCGCTAGATGATCAACTATATTCTGCCTAAGTACCAGGTGCTCCGGGATGAAGACCGCTGCATTCGTTGTGGTGTTTGCGAGCGCCAGTGTTCAAATGAAGTTCACAAACTTGATGAAGAACTCAATGTAGTGATTGCCGATGAGTCCAAATGCGTGAACTGTCAGCGCTGCGTCCTCATGTGCCCCACACGGGCACTGGCTATCGCTGACTTTCCTCAGGCTCCACCACGCGGTGGTACCTGGACCAATCAGTATATGCAGGAGATCGCGCTCCAAGCAAATACCGGCAGCGTGCTTTCTGGTTCGATGGGCAACGCCGCAGACTATCCCATCTATTGGGATCATCTCGTACTGAACGCTTCGCAGGTGACCAATCCTTCCATCGACCCGTTGCGTGAGCCCATGGAAACGGTCGTTGTATTAGGACGTAAACCGGAGCATATTGTTGTAAACGAGCGTGAGCATCGGGTTGAGACAGAGATGCCGCCCCTGCGTAAACTCGATGTTCCGGTCATGTTTGCGGCGATGTCGTTTGGTTCGATTTCGCTCAATGCACAAAAGTCACTGGCCATAGCCGCTCGCGAGTTGGGAACGTTTTGGAATACCGGTGAAGGTGGACTTCACCGCGATCTTGAAGAGTTTGGTGACAACACAATCACTCAGGTAGCGTCGGGGCGTTTTGGCGTTGACCCTCATTACCTCAACGCAGGTTCGATTGTTGAGATCAAAATTGGGCAAGGCGCAAAGCCGGGTATCGGCGGACACCTTCCCGGCGAGAAGATAAACGAGGAGGTTTCGGTCACGCGCATGATTCCTCGCGGCACCGATGCTATCTCGCCTGCTCCTCATCATGATATCTACTCCATCGAAGACTTGCGTCAGCTTATCTATTCCATCAAGGAGGCGACCAATTACACCAAGCCGGTCTCGGTGAAAATTGCCGCAGTACACAATGCTGCAGCTATTGCAAGCGGTATTGCACGTGCGGGTGCCGACATCATCGCGGTTGATGGGTTCCGCGGAGGTACTGGTTCAGCACCGGTCCGTTTCCGTGACAGTGTGGGTATTCCCATCGAGTTAGCACTTGCCTCTATCGACCAACGCCTGCGCGAGGAGTCCATACGTAATACGGTCTCACTTGTTGCCTCAGGCACGATACGTTCATCAGCTGATGTGGTGAAGGCTATCGCACTGGGTGCTGACGCGGTTTATATCGGCACCGCCGCACTGATCGCTCTTGGGTGTCATGTATGCCGTGCTTGCGGCCAGGGTAAATGCAACTGGGGTATCGCTACTCAGCGCCCTGAACTCACGAAGCGTCTTAACCCTGAGATCGGGGCAGAGCGGGTCATAAATCTTGTTCGCGGGTGGAATCATGAGGTCCAAGAACTTATGGGCGGCATGGGTATCAACTCGCTTGATTCTTTGCGCGGCAATCGTCTGATGCTGCGTGGTGTGGGCTTGAACGAAAAGGAACTCGAGATCCTCGGCGTCAAGTACGCGGGCGAATAGAGGGGAGGAGACATGGGAATGAAAAAGGTTTTTGCATACGAACCTCTCTGCCTGAACTGTCGTCTTTGCGAAGTGGCCTGCAAGACCGCTCACTCAAAGAGCAAGAACATAATCAAGGCATACCGGTTCGAGAACCCCCAGCCTTTTGCGCGCGTGAGGGTCATGGGCGACAATGCTGACTCCGTGGCGGTTCAGTGCCGTCATTGCGATGACCCGTTGTGCGTTCAGGGCTGTATCACCGGTGCTATGCAAAAGGGAGCCGACGGTTTTGTCCTCTGTGACACCGAACGTTGCATTGGCTGTATGACCTGCGTGGCCATGTGTCCCTTCGGCGCTGTGCGCGTGGAAACGGTTGCACTCAAATGTGACGGTTGCACCGATCGCCCGATACCTGCCTGCGTGGAGGCCTGCCCCAATCGAGCACTTTTCGTGAGGGAAAGCGAGGTCAGCAATGACTAAACCCTATGAGTATCTCATTGTGGGCAACTCTGCAGCGGGAATAGCCGCTGTCGAAGCTATACGGGCAGTCGACCAAACGGGCGACATCGCTATGATATCGAGTGAGCAATACCCGGCGTATTCAACACCACTCATTTCGTATCTTATCAAAGGCGTGACTACTGAGCAGAAAATGCACCTGCGCGATGAAGCGTTTTATGAGCACAATAAGGTTACCTGCATTTTCGGTTCTGCGGTTGAAAGCCTTGACCTGAAGGACAAGTCGGTCAAGATGACAGACGGCATGAAAGTCTCCTACAACAAGGTTCTCTTTGCAACAGGCTCAAAGCCTGCTCAGTTGACGATTAAGGCACTAGAGGGCAAGCACAACGTCTTCTCGTTCCTCACCCTTGATGATGCCCGTGGTATTGCAGAGCGTGCCGACGTTCTTATGACACATTCGCATCATGCCGCGACGGCACCGGTTCGTGCCGTGATCGTGGGCGCTGGCCTGATAGGTTTGAAGGCGGCGGAAGGCCTGATACATCGCGTTGATGAGGTCGTCGTCGTACTGCGCTCGGCGCGTATATTGCGTACCGCTGTTGACGAAGAGGCGTCGAAGTTGCTGATTGAGCAGCTGGCCCGCGGAGGCGTCAGGGTTCTCACAAACGTGGAGATTGCCGACGTGCGGGGAAGCGACGACATGGTTGACCAGGTCATCCTTACCGATGACAGCGTATGGGATTGCGGACTGGTTGTTATGGCACCGGGTGTTGTACCCAATGATGAAGTTGTCGTGGCGGCAGGTGCTGCTCACGGCAAGGGTCTGATCTGCGGCGCAGACATGCAGACATCTCTTAAAGATGTCTACGCAGCAGGGGACTGTACACAGAGCTATGATGTCCTTTCCGGCATTGATAGAAATCTTGCCATTTGGCCAAATGCGGTGGTGCAAGGCAGAGTTGCGGGCCATTGTATGGCGGCCGGAACCGACAGTTTTGAAGGCGGCCTCGGTATTAATGCCTTTGGATTCTTCGGATCTTCTGTACTGACTTGCGGCATAGTTAACCCTGATGAGAGCTTTACGACTGAGATCTATCATGAGGGTGGTAGTTACCGTAAGTTTGTTTTCAAAGATGACCGTTTATTCGGATTCATCTTGTTGAACGCTCCCGCTAACGCAGGCATCTATACTATGCTCATTCGTGAGCAGGTACCGGTTTCCACGTTGAAGGAGGGAGCATTCGCCCGGGGTATTGAACTTATCGATCTGCCGGACGAGGTATATACCGCCATGCTCCATAAGGGTATGGGTAAGAAAGGGGGCAGACGATGACATCTGCTTCTAGCGAGGTATCGCTCTTTTTGGGCATACGCGAATATCGTGAGGTCAATGAGGAGATCAAAGATCTTGTGGCCGCTGGCACCCTGCGCATCAGGCTTGATGAGGTGTACGGTCAGCGATACATCGGCTGTGCTCTTCCGCGTGGTGTTGAGTTGAGCGTATATGGCACACCAGGCAACGATATGGCGGCCTATATGGATGGTGCCAGTATCGAGGTATTTGGCAACGGGCAGGATCAGATTGCCAATACCATGAATGAAGGGACTATCGTCGTGCATGGGCATTCTGGTGATGCCGTGGGTTATGCGATGCGCGGTGGCGAGGTGTTTGTGCGCGATTATGTGGGCTGGCGTGTGGGCATCCACATGAAGCAGTATAGGGAGAAGTGTCCGGTTATCGTCATTGGTGGGGATGCGGGCGCGTTTCTTGGCGAATATATGGCAGGCGGTGTCATCATTCTTATGGGCACACCGGGGCGCTATCTGGGCAGTGGTATGCATGGTGGTGTCATGTATCTCAAGGGGGGCGTTGAAGACAGCGCTCTTGCGATCGGACTGGTGCAGAAAGCCTGCGATGAGGAAGACGATGCGCTGCTCATCTCCTATATCGAGCGTTACAATGAGTATTTTGGCACGGAACATTCTTATACACCGGGTGACTTTACGAAGGTGGTGCCGGCATCGTCACGTCCGTATGCGAACATGTACGTGTCTGCATAAGAATGTCTTTCACAATCTGAACTAAATCTGACACCGGGCTGGAAACATTTGTTTCCAGCCCGGTTGGCTTTGGTTTCTCGTTTGAATTGAAAGGGCCAGATTCTGAGATGATCAGAATCCCACTATTTACCCGATGCAGTCACAACGGTATTGCTGAAGGACGAGAGGTCATACCCTGCGGCTGTTACGTCACTGTCGACGATAGCTTTCTTAGGTTCGACACTTCCATTCGTCGCTGCTTGTATACCGCAATAGCGACCAGTCATCATACAGTGTCCCGCAGACATGCCTGATTGGTACATAGACCAGTCAGGAGTGCCGCAAAGCTGTCCTGCACTAAAGCCTGTTGCCCAGAGATGGGGAATGACGGTACCTGTTTTGGTTACGACTTGATAATTTCCATCCACGGTTACTCCGGCACACAGCGCGGAAATACGTACATGTTTATGTATACCCCAATAAGGTGGAGTCTCAATTTTTCGCATGTACTTTTTCATCTTTCCAAAATCTTCATCGTAGCTAGCATCGCATAGTTCGTTGTAGCGGGCAACGGATTTTTTTAAGGATTCAGCGGAGATACCGAGTTTGCCTGCTAATTCATCGAGAGTATTACATGAATAGGTAGCGATGAGATGTTCAATAACGTTGTTGCCGCTTGCCGCTGAACGATCCATGGTGATATCAGGCATATAAGCTTGTATTGCAGTTTTTGAGGTTGGTTTGCCGCCCCAAGCAGTGACTTGAGAAACGTAATTATCATCAAATATCTGGGAGTACCATCCAGGTTTCGGCTGGTCTCGTAGTACATTGTTGATTTCGGTGAACGTACAGCTTTCATTCATGAATCGCTTTCCGTTCTCATTGACCGTAAGAAATGGTTCGTCATACATAGGGCCTGAATCGAAGTCGTGCATCATGTGCGCATGCCCTACGCGTACAAAGCCGGCTCTTACTGCCATGCACATCAGGATACCATCACCAGTTTTTCCATATTGCTTACGATTGAAATCTTTTACATCGGGGCAATAGCGTTCGACAAGGCTTGTGTTGTTTTGATAATCGCCCGTAGAGACAATGACACCTTTATTCGCGTTGAACTTTATGTAGTTTCCATTTTCATCTTTACCGACGACTCCTATGATTGTGCTGGAGCTATCTTGAATAAGCTGTACCGCAGGAGTCGAATAAAAGAAATCTACGCCTTTTTTGGCGGCAAGAGTCGCTAGAGCTTTAATCGCTGTGCCATTGTCGTTCGGTTTGGGTCCAAAACTGTTGCTGCGACGGACACACTTGCTGCCATCTTCATAAATGGTTGTGCTTTCACTGACTTTGTAAGGAGGGAAACCAGCTTCTTTCATGCGAGTCTCCATCCAGCGTATTGTCTCACCTGAATGCTTGCAGTAAAATTCTGCAAGCTCGCGTTGAGCGCGCCAACCGCAATCTTTCAGATAGCCTTCCAAGTAGTTCATAACTCCCATGTTATCGCTTTTGTCGAGAAGTACTCCGGACGAAAGACCACCTTGGGAGACGGGGGCATCTGCTTTTTGGAGAACGCAGACGGTTGCACCCTCCTCAAGGGCGGAGAGCGCTGCGGGCACTCCGCCAGTTCCTGCGCCAATGACGACTACATCATAAGTTTTTTCACTAGAGAATTTTGTGATATTGGTAAGCACTACTGGAGATTCGGCGAAGTCATCGGCGTATAATCCGTTAGGGTACACAGTCGTTTCTTTTGCGGATGACTGTGCGTTTGTGGAATTGCATCCGGCAAGTGCGCCTGTCGCAGCTAATGCTCCTGTTGCTGCGAGTCCTTTCAAAAATCCCCTACGGTCTATTTGTTGCATGTCCATTCCTTTCCTTGTCTGTAATTACTCGTTGGCCGTACATTGCGAGTGCGACCTAATTAGTTTCTTTGTCAAAGTATTGCTTGACCATCGCTTGAAAGGGATAGCTTTCATAATTCATATCACTTGAAATGAGTAGTTTTGAAATTCTATAGGAATATTTGTGATGGGTACGATTCTCATATCGGTGTGCTTTCTTGACAAAGAGTGTCGTAGCTCACAGAATTATCGAGAGAATGATGCACCGCGTTAGTTGTCAATTCTTTGTAATTATCGAAATAGATAAATAAGAAGGGATTCCGATATGTCGGAAGGAGCTATCGACGGTATTCACAACTCAGCAGCACGATCTAAGATTTTTGACATTCATGCACTTTCAACGCTGATAGGACTATCGTTTTTTTGGCAATTTTTTAGAAGTGGATTTTGGCGCCTTACTCTTGTTGACTCGCTTGGCATATTAGGAGGTACTTCTCTTAATTATTCGATAACAATGCTATGCGCTGGTTTGCTAGCACTGGCTGCTCTTTTTTTCAAGAAGAAATCATTTTTACGGACCAATATTGAGTTTTCTAAATTTGTTATACCGCTTTGCGGAGGGGCTTCGTTAATCTGTTTCCTATTGCTGCTCATCCCTATACAGAATGAAATGCTTTATATACTTATGGGAGGATTGAGGATTCTTGTTCTTGCGGTTGTCACCGTTGTGTTGACGGTTGGATGGGGCGTAGCTGTAGCATCCCATTTTGATAGAAGCAAATTTGTGATGCTTGCGAGTTCCTACTTCTTCAGCTTTGTTCTGACTCTCCCCGAACTTTTCCCTGAGCCATATAATCATTTCGTAGTCTTTTTGTCTCCTTTGTGCTCAGGTCTCATGCTTCTATACGCATCGCATGGGTATGATTTTGACAGGGAACGGAACCAATCGCTTTCGAAAAAAATGATTACACCATCGCTTCTTTTGCTTGCTTTTCTTCCGTTAGTTGCCTCTGTGGCAAAAGGATTACTGTATGACGGCAAGATGCCCGTTTCAGAGAACGGGCTTTACAGCACGACGATATTCTCTCTCGTGTTCTCTCTGTTTTTGATTCTTGTGACAGTTTTTTCTATGAGAAAACAAGCTTTGGTGTACGTCAATATTATCTGGGCCTTCTTTGTTGTTCTTTATCTTTTCGGTATTTTCTGGATAGTGGCATATGGCGACATCGAATCTTATCTTGGAAGAGCTTGCATGCTTTTCACCGGTTCATGCTTCTGGTTTCTTCTCTTTATTGTTCTCGCTGAAAGAATTAGCGGCGGATATATAGCAGCAGAGACTGCTTTTCTTTTACTCGTTCTTCTAGAGACAATCGCTGCTCTTGTTTCCTATACGTTTATACCCTATATACTTTCTTTTGGTATTTTGGAAAAAATCTCAAGAGACGCTCTTTTTCTTGCGATTTCGTTGATGTTTGTGATTGCTTCCTTTGCCTTTCTTTCTATGAATTTTTCTAAACGAGATAGCGGCGCAGGCGCATTGAAAGGTACTCATCTTATTGATGAAGCTTGTAAGGATATTGCCGACCGATTTCATCTTACCGCGCGCGAAGAAGAGGTGCTACGACTGGTTCCATCAGGATACACGTACAAGAAGATAGGTGCCATTCTCTTTATTTCTTCTAATACGGTTCTTTGCCACATGAAGAGTATTTACCGCAAAACGGGTTCTCATGGCAAGCAGGAACTCATCGATCTCATCGAGGCATCTTTTCCTTCATGATATTTGGGTCGAAGAAGCGAGAATCGCCATGGAGATTGCTTTGTTTCAGGCGCTCAGGCACTACTCCTACGCCAGGGGCAACTCTACGGTAAAGACGGTAGACGCGCCGGGCTCGCTGGTGACACAGATGGTGCCTTTACCGGCATCCACGATGTTCTTCGCGATGGAGAGCCCCAGCCCATGCCCGTGATCATCGCTGCGGGCGGTATCGGCGCGGAAGAAGCGATCAAACACATGAGGCAAATCCTCTGGGCAGATAGTTTCTCCACTGTTCTCAACGGTAAGCACGGCATCTTTGCCTCTGCTCACCAGCGACAGGGTGATCTCTCCGGGGCTGCCGGCATATTTACAAGCATTGTCGATGAGGATGCGCACCAGTCGTTCCAGATAAGCAGGCACGCCCTTGACCCACAGGTCAGGTTCGATGTTGTCATAGTTCATTGTCACATGCTGCTCAAAGGCCACTGCCTCAAACTGCATAGCATTAGTCGCAACGAGGTCTGAGAGATTAACCCGTTCTTCAATCGCACGAGCGTAGGATTCGACAAGAGCATCAGACTCGGTTTGAGCCATCATGAGCAGATCCTGGATCAACTCTTCCATCTTGCGCGACTCCTCAAGTGTCCCTGCCAGCCACTTGTCCTGTTCGGCAACGCTGCTCTCAGGGTTCTCACGGACGATCTCCGTGTTGGCAAGAATCACCGTAAGCGGCGTTTTCAGCTCGTGCGAGGCATCGGCCACAAAGCGTCGCTGCTTGACCCAAGCCTCTTGAACCGGTCGGAGCGCGAGGCGTGCGAGTAGGAGGGCGACGAAGAAAACAAAGAGTAACGCAATGATGCCAATGACGGCAGAGGTAAATATCGTGGAATACAGGGTGTTGAATAGAGATGCGGAATCGGTAAAGGCGATATGGGTGACACCACCGACCTTCTTGAGCTTATAGAACAGGTTGAGATTGTTTAGTTGGCCACTTTCTCGCCCGGAGTTGACCGCGGCAGATATGGCTTGTGTGGCGAGTTCGTCGCTCATGCTTACCGATGAGCTGCTGGTTCCTACGATGGTAAGATTACTGTTGACGGTGACGCTGTAGACGGGGATGAAAGAACCTCCGGAGACATCAATGTGAGAATCGGTAGAGTTACTGCTCGATGAGTTTGAGGTGGCAGCAGTATTGTTAGAGGAGCTCGGCGTTGTCGTATTTGAAGAAGGCGTCTTTGAGGAGGTATCCGTGTTTGAACTCCCGCCATTACCGCCGATGATCATGAACCCTTGGTTGGACAGTATGATGACAGGCTCTGAGGAGGATGTCCTATCCTGAACGGATTTTTCAATTGCCTGGGTGAGTGCTACTTGAATTTGACCGTAATACGACTGATAGGTGGAGTAGCAATACCCTGCTAAAACTGCGGCGAGTATGAGGCCTACGAGGCCACAGGTCAATGCGGTGAGTTGCCGTCTCAGCCGTTTGAGCATGGGCATCATGTCTGACGTACCTCCAGCCGATAACCAATCTTGCGCAGTGTCACAATTTCGACGTCAGAATTGAGAAATGCCAGTTTCTTTCTAAGAAACGAGATGTAAGCCTCAACATTATTATCTTCTGCAGCACTTTCAACACCCCATACGCGTGATATAAGTTGCTCCTTACTGATGGTTTGGCCGGGATTGGTCATGAGCGTCTGCATGACTTCGAATTCCTTATAACTGAGATGCACGCTCTTACCCTTACAGGCCAAGTCGCAGGTATCAAGGGTTAGTTCGAGCGTGTCAAATTTCAAGACATCAACGATCACATCGCCCTGTCTGCGCGTGAGTGCTCGTACGCGCGCGAGCAGTTCTTCAGGCTGGAAAGGTTTGGTCATGTAATCGTCAGCTCCGCGGTCAAGTCCCTCGACTTTGTCGGCAAGCTGTGCACGAGCAGTCAACATGAGAATGGGGGTTGAGACGTTTTGCTTGCGCAAAAGCCGTACGATCTCAAAACCGTCAAGTTTGGGAAGCATGACATCAAGAATGAGCACATCATAGTAGTCTTCGGTGCTTGCATATTGATAACCGGTCTGGCCATCGTTTACCACATCGACGTTGTAGCCCTGTTTGCTTAAGATATAGCCGAGCGCTTCGGCTAGTCTCTTTTCATCTTCGACAACGAGTATATTCATGCCCATCCGTTCTCACGGTAACCCATAACGCGGTCATGGTTTCGCTCACGTTATATATTATGAGACAAATTCTACCTCATTCGTCTGAAAGCATGCTGAAAACAGTACGCCTATAGGAGAGGGGGCCTCTGTTCCATTCTACTGAAAACAATAAAGGCATACTGCAAACCGCAGTACTTTTCTTAAAGAACTTTAAGCTTTTATTCAGTTGGTTTTCAGCAGCTTTACCTAAACTTTACCTCATGATCATCTGATATTAGGAGGTTTCCATGATCAAACCTTTGACAGTTTCGCCTGCTCGTGCATCTCTGTCAGCAGGGTGTCTGTCGGATTCTGGACACTACGGAGATACGTTTAAGGGGGGCCTGTCTGCTTCACAAGAGACACCGCCGCTAGCGGCGGGAGGTAGTTTTGAACGACATGAGAAAAAATATCTCATCACTCGTCAGGTTTATAAGGAGCTGCTGCCAGCGCTCTATACACATATGGAGCACGATACTTACGGTGTTTCGCATGTCTGCTCGCTCTATCTTGATACGCCCGACCGCAAGCTTATCCGTACTTCGCTTCAAAATCCCGTGTATAAGGAGAAGATACGCATGCGCTCCTATGGGATATGCGATACGCCGGAGAGCCCGGTGTTCTTCGAGCTGAAGAAGAAATATCGCGGCGTTGTTTACAAACGCCGCGTATCGATGACTGTACGCGAGGCGATTGCTCTAATAAATCGTGACGCGCGTTCAGCGGTACTGCGGGCTAATTCGTCTGATCAGGCGCAACTCTTGCGTGATATGCAGATTCTGCGTGAGCTGGAATGGACCATCGCGTTCTACGCACCGTTGATGCCGGCGATGGTTATCTCCTGCGATCGGCTAGCGCTGTATGGCATCGATGAGTCTGATCTGCGTATCACCTTTGATGCAAACGTACGTTGGTCTGATGAGAATCTTACCGGTCTACCTGAAGAAGGGGCGTTTCCACTCTTTAGTTCTGACGACACCATGATCATGGAGATCAAATTCTGCCAAACCATGCCGCTCTGGCTTGCGCGCCTGCTTGCAACGCGAGAGATAGTTCCTCAGTCGTTTTCCAAATACGGCACGGCGTATCAGCTATCAGCAGGTTGTATGACATCACGTACATCTATAGGAGGATGATTCATGGATATTTCTACCATCTTCGGAAGCGTCATTGAGAGCACGACTACCTCTTCTCTGGGTATAGGGAGTTACCTGCTCTGCACGCTCTTCTCGCTGGGGCTTGGTTTGGTGGCGGCGCTGTTCTACTGTTTCAAGACAGCGTATTCCCGCAGCTTCGTGGTGACTATCGCACTACTGCCGGCCATTGTCCAACTCGTCATCATGCTGGTAAACGGTAACATCGGTACCGGTATAGCAGTCATGGGCGCGTTCTCACTGGTGCGGTTTCGCTCCATTCCGGGCACGGCCAAAGACATCTCAGCTATCTTTCTCTCCATGGCTATTGGTCTGGCTACCGGTATCGGATATTTGGGTATCGCAACAATCTTTGTCATCATCATGGGCGTAGTCTCGCTGGTGTATGGATATATTCCGCTTTCAGATGCCCCCAAAGAAGGCGAAAAAAACTTGCGTGTAACCATCCCAGAAACACTTGATTACGAGACGATATTTGACGATCTATTTGCGCGCTACACTACGTCTCATTCACTGGAGGTAGTTAAAACCAGCAACATGGGCAGCCTTTATCAACTGCGTTACAACGTGGTACTCAGAACAGGAGTGAGCGAGAAGAAGTTTCTTGACGAGATCCGTTGCAGAAACGGGAATCTCGAAGTCGCGTTAGGAAGGCAGGTACTTACCAATGAAGTACTGTAACAAGAGGATACTTTCCTCCATTCTGATATTCGCCACAGCCTTTGCTCTTGCGGGTTGCGCATCATCTCAAACAGCGAGCACCTCATCCAATGTTCTCAATGCGTCGAGTGTAGTTACGGCTGATACTTCGGCTATTGACTGGTCATACTCAACGCGCGACCAAGACCCCAGCTATGATGTGTCAAGCGCAACAAAGATAACGCTGGGTACCGCTTCAAGCATAAGTGGGAGTGGCGCTACGGTCAGCGGCTCTACCGTTACCATTACGGCCGCGGGCACCTACATTCTCAGCGGTACACTGACTGATGGTCAGATCGTGGTCAATGCAGGAGATGATGCTAAGGTACAAATTGTACTCAACGCGGTTACTATCACCTGCAGTAATGGTCCAGCATTGGTAGTGAATAACGCGGACAAGGTATTTGTCACACTAGCAAGCACTACCAGCAACACGCTATCTGACGGGTCAACTCACGCCACCGTCACCAACGCTCAAGGCGAAGCGACCGATCAGGATGGCGTTATATTCTCTTATAGCGATATTGCGTTCAACGGTTCTGGATCTCTCACGATCAATGCATCGTATGCCAATGGCATCGTAGGCAAGGATGACGTGGTGTTCACGGGCGGGAGTTATACTGTCAATGCAAAAAACGATGGTATTCAAGGCAAGGATTCCGTGAAGATTCTCAACGGTACCTTTACCATAACTGCAGGTGGTGATGGCATCCAGTCATCACGTGACGACAATACCGCGAAGGGCTTCATCGCCATTGATGGTGGTACATTTGCCATCACGTCTACCGATGATGGTATTCACGCTTACAACGTGGTGCGTATCACAGGAGGCTCAGGCACTATCACTGCTGGTGGTGGAGCGGGAACATCCACGACCACCAGCGCCACGAGCACGACTACGACTACTCGTACGGGTATGCAAGGCGCATCCTCGATGCAGCAACAACAGAGCAGTGCCAACACCTCAACCTCTAAAGGCATTGTCTCTGATACCGCGGTAATCGTTACGGGAGGCTCATATACGGTCAATGCCGGAGACGATGCGGTGCACTCAAACGCCTCGATAGAGGTAAGCGGGGGCACGCTGAAGCTCTCCGCAGGTGATGACGGCATGCATGCCGACACATCGCTGCTTATAACGGCAGGAGACATAACCATCAGTAAGAGTTATGAGGGTATCGAAGGTGCCAACATCACCATTGGCGGTGGCACTATACATATCACCTCTTCCGATGACGGCCTAAATGCGGCAGGCGGCTCGGATTCATCAGCGTCACAAGGTCTCAACGATCAATTCAGTCAGAGTACCTCGACAGGCTATTACATCAACATCTATGGAGGCTATCTGTGCGTGACGGCTGCCGGCGATGGTCTTGACAGCAACGGCGATCTCTATATCACTGGTGGTACTACTGTCGTCAACTGTTCATCGGGCAATGATAATAATGCGATTGATTGGCAGACTTCTGGCGTGGTTGATGGCGGTGTCGTGGCAAGCATCGGCTCGAGTGGTATGGCGGAAAACTTCAGCTCAAACTCTACCCAGGGTTCAATTCTTTATAACAGTGCGACGTTTCAGGCGGGTACCGTCATAACCTTGGCTGATTCCAGTGGGAATGTGATCTTCTCGTTTACTCCCACGGTAACTTCCAACTCGCTTTTGCTCTCGGCACCGGGTGTGGCCAATGCGAGCAGCTACTCTATCTATACCGGCGGCACCTCAACGGGCACGGATGGTTTCACCTTAGGAGGTACGCTCAACGGCACGAAGGCTGCTACGGTCACCGCATCAAGTGGCGGCACTTATTCTACCAATGGCGGCGCGGGCAACAGCTTTGGCCCGGGTACGCAAAATAAGACGCAGGGCGCTCGTTAGTTCAATACCCGGTATTGTTACCAAAAAAGAGCCAGACACCGTAGACTGTTTCAGTGGTGTCTGGCTCTTTTGTGTGGTGTACCAACAGGAGCGCCACATCTGAGTGGTGCTGGTGTGCTCGCTATTCGGCGCTTATCAGTTCGATTTCAAAGTTGAGGTCCTGACCGGCCAGCTCATGATTGAAATCAAAAAAGGCTTGACCGTCTTCGATCTTGAGAACCTTGACGGGCATGGGCTCGCCAAAGGGGCTCTGCAGGTATATCTTTTCTCCGACGGGGAGCATATCTGCGTTGGGGATGGCATCAAGCATCTCACTCTGAATGAGAGTCTCATCGTATTCGCCATAGGCATCTGCGCAGGGGATGTGGATGGCGACCTTATCGCCCACTTCCATCTCGAGCACTGCATTGTCAAAACCGGGGATTATCTGACCGCTGCCAACGACAAATGTCAAAGGCTCATTTCCTTCGTTTGTATCAAAGATGCTACCGTCATCAAGAGTGCCCTTGTAAAAGACGGCTACGTTTGATCCTGATTTGACCATAATTTCCTCCAATGATGTGGATACACAATTCTTGCAGTGTACCCTGAGGTTACTAAATTATTGTTGAGAACAATTATTTTGCCGTCATTTGGGATAGGAAAAATTACTTCTTTACATGAAAAGGCTCGCGTGCGACGAGCCTTTTCATACTCATATGTTGATAGTCTCAGCTTTTCTACGCGCTCGTTCTCTCAGATTATGCGTATGCCAATTTGCAATCCCATACCAGATGGGAATGGTGAGGAAGATGATCCATCCGGGGTGCCACAGGTTGCCGCAGAAACCAAGCAGTAGGAATGCAATGACGACCAAGATGGGGAAGGGAAATGTCTTCATCCAGCTGGTGGGCTTTTTCCCGTTTGTGTTTCGATGTGTGTAACAGTGATCAATGCCATACCAAACGGGGATGGTAAGAAATATGATCCATCCGGGCTGCCAGAGGTTAAAGAAAAAGCCCATTATCAGAAAGGCGATAACGGTTAGGATGGGGTAGGAAAATGAACGCATCCATGTCTTTTCATGCTCATCGTGGCAATACTTTGTGAACTTTTCTTTTGCCTCATCAAACGAGTAGTGGTCATCGTTGACGTATACACCATTTTTGTCCACATGGACTTCCCCATCTTTGGCAGAAGAAACGTGGATACCGGTCCAGTCCACATGGACTTCGTCTGTGCCATCCTTTACATGTACGCCACCGGGGCCCACATGCACGTACTCAGGTTTTTCTTCATATGCGGTCCATTTATCTTCTGATGTATGCGGATCAGTTTCGTCAGGCTGCTCCGCGGCAAACGTGGCATCCTTTTTATCTTCGGGGCTCATGTTTAAGAGCTCATCAAGACTTACGCCATATAGTTCAGCTAAAGCTATGAGATTATCTGTATCGGGCGAGGATTCAGCTCGTTCCCATTTGGAGACGGCCTGGCGAGAAATACCGAGACGCGCCGCCAACTCCTCTTGACTGAGACCCTGCTTTTTTCTTAAGTCGACAAGACGACTGGCTATTTCTACATTCATGATTCTATGCGCCTAAAGGGGCGCGTCTCCTTTCAGAAGTTATACACACAGAGTTTATCAGCAATACGCGTTTTTGCTAAGTAAAGATTATCGTTGCGCCTCTGGTTGCGCCACCTATTCTGGTTTTCAATTACAAAATTTATAGGCAACTATTGGTTGCATATGTTCAGATACGAGCAGAGTTTTGCGCAATAGCCGGCTTAGGCAGTGTAGAAAAGCACGGGTCTCTTAGCGCTGAACTGCTCTTTTTGAGTTCAGGAGAAAGGGGGTTGACATAAAAGTTAACCTAGTCTAACATATACACCATAACAATAGTGACAGACGGAAAGGTACGTGATTCAGATGACGTTGCATCAGATTGAAAAGGGATGCACTTGCAAGATAGTATCCTGCAACATCACCGGCAAGACACGAGCCAAGCTTGATAGCCTCGGATTGGTTAAAGGTGAGAGTATTACCGTGTTGTCTTCAAATTTTGCGGGCCTCATTGTTGAGGTCAAAGGGTCGCGTCTGGCTTTGGGAAAGCAGATTGCTGATGCCCTCGAAGTAATCTGAACGATAACGTGCTCGTACAATTTTGGAGTTGATCTATTCGACATTTGAGTTAACTTCGGTTAACTTTACAGTGAGATAAGGATAATTTTGTGAGAACCTATGCACTGATCGGTAACCCAAACGCGGGTAAGACAACGTTATTCAATGTACTCACGGGCACCTCCCAGCATGTAGGGAATTGGCCGGGAGTTACTGTTGAGAAGAAGGAAGGCATACTGAGGTCTGACTACCTCTTTGCAGAGGACGGAAGCCAGGACGCAGTAGCCGTGCAACGGCGTTCAGATGATGTGGGAAAAGTCGTAGTGGTCGATCTTCCCGGCATCTACGCATTGTCACCGTATTCGTTGGAGGAGCGTGTATCTCGATCTTACATTGTTGAGGAAAAACCTGATGTCGTCATAGACATTATCGAGGCTACTAATATCGAACGTAATCTTTACCTTACCTGCCAGTTGGCAGAGCTAGGCGTTCCCCTA
>CAXXJK010000005.1:0-760156 GCA_963665595.2 Coriobacteriales bacterium | reverse complement strand
CTTTCTGGATGGGTCCTCAATGCTGCAGACGGCGTTCATATCCATATCGAAGGTAACGCTGATGATATGGACGCCTTTTCTTATATGCTAAAACGTGAACATCCCGTTGCTGCAGCAATACACAACATTCATACCCATGAAGCCCTTGTTGAAGGATTTACCCAATTTTTAATCCGCGAATCCGAAGCAGGAACCGCTGAGAAAACGTTGGTCTCCGCTGATATCGCAACCTGCAAGGAATGCCTCGTGGAACTGTTTGATGGTAGTGACCGGCGTTTTCATTATCCTTTCATAAACTGCACGAACTGTGGACCACGCTTTACCATTATTGAAGACCTTCCTTATGATCGCAAAGACACATCAATGAAGAATTTCTCTCTCTGCGATGCATGCGCTGAAGAATATGAAAAACCCACTGATCGGCGCTTTCACGCACAGCCCAATGCTTGTTTTGACTGTGGGCCGCATCTTTCGCTGTACAAATCGGGAGCTTCTTGCCTCAACGGTACCACACGAGAAGAGTCAGAAGAAATCATCACGCAGACCGCCGCGCTTTTCAGGGCAGGCAAAATCATGGCAATCAAGGGATTAGGCGGATACCATCTAGCATGCGATGCACGCAACGAAAATGCTGTTTTTTGTCTTCGCAGCCGTAAACATCGTTATGGCAAACCGCTTGCCATCATGGTACGAGATGTGGCAACAGCCCGACGCTATTGCCACATCAACGAAACAGAAGAACAGTTGTTGACGGGATCCGTGCGTCCGATTATTTTGCTTGAGCGAAGAGGTATGTCTACATCATCCTTCCTCGCGCCCAGCGTTGTAGGCACACTTCATGAACTCGGCGTTATGCTTCCCTATACGCCCTTACAACATCTACTCATGCATGAACTTGATTTCCCGATAGTCATGACCTCAGGGAATTTATCGGAAGAACCTATCCTTTCCGATAATACTGTTGCTCATAAGCTACTCGGAACCATTGCAGACGCATTTCTTGATAATGATCGCGCAATCACTTCACGCTACGATGATTCAGTACTACGCGTGATAGGCGATACGAAGATCCAATGTATCAGACGCGCGCGCGGCTATGCCCCCGTACCTATAAATTTCCCAAAGTTTGAATCACCTCAACCGATTGATAGTACAGAGCCATCCACCGGTGAGGTACCGAGTATACTTGCCGTAGGACCAGAACAAAAAAGTACCTTTACTCTGACGCGCGGTACCCAAGCATTTACCAGCCAGCATATAGGTGATCTTGAAAACGCTGAAACGTTCGTAACCTGGAAGGAAACCATACACCTCTACGAACAGTTATTTGGTCTTACACCTTCTGTCATAAGCCACGACCTGCACCCCGAATATCTTTCAACGAAATGGGCTCTTGATAACAGCCGAGAGTTACTGCTTCCTTGCGTCGGAGTGCAGCATCACCACGCACACATCGCCTCAGTCCTTGCGGAAAACAATTGCCCACCTGAAACCCCTGTTATAGGTTTTGCATTCGATGGCACGGGATATGGACTTGACAAGACCCTGTGGGGCGGAGAAGTCCTTATCGCAACATTCGCTGATTTCCGACGTTTTGCGCGTCTTTCCCCTGTACCTCTCATCGGGGGTGCAGCGGGAATAAAACACCCTGCTCGAATGGCCTATGCTCTTCTTAAACATGAAGGACTCGATGCTCATACCGGAGCTGATCAACTGCGCGCACGCCTCGGAAACGCTCATATAACCTTGATGGAACAAATGCTCAATGGAAATATCAATACACCTTTGACTTCGTCAAGCGGACGACTGTTTGATGCGGTGGCCGCACTATTGGGCCTCTGCGATGACGCTCCCTATGATGGCGGAGCCCCCGCTTTACTGGAAGCTAAAATCTATAATCAAGATTCTGGCACACCGGTCAACCTCCCAGAAACGCCCCACCCACATTTCGAGCTTACGATAAGTTCCCGCGAAGATATCAGCTACGAAATCACATCTCGTCCCGTTCTTATCTATCTGCTTAATGGCTTAGCAGAGAATATGGATATCTCTGTTCTCGCGCGGATGTTTCATGAGGCGTTTATTTCCATGCTTTTTGACTGTGCTTGCAAGGCTCGCGAAAAGACAGGTATCAACACTGTTGCATTGTCTGGTGGATCATTCATGAATCGCTACATAATCACACGCATTATTCCCCTACTTGAGCAAAATGGTTTTACGTTGCTACTCAATGATCAATTACCCCCTAACGATGGATGCATTTCATACGGACAGGCAGCCGTAGCGGCTGCTCGGCTTAGATAATCCGGCAGGACGTTATTTGCCGAAAAGATCACCAAAATGACGAGTTCCCTTAGCCGTCACACATAAAAACGTGTAGTCTGGTAGGGTGCGAAAGGAGAACATTTTTATGTGTCTAGCTATACCGGAAAGATAGAATCAATTAACGAGGATAGGACCGCCGAAGTCTCCATCCTAGGAATCAGGCGCGCTGTATCGCTTGATTTAGTGCCTACGGCAGCGGTCGACGATTTTGTACTCATACATGCGGGCTTTGCAATTGAGATTGTTGACGAGGTCTTTGCCAACGAGACCATTGAGCTCATCAAACAGTTTCCGGAACTCGCCGAAGCTTAAGGAGTCATCATGAGCCTCGACCTCCAACAATTCAGGAACCCCCAACTTGCCCATGATCTTATCGAAGCCATTGACCGGTGGGCCCCCTGAACACGCAAATCTTATGGAAGTTTGCGGGACTCACACCGTTGCCATCGCGCGCAGCGGATTTCGGTCCGTCATGCCCTCTGGTACTCACCTCGTCTCTGGTCCGGGCTGCCCTGTTTGCGTGACGGCAAATAAAGATATCGACAAGGTTATTGCGCTGGCTCGAACCCCACATGTAATCATCACCACTTTTGGCGATATGATACGAGTGCCTGGTTCTTCTAGCTCTCTACTCCAAGAAAAAGCTGCCGGTGCCGATGTGCGCATTGTATACTCGCCCCTTGATGCGCTAAAGATCGCCGTAGAAAACAGCGAACACGAGATAGTTTTTGTTGGTGTAGGATTTGAAACTACCACACCACTTGTTGCTGCTGCTATAAAACGTGCGCACGATCAGGGTCTGAGAAATTTTTCGGTCATCAGCATCCATAAGAACGTCCCCCATGCACTGGAAGTTTTAGTTAATGATCCCGAAGTCAAGATAGACGCGCTTATTCTTCCTGGCCACGTAAGTACCATCATCGGCTTGCAGCCCTACGAGTTTCTGGCGCGCGAGTACGGTATCCCTGGAGTTATTACTGGCTTTGAACCAGTCGATGTACTACAAGGCATTGCGATGATCATGCGCCAACTTCATGAGGGTCGAACTGAAATTGAGATCGCCTATTCGCGTGGTGTTATGAGCACGGGTAATCCAATTGCCCAAGAACTTATCGAAGAAGTATTTGAGGAATGCGATGCAACGTGGCGTGGACTTGGGCTTATTCCCCAGTCGGGTTTTTCCATTCGTAAAAGATTTGCCGACTTTGATGCGTTGCATCTTTTTGATATCGAAACAGAAAAAACTGTTGAGCCTGCGGGGTGTCGCTGCGGAGATGTATTGCGCGGAGTGATACCTCCAAATTCTTGTGGCCTTTTTGGTACCGCCTGTATCCCAGAGCATCCCATAGGCCCTTGCATGGTCAGCTCAGAGGGCTCTTGCGCGGCCTATTATAGATATCAGATATTGTAGAAAGAGGTTAACGTGTCTGAGAAGACCGTCTTACTGTCGCACGGAAGTGGCGGCACCATGATGAAAGATATCATTGAAGAAGTATTCATACAGGCGTATGGGTCAGACCTGTTGCGCGAAGGCGACGATGCGGCTGCCTGCCCTCTCGTGGAATGGGAGCCCGGTGCTCGCCTTGCGATGTCCACGGACACCTTCGTGGTAACCCCGCACTTTTTTCCTGGTGCTGATATCGGCCGTCTCGCCATATGCGGAACTGTAAATGACGTGGCAACGTCAGGAGCACAAGTCAAATATCTCTCATGCGGCTTTATTCTTGAAGAAGGATACCCGCTCGACAATCTTAAACGAATATGCTCTTCAATGGCTGAAGCTGCAACGGAAGCCGGCGTAAAACTGGTTACAGGCGACACAAAAGTTGTTAATAGGGGCCATGGCGACGGTGTCTATATCAACACCGCCGGCGTTGGTATCATACCGGCAGACAAAAATCTCTCAGGAAAAAATTGCCAGCCCCATGACAAAATTCTCTTATCAGGTTCTCTGGGAGATCACGGCATTGCAGTCATATCCATGCGTGAGGGATTGACCTTCGAAACCACTCTCGAGTCAGATGCCGCTCCGCTCAATCATCTCATTGCACATGTCCTCGAAGCAGCTCCTTCTGTTCGTTGCTTCCGAGATCCGACGCGTGGCGGACTCGCCTCAACGCTCAATGAACTTGCCGCACAAAGCAACGTGACCATGACAATATTTGAGGACAGCGTTCCCGTAAAACCAGAAGTACAAGGTGCCTGCGAAATGCTTGGCTATGATGTATATCAGGTAGCAAATGAGGGAAAGATGGTATGCGTCGTCCCCGCAGATCAAGCAGATGCTGCGCTGGAAGCCATGCGTGAGTCAAAGTATGGAGAAGATGCCGCCATCATCGGTGTTGTGAGCGCCGTTGACGCCTCTACAGAAATGCGACCCAAGGTATTCGCTCAGACCGAATATGGCTCACGCCGTATTATGGACATGCTAGTAGGCGAACAGCTTCCTCGCATCTGTTAGCGACTCTCTCATTTGCATCGAGCAGAGCTCAAACACAAGCAGAGGGTATATTCTTGCCCTATAGATTGAAGCGCTCTGCTTGTGATGCAATAAGTTCGGCATCTTCAAAATAGTTGATTTTCATAGCTCTCTTCACTTCATCAAGAGTTTTTGCAGCAGATTCTTCTGCGGCTTCGCTGCCCTTACGAAGAATTTCATAGATACCAGGAATATCCTTTTCGAGCTCAGCACGACGTGCGCGAATGGGCTCAAGCAGACTTTGAAGTATTTCGTTAAGAAACTTCTTAACCTTTATATCGCCGAGGCCGCCCCGTTCATAGTGCGCCTTCAGTTCAGCGAGATTGGCATATTCGCCATTCCAGTAGCGCGCGCAATCGTCGTCATTGGAGAAAGCATCAAGATAGGTAAAGACTGCATTGCCTTCTATCTTTCCCGGATCTTCTACATGCAGATGATCGGGATCAGTGTACATACCACGGATGCCTTGCCACACTTCATCGGCAGAATCAGAGAGATAGATGCAGTTATTAAGAGACTTGCTCATCTTCATCTTTCCATCGGTGCCGGGCAGTCGTAAACAAACCGTACTTTCTGGAAGCAGTGCCTCTGGCTCAACAAGAACATCGCTATAGGTCGCATTGAATTTCCGAGCGATCTCACGTGTCTGTTCAATCATGGGCAGCTGATCTTCGCCAACAGGCACCGTCGTAGCCTTGAAAGCGGTTATGTCGGCAGCCTGACTGATGGGATAGCAGAAAAAACCGACAGGAATATCGGCCTCAAAATTTCTCATCTTTATTTCATTTTTCACGGTTGGATTACGCTGGAGTCGCGCAACAGTAACAAGATTCATATAATAGAGCGTCAGTTCCGCAAGTTCAGGGATCTGTGATTGAATAAGCAATGTTGAGCGCGATGGATCAAGCCCGCAGGAAAGATAATCGAGAGCAACCTCGACGATGTTTTGTCGTACCTTCTCGGGGTTATCAGCGTTATCAGTCAATGCTTGCGCATCGGCGATCATGATGAAGATCTTCTCATACTCGCCAGAATTCTGTAACGCTACGCGTTGACGCAATGACCCGACGTAATGGCCGACATGTAAACGACCGGTTGGACGGTCTCCGGTTAAAATTATTTTCCCCATGATCCTGTTCTTTCTTAACGATCTGCACTAGTTTATGACGTAATCTCCGCCCCGAACTCATCGAAGAGTCCAGTCAGCGTGTAAACGCATTTTTCATTGCGTTCGTGACAATAATATATGACAACAGAGTAAACCATGATGCCGCTCACTCAGCGCCTTTAGAGTCTGAAAGCACGAAGTCCACGGCATGCAACCACATTCAAACGGAGAAACTCCCCAATAGTTGAGAGTTTCTCCGCTCTATGTACGGGCATAGTTTAACAGCGTAACTGTCACCGGTCAGACAAGCTTGTATGCCTATCTTTCTTGGCATCCAGAAACGGAATTACAGATTAATGTAATAGCCCTCCGCAAGGTCAACCGCTTCAGCGATTTCATCCTTCACACCATCGGGAACCGGAGAACTGACATTGAGAGCGACCAATGCCTTATTGTCAGGCTTAGCATTTTGCTTTGCATCCGAGAGTTCAAGAGTCTCGATATTGATGCCTGCGTTACCCGTGATAGTGCCAATAGTACCGAGGCGACCAGGCCTGTCTTCGTAGATCAGCACGGCAAAGTTGGCACCGGGAACAGTATCTAACTTATAGCCATTGATAGAAACGATGCGTATTTGTTGCTGATTTCCAGAGATAGTACAAGCTACCTCTATCTCACGACTACCAATATGCGCGATTATATCTACCATACTTGCGTAATCAAGACACTCGGGAGTCTTGCTCACGTTGACAGCGATACCCCGTTGTTCGGCAATGTAAGCGGCATTCACAAAGTTTACTGGCTCGTCGCTACTTTCAGCAAAAAGCCCGCGCAATGCAGAAGTGGCCAACACCGTTACGTCATGAGACGCAAGTTCACCATACGCCTTAACATCAAGAGAGGAAATGCCCTCGTCAGCCATCTGTGCAATGATGCTTCCCAAAACTTCACAGGCGGGAATAAAGGGACCGACTGCGTCGAGTACTTCAGGAGGTACCGGCGCTACGTTAACGGCCGTGGGAACCATTTTTCCCTGGAGACCGAGCATTACAAAATCAGCAATCTGCTCTCCCGCACGATTCTGTGCCTCAACGGTCGAGGCGCCCAGATGTGGGGTGAGAATTACATTATCAAACTCATGAAGAGGACTCTGCGTGCATGGCTCGCTCTCATATACGTCAAGACCGACACCGCCGATCTTACCAGCGGCAACGAAATCTGCAAGAGATTCGATGTTGTAGATGCCACCGCGTGCATCGTTGATAAGATAGACACCATCTTTCATAAGCGCATATTGCTCGGGACCAAACATGCCGAGAGTCTCTTTGGTCTTGGGTAGATGAACCGTGATGAAATCCGCAAGAGTACATATTTCATTTACGTTGTCGTAGATCTTGACACCCATAGTGGCAGCGCGTTCCGGTGAACAATAGGGATCATATCCAATAAGATCCATACCAAACGCCTTGGCACGCTCTGCAACTAATCCCCCGATGCGACCGAGCCCAAAGATCGCAAGTGTTTTGCCATACAGCTCATTACCGGTAAATTTTGAGCGATCCCACTTGCCTGCATGCATAGAGGCATTAGCTTGCGCAGTCCGACGTGCAGCGCAGAGCATGAGAGCAAGAGCCTGCTCTGCAGCAGAAATAACATTGGAGGTAGGAGCATTACAAACAATTACACCACGTTCAGTAGCAGCCACCACGTCAACATTGTCAACGCCAACACCCGCGCGACCAATAATCTTTAATTTCGTACCGGCTTCTATGACTGAACGAGGCGCGTTAGTAGCTGAGCGTACAATAAGCGCCTCATAATCGGGTATATTTGCGATAAGTTCCTCTTCGCTTTGGCCAGTTTTGACGTCAACATCATAACCAGCATCACGAAGTTTTCGAATGCCTTCGTCGGCGATCTTATCTGCAACCAGAACTTTCATACCTGCCTCCAAGTTTACGTAGGGATTACATCCAATTCACAGCTATTCGGTACTATACCGCAGCGCATACATAAGCAATATGACAATCAGGCTAAAAGGAAATAAAATGCCTGTATTGCGCGTTTTGCCTCACTCTCGGCTTCCTCGTGCAAGTGATATTCGCCCAGTACGCGCAATCTCTTTAATACCATAATCTCGGAGTAGATCCTCCATCGCTTTGAGTTTATCTTCGTCTCCCGTAGCCTCAATCGTCAGAGTATGTTTGCCAACATCTACGATGTTGGCGCGAAATACATCAACCATCTCGATGATCTCATGACGTCGCTCAGGCGTAGCAATAACTTTAAAAAGCGCGAGCTCACGGTCGGTTCTCTCTTCTGTAGTGAGATCATTTACTTTATGCACGTTGATAAGCTTGTGCAGCTGTTTGGATATTTGCTCAACAGAAATGGTGTCCGCCTCGACAACAACCGTAATGCGGGAAAGCTTTGGATCTTGTGTAGCTCCCACGGCAAGTGACTCAATATTAAATCCACGTCGCGAAATAAGACTGGTGACACGATAGAGCACGCCCGCACAATCGTCAACCAGAATAGAAAGTGTATGCCTCATAGTTACTCCCTCCCATCGGTCATGTGTATCTGAGAGTTCAAAGGCATATCAGATGCCGAACAAACCAGTTCATCGGGCTCAATTACCACATCGAGCAATGCCGGGCCCTGAGTTTTAAGGAGTTCGTCGAGAGCAATGGAAAGTTCTTCAGCCTTTGAAACACGTGCTCCTTGCCATGAGTAGGCTTGGGCAAGCTTTACAAAGTCTGGAATTGGTGGCAACTCCGTCTGCGAATATCTTCCGTCGAAGAAAAGCCGTTGCATCTGTCGCACCATACCAAGAGAACCATTGTTGATGATAACGACTTTAACCGAAACACCATACGCAGCAGCAGTAGACATCTCTTGCACATTCATCTGAAAAGAGCCATCTCCCGCAATACAGACTACTGTTGATGAAGGATTTCCGATCTGAGCTCCAATCGCAGCCGGAAAACCAAATCCCATAGCTCCTAGACCGCCCGAAGAAATAAATGTCCGGGGTCGATCAATGGTAAGAAACTGACTTGCCCACATCTGATGTTGTCCAACCTCAGTAGTGACAATGGCGCATCGATCAGAGAGTAGCGCATCTAATGCACGCATGACCTGAGGACCCGTAATGCAAACAGAGCTGCAGCAATGGTCTGCCGCAGAGAAACAATCTTTCCTACCATCGGTAAGTTTAGCAAGCCACTTTGAGGTTTCAGGATAGACACCACTTTTTTCAAACTGCTCAATGAAACTAGTAAGTACTTGTGTCGCATCCCCCACAATAGGTATTGAGGGCATGATGTTTTTCCCTATCTCAGCAGGATCAATATCAATATGGATTATCTGCGCCTGCGCGGCAAAACGAGGAGCTTCGCCGGTAACACGATCAGAGAAACGCATCCCCACCGCAATGATCACGTCAGCCTGAGATAATGCTTGATTGGCGCGACCATTGCCATGAATGCCGGCGACCCCCAGAGAAAGTGAATGACTTTCCGGAAAAGCCCCTTTCCCCATAAACGTCGTTGCAACGGGTATCTGTAGGCGTTGTGCAAGCGTCAGAAGTTGCTCAGAAGCCCCACTAGTAATGACTCCGCCACCGACCAGAAGTAAGGGGCGCAAAGACGACTCCATTAACTGGACAGCCTGTTTTATCTGACGTGAGTTTCCCTTAATCGTAGGTTTATACGAAGAAATATGCACCGAGGTGAGTGGCTGGTAATCCAGATATGCTCGCGCGACATCAGAGGGTATATCAATAATGACAGGACCCGGGCGCCCCGTTGTAGCAATATAAAAGGCCTCATGAAGAATTCGAGGGAGTTCATGTGCCTCTTTAACCAAATAGCTATGCTTACAAATGGGCAACGTAATACCGGTCATGTCAGATTCTTGGAATGCGTCAGTACCGATAACCCGTGAATCAACCTGTCCGGAAATGACAATAAGCGGTACCGAATCCATGTATGCGCATGCAATACCGGTAACGGTATTGGTCGCCCCCGGACCACTCGTCACCAACACGACACCAGGACGCCCTGTTGCGCGCGCGTACCCATCAGCGGCATGGGCGGCGCCCTGTTCGTGCCTGACAAGTATATGTTTCAGTTGTTTTGAATCATAAAGGGCATCGAATAGATCAAGCGCTTGGCCACCAGGATAGCCGAAGAGATAGTCCACACCTTCTTCTTCAAGACAACGTATGACCGCTTGAGCGCCGGTTATAGACACACAATCTGATTGGCTATTCGCGCTATCATCGACATTCTCTGTAATATTCTGTTTCACGGTTTTCATAGGTGCTCCTCATCGCCGCGCATAAGCCGACATGACACGGACATCTGCCTATACATTGTAATATAATGTGGCCTCGCGAAAAGATAAAAAGGATATCCAGAGAGATATCAAATTATTAAATCGAAGAACATGAGACCCTTATTCATGCAAGAGTTTCATGATGAGAGACGCGCTTTATGGGACGCGCAGGGTCATCAAGCTCGCAGAGACCACCGGCAGAGATTGCCCACAGATACACACTGGCGACACTACCATACGGATGATATCGCTTGCGATAACACTCAAATTGTTCACGAGTAATCTCGGGATGACCATAGAGCATACGCAAACCACGATGAATGCCAAGATCAGCAAAACTCAGTATATCAAGACGTTCAAAACTATGAATCATCAGCATCTCTGCCGTCCAAGCGCCCACTCCCTTGATTTTGCAGAGTTCGCTCACAACATCTTTGTCATCCATTGCCCGTAACAACTCAAAATCGAGTTGACCGTCCACTGTTTTTTGAGCAAGTTCGCTCAGATATTCAGCTTTTCTGAAGGTGATGCCGCAGGATTGTATCTGCGCTCTATCGACTGCGACAAATACTTCCGGTATCAAAATACCTGTTTCCGTAGGATCGCAGAGCGCGTAAAGACGTCGAAGAACTGTCTTGCAGGCAGCAGTAGATATCTGTTGTCCCACGATACTTTCCACGAGGGCAGAAAACGCATCGGGGTTAACGGGGCGATTCAGAAACCCAAGACGCTGTATTGCCAAGCCAAGTTGCGGATCCTTTTGGCTCAGATAGCGCGTTTCGTCTTCTCCATAGCGAAAGAAATGCGGTCTCCGGACTGGAGAATCTTCATCAGACGAAGACCGCATATCAGACATCGCTATAAAGATACTGAGCGAATAGATAGATTGTCTTTCTCATACTACATTCCCACACGCTTGATCTTTTCTACCGCGTCGCAGTTATTTCAACAAAGCTTCTATATTTGCTTTAGGCTGAGCGCCCAGAAGAGTATTTGCTACTTCTCCATCTCGAAAGACAAAAAGCATAGGAATACTCATGACTCGATATTGACGGGCTATTTCTTGCTCCTCGTCGATATTCACCTTGCAAACCTTGATTTCAGGATGTTCCTCAGCAATCTGGTCAACGAGAGGTGAGATCATACGGCAGGGACCACACCACCCAGCCCAGAAGTCTACCAACACCGGCTTATCGCTTTCAAGAACCTCCGTCTTGAAGCTATCTTTAGTTACGGTTATGACTGCCATGATTAGCCTCCTAAAAGTCGCTTACTACCCTATAATACGACAACTTCATCATTGCATCGGTAACATTGTCACATTCCGTACGAAGATATCCCGTCAAATACCTTAGGTATTCATCTGGCACAACAAGCGCGGGGAGCATTCTGTATCACATTCGCTACAGGGACCTCCTTCAGCCTAAATATGAAGTTCATGTATGTTTAGAAAATAATTATTCACGTGACGCAGCGTCATCTCGCTAAAATATCGCCCGATAGACAGTGCGCCGTACTGTCCCCCCTATTCAAAGGAGATATTCATGCCCCTCTTTGTTATGATCGGTGCCCTGTTGATGAGCGCTGCATTAATCCTTTACACCATTGGCATCGCCATGACAGTCATAACCGGAAAGATCAGAAGACGTCAGATTGTGCTGCAAATACTCGCCGTCTGTTCAGACGTAATGGGGACCATTTGCATGATTATTAATAGCAACGGGCAATTTATTCCTGCCGATATTCACGGTTGGATAGGCTATATTGCCCTGATCGGCATGATCTTTGATCTCCTGCTAGTCATCAAACATACAAGTGAAGATCGCATAATTATCCCCGTACGAATCTATTCAGCTCTTGTCTGGTTATTATGGGTAATTTCGTACTCCATGGGCTTTGTAAAAATGGGTTAAGGATTTGCTCTTTTAACGCCAGTTGAACAGGATGTCACCCTTAGACGGAGTACAACCGACATACATCGATGTATGTCGGTTGTACTCCGTCTTACCTTCATCATCAGAAAAATCGAAGCACAGCCTTTAGGGACGGGGAGAATCGAGCATATCATCAAGAACGGCGACCAATTCCTGCTCTGCTATGACAAGATTTTCGCAGCTGTTCTGATTCTCAGAACAGGGCGACACGACGCCATCTGGTATCAGCCCGTTCCAAGGAGTAGATACGCGGCGCTGATACATACGAGTAAAGTTGTATCCCTTCATGCGACGACGATGCCCGGCATGGTGGATTACGGCAGCAATAACTGCCAAAAATGCGATAATTCCAGCAATCAGTATCGCGAGAAAACCCATATCTCCTGAAAATGAAAATAACATCACCGCATACCCCTGATCGTCTAACATCCACGACCGACAAGAACAGATATCTGCATTATGCAACAAGTAAGATCAAAGAGATACCTCACGCACGATTGATACCGATGAAATAGGGTTCGTTATTGGTTAGCACAGCCGCATCAACAGCTGGTTCAAATTTAAGCGCGCTGAACCGACATGCGTCTTGACAAAGATTACATTGAGCACAAAGACGTGGCGCGAATTCAACGCCTGTCGTCGAGGTTCCGTCTTCTAATACCCTGCTTTTCTTTGTCAACGCACCTGTCGGACAATATACGCCGCACATGATACATCCACGGCATTTCTGATCATCGACCGTTATGGTACCCCAAAACCGCGATTCGACACGTGCTGTTTCCGGCTCGCCCAACGCATAGAGAGCATTGCAAACAACCGCCGGACGTAACGTATCAAAAGCTTTGAGAATCGGAGATCGTTCCTTAAGGCTATCAGCTAATTGGTCAAGCCCCGTAGAGTCGAGCCCCATACCCGTCAAAGCACCACCTGCAATGTCGCCAAAAAGTCCAACGGCAGAGTTTCTCAGACTGGTAAACATTTCACGCTTTGAACTATCATACGCATTTTTTGTGCTCGGCTTACTTATTTCAAAAGCGGGAGCAGGCACTTCGCTCGTTTCAGAAACAAGCGGAAGAAAGCCCCATTGGTCAGCAAGACAATTGACATTCTCTGCCACAACATCCCATACGACACCGTAAGTTCCGATATCACAGGTGCTACATTCACGATGACAGAGCACAACCTCAGCTGCACCGAGAGCGGACGCCCCGAGAATAAGGCCTTCATCGATACTGTCCAAACAACGGACTGGAACAACTTTGTTTTGATCGACTTCCCTATCAAGGCTTTCCAGCACCTTCTCGCATGCAATGATTGGTTTACCGTTTGTCGCCTCAACTGAAGTAACAAAACGCATTGCAGTTTTAAGATATGGCTCATTTGTAAGGGAAAATACACCGAGCGGGCAAACCGTGACACAGGCACCACAACCAGTACAAGCAATTTGGTCAATAAAAAAAGAACGGCCAGCAATCTTGACAGCATCGTGAGGACATATTTGAATGCATAGATCACACTTTGAACGAGCGTTTCTTATACGCGCGCACTGCTGCTTATCGAATGAAACATTATCTCGGTCAGCAAACTGATCAGCAAATTTTTCAAGAAGTGCGATTTTATCCATAGCTTATGTATCCTTCATCCCAGCTATTCCACCTTAAATGGCATGCCTTTTTCAAGAATACGCGTTTCTATCACTGACAATTCTTGAGGGGTGTTTGCGTTAATGAAACAACCTCCGCGTGGATCCGCAGCAAGCACCATTTCTGTGGTGAATTCGCATACACGTGCACGATCGTACCATCCGCCCGCTCGCGTTTCCCCATGGGCAAGCGCCTCCTCAACATAAGCAAGACAGGTTTCACGGCGATACACCGCATGAAATGGCTCATAGCCATGCTCATTACGAGGGACTGCAACATCACAATCACTGTTCATAAGGCAATCAAGTTCAGCGGAAAATAGCGGAGCACTCGGAAAAATCATATCGCACGCTATTACCGCGACAAATGGTAAAGTGGCTTTAATTAACGCAGTATACAACCCGTTGAGCGAACCACGAGGCTCGGCAAGATCCCGGTAGAGGAAAATGCCTTCATGGGCAATCTGGTCAGCGATAACATGATAGCGCTCGGGCTCGTTGGTGGTAATGAGCATCTCAGCCGCAAGGGGTTTTAGTCGCCTGATCGAACGCATGATGAGAGGCTCCCCGAGAAATGGAACAAAAGCTTTAGAACGCCCCATACGGCGCGACTCGCCACCAGCCTGAATAGCAACTGTGAGATTTTCCCTCTTGATTGTCTCCTGCAAAGAACCGACTCCCTTGATCTTTTCTCAGCTACCTTGAAGCACATGAGAGCGCGTAATCGCACACATTTGAGATATCCTCAAACCCAAATGAGGGTAATCCCCTGATCGCAGCTTGCGACGCAACAGACGCGTCATCTGTAATCACTCCTACGATGTCTGGATCAGAGAGATCCGGCAGTGTCCCCTGAGTGCGCAAATTATCTTTACGAAACAACATAAAGGTAGGAAGCCCCGCGCATCGATACCCCTCAACGACAACAACATCGACATCAGTCATCGTCGCGATGATATCTGGATACTCCCACTCATGATCAGTCTCTTGAATACGAGCAATCATGTCAGGTGCGGCTATCACCACATGGGAACTTCCCGCGACGCGATGACGCCAAGAATCCTTACCCTCATGGTCAATTGAAAAACCACACCGAGAGTGATGCTTAACACTTCCAACCCGATATTCTTGATCGGCCAGTACTGAAATGATCTTCTCAGAAAGAACCGTCTTTCCTGAACCAGAACGCCCCACCAAGGCAAAGGCATAGGGCCCCTCCGCCTTATGTAGATCCATCTAAATTCTCCTCTGAAAATGAATCATCTGCTCTGAAAACGTCGTCCGGAAACCCTACGGACCAATCGACTGTTCTCCATTGTAATGCACCCACTTCAACCCGTAAAGAAAGTTAATGTGTTTTCTACTTATCGAGGATGAATTCTTTAACTGGTTCATTGAAATCGTAACCTGGACACTGCAAAAGCAAACTGGACAGTTGCACCAAATGTGAAGTTCTGCAGGAAGAGATACCTTTAAGGTGTCCAGATTGCTTGCAAACCGGTGACTGAAGGATAGTATTTACCTGATAACGCAAGTATTATCTGGATGAAGTCTCAACTGCGAGCATGCTTGCGCTAACGTCTGAGAAGGTTTTGCAATAGTAACCTGGACGCTTAACATGTAGCTATATCGCCCTTCTCGGCAGCCCTTCAATTGTCTAAAATGTAGTTGTCATGCTTCGAGCAGCCGAGGGTTCATGATCACATCGTCAGGCGGTATGGCCCGAACTCCCAAACTCTCAAGCAGACTTTTTGGTAAGGTCAGGGAGGCGAGCGCCATTGGCGCCGCCTTCTGGCCTGCTCTCACATATGAGTTGACGTGACTGGATGCCTCGCTGACATCAGAAAATGTCAGACCATCGAAGTCGGTTCCTTTTGGAAGTATCTTTCTCAGTTCAACATGATTCTTTTCAGCGGCACCCTTTTGACCAGGATTGACTGGATCGCAGTAAAAGACACTGGTGCGTCTTGAGCCATTTAGTCCCGTCTCGATCTTGGAAAAATCTAAGAACTCACTGCCACGGTCAGTGAGTATCACCGGGAAGATGTCGGTAAAGGTACCTTCGCAGTAAGTCTCCAGTGCGTCGAGGGCAGCCTTTACCTGCACCTGATCTTTTGACTTAAGCAGAATATGGAGCTGGAAGAACAAACGCACAAAATGTAGCGTGAGAATGCACTGAGAATTACGGCGTAACCCTTCTACGGTGTCCATCTGTACAGTAAGCACCTTAAGATCATCAGGTAGCGCACACCAATCAGAGTATGTGCGTCCCTCAAGATTCATCTTCGGTTCTCCGTGAGCGCGTTTCTTACGTGGTGCGTATCTGACCTTTTTGGGCAGATCAATGTTGGCAAGGCCCATTACGCCCTTGTCCATGTAGTTGTAAAACGTCCGTTCACATATCAAAAACTCCTCTGAGTGGGTAGCCCAGATGGCCTGTAGGCTCTGACCCTGAGAGAGCAGTTTTTTGACGGTATCTACCATCATACGCAGTTCATAGGGTTTGCAGCTTATACCAACGTGGGCAAGGCTCAATCTCTCGTCATGAGCACTTTGTGCTTTTGAGGCTACATACCGAGCTTTCTCATAGGTACAAAAGCCTCGCTTGGAGCATTGCGTGCATACAAAGGGTGCTCGTTCGCGTCTTTCACAAGTATAGAAATCGAATTCCTTGCAGAAGTCATAACTTGAGACTGTAGTCGGTGACACCCCAAGCTTTCTTGCAATCTCTCTGAATGACTTGCCATCCTTTAACATCTCTTCGATCTCGCACCTGTCATCAAAGACGAGGTGTCCTCCTTTCCTTTGTGGCATGATCTACTCCTTCCCGGGCTGCGAGAAGAGGGCTGCAATGCTACTGAATCAAGAGGAGAAAAGCAAACGCGATCATACCTAGGCAAACAACCTGTGATATATAGCGATATCTATGTCTACTCAGATTGCAAGGTTAACCTGAACAGGCGTCCAGAGAACAAATTCAATTAACGGAATTCTTTAACTTTCTTTAACTTCCCCATAACGAATAAACAAAAACGCATCAAGAATAGAGCGTCACAATCTCTCCGCCTGCAAGAGATGCCGCTACGTCGATAACACGCTGATTCGTGCTACCACGCCAGCGGGCATCGAGACTGCGCTGAGCCTCAATGAAGGGACCGTCAATAAGCACATCGACATGTTGCAGAAGCTCACGCGCTTCGGGGCTTGGCACTCCCGCACATATTTCTTCGAAGAGATATCCGGTATAGCACCAGATATTAAGCCCACGATCATGAATAGCGCAAGAAAGCCCGATAAGAGAGGCTGCTTGCTCTAATGGTTCGCCACCAGAAAATGTAACGCCATCGAGCAAAGGGTTTTGTTCTATTGCGGTCAGTATATCGTCGATTGTCTTCGTCGAACCTCCGGAAAAATTATGGGTCTCAGGATTCTGGCAACCAAGACAATGGTGCTTACATCCCTGCATGAATAAAGCCATGCGAATTCCCGGACCATCCACTATGGAGTCATTCACTGCCCCCGCAATTCTGATCTGTACATTGCTCACAATTGTATACCCCCACAAAGATGGCGGGCCCGCACTCTCCATGCCGCCCGCCATTAATCAAATAGTTCGCCCGAACGGCCATTTATTCTGCAGATGCAACCGAACTATTATCAATATCATCAAAGACCAGACTATGTTTAACGCGATCGTGCTCTTCGGAACGCTTGCCATCATTGAATCGATCAAGAGTGCCCACCAGATAGCCGGTGATACGACGAATGCGCTCAAAAGGCACATCCCCTTCTTCCCGACCACACTTAGGACAACGATCTCCTATGATACCGTTAAAGCCACAGATTGGGTCGCGATCAACAGGATGGTTGATAGAGCCATACCCCACGCCGCTTTCTTTCATATGCCGCACAATTTTCTCAAAAGCTTCCAGATTTTCCGTCGGGTCACCATCAAGTTCTATGTAGCTGATATGTCCCGCGTTAGTCAAGGCATGATACGGTGCCTCAATACTAATCTTGGTAAATGCATTTATAGGAAAATACACCGGTATATGAAAGCTGTTAGTGTAATAATCACGTTCGGTCACTCCCGGAATACAACCATAACGAGCGCGGTCCATGCGAACAAAACGTCCCGAGAGACCCTCCGCGGGAGTCGCAAGCAGAGTAAGATTCAAACGACGTTTTTGCGCCTCTTTATCAAGATAAGCTCGCATATGACCAACAATTTCAAGACCCAAGTTCTGGGCACGTTGCGATTGGCCATGATGTTCGCCTATGAGAGCCACCAACGTTTCCGCTAGCCCAATAAAGCCTACAGACAGCGTGCCGTGCTTGAGAACTTCACGTTGCTCATCTTCCCATTTAAGCGTCTCTGAGTCGATCCATACACCCTGCCCCATGAGAAATGGAGCATTATATACCCTCTTACGGCATTGAATCTCAAAACGCTCCAACAGTTGATTGACGCAGAGTGCAAGTTTTTGATCGAGCATTTCATAAAACAGATCGATATCACCCTTAGATTTTATTCCAAGACGAGGAAGATTGATGGATGTAAAGCTTAGGTTACCTCTCCCTGGAGAAATCTCGCGATCGGGGTCGTATACATTGGCGATAACCCGTGTACGACAACCCATGTAGGCAATTTCTGTTTCAGGTGTGCCTTTATAGAATTTAAGATTGAACGGGGCATCCTGAAAAGCGAAATTGGGGAAAAGTCTCTTCGCGGAGCAGCGGCATGCAAGCCTGAAGATATCATAGTTGGGCTCGCCAGGATTATAATTAATGCCTTCTTTGACACGCAGTATCTGAATGGGGAATATGGGAGTCTCACCGTTGCCCAGACCTTGTTCGGTCGCGAGTAAGATATTCCTCATCACCATGCGTCCTTCAGCGGAGGTATCCATGCCATAGTTGATAGACGAAAACGGCGTTTGAGCACCCGCACGCGAATGCATAGTATTCAGATTGTGAATGAATGCTTCCATCGCTTGAAAAGTTGCACGATCAGTATCGGCCCAAGCAGCCTTGGCCGCATATTTCTGAGCATGTTCAGCCATTGCCTCGTCGAGGCCCAGGGCAATCAACGCATTTTTTTCTTCCGACACATAGGTCGCATCCATGACTAACCCGGGCCAAGAACCAACCTCTGCTTCGGTACGAGCCACAACATCATCTGCGACCGTCTTTGCGTCTTCGATCCCAACCAAAAGCTCAAGCGCAGCAGCAAGATTTTTGCGATACATTCTGCGATAGGTCTTGCGAACGCCTATTGCCATACCATAATCAAAATTCACGACAGACTGTCCGCCATGCTGATCATTTTGGTTTGACTGAATAGCAATGCAGGCGAGAGCTGAATAACTCTGAATATCATTAGGCTCGCGCAACACTCCATGACCAGTCGAAAAACCATCCTTAAACAACGCGATGACATCAATCTGTGTGCAGGTGGTAGTAAGGGTATAGAAGTCGAGATCATGAATATGGATATCGCCTTCGCGATGAGCCTTTGCAAATGTCTCGTCGAGAACACACATCTCATAGAACTGTTTAGCAGCCTCAGAACCATACTTGAGCATGGTGCCCATAGCGGTATCAGCGTCTATGTTTGCATTCTCGCGCTTGGTATCTGAATCAGAGGCCTTAGAAAATGTAAGGTCCTTAAGAGTCTTCATAAGACGAGTATTGATTTCGCGTGCTGTATTACGTTCCGCGCGATACAGAATATAACTCTTTGCCGTCTGTACAAACCCCGCTTCGGCTAACGCCTCCTCGACAAGATCCTGAACACCTTCAACAGTAGGTGCTCCCTCAATAGCGCCATCTTCTATCTTAGCCACTACATCATCGGCAATGTGTTCGACATCCTCTCGACACTGGAAAGCGCCACTTGCGTCCAAGGCTTTCTGGATCGCATCGGCGATCTTGCGTTTATCGAAAGGCACTGCCCGTCCGTCTCGTTTGATGATAGTTGCCACGGTCATGGCTCAGTCCCTTCTGTTCGCCGCTTATATCCTCGTTGTAACACCACTAGGGATAGATCTCTATGAATGACATGTGAAAAATCGATACTCACTTTTACGCTCAAGAAATAACTTTTCACAATCTTTCAACATACCCCGTGAAAAACACACCACAATATATTGATGTCTTACGATTTTTTCTGTATATATATAGTATTCTTTTCACAAATGGGGTGCAATACCCTCGTAAGATATTTCTCAGGAAAAAAATATTCCTTCTTTGAGTTTAGTTTCTTAATAGATTAAAAACCGTGTCAAAAAAACCGGTTTAGCGTATCGCTCAATTCTCTTTTCGCTCAACGGTTCAGCAAAAAATACTTAGTACCGCATGCCCACTGATTCAGCGCACAACGCCCGATAAACTTCGACGCGCTGCACGTCAAGTTCACCTCGAGCGACGGCATCACGCACCGCACATCCCGGCTCATGATCATGAGCACAATTTCGAAAACGACAAGAGTGGGCCTGCGCTGCTATATCAGGAAAGGTCTTGTCGATACCATGCTGAGCATCAATGAGCGAAAAACTTCGTAGTCCTGGCATATCTATGATGAGGCCACCGTCTGGTATGGCAATGATCGAACGATTGACGGTGGTATGCCGGCCCTCTTCGTCGGAGACACGAACCGTACCCGTAGACTGAATATCTTCCCCCACGAGAGCATTCACTAGTGTCGACTTACCCACACCCGATTTTCCTAGCAAAACCCCCGTAGACCCCCACGGCAGCTTTGAACGTATCGATTCGATACCCGTACCCTCAACCGCCGATTCCGTCACCACATCAACAGGACCGATATCACGTCGTATTCCGTCGGCATCACAAGTATCACTCAAGATAAGATCGGTTTTACTTAACACCACGACGACATGCGCATCGCAATCATGAGCCATAACCAGTTCACGCTGTAGATGCGCGACATCAACACCATCGCCTGAAAGCGAAGCAACAATAAATACCACATCTATATTTGCTGCCAATACCTGGCACAGATTTTTTGATGAAGGATCTCGTCGTTCAAAAGCGTTACGACGGTCAAGCACGGCGGTAATAACCGCTTTATCATGATCCTGAGGAAACGTAACAACGACCCAATCCCCGATTGTTGCACGATAATTTGACTTCTTGACTACCTTGGTTGCATGTTCAGCGCGAGCTACTCCGTCCTGAGTACACACCAACGGATAACCGCGGTCAAGCTGAATGACTCGTCCGAGTTCGTTATGAACACCTTCCGAAGGTAGAGCGCGGCAAGCAGCATCGAAAAGCATTTGCTCTCGTTGAGTACAGCCCAACTGTACAAATGTCAGCTCTTTCAAACAGAACTCTTTCCCATCAGAGGCAATATTCCACTCAGAAGCAGGAGCACATCGTCAGTTGCGGCTGCGCCGACCCGATTGATATCTTCTGAGCAGATCGTCGCTCCTTCATTTATGCCCGCCGCCATGTTTGAACAAAGAGAAAGTCCCATCGTTTCCATCCCGCATGCCCGTGCCGCAATGACCTCTTGAACAGTAGACATACCCACGAGGTCGGCACCCCAGCCAGCAAACATACGAATCTCTGCAGGTGTCTCAAACGAGGGCCCATGGACCCCCACATACGTGCCTTCGTGCAATACGATGCCCAATTGAGCTGCCGCCATGTGCGCAATACCACGAAGTCGCGGCGAATAAGCATCCACCATATCACAGAAAGGCGTACCCAGACATGGATCGAGTTGATTGGTGAAAGGAGTACATCCTTGGTTATTGATATGATCTGAGATAAGGGCTATATCTCCTACTTGGTACGACCTGTTGATTGCGCCTGCTGCATTAGTCACAATAAGGCTTACGGCGCCAAGCTCGTGCATAAGAAGAATAGGGAACGCCACTTGCGCGGGCGTATTTCCCTCGTAGAGATGTAGCCGACCCTGCATACAGATCACGGGTACACCGAAGAGAGTACCCTCTATAAAACGCCCCTCATGATCGGGAGCCGTGCTTGAGCTCATATGAGGAATCTGGTCATAGTCTATGATCGCATGTATCTGGATAGCATGCGCTACAGCACCAAGCCCTGAGCCAAGAATCAACGCAACTGAATCATGAGAAGGTCCGCATAGTTCTCGAACATATGCGGTGGCTTCCTGAATTTCGCTGTAGTAGGTCAATCACGCATCTCCTTCATGCTTTTATATCTCGGCACGCGCCATGTGATGAAAAACATATTCAACTATCGTTTTAGGCTTTTAGAAGACGACGCTGAGCCGCTTCAACAACATGACAAGCGAGAACCGCTGTCGTAACGGTACCGATACCACCCGGAACCGGCGTAATGCCAGAAACAAGTGGCTCCACCTTTTCAAAGGCAACATCTCCACAAAGAGATCCCTTCTCTGCATTCCAGTTTATGCCAACATCGATAATAGTCTGACCAGGTGAGAAGTACTGTTCTGTAAGCATCTCAGCACGGCCCATTGCGGCAACAACAATATCTGCATTACGGGTGAACGAAGGGAGATCCTGAGTTTTACTATGACAGATAGATACCGTTGCATCGCGCGAAATAAGCATCAAGGCAACCGGTCGACCAATGACAAGGCTGCGCCCTACGACAACTACATGTTTGCCTGCGCAGTCAATACCGTAAAAATCCAAGGTTTCAAGACAGGCCTGAGCAGTACAGGGAGGGAAACCCTCATTCGCTTCAGTAAGTACATCGCTAAGAGAGGCATCCGTGATACCGTCGACATCCTTAGCCGAATCGATTGCCTCGCGAACGCAGGCGGCATCAATATGTTTAGGCAGAGGTTGAAGAAGCAACATACCATGAACTGAATCATCGGCGTTAAGTGTTTCAATTGTCGAAATTAGCTCATCTTGACCAATAGCTTCTGGAAGAACAAGAGAACGCACCTCAACTCCTACGGTCGCGCAGCGCTTCAAAGCACCTCGTTCGTAAGAGAGATCATCTTCAGAGCTTCCAACCCGAATGATAACGAGCTGCGGAACAATTCCTTGCTCTCTCAACCAAGAAGCGGCTGGTGCCGTTCGTGCGCTGATCGCCTGCGCGACCGCTGCACCTGAAAGTATCTGTGCCATTGTCTATCCTCTCTTTCGTAAGCGTTCGAAAACTCGTTGGTATGTTTCCTCTGCTCGTTTTACATAGGTATCTAGAAGCTCGTCGGCTTCACTCTCGAGCATCTGAGCATGATCCCGATTCGTCATAAGCTGTGTGTTTATAAACACATTCAGACTAGCGCCCTCAAGCGCAGCCCTGCAGCACGTCGCCCCTACGCCAACATCGGAAAGAGCAAGCGCCGACCCTATTTCGCTCAGTCTCGCAAGAAGCACGATAGCATCGCTGAGCGTTCTCATAATTTTAAGCGGCGTACCGCACGCGGTATCGAGTGCTTGCTCAAGTATAAGAGGTCGACGAGGATCGTCTTTTGATATACCGTATGCTTGAGAGAGAGGGAGAAATGCCTCGGCGTCCTCATCAATGAGATGGAGTAACTGAACTCGTATACCATCCGCTTTCTCGAGTAACTCAGCGACTTCATCTGACACAGCAGCATACTTCGCCTTGCCTACCGTCAGATTACACACCATCGAGCCAAGGGCCACTCCTACGGCGCCCACAAGCGCTGAAGCTCCCCCACCGCCAGGAACCGCCTCACCTGAAGCAAGGGCTGCGACGAAACCACCAACATCACTCTTCGAGAAACTCATATGTCCCCCTCATATCGGCACGGGAAATTATATGTTTCCACCATATCACATCAAGCTATACGGTCTTTGTAAATAGATTCAAGCGTCATCAAGATGACGTTTGAATTAGACTACCCCAGAACAGGGAACGGTTACCCTTATGAGTTTTCTCAAATAATAGATTTTATCTAATACTTGTGCAATGATAGTAATCGCATAAAGGAACATCTTTATCATGGCAAGTTGTAAGCAGATCGTTTTATTACTATGTTACCTATGAAAGGGCTCATTATGTGGAGCAGTTGTAATCCGAAATCAGAAAATGAACTCAAAGAATGCGCTGAACTCGGCAAATCTCTCAATCGACTCTCGCAGCCTACCATTCTTACTGTTCTCGCCCGTGCAAATACTCCCATGCACGGTTATATAATCGTACAGAAAGCAGCTGAATCTCCCATGTTTGGAGGAAACAAACCTGACGCGACCGGCATTTATCGAACCCTCAAACGCATGGAAGAAAATGAGCTTATCGTCTCCCATTGGGAAACCCCAGAAAACGGTCTTGCAAAGCGTCAGTTTGAGCTGACTGAAAAAGGACGCCAGTGCCTACGTCGTTGGATTGACGCGCTAGCATGCTATCAACTTACGATTGAAGAATTACGTATTGAGGCAGCGGCCACCCTTGACATACCACTTCCCGGCACGCCCCGCTGTATGCATTGATTGTTGTGGCGATTTTATAAGCTATCAACTTATAGTAGACATAATCCAGTAATTGATATACTCTTATGGAAGACAGAGACGAGTACTAACAACGTCGACGTATATCCGGAACCCATAGACAGGCCGTTTACACTTCAGCGGGTCGGCGGTCAATCTATGGGTTCCTTTTACTATCATCGATAGATTAGGCGAGAGATAAACCTCCCGCCGAGTATTTGAATGTAAGAAAAGAGGACTTCATGAAACAGAATAAGGGCTACACTGACAGTGCCACCAAACAAGAACAAAGCGATCATCATCAATGCCATCGGCTCTCGCGCCGGAACTTCATAGAATTGGCAGGAATTGCTGGCCTTTGTCTCGGAGCGAGCTCATTAGTTGGTTGCAGCGCCTCAAACACATCTGCTTCGACTTCCTCCACCGCAAATAATTCAGCAAATCTTGATATTACGAATTGGAACAGCATATGTTCTGCTGCAAAAGGACAGAGCGTAAGCTTTTACGGATGGGGCGGAAGTGAAGTTCGCAATCAGTGGCTTGACACTGATGTCGCCACTGCTCTGAAAGAAAAATATGATATAACCTTGAAGCGTGTGCCCATGGGGATAGATGATATCCTTACGAAACTTTCGGGGGAAATCCAGGCAGGAAAAACAGAAGGAAGTATCGACTTTATCTGGATCAATGGAGAAAATTTCTTCTCTGCTAAGCAAAATGGTTACCTGTATGGCCCTTTTGCAAATCAGCTACCCAACTACACTGCGTATATCAATCCGAATCTACCTGAAAACCAATACGATTTTGGTGAGCCCATAGATGGCTATGAGGCCCCTTATGGTAAAGCTCAGATGGAGTGTTGGGTGGATACAGCAAAGGTAGGCGAACTGCCCGATACCGTCGATAAGTTTTCGGCATTTGTACAAGCTCACCCCGGGCAAGTGACCTACCCTGCGCCCGGTGATTTTACAGGAACCGCCTTTATCTCGTGCTTGATAGCAGGTGTCATTGGTAAAACGGCGTGGGAGCAACTGGCAACCATAACAGCAGACAAGGCAAAAATTAAAGCGATCATTGATCCAGGTCTTGCCTATCTGCGCTCTCTCAATCCGTATCTTTGGCAAAAAGGTGCGACCTTCCCCGCCGCAAGCACCACGATAAGCCAGATGTTTGCAGATGGTGAGTTACTTTTGAACATGGGTTATGGCGATCCTCAACCGGATATGAAAAAGGGCTTGCTACCCGCAACCGTACGTCCCTTTGTGTTTCAAACAGGAACTGTTGGTAATGAAAATTTCATGGCAATTGCAAAGAATGCTCCCCATAAGGCAGCTGCACTCATTGCAATCAATGAGATAATGTCGCCTGAACTCCAGCTCTCCCAATATGCAGATCTGACCACTATTTCCGTGCTCGACATGAATAAACTTTCAAGCGATGAGAAAACTGCCTTTGATAATGTCCCCCTCGGCGCAGGCTCCCTTCCTCTTGATACGCTATTGAACCATCGTCTTGCCGAGGCAAACGGAAATTGCATTCCCCTGATCGAAAAAATCTGGACCGAGGAGGTCGTTGGCAAATAAGATGTACAAGCGTGTAATCCCCTACGTCTTGATACTTCCTGCTGTCATTTTGCTTGGCATTTTTGTGTACGGTGCAGCAAATGGTGTATTGCAAGGATTTGGCATTGCGCCGTATCTGGGAAGAACGGATTTCACGTTTGATTACTATCTCGCAGCCTGGACCGACGAAAGCCTGATTTCTTCCATCAGATACAGTCTTTACATCGCAGCCGTCAGTTCCTTAGGGGCAGTCATTGGAGGCGTTGTACTTTCAGCAGCATTGGTGCGTCTGAACGCGGGACGCACCATACAGTTGCTAGGCCTGCAGATCCCCCTTATGACTGCCCACATGGTAATTGCTCTTGGGCTACTCGCGTTGTTATCGTCCACAGGGCTGGTGCCTCGAATACTGTATGCAGCTGGATTGATAGACAGCATGCAGAGTTTTCCTACTATTTTGGGTGCAGTAAACGGAAGTGGCATACTACTGGTATACCTCTGGAAAGAAATTCCTTTTGTTGCTTTTTGTACCATAACCGTTATGTCTCACATAGGAAACCGTTATACCGAGGCGGCTGCTTGTCTGGGAGCAAACCCGATACGTACGTTTTTCTCGATAACACTCCCTCTGTGCAAAAGCACTATCATGAAAGCGTTTCTCATAGTATTTGCCTTTGCCTTTGGCGCCTATGAGATTCCCTATCTTCTGGGGCCAACTCTGCCCAAGGCGCTACCCGTTCTTGCCTATATTGAATTTCAGAATCCCAATTTGCTTAATCATTTTTACGCCATGGCTCTAAACGGTATAACTACCGGTATCACCTTTGTGCTCGCCTTGATCTATTATCTGATAATGCGACGAGGCGAAACACAAAACTCCCGCATACCGCATGGCGTACAGCGACAAAAGAACCAGCGCTATATACGCTCGGAGAACGTTGACATTGTTCCTGCTGAAGTGGAGTTCCTCCCATGAGCATGCCCTACTCTTCGGGATACCGTCGTGCTGCGATGATCTTTTCAGTCATCTACATGATTTGTATCGCGGTGCCGCTCCTTATTATTTTTGTCTGGGCATTTACCAACTATTGGCCTTGGCCAAACATTCTCCCCTCGGATTTTTCAACACGCGGACTCAGCGAAATATTTAATACCTATAACCCGCTCGTGAATACTCTTCTCACAAGTATTGCGATTGGCATCATGGTATCTGTGCTCTCGGTAATAACCGCGACCATGGCTGCCCGCGCCTTGGTTCATCACACATTCATAGGTAAAGAGTTTTTCCGTTTTGCAACTATTTTGCCTTTTATTGTCCCGGCAACAGTTTTTGCAATGGGTGTTCAGGTACTTTTCTTAAGAGTTGGACTGGCGGATACGGTTGTTGGCGTCATCATAGCCCACACGGTCATTGCGCTACCCTACGCCATCACGATCATGACCGATGTTACGGCGGCGGCGGGAAATCGTCTTGAAGAACAAGCTTCAGCGCTGGGGTCAAATCGTTGGCAGACCCTACGCTATATCACGCTCCCCTCACTTATCCCCGGACTTCTCTCGGCGGCTTCCATGAGCTATATTATTTCATTCAGTCAATACTTCGTCACGCTGCTTATAGGCGGAGGAACGATAAACACTCTCGCGGTTACCATGTTTCCGTTCCTCGTAGGAGAAGACCGTACCATCGGCAGTGCCTATGCCGTTGTATTCATCGGCATAACATTTGCAGTATTTTTTATCTTTGAACTACTTCTGAAGCGATTTGGTATACGTAAGCAAGGGAGTTTCTTCGAATGAACCTGCGACTTGAACATATTGATCTCACGCTGAATGGAGCTGATATCTTAAGTGACCTGTCTTTGGAGGTAGAAGATGGCTCCTTTGTTTCGCTTCTCGGTCACAGCGGTGCTGGTAAGACCAGTACGCTCAAGGTAATAGCGGGTATTACCGTACAGAATAATGGGCATGTGTTCTTCGGCGATGAGATAGTCGATCGCCTCCCCGCCTATCGCCGAAAAACATCGATTCTTTTTCAAGATATACGTCTATTCCCCCATATGAACGTGAGAGATAACATTGCGTTTCCCCTTCGCATCCAAGGTGTAGGAAAACAGGAACGTGGCGAACAAGCAGAACAGCTTCTTGAGTTAGTCCACCTTGCCGGTATGGGCCAACGTCGTATAGATCAGATTTCCGGCGGCCAACAGCAACGCGTAGCGCTCGCCCGTGCTATCGCCCCTCATCCACGGTACCTGTTACTTGATGAGCCATTTTCCGGCCTTGATGAAGGCTTAAGAAATGATATGCGTAAACTTGTCAGAGAACTGCACGATACTATTGGTCTCACCACCATACTAGTAACGCATAATGCGGGAGAGGCCCTTGAACTCTCTGATCGCATTTTCTATATGGCAGAGGGACGTATCGCACAAGAAGGAACGCCACAGAAGTTGTATGAGCGTCCAAAGACCGGCGAGATTGCTCGCTGCTTTGGAGATTGCTCGGAGCTGATGGGGACTGTCACAGACGGCATATTTACCGCTGGCCCCTTCACCATGGATTTCAGCGATTATCTGTCTACATCAGAGAGCAGACATGGCTTAGCCTCTGTGATCATAAGAAAATCAGCGCTATGCATAACTGAGGAAAATGATCCTACCTCTATCGCGCTCGCAGTATCTTCTTGTCGCTATCAGGGATCCAGCTACGAGAACATACTTGATGTAGGCGGTCAAAACCTAATACTGACCACCCTCCAACCGCTGACACCTGAAACCGTTGTGCGGGTACGACTCGAACCCAACGGCTGCTTCATTTATCCTCAAAAATCTTGATAAACAAGTAAGCGTCTCTTTCGCAGGCTCATATGCCAATCAATACCATTCTTCTCGTATCATTTCAATAAATGAAGGGTCGAGATATGCCTTGATCTTCTCGAAGGTATGCTGATCTTGCAGCGCTCGATTGCAACTCTGATATTCCACAAACGCCATCGCACACCACGTGATCCCACGAAGACACGTAAGCGGAAGATAGACGCTGAGCGTCTCGTTGAGGCGTGCTCTGTCTGAATGTCCTACAAACGCCGCCTCATACGCCGCAACAAACTCATCCATCTGAGAGCGGGAAAGTATGGTATCTGTCTTCCAGAATGTAGTGGTGGGAGCAAGAAAATCTGCAATATCTTGAGCCGCGTCGCCCCAGATCGGCTTTTCCCAATCAACCAGTGTGTCTTTTGAGTAGTCTTCATCTATCATGAGAAAATTCGAAGAGTTCAATTCTGTATTGATAATACAGCGCCGACTCTCAGCAGCAGAAACATTACGGTATGAGGCATCTTCATTGTTGCGAACAGTTTGGGAAACTCGTGTCAAGAGTTCCCGTATCATATCAGCAACAATTCTCTCGGAGACAGCACTGTTCGCATACGACTCAAACATTCTTTGTGACTCATCGACTATCTCGCTCAAAGGACGCAAAGGAGATAGCAGGTTATGCGCGCCCTCTGGTATGATTCCATGAATATCAGCGAGCACCGCAGCCGCACGCGCTAAATCAGTTTCATAGCAGAGGGGACGTCCCCTATGAAATTCTTCCACAAGAATACCGTTACCGGGCGCAGACGGAGACTCATCGAAATAAATAGCCCGAGGGGTACGCCCGCTGGACTCGAGCAATTTCAACGCGTCAAATTCATAGGCTATCTGGTGGTCAAGATGCATCTGACTCCCATAGTTGATGCGGAGCACAAACTCAGAGCCATATATCGGGTGAGCAAATCGATAATTATCGTTATACTCTCCATGACCAATCGAGTCTAACACAATAGGAGCATCAAAGGGAATGTGCAACTCAGCCCGCAATGAAGGAGCATTATTCATATACGATTGAGCCATCTGACGGATATCCATTCTGGTTTTCCTCATTCCCCAAAGGCAGAACTAGTATATTTGCTAAACTATTAGACATGCACTAATATAAGCCAGATAGACAATACCGGCACCCCTTGAAAGAGTGATACTTCATGATTTCATCGATGCAACACATCAAACATATCGTTATTGACTGCGACAACACCATGGGCATAGAAGGGCGTGACATTGATGATGCTCTTGCCTTGCTCTATCTCATAGGCAATCCCAGATACGCATATATCGATGCCGTGTGCACTACCTATGGAAATTCAAATATAAATGCCGTGCAATCGGCCACGACCAAACTCTTTGAAACACTTAAACTTACTATTCCTCTCTATCAAGGAGCAGCTACCCCTCATGATCTTTCTTCTCCAGCCGGAAACTTCCTAGCAGAGGAAATTAGAAAGAACCCCGGTTGTATATCCCTTCTTGCTATCGGTTCTACGACTAATCTCAAACTAGCCGAACAGTGTATTCCTGGTTCTCTCTCCCGACTACGCGAAGCAGCCTTTATGGGGGGCATTACCCAAGATCTCATAATGAGAGATATAACGGTAAACGAACTCAACTTCTCCTGCGACCCCTTGGCCACGCGTTTGGCACTTGAACATATCGACACTCCCTACATCGCCACTGGCAACAACTGTTTCCCTGCCTATTTTTCTTCCGAAGATTTTCTGAATCGCATGTCAGCGAGTCGAACAACAACAGGAGCATTTTTTGTACAGGAGGCTCTTCATTGGTGTACATGCAATCAAGAGCACTTCGGTACCCCAGGTTTTATCTGTTGGGATGTAGTGGCAGCAGCTCGACTCATTCACCCAGAATTCTTCATCGACGAATTTTATCTACTTGACATAGCCCAGTGCGAATGGGACCGTGGCTATTTATCCGTCGAACAATTGAATGGTGCGTTGGATATCTCAAGCAGTAAACAGCCTGAACGGCCCCTTGTCTGTTTGCCCCGTATAAACGACCCCGCAGCCTTTGTTGAACATTGTTTTACAAGTTGGGAACGTGCCTGCAGTGCCATCGATACCCACCTGCATTAGTGAAAGGACGTATATGAAAGCCATCGATATTCATGAGCTTGCCTTTAATCCCTTTATTCGGTTTGGTGAAGATTTTTCGCTCGTAAGCGCTATGAAGCCAGACGGTACCGTCAACACGCTGACTGCCGCTTGGGGAACCTTTGGGACCTATTGGAATCGTAGCGTTGCGACCGTGCTTATTCGACCACAACGCTACACAAAAGAATTTATTGACGCAGACGACCACTTCACGCTATCGTTTTTTGACTCTTCTCATGAGAGTGTCACCGAGGCCCTCTGGTATATTGGCCGAGTGTCCGGACGCGATGAGCCCGATAAGGTTGAGCGTGCAGGTCTGCACGCAACCATGGTGGGCGGATACCCCACATTTGAAGAAGCCAGTTTGCTGCTTGTCTGCCGCAAAATCTATGCAGCGCCCCTTATTGAGCAGGCATTTCTTGATGACGATATAATCAAGAAGCACTATGTCAAAAAGGATTTCTCTATCCAATACATGGGTACCGTTGAAGAAGTGTGGATTGCGTCAAACAATTAGAGCAGCTGATAGGCTAGCCAGTCGGCATATTCACCCGTCCACATCATTTCAAGGCGAGAGAATACGGATTCCCAATCGATATACCAATCAAAGATGAGTTCAAGATAGTTGTATACGTGAAATCCCTCAAGGCAGACCTGCTCACTGTTTCTTAAAGCACGCAGTTCTTTTGAATAAGTGTAGGAGCACGTCGGACACGATACCACGAGGCCCCTCGCTCCTGACCTCTCTGCGCGTTCCATATTTGCTCGAGCTCGGGCGTGTGCGCACTCAGGATCGAACGGTTCAACACTCCCGCCAGCACCGCAGCAAAAGGTGTTGTAGCCTTCACAGCCACAAGATACCGATGGAACATCTGAGAGCAGCATACGAATTGCGCTGCCATGAATACTCAAACGGTCATGACAGGCATCGGCCACTGCAAGAGGCACGGGCTCGACCGCTCGTGGGTCAACACGAAGATCCGCATCAAGCAGCATCTGCGGAAACGCCATAAATTCTATGTTGGGTGCCACGAAAGTTGCCATGCGCGCAAGCTCACCCGCACACCCAGGGCAAACAGTCACGATACGCGTCACTCCCTGGGCAACAGCTTCTTGAAGAATTCGGCACTTCCATGCGTCTGCGCGCTCCTCGCGCCCCGCACTTACCAAAGGACTGCCACAACACTGAGTAGCCAGTAGGCAGGGACCTCTTTCTTCTAGCCAGTTAAACGCAGCTCGAGTCAACTCAGGAACGTAAGAAACAAGCGTACAACCGGGAAAAAAGAGCGTTTTTTCACAACGAGTATCGCTGCTTGGCATGATGTCGTCACCACACGGCAAGACAGTATCTTCAGCATCAACAGGTGCGATATTCAGCAGAGGAAGATCTGAATAATCGATACCATAGACAGCCCTATACGCACTGAAAAGATCCCACGTATGGTCGACGCTCACTATGCGCACGTCACATTCAGGCAGTATATCGATCTGCGCAAAAATATGACGCCAACGACGCCAGATTGCAGCCATACTGAGATCTTCTGAACAGACAGCCGTACAGCGATCGCACGCAGAACAAGTACGAAAAAATGAGTAAAACGAAACATCCTCCTCCATGCATCGCCGCAATACAAGAGCGGGGTCAGCGGACTCCAATGCCTCGTTGAGATACGTCAGACTCAAAGCGATAATCGTGCGTCGATCCCACTCTCGCTGATCGAGCAGTTCGCAGCGAGATGTGCAGGCGCCGCACGACAAGCACACTCTCGCCTTGTTGAAATCATCTCGGATGTGCGTGACGGTCTCGCGTATTGAATCCTGCATCGACGAAGGGTCAGCATCATCGGTTTTGCAGGGGAAGCTTTCGTCACTCATCGAAACTATCTCCTTCATGATTTTCTCGCACGCCCGTTGTATCAGCGCACTTCATGAAGGCAACTGGTTCGCATTCTTCGCGGTACGCACAGACATTGCAATCTTCTTCCAACTCGTCAGAAATCTCGCAAAAGGGTATTTCAGAGAAACCGAGCGCCCGATAAAATCCTACCGAATCACCCCGCGCTACTAGCTTGAGCTCCCCATACCGTTTCAGTTCAAATTCAATCAGTGCCTGGCCCACACGCAGACCGCGCCAAGCGGAAAACACGGCAATCGGTGCCACATGAGGGCCCATCGCGGTATGCTGCGTGTAAATATAGCCTACCAGTTCATCTTCAGCATTAGCGGCCACCGTACCCTCGCGCCATAACGCGGGAATCCCTAGCCCCTCTTCCGTGAGAAGGGTGACAATATAGGGGTAATCTGTCTCAGATACCGGGCGTACGATAAACAGCTCATCCATCCTCATGAGCCTCCTACAGCGGTGGAAGATAGATCTTGGCTCGTGACTGCAAGATGGCTTTCTTTCCCAGTTCGCGCAAACCATTGATTACCGTTGGCATGATATCACGGGGAATGCCCATGAACATAAGGTCATCAGAGACATCTGAACTAGCACGGCACCCATAACATCCAAAAGAAATATTTGGCTCACCCTCAGTATAAGGATACAGAGTGGTCTCGACACATTGGGCATTATAGCCAGAAGCATGAAATTCGAAACGATGACCAGTAAAATAGGAAGCGGACATGCAGAGCCACATCATCTGCTCAGGCTGTGCGACCACTGCAATCACATCAGGCGTACAGGCGGCTTGGGCAAGCGGTGTCACCACTGTTGCGTCTACACTACGTTCTGGTAGGCTGGGACGCTCAGCAACCATCTGGCGCGCAGCATCAATCGAGTCCAGCTTGTGAAAGAGAATATAGAGCTCACCTGATGCCAGCTTATCTGGAATACCCGTAAGACCGAGAATCGATGTACCATCTGGACAAGCATGGCGATTAGCGGGAAGCATAATCGAGCGACCTCGACGCGCAGCCATAAGAGACTGGCAGTAGCGCATGCGCTCCTTCGGAACCGGAACTTCAGGCAGAGGGGCACCCGCCTTCACAAGCGTAATAGCAACAGGTTCCCAACGCAGTTTCAAGGTATCCTTCAGAACCGTTGCCCATTCCTCATAGAGAGCTTTCTCATCTAGAGGAAGCGGATCTGCTTTTTTGCGCCCAGCAAAAACGTCGCCTGTGCCCTCCCCTGAGATATGTATAGCATGTTCTGGACACTGTCCGACGCAGGTTTCGCATCCCCAACAACGACTTGCAAACACTGCTACCGGCTTACATGCGCGTGTATCGCCCGCGTCTTTGTCTTCCTCGGTTGTCGGATGCATCTCGAACACATTTACCGGGCAGAATGCCTCGCAGAGACCGCAGCCAATACATTCATCATTATGTATATCAAATGCGTAGAGCACATTTGTCTCGTTCGAAACATCATGTTCTTCGATGAAACCCATTCTTTACATCTCCTGTTCTACCGGCAAACCAAGAGGCGGATGAATGCGCTTTCCTGCGCAATCCGTAAGTTGGTAAGCGCAGAAAGGTATGAGACGGCCATCAGCCATTGTACAAAACATTGAACACTGTTCCATGCGCTCAAGGTCCATCGTGGCTGCGTCCATATAATTCATGATTATGATTGAAAGCCCGCCCTCAAGATTCAGGCCCTTTTGAGTTGCAATATCGAGAAACACCGATCCTTGAGGGGAATTGGGATTATAGGCATCGATGTACTCCTCATGTGTGAGATCACGCGTGAGAGGGACGAATGTATCATCCGAGCGAACCAGATAGGTTCCTGTATCGCAGAGAGGATGAGAACAACCGAGCGGCCAGATGTCTTCAGTTTTGATAAGGCCTTCCGTCTGATCTTCTAGCGTAAAGATAACATCGCCCATGGTAAGCGGCACGATACGATTTGTCTCAAAACGCCCGGATGTAAATGCCGGCTGAAGTGCAACACCTGCAACCACATCATTGTTTTCCAAAGCAAATCGAATGACATCACCCAGTTGATCATCGTTAAGGCCGGCAACGATAGTCATTGCAAGAACCACCTGAACTCCCGCAGCACGACAGTTCTCAATGGCAGCCAGTTTGACATCGAGTAGGTCGGCACCGCGAATCTGGCGATAAGGCTCTCGTGTGAGTCCGTCAAATTGAAGATAGACACCGGTAAGCCCTGCGTCGATAAGTGAGCGGAGGTATTCCTGATCACGCGAGATGACGACTCCGTTCGTATTGACCTCTATGCCCCAGAAACCCATTTGATGCCCGATAGCGATGATGTCGGCAAGGTCTTTGCGCACCGTAGGCTCACCGCCCGTAAGCTGTACACCAGTATCAAGGCCAGATGTTTCTGCAATAGCCTGAAAAAATGAGCGAAAATCTTCTGGCGACATTTCATCATCCTCGTGCTCGGCTGCCATGAAACAGACCGGACAACGGAGATTGCAGCGTTGTGTAACTTCGATTTCCGCCAGAGTAACCCTTCGCTTGTGGCTTGAACAGATACCGCAGGCTGTCGGGCAACTCTTCGTCATGGGAATAGTATGTGCAGGGGCTACCGGAGAAAATGCAAGCGCTCTCATGCGCTGATAATGTGTACTGTCTGGCCACAGATAGGTTTCAAACACTCCATGAGTCGGACACGTGCGTATCATCCACACCGTACCATCACTCTTCGCGACAATATCCGCCGAGAGTGTCTCCATACATTCAGGGCAGAGCGCACGCGTGGTATCGAGCACCTCCATTACTCCCTCAGTGGGATCTATTCCCGTAATCACCGACACGTTGTCCATCGTGTTCTCTCTTTCAATAATCTATATAACAGGCAAAACGAGGTATTCGCTGACCTGAAAACTCTTATATAACTATACGCCTCTAGATTAGTTATCAATTCCTTCGCGCGTATCACGATCTTCATTGGGGGGTGTTGTCACGCGCAATCCCTTGAAGCGAACCCACTCAAGAGTACGATAGGGTACGAAAAGATCTTGGTCTTGTGCACAAAACTCCAAAGCCTTCATAAGAGTAATGGTATGCGCAAGATCTTGGAGATCATCGACATCAGGAACGGCATCCAGATAGGCTATATGAGCACCACTTTCAGATGCCTTCTCGATATAGGCATCCAACGCAGGACGACCATTATTGGCATAATACACACCCTGATGGTTCATACCCGAGTCAACCGTATAGCCGATCAGCGAAGTACCACATTCCTGACAAGGAGCAAGCACGACGCCACCCTTATCATAGACAGTTTGAAAATAATGAAGCCATTTAAAACTCTGCATAATATGATTACGCGGCAACGTCGGAATATCGCCGCCAACAGAAACTACTGTCTCATAACCTTGATCAAAAATCTGCTGGAACGCATCATCGAAGTGATCATCGAACGTCTGACCGCTATCGAGCAGATAATGAAATTCCCGAGGCCACGTACCCGCTGCTTCAAACGTTTCTCTCATCTTCGTAACGTTTTCCTGGGGTGTAGTAGAAATAAATATGTCGTAACTTTGCCTGATAGCAGATTCAGGATTCTCTTCGATCTCAGCAGCATTTTGAGCCTCGAGCACGTCGAGTGCCTGACAACAGTTTTCCGCTACGTCAAACAGCGATCGATGAAAAAAATCTGCTGCCTCATTTTCAGTGAAACGCCCACCACGCTCTATAGTAAGTCGAGTTTTCACCAAGCCAGGCACCGGTGGCTTGCTAAACAAGAGCAACGCATTCTTTTGTTCTTTCATACTATTTCACTCCTTTGATCGTAAGCGACTGTTTCAGTCGCATCATTTCCCTGTTCGACTTTGACAATATGAGCAATTATCCCATTATAAGTCCACGATCCAATCAGCTGTTCACAATGGGCAATAGAAGCACTGGTCAGCTGATTGATGTTTGATCGAAATGCTCCAGAAAGCTCTGGCAGTCCTGGTTGTTCCTCCGGATACCACCATCCATATTCCGCGCTGGCCACATCATCAGGCATGTCCGCTTCTTTGACCCTGAACAGTGCCGATCCTCCTGTGTTCCAAACGCGGACCCAATCGCCAGTGCGAAGCCCAAGACGAGCAAGAGTACCACCATTCATAGAAATAAGTGGATCAGGATGACGACGGCGAAAATCTTCATTTTGAAAATAGGAGGACGCCCAATACGGTTGCGTGCGAGCGCCTGTTATAAGGATCACCTCATCAGGCTCCGTCGTTTGAGCGATCGCGCCATCAACGGGTGTCGGAAAATCCTCTCCGCCCAGTTGTTTGATATATTCATTTTCAAGTTCTATACGCCCGGTTGTAGTGGAAAACCCTTTATGCGAGCCCGTGCCATCATCTTCGTTTTGTTTCCAAAATGTGAGTGGCCCGCAGTATAAGCCTGTCGCAGCAAAATCATCAAAACTTTTGCCCGCGCGTTTCATAGTGCGGTCAAGCGCTTCTTCGAGTGTGGCATCAGGCCAGTATTGTTCTTGGCCAAGTCGACAGGCTATCCCGCGAATGATTTCATAATCGGTACGTCGTTCATAATAGGGACGAACGGCGGCCGCGCCGCCATAGGCAAAATTTGAAACGCCTCCATGAGCCTGAAACAGTGGTCGTTCAAAAGCACCCGCACTCGGCAACACATAGTCGGCAAGTTGAGCGGTCGGAGTAAGATAATAATCAAGGACAACGAGGAGATCAAGTTTTTTCAAGGCTTGAGTAACCAGATTCGTATTGGCATATGTCACAACCGGATTTGCAGCCATTACCAGTAACGCCTTGATGGGGTAAGGACGCCCTGTATCCATTGCATCAAACACAAGCCCCGGATGTGCAGAAGTAAGATATCGTTGGGGCAGATGTTTGCCAAAACGCCCTGTCAGTGCATCAGCACCTCGATATCCCGGGTAGCTTTGAAGCGGCGAATGATCGATATTGAGCTGCTTCTCGCTCTGTTCGAAAGAGAGCATCTCCCCCATCTCGAGTTCGACCTCAGGTATGAAATCGCTTATATCCATAATAGTACAGGCGCCGGGCTTATCCACATTTCCCGTAATAGCGCGGAGAATAGAAATGGCTCGGTGTGTCGGCGCGGTATTAGGTCCTAACTGATCTATACCACGGCCCGAGAGAAGAGCCGCCGTATCAGGTTCAGCAAACATATGGGCTGCGCGGCGAATATCTTCTACGGCAACCCCTGTTTTCTCTGAAGCAAGTTCAGGCGTAAAACGCTCAACGTGTTTACAAAGATGCTCGTAACCATGACACCATTGAGCAATAAAATCATGGTCAACGAGGTCTGCTGCGATAATCTCATGGATAAATGCAAGTGCAAGATAACAGTCAGTCCCTGGACGTAACGCAAGGTGCACGTCTGCGATGGCTGCCGTCGGAGTCCGTCGTACATCTATCACTATAAGAGGGATGCGATGCGCGCGGAGTTGTTTGAGATTGCTCCAGAACAGAGAGTTATCCGATTCTGCTGGGTTTGTGCCCCAGAGCAACACTGCACCGCTACAGTGAAGATTGATATCAACCTCAATGGGCCATCCATAGGTGAGCCCATCGATCCATATACGAGGATTCCAGCATATCTGCCCAATGCCCATGTTGTTAGGCGTACCAAACACATTGAGAAACCTATGCAACGGCCAATAGGTTGCGTGAGGGCCGCCTATAGCACTCGCGAGAGTTTCGGGTCCGTAACTTTCTCTGAGTGCAGAAAGACGTTCTGCAATATCGTTGAGAGCTTCGTCCCAGCTCACGCGCTCAAATGTTCCCGAGCCACGTTCTCCAACCCGATGGAGTGGATAGTTGACCCGCGTAGGACCATCGATCTCAGCAAGATTCATACGCCATCTGAGACAACGCGTGGTAATCTTGGAGTCATAGGGATAGCGCGTTGCGTCAGGAGCAAGATCAATAAGCTTTCCATCTTCCACCGTTGCGTCAAACCCACAAAGATAACCACAATAATGACAATTGCTCTTGCAAATTTCCCTCATGATTGGCATTCCTGTTTTTCATCACCATAGCGCGCGCGGTCACGCATGTCCCAATCAATGGTCGTTTCAAACAACAATTCAAGATAGTGGCGCACGGGCATTATAGCGTCCCCGCGACGTAGCGCACTTGAGCAGCTCACGCATCCGGTAACCAAGCAACCAGCACCCGTCTCGGCAAATTCATTAAATCGACGTTCAGCGCGCACCATGCAACGTTGTATATCAAAAGAAGATACAAGACCACCAGCCCCACAACAAATGGTATGCTCTCGGTTATGCTCCATCTCACGCAACTCGACCGCATCTCCGAGAAGCGTACGAATGCTTGCGCCAAATCGTTGCGAAAACCGATCGGGACAGGAATCGTGCACGCTAACCGAGGTAAATCCCGCATTCGCGCATGTCCCCGATTCAATTCTGACACCTTGTTCGACGAGCAATTCGGGCAACGGAACAAGTTCGATCGTATCGTCGATAAGACCATCACGTTTCATGCTCGTAAATGCATCAAAACAATTGGGGCATGCGATAATCAAGCGTGTAATTCCCCGGGAAGAGAGACGGTCGTTTAAGGTGCGCGCGTAGTCTGCAAACTCCCCTGAAAGACCCATGTCACGTACGGGATTTCCACAACAGGAAACAGTAAGACCAACGGAGTCAACGCGATCGGTCAGATACGCTGAAACCAACTCGGTAAGTTCAGGCGCGTATGCCACAAGAGAGCATCCAGGAAAGAACAGTGTTATATTCTCTGATTTCTCAGACGGCACAGGTGCGTCAAGATAGTCATCAAGAGTAATGTTGCGCAGCGCGCGTATGTGCTCAAACATATTGCCTGGTTCATCAGTACGCAGGTCACGGTAATCATCAAGCACCTCAGGGCGTAATGCAGCGAGCAAATCACGCGCATTCATGATGCAGGTACTCGCGGAAATATCAACCGGACACGCGGCTGTGCACTCTCCGCAGAGAGCACAGCCGCGTGTCAGATACAAAAGCTCATCCGAAAGAAGCTCATCGACATGATCAGCGTCAGCATCATCAACAGCAAGAAGCCGCTCGGCTAAATCGCCAAACATAAAAGGAACAAACTGAGCTTCTTCATGACTTTTCTCGCAGATACCACAGCGTATGCACGTCTCAGCTACATCTTCAAAATACGCGCGAAGCGAATCATTCACCACGTTACCCTTCCCTTATGCTCTTCAACTTCATGTCTCAAAAGCTGAAGATCAATCCCAACCCCTCATCCCCCACACGCCACAGTATATATCTGCAGTTGTGCTCCCTCGGGTGCCTCTACGATATAGTCAAGGGAGTTGACATACCGCAGAGGCTGGGAGGGGTTCATAAGAACCGCAACGTCAAAGACGGCTTGGTTCCGTATGACAAATTCAAGACCTTCATTGGCGGCGCGTTTCGCAAACGTCGCAGTCACGGATTTCATGCCTACGACGCAAGTCTTTTACGCGCCGCCCCACCTACCAGAGATTACTGCCAGGTATGAAGGAACTTCTCATCGCCCTTAGGCAAACGAGCATAAAACTGATCTTCGCCCGGTATATGCCGACGGTCATCGGCAAAAATCACCAAGAAGCGAAGAAGTAATCCGCCGAGAAGCACCATGACCGGAGCAATAACCGTTGATGCCAAGCCTCCCGTCAGATAGAACAGGAAGGGAATGACCAGACCGCCTGCGATCATTCCACCCCAGAAAAGACCAGCCGTCTTGCCGGAAAGCCAACGACGAGCGACAGCTTTAGAAGTAACATTGCTTGATGCATACATCAAGACAACATAGATCATAAGTGTAAGTATTTCGGCAACCATCAACACAAGATCAAGACTATGGAGCAACTCATGCTGCTCGATACCTGAAATGGCGTTGTACAAAGTGAGCGGGCAAGGCCACCCACATATGAGGAGCGAATGAAGTGCAGCAGCCGTCGAGAGAGCTGAAACAGTGAACAGAACAGGAAGTGCTGGGGTGTTCCAGAATGGCTTGGATTTCAAACTAGAAAGAAGCACACCGGTATAGACACAGACGCAGAAACCCAAAACCATGGCAACAGCAAGCATTGGGTCAGCTATGCCTGCTATGCCCCACTGCATCCAAGGAAGATTCCACTCAACGGGCAAATAGAAGATAACATAGAGCAGGGCGGCAATCATTGCAATAGAAAGTATAACTGCACCCCATTTGATGATAGCTGTTGCAGAGGTAAACACGCGAAGAAATACCTTGGGCTGTCCCAGTTCAAAAACGAGCAGCATACAGCCAAAACCCAGTGCAACAATACCAACGATAACGCCAAGAGTAAGAGGAGCACCCGCAAAGCCGAGGATCAGATGGAACACACCGGCAAGGAAGAGCATGCCTCCGCCTAAGCCACCCAAGAACAGATAGCTGGCGATCGGCCAAGTCCAGTAATGTTTCATCGTTTACCTCCTAGATCCGGAATGTAATACACCTGAGGTTCAGTACCGAGATCAGGGAAGATGCGAGTGGTCGCAAGTGACCCGATCAGTTTCGAAACTTCGCTCTCGGGATCATCAAGATCTCCGAAGATACGGGCCTTTTGATGACACGTATTCACGCAGTAAGGTTGTTCGCCTTCGCGTACTCGATCTTTACAGAATGTACATTTACGCACAAATCCTTCTTTATGATTCACATCGCGTGCACCATAGGGACAGGCGCTTACGCATACCTTGCAACCCATGCATTTCGTTGACTCGACCCAGACGATACCGTCTTCATCTTGTTGAGATGCTTTCGTGGGGCAGCACAGTACACAGGGAGGATTATCACAGTGCATACATATAAGCGGCGTGTATGTTGAGTGCACATGGGGCCAAACCCCCTGCACGCCTTCGGTCACCACCGGGTTGTAGATGATGTCCATGGGAAGGTCATTCCAAGTACGACAGGCCACTGTGCATGACTGACAACCAATACAGCGGCGCTGATCCATTACCATCGCATATCTCGTCATGGCTACTCCTCCCCTCCTTCCATAGCTATCTCCTCGCGGGTCTCAAGATCATAACGTCGTCCCGTCTGCATATCCACGAGGTTGTTTTGAGTGGGATCAAACGCATATCCAGAATACAAGTCATACCAGATAGAATTTGCTTCATCGATTAGCCAACCAGAAGTGGCATCATAGATAAAACCAGTCGTCTCCTGATAGGCAACCTTGCGTGCCTTATCCCAAATCAATCCCTCGGGAACCTCAAAATTGGGCTTTGGATCATAGGGGACAGATGCGTAGGCAAGAGGCTGATCGCTGGGCATCACCGTAACACCAGGCTCAGAGGAAGAACCCGGAATCGAGAATTGCGTGTCAACCTTATCTCCGTAGTGAACCTTATATACCTTGCACATCAGGCCACGGTTTGCCCAACTGCCGCCGATCGGATCGCAGTGCTCATCATCGACAGACGAAAGTACGTTGACATTGCTCTCAAGACAACCAAATGGCTCATCGCCTTCGGGTCCACGCTCGGGATACCACCAGCCACGCTGAGCATAAATGACACGAGGTCCAACAGAGGGCTCAACATTGGCCCGTTGCTTGATACGGCCACGACGCGTCTCGATCCAGCACCAGTCGCCCTCTTTGACGCCCAGTTCCTTGGCCGTTTCCGGATTGATAGAGAAGTACGGCTCATGGCGCAGATAACGAACCGATTCGATCTGGAATTGCTCGGAGTGGTGATAGGGCATGAACCCGCCGCCCGTGGTAAGAACGAGTGGATATTCCTCGACAAGTTCAGGATTATCGATCTCATTTTCGGCGCAAGGAGTATAGGTAGGCAGCGCCGGATAGCCCAATTGCTCAAGTATCGAACTCTTGAGTTCAACCTTACGTGATGGCGTGCAAAAACCATTTTCACCATATTTGTAATATTCCAATGGCGGAAAATACATGCGATAGGTCTCGACAAACTCGTCATAACTTGAGATGGGGAGGCCAAGAGGTGAAAGAATGTAATAGAATGCCTCTTCTTCGTTGTCCCATGGCCACATTTCCTGAGGCTGACCAGTCGCAAGAGCAAGATCATGCCAAAACATATAGTCAGTATGGCGCTCATACATCGGCTGAATCGCACGTTGTGAGGCTATGATCGAATCGGTCACACCGTAGTTGGTGTGAATAGTCGGGCGTTCGAGGGCGCCAGCAATCGGCATGACATAGTCAGAATAAAGCGCCGATGGTGTCATCCAGTAGTCACAGGTGACCATGAATTCAACCTTCTTCAATGCCTCAAGGGTCATCTTCGAGTCACCATAAGAGTTTACTGGGTTCGTGGCACTCACCAAGAGAGCACGCACCGGATAAGGGTCGCTCGTAAGTATTGCCTTGAAAACCGAAGGACCATGCGCTTCGCACATCCACTCAGCCGTGGGCGCCTTGCCCCATGTGGCTTTTGCATTGTCAGCAATAAGTTGGTAGCCTGGCCATGAAGTAAGCTTGAATTTGTTGGAGCCAATCTGCTTAGCCTTCTGCTCTTCAGGCAACCAGTCATTGGCCTCGATTTCCTCGTCACAGTAGTATGTCATCGAGGGACCTGGCATAAGGTCGCCGCCGGGACAGTCAAGATTGCCGGTAATGGCACGTATGATGGCACGCGTATGCATACCGGCACCTGCGGTGGCACCCAGCTGATCAGCCGTGCAACCCCACTGGATATTGCCCGGCTTGTTGGAGGCATACATGCGAGCAGCTTCACGAATCTTGTTCGGCTCAAGCCACGTAATGGGGGCCGCCCATTCAGGAGAATATTGTTTCATATGCTCCCAGAGTTCCTCAAAGCCGGTGCACCAGTTCTGAACGAACTGCTGATCATAGAGACCCTCAAATAAAATGACATGAAGCATGGCAAGCGCGAGAGCGGTGTCTGAACCGGGACGCAGCGGCAACCATAGATCAGCATGGGCAGCCGTCTCAGAGTAGCGCGGATCAACTACGATGACTTTAAGCCCTGCCTTTTGCAGATCATGATAGCCATGCATGCCCGGCAGACTTGAAGCTCCGGGGTTGAATCCCCAGAGTATGACAACCTTCGATGCGCCCAGATCTGTCTCGAATGGGCTCCAACCGGAGACCGCAGTTTCAACCATAAACGTAGGAATCCAGCAAAGCAGTGCATTGTGAAATGAATTAGGTGAACCAAACATGTTCATGAAGCGTCTACGCGACCAGTCCTCGGTACGCAGCGTTCCACCTGCTGTAGCCACGGCTTCAGCACCGCTTTCTTCCTTGATCTGGTTGAGCTTCTCCGCAATTTCAGAGATAGCCTGTTCCCATGAAATCTGCTCCCATTCGTTTGCACCCTTCTCTCCCTTCCGCTTGAGCGGATAGTTGATACGAGCCGGGTGGTCGATATGTTTGAGAGCAATGTTACCGCGGCAGCATAAGCCGCCGGTATTGGTGGGGTGATTAGGATCACCCTCGATCTTGAGCACCTTGCCGTCCTTGACGTAGGCCAACACACCGCAATTCTGATGACAGAAGTAACAGCATGACTTCTTGACCTCAACGCCTTCGGCATGAATGTCGACTTCTTCCGACATACATCCTCCTTCTTCTAGCCAAAGACCTGTCTGTAATACTTATTGCATAGTAAACGATCCGGAAGCAGTAAACGCAAATGGGCACATTACTCCCTTTTCACGCTAAACACTTTAGCGCTCACAGGCAATCATTGTAATTAGGCTTACAAGCTGAATACTGGTGAACGTCTAATACCGAATGGTTGATTTTACCATCACCCTAGAAATAGTACAAAAATGACTAGACCGCCTACCGCCCAAACGATACCGAGCGTCGATAAATAATCAGTCTAGTAGGCTAATTTGTGAAGATACTTGTCGCTTCTTCTCCTGACACCCGAGAATTAATAAACCGCAACAAGCACAGAGTCCACAGACTGAACTCTGCCCATACCAGATGGGTAGATAACCAAAGAAGTTATTTCTTCGTTATTCTTGACTCTTCTTAGAATCGATTAGAGTTGGATAGCAGTCCCGTCAAAAGCTATGCGTATGTCGCAACCGTGAGCACGGTTAACCTCATCGAGCTTGGTCTGCAATTCCATAACGGTAATAGGGGTATCGTAGTGAAGAGCGAGGTGAGTGAGATAGGTTACTTTTGGATGGATCTCCAAGGCCAAATCGACAACTTCATCTATCGTCGTATGTGACTGTGGCATCCAGTTACGCCCGTTGAATGTGGCATCGTGAATGAGTATATCGAGATCATTCACATAGGGACGAGTCTGCTCAGGCAGCACGCCTGTGTCAGGAAAGTAGGCAATACGAGTGTATTCGGGTGAAGTCGCTACTGTTGTAGATTCCGGTTTCGGAATTTCTATGAGATAGCCAAACGTGCCCGGTGCGTGCGCAGCGGGAAGTGGCGTATAGCGTACCTGATCAAACTCCAGTATGTCGAATTCACCAACGCAGTTAAGATCAAGACTATCTGCCATAAAATCAAAGTGTGATGCCAGATAGTCGAAGCATTCCCTCCCCGCATAAACAGGAATCGGTTGCCTTGATACAAGTTTTGAATAGTATTCCAATTGAGCCAAGCCACCGACATGGTCGAAATGCTCATGCGTAAAAAGTACCTGATCAACACCGACCAACTGCTCACGAATAAACTGCAATCGCAATTCAGGAGACGTGTCTATAAGCGTATCTTCTTTTCCTCGTATCATGATGCTTGAGCAGCCGCGTGCATATTCGGGATGTACGCAGGCTTCCTCGCAGGCCTTACAGCCACAGTAATATGAAGGCACGCCACAAGAAGCACCGGTCCCCAAAAAAAGGAGTTGATAGTCAGAATTTCTATTCGAGATCATATCCTTGATACCGTCCGCTTAGTCCCAATAGGAATATCCCGGAGCATCGAATTCCCTCAACCTGTTCGACACTCCGGTCATATAACCGTTAACCCTCAAAAACCGTATGAGCCATTGCCCATTTGTGAGCTTTGAGGCGCTCGGCAACCTCACGGGCAACAAACCACGTGTTGCGCTCGTCAAACTCTTTGCGCGCTTCTTCTTCATGCCCTGGAGCGAGCTGGGATAGTGCAAATTCGATATCCTCGTCGGTAATAGGCTCGTTCAGATGGCGATACAGAGCGTCGAGAGCAAAACCTTGACGCAACACACCCATTGCCTGCATCATCAACAACATGTTGAATTGGTTTTCTTCCATACCCTGTTGAGCAAGATACTGCTCAAAAGTCATCTGCTGACGCTGAAGCTGGTACTGAAGACTACCCATAAGATCTGACTGAGAATGCTCATAATACAGATCGGGAATCTTTCCCTCCAGACGTTTAGCCAGTGCGTCATCAACTGCCAGATCACGTGATGCGCCTGATTGCTTGTCTAGCTCGCCTTGAATCTCAGCCGTGATCACTTGTTCAAATTCATCAGCAGTTTTGGCTTTCTGAGAAAAATTCTTCTTCACGAAGGCATCGGTAAGTGCAGGAACCACACGGCGACGCTTATCCTTAACCGTTATCTTGGTATGGTATACCTCGGTGTCCTCAATAGTCTCAGCGTCATCACGAGGAGCATCAAAATCGAACTCCTTCGTTTCGCCAACTTTCATGCCCGCAATGCCATCGATAAACCCATCAGGCATGAGACCATACTGGAGATGAATGAGATGGTTGGGACCGGTCAGCCCTTTGAGAATCTCGCCACTACGTGTCGTCTCAATTTCGGTATAGGCACAGTCGCCAATATCAACTGTATCGCCACCGGCTAGCTCATAAGTCGCATAACGGTCCATGAGCTCGGACAGCCGGTCGCTCAGCATAGCCGAGGTCACTTCATATTTGGGCATCTTTACCGTGAGCGGCTCATAGGATGTAAGCTCATAGGAAGGCTTTAAGATAAATACTACCTCAAACTCAAAATCCCCTTCATCCAACACAGTTGTGTCGTATAGGGGTTCGGGACTAAACATGGTATTCAAATTAAGCATATTGATGACAGAGGGGCCGGCCTCGGTAATCACATAGCTGCTGATCATACGATTGACGGTTTCCTCGCCTGCCGCGTCAACGAGCGCCTGCTTGACATCGGGATTTTTCTCTCTATCAAGCTGCATCTGCCGCGCGAACATCTCAAATGCCTCGCTTACCAGTCTTTCTTTTTCCTTTGCAGGCAATGAAGCACGAACCTTTAGTACGTGACCATCTTCCAATTCTTCTTGTGCGATAATCTCGATATCCACCTTTTTCTCCTTCATAGATAGAACCGACAGAGAACCCCGCCCATCCCCACAACGGTTCCGTTGATCGGCGGGGTCCTCCATTTCCATGTCATACCATCTTCTCGTGACATTCGTCTCGAGATACAAAACATATGATGCATCTACCTTAACTCAAGGCACGTCATACTGTAAACATGGTTTTCGTAGTATCGAGACACATTTTTCTTATCACCACAGGATTACATAAACACGACAGTAATATCTTTCTTTGTTATTTCCTTATCGTTGTCAAGATAAGCTTTTCCACCACCGATTTGCGTTCCTTGGGCATCATAGTTCATACATACGCCCATGAACCGTAATTCCGCCTCATTTCCGTCGAGTGCCTTATCTGCAGGAAGCAGAAAACGATTAGCTTTCTCATCCGCAAGAAACTGTTCTTTCAGTTCCTCGTAGGCCGCATCAATATCAATGGAAGCTTTTTCGGCAATAAAATTCTCGAATTTTTTCTCATTCCTGAAGTTCCATGTGGTTTCCATAGCGAGTCCTCCCCCTACTCACCTTTCGTTGTATAAAGCGCCCAACGGGTTTGCCCATCCATTTTCTTAACCAACTCATCAGCTTCGCCATAGTACATGCACCATGCTTGACAGTGTTGGACACAAGCAGGCATTTTTCCCAACTTGGTACGCTCCTGACACATATCACAGGCCTTGGTGAGGGTGGGATTGAATACCCACTCGTACGGAGTGTCGAATCCCTTATCTTCCTTATACTCAAACGGCCCGACCTCGGTAAGTTTGATACCAAATTCCTCATGGCCAAGACCCAGCTCGTTGCGACAGGCGATCTCGCAGGAATGACATCCGGTACAATACTCATAGTTAATAAGAATAGCTTTCATATTCACCTCTCCTTACCTGACAACCGTAACGACGGGCTCTTCCATGAGTGGATAGGGCTCCCCCGGAGTAATCTTGGCAAATCCGCCATCACGCGCAACCTTTTCACAGGGAAGGATGTCCCCCTCTTTGTAGGGATAGATCTTACAGAGCATCGATTTGATAGCTGATCCGATACCACCCTGACCAACACGGTAGGCCTCGGTCATGTTGTTGAGATTCGAATTGAAGGTACCAAAAAGATTGGGCGCGGCAGCCTCGGTCTCGGGGAACCACCAAGCATGCTCAGCGTGAACCATACCCTCTTGAACCTGAATGGTCTCGAGCACCTTCTGACGGAAACGAGCTCCACGGCTATTTTCCGCCCACGCCCATTCTCCGTCTTTCAATCCATACTTCTTACAATCGGCAGGATTTACCATGATGAGTGGGTCAGGATGGAACTCACGCATAGTGGGTAACTGACGATGCTCAGAATGGAAGAACTCGAACGAGCGTCCGCCACCTGAAAGAATAATAGGAAATTCTTTATACGTTTCAGGCGTAGAAACAGGACTTTCAGGAGGCTCAATATGATAGGGCAGCGGATCGACACCCCAGTGATCATATCCAAACGACCACAACTCTATACGACCGGTAGCCGTATTAAATCCTGGCTCGCCATCGGGGCGCAGCAATCCCTTAGCATACTTGTGATAGGTTGCGTCCCAATCCCAATACGCAGTACCGCAACAGGCATCTTCGCCACCATGCTCGACAGTCTCACGGAATGTCTTATCGTAGAGCGTTCCCTTAGGAGCCAACTGATCAGTCAGATACCAAGTACACCAATCCTCATCAGTCTCCCAAGGCCAATGCTCCGGCTTGATACGTTTGCCAAGATCCAAACATATCTGCTCGTCGGATTTTGCCTCATAATATTCAGCAACCTTAACCATCGTGCGCACCGGTGTCCACCACGTACGAACCGAATTGCGCTCACAGCTCATCGCAACCGGCAAGACAATATCAGCACAGCCCACGGCGGTCGGCGTCATGAAAGGATCTGCCACTACAACGAAATCGACATTCTTCAGCGCCTGATAGACGCGAGGAGCGTCCATGCCGGGGCAGGCCAGCGCGTTTGAACTCTGTATCCAGAACATCTTGATCGGATACGGTTGTCCGCGTTTCCATGGCGCGCAGAATCGCATCAGAATCAGCACAAGAAACAATATTTGACTCATTGATACCAGACACATCGGGGGATAAGCTTTTTGGCGTACACTTCAGGATCAATATACTCGTCACCCAAGCCATAACGTTTTTCGATGAGGAATGCGCAACGATACAGCGAGTTTCCTCCTGGGTTATCAATGTTACCCGTAATGGCCATGATGTCAGCTACTGCCTCGGTAACGCCCAAAGCGGCAATCTGCTGTTCAAAATGCAAGACCCCACTGGCAGGCGCATGAACGCGAGGAAGCTATCAGTCGAGCGGCCCCACGGATAGCGTCAGGATCAACTCCTGTGATTTCCGAAGTCCATTCCGGTGTTTTTATCTGCAACACGCTCTGCGAGAAGTTCAAATCCATAGGTCCAGTATTCAACGAATTCGTGATCGTAGATATCCTCGCCGATTATGACATGGAGAAGTCCCATTGCCAACGCAGCATCGGTACCAGGGCGAACAGGGGAGCCAGTATGCCGCCCGAGCACCCCACCAGGTAAGCCGAGGATCAACGGAGATTGATCTTTGTCCCCATCTGCACACATTGGACAAGCCAGTGACCAAGAAAACCGTCGGCATTTGATTTGATGGGCTCGTTACCCCATATAAGTACACAGCCGGGAACTTCCCATTCTTCGGCCAAGTAACGGTCAGGATGAGCCTGAGAGGCATCGACGATAATCATGTCACCAGTATTTTGCCGAAGTACCTATCATACGAGGAAGATAGCAAGCAAACCCGTTGAAGCCCCACGTTGAAACATTGGGAGTTTCTAAACATGCAGAATGCAAAATAGGGTACCTGCCAACCAATATTACGACCCGTACCCATGAACACAAATAATAGTAGTCGAGCCAAATTCTTCTTTTATCTTTAAAACTTTTTCAGTGATCTCATCGTATGCTTCGTCCCATGAGATGCGTTTCCCACTTGTTTTCGCCCCCGCTCGCCGCCGCACGACGCAAGGGATATTTCAGACGTTGTTCGCTGTTGACTCGCTTCAGGCATGCCTCAGGCAACGCATGCATAATTTGCCGTTTGCAACAGCGTTAAGCGGATCTCCTTCTACCCTTTTCGAGTTTGCCATCTTTAGTGTAAAGCAAAACACCACATCCGAGATGACACCCGGGAGGCGGACCAGTGACTCGTGCGGGTGACCGTGTATTCTCCCTCCTGCCATTGCCACTCACCATCATGATAAGCCGCACGATCGAGGTTTTCCATGAATTCCTTGTAAATCAGCCATGTACACTCTCCTTCCTTTGCAAACAAATACTGGCATCAATTTCGCGGCATCATCCTAAACAGACACAGCAAAATCCACCACATTATCTGAGGCGTAAGCGATGCTAGATGAAAGTATGGAAAGCCTCTCTCTAACGCACATGAGCCATAACACCCTAATTACTCAATGTGGGTATAACCAGTCTGGTATTAATTTGGCTGATGGATTAATTAACTGAGTCGTGCGCGCATTATTCACGCTATTATTTGATTCCCATTTACACGAGAAATGCTATACTCAATCATGGGTAAAATGTTACAAGGATATCTTATCCTCCTCAGGTTTTTCCCTGTATCGCAACCAATATAAGAAAGGACGACATGCGTCATCCCGACACACATGTTGATGACTCTCAAATTGCTACCTCAGGTGTTTCGATTACAGAGGATATTGAGACAGAACCCGTCGCAGAAAAACGTATTGATATCATCAAATATGGCGAGCGCGACCATATCTTTATTGACTTGCATATTTTTTTCAGCGTGATCGGATTTGCACTATTTCTTGCATGGGGCGACATGGTGATCTACGGGCTTATGATTCTTCCTACTGTCGGTCCTATCGACTCCATTATTCTTGTAGCTATTTTCATTGCGAGCGCCGCCGTAACCTTACTGGTCGGATGGTGGTTTCCTCGTATATATTCAGGTGTTGGCACACGTGTGCTCAGCGGTATCGTAATAGTTGCTAGCTTTGCGACCTTTGCTGGTTTTTGGTTGTCTATACTCCCCGATACATTTCTTCTTTCCTGTCTCACTTGGGGTATAGCCGGCATTGGCATGGCCGCCCTTTTTGGCCTCTGGAGCGATTTGGTAGCCACACAAAAAAGCGGAGCACTTCGATCCTTCATGTCTCTTGCAATGCTTCTCGCAGCCGTACAGATACTTCTGATCATGTTGTTGCGCGTTGAATTCATCGGACTTTTCGTCTCCCTCATTCCCATCGCGTCACTCATCATATGTTACTTCTTACGCAAGAGCACACTCTTGAGTAAACGCATGGCTCACATGAGCAAAAAAGAAGCTACCACACAGATGACGATCTCGTGGCAATCCTTACTGAGCACAGTTGCCTCCAATGTTCTCCTCGGCTTTGCGTTGTCTTGGCTGCTCTATACCAAAGTATCGGTTCTCGTCGTCATTATCATTGCAATCGTCACCTGCGCCTTTGACAGTCTGATATTTATCGATATCAATACACGCAGATACTTCAGCGAAAGCATCTTTCAAAAACTGTTTCCGGTAATCTCCTTGATCGGGTTACTTCCCGCTGTGTTCTTCGATGATATCGGACGCACGATCTGCATGGCATTGGTCTGTGCCACTTCAACCATCTTTGCCATTTCAGTGCTGGCGGCTTGTTTTGAGCATATTGTTTTAAACCATCAGTCACCCCCCAATGCTTCTGCTTATGGCCGCTTTTATAATTATCTCGGCGTCGCCTTAGGACTCGGCGCGGGTTTTCTTGCGTTCCAGACAAGCATACTGGGCAGTAGTACCGCTGCAATATTCATAGTAGTCGTCGTTATATTTGAAATCATAGTGACACTCTTTGTCATGGCGGAGAATCGTTTCCCCGTAGACGAAAAAACCGATACCGAGTTCTTTCTCTTCCAAGCGGAACAAATTCTTAAGAATAACCCCGATGCTACACAGGAAGACATTGATCGTGCTGTTATGAAGGGTAAGCGAGTCTGGAAGATGCGTTGTGACAAGGTAGCAGAACAGTATGACCTCTCGTCGCGCCAAATTGAAGTCTTTCGGCTTCTCTCAAAAGGACGCAATGCCGAATATATAACGGAGGCGCTTGTCATATCACCTCACACCACCAAGGCTCATATCTATAGTATCTACCAAAAACTGGGCGTACATTCGAGACAGGAACTTATCAGCCTTATTGAGCGCACCGAGGTAGATTTTGACTCAGATGATCTTTCATCTGCCGCTACCGTATCTCACTGATACATCGGGGTAACGCCAAGCATCGAGATGTGGCTCGATCTGAATATTGGCACACATTATTTTCAATACTAGAGCGTTTTTGCACAAAATAGGATTGCAAGTACTACGTTTTGGCGAAGAATCAGACTGTTTAATAAGGCGAGTCGGATACGCCAATCCACGGTTTGTTCTAAGATATGAGTGGTAATTGATGGACACGTCAAAGCCATGTGCAACACGCACATAACGACTTTGGAATGGAAAGGACCTTGTGCCATGTGTTTTAGACCCGCTGCTGTTGATTTGCCAAAACCAAAATGTCCTGCTTGTAGCAAGGAGATTGAGGTTCAGGCTGGCATGACCGCTTGCCCTGAATGCAGTCATGAATTTACCCAAAAGGAAATCGATGACTTTTCAAAACCAGCCTTTGCGGCTCCCGGTATGCCTGGTGCCCCCGGTATGCCAGCAGCTCCCGGTGCCCCTGGTGCCCCTAAGGCCCCCGGTGCTCCCAAGGCACCTGGAGCTCCCCTCAAGTAACCGTTTGTAGTCTTTTCACCATACAAGGGAGAGGTCGGGATTACTTCCGATTTCTCCCTTGTACTATAATTAAGATTCAAATAAGACGGTTACATAAAGACTGGTGATTTCTCATGTGCTATCCTTGCACGCATTGCAATAAATGTGGTGCTTTTCCCACTGAATTCAAATGTATGAAATGCGGGAGCGTTCAAAACCGTGGCGACGCACGGTGCAGCGAATGCAACGCGCCGCTCCCCCTCCCACCCGGCCAAAAACAAAAGAGCGCGCGCCCGCGAGACCCCGAAGTATCCGCTCAGCAATCATGAACCACCCCTCAAAGGGGTGGTTTGCTCTGGGCCTATAAGGCCAAGGAATACCGGCAGCGTCTAAAGGCGCTTGTCTTTCTCTTCGTTCAAGCCGTATTGCCGTTGACTCGTAGCAAGCCGCTTGAAGCGGCTTTTGTATTACCTGACTACCCCTTAAAGGGGTCTTCGTATTCTTTGATGCTCAATTTATCTAATGCGATATCGTGGGCTTCCTGTTCCCTGATGTACTTCGCGATAGTCGCTTCATTGAGACCGACAGTCGATACATAATAGCCTTCTGACCAAAAGTGCCGGTTTCCGAACTTGTATTTCAGGTTTGCATGTTTATCAAACATCATCAGGGCGCTTTTTCCTTTCAGATATCCCATGAAACTTGATACCGATACTTTAGGTGGGATACTTACCAGCATATGCACGTGGTCGACCATGAGATGTCCTTCGATAATCTCAACCCCTTTGTAGCTGCACAACTGCCTGAATATCTCTCCTAATGAATCTCGATATTGATTGTAGATTGCCTTCCTCCTATACTTCGGAAGTGAACACGACGTGGTACTTGCACATCCACTTCGTGTGCGACAAACTATGTGCTTGGTTTGCCAAACTGACCACCTTCCCTTTGTAGCAGATACGACTTGAACACTTGTATCCTACTACTTGGTAGGTGGTCTTTTTGGATGTGGTGAAACCTTCGACGCGCACCCGCATAGCGGGTGGTTGTTTGTCTCCGCTACTACGTAGCGAAGACAGGCTTGAAGCCTGAATAAAAAAAAGAACACCCCTGTCTAGGAATTCATTTTGACAGAGGTGTTTCTTTTTATACGTTCATGCCTTCTTCCGGCGATACCACGTGAGGAGGGTCACCTGGTATCGCCGGAAATGGCGGAGGAAGTGGTGCTGCACATGCAGGACAAACCAAAGTCTCATTATCGGGAGCCAGAGCGCCGCAAGAAAAACAAACCCGCTTGCCTAGTTTGGCCTTCATCTCATCGGCACGTCCGCATCGATTACATAGATTGCAGCAGTAGCACATCTCTTCTCACCTGATAGACAGCATATCGTTGTTACGCGGTAGGAACCCAGAGCACTTGTTTCGGCTTACTAGCAAGTTCACGAGCGAGCTCGTCGATCGGGCCGAACTTCATACAAAATGCTTGGCAATGATGCACGCAAGCAGGATCCTTACCTTCAGACACGCGATCCGCGCAGAGATCGCAGAGATCACTCGGAACAGGAATTTTGTTCCAGTTGAAACAATTTCCTCCCTCATCTGAATCGTCTTTCTGCCAAGGGCCATCATCAAACACCCGGATTCCCCATTTACCGACAGGAAAGCCGTGCGCTTGTTTGCAGGCGACCACACAGGACTCACAGCCCGTGCAGTATTCATAATCAATCAGAAGGCCATAATTTGCCATGACTACACCAGCTTCCCGAACTTCTCGACCACTAAGTTCATATCGGTATCGTAATTTTCTTTCAAAGGTTTAATGGCGCAGCAGTTACATTTGTATGGCCCACCATAACCAAGCTTGGAGTTGAAGTGATTGGAAACCAGATCATTGCAGTTTGACTGCCACACGCCATAGAGACTCTTCTCGTCAGCGTGATCTGCCTGGACAACACCATCTTTTACAATTGAGTCCTGAGACATGCATTGAGCAGCGCTATCATCGTCTGCCTGACGCTCGGGGAACCACCATCCATGATCAGCCTGTACCACGCCCTTCTTAACGATTGGAGAAACCTTGGCCTTGAACTTTGCGCGCCCGTAGGCGTTTGATATCTCGACCCATTGGCCATCTGTAACGCTGAGCTCCTTCGCGTCTTCCGGATTGATCTCGATCATCGGGTCAGGATGCAACTCGCGCAAAAAGCGGTATCTGACGATGCTCTGAGTGGAAAAATGCGTAGAGACGTGCGCCCGTCGTAAGAATGAAGGGGTAATGCTCTGCCAGCTCAGGATCGGTCGCGGGGCTGAAGGCAGGCTCTTTGTAATACGGTAATGGATCTTCGCCATAGCGCGCATATGCAGTTGACCAAAGTTCAACTCTGCCTGTTGGTGTGAGGAATCCAGGCTTACGATCAGGGCGCAGAAGACCTGTCTCATATTTGTGATAGTTAACGCCACGCTGATGTACAACTTCTTCGCGTAGATCTTCAAATGGTTCTTTGGCTGAACGAGCGCGACGCTGTGTAAGAAAATCAATTTCATCTTTGAATAAACGCTCGCCATTTTCATCTTGGAGACATTCTTGTCCAAGATATTCGCCCAGCTCGATGAGGATATCGATATCACTTTTTACTTCGCCCACATCAATTGCTTTGTTAACTGAACCAACCGTAACAGGAGAACCAGCATAGTGGGTCATCACCACGTCGTCTTTTTCAGCACAAGAAGCGAGAGGAAGGAAGAGGTCACCCACCGCCTCAATGGATGGCGTGATGAAACAATCCGTCGCCATACACCATTCCAGATTCTTGAGCCCTTCATACCAGCCCGTAGGTTGCGCACAGCATGTTGGTGAAAGCAGGTTCGTGGACTGAATCCAGCCCATGCGAATCTTATACGGTTCGCCAGTGGTAACAGCATCAAACATCATGTCGGCATGGGCGTTGCGAATATTGTCGACATACAGGGGGTACTCTTTATATCCTATGGTCTTTTCTTTCAGGTCTTCAGGAAGACTATCCCAGCCGATACGACGCTGCGGACGTGCGGCATCTTCAGCGGCGTTATCGTCAGCGCCAGCGTCGGCCTTATCAAGGTCAACTTCCATCTCTACACCCTCTTCGACACCAAGAGCAGCATCGATCTCGGCGATTATTTGGCCACCCGGCACATCAATGTTTCCGCAGATCGCCATGAGAGCAAGAATACAGTGAGCGGCCTGATTGCCGTTCTGATTTTGATCGAACGCAAGACCCCAAGCAATAGAGGCGGGGTGAGCACCCGCATACAGACGAGCGGCTTTATAGATATCTTCAACAGGAACCTGGCAGATTTCAGCTGCCTTTTCAGGAGTCATACCCATCTCAGGATCGTTGATGCGAGCACAGAACTCGTCAAACCCATAGGTCCATTTTTCAACGAAATCGTGATCGTAGAGACCCTCATTGATGATAACGGAAAGCCACGCCATACCCATCGCAGTATCGGTACCGGGACGCACGCGCAGGTGCACCTCAGAACGCGTCGATAGCCAGTTGACGCGCGGATCTACGCTGATGAGTTTAGCACCACGTTTCATCAGATCGATAACCGCGTGTCCGAACAAACCATCACCGTTTGACGGAAGAGGCTCCTTGCCCCACATGACAACAACTTCCGGAACCTTGTAGGCAGGATTGTCGTAGGTATTCTCAAGACCACCCGCATAATCAAGTTCCGGATAGTACGCGCCCAATACATGCGAACAAGACATGGAGCGCGGCTGGTAGCACGCATAGCCAGATTGGGTATAACAGGCATTGGGAGTTCCCAGGACGGCCTGAGCCATATCGGACACCAAAATGCCGCCCGAGCGACCAGTTCCTGAAAAAAACGGCCATGCACTCCGGCCCATAGGTTTGTGCGAAATAGTCACGCTTCTCTTTTATGAGTGCATAGGCCTCATCCCACGTAACACGTTCCCATTTGTCATGCTGACCACGATACTTCGGATCACGTTTCATGGGATAGATGACTCGACTGGGGTTGTAGACGTAATCCTTCAGTGCAAGACAACGCACGCAGAGACGCCCCTTGGTGATGGGGTTATTTTCGTCGCCTTCAACATGATCAAGGCGACCATTCTGATCTACATACAACTTGAGACCACAGCCTACCGGGTGACACCCGGGGGGAGACCACATGGCTGTACGAACGACCGTAAAGCCGTCTTCATCATACTTCCAAGGTTTACCAAGGTCGTTTTTGAATTCCATTCCAGTCCTTCCTCCAACTTTATATATCGTTGTTCGAATCAATTACTCATTTTGAGAGTAGATGCCTTTTCTCCTTATGTCATGGGACATAACACCCTATTAGAGCATATGCATAAGAATAGGGAGGAATGCCTTAGATGTTTTTGACCAACCAAAGGTGCCTGACATCAAAGAAGGGCGATCTACCTCTCTGCTTTAAGCAAGTACAAATAACCTATAGAACAGAGAGCCGCATCGAAAATTACCTGCATAGCCAAGCGCCTCCACCCAAAAGAAAAGATGGAGACGCCCAGTCGTTGATCAACTATTGACCAGCACTTGTCACACGACAAATTCCTACTTTTCCCAAACGATATTTTTTCGATAAAAATACGCAAGGAAGGAGCAGAAGAGTCCCACTACACACAGCAGTATGCCACCGATGAGAGCAGGCACAAAGCTACCGGTTATATCAAAGCTCATACCAACGAACACAGACGCAAACGCTCCGAAGATTCCCATACCCACACGAATCCATGCATTGAGTTGGACGAAGTCTTTCCCACCAAAGATTTGACGAATAAGCAGAGGCGCACTGATCGCAACGAGCGAATCCTGTATACCGAAGATAAACACGAACACAAAGAGCAACCAAGAATTACTAAACGCTATTATGCCGATGATGGCAATAATGATCATAATGAACTGGAAGTAAACGGTAAGCTTCACGCCAACTTTGTCATTAAGTAAGCCCACAACAATTTTCATGAAAAAGCTTCCCAATTGAAGTGAAGATACCAATAAAGCCGCAGAGGCAGGTATCATGCCAAAGGAAATTCCAAGCCCCGGCATATGCGCATCATAGCCAGAACCTATGAGAGCCGAGAGTCCCATAGCAATGAACAAGAAGATGAAAGAACCTGTCTTGAGAGCCTGTTTGTAGGGTACACCCGTAGTCATATCATCAAACACCGGTGTTTCCACATTGTCTCTCTGGGCCCCCATATGCTTGGGTATTTCGTCCCCATAGCCATATGCATGCATACCCAAATCAGCGGGTCTCAGCCGAAACACAAATAAGGTCCACGGTAAAACGAGTATGGCTACGATGGCAGCTTGGACAAAATATGCAGTTCTCCACCCTTGAATATCTATGATCCACTGAAACAATGGCGCAAAAGCGGCGGCGGCCAATGCGGCCACACAACTTGCAATGCCCATGGCTAAACCGGCACGTTTACTAAACCACTCAGTAATCATTGACGAATAGGGAAGCATGAAAACACATGATCCAAACGACCCAAATATTACTCCAGAGAGAATGAATTGCCACATTTCGGTATACGTTCCCATAGCCGCAGACGCCAAAACTATCGCAATGGTACTTACGGTCATAACAACCCGAATACTATATTTCTCAATAAGCTTGCCAGCAATAGGAAGACAAAATATCGTAGCAATATTGTAAGCTGTTACCCATAGAGAAAATTCTGAGCGAGCAAACCCAAGATTGTCACACACCGGAACATAAAACACTCCCTGGCTGATAAGAATTGCCCCGAGAGCTCCCGCTTGAAGCGAACAGCAGCCTATAAGTATGATCCATGCATAATGAATCCGAGGGGATTTCTTCTCCACGAAAGCCTCCTATATTCGTGTTGAACGCTTCTTGATTATGGAGCCTCGAAACATTGACCCCGCTATTGAAATTGTTTTTTGATACATCGCTCTTCTCCTTAAGAAAGATGTATAAAGACAATGCAGGGCGGAAGACACGGTGTCCCCCGCCCTGATGACAACACGGACTATGTCAATAACGCCTATCTGATGTCACACATTGTCAACTGCTTAAAGCCGTTATTAATTACGACTCTTTTCTGGCTCGCCCTCAAAGGTCCATTTGTCCTTGAACCGAGTAGCGGTGACCACAGAGATAATGACGGCAATAATAACGATGGCTTCGAAGACTATGCCGCATCCATAGGCAGCCTGGAAGCCACCGGTAAACGATGCAACGAGAGCAACGAATGTCGCGCCAAGGCCACCGAGAACAGCAATGCCCATGTTCAGATAAGAATATATCTTTGCATAATCACGATCACCAAAGCAGGTACGCGTAAGCATCGGAAGACCAACCGACATCATAGCGTCGCCCGTGCCAATGCAGAAGCCAGCGATGAGCATGGGTACCTGATTATCGCCAAGCATGAATACCATGATGATGAAACCAATGATGCTAAGAATTGCGAAAGAAACGAGCGAAATCTTGATACCAATTTTGTCGGCAAGGAAGCCCAAGGTGATTTTGCCGAGAATGTTACCAACAGCTGCAGCGGATATCATCGTTGCGCCAAGCATGGCCAAACTGGTACCGCCGACTGACTGCACAGCCGTAGGCATCAGAGACTTGTAACCGCCGCCGAGAGAGATGAGGCAAGCAGCAACGAAAATAGCATAGAAGGCTATCGTTCCCAGAGCAAACTTACCTGAAACACCGCTCTTCTTAGCGATAGCGCCATCTTCAGACATTTCTTTCTCAATGCCGAACTGCTTCAGGCCCACATCTTCAGGACGCGTGCGGAAGAAGAACAACGCAGGAATGAGAATCAATACGGCACAGAGTGCAGCTTCGATGAAGAATGCCTGACGGTATCCCATGGTGGTGATGAAGCCGGTGAACAATGGTGACCACACAAATGCTCCTACACCGGTAAACGCTGAGGCAATACCGAGGAACTTTCCTGCTTGCTTAGGTGCAAACCAGTTGTTGATCAACACCGAAGGACCTACCAAGAAGATCATTGGGCCAGCAAGACCCATCATAACGCCCGTGATATAGATCTGCCATACTGAGGTCCAGACACCCATCAATGCAACGCCGATGGCAAGAATTGCTCCCGCAGCGCCAAACAAGATGCGTGCATCAACCTTTTCGAACAGACGTCCCGCGAAGGGAAGCCAAACCAACATAACATAGGAATAGACCGTCATCAGAAGGGTTACCTGCGTCACGTCGACCTTTCCCTCCGGAGTGGTGAGGCCAAACGAGTTTGCCAAGGGTACGAAGAAATTACCCATGACATTCAAGACGAGTCCCATGCCACCAGCCATCATCATACAGACGCCGATGAAAACGAGCCACGCACGGTGAAACTTTTTGTTTTCAGTCATTGTGAAACCTTTCCTCTTAGATTTGTGACGAATTGAAAAAACCGTTTATTCGACTTTCCCAGTAATTTCGCGCTCCTTTCTTCGTCCGCAACCATTCGTCGCATCTTCTAGCGTGTGAGGATCGCGCAGCGAGAAGTGCCGTCTACTTTACGCGCCAGATCCTCAAGTTCGCCATAATACATACACCATGCTTGACAGTGCTGAACACATGCGGGAATCTTACCCTGTTTAACGCGATCCTCGCACATGTCGCATGCCTTAGTTATGACCGGAAGCCATGACCACTCCCAGCGGTCCTTGTTGCCCTCGGCGCCCGAGTACTCGAACGGACCAGTCTGGGTCAGCTTGATGCCGAATTCTCCTTCGGGAAGCCCGAGGTGCTTCTTGCAGGCCACCTCGCAAGAGTGGCAGCCCGTGCAGAATTCGTAGTTGATCAGAATGCCCTTCATTTATTCCTCGCCCCTCTCCATAAGCGCCTGCCACGTTACGTCCTGCCCGTAAGAGTAGGGTTCACCCGCAACGTAATCGTTGCGGAAGCCACCCAGCTGGGTCACGACTTCGCCCGGCGTCGGCTCAGAGTTCTCCGGCGTGCACTTGTATATCTTGCACACGATGCTCTTAAATGGAGAGCCGATACCGCCGGGACCCGTTTCATACGATGCCGTCAGATTGTTGATGTTCACATCCCACATACCAAATAAGTGCGGGAACGAAGGTTCTTCCTCAGGGAACCACCAGCCGTGCTCGGCGTATACGTAATTCGGGTTCACCGTAGCTTCGATATGAACCTTCTGGCGGCAACGACCCTCGGAATTCTCAAGCCAGATCCACTCGCCTTCGTTGATGCCATACTCCTCAGCCGTCTGCGTGCTAATCTCGACGACCGGATCAGGATGGAACTCGCGCATCGTCTTCTGCTGACGGTTCTCGGAATGGAAGAACTCGAAAGAGCGAGAGCCATTGATGCAGATAAACGGATACTCCTTCTTGAATTCAGGATCATGCAACCACTTATACGTATGGATAGATTCGTGATGCTTCGGCCATGGATCGATGCCCCAGGCGCCGAACATGGCATACGGTATAAGCTCGATGCGGCCAGACGGCGTCGAGAAGCCTATCTGTCCATCTTCGCGTAGAAGACCCTTCTCATACTTGTAATAGGTGTCACAGAAGTCGTCGTATTCGTAGCCGCCCTTTGCAACAAGCGCATCAAACGAGCATTCGCCGTCTGCGTTGTGCTTCTTCCAGTAGTTGGTATGGGCATCTTCGATCTCGACCATGCCTGCCTTCGAGCGGCCAGCACTCTTGTAACTCTTGCCGGTATCGGGATCATAAATATTAAAGCCCGTGTCCAGGTAATCCTGCAGCAAAGCCTCAAGCGTCGGCCAACGCTTGTTGAACAGCTCGGGGTTCATCTTATTGCCTAGGGCAACGATAAGCTCTTCGTCAGACTTGGCCTCATACCACTCACTGACGCTCTTCATGGCACGTAGCGGTGTCCACCAAACGCGCATAGAATCGCGCTCGGCCGTAGTCTTGAGCGGCAGGAAGATATCGGCGAATGCGACGGCCGTCGGCGTCATATACGGATCGGCTACAACACAGAAATCAACGTTCTCGAGCATCTTGTACATGCGCGGCGCACCGTTGCCCGTGCAAGTGATGCAGTTCGCACCCTGCGACCAGAACATCTTCATGGGATACGGATCGCCGGTCTCGAACGCATGGTTCACGGCGTCGCAGTCGGCCATACCGATAAAGTGCACATAGCCCGGATGCGTGACATCGACCGTCAGCTTCTTGGCGAACGTGTCGGGATCGCAGTACAGCTGCGCCGTTGCGTAGCCGGGATTGATCTCGAAACCGTTGCGGACAAGCAGGTTTGTGCCCGGCTTGTCGATGTTGCCGCAAACACTCATGATGTTGCTGACCGTCTGGCACAGCTGAATGGAGTCATTCTGCGTATCGAACGCAAGACCCCACTGGATGGCACCACGCTCAGCAGACGCATAGAAGCGTGCAGAATCGCGAATGAGGTCAGCCGACAGCCCGGTGATCTCGGATGCCCACTCCGGCGTGAACTCAGCCATGTACTCTTTAAGTTCGTCGTAATATGCGCACCACATGTCAACGAATTCGACATCTTGCAGGTTTTCCTGCGTGATGACGTTGAGCCACGCAAGCGCGATTGCCATATCGGTTGCGGGACGAAGATTCAACCAATACGTCGCATGGGCTCCCCACCAGGTGAGTCGAGGGTCAATAGAGATGACCTCCGTTCCCTGCTGCATGCAGACGATGAGCCAATGGCCCAGATAACCGTCAGCATTACTCTTCAGCGGCTCAGAACCCCAGATAACAACTACGTCGGGGCGCTTCCACTCAGGATTGTTGTAGCGGTCCTCATGACCTTCGGAGGCATCCACAATGGGGAAATCACCGATGCTGGCAGCGGTGCCGCACGTGCGGGGCAGGTAGCACGAATAGCCCGACGAACCGATAGCGCCGACGTTCGGTGTACCCAAGCATGCGCCGCCAAGGAACGGAACCCAAGATGAGATATTGCGGCCCGTGCCATGGTTTACGAAGATGGACTCGCGGCCGAAGCCCGCTTCATCGATATTCGTATGAATCCAGTCGACTATAGTGTCGAGTGCCTCATCCCAACTGATGCGTTCCCATTTGTTCTCTCCGCGTGCACCTATACGACGCAAGGGGTACTTGGGACGATCTTCATAGTTTGTCCCCTCCGGCAAATTGAGGCAACGCATGCAAAGCCGCCCATTCGCACAGGGGTCGAGTGGGTCTCCCTCGACTTTTTCCAGCTTGTCGTCTTTCGTGTAGAGCAGCACGCCACAAGAGTCATGACAGCCAGGAGCAGAATAGGTATACGTACGCGTTACCGTATAGCCATCCTCTTCCCACTGCCATTCACCTTCGTGATATGCTGCGCGGTCGATGCTATCCAAGAATTCTTGGTAGTCAAACAACATCCCTTCTCCTTCCGATCGCAACATCAGGGACGATCCTCTCAAAATAATGGATCGTCGGTCTGCCGCGATTATGGGAATTTGCCCCTGCCATTGTCATGGGGTAAGAAGGATTAACTTAGAATTTGCCTTGAAAGGCATAGGGAGCGTGGTATTAAGTCATGCCTAAACCCCTGCATAAAGGCTCATACAAGTCTTTGATGAAACCAACGTATTTTATTCTTACTTTGATCCGTCGAAAGGATTACGCAAGCAGGAGCCATTGATAATCTCAATGACTCCTGCTTGCGTACATGATGTATATCAGAGTGCCTGCGCTGATATGGTTAAACAAACACGCGCATCATAGTTCTTTTCTCTCGTAGAGACGGGCTGCGATAAGAAAACTAATGAAATTTATGGCCAACACAACCACGATTATCAAAACCAATGTCAATATCACGTTGCCAATTATAGGGTTGCCCCCCTCATCAATAAAAAAACTGAGGACACTTGGAAACGCCGTAGTTATATCAAAGCCCGTACTACTGAGCATAGAAACGCCCACAACAGGGATAATCACGAGGACAACAGGCAGAATACGCGTTGCCCGCGTCATGCCAAAGCGAAAAGTAACCGGCAGCACAATCGAGGCAACCAATAGGAGAAGGCACATAACGAGAATGCCAGCAATTGCAAGCTCCAAAAACCCTTCGGAATCAGTGGCAAAGGCAGTAGTTACAATTTGCGGAAAGGGAATGATCGAAACAATAATTGAGAGTAGCCAGATCATTGCAAACATAATGACGAAGGAAACAAGCGATGCCACTATGAGATTGAGGTAGCGTCCCATGACCACATCTCTACGGGCAATCGGAAGAGATATACGGTAGGTTTCCCAGCCATTACGCTCATCATAGGCAAGACCGGTGAATATTGACATCATGGGTACCATAGCAGTAAACATGCAGACCATCATCATCGGACTCCCTACGGCTATGCTCACTCCAATAGTAACAATGAGCGCCGTTATGAGTAATTGTTTCTGGGTGTTCTTCATCGTAAGAAAGTCAATCAGAAATCCTGCCTTCATCGGATCTCCCCCCTCAAGGTAAGATTCATGTAATCATCTATGGCCGCGCGATCAATCGCTATGTCGGGGAACTGCTTGTTAAACATAAAGCGATCTGGGACAAGGAGATCGGTATTATAGTCCATGACGAATGAATCGCATCGTATGAGGAGCAAAGAACTCCTCTTGAATAACCTGATCAAATTCGGCAGAGCGACAACGAGCGATACCCGCTCTGTCGGTGATATCATCTTTGATCTCGTCAAATATGATTCGACCATCATCGATGCAGACAACACGATCAGCAATTTTCTCCAAATCGCTGGTGATATGACTGGACATGAAAACACCATGTGTCTCATCACGCATGAAATCGCGCAGCATCTCAAGTACCTCTTCACGAGCCAGAGGGTCAAGACCGGCCGTCGCCTCATCAAGAACAAGGAGTTCGGCATCATGACAAAGTGCACAAGCAAGAGATAGTTTCATGCCCATACCGCGGGAAAGGTCCTTAATCTTTTTTGTTTGTGCAAGGCCAAATTGATCAAGCCGCTCTTCGAACAAATCTCGATGCCAATGCGTGTAGGCAACATTCATTATGCTTCCGACCTCTTTGATTGAGAGATCATCTGGCAACGCACACGTATCAAATACCACGCCAATACGATTCTTCACAGCGGATTGAACCTTTGGAGATGAGCTCATGGCAAACGGTGAACCAAACAACTCAACAATGCCACCATCTGGTTTAATCAAACCAAGCAACGCCTTGATGGTGGTGGTCTTGCCTGCGCCGTTGCTTCCTACAAAGCCCACAACGCAGCCCAATGGCACAGATATATTGATGCCTTCAAGGGAAAAATCGTCAAACTCTTTACGTAAATCTTTTATTCGAACAAGATCTTCCATTATTTACCTTCCTCCAACAAACTCAACATCTCATGAAGTTCGACACTTGTTATGCCAGCTCCCTGTGCCTCAGAGATAGCATCATTCAATAGTTTCTCGATGCGCCGGAGACGTTCCTCACGCAAGAGCTCAAGATTACCGCCAGCCACAAAAGCTTCCTTTTCCCGGTACAGTCTCTATGAACCCTTGATTCTCTAGATCGGTATACGCGCGTTTTGTAGTTATCACGCTGATACGCAAATCACCTGCCAGAGAACGAATTGAGGGAAGTTGCTCACCTTCTGTAAGATCACCAGACAGTATAAGATTCTTGATCTGAATAGTAATCTGTTCATAGATGGGCAGACTGCTCGCATTCGATATGATGATGTCCAAGAACGCCTCCCTTACTCTGATGCGGGCCACGCATTACCACAGAATCGTGGTGTGCATTGCTCTACCATACTCACTCTTTCCGTTTATAGTGTGTATATATTACATATACACTATATATAGTAAAGCAACACGCGTCAAGTGCAATTAAACCTGAGTTTTTTGCGCAACTATTAGATTAAATTAACGGGCACTGCTCTGAACCTGAGATAAACAAAGCAAGGGGCACAAAAGCCCCTCGAAGGTAAGCACATTAATTGTCGTTAAAAACAGAGAGCGCGATCAAACAAAGAATGGAATTATATGCTCAGGCCGATTGTCATATGTAGCATATAGAAGGTAAAACGGACAATGAACAGTCCGATGAAAATAGAAAAGCATCCTATAAGAAGAAATAGGAAACGTCGTCGATTATTTTTCTTCTCATTCATATCTGATGGAGTCGAATTTTTACCTTTCATATAAGCAGCCCTTACGATACTTCCCACTCCAAGAGCCACAAACAATGCGTAAAAACCGATTACTACTGTATAAGATTCAAGCAAATCTCCCGATGAGATAATTGAATTATGCATAGAAGCTAACTCGGCGTTATAGAGAGAAAGCACTATGACATGCACTATCATAACAAGAATTGTCACGCCCGAGGTTATCTTGATGAATCGAGAATGAACTGATGAAGAGTCTGCCACGCATAGGGAAAGGAGCGCCAGTGGTGGGCCACCAACTCCAGCACAAAGCCACAGGCTCACAGGAATATAGGGAGAATACCATGAAATGATGGTATCAACCGAATAAGCAAACGCTATGCTGGTAATAAAAGCAATGCCCGCAACAACAGTCAGCAGCAACCATATACGTTCCAGAAGAAGTCTCTTCTTCTCAGTAAATGAGTAGAGCCAATATGAAGCTGCCAGACCGAGGAAGAGAGCGGCGCAAAAAACCTCATTTGAAAGAGGACTTCGCCCCACCCCCATGAACACATACAATGCATTTGCGGGATTGCCTAGATGGGTAGCGGACGCGACCAAACCCACCATCGCAGTTATAAGAGGTATACAGAGAAACTGCTTGATACGCCTGCGCGATTCTTCTTTTCTATCTCCAAAGGCAAGAATAAGAGCCATGATCATATAAGCCAAGGTACCCGGCGGTGCCAAGGTGGTAAAAAAGACGAGCGTTATCTCGCCCAGCGCTGTATCAAAACCTAACATGTCAACGATAATACCTCGGATATTCTACGACTAGGTCCAGATCCTGTTGAATCCCCTCTAAGCTCAGCTTTGTGAGACGGGCAAGACCATTATAAAACGGATTTTCGGTAGCAGCGATCACCTCAACCAGAAAATGAGACGACCATGTCAGCAGATGATGAGAAAGAAACTCTTCTAATGCAGCTGGTTTGTACTGCGCGATCCAAGACATCATCAGCAGCATGAGTCCGATGTGATCTTCTGGTGACCGTTCATGATCCAAACGCGTTATGCCCGTTTCGCGCATCCAACAGCGCAAAGCAAGAGTCGATTCCCCAAATACTACTATTTCAGGGTCAGTATATACAGACCCCCAGGGAGGAGCAGGCATAGGGTTAGGGCCAACAAACAGACGGCGATACTCCCATACGATATCCTCCGTAGGGCCTCCCCCATCGAGACCCTGCTGCATTGACAAGAGGCAGGAAAGCGCCTCTGAGGAATCGCCAAACGGCCATTCGCCTGCAGCCGCTTCTGCATCCAACGCAGATAATGTCTCGAAAAGTGGCACAATCTCAGGATCTTGCTTCGGGTCTTTTGTATAGAAGGGACCCAAAAAGTTACCGATGAAGGCAATTGTCTCACAGTAGGATGGTTCCACAAGCTTCTCGTTCATATCGCTATCCTCACGCTAGATGTCTACTGCTAAAAGCGGGGCACGCAATCAGTATAGAGCGTACCCCGCTTTCCATTGAAACACTAAGGGGTCTACAACCCTATAGATATCTGAAGTGCATAGAAAACCAGACGACCGATGAAAACACCACCAAGAATCAAAATAGAGGCCACGATCGTCAGTGCAAGTGAATGTTTCTTCATAAGGACATACATGCCCAGCATGACACCGAGAACGACACATACGACAAAGGCAATGAGGTATCCGTTAACCGCACTCGCCATCACTGCACCATTAGCAATCGCAGTAACGATGCTCGCAGCAAGTCCATATTGCATCAGGGCACCCGCTACGCCTAAGATCAGACCAATAAGTGCAATAATCAGTGTCATCATTTTAAACGAAGTTTTGCAGGCTTCGTCAAGAGCGCCCGCGCAGGCAAGAGTCAATACGCCGAGCAGGGCACCACCCATGAGGGAGAAACCAATAATTGAAATTGGCAAGGCGGGAGTCATCCATGAGACAATGGTGCTGACCATATAGGCCATACCCGTAAAGCAAGCGAATACAACTCCCAATACGGCTAACACGGCAGCAAAAATCTTGCGTGTTCCTTCTTTCATAGTGCCGGTACATGCATATACGAGGTAAATGATCGCAACTATGATAAACAAACAACTTATCACGATCTCGTTTGAAAGCGGCGAAGATCCGATGCCCGCAAACACACCAAACGCACGCAAGGGGCTTGCCAGATGAAGAAACGATGCAATAAGACCAATAATGACAACCGCAAGAGGAATCAGAGTCATACGGTCGATGCGTTTGAGCCGCTCATCTGAAAACTTCGTCGTAAAAAATGCGATCGCAAGAGTAACAAATGCTCCCGCACCGATAGGTGCCAATGTGGTAAAAAGCGCCAGCGGTAGTTCGTTCATCGCTGTTTCCATGATTACTGCACCTCCAGAGGGTTTGCGACACTGCCTTCGACGCTTTCCGCAGGGCGAGCATCGGCACAGGGTTTAATGAAGAAGTTCGGACCGGTATAACTCTTATTGGGTAACGGAGCGATATTTGCGAGCTGATATCCGCTCATGGCAGCGCTCATTTGATCAATGGCTCCGAAATCAAGAGCACGTGCAGGGCAAGCGGTAACGCAAGCCGGCCGTTCCCCTTTGGCAAGGAGAGCTTGGCAGGCATCGCATTTAACGGAATGTCCTTTGGCTCGATCAACTTTTGGTGCGTTATAGGGACATGCCATATGACAATAACCACACCCAATACACTTGCCCGCGTCGACGCTTACGATACCCGTCTGCATGTCTTTGTGCATTGCGCCTGTCGGACAAACCTTGGTGCAAGCCGGATCTTCACAATGATTGCAAGCAACGGAAAGATAGTAAGAAAAGCACGTTGATTGATAACAGCCCGTCGAATCAGCGGTGGTTTGACCGCCGGTATATTCATATACTTTGCGATAGTTAAAGCCTACATCAAGATTATTAACATCTTTACAGGCAAACACACACGTTTTACAACCCGTGCAGCGAGTACCATCGAAATAGAATGCATACTGAGACATTATTTATCCCTTCTTTCTCTCGCCGCTATGCTTTGACTATTTGACAGATATTCGTATGCTGAGGATTGCCCTTAGAAAAAGGCGATGGACGATGTGTGGTAAGCGTATTGATGCAACCACCTTTATCGAGACGATCCCCAAACATATTGGCGTTATGCCATGCGCCTTGCGCCATAGCCACCGTACCCGGTATGACACGAGGAGTTATTTTTGCTAAAAGCTCAACTTTCCCGAAATCATTTTCAATACGCACCTTGTCACCTTGACGAATCTTGCGCGCATCTGCATCGATGGGATTGATCCATGCCTCCTGAGGATTTACTTCTTTCAGAATAGCAACATCGCCCCAACTAGAATGAAGACGTCCACGATAATGGAAATCAGAGAGCAGCAGCGGATACTGGCTCGTCTTCGTTTCAATGCCATACCATTCAGGCACATAGATGGGTAGTGGCGCGACACGGTCGTCTGCCTTGAATTCATGCTTCGAAATGTAAGTGTCAAGCTTCTCTGAATAAATTTCTATCTTACCGGAAGGTGTCGTGAGCGGATTGGCGACAGGATCTTTACGAAATGCCTGCAAAGCAATGGTGCCACCCGCAGGATTCTTTCTGATATAGAACCCGTCTGTCATAACTTTGTCATACTCAGGAAGCAATGTGTCCTTCTGACGGGAAGAGGCATACAGGCTTTTGACCCAATCTTCTTGCGTCTTGCCCTCAGTAAACGCCTGCTCTTTGCCCAAAGCGCTTGCTATCAAGGTTGCAGCATCATAAGCAGACTTGCGCTCAAATTTAACTGATGTTGCCGGCGAACCCGCTATCATATAAGCAACGTCGCCTCCCGTGCCAATCATTGATGTCTGCTCAAGACGGAACATATCCGGCAGGAGAATATCGCAATATTTTGCAGAGTCGGTCAATGTGATGTCCGCACCAAAGATGAACTGGCATTTGCTCTCATCCTGCAAAGAATCATGGACCCAGTTAATATCACTGTTTTGATTGGTTATACAGTTGCCTGCGTAGTTAACAACAAATTTGATACCCGTGGAAAGCTTATCGACATTGACAACGCCATCAGCTTTTTCGGTCATCTCGGCACCACGATTAACCGCATCCACCATCGAGAAAACAGATATCTTTGCTTTCACCGCATTGGTACCCTCAGCCAGCGAGTCGATGGTAATGGCATAAGATCCTTCGCGCATGCCGCTACTCGTACCTGCTAGACCGATATTTCCCGTGAGGATAGGCAACATGCAGATCGCCCATGCATTCATTTCACCGTTACTACGGCGCTGTGGCCCCCATCCTTGGTCGACAAACAGAGGCTTCGTCGTACCAATTTCTTTTGCGAGCGAACGAATTCGTTGTACCGATATGCCCGTTATAGGGGCCGCCCACTCAGGAGTCTTAGCAACCTTGTCATACCCAGTCCCTAAAATATAATCTTTATAGGATTTGTTCTGTCCCTTCGCTGATGCCGGAAGAGTTTCCTCATCATAGCCGACGCAATAGGTATGAAGGAAGTCAAGGTCAACCCAGTTGTTTTTGATGAGTTCATATGAGAGCGCCGCAACAAGCGCTGCGTCAGTACCCGGATTGATCGGCAGCCATTCATCTGAGTGACCGGACAACGAATCATTAAAACGAGGATCTATAACGTATATTTTGCCCTTTGTTTTCTCACGCATGGCAACATAATCATGGTGAGACACTGCCCCGCCCTGGCGAGTCTCTGTTGGGCTCGTGCCGAACATCAAGATAAGTTGTGAGTCGCGTGCAACAGAAAGAGTCGATCCGCTACCTGCCGAACCATAGACATAGGGGGTGATCCATTGAATCTGAGCAGTACTATAACTACCGTAAAAACCGAGGTAGCCGCCGCCTGTCTTATTGAAAAGACGTCCCCAAGGGCGCGCCGTACTCGCTGAGCTGCCAGTGGCGTAGTTTACATAAACTGCTTCGTTGCCATACTTTGAAACAACTTCCGTATAGTTCTTGGCAATAGTTGAGACTGCCTCGTCCCACGTAATGCGTTCGTACTTTCCTTCGCCACGTTTGCCGACACGCTTCATCGGATAGTTGATGCGGTCAGGATGATTCACCCATGCCCGATAGGCACGGCCCCTCAAACAAGGGCGTGGTTGTGGATCATCGATATCTCGTGAATCGGTCGCGTAGGTATCAACCCGTACAATTTCGTCGTCTTTTACATGCAACTTCAAAAGACAACGTCCTGGGCAATTGATAGCGCAATGATTCCATACAATAGTCTCTTGAGATTCAGCGTGTGCCTGTGGCGTGCTCTCGCCAAACATAGACCCCACTGTCGCAACACTGCCACCCGCAACTGCCAAAGCACCCAACGCACCTGCCACTTTTACAAATGATCGGCGGCTGAGAGGTGACTGATGTTCCAAATACATCTCCGACATGGTCTTGCTCCCTTCTCCACTTCGTCTATTCACCAATGTCAATGTTTATGTGTTAGGTACCATTTCGCACATAATCATTGGCCGGTGTTTGTGGTGAGAATGTAGCAACTTCAAGAGAATCCTTGTCACATAAAATATGTGCATTTTACAAAATGCCTGCTCAGAAGCTTATAGGATCCTCATTAAAAACGATTCTCCTTATTTTCTCAAGAGAGATAGTAAGGCATAATGAAATAAACAGAACAAGCCTAGTCTAAGTTTCATCAATATGTTGTCTTATTAACCGGTCATGAGAGAAGCTTATGTGAAATCGCGACGGTATTATGCGATCCTGAAACCAGACATCACAGCGCTTGGCTATGCGCTCTTCATCGCCATCAATGCGGCGGGCGTATGGGGAGGAGTGTTTCCTTTCCTGCCGGAAAGTTTTCAGACCACTCAGATCTTGTCATCCTTTTTCCTTTGGCAATCGCTGGTATTCATGCTTGTCTATTTCGTAAGTGTCCTTGGTGTCTATTTTCTTCCCGGGCCCACCCGGCGTTTTATGGTGATAGCCACAGCGACACCCTATTTCCTCGGCTGGTGCGCGCTCATCGGTGCTATATATTTTAGTGAACGTGCCTTGTTCCTCGTAAGTATTGGCGGAGCGCTATTGGGGATTGGTTCCGCCGGCTTTTTTATGCTTTGGCAGCGTCTTTTTGCAAGTCAAAATTCTGATACCGGTAACCGCGATCTTATACTGGGCACCGCATATGGCTCGCTGTTCTACTTCGCCTTGTACCTTATACCAGTAGCGATAACCTCGATTCTCATTCCCCTTGTCTTTATGCCACTATTTTGTCTTTGCATCGTGCTTAAGAGCCGTACCATCGATCTCGAACAGCCCATGTTTCAAGATAAGCCGCGAAACAATTCTCGTGTGTATCGACAGCTTCTTCACGATTATTGGCGCAGTGCCCTTTGCATTGGCGCATTAGGATTTTGCAGTGGTGTTGTCAGGGCTCTCGCAATAGGTGACGTAGAAATCGGATCGCTTGTCAACATCATGTCAATGGGAGGCTCGCTTACCATGGCGTTGGCTCTATTGTTTGTCTGGCAGATCAAGAATCTTCGCATCAATATCGTCGTTGCCTACCGCGTATTTTTCCCTTTTATCATCACGGGTTTTATGATACTGCCGTTGGTGAAAGAAAACTATTCTGCCCTATTTGCAAGCCTTATATATGCAGTCTACAGTTGTGGAATCATACTCATGATGATTCAGTGCGCCCAGGCATCACGCGACCGTGGCATCAATCCCATATTCATATATGGATTCATTGGAGGTATCGTCTATGCGTTGCACGACATTGGATTCATAGGCGGTATGTTTATTGAACGTCTTGACATCATGGGCCTTGGTTCGACGGTTATCGTTACACTGTTCGCTCTTTATCTGCTGGGCCTCATGTACTTTATCGGCAATGGTGGTTTTCGACAGGCGTTCGTCCAACGGTCTCTTGGCGCTGAGCACATTGAGCTCGTTGCCCTCAACGTGCCACAGAAGAACAAGATGCTTGACTCTGAGGACGATGAAAACGAAGAACAAAACGTGCGCGATATTTCGTCTCCATTAACGCCTTTATATAATCTCGGAAGACTTTCAAATACTGAAAGACGGGATGCGGCACACGTCAATCTACCACAATACCGTGATCGCATTTCAAAGCAATGCGCGCTCCTACAACAGCATTACCGTCTTTCTGCGCGGGAAGCCGAGGTCATGGAACTTATTGCACGCGGTAATAACGTAACGCGTATTGCAGAAGTTCTTGTCGTCTCCGAGAATACTGTTCGTACTCACAGTAAACGGATATATACCAAACTGGCTATCCATAAGAAACAGGAATTGCTCGATCTGATCAACGAGTTCAGCCCAAAAAATCTCAATACATAGAACAATTGTGTGCGAGTACCGAGGAAACAATTCTCGATCTTGACATTAGCGCATGAAAAGTTTATCGTAATGTCTACTAATTAAGTAGACTACATAGGTTGTATAGTTTATGCAGGAAAATATTTTCATTGACTGTAAGGAGAATAGCTATGACGATATATAGCAGCATCACTGATTTGATCGGCAATACACCCCTGTTGGATGTAACAAAAGCATTCGAAACTCCTGCGCGCATTGTTGGTAAGCTTGAGTACTTCAACCCCGCTGGCTCAGTAAAAGATCGCACTGCCTTGTCGATGATCGACGATGCAGAAAAACGCGGTATCTTAAAGCCCGGCTCAGTCATCATAGAGCCCACCAGCGGAAACACGGGCATTGCGCTCGCCACTATTGCAGCGGCACGAGGATATCGCATCATTTTAACCATGCCTGAGACCATGAGCATTGAGCGTCGCAAGCTTCAGGCCGCTTACGGTGCTGAATTAGTTCTCACCGAAGGCGCAGCGGGTATGAAAGGTGCCATTGCCAAAGCTGAAGAGCTCGCCGCGCAAACGCCTAACTCTTTCGTTCCCTCACAGTTTACAAATCCTGCCAACCCTGCCATCCACGAAAAGACAACAGGACCAGAAATCTGGGAAGCCACTGACGGCGTGGTGGACTTTTTCGTAGCGGGCGTAGGCACGGGTGGTACTCTGACGGGCGCTGGACACTATTTGAAAACCAAAAACCCTGACATCAAGATTGTTGCTGTTGAACCGGCAACTTCACCTGTTCTCTCAACCGGTAAGCCTGGTCTGCATAAAATCCAGGGTATAGGCGCAGGATTTGTTCCTGAAGTCCTCGATACTGATGTGTACGATGAGATCATCCCCGTATCTAACGAAGACGCTTTTGCAAAAGTAAAGATCGTCACTGAAAAACTTGGATTGCTTGTAGGCATCTCATCCGGTGCCGCGCTTCAAGCCGCAAGCGTACTCGCCTCACGCCCTGAAAATGCAGGAAAGACAATCGTCGCCATTCTTCCGGACACCGGAGAGCGTTATTTATCGACCGCGCTATTTGACTAGTTCTCGCACCTATGGGTAACACCAAGCCAATCTCTGTGACGACCCCTAGACTTCCCTCGAGGGGTCGTCTGGTTTTATCTCTGATTGGCCATCGCGGACGAGATATACAGTGATTTTATCTATCCGGGATATACTCACCCTGTCTTTTCTACGCTGGATGAGCGATTTGCCGAGTCAAGCATCATCTGCACATCGCCTAGTAAGGCGTTCAATATCGCTAGTTTGAAAATTGCTAATATTCTTCATTGGTGAAGCCCGAGGGCACGTACTTGATATGGATCAACTTTTCCGCTTAACGCCGTCACTCTATCGGTAGAGCATAATCGATAGAGTGACAACCATTTGATGAATTAAAACTTAATCGTCCGAGGCGCTTCAGTGAAAGAAGCAAACGTGGCCGTAGCATCTTCTAGATAAAAAACGATGCAATTGCCATCATCGGCCGCATAACGCCCACGTAATGAAGGATAGTCATCGAGCATGGCTTCGTTTGCTTCAATACGCTCGTCTGCCACAGCCGTAGCATTGATGCGCAGCCAAGTTCCCTTACCGTCAAACGCACAGATAGCGATGGCAGGATCAGCCATAATCTGTTTGCAAACATCTTTCACGCGCCCGGTTTGTATGTAGAGTCGATTCTCAAATTGAGCGATAGTACCAAACGGGCGCACTTCGGGCTTGGCATCATTGATAGTAGCGAGAAAATACGTGTGAGTGTCTTTAAGAAATGCAAGAACTTCGTCCATGTCATATCCTTTCGCAGTAAGTTGTCAGCTTGATTATACGCCGAATTCTCGCTCAATCCGCTACGTCATTGCCGACAGGTAGGCGCTATCATCAACGTATAGATAGTTATTTTTAAGATTACGGTGCGCCTGTTCATCGACGGCACATACCCGTTGAAGAAAACCAGCAACTCCCCCATACTCGCGCTCAACCCGCATAAGCGCCGCATCAAGATAGTCCTCACGGGCCGCCCACAGTTCGCCTACGCGATCAGCCAATTCAGCATCTTGCGTACGAGCAAACACCTCACTGCGTATTCTGCGTGCACGCAACTCATTTGATGCATTTGTTGCAAGATAATCGTCCTTCACTTCATCGGGCGAACTTCCCAACGCAAGCTCCAGCACGGCCGAGACCATGCCGCAACGATCCTTGCCTCCCGCGCAATGCCAGAGTATGGCACCGTCATCTTCATTCAGGAATATCGAGAATATTGAACTCCAGTATTGTGCCGTTGAAGGATCGACAATACTCTCATAAAACTTATAAACGTCTGGCATACGAGATATAAGCGTGGCTCGATCCAAATCTATCGCTTCGCGAGCAATACCCAGCGCGTGCTCAGGCAATAAAGGAATGTGGCTGTATCTTACCCCTTCCGGCACATTATCGGGCCTGCTCTCACGCTCTCCTTTTGTGCGAAGATCGATGATATGAACTAGGTGATATCTATCCACCAACATTGCTGCATCCTCAGGTGATAGACCGGAAAGTTCTGCGCTTCTGATGAGACGGCGCGCCTTGAACACTCGTCCGTCAGTTGTCCGTAACCCCCCAAGATCACGTATATTGCGTACACTGGTAAGATTGATGATGGTAGACATACGTTCTTCCTATATTCCCCATGCCTGAACTATCAAGCCCACTACTACTGAAATGGCAAATAATCCGCCAATGATCTTTACTGCATCAATACGAGCATCTTCTTTTAACAACACGAGAATTCCCAGCCCACCGCTTGCACAAAGGCCCGCAACGGCGGCGCCGAAGGTTATAACTCCTGAGAGATAGAACTCGGTGATGGCAACACTGGCCGCACAATTGGGTATGAGACCGATAAGCGCTGCTATGACGGGCTGAAGAAATGTTTGGCCCGCGAGGGCATCAGCCAGCACGTCTTCTCCCACAAACGCAAACAAGAGATTCAAGACCAGCGAAACAATGAGAATAAATACAAATATCTTGAGTGTATGTATCAGCGGATGATAAAAAAGTGTGCGGACAGAAAACTTCTTATCTTCAGCTGTTGGCACGTGTCCACAACAGCCCTTTTCCTCAAACGCCTGTTCATGGTGATGCTCAGCGTCATCATTGCCACCTTTATAATGCTTAAGATGTTCAAACACCTCTTTATTACGACGACGAAACGCGAGATCAATCGCATAACCCACAAAAAGAGCGACAACCAGTTTTATCAGGAGGAGTGGAACGAGCGTAGATATTTGATCCGGCTGAGAAAGAATAACGGGAATAGCCTCATCTGAAGTTGCGAGATAGATTGCAAATAACGTACCGATAGTGACCAATCGCTGCGTGTAGAGTGCGGTGCCAATAACAGAAACGCCGCACTGAGGAATGATGCCGGCGATTGCGCCGATAGCCGGCCCTGCTTTACCCGCACGCGCCATTGCTTGCCCCATGCGATTACCAAATTTTAATTCAAATAGTTCGATGGCAACATAGATGATAAATAGCAACGGCAACATCTTGGCAGAATCAATGAGCGCGTCAATACATGCGTCTAAAAACATATCCATTACTTCTCGGTTCCTTCCTGACAATTAATACAGATACCATAGAACTCCAACGAGCAGCGCTCTGCCCTGAATCCATGTCTCTCGGCAATTGAACGCTGCTGGTCGATGAGCTCTGCTGCAATAGGTAGACATTCGATCCGGCCGCATTGAGTACAGAGCAGATGGGGGTGTACACCGCCATGATTGGCCTCATAGCGTTTGCCATCGGTACCAAAGCTGAGCGCGGTAATATATCCTTCATTCGACAAAGCATCCAGCTGACGATAGATGGTCGTCTTGTTGACATGAAGATCATGTCTTTCAAGAGCAATTCCAACCTCGGCGGCTGTGAGCGGATGGTCGATGGTATCAAAAAGGGAAAGCATCATGCGCCGGACTAGCGTATTACGCGAAGGCGAATCTCTATGAGGTATATGCGCATGGATAGTGGTCATGTAGTGATAATAATGCAACTCAGTTGCAATTGCAACTGAGTTGCATTATTGAATCACATACAATAATTGTACAGAACGTTTCGAGGTCCCTCACAGATCAACATCCGCATAAGATGAGCCAACTCAGAGAGCGGTAAAGAACGATCAGCGGTGAACCAATATCCTATCAAACCAAATTGCATCCCTGCAATTGCATTGAAAAGATACTCTTGGTTTTCTGAAAGACTAACGACACCTAAAATGTCTTGAAGCGAATCGTGTGCTATAGCGCGCAGACGCATGAGAAAAACAGGGTCGTTGTTAAATAGCACCCCTAGATAATCGGCGTAAGGCTCGAGTCGCTGCATAAAATTCTCCATCGCAGTAAACTCGGAGGCAATCAGAATCGATCTCATCATCAGAGGCAACGTCTCGCTAACCGTAGAAGCGATCTCCTCAACGCACTGGTCACGCACGTCGTATATGTCATTAAAATGATTGTAGAACGTTGAACGATTTATACCTGCCTGTAAACAGATTTCGTTCACTGTAACGCGTTCGATAGGCTCCTGCGCCAGACAATCGAATAGACATCCGGTAATGCGACGCTTTGTCATTTGAACCTTTTGCGAATCAGACATAGCAGAACTCCACATATCTCCTCAAATTGTTGATGTACATAATCGCACGTTATCCGTATGCTATATAAAATACAACACAATGTCCAGTTTTATGGAGGTATGAATGACGCGGCCTTTGATTGATATACAAAACGTGTTCAAAAGATTTCGGCATACCGAGATTTTGCATGGTGTCTCATTACAAGTACAACCGGGCGAGATCGTCGGGCTTGTCGGGCCATCAGGTTGTGGAAAGACCACGCTCATCGATTTGATTGTTGGGCTCACCACGCCAACCTCAGGGAGCGTTACCCTCGATGGAGAGCAAGCGCCGTACTCAAACGCTCGGAAAACTCTCGGTTATATGCCCCAGGACACCGCCCTTTATGAGGATATCACCGCCTTTGACAACATACGATTCTTTGGCGCCCTACAGGGCATGTCAAAAAGAGATATTGCTGATTCTGCGGCGCGATCATTAAAACTTGCACAACTTCAAAACAGCGAACGCACGGTTGTACGTACCTTATCGGGGGGAATGAAACGACGGTTATCCCTTGCCGTGGCGCTGCTCAGCGGTCCAAAAATCCTCATAATGGATGAGCCCACCGTCGGCCTTGATCCCGTGCATCGAGCGGCACTATGGAACAGCTTTCGTCTCCTCGCAGACCAAGGCGCCGCATTGCTGGTAACCACTCATGTTATGGACGAAGCGGCACATTGTGATCGCGTAGCGTTTATGCGAGATGGAACGCTTATCTACTGTGACAAGCCTGAGTCAATCACTGCCCACACCGATACCGTCTCTCTGGAAGAAGCCTTTATCAAACTGGTCTGTAGAGAAGAGCGAGGGGGTCTCCATGCATAGCACTTGTGCCGTCGCTCGCCGTGTACTTATGCAGTTCTGCCATGATCCGCGCACGCTCGGCGTTATATTTATCGCGCCGTGTCTCGTATTATGGCTCTTCTCGGTATTGCTAGGCGCTCCTTCTGTTGTACCACGCCTTGCAACCGTCAATCTTCCTGAAGAATATCAGCAATACCTTGAGGAGCAACGCACAGACATCACAAACACTGATGCCGAGACGGCAGCTTATCTGCTCGCCTCCGATAACGTCGATGCAACACTTTCCATAAACTCCGATCATATTCTTGAAGTGGAGGTAGAAGGATCTGACGCAAGCCGTACGGCGGCCACTCTAGCGGTGGTCCGGAGCGCGCTCGTCGCAATGCAGCAGTCGTACGAGGCCCAAATTGAACAACGCGTCAGCTCCCTTAATGAATTAATAGGGAATTTGCATGCGCCAGTCATGGGAATCAACACAAATTGGCTGCATGGCAGCGCTGACTGGACCAGCTTCGAATTCTATGGTCCCGTATTTATTGGAATATTTATTTTTGTGTTTGTATTTCTCACCAGTTCGATGAGCCTGCTCACTGAAAGAAGCGGAGGAACCGTCAGACGTTTGATGGTGACACCCATCAGAAGCTGGCAGATCGTCGGTGGCTACCTGCTGGGCTTTGGGCTTCTTACCCTTATACAATCAATCATAATTTTATGGGCGTGTATTTGGTTGATCGGATTTCCCAATGCAGGTTCCCTCGTCCTAGTAGTACTTGTCACGGTTTCGATGGCCATCGTCTCTTTAACGCTGGGTCTTCTCGTCTCTGGACTTGCACATACTCCTTTTCAGGTAGTTCAACTGATGCTTGTGTTCGTGGTACCGCAAATCCTTCTTTCGGGTATTTTTGATCTCTCCCAAACGCCGGACTGGATGCAGACAATTGCTGCAATCTTCCCCATCTATTATGGAGCGGAAGCCCTGCGCGCTATCATGCTGAGAGGAGCAGGATTTGCTGATGTTGCCCCTAATCTTGGTATACTTTGGAGCTTTATAGTCGTGCTCTTTGTTTTAGCCTGCCTGAATTTCAGAAAGAAACGAGCACATGTGCACATATCAGAACAGGGCGCGCCATCTGTCAGACAATAATTGCCCAAGCCGCTCCCTTAAAATACCCTGACATTTATTTTCCTACGGTGTTGATAAGACAGTGTAAGAGAAATGATGAATACACGTTTCCGTTTCGATAGCGCAGGGCACCCACGAAAAGTCCGATGATGAGTCCGATCAAGACTTTGCCTATCATAATATGGACGATGTCTGCCGTAGGAAACAGCAGAGAAGTACGCCACAACACCGTATCAAAGTATCCGAGATGCCAGAATCCGAACAGTACCGTTGTGACTAAGTACGTCGTTTGCTCCTTCTTGAAGTTCAGCGATTGCCATAGTGCTCCCCTGAAGAGAATCTCTTCAAATAGAGGCGTTATCAAAGCACCATAGAACATAAAAAGTATCAGCTCGATATCGCCTGCCATAAAAAGAATCCCCGAGAAGAACAGAAGAGCCACGATACCCGTAAACAAACGATACGAGAGAGTAAAACGCTTGGGGAAAAACGACAGTGATATCTGCCGAACATGAAAAACTATGATAATGACGGCTGTGACAACAATCATAAAGATACTGCTAAATAGAGTATCTGAGATGATCGTTCGCTCGAAAAAAAGAAACACAAACGAGCGCAGCCCCATACGGCACAACTGAATTAAAGCAAGAGCGCCACAGGCTATCAGCACCCGGCAGACGAGACGAAGATCGACTTTCATCGCCTAGATGTTTCCCGGAACTGTTTTTTGTCAGGACAAGCTTCGCTACGCCACGCCCCAGGCGAAACGGTTTTCTTCATTTCAGAACATGGTTGCACCGACGAAGAGTCGTTGATACACGCCGTGCTACTTTGCCTCTCATCGACGAACGGTTCATCGTCAAAAATTCTATAACCCATCATAGCCGAGACTTCCTTCCCATCAGTGACCAACCGCATCTGCTCAAACAACGAAGCATCCTATTACTTGTACCTATTGATGTGCCCATTTTCCTCAAATTCATGACCCATTGGAGGCGTCATGGTACACAAAAGTAAGCCACGGCACCATGTGCACCGGGTATGGAAAATCGTTATGCGTGCCTGTTATTTCTCCTCTGTCAAACAACCAGATTCTTCGGACGTTTCGGTGCCCTCATGATACGCGAGAATATCGCCCGGCTGACATCCCAACTCCCGACAAAGTGCTTCCAGCGTGGAGAGTCGTATAGCACGAGCCTTACCTGTTTTAAGAATTGATAGATTCGCCTTTGTAATGCCGATGCGCTCGCTCAGCTCTGTTGAGCTCATTTTGCAGCGGCTTAAAACCTCGTCAAGTTTGACCTCAATTGACATGGTGCCCCCTCAGACCGTCAGGTCGTTCTCGGCCTTGAGCACCGCCGCTTTTTCCGTAAGATGTGAAAGCGTCGCGCTGGCTACCGCCAATATGAGCGCGCCCATCATAATAACTAAGGCGACAACAAGAACATTGAGAGGAAGAAGACTTTTTAAAGCAAGAACGACTGACGCGAGCAGATAGGCCACCGCGTCAATGCTCGCAAGATAGCTGATCATTCGCAGGCGCCTTGCATTCTCATGAGAAAATGACTCATCACGTCCAATCTGGACAAATATTTGCCATGCGACCACGCAGATGACTATCATAGGCACAGCGCTCAGCCAGACAAAGACGAGGCACGGCCAGAACATATCCGCCACGTCAGGGTAACGAGCCGCCAGATCATATCCCATCAAAGGTACAACCACAAAGGCTAAGACGACACAGCAGACAAGCGAAAGCGCATCTATAATTTTGAGCCAACGAGCCATTTCTAATTGCTTCATCAAAGAACCTCCTAGAAGGAGGATAGCACTCTTGTTATCGTTTAACAATAACAATTTATCGATTATCAGTAAATTTTCGTGCGTTCTTCAATAAGCTGAGTAAACTGTGCGCATCAGACTTCATGGCCACTTTGCTAGAAACTCTTCTCTTACGAAACGTGCCGATAGCCTTTTAAGAGCGGTTTGCTCAGGTTATCGGCACGTCTTCATACCATCAAAAAATCCTACAGTGTCCGCAGTACATACTTTCCTGTGAGATCAAGGTCAACCTCAAGATGAGAATCATTCTCGATATGGCCCGCAATCATTTCGTTTGCCAGCAAATCGACAATCTCACGTTGGATGACTCTCTTGAGCGGACGTGCGCCATATACGGGGTCAAAACCATCCAATGAAAGCTGCTCAACGGCCACGGGCGTTATATCAAGCACAATATGACGATCCGCGAGACGCTCACGAACTTTCTGGAGTTGCAACGCAACAATCGCGTCAAATGTATCCATACCCAAAGCATGAAATATTATGATGTCGTCAATGCGGTTGAGAAACTCTGGTCGAAATGTAATCCGCAGCGCCTCATCAATCATCTCATCAAGATGTCGTTCGCTTCCGTGCTCAGTGAATTCACGGATAAACTGAGAGCCCACATTACTGGTCATGATGACTATGGCGTTCTTGAAACTAACCACGCGCCCCTGTCCATCAGTCAAGCGGCCATCATCTAAAACCTGAAGCAGAATATTAAATACATCCGGATGCGCTTTCTCAATTTCATCAAGCAAAACCACCGAATAAGGACGGCGGCGGACCGCTTCAGTAAGCTGGCCCCCTTCGTCGTAGCCCACATACCCCGGAGGCGCGCCTATCAGACGCTGAACGCTGAACTTCTCCATATACTCAGACATATCGATGCGCACCATCGCGCGCTCGTCATCAAAAAGACTCGCCGCCAATGTCTTTGCCAGCTCAGTTTTGCCCACGCCCGTCGGGCCAAGAAAGAGGAAACTCCCTATGGGTTTGTCGGGGTCTGAAAGCCCTGCGCGACTGCGACGAATGGCTCCCGCCACTGCCGCGACCGCTTCGTCTTGCCCTACGACACGCTTTTTTAGATCTTCATCCAGCGTCGCTAATTTCTGCAATTCGCCCTGCATCATCCGATTCACCGGAATGCCGGTCCATGCGCTCACTACATCGGCAATCTCTGTTTCTGTGACTTCCTCTTTCAGAATACCGCCTTTTTCCTGCTTCTCTTCAAGTGTCGTAGTGGCACGCTCAAGATCTTCCTGAAGAGCTGGAATGTCGCCGTAGCGAATCTGCGAAGCCTTACTCAAATCGCCTTCACGCGTTGCCGCCTCATAGGGCAATCTGTGCGGCATCGATATCTGTCTTGATCTTCTGCACCCGCGTAATGGCATCTTTTTCATTGGCCCAATCCGCCTTCATGGCATCAAGTTTCTGCTGAACTTCTGCCATTTCAGCGCGCAACGCTTCGAGGCGCTCCTTCGAAACTTTATCCGTCTCCTTAATGAGAGCTTGTTCCTCAATTTGTAGTTGAATGAACGCTCGCTCTACTACGTCGATCTCCTCTGGCATCGAGTCGATCTCTATGCGCAGTCGTGAAGCTGCCTCATCAATGAGATCAATGGCCTTATCAGGAAGAAATCGATCGGTGATGTATCGATTCGAAAGCTCTGCAGCACTTACGATGGCACCATCAGTAATACGCACCCCATGGTGAATTTCATACTTTTCTTTAAGTCCTCGCAAGATGGCAATAGTCTCAGCAACCGTCGGCTCGCTCACCAAAACCGGTTGGAATCGACGCTCCAACGCTGCGTCCTTCTCAATATACTTACGATATTCGTCAAGAGTCGTAGCACCGATCGCATGAAGCTCACCGCGCGCTAAAGCCGGCTTAAGCATGTTGCCAGCATCCATGGAGCTATCGCCACCTGCGCCCGCGCCCACGATAGTATGAAGCTCATCTATGAACAAGATGACGCGTCCTTCAGATTCCTCAACTTCTCGCAGTACCGCTTTGAGACGATCTTCAAACTCACCACGATACTTCGCGCCTGCTACCATAGCGGCTAAGTCGAGTGCGACAATATCGCGATCTTTCAGAGAAGTCGGCACGTCACCTGCCACTATACGAAGTGCCAATCCTTCGACTATGGCAGTTTTACCCGTACCGGGTTCTCCAATAAGTACCGGGTTGTTCTTTGTCCGGCGTGAGAGTACCTGAATCGTACGGCGTATTTCCTCTGAACGCCCGATAACCGGGTCGAGCTTCCCATTTCGAGCGTCTTCAGTCAAGTTGCGCCCGTATAACTCCAGCGTCTCAAACTGCGTTTTGCTGGTAGCATCAGTCACTCGAGTGTTTCCACGCAGCTCTTCGTATGCTTGGACAATTCTCTTTTCTGTAACTCCGGCTATCGTAAGAATTTTTCCCGCTTCGCCCTTATCCTGCGACAGCGCAATAAGCAGGTGTTCAGTCGTTGCAAAAGCATCGTTCATGTTACCCGCAATTTTAACTGCGTTGTCAAATATGCGGTTAGTTTCCTGCCCAATACCAATCTGAGCGCCCGTAATCCTAGGTGCGTGTTCAATGGCAACAGTAGCCGCAGCATCTATGGCAACAGGGTCAGCCCCTATTCGTTCAATGATGGCAGATAAATTATTCTCGTGCGCGTCAAGCAACGCTTTAAGCACATGCATAGGCTCGACAGCCGGTGCCTCATTATCAGCAGCAATCGTATAGGCGGATTGCAACGCTTCTTGCGCGGTCACCGCCAATTTGTCTAAACGCATTTGAAATCCCTCCTATCTCACTAGCCATACATTAGATAATGCATTGTCTACTCGACCATTTACGTTCCTCTATGAGATGACATTCAATGTATCATGAGCGCAAATTCTCTGTCTAAAAAGGAGTCTGGTCGGGATCATATTTGACCAACGCCTTAATGGTCTCACGCATCCTCAGCTCATGCAGATCGTCTTCGATACGCTTCAAGCGCCGTGTAAGTTCTTCGTTTTCTGCTTCAGCCCTAAGCAAGCGCTCTTCAAGATCCATAATACGGATGACTCCAGCAAGATTGATTCCCTCATCAGTCAATTGACTGATGTTATCAAGCTTCTCGATATCTGCCTGAGAATACATCCGCGTATTGCCCGAAGTACGCCCGGGCGTCACCAAACCTTTTGCTTCATATACGCGTAAGGTCTGCGGATGCATGCCCGTCAAATCCGCTGCAACACTTATCATATACAAAGGCCTATTATGTTCATCGCCCATGTTTTCTCACCTCGATTGTTCAATCCCACTAAATCGCAAGACGGTAACTATCTCATGTTTTCTACCCAACAAGATGCGCAATAGCAGGACGCAACACATTGGGGTCACCCGCATTTGCGTATGCTTCGAGAGCCGCACGTTCGTCATCGTTAAGCGAATAGGGAACGATAACTTCAACAGTAACTTTCAAGGCACCCCGTCCGGTTCCCTTGACTTGAGGCGCTCCTTTTTCAGAAATCAGAAACGTCTTGCCGCTCTGCGTCCCCGCCGGAATAGTCAACTTGACTTTTGTCTTATCGGGTGCCGGAATGACAATCTGTGCTCCTAGGGCTGCCTCAGCAACAGAGATAGGTAGCGTCATTATCACATCTGCACCCTTACGACTAAATACGGGATGCTCTTTGATGTGAGTCTGAATGAGCAGATCACCTCTATCGGCGCCCTGTTCGCCCAAGCCACCTTTTTTCTTGAAGCGAAGCTTTCCGCCTTCAACGGCACCGGCCGGAACCTTTACATCGATCTCTTCATTCCCTACTTCGGGAATGCGAATGGTAACCTTTTTTTCAACACCGTCGTACGCCTCTTCAAACGTAATATCGAGCGTGACTTGTACGTCGCGCCCTTTTTCAGGCTCACGCCTGACCGTACGGCCACCGCCAAAGCCACCAAAAAAGTCGCCCCAGCCACCGCCAGTGTCAGCGCCACCAAAGACGTCCTCCCATCCACCGGGCGATGCCGCATACGTATAGGTATTCCCATTCCAGGCACCACCGCCAGGATAGCCACCTTGACTAGGAACACCTTGACCGCCCATATACTGGCCATACGTGTCATATTCCTGACGCTTTTTTTCGTCGGAAAGAACTTCGTAGGCTTCGTTTATCTCCTTGAATTTCGACTCATCGCCGCCCGCATCAGGATGGTGCTTGCGCGCCAACTTTCGAAATGCTTTCTTTATCTCATCGGTGGTAGCAGTCTTTGGCACACCGAGTATGTCATAGTACGATTTGCTGGTAGCCATACATACCACCCCCTTCTTCTCTTATTTTTCCAATAGCTGACACGCCGATCATATCGGTTCGCCCCAGCGCAGTGCCGAGAACAAGAGAGGTGCCGGCCTGTATCTATAGCCCCGCACCTCTCATTCGGTCATTTTTTCTTGCCGTCTGTCGCACTATCAGCACGACTAGGCCCACCGCTTGAGACAGTGACCATCGCGGGCCGTATGACCCGTCCACCCATACAGTAACCCTTCTGATACACCTGCACAACCGTATCGCAGGGAACATCGGAGTTTTCGACCGTGCCAACCGCTTGATGTAGATCGGCATCGTAGGCTTGCCCCATAGGATCAATCAATTCGACACCTTCATGATCGAGCACAGCGCTTAGCTTGGTTGCAACCGCTTGGATACCCTCGACAAATGACTCCTTGGTTGATGCCTCTGCATGATCAAGTGCACGAGACAGATCGTCAACCACCGGTAGAAGTTTTTCAATAAGTTTTTCCGTCGCACGTTCGCGCTCGGCGAGACGTTCGGCGGCCGTGCGTTTGCGATAGTTATCCCACTCAGCCTGCAAACGTAAAAACTTATCATTCGCCTCAGTTAACTGTTGAGAAAGTTTCCCTTCCTCGGCAGGTTCCTCGCTCACTTCATCAATTACCGTAACCGATTCGGGAGCGGCAGCGTCATCAGACGCTGCCTTCCCGGTCTCGTTCTCTTCTACATGCTCTTGTTGTGAAGCCTCGGTCTCTTCGACCGTAGTCTCCTTGGTCTTTTTCCTACTTTCCATAGGTTTCCTCCTCCATACAGGGGATTTAACCCTTATTTGCTTTTCTTCTCGTCCTCGTCGACGACCTCATAGTCAGCCTCGACGACCTCATCTTCGGGCTTTGCGGCCGCGGCACCGCTGGCATCAGCAGCCTGAGACGATTGCTCGTTTTGGTACACAACTTCAGCGAGTTTATAGCTTGCTTGCTGGAGATCGGTCGTTGCTGTCTTAATGGTTTCCACATCGCCACCGTCAAGAGCAGAGGAAAGTTTCTCTTTCGCGTCCTCAACTGTCTTCTTGGTATCTTCGGGCACTTTATCGCCTAATTCTTCAAGAGTCTTCTCAGTAGAATACATCAGCGAATCAGCCGTATTGCGAACCTCAACCTCTTCTTTCTTACGGAGGTCTTCATCGGCATGAGCTTCAGCATCTTTGACCATACGATCGATCTCGTCATTATTTAAGGCAGTAGAGCCTGAAATGGTGATCTGTTGCTCTTTGCCGGTGCCTAAGTCTTTGGCCGAAACATTTACGATGCCATTAGCATCAATATCAAAGGTAACCTCAATTTGAGGAATACCGCGCGGAGCAGAAGGAATACCGACCAGCTGGAATTTGCCCAGAGTCTTATTACCGGCAGCCATCTCGCGCTCACCCTGCAATACATGTATCTCAACGCTTGTTTGATTATCGGCAGCCGTGGAATATATCTCAGACTTACGAGTTGGGATGGTAGTGTTACGCTCGATCATCTTGGTCATCACGCCACCCATGGTTTCAACACCAAGTGACAGAGGCGTTACGTCGAGAAGCAAAATACCCTCCACGTCACCAGCCAAAACGCCACCTTGCACTGCAGCACCAAGAGCAACAACCTCATCAGGATTAACACTCATGTTTGGCTGCTTGCCCGTAATCTTTTTGACCAGTTCTTGGACAGCAGGCATACGTGTCGAACCACCAACAAGAAGAACCTCGGCAACATCACCCATGGAAAGGCTTGCGTCGCTCATGGCGTTTTCTACCGGTTTCTTGCAACGAGCAAGAAGATCAGAGGTGATTTTCTCAAACTCAGCCCGTGTCAGCGTGTAATCGAGATGTTTAGGACCTGCGGCATCTGCCGTAATAAACGGAAGATTAATATTAGCTTGTTGAGCAGCGGATAATTCGATCTTTGCTTTCTCCGCGGCTTCGCGCAAACGCTGCAACGCCATCTTATCCTCGCGCAGATCAATACCGTTGTCCGCCTTGAACTTATCAGCAAGCCAGTTTACAACACGCTGATCCCAGTCATCGCCACCGAGGTGATTATCTCCAGATGTTGAGAGAACCTCAAACACACCATCGGAAATCTCCAAGACAGAGACATCAAATGTACCGCCGCCTAAGTCGAATACCAGTATCTTCTCATCTTTGCCAACCTTGTCAATGCCATAGGCTAGGGCAGCCGCCGTAGGCTCGTTGATGATACGCATTACCTCAAGACCGGCAATCTTGCCAGCATCTTTGGTGGCCTGACGTTGCGCGTCATTAAAGTAAGCCGGAACGGTGATAACGGCCTGGCTGATAGCGCCGCCCACGTATTTCTCAGCATCTGCTTTAAGTTTCTGAAGAATCATAGCCGATATCTCTTCGGCCGTGTAATCCTTACCATCAACCTCTACCAAGACACGTCCGTCTTTTCCTGTCTTCACCTTATAGGCGATAGAATCCCTTTCAACGGCGGTTTCCTTGAAGTCACGACCGATAAAGCGTTTGATGGAAGAGATAGTGTTCTCAGGATTGGTAACTGCCTGATTCTTTGCAGCGCGACCAACGATGCGATCGCCATCTTTGCGAAACGCAACGACCGAAGGAGTGGTGCGGTCTCCCTCTGCATTGATGATAATGGTAGGCTCGCCACCCTCCATAACGGCCATTGCCGAATTTGTCGTGCCGAGATCTATACCTAAAATCTTAGCCATAGTACGTGCTCCTTTCAAAACCAATACGGTTACAATTCACATTATCTAAGTCAAGCAGTATAAGATTTCTTTAGCCGCTTGTAAACACCTACATTCCTATATTCACTTTTCTCACATATAAGACGAAGCTAATCTAAGCGTTTACATATAAGATTATCTATACTAACCTTAAATGATTCTGAAAGTTATGTGTCTGTCTCCAAATTACACCATTTTTATAAAAGACGCTATAAAAATCCCGCATACCTTGAATGGCATGCGGGATGCAAAATGCTCTGAACGGTAAGAGTGTATTATGATGAAGACCAATCGGCCCCGGTAACCACTAAGACATTGCCAGTAAAACTGTATCTGCCCGCCGATTCTACCAAAGTACCCTGTCCCAAGCGTTTCTTGATATCTTGGGCCGCCGCCAGATCGGAACTACTCGCATAGATGATAAGCGTAGTGGTATACACCTGCTGGCTAGTATTGCCCACCTCGCCAATAACGTAGCCTGCCGTCGAGAGAAGGCTCGACGCTTTTGCCGCAGACCCTGCCACGCCGCCGCCGTTGCGCACAGCAACGGTGTAACCATTCGTATCGATCGCAGCTGTTGACGACGCAGTCGTATCAGCGACATTGTCATATTCGTCTGCAACAATCCCTGCAATGTCTGTTGACTGATCGGCAGGAAGACCACCAGAACTGATAGTTGAGATCATATCTTTCCAAGCACTTTCATCAAGCAAAACAACCGAGGCACCATCGCGCGTACCGGTATCAGAGGGCACCACATAAGAATAGACGCTGTCAATGCCCATGCCCTGCAATGCCGTTGCGAGCTGATAAATATCTTGAACAGACATATCAGTGCCCACGTAGGAGACGAACGAATTAATCACCGAGAACATAGTCGTCGGACTCGAAGCAAGCACTTTTTGAGCAATGGCTTTGATGAGTACCCGTTGATTTGCCGTTCGCTGATAATCACCGTTGGGATAATAGCGTGAACGAGCAAAGACGAGCGACTGGTCTCCGTTGAGCGTCTGAAGCCCGGTCGAAATATCGCTCGCTTCAGAACCATCGACATTGTAAAGGGGAACGCCGCCAGAATCAGTTGCCGTTACGTATTTTGCTACATCGATTGTAACGCCGCCGATTGCATCAACAACGTTTTTGAATCCATCAAAATCGATTTCTGCATAATGAGAGATCGCCACCCCAGCAACCTGAGAAACAATCTTGACCGCTCCCGCTGATCCACCATACACCTTTGCAGCATTAATCTTGCCATACCCATAGTTACCGAGACTATTGAGATTAACATAGAGATCGCGCGGAATAGAGATTATCACCGCCCGCTTTTGGGCCGGGTCTATGCGCACAAGCATCATCGTGTCCGTGCGTCCATTGGCATCGTCGTCACGATTATCTGTACCCATCAGAAGAACCCAGAAGGGCTGAGTAAGCGAAGATGTCCCCCGTGAGGGCAACCTCTAGCGCATCTCTATCTTTAATGTTTGAGGAGAGTTGATTGTTAACCCATGAAATGTAGGCAAAACGCCGCAATCACACCCGACATCAACAGTGCCACGGCGCTTGCTATGGTTATAGTAAACAATGCGCTTGATACGCCTTTTGCGGCGCGCTTTCTCTTGATAGGAGCCGCCGCCGCTCGGTGTTCTACGGCTATAGGCACCAGAAATTCGTGCGAGCAGAAACCATGTCTATCTGGGGCAACTGTCTGTTGAGTTTTGTCGCAGAGCGGCGCACCTGACCATGGGAAGTTTTCGAACGTGAGTATCGGGACATAAAAGAATTCCCCTCTTATTTCCCCCGTGCGTTTTTGTATCGCACGTCGACTTATGACTTCAAGCATCTGATTCCAAGCAAATCTGGTATGCTCTGGTAAGTATAGAAAAAAACCTCTGAAAAACACCCTGAAAAATCGCTACAATCACCAAGAAAAGCCGCAGGATGGTCACAGGGTTCACACGTATAGATCACGTTCTTCTCGTACAACATCCGCGCCGATCGAGCTGAGTTTCTCGACAAATCGCTCATATCCGCGATCTATATGATGGACAGCGGAGACCAACGTCTCTCCATCAGCAGCCAAACCGGCAAGGACCAGTGCAGCGCCTCCCCGCAAATCGGGTGAAACCACCGGCGCACCCGACAAACACCCTGTGCCGTGAACAAATGCGTGATGACCTTCGATGCGAATATCTCCACCCATACGAGAAACCTCAGAAGCGAACAAAAAAACGATTCTCAAACACATTCTCAGTAATGATGGAGACTCCTTCAGCAAGAGTCGAGAGTACCATAAAAGGAGCCTGGAGATCTGTCGGAAATCCTGGGTGAGGCAACGTCTGGATATCTACCGCACGCAGAGGGCGATCACGAAAAACGGTGATCCAGTCCTCACCCGTTTCCACTTCAATGCCCATACGCCTCAAAACGTCAATAGCTCGTGTCAGATAACTCGGATCTATATGATCTAGCTTGAGAGGACCTCCCGCAATAGCGCCTGCCACGAGATAGGTGCCCGCCTCGATACGATCACTACATGTAACATGGTCGGCCGAGTGCATTTCTTCAACACCCTCAATCTCGATAACCGGAGTGCCCGCACCGCGCACATGGGCCCCCATTTCATTCAAAAAACAGGCAAGATCAACGATTTCCGGTTCGCGCGCCGCATTTTCGATACGCGTGATGCCCTCAGCACGGACCGCCGCCATCATAAGGTTTTCTGTCGCGCCCACACTAGGAAAGTCAAGACCTACCTCAGCGCCATGAAGTCCTCCGGGAACTTCAGCAACGATAAACCCATGGTCGGATGAGAAAGAAACGCCGAGATGACGAAGCCCCGCAATGTGCATGTCGAGATTGCGCGCGCCGATATTGCAGCCGCCGGGCATCGCCACGCGAGCACGATGAAAACGGCCGATAAGGGGACCAAGAACTGAGATGGACGCACGCATCTTTACCACCAGCTCATAAGGTGTCTCAAAAGAATTGAGCTTCGTTGTGTCTATGATAACTTCATGATGCAAGAGAGTGACCTCAGCGCCCAGACGACGGAGCACCTCAGCCATGATGTCTACATCGGAGATATTGGGGACATTTGATATGACATAACGCCCGCTTGCCAATACCGTTGCAGCCATGAGCTTGAGAACAGAATTCTTCGCGCCACCGATATCAAGCGTTCCTGAAATCGGATTTCCTCCGCGCACCACAATGACCTCAGTCATATGTTCCCTCTCAATCTCATGCTTGCTTCAGATGATCATTATACAAGACCAATGTAAGCCTGATGATTGCTGACCGATAAAACATAAGGGGAACTATGACGCCTCGGGAAATCAAGCGAAATCGTCACACAATATCTTCCGTCAAGATAATCGCTTGAGCAATTTCTTTAAGAGGACGACGGCTGTCCATCGATATTTTCTGTAGACGCGCAAACGCTTCCGGCTCATCAAGCCCCCGCTTCATCAGGATGCCCTTGGCTCGTTCAATATCACGCCTGGCTTCAAGTCTTCCCTGCAGATCCTCAATTTCGCGCGAAAGCGCTTGAACTTCAGCAAAGCGTGAAGTAGCAATCTGAAGTGCTGAAAGCACATCGGCCTCAGAAAACGGTTTGCTCACGTACGCCATAGCTCCTAGTTCTGAAGCCTCATCGATAAACTGTTTCTGAGAGTAGGCCGTAAGCATGATGACCGGAGCAATATTTTCAGCACATATCGCCCGAGCAGCATCAAGACCATCAAGCCCATCCATGTGAATATCTATGAACACACAATCAGGCCGAAGGGAACGGGTCAAAGAGAGCGCTTCCATACCGGTACGGGCCTCACCTACCACGTGATGGCCCTGTTCTTCGAGTAATTCGCGCATATCCATTCGTATGATCGCCTCATCTTCTGCAAGAACTATCTTCATTGCCGTCTCCTTCAGCATCATGAAACTGATAACGAATATTTCTCACAGGCCACGTGCTCAGGTCTGCGGTAATGGTATTTCCAACTCGAATGCCGTTCCTCTTCCAAACGAGGAAGGTATAACCCGAAGAGTTCCCGCAAGATCATCTTCGATCATTGTCTGTACCAGCAAAATCCCCATACTGCTGCGACCTTCAAACGAAAAATCAGAAGGAAGACCACAGCCGTCATCTTCAACCACAACATGCAGTTCGTGTGCACTACGGACATACCGTATGGCTACGGTACCTTCCGTATATCCTTTGAGGCCGTGTTCAATTGCGTTATGGACGAGTTCAGCAATGGCCAGTGCCAAAGACATCGCTCCGCGAGCATCAAAGAAGCCCGCTTCGCCCTCAACTTCAAGTACCAATGAAGAACCAGCACCGACTAAGCCCGATCGAATCTGCTCGGCAATGGTACGGGTCATAGGAATTACGTCGATGTGCTCATCCTGAGAATACGAGAGCATGTCATGCGCTACTGCCATAGCCCCAATACGGCTTACGGCTTCAGCGCAGGCGAGTCTGACTTCGTCGCTGTTGGTACGTCGCATTTGCATACGCAGAAGCGATTCTATGGTCTGTAAGTTGTTTTTCACGCGATGATGAACTTCGCGGATCGTCGCTTCTTTGACACGCAGATCACGCTCTCGTTCACGTACCTCGGTCACGTCATCAAACAGCACGAGCGCACCCGGTTCAAGCGGCAAAGCCCGCACATAGTAGATACTCTGTCCAATCTCTATGTCCCGTGCAAAACATCCCGCTCCCGCAAGTACTGACGTAATACCCTTGTCGTAATCAGACGAACGAGCAAGCATCTGATCAGCATCCACAGAACAATCGGAACCTAAAATACGTGCACAGTTCGGACCCGCATAAGAAAAACCGCGAGTGCCATCCAAACAAAATAGTCCATCACTGGATGCATGCGTTGTGGAAAACGGTTGATAGGTTACCGCATCACGCAAGACATCTCGGCAGATTGTCTCAAGAAGTCTGCCAGAAAGCAGCACATACATCTCTTCGAGAGTTCCGAGTTCTCGAGAGAGCCCCACAGGAATATCACGGGTGATAACCGCATAGGGTGTTCCCCTGCCAACCGGATATGCATACGTAACATAGCAAAAGCGTCCCCGTTGTTTTTCTTGCGCACCAATTATTTTCTGACAGGAAGCAAAGCATTCATACACTTCCCTATCATCGTTCTCATCAGCACTATCGGATACACGTCGCAATGGCGCGATGGTATTAACTGTTGAAGGCCGTTCGGTTGCCTTGATACGAACTCCCTCAGAGCCTCGAACAAACAGTGAGGTAACTGCACACCCCAAGTCAGCCACAAGTTGCAGGTTGTCGATGATATTGCTGATATGTATACGCATGTCTGTCATAGCATCATTGTAGCGGTCGTATGTTACCGAAAAATTACGGGTTTATGTCCTCTCTGAGAGAATGTCATGTGAGTATGGTGCAGAGAGCTTCTTGTGATTCCTCGTCCCGTACGTCTTCAGACACTTCCTTTTCAGTAAACACGCGCTTTGCTGCTTCTATGACTGCCGCTGATATACCATCGCAGGTAACAACAGGAAGAATATCTCGCTCACATAATGCGCGCATCGGTGTTTGGCCGATACGAAGAGAAAGGACGGCATCACAATCCGAAAGAGTCTCTATAACCCGCGCCGTGCGATCGTCATGATCATCGCACGCCTCTGAACCCTGGCAGTAGCGCTTCACGCCACGGCGTTCGAGATAGCGTGTCATGTTTGCATCGGTTTCATAGATGAGAAATTCGTCAGCTTGGCCAAAGTGTTGATCGACCATAATACCGCTACGGCTTGCCACCGCAACCTTTATCCAGACCGCAGAAGGTTGTTGGTTGGGCAGAGAGAGCGCAGTGGGTGCTTCTTCAGCCAACAGATAGGAGCGGTCATCGCCTAAAAGACCCGCCGCATCAGCGCGACATTGATGACAGTGATACATCTGTGACACGATACCTTCACAACTGGTGCGAATCCGCTGTAACGTCTTGAGGGTGACCTGTGGCAGATCGCCAAATGCACTACCAGGGACAGGAATCATCTGCATGATGTTTTGGACAGAGACACCCAACTCTGCAGCTTTTGTGGCAACGGCACGTACATGGTCTTCATTGATGCCTGCTATGAGCACACAGTTCACCTTGACAGTCACACCAAGTTCTACGAGGCGCTTGATGCCCGCCAATTGGTTTGAGAGCAATACTGCTGCTCCCGCTGCTCCTACATACGAGACACCGTCAAGTCTAACGCTGCGATAGATGTGTGCCCCAATGTCAGGGTCAACCGCATTCATGGTGACCGTGACATGACTGACCCCTAATTCAGCGATACGATCAGCGTAACGTGGCAAAAGCAATCCATTGGTAGATAAGCAAAACACAACGTCGTCATCATAGGCACGGATATATTCAAGCGTGCGCTCCGTTTTGTCCCAATCAGCAAGCGCATCTCCCGGCCCCGCAATACCCACTACGCTTAGATTGGGGAGCAGTTTCTTTGCTTTCACATAGCGTTCAAACGCCTCTTCCGGGGTAAGAATAGCACTCGTTACCCCCGGACGACTTTCGTTGGGGCAGTCAAAACGACGAAGACAATAATTGCAGGATATATTGCATGCAGGAGCAACGGGTAGGTGGATACGCCCATGTTCAGCGGCACAACTTCCATCAAAACAAGGGTGAGGCTTCTTCTTTTTGACTGATGATACTGCTTCAGCATGTGTTGAGGATAGTGTCGCCGAAGATTTCTGAGCCAACGGTGTCTCATCAAGAAACTCACGACGAATTTCGCTGCGAAACGTGGTCTCGACGCGCTGAAGAATGAGATTGGTAATACGATCAAGAAGCACGAGGGACCCCTCATATCCCAACATTCGTACACGCTGACCGCCTACATGATCATGTACAGGAAACGCACAGCGCACCAGAGGGATGCCGCACTTTTCCGCGACACGACGACCGTCAGAACTACCGATGAGCACATTTGCGCCCATTTCGACCGCTAAACGTTCAATATCGCCAAAGTCGGCACGGTCAACAACCCTCCAGTCATCAATCATCAGATTCTCTGCAACCATCTTGATGTCATCACGCAAAGCCTCAGCAAGATCCGGACTGCGAGAACCCGCCGCAACAACCACAGGAACTATGCCTTCTTCAACACACATGCGTGCAACCGCATAACAAAAATCAGGCTCTCCAAAGATAGCAGCGCGTCCTTGTGCATTGTACTTATGAGAATCGATCATAGCATCGAGATAACGGCCTCGTGCTTCTGTTATCTTTTGAGGAATATCTTGTTGAGAAAACTCTGCCAACGCGTCAATGAATGCATCGATATCTCTGAGACCGACCGGAAGATTCAGCCGTACGCAGGGCACGCCATGGGTCTCTTCAAGATAGGTACCCGGAGAATACTCTCCCGGCAAGAATGTAGCAATCTCGATAGTGAGTGCCGCGCCAGCCATCGTGGCGATCTGTTCGATCGTGCTGCCTCCTTCTGGGAGACGATGGTAGGTGTCAAGGCGCGCGCGGTCAAGATTATCCCCGATATCGGGGATAAACACTGCCTCAATATCAAAGAGCTCTACGAGATCTTTCAAAGCACGCATGTCAGCTGGGCTCATGGGGCCACATACGATATTAAGTTGATGGGGCAGAGCAAGGTCCGGTTGAGGCACAACATTTTTGACTAATGCGTGCAAAAACCTGAAGTATCCTTCAAACTGCGTACCACCATACCCCGGTGTCGCCACCGGAATAAAAGTAATTTCGCTCTGTGGATGATCGGCGCGCCAATGATCGAGAATACCCGCTACGTCTTCTCCGATGGTTTCTGCCAGACAGGTGGTAGCGACCGCAATAGCGCGAGGATTATAGAGTTTAATCAGGTTGTCGATACCCTTTTTTAGATTCTCCTCACCGCCATATACTGTCCCCTGTTCAGTAAGTGCCGAAGAGGCAATATCGATCGGCTCGTTGTAGTGAGTTGCCATATGACGCCTGATATAGGTTGCACAACCCTGAGAGCCATGAAGAATAGACATGCATCCCTTAACACCATAGGCAGCCGTCACCGCCCCCATAGGCATACACATCTTACAGGGATTAACATTCAGGTCGACCAACGCACCTTCAGGTTTTATTAAAGTCTTCTCACGCGCACACATGGGTAGACCCCCTTACTATACATAGCGCCATACGGGCGAATTTATCGATGAATTGATCTCGTCTGCAAAATTACGCACGCCGACAAATCCGGCGAGGGGATGTTTGCGTTCATGATTGTGATCACAAAAAGCCACACCTAATTTATAGGCAAGAGGACGCTCCTTGACACCACCAACTAAGATGTCGGCACCCTTCTCCACCATGAATCGTTCAAGTTCAGCAGGATTAGCATCGTCAAGTACAACACAATCTTCAGTTACCAGAGAACGAATAACCTCGTAGTCTTCAGGACGCCCCGTCTGGGTGCCCACCATAACCGTCTCTATACCGAGCTCACGAAACTGTCGAATCAACGAGATGGCCTTGAAGCCGCCTCCCACATAGATGGCCGCCTGCTTACCCTCCAATTGTCTGCGATAGCGCTGAACCGTTGATTCTAACCGTGCCGTCTCTCTCTCGCAGAGACGGTGGGCACGCTCGCACAGCTCATCATCGCCGAGTGCCTCGGCAATGCGGCGCAATGAGGACGACGTATCTTCGATGCCGTAAAAGCTTACTTTTAGGTAGGGTATACCCAGCTCTTGTTCCATCTGTTGTGCAAGCGCTATCATCGATCCCGCACATTGCACAACGTTGAGTTTTGCTTGAGGTGCCTTAATTAGTTCCTCGTAGCAGGAGTCTCCCGTGATACCCGTCACCACATCGACACCGATTTCTTTGAGGTAATTCTTAACGATCCACATTTCGCCTGCTAGGTTGAAATCACCCAGAAAATTAATGCCCGCCGCTTGTTCGCGCGGATACGGCACATTTCCCATGAGCTTCATGAGCGCATCACCCGCCAGGCGATAGCCCATGGCCTTGTGGCCACTGAAGCCGGGCGCCTGGACGGGAATGACGCGAATGCCGTGTCGTGTTTCGGCAGATCGACAAACTGCTCCAACATCATCACCAATAACGCCGGCAATACAGGTGGCATAGACAAAGATGAGCGGAGGGTTATGAACGGCAACTGCTTCGTCGATGGCGGCTGTTAGTTTCTTTTCTCCTCCGAATATAACGTCGGTTTCGCTGAGGTCTGTTGAGAAACTATGGCGATACAGCTCGTCATCACTGGTCAAGCTCCCCCTAATATCCCAGGTATAACTAGAACATCCAATGGGACCGTGAATAATGTGAAGTGCATCGGTGATCGGATTGAGTACCACGCGTGCGCCGCAAAATACACAGGCACGCTGGCTTACTGAGCCAGAAACGCTTTCCTTATCGCATGCAATTCCCTGACCATTCCCGCAGCCGCCCTTCTCAAAGATGGAGGCTTGCCGTTCCTCGAGCACGGGTGCTGATGATATGGCAACCTTCGCTCGTTGTCGTGTTGCACTGCCTGATTCTATATCCGCCATCTTCTTCACCTCCTGTGATCATCTTCGTCTTGCCTCATATTCGTTTCTACATGATGAATTCAAGATCCTCATCAGCACATTCACGATCCTGTTGGTCCATTAATGTATTGGCCATGTTTTCAAGCAAACGAAGCGCACCTCGGTAACCAACAATGGGCATCAGCGGATGAATGTAGCGATCAAGAACGGGGAATCCCGCACGAACCAGAGGAACCTGTTCTGCCTTTGCAATCTGTTTAAACAGCGAGGGCCCGAGAAGAAGATCTACCGGCTCTTGAATGATACGTTGTTGCATCTCGAGATAATCCCCGCCCACTTTGATCGAACAGGTCGCCGGATCAATACCCGCCGCTTCTATCTTGAGTCTGATAATATCCTGGAACGCATTGCCGGGAGTGCCCGTCATGACGTGGGCGGGTATCATACCGCACTCAAGAACAAAGGCGGTAAGGCCGATGACCGTGTCGGGGTCTCCCGCAATAGCAACACGCTTGCCGTCGAGATATTGATGAATGTCGATCATGCTATCAAGGAGTTGTCCCCGCTCGGTCTCAAGAACGCTTGAAACTGGCTCGCCGGTTTGCTGGGAAAGCATCATAACGAATTCGTCAGTTGCATCAAGACCGATCGGAAGTGGCAACGTCTCATACGGCACACCATGATCAACAAACAACTGATTGGCGCACGCCTGCGATGCCCACGCGCCCAACGCAATCGAATTGCGACAATCGCCCAATTCGGCTATTTCCTTGAGCGGCGTCCCACCCGCAGGATACAATTCATACGTCCCGGTCATGGGTGCATCCATGACACCGGTTGTATCAGGCAGCATCGTATAATCGATGCCAAACAGATCGAGATAGTGCTTCATCTCTCTCATATCTCCTGGGTTGACAAAGCCCGGAACGATCATTGTCTTACCGTTAGGGGTTCCTGAACTTTTTGCCAAATGTTTTACAAATCCCGTGGCCATACTTGAAAACCCGGTGATATGCGAGCCTTGGTAACTGGGAGTATTACAATAGACAACCGTTTTCCCTTCAGGGATGTCGATGGCAGAGATAAAGGCATGCAGGTCGTCACCAATAGTCTCAGAAAGACAGGTTGTGTGAATCGCAATACACTCAGGGTCGTAGATATCAAAGATATTGCGTACGGCAGTTTTGAGATTGGCACCGCCACCAAATACGCTTGCCCCTTCCGTAAATGCCGACGTTGAAGCCATGGCAGGTTCTTTGAAATGGCGCGTAAGAAACATGCGGTGAAATGACACGCACCCTTGAGAGCCATGACTATGAGGCATAACACCATGTACACCTAACGCCGCATAGATGGCACCAACGGGCTGACAGGTTTTTGCAGGGTTTGCAACTAACGCTTTGCGCTCTGTGACGCAATCTCTCGGAGTAGCTTCAAGCATTACTCCTCACCTCCTACCGTACCAAAGAGCAACGGTTCATGACGCCAAGGTGGAGTCACACGGCTCCATACCGGCGTGCGTATACACATGACAAGATCGTGCCCGAAATTTATTGCACCCTTGAAGCCAGCGTAGGGGCCCATGTAGTCGTAGCTGTGCAACTGCCTTGAGGGAACTCCATTTTTCTGTAGAACATAGCGGTCCTTGATACCCGAGAAAAAGACATCGGGCTTAAGCAATTTGACAAACTCTTCGGTTTCATAGTGGTTGAGGTCATCGATCATGAGCGTACCGCTATTCATCTCCTTGATCATACCCTCATAGTATTCGTAGCCCTCTATGTTCTTCTTCAGCTCTTCCATGCGTGCCGACGAGAAACGAACGCGATATTTACCTTCTACCGGGCCCAACTCAAGCGTTTCAATGTTCTTGTTATCCGCATCTATCTTGATACTGTCTTTGACTTCTCTACCTTCATAGTCATCGCGGTGAGCAAATTCATAGCCCGCGAGAACTGTACTCATGCCAAAATCACGGAGCAACTGCTGATAGTGATGACTACGAGATCCCCCCACATACAATGCAGCGGTCTTGCCATTGAGAATATCTCGGTACTGCTCATACTCTTCCTCAATATCAGCGAGCTCACTCGCTATGACCTCCTCGGTACGTGCGGTAAGTTCTTCATCATCAAAATAGGTGGCAATGGCGCGTAGGGACTTGACAGTCGCGTTGATGCCCACAAAATTGATCTTGATCCAGTCGATGCCGTACTGCGCATTCATCATTTCAGCTATATAGTTTATTGAGCGATGGCATTGAACGAGATTGAGGTCGGCCATGTGGGAACGGCGCATGTCCTTTACCGAACCGTCTCCGGTCATGGTGGACACAATCTCATAACCGACGCGCTTAAGGATGCGTTCTGTCTCCCATGCGTCACCGCCTATATTGTATTCGCCCAAGATGTTCACGGAATACTTACCCGCAGGGGCTTCATCGGTCTCTCCGATAATACGACGTATCAACTGATTTGAGGCGATGTGATGACCGGCAGACTGGCTTACGCCCTTGTATCCTTCGCAGGAAAACGCAACACAGGTTACGCCAAATTCGCTTTCTGCGCGCGCAGCGACAGCATGGATATCATCGCCAATAAGACCAACCGGACAAGTAGAGCATATAAAGATTGCCGCCGGATGAAACATCTCAACTGCTTCTTTGATAGCCTGAAACAGCTTCTTCTCGCCGCCAAATACAATATCCTTTTCCTGCATGTCGGTAGAAAATGCATAGGGTACGGTATTGACTCCATCTTCATCAGCCACGGCCTTATGGCGCCGTGTAGCCCAGGTATAAAACGCACAACCGATAGGGCCGTGCACGATAGTCACCGCATCTTTGACAGGCCCGAGAACTACACCCTTACAGCCAGCAAAACAACATCCTCGATGGCTGAGTATACCGGGAATAGTACGCACGTTTGCCAAAATCTCCTGAGGCGTCTCGAGAGCATGGTCAACAACGAGCATGTGCTTTCTGCGGTTGGCATAGACCTTACCTTCATATCCTTCAAGCACCGCCTCCATAGCAGCGGTATCCGCCACTTCAGCCGTCTCAAGATCTACGATATCGCAGTTCATAGTAGTCACCTCTTTTCCTAATATGCGTCCGCGGCACGTTCGCCATTGCGCACACGATATGATTCACCAATAGGCATGACGAATATCTTGCCATCGCCCGGTGTTTCGGCCTTATTTGTCTCTATAAGGATACGAACAACATTCTTGACATCCTCTTCTTCAACTATGAGCGTAAACATGCGCTTCGAGATAAGACGTGCCGGTTCGCTCAATGCTTCGCCCAACTGATCACCCGGCAATTCGCCTGCATTGAGTAATGCGGTAGCCACTGTCTGAGGATAGAGTTTCCTGCCTCTGCCCAACACTGCCTGACACGTAAATGAGGGATAGCCTGCATCAGCCAGAGCTGTCTTGGTGGCATTAACTTTCTGCGGTCGTACGATCGCTAAAATCTCCTTCACGAATCATCACCTCCATTCGCCTGGTCACAGACCGGCTTTCCCCGTCGAAATGGTATAGGCTTCTTCAACAGGAGAAATGAAGATACGTCCGTCACCGAAGTTGCCATTCTCGCCGGTACGAGCAGCGCCCATGATGACTTTTACCGCATCTTCTACCTCTTCGTCTTCCGTTACGATCATCAACATCTCTTTAGGTATCTCGTCATATACGAGATCTCCAATTCGTACGCCTTTCTGACGTCCACGTCCAAATACGCTTATCTTGGTAATGGCAGGAAAGTTTGCTGAGAGTAGCTCCTCCATGACATGAGCGGTCTTCTCAGGCCGTACGATTGCGCGAATCAACTGCATGACTTACTCCTTTTCTCATAGTCTCTATATGCCTAGGAAACCATGTTCCATCATGAGATCTTCAAGTTCTTCTTGCGTGAGCGGTTTGGGGATAGTGAAGAGCTTGTTACCATCAACTGCCTCCGCGAGACCTCGATACTCATCTGCCTGATTACAGGTAGGGTCAAATTCGATAACAACCTTCTTGTTGATCTCTGCATGCTGAACGATATTGTCACGAGGAACGAAATATATGAGCTGGGTGCCAAGTTTCTTTGCGAAGGCCTCGAGAAGTTCGCGCTCGCCATCAACCTTGCGGGAATTGCAGATAACCCCACCCAGACGCACGCCACCAGAGAGCGCATATTTCTGAACACCTTTACAGATATTGTTTGCGGCATACATAGCCATCAGTTCACCTGATGCCACAACATATATCTCTTGTGCTTTGCCTTCACGGATAGGCATAGCAAAACCACCGCAGACGACATCGCCTAACACGTCATAAAAGACATAATCTAGGTCATCAGTATAGGCACCCATTTGCTCAAGCATGTTGATTGAAGTGATGATGCCACGACCTGCACAGCCTACGCCTGGCTCAGGACCGCCAGATTCCACGCAATGAATGCCCCCGAACCCGTCTTTCATGATACTTTCAAGTTCGACATCGTCGCCCTCTTCGCGTAGAGTATCGAGCACGGTCTGTTGAGCCAGACCACCGAGAAGCATACGCGTCGAATCTGCCTTGGGGTCACAGCCAATGAGCAGAATCCTCTTGTTCAGATGCGTCGCCAGCGCAGAAGTCAGATTCTGCGTAGTCGTCGACTTGCCAATCCCGCCTTTTCCATAAATTGCTACTTGTCGCATAACTATCTCCTCACTGTTCCTGTTGATTTGCCGGCCTATATCAATTGAAAAAGCCCACACTGCGCTCTGGTATAACCAGATTGCGGTGCGGGCTTCATTGCCGTTTGTTCTCCGTGCTCATCCACGGAATTTTGCGGAACTTCATTGTTCCGTTGTGATTACTATACGATATTCAAAGATGCTCTGTGTTACGAGCCCGTAAAATATAACTATCTATTATGAGAATAAAACTCTATGCTCGCGGAACAGGCACAACAACTCATGATCTGAAAGCGGACGCTTGAGACGTATGGCCTCAGCACGCACCAGCGGGAGCAACGACAACGCTTGCATTTCAGTGAGCTCAACGCTCTGTGCCGAAAGTTTAAGGCGCAGCGCATGAGAGCCCGTATGCTTGCCCACCACAATCGTTCGCTGTCCCCCCACCTCAAGTGGCTCAAACATCTCATAGGTACGAGCATCTTTCAAGAGACCATCTACATGTATGCCCGCCTCATGTGAAAACACATGCCCGCCAACAACCGGCTGGTCGACAGCAACCTCCCGCGATGCTGCATGAGCCACAAACCGTGCGCAAGCGGTGAATTGTTGCGTATCAAACCCTTCGAGCGCTATACCTTCTATATGGCGCAACGCCATCACGATAGGTTCGATCGCGGCGTTTCCTGCGCGCTCGCCGATTCCCCCTATTGTCGTATTGATCCAGCTTGCCCCGCCTTTCCAAGCAGCAAGCGCATTGGCCGTGGCTAAGCCAAAATCGTTATGCGTGTGTATCTCTATTTCAAGTCCACTTGTTTTCTCGAGTAGTGCAATTACAGTCCGTAAGGCAAACGGTTCCGCGCATCCTAATGTATCGCAATAACGCAAGCGGTCAGCGCCGGCCCGCTGCGCAGCCTGTGCGTACTCGATCAAAAAATCTATGTCACTGCGTGAAGCATCTTCGGCCCCTACACAAACATAGAGATTTCGATCCTTTGCATACTCAACACAGCGAGCGATAGTATCAAGCACCCAAGCGCGATCCCGGTGAAGCTTCGAGTGAATATGTAGATCGCTCGTTGCAAGCGATATCTCAATTGCATCCACACCGCTCGCGATTGTTGTCTTAATATCAGATATGACGGCACGGCTCCAACCAAGCACCGAGCAGTTAAGGCCTTCTCCGGCGATTCGCTCAACTAAACGATATTCGTCACCGCCCATAGCGGGGATACCCGCTTCGATCTGATCAATTCCCATGTCGTCAAGTGTATGCGCTATATGTAGCTTCTCTTCATCAGAAAATACCACGTACGCCGCCTGCTCACCATCACGCAGCGTCGTATCATCAAAACGAGGCGCTGGGCGCGCGCACGTGGTGTCTTGTTCGCCCCGCGCGTTACTACTATTTGAGACATACTCAGTAATTAGGTCATTTATTCCAGCTGATAAATGCCCAGTCGGTTTTTCGCTCATAGTCTTTCACCCATTCGCCATCACGATATACAAGATGTCGTTCCATAAACATGTCAAGGGCCTGTTCTTCCTCCGACGTAACATCACCCAGCATGCGCATCATAGAAAGTTTCGCCGCTTCCCGATTACAATAGCGATCGTATTTAACACTTGAAATGAAATCAACTTTTGCGTTGATACCCATATCGTAGAGACAGTTGACCACGTGAATATAATCAGGAGGAACGGGCAGACTGCGCCCAACCCCTTCAACGATTTTGCGGTCGTTATAAGCTAGGTCGCCACAGACCGTTGTCATACATACTCGATAACGCGCATGCGCGTTGAGTTTCTCAAGAGCAGTAGTAAGGTCGACGGTAAGCAGTGCGCGAGATTCTATCACCATATCAGCAACGGGAACACCGCACGAATCCCAGTCATCTTCCCATGAGCCTCTCAGTGTCTTAACATTAGACATCCCTTGAGCACGCGCAGTGTCGTCGAGTATAGCCAACATTTCGCCTGAGATATCAAAGCCGGTGATCGATGCAACACGGGAGGCGAGGTTGAGGGTCAGAGCTCCCGTGCCACACCCCACATCGAGAACCGTCCAGTCTGGATTCGCATGACTCAACTCAACAAACTCAGCAACATAGTTTGAGACTCCTGAGTGTCGAGAAAAGCCCAGCGCACGGGTATCCCAGTACTTCTCCGTATCACGTTTTATTTTTGCACGATGGTAGGGTTCCCAGAATTCTTTTTGATAAAGCGCCATCACAGCATCCTTTCTTCATGTGGCTCAATCATTGAACCATCAAAAGGATCGACTGCCATAGGCGAACCAGTCACTAGATATGAATGGATAGTAACGCATCTCTGTTTCGTCTAGGTTAACCTCTAGGGGATTATCGTAAACAGAAGAATTCGCCACCATATGTTCATATATCGCACGCAACCAGAACGCCGCAGGAGTGGCTTGTCTGTGAGCGCCCTAATATCCGGAGAGATATTGAGCATAAACCAGGTTGAATTTAATTTTCCAACATTATGCCAGAAAAATCCTGAAATGGGATAATCTTCGCGTGCAGCGCTTCTGCATCGATTTCATCATGCGAAACCATTATGAGCGTCCGCCCTTTCAGGTGGTTCTCAATAAACTCATACGCCCGCTCGCGGTTTTTAACGTCAAGTCCAGAAAACGGCTCATCCAGTATAACCGTCTGCGATGAAACCCCCAACGCTCGGCAGAGCTCAACTCGACGGCGCATGCCTCCCGAAAGCTGCGAAACCGGAAGATCGAGGGCATCAAGGGGAAGCAACTCTCTCAGAAGCAGACGGATCTGAAGTGTATCAAGTAAGTCGCCCGCCACCAATCGTATGTTATCAACCGCGGACAACCCTTCAAGCAAACGCGCTTCCTGAAACACCATTACAGACGTTCCCACACCCTCAATAGTACCCACATCAGGATGCAAAAATCCGCCTAACAAAGAAAGCACTGTCGTCTTGCCGACTCCCGAAACCCCTAGAATGCACGAGCGACTTCCTGCGGGGAATATCATATTCACATCGTTGATAACTGGCCGGCCATCATAGCGCTTCGTCACCTGGCACAAGCAGATATCAGAGGGTGTATTTGCCCGCAGAGCATGATGGGGAAATCCCAGACGTACGAGATGACGACTCGCCGCAGAGCTTTGCCGCAACAACGCAAGAAACCCTTTTTCGCAAAGAAAACTCATCAACACGATCACCAGTGTCCAGGCGAACAGATCTGCAGTGTTCAACGTTATCTTTGAAAGATACAGCTGAGCCCCGATTGAACCCATAGGTATTCCTATGAGTTCTGCCGCCACGCCCGCCTTCCAGCCCATGCCCACCGCCACCTTGCTTGACGCGCGTACAAAGGGCAACACCGAGGGCCAGTAAAACGCAAACAACCGGCGCGAGAAGGGAACCTCAAAAATGTCGAGCATCTCTATAATGTGAGTATCAAGCTGAGAGAGCCCTTCGAGAACCGAAACGTATAATGCCGGAAATACCACAAGAAATACTGCGATCGTCGGTACTTGAGAAGAGCCCGTCAAAATCAGAAGCAATACGATAATGCAGACGATGGGAATGCTTTTCATAAGAAATACAACCGGTTCAAGCAGTACGCGTAGGAAACTCAAACGATACGCGATTGATGCGAGAAGTATGCCTGCAACAAATGCGCAGAAAAATCCTATCAGGATGCGCAGAAGCGAGGATCCTATGATAGCCCAGAAAGAAAGACGTGCTACGTCAGTGAAAAGCGCGATACATACCTCTTGAGGACTGGAGAGCAGAATCCCACTGCCCAAAGCAAGGCTTGCTAGTTCCCACACAACAATCCAGAAAAGCAAAACACCGATGCGTATCAGCCAGGTTCGTAGACTTGGCACATGATTATGTTGCCGCTCAATCGCCATGGCGTCATGCTCCTATCCTACCAAGCAGAGTGTTTCCCCTATCGAAACGCCACCTTCTACGCTACCGCTCCGTAGTAGAATTCATTGCCCGGCAGCGCTCCACCCACAGAAGCGGGGTTCTGCTCGTAGAGAACATTCAGATAGCCGCTGAGTGCTGAGCGCATGTCGTCCCCCGTCAAACAGACCACATGACACGAGGGTATCGCTTGAGCGGCAAGAGTCGTGTCATCCATTATACCCGCTGCGACAACCCGAACAGCAGCATCATCTGGATGCGCATTAACATAGGTAACAGATGCGCTGTGAGCCTTGAGAAACTCATCAACCACATCAGGATGATCTCTCAGGAATTCGCTACGCACTAGGGTGACTCCCGTAACTAGTCGGCTCCCCGCCCCGCCCTGCAATACATCCCATTCCTGCGTAAGACTAATGGGTACCGTCAAAGTGGTGTTGCGTGCGCAAACCGCCGTGACATACGGCTCCGGCAACACCCCAATAGCAGAGGGATTCTGAAGAAGCAACGCAGCAACTTCAGAAGCCTCCGATTTGTATTCGATGGTAACAGCATTGCTGAGCCCATTGTCTCGCAGAAGATATGTCATCACGTATTCTGGTGTTGTACCCTTACCAGTCATATAGATAGTGCGCCCTGCGAGGTCTGCAAGCGATTGTATCAAGCTGTCTCCCGTAACGACATAGAGCACACCGAGTGTGTTGACATCAATAACGCTGACTCCCCCATTTGTTTTTGCATAAAGCGTTGAAGCAACGTTTGCAGGCACGAGAGCTATATCAATATCTCCCTTTACTATCCCCGGCAAGATCTCGTCGACCGTGCCCGAAATGGTAACAGAATAATCATTAACAAGAGAGGCATCGCCCATAATCCCCACGAGCCCGATGGACGTAGGCCCCTTGAGAGAAGCCACTGACACCACCGTCGTATCTCCCGATGTGCTCGTTTGCGCCTGGGGCGAAGTCTGAGCACAACCAGCAAGCATAGTGAGCATAAAAACAGCCGTTATCAGGACAAGAGCAACACCGACAAAGCGGATGCCGGAAAAACAAACTGAACTATCTGATGCAGAAACATCTGCTTCTCTGTATTCCAACGAGAGATCAGATATTTTAGTGCATCTATGCATGAGGCATATCCCAATCATGATGATCACTATGAAGCAGATGATGCGATCGCTCAGAAAGCGGAGCGCCCAAGTATGTTTCGTAACATTGAGCCACCGAAGGGTTCTCATGTGAGAAGCGAAGTTTGTTCGCCGCATCAAGCCCGTAGAGCGTCGCGCCACGTTCTCCGGCAAATTCGCATCCATCCGTGATGGGTTGTCCACCGCCACCCGCGCATCCACCAGGGCAAGCCATGACCTCAATAAAGTCATAGGCGACCTCGCCGGCCATCAATGCCTCCATAAGCTTCTCGGTATTGCCAAGACCATGCACGACTGCTACCCGAAGCGGCGTACCATTGAGATCAAAGGTGGCTTCCTTCCAGCCATCAAGTCCGCGCACGTCTTTGAACGCATCGGAATCAGGATTTTTACCGGTAACCAGAAAATAAGCACTCCGCAACGCAGCTTCCATAACGCCGCCTGTTGCCCCAAAAATTACCGCCGCACCACTTCCTACGCCCAGTGGTGTATCAAACTCTTCTTCATTAAGAGCGGACACATCAATGCATGCGGCACGAATCATGCGATCAATCTCACGAGTAGTGAGCACTGCGTCAACATCTTGTCCCGCGCCTGCATCTCTCATCGTCTCAAGAGCGCACTCATGTTTCTTCGCAATACAGGGCATGATAGAGGTAAGAAATATTTTACTCGGATCAACACCAAGCAGTTCAGCATAGTATGTCTTAGCGATAGCACCAAACATCTGCTGAGGCGATTTGGCCGTCGAAAGATTGTCGACAAACGAGGGATAGTGGCCCTTTACGTAACGAACCCACCCAGGACAGCAGGAAGTGAATAGGGGCAGCACTGCATCTTCAGGATTACTGAGACGAGCGAGAAGTTCGCTTCCCTCTTCCATGATGGTGAGATCGGCAGAAAAATCTGTATCGAAAATATAATCAAACCCTATGGTGCGCAAAGCAGCCACGAGGCGTTTCGCGCTTGCCTGCCCACGCTCAAGACCGAGAGATTCTCCCCAAGCTGCACGTACTGCTGGAGCAATCTGAACTATAGTTATGCGATCGGGATCGGCAAGCATATCGAAAACGCGATCAGTATCATCGCGCTCATGAAGTGCACCCGTCGGGCAATGCGTAATGCATTGCCCACAGAGAGTACATTTTGACTCTTCTATGGTGATGCAGTCAGCCACGCCAACATCCGTACGACTTGCGTTATTAACCAGATCCCATACGTGAACAGCCTGGATATTGTCACATATCTGCACACACCGGAAACACTTGATGCAGAGAGACGCGTCGCGAATGAGAGGGAACTCCTCATTCCATCTCCTCACCGGCAACTTCTCTTCATAAGGTGTCACAGAAATTCCCAGCTCGTTTGCAACGCGCTGCAAAGAACAGTTTCCTCCCCGCACACAACTAGGACAATGCATATCATGTTGAGAAAGCAGGAGCTCCATATTCATGCGACGTGCGCTTATAACCTGAGGTGTTGCCGTGTGAATGACCATACCCTCAGCCACTTCATTATTGCAAGCAGCGACCAAGCGATCTTGCCCTTCAACTTCGACGATGCAGAGACGACAAGCACCAATCTCATTTATATCTTTAAGATAGCAAAGAGTGGGAATATACGAGCCCGCCTCACGGGCCGCTTCAAGTATGGAAGTGTGCTCTTGGACGCTCACGACGCGCCCGTCAATGGTTACTTCTGGCATGAGGCAACTCTCCCTCCACGAAACGCAGCAAATCCGAAACGATCACAACGCAAACATCGCGAAGCCTCCTGAATCGCTTCCTCCTCAGTAAGACCTTCTTCGATAAGAGCAAAATCATTCCCGCGCGTTAAGGCATCTCGCTCAACCATATTAGAGCGAGCGCAGGAAGGAAGGGTCGCACCCTGTTCTAAGGGAATATCAATCTCTTCAATGATTTGATGATCAAAACCGAGGTATGCATCGATAGCAACGGCGGCTTCTTTGCCCGCAGCCACAGCGCGAATAACTGTCGCGGGCCCGCTAACACAATCTCCACCCGCAAACAAACCAGAGAGTCCCGGAATCTCGACATCGTTTGTTGTTACGATACGCCCACGAGCTACCGATATTCCCGAAGCGTCAAGAACGCGCGAGTCTATACCCTGCCCTACGGCGACCAATACCTTATCGCAGGGCAGCACTATCTCTGCGGCATCAGCATCAGATACCTGAGGACGTCTGGAATCTAGGGCACCAACAATCTGAGGCTTGACACGAAGACCTGCAACCTTGCCCTCTTTGGTTTCAACACGCAGAGGAGCAGACAATTCCATGAGAACACAGCCTTCTTCAATTGCTCCTGTTATCTCCTCAGGTTGCGCGGTCATATCGATCATGCGTCGACGATAAACTATGGTAACTCGGCGGGCACCAAGACGCACCGCCGTACGCGCCACATCCATGGCAACGTTACCGCCACCCACCACAACAATGTCTTGACCAAAGAAATCCCATTGATCGTTTTCTCCCATACGTCGCAGCATCTCGACTGCAGATATAACCCCTTCAGCGTCTTCACCGTCAATGTTGAGCTTACGATCAGAATGAGCCCCTATCGCTAGGTAGACAGCATCAAAATCACGTCTCAAATCGTCAAGAGTAATATCTTGACCAATCGAAACGTCACAGGTCGCCCTGACACCACAATCAAGAAGCCACTGTATCTCTTGGTCAAGGCGTTCGCGCGGTAAACGATACGCAGGTATGCCATAACGCAGCATACCGCCTAATGCCTGCCGTTGTTCAAATATGGTAGGCGTATGACCCATCAAAGCAAGATAGTACGCCACAGAAAGACCCGCAGGGCCTCCTCCTACAACCGCAATATTTTTCCCCGTAGAAGGTGCAATCTCCGGGCGATAATCGGCTTCCATGTGTTCTGCTGCATAACGCTTGATACCCCGAATGTTCAATGGATCGTCTACCATACTCCGACGACACGCAAGCTCACAAGGGTGCTCACACACCAGGCCGCAGACAACAGTAAGCGGATTATCTTTTCGAATCAGGCGAACCGCATCCGTGTAGCGCTTCGCACGCACTAAAGCCAAATAACCCGGGATATCTACGCCCGCAGGACATTGAGCGGTGCAAGGTATTGCGCTCTCACGAGAAAGACCGCAACAGCCCAGTTGCACGTGATGCTCAAAATCATCGCGAAAAGCGCTGACTGCCTCCATGGCCATCTGCGCAGCACCATATCCAATGGCGCAATCGGCCGAGAGATAGATATTGCGAGCAGTACGGGCTATCAGATCGATAGTTTTTATGTCGGCGGTACCGTCAAGGACGTTATCGATAAGTGATTTCAATTGAGAAAGCCCCACGCGGCAGGGAGTACATTTTCCGCATGACTCAGCGGCACACATTCCTAGCAAAGCAGAGGTGAACTCAATCGGACATAACATGTGCGAACTCACCGCACAGCGTCGCTCCAACGTTGCCCGAAGATCATCAAGGGCTGCTCTGGTTTTATCTGGTGCAATGATTTGTGGTCTCATCGTCAACTCCCTTTATACCAGCGTATGACATATATAGAAATACTATAAGGATCGTGTCACTCATCAGTATTGATGTAGAGCGTACCTATCTTAAACCTATGACTTGCTGCAAAATATTTCACAAAGCACGACAGATCTAAGGATCGAAGGAGATACATATTACACAAGGTTCTCCGCATTCAAAGCCTTGAGAACACTAAACAGTCACTTTGTGTCGCCTTTATCGGTCGAGAACCTTTAAGAGGCAGTGGCGTATGCTTTTGGACCTCAAATTCTCTAGAGAATACTTCCCCTGATGCGATAAGAGTACAAAGACACGATTATCTCATGAGCAAACTAAAAAACCGCCACGTTTGGTTATTGCTAAAGAAGAATTCTTTGCCCAGCAAAAGAAGAACCCCTCAAAGGAGGGGTTCTATTCTAGATATATCAATGGGCTATGCGATCAGGCACTCAGTTTTTGAAGAAGCTGATTCCATGCAAGTTCTTTCTTAATGAACACCGCCTGAGCATCATCCTTTTCGAAAGAAGCCAACTTAGATTCAAGAGCATTGACCGTTTGGTCAACGTTTGCTCTGTTGATCTCAGAAACCTTAAGAGCTCGATCAGCTAAGATGATAACCTTCGTGCCGTCGATTTCGACATAGCCACCAGAAATGGCAATACGCTCGGTTGCACCGTTCTCATCTTTCTTGAGACGAACCTCGCCTTGCCCGAGAGTTGAAATGGTAGGAGCATGCAGATACATGACACCGAGTTCGCCATTAGCGCCGGGCACTGCGATGAACGTTGCTTCATCAGCATATACCTGACACACAGGCGTCACTATTTCACACTTGAAGGTCGCTGCCATGACGATCTACCTTAGCCCTTCATCTTCTCGTAAGCCTCAAACACGTCTTCTATAGCACCCTTATAACGGAAGCATTGTTCAGGAATCTCATCGCACTCGCCATTGATAATCGAAGCAAACGAACGAATGGTATCCTCAAGCTTGACGTACTTCCCAGGCGTACCGGTAAATACCTCGGCCACGTGGAATGGCTGTCCAAAGAACTGTTGAATCTTACGTGCACGAGAAACAGTCAGGCGCTGATCCTCAGACAACTCATCCATACCAAGAATAGCGATAATGTCTTGGAGATCAGAATACTCCTGAAGAATTTCTTGAACAGTAACCGCAACACGATAATGCTCTTCTCCAACGATCTCAGCAGAGAGCGCGCGCGAAGAAGATGCCAGCGGATCAACAGCCGGATAGATGCCCAACTCAGTGATGGCACGAGAGAGTGTGGTAGTTGCATCCAAATGGATAAATGCTGTGGCAGGTGCCGGGTCAGTCAAGTCATCTGCAGGTACATAGATAGCCTGTACCGAAGTGATGGAACCCGTCTTAGTAGAAGTAATACGCTCCTGCAAGTCGCCCATTTCTGTAGCGAGTGTCGGCTGATAGCCAACGGCGGAAGGCATACGACCGAGCAAAGCGGATACCTCAGAGCCTGCTTGGGTGAAACGGAAGATATTGTCGATGAACAACAATACGTCCTGACCCTGATCACGGAAATACTCAGCAACAGTCAAGCCTGCAAGGCCGACGCGCAGACGAGCTCCCGGAGGCTCATTCATCTGACCGTACACCAGACAAGTTTTCTTGATAACGCCCGAATCACTCATTTCCTTGTAGAGGTCGGTACCCTCACGAGTGCGCTCACCAACACCGGTGAATACCGAAGTTCCACCATGTTCCTGAGCCAGGTTGTTGATAAGTTCCTGAATGATAACGGTCTTGCCTACACCAGCTCCACCGAAGAGTCCCGTCTTGCCACCCTTGATGTAGGGCTCAATCAGGTCAATAACCTTGATGCCTGTCTCGAAAATCTCAGTAGACGTAGAGAGGTCCTCAAATGCAGGTGCAGGGCGGTGAATAGGATAGTACTCGTCAATCTCAGGCATCTCGCCATTGTCGACCAGACCGCCTGTTACGTTCCAGATACGTCCCAGAGTACTGGGGCCTACAGGCATCATGATAGGAGCGCCTGTATCAGTTACTTCAATGCCGCGCTGGAGGCCGTCGGTAGACGACATAGCAACCGTACGAACGACGTTACCCGGGAGGTGAGTTTCCACCTCAAGGACCGTGCTGATGTGACCGATGGGAGTCTCCGCCTCCACGTTCAGCGCGTTGTAAATCGCAGGGATGCTATCTGCCGTGAACTCCACGTCCACAACAGGACCGACCACGCGAACGATGTGTCCAACGTTCATTTTGGTGTCCTTTTCTGTCATATTACTCATCCTCCAAAGCTGCGGCACCGCCGACAATCTCATTGAGTTCTGTGGTGATAGCGCCCTGTCGTGCACGGTTATAGACACGCGTCAGCGTATGCACCATATCTGTTGCATTATCCGTAGCCGACTTCATCGCCTTACGGCGAGCACCCTGTTCACCAGCAGCGGAGTCAATGAGCGCATGGTATATGCGGTTCTCGACATAGGCCGGGAGAAGGGTATCTAGTACGAGCGCGGGTGATGGCTCAAATTCGAATTCTCCGGAAATTGTCCCGGTGGCATCTAGATTTGCATCTTTGGATTCTTGTAGAGCCACATCTACTTCAGGCGCGTCGACCGGAAGAACTTCCTCACAGGTAAGGTCTTGATCGGCAACATTACGCGCATGGTTATAGTAGACCATGACTTGGTCAACACGGTTAGTGGTATAGAGTTCACTGACAAGACTTGCTATTTCGCGAGCTTGCGCAATCGTAGGGTCTGCCGAAAGATCCCTGAACTCAAGGAGCATGGGGAACCTACGATATTTAAAATATGCGATTGCTTTCTTACCGCATGCAATCAGATCAATCTCAATACCTTCTGCCTGCTTCGCTGAAATAAATTTGTCGACAGCACGCAGCACATTGCTGTTAAAACCACCGGCGAGACCACGGTCGGAAGCGACAGCGATTACCGCAATACGCTTGGTGTCGTCATGACGAGCAAGTAACGGGCTCGTGATCAAAGATGCGTCCTGCACGAGTGTTGCCAACGTCTCGTTCATGGAGTGCGCATAAGGAGTCGCAGCCAACACACGATCGGATGACTTACGGATCTTAGCAGTTGCCACCATCTCCATGGTACGTGTAATCTGCTTGGTCGACTGGACCGAATTTATGCGCTTTTGTATGTCGCGAAGGTTCGGCATGCCACAGTCACCTAATCCTCAACGAACTGCGTCTTGAATGCAGCGATAGCTTCTTTGAGCTTGTCGGCGGTCTCATCAGAAATCTTGCTTTCAGCAATGATAGCCTTGCCAAGTTCAGGGCGATTAGATCTGAGGTAGTCAAGCAGATCGCCACGGAAACGAACTACATTCTTAACGGCAATCTCATCAAGGAACCCGTTCACGCCAGCAAAGATAGACATGATCTGATCTTCAACGGGCATGGGAGCATAGCGACCTTGTTTTAGGAGCTCTGTCATACGAGCGCCACGATTCAATTGATCTTGAGTTGCCTTGTCCAAGTCGCTGCCAAACGCAGCAAATGCTTGAAGTTCACGGTAAGCCGCAAGATCGAGACGCAACGAACCAGCAACCTGTTTCATGGCCTTGATCTGTGCATCGCCACCGACGCGGGAAACTGAGATACCGACACTGATAGCAGGACGTTGACCCTGGAAGAAAAGATCCGTCACAAGAAAGATCTGGCCATCAGTAATGGAGATAACGTTCGTCGGGATGTAAGCAGACACATCGCCAGCCTGAGTCTCGATGATCGGCAGTGCAGTCAAAGAACCAGCACCATTCTCGTCAGACATCTTGACCGCACGCTCCAAGAGGCGAGAGTGCAGATAGAAAATATCGCCGGGGTACGCTTCACGTCCTGGCGGACGGCGAAGGGTCAGCGACATCTGGCGATACGCCGTTGCCTGCTTTGAAAGATCATCATAGATGCACAGAACGTGACGTCCCGGATTCTCAGCAGAAGCCGGCTTGCCATCGACACCGTTATACATGAAGTACTCACCCATAGCACAGCCAGCCATAGGAGCGATGTACTGCAAAGGAGCAGAGTCAGCAGCGGTTGCCGCAACAATAATGGTGTAATCCATCGCGCCATAACGCTCAAGGGTCTCAACAACCGTCGCAACGGTCGAAGCTTTCTGACCGATAGCGATATAGATGCAGATCATATTCTTGCCCTTTTGGTTGATGATTGCATCAACCGCAATGGCAGTTTTACCCGTCTGACGGTCTCCAATGATCAACTCGCGCTGACCACGACCGATAGGAATCATCGAGTCAATTGCCATGATACCTGTCTGCATAGGCTCATGAACACCCTTACGAGCGGTAACGCCAGGAGCCTTGAATTCCACCGGCCGCATTCCAGCAGCCGCAATCGGTCCTTTGCCGTCAAGAGGCACACCAAGCGGGTTGACAACGCGCCCGAGCAACGCATCACCCGAGGGGACCTCGACGATCTGACCGGTGGTATGGACTTCGTCATTTTCTTTTATTAGGGTAACATCACCCAGCAAAACAGCACCCACTTCGTCCTCTTCGAGGTTTTGAGCTAGTCCGTAGACTTTCTCGCCGCCCTCTCCGATGAACTCGAGGAGCTCGCCTTGCATAGCATCTTTGAGACCATCTATACGCGCGATACCATCACCGACTTGGATGACCGTACCGACAGTGCGTGACTCGACATTTGTCTTGAGCTCGTCAAGCTGCTTGCGCAAAGTCTCATCGATTGCTTTAGCGGAAATCTCCACCATTTACCTTTCACCTCCGGTAGGCATAGTCGAGAGTACTACACGAGCGTTCTCGAGTTGAGACGTGACACTCGCATCAATGCGCTTACCATGTGCACTCAAAATGATGCCGCCGAGAATCGACTGGTCGACCTTCTCCCTCAGAAGAATATCGGTACCAAAATCCACGGACAGCTTTTTCTTAATTGACGTACGCAACTCATCATCAAGCTCGATTGCGGTCACAACCATGACAAACGTCGCCTTGAGCTTCTCTTCAGCTAAGGCATTGTACGCTTCGGAAACCCGAAGCACTAGTGCAATGTCGCCACGCTCAGCCATGACCTTGAGAACGGCAACGAGAGAAGGATCTACACTCTCAAAAACCGAACCGATGATCTGCGCGCGCACCGGGGCATCAATGGTCCCATCGTCAAGCGTCTTACGAAGAATGGGATTTCCTATGACAGCCCGCGCGACCTCTTCCAACTCGCCACCGACGAAAAATACTTCTTCATCGGATGACATAGCCGCAAGCAAGGCACTCGCATAAGTCGAGACTTCCTTTTTAATGAGATTACGATCAGTCGGCATTCAGGCTACCCGCCTCTGCAACGTAGCGCTCAATAATCTTGCGATGCTCATCACTGGAAAGATCTGAACCGATGATCTTGCCTGCTACAGCAACCGAAATATCGGCAACAGAAGATTGGATCTCAGATACGGCAGCCTTTTTCTCAGCCTCAATGGCCTCCTGGGCCTTCCGTATCATCTTCTCCGACTCCTCCTGAGCCTGTTCAGCCAACTGCGCCTTCACCGTTTCGCCGGTCTTCTTTGCCTCAGCGATGATTTCGGCCGCTTGCTTCTTAGAATCTTCCATCTGAGCCTTGTACTCCTGAAGGAGACGCTGGCTTTCGATCTTGGCTTGCTCGGCTGCGGTAAGATCATCCTTGATAGTCTTAGCACGCTTGGCGAGCATCTTGTCGACTACCGGGTAGCCAAACTTTGCGAGAAGCACCCACATGACGATAAACGCTATCAGCATGGGAATGAACTCGGCCATATTAGGAAGAAGCAGAGCAACGCCCGACTTCTCAGCCTCCTCAGCGAATGCTAAGGTTGGCATCGCAAAAAGTATTGAGGTTGCGAGTAGTGAAGCTGAAATGATCGTCCCAGCTACTCTCTTCATGTTCACGAATTTACCTCCGTTAGCCTTTCGGCTACCTGATACCTATACGATGCAGTCTACTTGATAAGGGCAAGAACAAAGCCGATGAGTGCAAGGGCTTCGCAGAACGCGGCGCCGAGAATGAAGGTGGTGAAAATCTTACCCTGCATCTCAGGCTGACGAGCGGTAGCTTGGGTGGCACCAAAGCCGATGAGGCCGATACCAATAGCGGCACCGATGACGGCGAGGCCATAACCAATAACTTGCATAGTTCTTTTCCTCCTACTAGGGGCGGACAAGCGGCCATTCCGCCAGTCCTGGACTTACTGTACTATACGCAGCCATTTACGGCATAAACGCTGATGTTAATGCTCGGCACTGGTAGCAAGATTGACGTACACTGCCGAAAGCAAGGTGAAAACGTAGGCCTGTATGATAGCAACCAGAAACTCCATACAATACATGGCGATAAGAAGAAGCATCCACGCAATAGATGCGCTTCCTACCCCCAAGTTTGCAATGGTGAAGTTAGTGATAATCGGCAGAACGAAGCAACTGGTAAGTAATGCGAACGCGCCAAGTACCAAATGTCCCGCAAGCATATTGGCAAAAAGTCGAACCGCCAACGTGACCAGACGCAAAAACAGAGAGAGCAACTCAATGAACCATATCAAAATATTAATAGGAAACATGACACCCTTAGGAGCAAGGTTTCCCATATAGTGAATGAAACCCACCTTTTTGATGCCATAATAATTGAAGTACAAGAAGGATATAAGCGCCAATGCAACCGTCACGCCCATGGTACCGGTGGCAACTTTTACTCCTGGTATAAGACCCAAGAGATTACTTACCAAGATGAAAAGAAACATTGTCATCAGAAACGGTGCATGCTTCTTCCAGTTAGGCCCGACAACATCCTCGACGACGGTCTTCTGAATGCCACTATATAACGCTTCAAATCCATTTACCGATGAATCCTTGAGGTATCATCTTAACCTTGCGACTTGCCCAGATAACAACCAGAACCGTGAGAATCACGGTGATAAACATCCATACCGAATACTGCGTAAGCAATGGGCTGACTATAGATTCGCTGTATTTCTCATATACCAGCGACCCAACCTCTTCGGCAAAACTCGAAAGTGGATCCACGTTCTTCGCCCTTCCTGATCATTCCTATTTTTTCAAATTTGCCCACAACACAGAGATGATGACCGTGATGAGAAATCCTGCGACAAGAGTTATCGCAAACATCATCAGGGAGTCATAACTAACTGCATAGCAAACCAGCACAGCCAACATGAGCAATATAAAAGACAGAACCGCCGATAGGATACTGATGGAGGTGCTGCCTTTGCTCCGATCCTTATTCATAATCTTGTTAACCAGAGACAACGGCGATGCACATATCACTCCGGCGACAACGCCTGCCATGATAGTCAAGATCAACGGGATACCTCTGCCTCTCGTAAACAGTCACCGCCCTATGGAATGGACGTGACCAAATGATATTAACAAAACTTTTCATGACTCTTGCATAAAAACGGCAGAAACACGCTTTTTTCAAGGTCAGCGGTAGCCGAGCATAAGCTTCTCAGTCGTCAATACGTCGAACAGCGACACCAGCCTCGTCGAATATCTGTTGTGCCAACTCATCGGGATATGGATCGGCGTAGATCACCTCTACGATGCCGGCATTGATGAGAATCTTCGCACAGGTCACACACGGTTGATTGGTGCAGTAGACCGTGGCACCGTCTATCGTAATACCGTGGCGTGCCGCCTGTATAACCGCATTCTGCTCAGCGTGTAAACCGCGGCATAACTCCTGTTGAGTGCCGGATGGAATGCCGCGTTTCTCTCGTAAACACCCGACCTCTGTACAGTGTGCGAGCTTCGACGGAACACCATTATACCCCGTCGCAAGAATACGCCGATCCTTGACAAGAACTGCACCTACATGGCGTCGTCTGCAGGTAGAACGCTCCGCAACATTGCACATGATACTTTGAAAATATCTATCCCATGTGGGACGCTCATCAGTCATTGGCGTTCCTTCATTAGAAAACATGTTCGGCACAAAAACGTAAGGAACACATTTAGAATTCCGGGTACAGCGGATGAGTCGCAAGAAGACCATGCACGTCATCGGCAATGCGGGTCAATCGTTTCTCGTCGTCGGGACTATAGACTGCTTCGGCGATGATACGACCAATGCGATATGCCTCTTCAGCCGAAAATCCACGCGTGGTCATAGCCGCAGAACCAATACGTACGCCAGAAGTCACAAACGGCGAACGAGTCTCGTGGGGAATAGTGTTCTTGTTACAGGTTATGCCAATACTCTCCAACACATGCTCGGCATCCTTACCGGTGATGCCAGCACCGGTAAGGTCGACCAATGCAAGGTGATTGTCGGTCCCCCCAGAGACCAAGCGCAGGCCACCGTCAGCCATTCCCTTGCCCAATTCTTGCATGTTCAAGATGACTTGATCGATGTAGGTGCTAAAGCTCGGGGCGAGAGCTTCTCCAAAGGAAACCGCTTTAGCGGCGATAACATGCATGAGTGGGCCGCCCTGCGCACCAGGAAACACCGCTTTATCAATCTTTGCTGCCAGTTCTTCATCGTTTGTCAAAATAAGACCGCCACGTGGACCGCGCAACGTCTTATGAGTCGTAGTGGTTACGATGTCGGCGTAGGGCAGCGGAGAGGGATGAGCGCCCGTGACAACAAGACCCGCAATGTGTGCAATGTCAACGATAAGGCGGGCGCCGACTTCATGAGCGATTTCAGCAAAACGCTGAAAATCAATGATGCGTGGATAGGCCGAAGCGCCTGCCATAATAACCTGCGGGCGTGTCTCCTTTGCGATACGCTCGACTTCGTCCATGTCGATCATCTCAGTTTCAGGATCAAGCCCGTAGGCAAAGACTTTATAAAGCTTTCCCGAGAAATTTGCAGGAGAACCATGAGTCAGATGTCCACCATGAGAGAGGCTCATTCCCAAAATCGTATCACCGGGGTTTATCACTGCAGAATAAGCGGCAAAGTTTGCGTTAGCTCCCGAGTGAGGTTGCACGTTTGCAAACTCAGCGTCAAACAACTGCTTAGCACGATCGCGTGCGATATTTTCTGCAATATCAACCTTCTCGCAACCGCCATAATAACGTTTTGACGGATACCCCTCTGCATATTTGTTGGTTAGCACACTCCCCTGAGCTTCCATGACTGCCCGAGAAACAAAGTTTTCAGAAGCGATAAGTTCAATTGAAGAGCGTTGACGTTCAAGTTCTTCATTAATTGCTGCCGCGACCTCAGGATCACACTGAGCAAGATGATTCAGATACATACACGCAAGCCTTTCTCAATAGGAACAAGAAATGGATGATATAGCACCCCTGCTTTTGCAAGGGATTGTCAGTTCTGTTTTTCAATCATGTCTATCTTGGCCACACGATCAGCATGGCGGCCACCAGCAAAATCAGTAGTGATGAAGGTGTCAGTTATTGCCTTGTTTTCTTCAAGATCCACAAATCGACCGGATACCGTGACTACGTTTGCATCATTATGCTGTCGAGCAAGCGTTGCATATTCACGATTAGGGCAGCAGGCAGCACGAATGCCATGTACCTTATTTGCACATATCGACATGCCTATGCCCGTTCCACAGACCAGTATGCCACGATCAGCCTTTCCCTCGACGATATCTGAGGTAACGAGAAGCGCATAATCCGGATAATCGACACGGCTGTCATTAAGGGGGCCATGATCAATTACCGTGTGCCCTTTCATCTCAAGATAGGTGACCAATTCGGCCTTCTGAGAATAGCCGGCGTGGTCGCTTGCGATAGAAATGCGCATAGCACTCTCTTTCTCTCACTATATACGTCGTATCAGTCACTCCCATGATACGTGTGCACGAGGACTCGTGACAAGACGAACGTGTTTTTTCATGGAGCGTGCACAAGCGCGCGCATCTTTGAATATCAACAACGTCTCATCACTGCGCCTCAAAGTGTTCTTCGCACCCATCGGCATACGTAAGCACTGAATCGACCGCACGCTTCCAGCCCAACAATCGACGGGCACGTTTCCCATCAGCGTCCTCACGAGGAGTAAAGATGATACCGCCTTCATTGAGGCCATGAATCTCATCAAGGGACTCCCAAAACCCTGAAGCAAGCCCCGCAAGAGCCGCAGCCCCTAGAGCTGTCGTCTCAAGGTGTTGAGCACGTCTCACTGGTGTTGCGAGGATATCTGCTTGAAATTGCATGAGAAAATCGTTTCCGCTCACTCCCCCATCAACGCAGAGTAATGACAGATCGATACCTGAGTCCTCTTTCATGACGATCAAGATGTCATGGAGCTGATAGGCCAGTGCCTCTAGGGCAGCGCGCACGATGTGAGCTCGTGTAGTGCCGCGCGTCAAACCGACAATGGCACCACGCGCATAGGGATTCCACCATGGTGCCCCCAACCCCGTGAAAGCCGGAACAATGTAGACACCGTCAGAAGTTTCAACCGACAAGGCCAGCGCCGAACTCTCAGCAACATCTGGCAGTATGCCAAGCTCTTCAGAAAGCCACTTTATCAGTGCGCCTGCCACAAACACCGAGCCTTCAAGAACATAGTGCGGACGCCCCTCCGAAGAAGTAGAAGCAGCAAGTGTGGTGAGTATGCCCTTCTGCGACGCAACGGGCGTGTCCCCTGTATTCAGCAGAAGAAAACATCCGGTTCCATAGGTGTTCTTCGCTTCCCCTTCAGAAAAACAGCCCTGTCCAAACAGTGCCGCCTGTTGGTCACCGGCAACCCCGGTAATGGGAATATGAAGTGAAAGCAGAGGCACATCGATCGTACCGAAAGAACCTGAAGATGGACGCACCTCAGGCATCATCGAAGAGGGAATATCAAAAAGTTCAAGAAGCTCTTCGTCCCAGGTAAGTGAATGAATATTGAACAGCAGGGTACGCGAAGCATTGGTATAGTCTGTCACGTGCAACTTGTCGCCATTGAGGTTCCAGATAAGCCAGGTGTCAACCGTCCCAAACAACAAGTCACCAGCCTGAGCAGAAGCGCGAGCCCCCTCAACATTATCAAGAATCCACGCAATCTTTGATGCCGAAAAATAGGCATCTGGGATGAGACCCGTTTTCTCCTGAATGCGGCGAGGCCAGTCGGTACCCTCGAGGAGGTGCTCAAGGTATGCAGCCGTGCGACGACACTGCCAGACAATGGCGTTATAGACTGGCTCGCCGGTATGCCTATTCCAGATAATAGTAGTCTCTCTTTGATTGCTTATACCCGCACAAACGATCTCCCCCGGGTTAACACGACCAGACACCAGGGCCTCAGACACAACAGCCATCTCTGTGGCAAGTATTACACGCGGATCATGCTCAACCCAGCCTGGTTTAGGGAATATCTGCTCAAATTCGCGTTGGGCAAGAGCACACACGTTCCCTTCATGGTCAAATAGTATGGCGCGCGAAGACGTGGTACCCTGATCGATGGAAAGAACGTATAACCCCACTGCGACACCTCCCCTAATGTCTCAAATACTTCTGATCTATATCGTTACTCTTGGGAGGCATCCCCGTAATCACTGCCTCAATCCAGTCATACATATCGTTATAGACTTCGTGCCAGTTGATCTCGTTGATCAGTTCGTGGCGAGCTTCGGGGTATATCTCCACATAGACATGATCGTTGCCCGCCTTGCGAAACTGAGACGCAGCCGCATAGACGCCGATACCTCTATTCCCCACGGGGTCGTCTCCACCGCTTATGAACAGTAGGGGCAGATCAATGGGGGCACGTGCCACGTTATTTTGTTTTGCTATGTAGCCCGTAAGGCTGGTAAGCGTACTATAACCTCCCACAGAAAAAGAAAACGAGCAACGCGGCTCTGCAAGGTAGGTATCAACTGTTGCCTCGTCGCGAGAGAGCCAATCTCGGGAAGTTCGAGCGGGCTCAAATGCCTTGTTGTAAGCCCCCATCCCCAGATTATCAACGAACGCGCTGTAGTAGTCCTCGCCACGAAACAGCGCAATAGCATGCGACAGCGCAAGCGCCGTGTATGATAGCGCAAGGGGTTGTTGAGCGGTACCGCTGATAATTGCGCCTGCAAGACCATCGCCGTGTTCCATAAGATAGGCGCGTACAATAAACGATCCCATGGAGTGTCCAAAAAGCACGTAGGGTATCGTCGCTGTATACTTCTCCTGAGCAACTGCACGCATCCGATGGGTATCTTCGATAAGAACAGATCGGCCTTCGTGTTTGGGCAACTTCCCCCAACGTTCAGGTGAAGATACCGAGTCCCCATGGGCAATATGATCATGCCCCACAACAGCAAAGCCATGTGCCACAAGAAATCGAGCAAAATAGTCGTAGCGATCAACGAACTCGACCATACCATGTACGAGTTGAACAACACCGCGTGGCGCAATACCCGCGGGCGGCTCCCACATTCGGGTAACTATATCGGTCACGCCATCAGCCGAACGAAACGAACCCTTTATCTTGATGTAGGGTGCATCGGTATGATCAATGTCATGAGCTTCGGTGTCCTCATGACTGAACTTATTCTGATATCCCATAGAGCATCTCCTCTGTAACGGAACCCTCACGCATGATAACCGGAACTTCCCCCAAGCAAGAAACCACTGTCGAGGCAATTCCCTCACGAGAAGGCCCGGCGTCGAGTACCCAGCTGACATTTCTCAATAATGATTCGTCTAGGTCGCCGATCATACAAGCGGGCGGCTCGCCCGATATGTTAGCACTAGACGTGGCGATCGGCACACCAACGCTTTCGATAAGAATAAGCGCAATCTTGTTGTCAGGCATGCGCAGCGCTATTGTTCTCTCCTCACCGAGAAACTGAGGAGGAACTGCCGCGGATGCTCTTACAATGAGTGTAAGCGCCCCTGGCCAGAATTTTCGAGCAAGAGTATAGGCATAAGAGGGAACTTCTGCGCCATAACGCCGCAGAGCGTCTGTTTGATCGCCCTCTGCACCATACCCCACCAACCATGCGATCGGCTTACGCGCCTCGCGTCCTTTAAGTTCATAGATGCGTTCGGGCGTCGTGTCAAAGCGCACTGCCACGCCGATGCCATAGACGGTATCGGTAGGAAAGATGACCGGCTCGCCGTTTTTAAGTGCCGCAGCAGCGCGCCCGACAAGAGCCGGGTCTGGATTGTCTTCATCTACCGCAACGACTGTTGATGCCAAGGAATCGTACACACCCGTCATGAAAAGAAAGCGTGGACGACCCGTAAGGTCAGGTACGATTTCAACTTCACGAAACACCTCAGCTGAATTCGCTGCTGCCATCTCTATGTGTTCCCCTGAAAGTTCGCAGATACACGCGCCTCCCGGTGCGAGATAGCGAGGAATATCTGCAAGAATCCGCCGAAATATGTCAAGCCCATCCCGACCGCCCACAAGAGCACGTCTCGGCTCAAAATTTGCTACCTCTGCCGGCAATACACTCATCGCGGCATCAGAGACGTAGGGCGGATTGGACAGTATCAGATCAAAGACACCCGAGCTGTCTTTCAAAGCCTCAAATAGATCGCCTTGAAATAACGAGACCGTCTCTTGCATACCAGAGCGCATAAGATTATGAGATGCCACCGCCAAAGCAGCTGTATCGATGTCGGTTGCATATACCTCAACAGAAGTCATGCCCATTGCACGTATCTCCGTGGCAACAGAAAGCGCAATACAGCCTGACCCCGTGCAGAGATCAAGAACACGCACTGTGGCATCTGAGACGGCAGCAGGACGATTTCTCAAAAAAGAGAGAGCCCGGTCCACCAATATCTCAGTTTCGGGCCGAGGAATCAACACAGCGGAGTTGACTTCAAGTACCAGTTGACGAAAGGGAGCTTCGCCCACGATATATTGTAATGGCTCACCGGTCAGACGACGCGCTGCCCAATCGCGCAACGTTTGCAATGAGGAATCGGGAAGGACATCCTGATAACGAATGTTGAGTTCAGCGCGGCCACATCCCAGCAAGGCACACATCAGATAACTGGCCTCAAAATAAGCCGGTGTTTGCGATCCTAATGCAACACCTGCTGAAGGTACATCGGCAAGCATTGCGCTGATTTCGTCAAGCGCCGCCTGAATAGTACCGGCATACTCTCCCCGTGTCATCCTTAGAGCGCTTTCTCCAGGCGTTCGGCACGATCCACAGTGATGAGTGCCGTGATGAGCTCTTCAAGACCAGCCCCACCCGCACCCAGCAAAACTCCATTATAGGTACCGTTATAACCGATGCGATGATCGGTCACACGATCTTGAGGGCCATTGTAGGTGCGAATCTTTTCTGAACGGTCCCCTGTGCCAATTTGACTACGTCTTTCAGCGCCCAGTTCTGCCTGCTGCTCTGCGCACATCTTATCGTACAGACGAGCTCGCAAGACAGACATAGCTGCAATCTTGTTCTGGAGTTGAGACTTCTGGTCCTGCGATTGAACTACCAGTCCTGAAGGAAGGTGCGTAATGCGAACCGCTGAATCAGTGGTATTGACACATTGCCCACCAGGTCCTCCCGCGCGATACACATCGATACGCAGATCATTGGGGTTGATATCGACTTCGACCTCATCAACTTCGGGAAGTACGGCAACAGTAGCAGTCGAGGTATGAATGCGACCCTGAGATTCTGTCTTAGGAACACGCTGAACGCGATGAACACCACTCTCAAATTTCATGACAGAATACACTTTATCGCCAATCACCTTGAAGGAGATTTCTTTGTAGCCGCCCGCCTCAGAAAGAGAACTATCTAAAACCTCAACTTTCCAACGACGCGCCTCAGCAAGGCGACTGTACATACGGAACAGGTCACCTGCAAATAGAGCGGCTTCATCACCGCCCGCACCAGCGCGTATCTCGACGATGATATCCTTTTCATCATTAGGATCACCCGGTACCAACATGATCTTGATCGAGTTCTCAAGTGTATCAATGAGTTTCTCTTGCTCAGCCATCTCAGCCTGGGCGAGCTCTTTCATCTCAGGATCGGATTCCGTCTTGAGTATCTCCTTAGCAGCAGCCAGCTCATCGAGTGCGGCGACATACGAGCGTGCTCGTTGTACGAGATCTGCCTGCAGCGCATGTTCCTTAGCCAGACGCGTATATTCTTTCTGGTCGGCAAGAACGGCCGGGTCGCTCAGTCGCGTCTCGAGCTCATGATAGGAGGTTATTATTTTTTGCAGCTTGTCACGCATAGTTGTTCATTCCTTTGAAGTGAGATTTGCAATCAACGATGATACCATACATTCAGGTACGGCAGTTTCTACGAGGTACTGCGCGATACTCCTGCATCGGCAAAACAAGCCGTAGAAGAACGGCGAGCAAAAGAAGAGACGCTAACTGTCAGCGTCGTCAGACGAATTGTCGAGAAACGGGAGCTCTGCGTCTAAAAGATCGGCACTCTGAAGACGTGAAATATCGATATTATGTTTCGTTCGCGCCCACTCGCGTAGGTGCCAACGATGTAGGTCGCATACAAGCCAAATGAAACCAGCCATCGCATATAACAGAAGGAGTGCTGGCATAAAAATACCTGAATCTTCCGTAAAAAGCATGAGGCCCGATGTGATGAGCAAGGCCACATAAGCAGCTTTGAAGGGTATGTTACGCTTCCAAAACTGAGCATAGGGGCCCGGTTTTGCAACGCGCAACCAGATGAGATAGAAAAAGATGAACAGAAAACAGGCAGCAAGGAACGGCGAGAACACCACCGTATTCCATGAAAGCCGCACCATATCGCAGACCACCAAGAAGATGTCCCTAAACCACCCTCCATTCAAGCTGCTCATTTGTGCGCCCATATGCGATTCAGCATTAAATGTGGTATCGAGAAAGAGTACTGAGCAGGCAAGCAGGGCACTCACGACAACCATGACAGCAACTGCTTTCCACGTGACTTTTCGTTCGTTGAAAAGCAACCATGCGACGATAGCACCCACACTACCCCAGATGAGTACCCCGAAGTTAGAACCCCACCAAGGTGCTGCAATGACCGTAATGACAAACACCGAAACCAGCGGGAATATCCACAGTTTGAATGGCTTTATAAAAGCACGGTCAGGAAATCGATTCATCAGAAGAGCCGACAGCATAATCCAAGAACCAAACATGAGGCTTGCGCCCTCATTGCCTATGCCATAATAGCGCGTGATATCCAATGGTGAATAACTGAGATAGCCACAAGCGGTGAGAGGGCCGCCCAATAGCTGGTCGCCAATGAGAGTAACTGCCGTGATGAGAAACAGAAACAGTAACGAATAAAGCCAGCGACACATGAAACCTATAAGCAACGCTATAAAAGAAAGCGCTGCCAACCAGGCGAAACAAAAGCATAAGGCAATCGTAGGCGTGACAACAGGAGGAAGCTGAACAAACATGAGATAGCTGGCGAGGGGAAATGCTATAGCAACAACCCAAAGAATACGCGTAACGGGTATAAGAAAATTAAGAAACGTTGGGCGTATCTTGATCTCTAACAGTGTCATGGTAATGGAAAGCGCAAACGTCAAACCCATCAGTAGGACGAAGAAGGTAAAGTAATAGGGTTTTGAATCCTGTATGGCAAGCGCAACCGAATCCGCATGAGAGAGCGTGGAGACACGATTGGTCGTATTGAGAAAATTAGACAATCCGTAAACAGACACGGCACCCGGGTGCCGCTGAGCTACTTGCACGAGCGCGCAGATGGCACCGTTTAGATCGCTTGAGGTGATAAGCCCTGAACGCGTGGTGGTGGTCGATGTCAGAAGACCGTTATCTCCCGCATCGGCTACGATAGTTGGCGTATATCCACGGGCTTCAAAGGGTGTCTGGGCAAACGCTGGTGACGCGGTAATAACGAGAGAATCAGCCGAGCCCATATCCTGAAGAATCGTTGAAACGTACTCATCGATTTCCTGGAGAGAGTAACCGTTCAGCTGAGCATAATGGAAATTACCCGCGCCCTGATAGACAGACAGATCATAGATGGCATCCACAACGACATTAGCGCAGGCGTGAGTGCCCGCAAGCGCATAAAGCGTTGGCGTATCGGATGCCGTAATATCTTGCCATGAGAGACCCGGGGCTACCAGAACATAGACTTCGCCGGTCACCTGTTCGGGCGCAACGATGTACGAAGAATCTAGCTCAACTTTGCCTTCATCGGAGTCAGCGGCATAGGCAGGAGATACAAAAATGGGCAGTATACAGGATACCGCCAGAAGAATGCCGACACATCTTTTTACAATAGATGCCATCATACCTCTCAACGACAGCGCGCGCTAACATCTCTCACAGGCCGCCGACGCATCGGCACCCGCAGGCATCTCGCCTATTTCAGATAGGTTATCTGATGATTTGCCCTGCTCTGCCTCACGTTTTTCGCGGGCAAGAACCAACTCCATTGCGGCAATCGCGCACTCCAACATCTGAGTATCGGGCTGACTGGTTGTAAGCCGTTGCATTTGCATACCGGGCCACAGTACAACCTGCACAGCACGTTTCTCAGGATGTGAGCCTGCCCACTTCACCGTAACCTCGTAGGCTAAGCCAGCAACCACTGGTAACAATATGATGCGCGCCACTATGACGATAGCCAAGCGCGCAATGCTGTTCTGAACATTCCAAGCTTCCAACAACCCATTGATAGGTATCAGCGTAAACACAAAAATGGCAATGATAAGAGTGATAACAAGAAACGCCGTACCGCAACGCACATGCAACGTAGAAAATTTCTGTGCATTCTCCGGAGTAAGTGCAAGGCCGTGTTCATAGCAGTGAATGGTCTTATGCTCTGCCCCATGATAGGCAAACATGCGTTTAATATCCTTCATGCGCCCGATGAGCCAGAGATAAAAGACAAAGATGGCGACACGCAATACGCCATCGGTAAGATTCCAGGCAAATGTGCCTGATGCATAATCTCCTATGACGAGATTGGTGATAATAGCAGGCAGCACGATGAAGATGACAATACCAAGAACAACACCCAAAACCATCGATACCGTCATCATGACGCCGAAGGCATTTTTTCCGGAATCTTGTTCCTCGCCTTTTACCTCGGCGACAGGGGAATCATCAGAAGTAGTAGTTTCTTTTTGCTCAATTGTCTCTGCTTCTTCATCTTCATCAGTAAAATCGTAGGCATGCGCTGAGGCAATAGAGAGCGCCTTATACCCTAACACCAACGACTCAACAAGTGCCGTGCAGCCCCGTATGATCGGCCAAGACATCCAGGAGTTTTTCTTTCGCCCTGACCTGAGCTCATGTTCTTCGGTGTAGATAGCACCTGATGGCTCGCGTACCGCCACAGCCCAGTTATAGCGGCCACGCATCATGATACCTTCGATGAGTGCTTGGCCTCCTATGTGCGTGCGCTGCAAAACACCCGACGTATCGCGTGCCTCTTTAACTTCTTGCTTGTAGGAAATCTTATCAGTCATACTATTCGCGTACAATTCTCTCGAAGGGTTCCCCGCAGGTCATTTTGCCTTCAGGGCAGGGACCGCGACGACAAGACGCACCCGCGTCCATGAAGATGTAGGGCGCTGTAGGCGTGACAAGTTCGAGCATTCGGGTTGCGAGTTCTTGTATCTCCCATTGAGCACGATGGCAACAACGCAACTCAAAGAAATGCAGAAGTTCGCGTATATTCATGGTGACAACAATTTTGCTTTCACAGGCGTTAGGCAAGAGATACCGCGCGTCTTCTGCGGGTATACCTGCCTCGACAAGCCGAGCATAGGCACGATAGGACGTATCGATAACCTCATCAAAAAGTTTACGCGTCTTCGGGTCTGCATCAATCGTTGACGGTATGACGACATCGGGTTGTTCTTTAAATTGTACATAGCGCTGAGATTGTTGATTGAAGCTGGCCAGACGATGGCGGACCAGCTGATGCGTCAAAGCACGGCTCACACCGTCAATGGCAAAGGTATAGCTAGCATGCTCAAGAGTCGAGAAATGACCGCTTTTCATGATAGTCGACAAGACCGCACGCGCGCGCTCCTCACTCATGGTTTCCAAAAGTTCGGCTGCCCCTATCGGAGCATAGCAAAGCCGAGCAGCAGTCGCCACGGCGCATTCCGGTTTTTCGGTATGATATAGAAGGGTTACATGCATGAGCCACCTCATTTCCCATCATGAAGCAAGTCTTCAAAGACTCTCGAACAGTATTCACACGAGCTACAGTGTAAATCATCGTTAAAAGATGGTAGCCGCCGAAACATAAAGAGGGGAAATACTCCAAACGAAGCATCTCCCCTCCTCTATGATACAAACTAAATCTGGTTATTCAGCGGTCTCAGCGGTCTCAGCGGGCGCGCTTTCAACAGCAAGTTCAGGTGCCACTTTCTCAGCCTTTTTCGTATAAGAAGCGGCGCGGGCAGCTTTCTCAGCAGCTTTTGCCTCACGAGCAGCCTTCTTCTCAGCCTCAGCCGACTCAAGGGCGGCCCTGCGTGCCGCAATCTTAGCTGCTTCACGCTCTTTGGCAGTCTCAGCCGCGGAACCAAACTTGTCGGAGAAGCGCTGAACACGACCACCCGTGTCAACGAATTTCTGTTGACCAGTGAAGAAGGGGTGACATTTGTTGCACAACTCGACGCGTAACTCTGGTTTAGTCGAATGCGTAGTGAACGTATTACCGCAAGAGCACTTGACAGTGCACTCCACATACTTAGGATGAATATCGGATTTCATAGTATTTCTCCTCTACGGTGCCTTGGTTTCCGACCAAGGCTCAGGACAAGCCGAAACAGAATAACATGGATGACTTCTCTTACAAGCGCAAATCTCTGCTTACCGTATTGCATGCACGAAATCTGCACGCTTAGAGCTCAAGTGCGCCGCCATTCTTTTCCTGTGCCTTTTTTGCTGCACGCATAAGGAATATCTGGTTATCTTCAGTCTGTTTGAGACTCTTGATAAGCATTTCCATTGCACGTTCCGTGCTGCCGGCATTTGAAAGTACCCGTCGTACACCCCAAATCAGCGGTGCTTCCTGAGGATCAAGCAGAAGTTCTTCTTTACGTGTACCAGAAGCGATAGGGTCAATAGCGGGAAAAATGCGGCGATCCGCAAGATTGCGATCAAGCTTGAGCTCCATATTGCCGGTACCTTTGAACTCCTCGAATATGACCTCATCCATCTTCGACCCGGTATCGATAAGAGCCGAGGCGAGAATAGTGAGCGACCCGCCTCCCTCTATGTTACGAGCAGCGCCCAGAAAACGCTTGGGAGGATAGAGTGCCGTAGAATCGACACCTCCGGAAAGTACACGTCCCGAGGCTGGCTGAGCCAAGTTGTAGGCACGTGCAAGACGAGTAATCGAGTCGAGCAAAATAACCACGTCTGCGCCCTGTTCAACCAAGCGCTTTGCACGCTCAATAACCAGTTCTGCCACGGCGATATGATTTTCGCAGGGCATATCAAACGTGGAGGATATGACCTCGCCACAGATAGATCGTTCCATATCGGTGACTTCCTCGGGACGCTCGTCCACGAGAAGACACATGAGATGTACCTCAGGATTGTTGGCGGTGATAGATGCTGCGATATCTTTCAAGATGGTGGTCTTACCTGCTTTAGGCGGCGAGACGATCAGACCGCGCTGCCCTTTGCCGATAGGAGCAACCAGATCAATGGTACGAGCGGTAATAGTGTTGCGACCGTGCTCCATGATGAGACGCTCATCAGGGTAGATTGGTGTAAGATCAGGGAAACGACGACGACTGCGACTCTCTTCGACAGAACGACCATTTACCGTTTCGATGCGGTTAAGTGCGGGGAATTTGTCATTGCCACCGCCGGCCGGTCGGACCATACCGGTGATGTAATCTCCTTTTCGCAATCCCCCTTTGCGAATAGTAGAGACACCCACATAGACATCTCCTTCGCCAGGTAGATACCCATGGGTTCGGAGGAATCCGTATCCATCTGCAAGAAGATCGAGAACACCCGAGCATTCAACAAAACCCTCAGCCCTGATAAGAGCCGCAAGAACCGCATCGGTAAGCTCCTCTTTCTTGACACCCTTATGATCTATGCCCAGCTCTTCGGCTTTAGCGCGGAGCTCAGTAACTTTAAGAGCCTCGAGTTCTTCACGGTTTGCCTGAGGTACCGTATCGTGAGGAGCATTATATCCACTGCGACGATTGCGGCGATCAGCATTGCGATTATTGTTATTGTTATTGTTATGATTGTTATTGTTGTTGTTCTTGTTTTGAGGCGGCCGATTCTTGTTATCAGCATTATTGTTGCTGGGGCCGCTTCGAGGCGTTTTCTGCGGGCGATCGGCAGGTTTGCTGGAATCCTCTTGAGCAGTGATCTTCACGCGCTTGCGGGCAACTCGTCCGGGAGATGATTCGTTGGTATCTTCTTCCTTGTTAAAAGCAGGTGTATTGTGCTCAGGAGCATCCTTGGGACTTTCGGAAGGAGGACTTACAACCAAAGGTGCCGAAGATTCAGAAACATCCGCTATCCTGGTCGAAGAAGGTTCAACAACGGCCACGTCGCCTCCAGATGTCTTCTCTACGGCTGGGCGAGCAGCTGGTCTGCGCCCTCTCCGGGGTTTGGGTCCCTCTGAGGCAATCTTGGTCGCCTCGGCAATCTCAGAGGCAAATGTCGAACCCAATACTTCCGTTATCGAAACCTCGTTTGATGGTGACTGCTGGGGTGTTTCAGCCAGCTTCGTCTCAGTGTCAAAAACCTTCTTGCGCGATCTGGCCGGCGCGGGAGGTGCGGCTATTGGTGCTTCAACGTGAGAGGCCACACTCATATCTTCCGTAATGTCGCTCATGCGTTTTTGACCTTCTCCCAATCTTTAAGGAATGAGTCCAAGCCTCGATCAGTCAGAGGATGCTCGACGCACTTTTTCAAAACTCCAAAGGGAATGGTGGCAATATCAGCGCCGAGGAGTGCCGCTTGTGCCACATGATTGACGCTGCGAATAGAGGCTGCGATGATCTCGACCTCTTCATAGTCAACGCCACAACCATATAGATCGTAGTTCCCGATAGCTGCTATCACTTCGGCAAGCTGGGCAATGCCATCTTCACCGATATCATCGAAGCGTCCAACAAACGGAGAGATATAACGCGCACCAGCATTAGCAGCCATCAGCGCCTGTGGAACTGAAAAACAAAGCGTCATATTAACACGTATACCTTCATCGGCAAGTATACGAGTCGCGGCGAGACCTTCGATCATAGTCGGTATCTTGACGACGACGTTCGGAGCGATTTTTGCCAGCTCACGCCCTTCTGCAACAATCTCGTCACGGGTAAGGCTCACGGTCTCAGCGGAAACCGGCCCGGGGACGATCTCGCAGATACGTTTTATATGTGCGGGAAAATCAGCGAGTTTACCGCCAATGCGCGCATAGAGTGAGGGGTTGGTTGTTACCCCTGCAAGCGCACCCCAAGAGGCAGCCTCTTCGATTTCACTCAGATCAGCAGTGTCGAGAAAAAACTTCAACGTAGGACCTTTCTCATAGCAGATTATTGGGTGATGCTCCTCTTTTAAACAGGAGGATACCGTTTATTCGTTTCACTAAAAGGGATTGTTCACGAAAATTTTTCGCTTCTGTCGGCCCCATAAAGACACGGGTATTGAATCTGAAGACATATATGCTGAGGGTTTTTAAAAGCGATGCCGTAACTATACCATTTAATTTCGCAGGTGTATATGAGAAATTTCCCGCTCGGCTCAGGGGACCTATGAATACCGCCGAAGACAATCATCCGGTAGCAAAACCCATAATTTCCGGTTTTCATGGTTTTCTTTCATGCTTTCAAGTATATTGCATGTAATAACCAGATTATTTCCCAAAAGATGAAACTTCCTGAAAGATTGAGCGTCTATAAAAATAGGACAACTTTTTGGTGCAATGAGGGGGATGCTTTGCTAGATGACTCGGATATTATCACGTTATATTGGAATCGCGATGAAACCGCTCTTGTCGAATCATCGCAAAAGTATGGCGCATATTGTCGTCGCATTGCTCATAACATACTGGAGGACTCAGAAGATTCAGAAGAATGTGTAAACGATACTTGGCTAAAAGCTTGGCACGCCATGCCTCCGCAGCGTCCCACCGTACTATCTGCCTTCTTGGGAAAGATCACGCGCAATCTTTCGCTCGACCGTTACAAGGCACGTACGGCTCAAAAACGCGGATGCGGCGAACTCGCTTTAGTAATTGAGGAACTGGAGGACTGTATTCCTTCCACTGAAACCATTGAGCAAACAATCGCCGATACAGAGCTGGAGCAGGCAATAAATCGCTTTTTGCACTCACTGCCCCAGCAAGAGTGCAATCTGTTTCTGGCACGATACTGGTATGGAAATTCTCTTTCGGCCATTGCTGTTCGCTTCTCTCTGACACCGCAAAACGTCAAGACGCGCCTGTTCAGAATCCGCGGCAAACTCAAATCCCATCTTGAACAGGAGGGAATCTACCTATGAAAGGCGAGCGTATATATCAAGCATTGGGAAACGTTGATGATGAATTGCTGGAGCGCTATGAGAAGATGCGAACACCCAAGAAACGACGCATGCTCTGGGGAGCGGCCGCCGCCTGTCTGCTTCTCGTTGTGGTGGGAAGCACCGTGATATTTGCGCACATGCCGGTAAGCCAAGTGAGCAATAGCAACAGCGCCACATCTGTAATATCAGAACAATTACGCGCAGAGAGCACCACCACCGACATAGGACAAACTGCCGCGGCGCCCCCCATAAAGATCGCATCCTCTTCTTCGGGCATGATGGCGGCGATCTCTCTCGACGGACTTTTGAACAAGGCATCTGAAGTAGTGACTGCGCGAGTCGTCGGTTTCTCCTCTTCGTTTGCAGTCGCCCCGCTCAACGGTGCTTCGCCCAGTTTCTTCACTAACGTATATCTCGAGGTAACTCACGTCTATCGTGGTGATCTCAGCGCTCATGAATACATCGAAGAAGGTCAGAATGTGGCGACCATAACCGTCAGAATAGAAGGCGGATCCGGCGAACGGGTATCAGTAACCAGCAATACGGAACCAACATTTCAAATGGGGACCGAGTACCTTCTCTTCTTGTATCAGCCGAAAACCCCGTATTACTACAACACTGAGGGCGATTACTATCGCGTCGTGAGTATGAATCAAGGCGCATGGTCTGAAACAACGCCTGGTGTCTTTGTTAAGGTAAGTTCCACAGAGTCGATCAATGAGCCAGACATCGCAACAGCCGTAGCCACATATCACCAGACGGTATCACTTGAATTCGAAAATCCCCTGCAAAGTAGCTTGAATGATCTTGAAAATCTCTTTGTTCAAGGGCGCATCGATGAAGCAACCTATGAAAGCCTTCACGATAAGTTGATGAGTAAACCGTTAGGATATGCCCGCATACTAACTGCAGAAGAGCAGCGCATTTGGGAGAATAGCTTCAGCGGATCCGTTGCCATCGGGATCAGTTGATGAAGCACTTCTCGACGCACCGCTAACAACACAAGCCAGCACGTATCTTACCGGTTTGTGACGCCCTAAAAGCAATTGGTGTGTGTCTACGCCCAGATCACGCGAACCGTGGTGCCCACCCCAACGGCACTCTCCATGAAAACTTCAGCACCATGATAGGCAGCAGCATGCTTCACAATCGACAGCCCCAAACCAGTTCCCGGTGACTCTTGACTGCGGCTCTTGTCAACGCGGTAGAAACGTTCAAAGACACGATCGAGGTCGGCCGCTGGTACACCAATGCCCGTATCCGAGACGCTGAGGATGATGGACCCCTCCGGCTGATCTGCGGATAGTTTTACCCGGACGCTTCCGCCCTCAGGGGTGTATTTGATTGCATTGTCTATGAGGTTATATATCATCTCTTCAAGAATACGACGAACGCCATCTACTTCGACGTGATCGCCTGACAACGTAACGCTTATGGATTTGGTGTCAGCCGCATCTTGGAGTTGAAAACACATGTCAGAGGCAAGATCGAGCAGATCAACGGGCTCTTGCTCGTAGACGATATCCCGCTCATCGAGTTTGGATATCTCGATGATGTCTGAAACAAGCTGAATGAGCCGTTGAGACTCGTCGTAGATCTTTCCCGCAAAATGCGGAATATCGTCAGGCGCAACCATACCATTTCGCATGATCTCAGCGATGCCCGATAACGAGGTAAGCGGCGTTTTGAGTTCATGGCTTACATTGGCTGCAAATTCTGAGCGCAGCTTCTCCCAATCGTGTTTCTCTGTCACATCGATGAGTAGAAGCACGGCACCGCTCACCATCCGTGGCGACTTCTCATCTTCGGGCTGCATGATCCGGTCATCAAAGACCGGACTAGCTATGAGTTGATAGTAGCGCGCGCCAATCATCACGGTAGCAGTGCCATTACTACCCGCAAGTGCCGTTTCCACCACCGTACGGAACTGTTCGCTCCGGTTTATCTCGACGATATTGTGATGCGCCGGCATACCATCAAGCCCAAAGAGGTCAGCTACCTTCTGGTTGAAAAAGAGTACATCGCCACGAGCATCCATCATGACGAGGCCCTCCTGCATATGCTCGGTAATCTGAGCAAACTCTGCCTGAGTGCGACGCAACTCCTTCATCTGTTGTGCGATAGTCTTGTTCTGTGCGTAGAGTTTAACCAACAACGGCGACAACTCTTCATAGGTATCGTAGTTCTCAGGATGTTCTAGATCAATACTATTGATGGATTGGGTGACGCGACGCGCAAGATAGTATGCGAGAAACGCGGATAGAATGATGACTATCGCCAGTGTGATACCCACCGGTTCTATCAATTGTTCAAGAAGCGCAAAGGCACTGTTTTCCGTAATCGACACACGCATGACCTGCCCGTTATCAAGCAACAGGGCGTGATAGATAATTTCCTGTTTCAGGGTTGAAGAATATCGAATGCTATCCCCTGTCCCACCGGCACGCGCCTCAATGATCTCTTCACGATCATTGTGGTTGCCCATAGTGGCCGGATCAGCCTCATTATCATAGAGCACGGAGCCATCTTGACCGACAAGGGTAATACGGGTTGAACTGTTTTGAAGAGAAGTGAGGTAGCTCTCCCCGTTCATCTTGTACCCTTGAGACACAAGGAGGCTCTCTTGGGCAAGTTCTTCTTGCAGTTGTTTCTCAGAATCTGAGAACACCACACCGCCTACGAGCCCCACACAGCACACCAGCATCACGAGGACGACGGAGAATATCGACCAGAAAATACGTTTGGTCATGACATCGCCCCCTTACTCTTTTAAGGATATCTTGTAACCCACGCCACGAACTGTCTTGATATATCCGCCTGCAACCGGCCCCAGTTTCTGTCGGAGCGTCTTCACGTGCATATCTACAGTGCGTGTCTCGATGGTGTAACGGTAGCCCCACACACAATTGAGGAGCTGATCACGCGAGAACACACGATCTTCGTTGTCAATGAGCAAACAGAGAAGCTCGAACTCTTTGAGAGTAAGCGCGATCTCTTCCTCGCCCACCTTTGTCACATGCTGTTCAGGACAGACGTACAGTGAGCCCAAGCGGTATTCACGCAATGTTCCCGTGCCTTCGGTCCGCCGCAAGAGCGCCTTGACACGTGCGATAAGTTCCATCATGCCGAAGGGTTTGGGAATATAGTCATCCGCACCGGCATCAAGGCCCATCACCTTATCAAACTCGCTTCCCTTCGCCGTCAGCATGATAATGGGAAGCCGTCGTGTGGCAGCAGCCGAACGAAGCTTATTGAGAACCTGCAGTCCGTCCTCTTCAGGAAGCATGATGTCAAGCAGCACAAGCTGTGGATTAATACTACGGCAGGCATCCCAAAACTCTGAAGGCTTCTCAAAACCAACGGCCTCCAGACCCTGGCTGTTCAGCGAATAGACGATGAGTTCACGGATGGTAGCATCATCCTCAACTACATAGATAATGGTGTGCCTCCTTTGTACATACCCGTCAGGGAGAATTCCACCCATTCAGCAATATTTTGCGCATGATCGCCGATACGTTCAAAATACTTAGCAATCATAAGCAGATCGATGCAGACCTCGGCATTACTATTATCCTCGGTGATCCAGCTGATTAATTCGCTTCTAATCTTAACAAACAATGCATCCACGGTATCATCATAAGCCATAACCGCATGAGCTGCTTCAAGATCGCGCTTGACAAATGAATCTACGGCATCGCTTACCATCTTGATCGTGGAGCGCGACATCTCTTCAATATGCGTTCTGCTTCGTACGTTGACGCTTCCGATGGTATCGGCAATTTCAGCAATATCGATAGCTTGGTCACCAATACGCTCAAGATCTGAGACCATCTTCAACGCCGCCGATATAACGCGCAGGTCTTTTGCGACAGGCTGTTGTTGAAGAAGCAGACGCATGCAGAGCGATTCTATCTGGCGTTCCTTCTGATTGATCTCTGCCTCATATTCCGCAACGCCGTCCACCGTAGCGCCATTGTCTGCAAGCAACACCTTTACCGCTAACGAAATGGCATCTTCACATAATGCGCCCATGGTGATGAGCTCTACGTTGAGCAGGTCGAGCTGCTCGTCAAATCGAGTACGTACCATCTTAACCAAACCTCCCAGTTATATAGTCTTCTGTACGTTTGTCTTCTGGAACGGAGAAGAGTTTTTCAGTCTCCGCGTATTCTATGAGATCACCCAGCAAGAAGAACGCCGTCTTGTCAGAGATGCGCGCCGCCTGCTGCATGTTATGGGTAACGATAACGATCGTATAGTCATTCTTAAGCTCGAGCGAGAGTTCCTCTATCTTTGACGTTGAGATAGGGTCAAGCGCAGAGGTCGGCTCATCCATCAAAAGCACCTCAGGCTCAACTGCCAAAGCGCGCGCGATGCACAGACGCTGTTGTTGTCCGCCAGAAAGTCCCATGGCGCTCTTCTTCAGACGATCCTTGACTTCATCCCAGATAACTGCCTTGCGAAGAGATTCTTCAACGATCTCGTCAAGCTTGACCTTTCCCCGCACGCCATGAGTACGCGGGCCATAGGCGATATTGTCGTAGATACTTAAGGGGAATGGATTTGGTTTCTGAAACACCATGCCCACCCGTTTGCGCAGTTGCGTAACGTCCATACGCCCATAAATATCTTCGCCATCAAGGAGCACCGTGCCGGTGATCTTGCAACCCTCTACTAGGTCATTCATCCGGTTAAGCGATTTTATGAGCGTTGACTTTCCACAACCAGAAGGCCCAATGAGCGCCGTAATTTCGCGGGGGGCAACTTCAAAATTGATGTCATAGAGTGCCTGATGGTCTCCGTAGTAGAGATTCAGATGAGAGATGCTGAACTTGCTGGTTTCTTCCATATCAGTCATTTCCACTTTCTCAGTAGGATTTCGTAAGTTTCTTGGCAATCATCGCAGAAAGCCCGTTGATGACACCAACCATGATGAGAAGGACCACCGCTGTCGCGTAGGCCTGTCCCGTATGAAGACCTTCCGAGGTCAGTGCATACATATGTATGGCAAGGGTACGCCCCGAGTCCATGACATTGTCTGCAACGCCCGTGACCGTACCAGCAGTATAGATAAGCGCGGCCGTCTCACCGACGATGCGCCCTATACCGAGGATGACACCAGCCAATACACCGGGAGCAGCTGAAGGAAGGATTATCTTAAAAATGGTACGTAATCGCCCAGCGCCGAGACCAAAACTCCCCTCGCGAAATGCGTCAGGCACTGCTTTGAATGCTTCTTCTGTGGTACGCATAATGAGCGGGAGTATCATGATGGCCAAAGTAAACGCGCCGGCAAGTATCGAATACCCCCACCCTAAAAAGATGACAAACATCAAAAACCCGAACAAGCCGTAGACAATGGAGGGGATGCCTGAAAGAGTCTCGGCGGTGATGCGTATAACACCTACAAGTTTGTTGCCACGCGGCGCATATTCAATAAGATATATTGCAGAAAATACCCCCACAGGCACCGCAATGAGCAGTGAGAGTCCCGTAATGATAAGCGTGTTGATGATGGCGGGCATCATCGAAACATTACTTGAGTTATACTGCCAAGCAAACAGGCTCGGAGTAAGATTCGGAATACCCTTGACCAGCACATATCCTATCAAAAATCCCAAAACCACGATGGTTATGAGTATCGCCAGACAGACAATAAGGAATTCAAACAGCGCCAGAGGATGGTGCCTATAGGTACGCATACGGTCGGCGAAGGTTACGCGATTGACTGCTTGAATAGAGGCAGAGTCGACAATCTGCTCATCGTGTGTTTGAAATAGTATCGGTGTCTCCTTATTCATCATGCTCGCTCTCCTTTGCGCTTGAGTATTGAGAAACAGAGATTGATGATAAGAATGAAGATGAATAATACGACTGCGGTGGCTATGAGTGCTTCACGATGCAGATCGGTTGCATAGCCCATCTCAAGTACGACGTTTGCCGTAAGAGTGCGTACGCCGCTGAGAATGCTTGAGGGTATAATCGCTTGATTTCCGGCGATCATGATGACCGCCATGGTCTCACCAATAGCGCGTCCAATGCCTAAGATGACTGCGGCCATAATACCTGACTTTGCAGCAGGCACAACCGTCGAAAACACGCTGCGCTCATGCGTGGCACCCAGCGCAAGTGCCCCCTCGTAGTAACTCTCCGGCACCGCGCGGACAGATGCCTCGCTCACACTGATTATAGTGGGAAGAATCATGATACCCAACAAAATCGAGGCGGTAAGTACCCCTTTGCCTGATGTGAAAAACACATCCTGCAGAATGGGCACAATAACCATCAGGCCAAAAAACCCGTAAACGATCGAAGGAATACCCGCAAGAAGATCCGTAGCTGGTTTTAATATTTTATGAAGACGGGGCGGGCAAAAGCGCGCAAGAAAGATCGCAGAGAGAAGACCTATGGGAACACCGATGACAATGGCACCGGCAGTCACATAGATTGACCCTATTATCATGGGAAAGATACCGTAGAGATCTTGACTGGGTGCCCACACAGTACCAAACAAGAAATTCGTCAGACCGATCTCGCCTATCGCGGGAAACCCATGAGCAAACAGGAAGACGCATATGAGTACCACGGCCAGCACCGAAACACAGGCGGCCAGAAAGAAGACTACCTTCATCGACTGCTCTTTGAAATTACGCAGAATCATAGGTTGATCCTTTTTCATCGAAGACAAATGCCTCCCTCTGCATTATTGACCACAGAATGTGTCATCTCCTCATCACACACAGCTCAGTCGACTTGTGCCCAAGTAGTAATGGCACCCGTATAGATCGCTTTAACCGAATCGCTTGAAATAGCGTCTCGTGCATTCGTGTTATTTACGATGACGCAGATACCATCTCGTACGATGACTAAGGGAGTCAGGCCATTTGCTAGTTCGGAGTCTTTCAGGGTACGAGAAGACATGCCGATATCACAAATTCCCTGTGTCACGCCACTAATACCTGTTGAGGAATCGGACTCTTGGAGTTGAATATCTACCCGAGGATTAATAGCCTTGTAGGCCTCAACAAGTTTTTCCATAACCGGTGTGACCGAAGAGGAACCTGCGATGACTAGTGTGCCTGATTGATTTTTGCCGGTATATGATGGTGCCGCATCGTCCACTGTAACATAGCCCGTATCGAGCACGACCTTTTGCCCTTCGGCACTCATAACATAGTTCAAAAAATCTTGGCCGAGTGCCGAGAGATTGGCTTTAGTTACCACAATAAACGGACGGACAATCTTGTAGGTTCCATTTTTAACATTTGCAATCGTCGGCTCAGCTCCATCGACTTTCAACGCTTTCACGGAATTATCGAGAGAACCCAAGGAAATATAACCAATCGCATATTTGTTGCCAGCAATCGTGGTCATCATGACCGCCGTTGAATTGGTTACCTCTGCATACGCTGTGGTAATGTCGATCGTCTTACCCTTGGAATCGGTACCCTGTATACCAAACAGCGAGACAAATGACGAGCGAGTGCCCGAGCCATCCTCACGCGAAACAGCCGTAACTGATGCATCGTTTGCTGACCTCTGCGAACCGCATCCGACCAACCCCATGACGGTAAGCACGAGAATCCCCGACGCCATCAATGCTGCGATACACTGCCTTGCCTTCAATCTTGTTTCCCATCTCGTGAATTCAAATGCTCATTCGTCAAGGCAATATCCTGACGACTGTAGTGTAGAGATGAAATGTAAAGAGGCCGGAGGTTCAGTTGTAAAATATTTGTAAAATAGCTACGAAAACCAGGCATGCATTGTAAATTCCATCGGCAAGCGCAGCTCACATCTTGATCGCCCCCACCGAGACCACTGTCAGATACTGTCGCCTAGTTGTGAACGAAACAAGGAGCGAATGTTTTTGTTTTATCGGCTGAAGCCAGAGCGGACCGCACATAAGCAGCGAAATCGGTTCTGTTCAGTTGTCGTTCAGACTTTGCGTCTATAATACCTTCAGAATTCAAACGAACGGCGGCAGACAGGCGCACCATCTGGAAAGGAACTGGCATGGGAAAGATGATCGGCATAGACCTCGGCACTACTAATTCCTGCGTCGCGGTAATGGAAGGCGACAAACCTACCGTTATCGTCAACAGTGATGGTGAACGCACGACCCCTTCTGTCGTAGCATTTACCCGTGAGGGTGAACGACTGGTGGGGGCAGCAGCACGCAGGCAAGCTGCCATGAACCCTGACCGCACTGTTTCCTCGATCAAGCGCGACATGGGAAGCGATCGGCGCATCAATATTGACGGTCATCAGTATTCACCACAAGAACTATCGGCCATGATTCTCGGTAAGCTCAAAAAAGATGCTGAAGCCTATCTGGGCGGTCCCGTCAGCGATGCGGTTATCACCGTGCCTGCATACTTCACGGATTCTCAACGCCAAGCCACAAAAGATGCCGGAACCATAGCAGGCTTAAACGTTCAGCGCATCGTCAACGAGCCTACCGCCGCCGCCCTCTCCTACGGGGTGGACAAAGAAGAAAACAAAGCGGTCATGGTATATGACCTAGGCGGTGGAACCTTCGATGTATCGATACTTGAGATATCCGGTGGCATCATCGAGGTCAAAGCAACGGGCGGAAACAATCATCTCGGCGGTGATGATTTCGACGCGCGTCTCGTCGACTATGTAGTCAAAGAATTCAAACGCGAAAAACATGCCGATCTCGCTAAAGATCCTGCTGCCTTGCAACGCGTACGTGAAGCATGCGAACAAGCGAAGAAAGATCTCTCCTCCGCGCAGCAAGCAGCCATCAATCTTCCCTTCATATTTACTAAAGGTTCAGAGCCACTTCACCTCAGCATGGAAATAACCCGTGCAAAATTTGACGCACTTACCGCCGACCTCGTAGACGCTACCATAGGACCAACCCGTCAAGCGCTTTCAGATGCAGGGCTTACCGCTTCTGACTTGGGCAAAGTTCTGCTGGTAGGAGGCTCCACCCGCATCCCCGCCGTACGTGATGCGGTGAAAAAGCTGACTAACCAAGAACCTTCTCACAACATAAACCCCGACGAAAGCGTCGCGCTTGGTGCCTGCCTGCAAGCAGGCGTGCTCGGTGGTGTTATCGGAGGTTTGGTACTTCTTGATATCACCCCGCTCTCTCTTGGTGTCGAGCTCAAAGGTGATGTCATGGCTACGCTTATTGAGCGCAACTCAACCATACCTATCACGCACTCCGAGACATACACGACTGCCTCAGCGCTACAGACACAAGTAGAGATCAACGTGCTTCAAGGCGAGCGCAGGCGAGCAAGCGAAAACAAGTCACTGGGCAAGTTTCGTTTAGGCGGCATCAAGCGAAGCTTTAAGGGACAGCCTCAGATCGAAGTCACTTTCGCACTTGATGCCAACGGCATTGTTCACGTAACCGCAAAGGACCTCGGAACTGGCAACAGCGCTGACATCACCATCGAAGGCTCGAGTAACCTCACACAGGCAGAAATCGAACGCGCGCGCATCGATGCAGCAGCACACGCCGCTGAAGATGCAGCGTTTGAAAAAGAGCAGCAACACGCCAATGAAGCCGAAAGCCTCTGCAACCAGGCCGAACAGGTAGTGAGCGGCATGGGGAAAGATGACAAGGAAGCTAAACGATATCTGGAAGATCTCATTAAGCAACTGCGCCGTGCGGTCAAAAAGAAAGACACCGTCGAGATGGATCGCCTCAGCGAAGAGCTGAGCCGCGCCATCGCTAATAGCGGTAACTGACAGGTCGCACGCCTCAGACCTACATAAGACCTTGTGCGGTAAGAACAGTGAGCAGATAGCCTTCGCGAACGCCACACGTGCTTACCACGACTTTGCGGCAATCGTAGCGCTCCGCTATGGTTTTAAGAACCAGCATGCCGGGTACAATCGTATGGATACGCTCAGGAATGATGCGCAATATTTTGGCGCGGTTTTCACGCGTGTCTTGAGAAAATATCTCCAGCAGTTCGCAGAGATCGCGGTAGTCAAATACCCAATTATCGCTCGGCAGATCGTAGTGCGCGTTGTATAACCTCGATGCAGCACGAATAGTACCGCCCACGCCACAGATCACCGTCGTGTCGTTTTTCTCAGATGGTAGTTCCACCGTGGCAAGCTCTCGGGCAACCATCGCGCAGATCTCTTGTGATTCGTTCTCGTCGGGTATAAGCCCAGCGATAAACCGTTTGTATAGATTGAGCGAGCCAATGGGCAACGATGCACTGACAAGAGCAGCGCGTCGTTTGAAGAATACCAATTCCGTTGAGCCACCACCAATGTCAACAAGCAAGCCCTCAGAAAGATCAACAGCATTCATGGCACCAAGGAAATCGTATTCCGCTTCCTGCCTGCCCGTCAAAACGCTGATGACGTAGCCTGTCTCATTCTCTATCTTTTCAACGACTTCTTGGGTATTCACGATGTTACGCAGTGACGCTGTTGCAAAAGGATAGATACTTTCAACCCCGAGGCATTCGCAGATCGAGGTAAACGAGTACAAAATATCTATCGCCTGGCGGATGCCAGCCTTGCTGAGACGATCATCATCATCGACGTAACTTGCAAGACTTGCCATCTCCTTCTTGTGAAACATGACCGAAAAACGGCCCTCTTCTACCTTGTAGACCGAGAGACGCATCGTATTCGAACCAATATCAATGATCGCGTATAACTCCGAATGGGCCACCTATCGTGTTCCTTATCTACACAACACGGATGAGCGCTGGCACGCCCGCCGTCGTTTCAGTTTGGGCAATCTCGGCAAGCGCCGCCTGCATGTCGGCCTCAAGTGCATGATGAGTGACGACAACGACATCGGTGGTGTTTTCCTGCTCGTCAACATCAGAAGAGACGGTACCCCGCTGAACCACGGAATACAACGATACATTATGAGCGGCAAAAGCCTCGGCTATCTGGGCGAAGACACCGGGACGATCATATACCGGGAAGCGCAGATAGTAGCGGGTCCTCAAGCGATCCATAGGACGCAGGGACACCTCATCGGTACAGGTGCAGTGTTCAAGAATAGGCATATCTGCCGCAAGCTGCCGAGCAACTTCAATAATGTTACCCACTACCGCCGATGCCGCAGGACCCGAGCCTGCACCCTGCCCGTAAAACATTGTCTCTCCCACGAAATCACCCACTACATAGATGGCGTTGAAAACACCATTCACGGCACACAGCGGATGAGACTTAGGAAGCATGGTGGGATGCACACGGATATCGATGCCCTCTTCGCTTCGGTTTGCGATGGCAAGCAGCTTGATACAATAGCCCATCTCGTCAGCATAGGCGATGTCCGTTGCGGAGAGCGCGGAGATGCCTTCTGTTGGAACATCATCTAACGTTACGCGCGAATTGTAGGCAATTGACGCAAGAATGGCGATTTTTGCCGCCGCATCATACCCTTCCACATCTGCGGTGGGGTCGGCTTCAGCATAGCCTTTCTTTTGCGCCTGCGCGAGAGCATCCTCGTAGCTTAAATGATTCTGGCTCATACGGGTCAACATATAGTTGGTAGTACCATTGACGATACCCATAATTGACGATATCTCATTGGCATCAAGATAGTTTTTAAGGGGCCCGATGATGGGAATGCCGCCACCCACTGCCGCCTCATAGAAAATAGCCGTCTGCCCTTCTCGGGCCGCTTCATAGACTTCAGCACCCATAGAAGCCATGAGCGCTTTGTTAGCGGTCACCACCTGCTTACCTGCACGGAGTGCCGCAAGTATGATGTCTTTGGCGATGCCTGTTCCGCCTACCAGTTCGACGACAATATCTATAGCGGGGTCATTCACTACATCCATACCGTCAAAGCTGAATACATCCATAAGCCCATATTCACGCGCCACATTGTCGCGGCGAGAAGCAACACGGGTAATCTGTATGTCAACGCCCTGATGATTCAAAAAATCATCGTGATGTTTCTGAATGATCTGGATTACGCCACTTCCGACGGTTCCCAATCCAATGATACCGATATTGATGGTACGCATATCTCTCCTTACGGTTGAGGCTCGAGCATTCGCCCAAGCCCACTCGCGCCAACAGCGCGTTTCAGTGTACGTCAGTATACTTCGCAGGCAAGCAGATCAGCATAGGTCTCACGACGAATAACCGTACGAGCGATGCCATCTTTAACGAATACGACGGCAGAGCGAACCTGCTTGTTATAATTACTCGACATCGTCTGGTTGTAAGCTCCCGTAGAAAATACGCAGATGATGTCGCCTGGCTCAACGTCTTGAATAGGCACATTGTAGTCGATAATATCGCCAGATTCGCAGTGTTTTCCTGCGATGGTAACCACTTGGCTTCGTGGCTGGTCAGCCTTGTTTGCTACGATGGCTTCATAGCGTGCACCATACAGTGCCGTTCGAATATTGTCCGTCATGCCACCATCAACGGCAACATAGGTGCGAATGTCAGGCAGAACCTTGACGGAACCTACCGTATAAAGCGTAACGCCGGCATCGGCAACCACACTGCGCCCCGGTTCAATAGCGACGCGCGGTAAGGGCAGATCGTGAAGAGCGAACTGAGATTCCAGTGACTCTTTGAGGAGTTGCACATACTCTGCTATCGAAGGCGGTTCGTCGTCGGCTTGATAGGCAATGCCTAAACCACCGCCCATATCAAGTTCATCGAAAGTGTATCCAAGACGCCCTCTCACGTCTGCAAAAAAACGCGCCATGACCATCGCGGTAGAAGCAAATGAATCGATCGCGAATATCTGCGAACCAATATGCACATGAATACCAGCGAGCGCCACGTGATCGCAGGTGAGCGCCTCTTTCACTGCGTCAAACGCGGTATCATCAGAAAGTCCAAACCCAAACTTCGAATCTTCAGCACCTACCTGAAGATACTCATGAGTATCGGCAACCACACCCGGCTTGACGCGAATCAAAACTGGCTGTACGCGACCCGTTAAGGCAGCAATACGATCAATGCGATACAGCTCTTCCAGAGAATCAATGACGAGACGCCCCACACCCGCCTCAAGAGCTTCAGCAATCTCGGTTTCAGTCTTATTGTTGCCATGCATGGAAATACGATTTGCCGGAAACCCCGCTGCTTGCGCTACGGCTAGCTCTCCGCCACCGGCGCACAGTAGATTGCATCCTGCTTCCTCAACCAACCGGCACATCGCAATTCCCGTAAAGGCTTTCCCTGCATAGAATACCGATCCTCCGTCGAAGGCCTCGGCCATACGGTCATGGTATTCTTTGAGTTGATGCTCAATATGAGCCTGGTCCATGACATACAGAGCAGTGCCTTGCGTACGGGCAAGCTCGACGGTATCCACACCTCCAATGAAGAGATGTCCCTCGACAACCTCAGCGGTGAGGGGAAGAACCGGACCGAGGTCCCGAGCTGTTCTCATATCTGGTGCGGGCATAGGCAGATCGGTACGTATGCTCATAATTCCTTCAATATCCTCTCGGTACATCTATCCTGAGACTCACATGAGACTATACATAGGATAATCCACAAAACCAGACAAATGACCGTTGCCCCTGATTTTGTAACAAACATTTCGTCTTCGTGCATATTCTATGAATTAGGCAGGCGCTATCGCCTTACCACACCGTCACATACGCTCAGGAGCGCTCACGCCGAGAAGACTTAACACCAACTGGAGTACACCACGGGTTGTCTCAACAAGATACAGGCGTGCATCGGTGAGAGCTTCATCATCTGAGATGACCTGACAACACGTGTAAAACGAATGAAACGTCGATGCCAATGCTTCTGCGTAATGCGTTAAACGAAACGGTGCATAATCACGTGCCGCAGCCGTGATAAGTCCGCCAAACTCGCTAATCTTTTTTGCCAGAATGATTTCAGAAGGGTCCACCAGAAGTGACAGATCTGCATCTTCTTGTAGAGGACGCGGCGCTTTGCGTATCAACGAGCAGATACGCGCATGGGCATACTGCACATAGTAGACAGGATTAGACGCATCCTGCTTCTTGGCGGCCTCTATATCAAAATCAACCGCTTGATCAGTGGAACGTGCAAGCATGAGATAACGGGTTGCATCAGGGCCTACTTCTTCAAGCAACTCTTCAAACGTCACCATCGCACCCGTACGCTTAGACATGCGCACGACTTCTCCGTCACGGAAGAGATTGACCAGCTGACCTAGCAACACCTCAAGTTGACCCTCATAGCCCAACGCCGTACAGGCTGCTTTCAGCCGTGTGACATACCCATGGTGGTCGGCCCCTAAAATGTTGATCGCCAAGTCGTACCCTCGAGAGAATTTGTCGTTGTGATACGCAATGTCGGGAGCAAAATAGGTATACGAACCGTCTGACTTCACCAATACGCGATCTTTGTCGTCGCCAAAGTCAGTGGTGCGAAACCACGTAGCTCCCTCATTTTTGAAAAGATAGCCACCACAAGCAAGCACAGTAAGCGTGTGCTCGATGGGATTTCTCCCCCTCGCATCGGGCACGTAGAGTGTCCGCTCTGAAAACCATGAATCAAAATGGGTGTTTGCTCTATCAAGCACGCTTGCCATACGGCCAAGCATGATGCGGTATCCGTAATCCATGAAATAGGCTGCACGCTCATCATCTGGACGCACGAGCCACTGGTCTCCCTCTTCGTCCATGATCATCTGGGCAATCTCACCAATATAGGCTCCACCATAACCATCTTCAGGAAATTCAACGTCCTGCCCACATAGCTCCAGATAACGCACCACTATTGACTGAGCAAAACGCTCCATCTGTACGCCGGCATCGTTGATATAAAACTCTTGCGTGACATCCCATCCCGCATGCTCCATCACACAAGCAAGCGAAGAGCCCAATGCGGCCCAACGCCCATGACCAACATGCATAGGCCCTGTCGGGTTTGCCGATACATACTCTAGCAGTACCCGCGGACGATACTCAGGATGTGCAGGGTTGACACATGAGCGCCCAAACGAAGTTCCCTCTTCATGCGCCTGGCGAATAACCTGTTGCCATGCCGCGGGTGACAGAGTAAAGTTGATGAATCCCGGACCGGCAATATCAACTGACTCAATAATGCCTTCAAGAGAAATATGAGAAACAATTATCTCGGCAATCGCACGCGGCGACTGGTGTGCTTCCTTTGCACAGCGCAATGAGACCGTAGAGGCCCAGTCGCCATGTGATGCATCTTTGGGACGCTCGAGGGCAACCGCGGGGACGGCAGAAAGATCAAGCTCGCCTGCGGCGATAGCCTGTTGAATAGCATGAGATATGACTTCTTCAAGTTGCTGCTGCATGAGTACATTCTCCATAGGATAAATCATCGAAGATCGACGATGTCAAAACGGATGCATTGAGAACGAAAGTATACCGCACCGAGCGCATGGCACGAAGAAACGCGCCTTCAAGCACGCATAAACTCCAAGCACACTGCAAGAAGATAGCGAGAGATACGCTTGCCCTTGATAATTAGGACGTGCTACCCACCAAAGATGCCGCGCGGTAAACCAAGCGCGACCGCTCCGCCTTGCGAGGCCGTCCCGGTGTACGTGGCGTATGGAGATAGGCCAGCAATGAAGCACGCGTGATCAGATTGCGGCGCCCTTCCTTGACAGCGACGAGTTTGCCGTCGCGCATAAGATGCGAAACGCGAGGCTGGGTCACGCCAAGAATTTCCATGACATCCTCGACAGTAAAAAACTCGGCCATGGGGCATTCTGCCTCAATAGCAAGTTTGACGACCTTACGACCACGTCGTCCCTTGAGACCCGATGTAGCGTGCGGAACATCCTTGCCCTGAATCAGGCATTCTCTCACAGCGCCAGCCAGACGTTTGGCAGCCTCAACAAGCGCTTCATGCTTCGAACCAATATGGCGAAACGTAATATCGAAATCTGGAATACCGATCTCGAGCATACCTTCCTGTTCCACGATCATGGTTTCGTACACGTACAGCGTCACGCTAATCGCCCCTTCTATGGCATTATTTGCTCCGGCATATGCCAAGCCGAAACAGTAAGACGTTCAATCACGTACTGGGCATAGTATGATATACCATTACGCGGAACAAGTCGACTATATTTCTTGACGGCGTAAACTTAATGGGGGTCGATTATCCTTCGTTCCCAATGGAGGCCGCTTGCATAACGCACATTGGAACACATCCCTGATAGAGAAGCTCTACAGGGTGATTCCCAACCTCTTCCCTCATATTGTAATGGCATATAGTTGTTAATCGTGAGACTTTCTATCGTTTTTCTTTCGCGTTGTTTTCTGCGTGCGGTGCTCATTGAGTCTTCACGCCTCAGAGACGGTAGTGTTCTTCTTGAATAGATCCTGCTTCTGATGCGTGCCATGTCAGAGGCACCTCGTATGCTCCAAGCACAGGGAAATGCAGCCATTCTTGACTTATACAGATGTTGGTTCTCTGCTTCCATCGTACCTAAAGACGGGCCCTCTACTCCAATAATTAAGGCATTCGTGCGCAGATATGTGATAACTTGTCTGGAAGGCTTTTCCCGGGCGATACCTTCAGCTGCAAGTTCTTCAAGCATGTCTGCAGCTTCTTGAGCATCCCCGAGCCATATACATTCAAGTACTTGACTTGCCTCCTGAGGATTTACAAAGCACCGTGTAACCGCACGGTTAAGATGAAACGGATCCAGGTGTCCGACTGTAACAATATTATTTTTAAGATAGGCGCCACCCTGTTTGCACCAGCCCTCTCCGTCACTGCCGAGATGACATCTTTTGATCTTGGTAAGATCAAATCTCGCGCCAACAGTTGCCACGCCTTGAGTCCAGAAGGTCTGGGGGTCAGCTATACAGCCATGACGGATTGGTTGTACTCGCCGCACTTTCCTGTCAAGGTCAGAGCATTGTTTGCCTCCGTAGGCAACCAGCGCTTTGATCTCTGCCTTGCAAGGCTTTCCCGGAGGCGTCTTTTGAAGGCTTATCCATGTACCGTCTGCTTCTAAACATATCTCTTCGACATCTGCTTGCGCTGCTGGTGAAAGACCTAGTTCGTAAAGCTCATAGGCTGCTTTGACATCTTCTTCCTCGCAAACTTGTCCTGTCTGTCTAAATGCACGCATAACACTGGTGGCGCTGAGCGTAGAACCTCCGCTGCGGCTCAAGAGATGAGCGGCTCGCATATAAGAAACCTCGGCTCCCGCTTCGATCAGAAATGCAGTAGCTCCCGGTGATATACGAGTCTTCCAGGGAAGGTCTAGCGCATCATCAAGTGGCATCAGTGAGACACCGTAGTGATCTGAAAACCTACGACGAGAAAAGGTTACGTCGCCTATCTCAGTAGCAAGAGTACGTGAACGTCTATCACGCATGTGATAGCCATGCGGCAAACCGGCACAGACTTCATCATCAAATCTTTCTAACGCAAGGCCAATAGCGCAGGCGATGGTCTCATGTCCAATTCTGATAGCTTCATCCTCAAACTTTGAAAACGCCAAGCTATCATCGCTTCTTAAGATATCGAGAAAAACGGATACAAGACAGGTGACGGCTTCTGTTGTACTATACATATGCGGGTTTCCTTTCCTTTTTTTCTTGACAATTAGAAGGATAAAGGAAATCCGTATTATTTTCTTACGGTTTGCCCTTAACGGGCACCCCCAAAAACGTTACGCCGTGATATTTCTTTACCAGTAGCTTCTCATTGGAGTATAATATCGCAGGCATAACCCCACTCTGCGTACTTCTATAAAGGAGAAGAAATCATGAAGCGTACCTTCCAAGAAGATCTTGCTGCCGCCGTAGCATTTCACGGTCATCTCTGTGCGGGGCAGTATCTGGGCACCCGTATTTCGCGCATCGCGCTGGAACATTTTGGTATTGAAGAGCCGGAAAACTACCGCGATCTCATTTGCTTTGTGGAATGTGACCGCTGTCTGGCAGATGCCGTTGCCAGTGTCTGCCGGTGTTCGATGGGCAGACGTCGGCTCAAGTTCCACGACCAAGGCAAGATGGCCGCTGTTTTCTACGATCTTGCAACTGATGAGGCCATTCGTATCTACGTCAAGGGTGACGCAAAATCAGGCCCCGAGGATGACATTGTCACATTCTACGATCAATTCTCTGATGAGGAATTCTTTGAAGTACAGCCGGTACGCGTCCACCTCGACCCCTGCGACTTGCCTGGTCGTCCGCTTAAGCATGCTATCTGTGCACACTGTGGCGAACAGATCAAAGATGGCCGTGAAGTCGAACGTGAGGGAGAAACTCTCTGCAAGACCTGTGCTGGCATCGACAACTACTACGAGATCATCGCATAAGCAAAACGCTGCTTGCGTGATACGCTGTACATAAGTACAACAGGACAGGCGAGGAAAATAAGCTTTCCTCGCCTGTCCTGTTTAGAAGCGACGCTGAAACCCGCATCAAATAATACGTTACTGTATGTACAAACTACTAACGTGCGGTGTCTAGCTTTTAAGAGCAGCCAGCATCGACTCGCCACACATCCAACCATTCCCACAGTTTGGCGAAAGATCAGAGCCCGACCAAGGCACGCAGGAGCCAGCTGCGTACAGATTAGGGATAGCCGTGTTGTTGTTATCGAAAACCTCGGAGTCGACAGAGGTTAGGAAGCCGCCTAGTGTCTTGTATCGACGAGTCGTCAGACGCAGCGCATACAGGGTGCCAGACAGCGGTTCAAGATGACGGGTCTTCTTAAATTCGGTATCGGTACCAGAAGCCGCCATAGCATTGTAATTCTTGTAGGTAGCAGCAAGGGCGGTCGGGTCAACCTTCATGCCTACCGCAAGATCTTGAATGTTGCTGGCGGTAACGTAGCGATCAGGATTGCTCGCGACATTGGCCTTGACCGATGCGGCGATGGGCTCGGTGTTCCATGCCGTGTCATCAAAGATTACCCACCAGCCGTCAAATCCGGCAGCGATGGCGGCTTCACCGGAGTCATGCGACTGACCCTCGTTGATAAAGCGTTTGCCGTTGGGAAGAACGAGCATCATTGGAGCGAAGTAACCCCACGTGGTGGCCTGAGGAATAGAACCCATCATATAGGCGGCATTCTGCATACCATATTCCTGAGCACCTGCCGCAAATCCCAAGAGTTGACCCTCTCCCATGGAGTTTGCCGTGATGTTGCCAATGGGGGCAAATTCAGGCAAATACTTGGAGATCATCTCCTGGTTGCAGCTAAATCCACCGGTGCAGATAGCAATCTTGGAAGCCTTGATGTCAATGTTCTCGCCGGTGAGCTGATCTTGGCAACGCAGGCCAATGACGGCACCCGACTTATCTTTGATCAATGCTGTAGCCTTAGTGCTGTACATGAATTTGCAACCCTGTTTTTCAAGACCAGCACGCACCGGCTCAAGAATGCTTGTAGGATTGCCAATACCGTCTTTAGGCAATACGACTGATGTATACAGATCGGTAACGGTGGGTGAAGCAATCTTTTGCCACGTAGCGCCCATCTCAGTTGCCGCGTCAGCAAAATTGTTAGAGCCAAAGAAGCGGCGCTTGATCCATTCCGGATACCAGCTCTCTTTGTAGAGCTTTGACACCGTGATAACACTCTTATACTTCTCCCAATACTCATCTGCTGTCGTGCTCAAACCGTTTTGGATCTGATATTTCGTACCAAAGTATTGCATGAAACCGCAGGATATCTTGCTCTCACCACCATACAGAGAAAGCTTCTCTACATAGGTGACCTTCTTGCCTGCCTTGGCAAGCGGAATGCCTGCGGCAAGGCCCGCAATACCGGTGCCGATGATAAGTGCGTCTGTCTCGGCGGTAAAGTTGATGTCGCTTGCGCCCACAACATGCTGAGTTGAAGACCCGCCCGACTTACCGGCGCTACAACCCGCGAGGGCTGCGCCCGCGCCCGCCACCAGGCAAGCAGAACCGCCCATCTTCAAAAAGTCTCTTCTTGAAAGTGCCATAGTATCCCCTTTCGCTACTGCCATTCTCTGTACATACCGAAAAATTTGCAGCGGCTTGCCGCCCCTGCCTTAAACCCGGTCTGCTCGGCAGATTTGGCGAAAATATAGCAAGCAGAAGAGGAAACGGGACCCCTAAAAACTGGTTGAAATAAGGAAATAGAATATACCCCGAGAAATCGGGGGTCTCTGTAAAAGGAAGCAATGCGACGGTAATGGGCAAACCTAAAGTGCGTCGTCGCCCCTATTGAACATATCTATTATCTGCTGCTTCTTATTGACCCCCAGCTTGACATAGAGACTCTTTATATAGCCCTGAGCTGTAGAGGTTGAGATATAGAGTTGGCTTGCAATGCTTGCTGCAGAATTTCCTTTAGCAAGGCCAATGAGCACATCGCGCTCGCGACCCGTGAGGTTAAACTGACTCACGATGTCATCGATGTGATCTTGTTCGGCCTCTTCAAATGACTTGGATACTGCAACTTGCTGAACCACCACCTGTACCTGTTTGCGCGAATTTTTGAAGCCCCAGAACACCAGGACCATAACCAGACAGTAGATGCAGAAGACACCAACGATGCTCAACTGAACAAACGTCTCGCCTGCAGAGAAGTTAGCAAACACACCACCCAACGTAAGGCCAATAATCAGTGCTATACGCGCAAGACCGCCAATCAATGAGGCTACCCGGTAGATATTCCCGCGCGCTTCCCGGCAGGCGACGATATAGCAAAACGTTGAGAGCATAGAGGTAAAGATGTATGCGGAATAGATGATCATGCTCATGGGTTTTCCGAATGCCTCACCAAAAAATGGCAGCAGCAAAAAGATTGCAATAATACCCGGGAACACGAACAGATAGACAACGCGCTGGTTGGGTGCGCGATTGGTGAGTATCACAAACACGGCCACTAAGACCGCCGAGATGAACATGCCCTGGATGGGTGCTGAAGTTGAGATAATGAACGTGGATGAGCCCATGTAGGAAAACATGTTAACCAGACCGGTAATCATCTCAAACAACAGGTAGGCAAGAAGCGGCGTAGAGGTTTCTTTCAACGCCTGACGAAACGACCCACGATCCTGCGACACCTCGTAGGGCACTAAATCGCGCCGACATCGCCGCACCATAGGCAGACAGACAACCAGCAGCCCTATGCAGATAAGTGAGGCCGCCGTCTGTGGAAGATAGTCAATGAATACTGAAAGCGTCGCTGAGAAAAACGAAGCACACGCCAGCTGAAGAATGAACACTGTAGGCGAAGATTCGTAGACGAACAGCTCAACAAACATGATGCTTGTCATGGTGGTGAACAAACCCCACGTAAGCCCTAAGGCAGCGGGCACCAAAACGCTTATCAGAGGATCGACCAACAGCGTGATGTCTTGAAAGAACAAAGCCGGCACATATGCCAACGCAAGAACCACCAGCGGTATGCGATAGTCAAGAGAGTAGGGCTTCATCTCACGTGTCGACGAAACAATAAAAATCACCGATGCCGAAATAAGTATGCCTGCAGAAGCACCCGCCATAAACGGGAGATTTGAGACATACCCTAGTGCGCTGTTGTAGAGATTGAAGTCGGTGACATAACCGTTAAATACGACAGCCTTATAGAAGCTATAGCACAACAGCAGAAAGATAGATTCAGTTGTCAGAACCTTTCCGATGTCGTTAGTCTTCATGGCATGCCCTCTTTCCCCCGCGCGGTTTATAAAGTATACCCAAAAACTAGGGGTGAACAACAACCAATAAATGGGGGTTTCACGGGAACATTGATATGTAAGAATGCTTTCAACCCAAAGAACGGATACGGGAAGGAGGTTAATTATGGAAGATAACAAGAATGTAGAACCATCAGAATTTATCGAAGAAGAGGTAACTGAAGTCAAAGAAGAAGTGACCGAAGTACCTACTGAGACCTCTGCAGAAGAAGTTGATGAGGGCGCAGCGATCAAGAAAAAGCCGCGCAAGAAGCTTTGGATCATCCTCGGCGTGATAGTGGCTGTCATCATCGCTCTTGCCGCCGCTTTCATGGTATGGCACGAGCAGCCAAGCTTTTGCAACGCGATCTGTCATAGCCCCATGGACACCTATGTAGCGCAGTATACATCCGGCAATGACAAGTACCTGCTCACTGCCCACGCAGAAGCAGGAGAAGCATGCCTTAACTGCCATGAGCCCAAAATGTCAGAACAGATTTCAGAAGGAATCGCCTGGATCACCGGGGACTATGACGACCCCATGAAGGCTTCGCGCATCGGGACGAAAGCGTTCTGTTTCACCTGCCATAACGACGGTAATGCAAGCGACGGCATGGACTACGATGCCATCATCGCGGCAACTGAAAACTATGGAAACTCAGGGCGTAACCCGCACAGCAGCCATCTTGGCGTGCTCGATTGCTATACCTGCCACAGCGTGCACAGCACCTCAACACTGTACTGCCGCACCTGTCACACTAACATTCCTTTGCCCGCCAACTGGAAATAATGGTCGGGGCTTGAGGCTACTCTCCCTCTTCAGTAGCCACGCGTAGAAAAAGCCGGCATACGCCGGCTTTTTCTACGTTCATTGGTATGAACCTTATCATCTGCAAAACAGCAGAAACATCTTTATTAACGTTTGACAAACAGACGCTTTTCAAGCGGGAAATACTCAAGTGCAGGCGGCTCAGCCATAGGCAGCCCCATGACCATCTGAGAAATCAGCCTCCAGCTTGCCGGAGCCTCAAATGTGTGCGCGACCTCTTCGTCTATAAGCGGATTGTAATGCTGGATATTCACGCCAAGCCCTTCGCTAGAAAGAGCCGTCCAAATGGCATACTGCACCATGCCAGAAGACTGAAGAGACCACAGCGGAAAATTATCGGCGTAGCGCGGAAACTGTTTCTGAAACGCTTCAACGGTTGCCTCTTCTTCATAGAAGAGGAGTGTGGCGTGCCCTGCCGCAAACCCATTAATTTTCGCGTCGGTGGGGCCGAATTTGTCCGCCGGCATATGAGGGCGCAGCGCCTCACGAACGATCTCCCAGAGACGTGCGTGATTCTCGCCAAAGAGTGCTATCACGCGCGCAGATTCGCTATGAAACGCAGAGGGCGTGTAGGTAAGAGCCTCCCCCACTATCTCAAGAATACGCTCATCTGAGATAGGCGCGGTATTGGTGATCTGATAACGGCTACGACGATGTCTCATTGCTTCATACAGTTCCATGGTTGCTCCTTTCTCGCCTTTCGGTTTCATTCTAGCGCCACTTCATGTGCAATAATGGCCAACAATAAAATAGCACAAAGAAGGGACTATTTAGCACCTATGTTCATTTCGTTACCTACTCGCACTCAACAGTTATAGGCAGGTACGTGTCCGCTATACTTGATTTGCATGTGAGAATTATCTTGGCGCCCTCTCCCTCCCATCTCCTATATGGGTGAGGCATGAATGAGCGAAGGAACTCATGGAATTCATAAACTTTATCGTCGGTCTGCTCCAAGACCCCCGTAATGCCATCGCCTCTTGGATCATCACCCTTGGCCCTATCTGGGTCTATACTCCCCTCTTTCTCATAATCTTTTGCGAGACCGGACTCGTATTCACACCGTTTTTACCCGGCGATAGCCTACTGTTTGCCGCAGGCGTTTTCTGTGCCGATGGCGGCGGCTTAGACATCATAGCGGCACTTGTCATCTTTTCAATTGCCGCTATATTAGGCAATACGTCTAACTACTGGATTGGCCGAGCATTTGGGCACGCAATCATCGACTCAGGCCGTGTAAAGGCACTCACTCCTGAGCGCGTCGAAAAGACTCATCGGTTTTTTGAGAAATGGGGAGCGCTCGCCATCGTCATTACGCGCTTCTTCCCTTTTATACGTACCTTTGCCCCGTTTATTGCAGGCACGTCACATATGAATTTTGGCAAATTTACCGTCTTCAATGCCCTTGGCGGCATCCTGTGGGTAAGCATATTTACGCTCATCGGCTACTTTTTTGGAAACATCCCCTTTGTGCAAGAGCACTTTGAGTGGATTATCGTAGCTATTCTGCTCATATCGTTTATGCCCACTGTCATCGGTCTGATAAAAGCACGCAGCAACAAGAAAAAGCAAGCGGCATCGGCGAGCACCGAAGAGTAATAGTTGACGTTAGCGAGAAGCCGTTAATCGTTTAGCGGTTCATCCTGAGATGTGCTCTTGAGCAGTTCTGCAATAGTGTCGAGCCGGCGGTTACGCCGGTAGACAACAAAGCACACCCCCACCGCCAGCAGGTTTAAGATGTAAATGGCGAGTACCCAGTTGATGTTACCTGAGACAATCTTTGCGGCGATACCGGCAACATAGCCCAGCGTGATAAGCAAGATGAACTGCCAACTGGTGCCTGCTGCCGTACGTGCCTGAAACGCCTTGTATGCATTCAGCGGCCACGACAAACCAAAACATACCAGCATAATGGCTTCAAGAATTTCGGCCACCAACAACCATCTCCTTACACAGTGAACCTTGCGTCAAACAAGTGATGAGCATACACCACGCGCGCAGGAGTGACCTTTGCTGCTCGATATTGCACAAAAGCATCAAAAACCCCAGATAAACCGTACATGTGAAGAGAATACCTCGATGTGAGAAGGTGCTGCAGGGCGGCAAAAACCACGCCACCGGGTGTGTTCACTTTGTGGAAAGGCTACGCCGGTCTTGCTATAATGAGCGTCTGCAACTAAAGTATATTTTTGCTGTTCGCAGCACATATATTGCGGGGTGGAGCAGTCTGGTAGCTCGCCGGGCTCATAACCCGGAGGTCATAGGTTCAAATCCTGTCCCCGCGACCAAAGAAACTACAGGTAGATGGCCATTTCGGCTGTTTACCTTTTTCTTTTCAGGCCATTTTTCGCTCGTTTAGTGGTGTCTCAGTGGCGTGACTCAGAGAAAGGTGACTTTTTACAAGTTAACAATCTTGTCTGGTGCGGGCGGTGTCTCATTGAGAATTGAACCGATCAAATCGGCCGCCGCCCTGTCTTTTTCAGGCGTTGCATGTGCGTAGAGATCAAGCGTCAGAGATACTCTTGCGTGGCCAAGACGCTCTTGTACTGTCTTGATGTCCACGCCATCTGCAATAAGTAATGTTGCTTGAGTATGCCGAAGCTCATGGAACTTCAAGCCCCGGTAATGCATCTTTCCGGCATCATAGGATCTCCGATTGCTCCGAGAGTAGCGCCTCCCCTCCTCGTCAACTGGCCAACCATCTTCATCCCATCTCATGGGAATAGTCTTGCCGGCATCGTCTACGTAACGGGCAAAGCCATTACGAGCACAGAACAGTTGAAACCACCGCGAGAAGTTATCGGGATCGTGAAGACCCCCACAATCATCGGTCACCACAGGCGTTTCAGGCTTTTGACGCACCCATAAGGAATGTAAATAATCCGCTTGGATCTTCTTCCATTCGCTTAAATGTTTTAACGTCGTCGCATCAACGGCGATTATCCGTTTTCCGCTTTCAGTCTTAGGCGCTCTAACGGAGCGATCCTTGGTGTATTGTTGTGCTACCTCAATGGAACCTCTTTCGAAGTCCACGTGTTTCCACATGAGCCCCATCACTTCGCCTCGACGCATTCCAGTGGCCAAGCCGATCCTGACCGCCACGATACAGGCGCTTTCATCGCCTGCGGAGTCGAGGACACGCAGAAGCCGGGCAGCCTCTCTTTTTGTGAGGCTCTCGCGCTTCTGTTCTGGTTTGGGACGCGGAACGCTCAGACGATCACACGGATTACGCAATATGATGTCATCGTCAACCGCCGAGCGTAGGATCTGCTTGGTCTTAGTGTGTACTGAGTGTACGAAATGCCCAGACGCACCACTCTCTCGCATCTTTGCATAGAGGCTCCTGAGTGTAGCAACGTCTAGTTCAGCCAGTTTCGCATCACCGATGTACTCGATAGCTTTCTTTATGACGCGCGCATCTACATCAAGCGTTGAAGACGTTATGATTCCCATGGCCGCGCGCTCTTCATGCCAGGCTCGAGCATACTCGGCGAATGTGATCTTGTCCGCATCAGTCTTCAAACCGTTTTCGATGTCGTGGATCCATTCGTTTAGGACACGCCTCGCCTCGGCCTTGGTACCTCGCACAGTTCGGCTTGGGCGACGCTCCTTACCCGTAACGGGATCTATGCCTAAGTGCAGACGAACAAGCCATACGCCTTTGCTGCGTTGTTCTATGGTGCCGTTTCCGTTTACCTTTGCCATCTTTTATCACCTCCTTTCAATGATAGATGTCCTATGGAAATATCCAACACGCCCTAACGGGCGGGTTTGACGACCGAAAGATAGGCTTCTTTCATAGCTTCAATGTATTCAGGCTCACAATCTTTCATCACTTCAGAAAGAGGTATTCCTTTTTTTGCAGCCTCAGTAGCTTTCCTTTTTCTGCGATACTTTGCTTGCCTATGAGCATTACTGCATTCATCACAACAATAGGAACTATCAGAATGTTGATAGTATTTTGCATTTGAACTTCTCCGGTATTTAAAAAGCGTGCCGCATTTTTCGCATTCTCTCCAATGTGTTTTTGAAATAGCCGCATTGTATAGCTGAGCGCCAAGAGCCTCTGTAAGATAACCCTCTTCTTCAAAATTACGTTTTGTATCTATAATTCTGCCAATATGCTGTCGCCCATTTTCAAAAAACCCAACCTTATTCGTAATGCCATTTATCGACGCATTAATAAAACCATCTCCAGCCTCAAGCATATTTATTGCAGACTCTTCATCTGTTTTCAGTAATTTTGAAAGTAGCTGAATATCAATTAGGGAGTTCCCTTGAAATGCCTTGATTCCTTTGAGGGCATACCTAGCATAAAATAATGTCGATTTTATTTCGCTTATATGCGTTACGTAATAACCTAAAATGCAGTCAGTCTCTCTATTAATATACTGCTCTAAAAAATATGCTTTAACTTTGCATGATTCTCTTACGCCAATATTCGTAGTCGCCGCAAAGCAAGCTTTTACAGCCGAAAGAGCATCTGTAGCATAGTGATAAGGGTCCAGTAAACTATCAATAAACTCATTAATTAACACTCCGGTATTTGGAGCGTTTTTTTCTCGCAATTCTTCAAGATCGTCAGACAATCGTGCGAAATAATCCTGAGAAACATTCTCTTCCTGGCTTACTTTGCTTCTCTTAATTGACATGAAAACCGCTTCATTAAATGCATTACTCGCAGCAATATTTTCAGGAATAGGCATCAATGGCATTCCAAATTCAGTTATAAATTGTTTTATATCATCTTCATTTTGGAGGTCAAGAGAAGCTAGCTCATGATTGAAGAATTCAACCGGCAGCTCCTCGCGTGTTTGCTCATCGAAATGAGAGCAAACATAGAATCCACCCTCTTCAACATACGTACAGGGATATATCTTCCATGGTCTGGGCTTCAATACATTATATGAAGTTGCAAAACGTTCCAGAGATAACTCTTTCATCTATCCTCCTGCAAATAACGCTAAAAGTTACTCTTTTATAGTTACTCATTATTTGACATAATAGCCTCAACGCAAACATGCGTCAACATCTTTATCAAGAACGGAGAGAAGAAATGCTACAAGCAAAAAAGGAACGTATAGAACTCGAGTGGTCGCAAGCAAAGCTCGCGCGGGTCGCAGAAATGCATCCATCGTCAGTGTCGCTTATCGAAAACGGAAAGATGACACCATATCCGGCACAAATCAAAAAGCTCACTGCCGCGCTCGATTGGCAGGGAAATCCGGAGGATCTGTTTAAGGAGGTGAGTTGATTGCCCAAAAAGGAAAAGATGCCGCACCCTGTAGCTTTGGAGGGCAGACAGGGCACGGCTGCGAAGGTGCACCCCGAAGGGTACATCAATAGTTTATCAGGTTATCAACCACCTGTAATCATAAGGCGCGTGACTAAACGCCCCGATACACCGGGAGGCGATGCCGCGTGATACTGATGCAGAAACTCCGCGAAGAACAACATTTGAGCAAACACGCGACAGAGCGTCTAAGTGATGTGGCCATCTCATACATCGGGTATGCAGAAAACAGAGGCTTTCGCCTATACGACGATCAACTAAGGCGCATAGCAGATGCTCTTGACTACGACGGTGCCCCCTCCGATCTTCTTCAGGAGGTGGGAGGCGATGAGTAAACACTTCGAAGATATTCCCGATGTCCTAAGCGTCCCCCAGACATCTGAAATGCTCGGGCTTTCCACCAAGACCATCCGTATGATGCTTTCTTGTGGCCAGATCCCGGGGAGAAAAGCCCCGGGGCGCAACAGATGGCTCATCCCTAAAGCTGCGCTCATCGCGTGGCTAAATGAGGGAAAGGACGTCGCATGAAAGCCGAAGAGCTCATCTGGCGTGCTAAAGCGTGGATAGATGAAAACCCTGACACGTGGAACTACATCGTCACTCTAGCCAAACGAGAGACGAGAGCGCATCGTCGCTTTTCAGTACGTTGGGCACTTGAAGAGGCCCGAAAACGTGACTGGGCAACTCTTTCAGGTGTTCCCTTTGCCGTCAACAATGACTTTGCTCCCTTCTTCGCAAGACGCTTGATCGAGATCTATCCCGAGATGGCCTCCTACATCGTCATGCGTTCATCAAAGCTTGACTTCGTTAGTCAAGAAGGAGATGTCTTTGATGGGGCGGCGTAGACAGGTTGCGGTCGACCAAATGAGCGGAACAACTATCAAGGTTCACCGAGCATCAAGTAAGGCCAACATCTCAAAGAAACGTATGGCCAAGATAACGAGGTATGGTAATGGCAAGGGTTAGGACATGCTTTGCATCATCGGTGTGCTGCTCGGACGGCTTCAGTGATCTGTCAGCTATGGCACAGGCGCTCTATTACCGACTTGGATTTGAAGCCGACAGTGACGGAGCCATCGATAACGTCAGATCCGTTATGCGTTCTATGAGAGCCTCTGAGAAAGACTTGGAGGCGCTGATAGATGGACAATATTTGATACAAATCGATGATGTATTGTTCATCAAACACTGGTGGGTGAACAACAAACAAGACAAGATCAACTATCGGCCCGGACGATATCAAAATGAGCTGAAGAAGCTTTCTTCTGACTCATCTACCAGGGAATATGTCTCATCAGACTTACATCAGTCTGATATCAGTCTGACATCAGTCCACAATATAAAAGAACTTAAAGTAATTGAAAGTAAATTAATAGAAGATAACTCAAAAGAATTTAATGAAAGCAATCAGACTGATGTCAGTCTAACGTCAGTCGAACGTCAGACTTTTGACTGTCCAAAATGTGGAGCTATTCAAAAGGCATACACGACCGGAGACGGCTTCGGTCAATGCGAAGAATGTCGCAGCCTGTGGGCACTCCCTCAAAAGCAAATCAAGGCAGGCGTTCCTTGATGGATCCGACTTGGAACCAACTCGTTCCAGAATGTCTCCAGAGCCTCTAATGATATGCAAATAACCCGAACGGAAGAACCATTCATCAATACTGAGATTAACCCTAGGTCGAAGACCCCATAAACGATAAGCAGATTAACCGAAAGGAACTAACAATGGAATATGTAAACCTCAGCGCAATTCTTTCAAACGTGACAAACAGACTCACGGTATGTTCAGAGGCACTTGCTCACGTTGCCTCAGGACAAGAATGTATAGGAGACGATGTCGTTGATTCGCTCATCAGCATCAAAGGAGTTGTCGACGAGTGCAACCGTGATCTGAGCGAATTGATCTGATTAAGCATCATTTCTCAAGCTATTCATCAATGGAGAGGTTAAGGGGAGGTAGGCCACCCTATAGGCACTCACCAGCTAAAAGGTTCATCAATAGCAAGATTAAAGCAAGGTTGAGGACCCCTATAGCCCGGTGAATCAGATGAGCGTCTTATCTCCCCTCTTCTTCCAAGCGAGAAAGCCTCTCTGGGGTTACGAGGTTAAACGTGCGACCCGTTTACATGCTTTCAGCTATCAACTATCGAACGCACGTTCGTATGACGATACAAGCGATTACAGGACTTCATAGTTATCGACCACAAGAGTACGGCAGCGTGCAGGCTTTCGATAAAACGAAACGACCCCAGTATTTCCCTGAGGCCGCCTCCGCAGATCTTCGTCGCGAGAAGACCATACACCAGGTGTTGCGGAGGTTTGACATGAGAAATACCGATGAAGTATTTGAAGAATGGACAGGTCCCATCATATGCCCCTCTTGCGGTAGACAGACAAAGGCGCTCGGTGCAATTTCAGGATTCTGTCGGGTATGCGAGCTTGAGAGACTCATAGAGAAAGCTGAATCTGATATGACGGAAGCTCTCTTTGCTCTTAGTCCTAAAGATCGCGCAATCTATGAGTCAAGCGAAGTACTGAGGAATAGCAGTTATGAGGGACTGGGGGAAGAGGGCGGCCGACCACTATGGAGATGCGGCTTAAACAGCGAAGAACGTGAGGCGTATGAGGTCGCTTATGCTACGAGACGCTACAAGGCCATAAGACGACGCATTGAGCGTGCTCGAAAGAAGATCAGAGCGGCGTGAGAAAAGAAAGCGGCGATGTTACCTTCAAATTTCAAGGCTATACATGATACAATTCATTCGTTAGAAGCCCATACGCATCGGCATAGCTATCATTTCCCTCCTTGTATGTGTAAGTATATGTTACTTAATGTTAAGGAGTGGTTTTATGAATGCAGATATCTTATCGATCGTGTCAAGCATTTTAAGTATTTCGGCAGCTTGTTCTGGAATACTCAATGGTGCTTGTGATCATCTAAGACCGAGGGGGCAGCGCGGGGGTAATCCTTGATTATGTCGATGCTAGGGGCCCAATGCCCCCGCCACACAAGCAACACCCCTGTAAACGCAGGGGTGTCTTTTTGTTCTATGCCCATCTATCTGTAGAAGGATTGCCTTCAGGCGCGCACTCCTATTGGGTATGAGCGTGTCACTTTTTTCGCAGCTTTTTTGACACGTTCAACAAGATAACTCAAGCCGTCGATATCCCAAAAATCAGAATATGACTCCGCCGAAGAAATGAAAGAAAAGCTTTGTGCTCTGCTGTCTGACTTAAGGGGAAGCAGTGAAACGCCACACCCTTGCAACGTTGGTGTACCCTGCCGTATATCGCTGACTATCGTTGTCCCTATGTTCCCCAAAAGGGTATCGACTTTTTTCGACACCCTTTCCATCGACATGATGCACATCGTTTATTTTAAGGGGTCGGTAAATTTCCGACCCCTTGCAACGCCGACTTATTCGCTTATATCCTTCTCAGTCATTGAGATGGACACTTCTCACCGATGATCAACTTTGCGATCCTCCAAGGGTGTCAGTAAAACTGACGCCCTATGTCTGACTTAGCCCGTTCGTCATCAGAGCAGTAGACAATTCTTGCGATATTGGAAAGCAAAAAGGAGGTGGTAAAACGCCGCACCCTTTCGTTAGCATTGAAATAGTTTACGAACTCTTTAACCTACTCGCTTTCTAAAGCCCACTCTTGGCCATACGCTCTCAACTCATGAGCAAATATCAAAGCACCTCTGAGCTCAAACCTCAGCGCCTCAAGTTGCTCTTCAAGTATCACCAGTACACCCTTGCAGTACTGACCGGGATCATTTGCTCCATTGTCAAAAGCGTCTACGACACAGAGAGCTAACTCGTCCATGTTTTCGGTGCGCATTTCGGCTTGATTGATGAGATCCTCGAGACGTAGCAAGTTTATTCTCTTGGCTTCAGGAGATCCTCCCGAGATAAGTTCAGGGACATGCGTAATAGTGAGGTTGCTGTCTTCCATGGTATACTTTCCTTCCCGGAGCTTAGATACTCCGTGGGTTATGGGGTGCTCCTTCGTTTAGTAGGCGGTGGGAGCACTCCTGTTTTCATTTACTTTCTTCGATGTCTTTTCGTATGAGACTCTTGATGTATCCGCTTTTGTTTTCCACCTGCTCGAGTTTCTGAACGAGTTCTGGCTCCGTCTTTCGATTGAAGTTAACCGATAGCTGCATGATGTTTTGTTCTCTGTAACGTTTATTTGCAGGGTAATAGGGCATATCTTCACCTCCTGCATGACAGATTACTATATAGATGTTATATAGTCAAGGAGTAGGCCGTTTATTGCGTAACAGTATTTCCACTTGTAGTATTTCATCTAGTTAGTAAGTTTACATTTTTGATTGGGGGAGATCGTGAAACGTGAAATTCATACCATCAATGCCAGAGATTACTTAATGTTTGAAGTCGAGAAAAACCTTTTTAATCTATCCCCTGATGACATACGTTTTGAATTAGACGATCTTTTCGATCAAACGACGCAACTTCTCGACAAAAAAGGAATCAGTTACAGAGATCTCAAATCAGCTCTTACGCCAACTATAAAAAGGAAAGAGAGCGCATTTATTTTTGACACCGCAATGATTGATAACCCATTTTACGGATATGAAATACAGAACGAAATATTGCCCTTATTCCATGCTGAGTCCAATCACAGTGTTCTTGTGGGAGATCTTTCAGGAGGAACTCTCGGAAAAAGAGAGCTCCGATCAAAACTACTATCATCACTTAATAAACCCCGTGATCAAATATTAATCGATGAATCTGCGACGAGATATCACGCCGTATATATTAATAATCTTTCGCCCACAATGCTCGAAAAGCTCGACTGCTCTTTGAAGAAGTACCAGCCTTACATTGGTTATCTAGACTGTACTTATAGTTCGCCAATGAAAACTTATCTTTCTTTTATATTATGCAATTCATATATTAAATTCAAATCAATAATCATCGAACCGCATGAAGATGATCTCGACGAAGAAATCAATCAGAACACTAAACTGTATCCTTTCGAGGAGCATGGGTTTTTAATTCGAAGTGTCCCCTCAACGATGTTTGATGTTTTGCTCTCATACAAAATCGAGAGGGCAGTATACACGGGACTTGAGTCTGACAATGAAATCTCATTGAATTCAATTTCACTAGAGCCTTCAAGCTTTGATGGTTATCAAGTCGTCGTGGATCCAAATAAATTTGACTATTTATTAGAGAAAAAATCAAACACTCTGAAAAAAGCAGGATTCAGTGACTTAAGTATTTCAGAATTACAGAATGTCATCCGAGAGAGACTTCGATCAAATTATTTATTTCACCTCACTTGGGATGAAGAACATGATACAGCTTCGTTCAACACAATACTGGAATTTCAACGAACAGGAAACCGATTTCGTCTCCTCGCTTCTTTTGAATACAAACCTCGAGAAAAGATTGTCCGATTGATCACCGCATACTAAGCGCCCCGTGGTCTCGCTCTCCCTTGCAGTGATATCCTATAATGCGCTGTTTAGTCGACAACAAAACAGGATCTTAAATAGTGCCGACTCACTGTCAGAGAAAGCTTACGGTGTATGCCATAAGAGTGTTGAAGGTGATGATGATAAATGGATAGCATAGCCTCTCGAGAGCAAGAACAGGCGTGGTATAGAGAGCGCATGACCGCTACGAATCAGCCTGAAGCATCGGAAGAAAGAGAGTGACACTTCAAAGAACAGCGCGAATCTTCCTATCGTCTTGCCGTAGAGAACCATGATCCTTTTTATGCCAAACTGTGTTTGGTAGTCTAGAAGCCGACATAATCTTCAGTAGGTTTTCGACATAATATGCAAGAACATGCTGACCCATCCAACAACACCTATTCTGGTTGTGCTTAGTTTCAATCAGGAAGGTAGGAAGGAACAATGATCAGCATGTCCACTATTAATTCTATACGGCAGATGAGGCGAGAAGGTGACAGCATCGTCAACATTGCCAGAAATACAGGTGTCTGTCGAGATACCGTCTACAAATATCTTGCGAAAGATGACTTCTCACCGAAGATGCCAGTTGATTTTGAACCTCGTCCATCGAAGCTCGATCCATATAAGAACCTCATCAATCAATGGATTGATGAAGACGAACATGAGTGGCGAAAACAGCGTCACACGGCACGCCGAATCTGGCAACGACTGATATTTGAAGAGGGACTTGACGTATCTGAAACCACCGTTAGTCGCTACGTCCGAACGATTAAAGATGCGCGAAAGGGAACAAAAGAACAGTATCTGGACTTGCAGTGGGCACCAAGCGAAGCTCAAGCCGATTTTGGCGAAGCAGATTTCTATATACGTGGAACTCGCATGCGCCTCAGCTACTTTGTCCTGTCTTTCCCGTTTTCCAATGTAGGTTTCGCGCAAGTTTTTCCCGGTGAGAATGCCGAATGTGTTTGCGAGGCGCTAAAACGCATATTTGAACATATCGGTGGTGTTCCCAGGCGAATCGTATTCGATAACGCAACCGGTATTGGTCGGAGAGTCTGCAAAGAGGTTCATACCACTAAAATGTTTGGGGCATTTGCGGCCCACTATGGCTTTGGGTTTTCGTTTTGCAACCCAAATGCTGGACATGAAAAAGGCAATGTCGAGAACAAAGTTGGAGCGCTTCGCCGGTCCTTGTTCGTTCCGGTACCCTATGTTACTGATATGGCAGCTTTTAACAAACGTTTGTTGGAATGCTGTATGGAGCACTCGATGAAAACCCATTGGCTAAAAGCCGAGCCTGAAAATCAATTGTTTATGGAGGATCGTCTGGCTTCATACGGACTACCGGAAAAACCGTTTGCGATAGTTCGCTATGAGCGCCCTAAAACTAACAAACAGGGTAAAGTGGCGATCAACGGGCCACATCACTACTCTACAAGCCCGCGATATGCTGAGTGTGAGGTAATCGCTGCCATCGGTGCGCTAAAGATTGAGATCTACGATACGGCAGGAACCTTCATTTGCAAGCATATACGCGCTTATGGAAATGCACCAACCGATACTAGCGATCCGGCATCGCAACTGCCTCTTTTGTGCACGAGAGCCAAAGCTTGGAGGAACTCGCAGGTCCGGGCAGCTTTATCCGAGGATCTGCGGGCTCATATGGATGCGCTCACAGAGCCAGATCTGCGCGCTGAGTTACGAATGATGCGTGATGAATCAGCAAAAACTGGCTGGGCCGCAACCAAACAGGCAGTTGAGATGGCGTTTGCCGCGACTGGCCGTCTTGATGAGGCGAGTGTGTCGATTGGAGCAGCGCGAATAGCATCTGGAAATATCCACATAGATTATGATGAACCGGTAAACCTTGCCGAATATGACCATGCGCTACAGCTGAGAGCGTGATCAGTGTGGCCTATCTCAAAGCAGAGGAAATCGATTTATTTAGAACGCTTGCACGTGGCGTCTACCTGTCCAAGGAGGTGATCGAGAGTTTTATCGAAGACGCAACCGCGGGGCAAGTACGTGCCGTTATGGATTTACTCACCGACGAAATGCATACAAGGGAACGTCATAAGCGAGAGCGACTTATGCGCAAGGCAAGGTTCCCAGTCATCAAATCATTTAAGGATTACGATTTCTCTCAAGTATCGTTTCCGGAAGGCTATGATTCTCATGCGTTGATGTCATTGGGGTTTATCGATCATTTGCAAGACTTTGTTTTTCATGGCAAGACAGGACGCGGCAAGACACATCTGGCTATCGCCATTGGCATTGCTTGTGTTCAACAGGCCAGAATGACTCGATTTTTTACAGCCGCAGAGTTGGTTTTAGCTTTAGTCAGGGCCAACCGTGATCATACCCTAGAAACGCTGATGAAGGATATTGCCCGCTCTGACTTACTTATCATCGATGAACTGGGCTACGTTCCCTTAGATATTGAGGGCGCGCGTCTGTTATTTCAAGTGATGGCCGATTGCTATGAAAAGCGTAGCCTAGTGATTACAACAAACATTGAATTCTCGAAGTGGGGTACGGTGTTTGGTGACGACAAACTAGCCGCAGCTCTGATTGATCGAATCGTGCATCATGGAAGGCTTGTCGAGTTTAATGGTACCAGCAGGCGCATGGATGCCGCGTTGATGTTAGGAAAAACGAAGGAATAAAAAGAGGGGTCAGCAAGACGCATATTGTGTCGGAAATCGACAGCAGAAAGTGTCGACTTTTACTTGACTACATACAGCCAAACAATTAAAGCAAAACTATCCGAATGAATATCGCGAGCATGAGCTCAAATACGGGCCTATAACTTCGGAATAGAGGGGAATAGTGTCAGATGCAGCAGATCTTCTAAAAACTTTCGTAAAAGCCCAAGCAAACACTTAATAATTTGAAAGACCAAAACTTAAGAAAACAGAACCGATGACAAAAACTAAGACCAAAAACGTGAATCTAAGAAATGTATGGGTATCTATCGGCGGGATTTTGCCATCTCTTTTCCCGCGCTAGGTCAGCGCATGGTCTGGAAAATCTTGAAAATATTGCTGATTTACCGGCAAGCAAACGAATTAGTCCGATTTGCTTATTAAGAATAATAAGTACTATTATTTATGGCACTGCCCTATTTTATTTCCCAAATGCCCCGAGGGCTAATGTCCACGCCCTTCATTCGATTAGTTTTCCTGAGTTCGGTGGCCGCCCATCTTATATCATATTGCCAAGTGTAGAATAAATCCTCAGATGGCTTTATATCGCCTTCATAAAGGCTCCAAAAACATCTGCATATCTCAACAATATTTCCTTTTCCTCCCATATATTCAATGGTTTTAAAAAGATAGTCCGGAAGCTCTTCTTTTCTCATAACAATCCCTTCTCCGCAGCTAATCATCACTAGATGATTGTACCAAATTAGCGAAAACCTGCATTGTCTAGCTACGCATAATTGAACTGATATTAAGATGATCGAAAATGAATAGAAAGAATTACGCGAGTTAAGCAATTAGTATTAAAAAGTAGACATAAAAAAAGAAGGTGCTACAATCGAGAAAAAGAGAAAGAGAGCTCGAATTTGTATGAAAATATCTACTTCCTTTTCTCCTGATAACGAGTGTACTGTTTTTCACGGAGATTGTGCTTCTCTTTTATCTAGGATACCCGACGAATCAGTTGACCTGATCGTTACATCACCCCCCTATTGCATGGGGAAAGCATATGAAAAAGCATCTGATAATTTAGATACATTTACAGAGAGCCATAAGCAAATAATGCCCGAAATGGTTCGCGTATTAAAGCCAGGAGCAAGCCTTTGTTGGCAAGTCGGTTATCATATTAAAAATGGAGTTATAACTCCTTTGGATTTTACAATCTATGACCTGATCGCCAACCACGAAGATGAATCCGTATCGAATGGTTTGGTACTGCGAAATCGTATTATATGGACATTCGGACATGGTCTCAACGCTAAAAAACGATTTAGCGGAAGACATGAAACTATTCTATGGTATACAAAAGGAGATGATTATTCGTTTGATCTTGATAGCGTTAGAATCCCGCAGAAATATCCAGGGAAGAAATACTATAAAGGGTCACGAAAAGGCGAATATAGTTGTAATCCAAAAGGAAAAAATCCATCTGATGTCTGGGATATACCCAACGTAAAAGCAAATCATATTGAAAAAACAGGACACCCCTGTCAGTTTCCCATAGCAGTCCCACAGCGTTTAATCAAAGCGCTTACGAAAAAAGGCGACTTTATATTAGATCCTTTCATGGGATCTGGGACAACAGGCGCAGCTGCCATTATTGAGGGTCGAAGATTTGCCGGTGCCGAAATAATGTTAAGTTATCAAGAAATTGCCCTACAACGCATATTTGATGCCTCTAACGGCAATTTGGCTTTTCGCGCAGATGCTCCTGTCGAAAAGCCAAATCGAAAGAATCCTGTTGCCCAAAAACCAAAGGAGTGGTCGTGACGCAACTTTCGCCTCAAGAAAAAGAAAAAATAAGACTTCATAAACAGATACGTAGTTGTTTTGAAAAAGCAGGCTTCGAATATTTACATACTGATGAGGTGGAAAAAACTTTTGGTCAAAAAACTGGAGATATCGACGCAACGTTTCTTTATCAAAACATTCTTATACTTATTGAAGAAACCGTCACCGCAAAGAGCTCTGACATAAAAGACCATTTACGTAAAAAAAGAGATTTTGCCAATGAGATCAATAGCAATCTGTCGGAAGTTTTAAGCTGGCTTCGTCGAGATTATTCTTCTTCTTTTTCTAAATTTTGTCATTATCTTGATTCAAGCTACAAATGCTTTCACCTTTATTCTTGCCCAAACTTAAACGATGTGAGTTTCAAAAGAGATTTATATTCTCCGCTAATTAATTTTTCAAGCGAAACGCTAAATTACTTTTTGTCAACCAGCAAGGCAATCGAAAAATCTGCACGATATGAAATATTTGGGTTTCTTGGATTAAATCATAGCGATATTGGTTTGATCTCTTCTAGTTCCAATACACAAGAAATAGACGCCGCTATAATATCGCCAGAAGAATCGGCGGGCTTACCCAGCGGAATTAGAATTGTGTCATTCATGATGAAAGCTAAAGATTTGCTGGAATGTGGCTATGTGCTTAGAAAAGATAGTTGGAGAGAGGATATAAACGTATATCAGCGCGTGCTCGATGCAAAAAGAATAAAAACAATTCGGAAGTTTCTAGCAGAGAAACGAAGCACATTTGTTAATAATATTATCGTCAGCCTACCCTCAAGCACGCGTTTTTACAATGACAGGGGCACCGAGTGCCTCTTGGAAGATATAAGAAGTTTCAGCGGATATAAAATGAGTATTCCCAAAGAATACAATACTATAGGCATTATTGATGGCCAGCATAGAATATATGCGCACTTCGAAGGTAACGATACACTTGAAAACGAGATTGAGCCCTTACGAAACAGATTACATCTTCTAGTTACCGGTTTTGTTTTCGATAGAGACATGAACCCAAAAGATCGATCAGTATTTGAAAGCGAAATGTTCATTAATATTAATCAGAAAGCAAGACCAGCTTCTTCAGAAGTCATTCAATATGTAAAAATGTGGCAAGACTCCTATGACTCGATTGCCATAGCGCGGCAAGTTCTCATAGCGTTAAACTCAGACAAGCATAGTAAGCTATATAATAAATTTCAATTATCTTCAGTTAGCAACGCGCCAATTAAGACAGTCACAATTATTAGCTTTGCTCTTAGGTATTTGGTTTCAATAAAAGATTTAAACGATGAGAATTCGTTAGTATATTATTACGAGCAGAAACAATTATTATCATCTGAAAATGAAGGAACTGTCGAAGCAGCAGATGCTTATAATAATTACATTACCTTTGCAGCACAAGTTCTCAACACTCTCTTCAAAACTGTTTATGAAATATGGAGAACGGATTGGGAAGACGAGGATTCAAAGGTACTATCTGTAGCATCAATTAACGGGTTTATTATGGCTTTGCAAAAGTCATTACCTCGATTCGGCATAAATGACACTAACTTCTATAAGGAACGATTAGAGAGATTGGAAATTAGTTTCAAAAAGAATACATCAGAGGGAGACGGCTTCCCATATGGTCCAAGTCAATATAGAAAATTCTCTGTCCAAATAGTTGATCAGTGCTTTACAGACTAAAATTTGCAATAAATAATCTGTAGTTCGAATCATACCTTGTGGGCCATTTAGTAGTAAGTTTTTCTAGTCTCTTCTTACATATTGAATCTAGTGGCGTCTCAGTGGCGTGGGCGCTTTCCTACCCCTTCTCGCCCATTCACACGATTAGGCCATCTACCTGCGCAAACGCATTTTGCTTCCCTTGGTTTCCGGTGGTCTTTAATCCCTCATAACCCGGAGGTCATAGGTTCAAATCCTGTCCCCGCGACCAAAGAAACTACAGGTCAGAAGCGAAAAGCGACTGACCTGTTTTGCGTTTGAGACGCGACTTTTGAAAGCAATTGGGGCTTACCATTGAAACACGAGCATGTTGAAACCGGGGCTTGTAGGCAGAAACCGGTTTCTAGGCCCTATTTCTGCACATACCCTGTCGCGCGACCGCTTCCAACTTTTGAAATTTTCCCAGCGTCGAGGAGCTCTTTCAGCACGCGCTCAACGGTGGTCTGCGAGATGTCGGGACATTCAGCCAGGATGTCGGCTTTGGTCACCTTTCCAACCTTTCGTTCGAACAGCGCCTCAACCCGTTCAGCCTTCGACAGCCTGCCTACGGCAAGACCCTGTACGCGGTCTTCGAAGTCGCGATAGGCCGCCAGTATAACTCCCAGAAGATAACGGACGAAGGGCGCGTAGACGTTCTGTCCTTCGTTCCAACCAGACGAGCACTCCTGCAGCGCCTCACAATACGTCTCTTTGGTCTGCTCGATGCCCATCTCGATACTGACGTATTTACCCACCAGATATCCGCTGCGGCACAGCAAGAGAAGCGTGAGCAGTCGACTCATGCGTCCGTTACCGTCATCGAACGGATGGATGCAGACGAAATCGAAGGTAAAGACGCAAGCAAGAAGCAAGGAATCGTATGCGCTTGCGTCAATCGCGTCGTTGTATGCGGCGCAAAGTCTCTCGACGGCATCGGGTGTGGCGATGGCGGAAAGCGGTTTGAATCGGACACGTCGATTACCTTTCGCATCAAGCTCGACTATGGCGTTGTCGGTATCCTTCCAGCTCCCTCCGAAGGCCAATTCGGTGTGCCGGTACAGGTCACGGTGGAGTTGCAGGATAACACTAGGTTTGATGTCGATGTATTCGTAGCTGTCATGTATGGTCGCCAGCACATCGCGATAGCCTGCAATCTCAGCCTCGTTGCGGTTCTTTGGTTCTGTCTTCTGGCTCATCAACTCATTCAGTCGCTTGTCGCTGGTGAATATGCCCTCTATACGGTTGGACGCGTCGATGCTCTGGATGCGTGCGACTTCGCAGAGCGTTTCTAGAACATCGGGTCTAGCTTCGATATAGAGCTCCTGCTTTCCCTTGTACTCATGTATAGTCGACACCATGTTCATGATGTCTGGCTGCATGAGATCTGCCGAAAGCTGTGTATAACCGAATGCTCGCATGTTCTTCCTTTCTGCCTCATAGTCTGAACAACTGCATCATATCATCAACAAATGATGCAGTAAATGATGAAATGAGGCAGAAAAGGTGCTGGAACATTCCTCTATGTATTCTGTGATTGTAGACGATCGACTCTCTCGACATATCGATTTACTGAAAGTGACTGATAAATACGCTGTCTTCATTCATAGTGTGCGCTCGCAGGATCATGACCGATTGTTTTTCTTGAAATCAAGTCATTCGGAGTTGTATCATGAGAACGAAGACGCTTGATGTCTTTGTGAAGAGCAAGGGGAAGCTTTGGATATGCTAGCTCAGTCAAAAGTTGATTTTCCCATGGAATGGGTAATTCTATATGCCATGAATGAGCTATGTAAAAATACTTCCTATAATGATCTGAAAATTCAGGATGTCTGCAAAGAGGCCGCCATTTCCAAACCAACCTTCTATCGATATTTTCAAAATAAATCGAATGCAGTACGCTGGCATATGAAAAAAATTGCCTTAGCAGGAGTATGCCAAATTGGACAGAGATACACGTGGCACGAAGGAATCTACGTCACCCTTTGCGGAATCCTTGAACTAAAGAGTCTTTATCAAGCGTTCGATCGATCTGACAGCGAAAATCCTTTTGGTGGGCAAAAGTTTACAGGGGACTTGCTGCGCCACTCTTTGACCCAAACCTTGACGGAAGTGAAACGCTACCAGCTTATCGAAGAGTTAGAGTTTCAAATCCAAGCCGTAACAAATATGCTTGGAGGCGCGCTCGGAAGATTTGCGAGTCAAGATTCTGTCAATCCTGAAAAGTATGCAATCATGTGCGAAAACTCAATCCCCAATCCAATCCGGGACATTCTCAATATCGATAATACTTCTGATAGTAATTAGCACTGTCGCCCGGTGCTAACAGCACGTTATGTTTCTCTCTAATAGTAACGCCGAAATCATACAATGGTAATGACTTAGATCATCATTGGTCTCGCATGTCATATTCCTAGATAATCGTACGTATTCTCTTTCTATAATCTGCGTAAGAACACAAAGTGGCCGATGGCTATCGCTTTGTGTAAGACGAGAAGAAGGAGAGAGGACGGAAGATGGCAGACTCAAAGATTCTACCTCAAACATGGGAAGAAGATGGGTTCACTGTGTCTCGAACGCATGCATGGTCAGCGCCGGGATGCCACGAGGGTTGTGGTGTTTTAACCTATGCAAAAGATGGCAAATTGGTAAAAGTTGAAGGCGATCCAGAAAACCCCTTCAACCAAGGACATCTGTGCCCAAGATGTCTTACGGTGCCAGAAGTGGCGTATCATCCAAATCGCATCAAAAACCCTATGAGACGCGACCCGTCACAACGCGGCGACCCAGACGCTTGGGAAGTCATTTCTTGGGATGAAGCATTCGATCTATGGGAGACTGAGTTTAATAAGATCAAGGCTACCTATGGTGCTGAATCTATTCAAGCTTTTGTGGGGACAGGGCGTGATATTCTCTGGGAAGCTCAACGGCTCTGCTATTCGATAGGTTCGCCCAATGTAATTAGTTATGCAACGGGCATTGCCTGTTGGATGCCTCGTTGTGTAGCCTATATCATGACAACCGGCGAATATATGATGCCCGATTGCTCACAACTTTTTGAGGATCGTTATGATCACCCTGAATTCAAAATTCCTGAAGTAATTATTATTTGGGGCAATAACTGTGTTGAATCAAGCTCCGACGGACTCTTTGGTGACTGGATCGTGCAGTGCATGAAAAGAGGGAGCAAAACAATAGTTATCGACCCGCGGTTAACGTGGTTCTCCGCACGGGCAGATATATGGCTACAGCCTCGTCCTGCCGTTGATAGTGCCATTGCAGTTGGAATGCTGAAGACAATCGTAGATGAAAAGCTCTATGACAAAGAGTTTGTTGATTTATGGTGCCACGGGTTTGATGAAATGAAAGCCGATCTTGAGCAATACGATGTCGATGAGTTGGCCGAGATTGCTTGGGTGCCTGCCGACAAGTTGCGTGAAGCTGCGCGTATGTACGCAAAAGGAAACAACTCTGCCATTCAATTCGGGCTTGCTGTTGATATGCAAAAACATGGTGTGGCCGCCGCTCGTGCCGCAATCAATATGATGGCAATATGCAAAAATCTTGACGCTCCCGGTGGGCAGATATTTACAAAAGACCCGGGCGATGTAGTGTTCTTTGGGTGGGGTTGGAACGACCTACCCGAAGAGCAACGGGAAAAGCTTGTTGGATATAATGAATACCCTATGATCAGGCTAGGCATGACTCTTGACCAGCCTGACCTTGCCATCGTTCAGGCAGAAACAGAAGAGCCCTATGGCTTCCATGGCGGGTTTATTATGGGGTCTAATCCCTTGAACTGCATGAGCATGCTGGGAACCCAGAGAGTCTACGATGCAATGAATAAGATGGATTTCATTGTTGATATGGACTATGTCATGACTCCAACTGCTCAATCACTATGCGACCTCTTTTTGCCGATTGCAATGTTCTTCGAGCGTGATTGTTTACGTAGCCTATATGTTGACCTGCAAGCATTGAAGCACGTTTCCGGTGTTGAGCGTTACGGTAATGTTAAATCTGATCAAGAGATCATACTTGAAATGGGACGACGCTTTAATCCGAAAATGTTTCCCTGGGATGATGTTAATGGTATGTATAACGCCTTGATGCAAAACACCCCGATCACCTACGAAGAGCTACATGATCAGACATGGTGGTTTGATGATCAAGCTGATTACTATCGCTATGAAAAGGGAACATTGCGTAAAGATGGACAACCTGGTTTCAATACGCCAACAGGATACGTAGAGCTTTACTCGACAATATCTGAGAAGATGGGCTGCCATCCGCTGCCTTACTATGATGAGCCATACGAAGGGCCAATTTCGACTCCAGACATGTATGAGAAGTTTCCGATCATCACCATAACAGGCACGCGCAACATCCAATTCTTCCATTCTGAACATAGACATATCGGAAAGCTTCGTGAAATATGCCCTGATCCTTCGTTCGAGATCAATGACAAAACCGCGAAGGAATTAAATATCGCTCAAGGTGATTGGTGCTGGATCGAGAATGATCGTGGCCGCATCAAATTGAAGGCTATTGTAACAGCACGCCTTCGCGAAGGTATGGCCAATTGCTATAGCGGTTGGTGGCTTCCTGAGAAAGACCCGAAAGAGGACCCGACCTACGGAGCTCTTGAATACAATCCAAACATGTTGATCGAATCCGGTCATCAAGGCGAGACAGGCTTCGGCGGCGATTGTAAAGCCTTACTGTGCAAGATATATAAGATGACAGAGGAGGAGATGTAGGATGAATAATTATGGTCTTTTAATTGACTATGAATACTGCACTAACTGCCATACCTGTGAAATTGCATGTAAAAACGAACATGAGATACCTGAAGGAAAATGGGGCATAAAGGTTTTTGAAGTTGGACCTTGGCAGATTGAAGACAGTAAATGGCAGCTTAGCTATATGCCCGTCCCAACAGACATATGCGATCTGTGCGCTGACCGTACTGGCAAGGGTAAGCTACCCTCTTGTGTGCATAATTGCTTTACCGGATGTATGAAATTTGGAACCACAGACGAGCTTTCGAAAAAACTCAACGAAAAAGGACGCCAGGTTCTTTTTGTTCCAGAGCAATAAACACCGTTTTGCCCAGTCGGAATCAGACACGAGCGCAAATCTCATGCCTGATTCCGACTGATGGATCAGCGCGTTGCGAGAGGCTTGCGCTATCGTGCCACTCGATATCAGCCCATCGGCTATCCGTCGGTGCTTGCAAGTTTGGTGCCGTGGCAGAAAAGACCATTAGGATTCTGCACCATGCCCCTGTCGACCTGCTCATTTGGCTCAAGTAAACTGTTAGTCAGTTGCCATTCAAGCAAAGTACTTGCACAATGAATCAAAACAAAAAAGTGCGTATGGGTGAGCCGAATAATCTAGAAGGAGTAATTTGGCGTGCCCTCGAGGATGCTCTTTGGTGCTCGTCTGATCCTGTGTGCTCCCAGAGCCGCGGGCAAGGACCGGACTCATGCAATCTTGCCGCATGTCACAACTGCGCTATTCTTCCAGAAACCTGCTGCGAAAACGGCAATCGGTTACTTGATCGTCTATTGGTGATTGATGAAGGCGGCAACAAGGGCGGATACTTTGCGCTGAGTTAGAAAAGATTTTGCCTGCGGCTATTTCTCTTCCTGCTTCGTAGATACAAGCGTGATAAATTCTTCAAGAGAAATCACGCTTTTGTATTCCGTCTTTGGGTAATACGAGTGATATGCTTTTGGAACAACTAGGATGAGGTTCTCCTCATGCATTTCATCAAGTTGATTTGGTGAAACACCCTGTTGAAGCGTGAACAAGTATTTCGGTGTGATCCGGTTTGCTTCATTGAGAACTTGTCGCCATCTGTCTTTACAGGTGGTCTTTGCTCCCAAGAATGTTAGCTTATCTGCTGGAAAAGATTCGTTACGATAAGAGTCTTCCGATGGGAATATGAAGTCCGGCTTTTTGTTCCCCTCTGTCTTTGCTTGAGGGGTGTATTTGATATCCCTGCTATCAAAAATTGCCGAAAGATGATGCTCGAGCGATTTGCCTGCGCGTGCTTTTCTCCGATTTGTTATTTCTAGTCCAACTTTAATAAACGAATCTAGACTCTCTGCGAGTTCGAGCGTAACGAACGCATAGTGACGCTCTTCGATATGGCGGAAGAGTTTGTATTCTGTATCAATCCAACGGATTAGTAAGTTATCGGCAGAAATATCGATGGGCTCGCCGTTTAATATTGAATCAATCTCCTCCGCAGAAACTGCCATAACATCTGTTCTAGGGAAATCCTTACCGAATTCAATATAGTAAGTGTCGAAAATATCGTTAGAACTATCAGCTGTAACGCCATCTTTAATTAGTCGATTAACCTCTGTTGGCGAGATGGAAAACGCATCAAGAAATGATTGGATTGCCTCGTCGTCAGACAGGGTATAAGCAGAATATTTATCTTCGGACTGCTTACAAATAATAAGCAAATCGCCTGTATGATCAGGTTTAAGGAGATTGAACCCCCTTCCAAACTGCGTAATACGATATTCATCGCGTGTGCGAGAACCGTAATAAATAAATCTGCTTTCAGTTGTGATAGCTGGCTCGCCGTTCCATTGAATCGTAACAAATCGTTCGTGATTTTCGCCGCGGTCAAACAGCTGTGGAAAGATGAGCGGAACGCTGTTTTTTGGAATATAAATCCCGCACTGATGTGCGCCCGTCAGGCCCGTGTCATTTGGAGATAAGAACTTCGCAAACGCTAGTTCGCTGGAAGCAACTTCATCAATGGCTTTCTGAGCAAGTTCCAGATTATCGCTCATCGAGTTCTCCAATCTTTTCACTAACAAGCTTAGCGATTTGAGTCATTAGGGGGACAACTACCGAGTTCCCAAATTGTTTATACGCCTGTGTATCTGATACAACAATACGATAATTGTCAGGATAGCCTTGCAGTCGTGCGCATTCGCGAGGGGTAAGCTTCCTCGGGTTTCCACTTTCTTGTTTTATTAGAATTTCAGAGCCGTCTTTGTAATATCTAGCGCTTAGCGTTCTGGTTGTCCCGTCGAGATCTGGCATTCCGAAGCCAAAGCCGTTTCCCTTAGCCTTATGCTTTGTCGCGTAATCTTGGAGATATCTCCAAAGGTTATCTGTAAGCGTATAGCGCTCGACGCCATCCGTTTCTAAAATATCACGCAAAACAGGATTCCTTTTTGGGCGTTTTATATCAAATTCAAACTCGTCAACTTCGCCATATCTTTCCTTATCAAAACCAACAATGATGATTCTCTCACGGTGTTGCGGAACTAGTCCCATCCCGTCGACTACTTCTTGAAAAACAGAATAGCCTAAATCTTGAAGTGTCCCTTCGATGATCTTCCAAGTATTCCCCTTATCATGGCTTTTTAAATTCTTAACATTCTCGAGCATAAAAGCTTTTGGTCTTTTTTCTTTAATGATTCGCGCAACGTCAAAGAACAATGTTCCTTGAGCTTTGTCCATAAACCCAGTCTCTCGGCCAAGACTTTTCTTCTTTGACACTCCGGCGATCGAGAACGGTTGGCATGGAAAACCTGCAACCAAGATATCGTGATCTGGTATCTCTGATTCGATTACGGCAGTAATATCACCATCTGGAACTGCCCCGAAGTTCTGTTTATATTGAATCTGGCAATATTTATCCCACTCGGATGAATAGACGCATTTGCCGCCAGCATTAGAATATGCAAGGTGCATACCACCGATACCCGCGAACAAATCAATAAAAGTAAAGCTATAATTTTTTCTGGGTGATTGTTGAAATGGTGGCTTTGCTTCAAGTGAGTTAATGGCTACTTCATATATTTCGGCAGGCTTGCTCTCACCAGTTTCCCAGCGACGAATAGTGCGTTCGCCATTTCTTCCTAGATGAAGAAGTTGAGCAAATTGCTTTTGTGTGAGATCGAGTTCTTCGCGTTTATTTTGGACTAATTCTGCAAAATTCGACATAAAATCCTCTGGGAAATATACAGGACAACTTGTCCTTATTCTAACACACGGTAGGACAGCAAAAGAAGTCGGCCGTTTAATCCTTTAAGAATGAAATATTTGACAAAATTGTCTGACATTCAAGTGCGCACTAACGTATTTCAGTCAATTGCGCGAAGCGTATAAACTGCAGCTTTTATGCTTGAGGATCTAGACCATGACCTCCTGATCGTTTATTGTTTTGTTACAACAGTATTTGGTTGGAGGCGTACGCGTGGGCACGATTGTTGAGTGTGGTGTGGTGTTCTTAAACCTTCAGGCGGCCGAGGTGTTAGTTCCTCCAGAATTTATTGAGGCGTATAAATGGTTCAGCAATCCGCAGAATTCGGAACTCGAGTGAGTGCCGTTTGGAAAAGGTACCCCGCAAGAGTTTGCCTTCCCGCTCGCCCGTCAAGCTGGAATCTTTAGCCCCGATTACAAAAACCTTCCCTCACTTGACGCTGGAAAGAAGAATTACGTTTTGATGTGAGGGCTATAGCCCGAAACCTAAGCTAGAAACGCGATATTGCGAGTCGAGTTCAATCTTGTGCATTCTGAGAAGCCAGGGTGGGTGAACATGGAGACTATATCTTCGGCGATTGTAGTACTCTGCAGAGGGCTACTTCCTTTCAGAACGATTTAAGGGATATAGCTGATACTATGCGCAACTTGTAAAATGCGTGAGAGAGGTGGCAGCTATGCCACAGGCATATAGGCATCACAGCAAGCCGTCCTGTAGACATCGAGCCGCTCGGAACACATCTATGTCAAAACTTCATGTACGCCTTTGCCTTGATGCATTTTTGACGGTGCTTCTTGTACTTGATATGTTTTACCAACTAACCGGAGATACCTTGCATGAAATCGCAGGCACAATCTTCTTCGCTGCAATTATCGCCCACATGGCTTTTTCATATCGCTGGATGAAGGCGGCTACCCGTGCTGCCAAGAACGGGAAGCTCAAAGGCAAGGGGAAATCAAGCATGGTGATAGCCGCATTGCTTGCAATCACCATGGCGATTCTGATTATCAGCTCGATACTAATCAGCAACCTGCTTGCAACAACAGGCTTCAATCTTCTTTATGGCTGGTATGAAGCTTATGCGACTTGGAGCCTGCTACACACCATCAGCGCCTATACTCTCTGCATTATCGTAACAGTGCATCTCGGTCTACATTGGGCGGCTATTGCCAGAGCCTTCAGAATCCCCTACGATCCCGAACGGCGTGCTGCTGTCGGTGCCGGCGTGAGCGCGGCGGTCGCCTTGGGGGTATACATCATCGGGTCTACGGGCTTGAACACAATCAACCAGAGCCTCGCGGATGATGTCGGAGCGAATACCCCGAATACCGGTGGCACATCGGATTCCAGCAATCAGTCGGCCGATAGCTCGACCGCATCTACAGGTTCTGCCATTGCGGCAGCTGGCAATTCGAGCAGCTCTGCGCCTTCAACCGCCACAACCACCACAACCGCCGCAGCAAGCGGCAGATGCACCCTTTGCCGCAAGAATTGCTCTTTGAGTTCCCCAAAATGCAATCGACCGTATGCCGCTGGTTTGATTTGATAAGCGACGAGACTCATTTTTGCAGGAAGAATCTAGAGAGATATTTTCTCATATTCGGACTCGCCGCATAGATGTGTGTACCCAATATTCCGCGAGTCAGCAGAACGTAATAGATATTCTTAATGTATTGGTTTAGCTCCTCCTGCTTGGCGGTCGCACAGCCGTTTCGATCGTGATAGTTCGACCTGTCTGCAACTAGGGTTCCCGTCGCAGAGTCAAACGATAAATCATCGCCAATGATTACATATGCATAGCTGAGGTCATAGCCTTGTACCGAATGAATACACCCGACTTCATGTGCAATCTTCGGGTCGTTAGCCCCCTTAATTACCCAATTGTCGTAAGTACAGTTCCATTTCAGTCCCATACCGTCAATGGCAATATCGTATACTTTGGAATCCTTGCACTTCTTAGGATTTGATTTCCACTCCCACGCATAGCCAGCAACCATCCTGCTCAAATCATGCTCTTGATAGTTATGCTCAAAGCAATCAATGAAATCCGAGAAGTCCTCGTGCAATATCAAGTCGTAGCCCTCGAATATCTCAAAATCGGGTTCGTTTCCAGAAAGGATCTCACGTATATAGTCGAGGTACGCTTTTCCTCCTTTTACCCTCATCTGACTGTCAAGTCGAATGGGGTTGTCAAGAGCTTCTCCGAGCGCTGCGCGCGTAGCATCCACACCTAAACATGAAGGTCCGATACTCTGAAGCGGATCATAGAAGAATATGGGTAGCCTAGCTTGAGCGATGATCCAGTCCATCTGACTGGCATCACTTGTCAAACCCAACTCGCTGGTCGCTTTGTCGTAATTACCAAATTGCGTGCCCAAGTTTATGCGGCGCTTAAGCTTATGTGCTTCGTCAACTAGAACTATGTCAAAACTCTTATCTTTGTTTGGTGAGTAACCCATCGAAGGTTTTACTAGATCGGTAGGAGCAATGACATCGTCAGGACTCAACCCGCTTACGTTTTTCAATGACTTTCGTAGTGTATTTCGAAGCGATGTAACTGGTTCGACTATTCGAATGTTCATATTCTTGTAACGGGGGTTGTCCTTGAGCATCTTCATCAAATAAATTGCAAGTATCGTCTTCCCCGTGCCCGGCATCCCTTCAACAACAATAGGCGTTGCTTTGTCTAAACCCTCATGGATAGACGAAAGAATTCTGTCGAGAGCCACTCTTTGATCTGTCGTCAAACACTTGTAGGGCGAATACTTAAATACCTCCGATTCCTCAATATTTGATATAGTGTGCTCGGCCAACTCAAGTCGGCGAAGTTCTTCCCAAAGGTCTTCAAACATGTTGGCATACGTCACCTTCGAGAAATAATTTGTGTCTGTCATCCCATCGTTTTTGTTTGTGAGGGAGTAGCGTCCATCTGCATGCATCAGTCCTATAAGGCGATGTTCATAGTCCGTGATAACCGACGCATTGAACTCTTCATTAAAGATAACGTTCGCTGTCTTGAAGTCATGCTTTTCGATATTGGCTCCGTGCTGGTTAATCCTCGTAGCTACGCTTGTGGTTTGCCCAACATAAGCCTCGGAGTCGTTCGCAAGAATGTAGACCATGGGCCAATCTAGGACCTTGTCCTCCGCAAGGTCGAGCAGGGTTATATCGAGCTGCGAGCCCGAAACGAAAGTGCATCTGTCGATGACAAACCCGGCACCTGCAGGCCTTTTGGCGGGCGAACCTGTTTCGATGCTAATCATAGTTCCGTGTACTTTCTCGAATTTCCCCAAAATTTTTCGGTCGGATACTTGGCGACATTTATATCAGTCCTGTTGTCTATGATCACAGGTAAACTGGCTTTAAACCCGTCCGTCGGGTATAGCGATGTCTGCAAACTCCTCGACGATCTGATTCCACTTTCCAAAGACTTCAGAGTTCGTACCAAAATGCCTAGAACAGCTTGACCTCGCTTCTGGGGATATCGGAAATCCCTCGCACTACACGACCAAATCCAATCAGGCATCTCCCTAAACACCGACACCTCCCCAAATATCATGTCATTTTCCTTTCGCCGGCACACTCACTCAAACGATCTTCTCTTTGGACTTCGACGTATATTTTCTTTCCCAAGGATCTTGGCAACTATTGAATTAGAGAACCCTATTCTCAAGCAGAACCACAGACATTGTTGATCTCTTTTCTCTGTCTAGCTAAATGCAGACCAGAAGTTCATTTATCTCCTAAGAGTGAAGAACTCTCCCCCGACTTAATTGTAGTGCTTACATATAACAAGCAATTATATGGCTATTCTCAGACTTTTAGGCATCAGATCTGATGGAAATGGCTTCCATGGTTGTTTTGATTGTGCTGGCAACTTATAGTTATAAAAATATCACTTTATGACCTGTTGTATACGATCTCGACCTCGTATAAAGGATTTTGCATAGCCTGCAAAGTCAAACCACTTTCCCATTGGTATCCCTTAAGTCTCATGCACTTGCATGGAACCCCACGTATTGTCATATCTCAGATTTTTGGGGCATCTTGCCATTCGTCAAAGAAGCGAGGCTTGTGCCCTCAAGCAGCCGAGAGAGCTGAGCGTTATTTCACTGGAGGTTTGAGCGATAACAAAAAACAGCGCGTGACCAGAATCTGCATGGAGCATACCAGTTGCAAGAAATTCGATATACAAAACGCGAGCAAATACTAGACAGTTTGCAATTGCTCTTGTGCTCATTTGCCCCAAGTAAACTGTTAGTCGGTTGCCATTCAAGCAAAGTACTTGCACAATGAATCAAAACAAAAAAGAAGGGAATGTTCATTTTGGGCGAAAACAAAATGGGGCTGCTCATCGCTGAACTGAGAAAAGAAAAACAGCTGACGCAAAAAGATCTGGCGGCTCAATTGCGTATCACTGACAAGGCAGTCTCAAAGTGGGAAAGGGGCTTAAGCTGTCCGGATATTGCACTTCTAGCTCCTCTCGCCAACATCCTTGGTGTGTCACCGGGAGAGTTACTTAATGGCCAGAGAAGCGAGACTATCTCTCAAACAGTTGAAGAAACCGTCGACAGCGCTTTAGTCTATGCCGCAGAATCTACTAAACGCACGATGATATCTTTCCAAAACATTTTAGCAGCTTCATTCTCATTATTGATTTTGCTTGGCATTGTCATATGCTCTATTTGTGATCTAGCCATATCAGGGACATTTACCTGGTCATTGTATCCGATCAGTGCAAGCATCTTTGCATGGCTGCTTTTCATACCTTTAGTAAAGAGCGGAAGCAAGGGAATATTTGCTTCGCTCATATCATTGAGTATATTTATTATTCCGTTTCTCTCTGTGATAAGTAAGCTTACGGGCATCAGCCTGCTTATGCCAATTGGCATTACGGTATCTATAGTTTCGATTGTCTATATATGGCTTGTTTACCTGATTTTCAAAAAAATGAAAACTCGTAAAACGATAGCAGCAGCATGTTCTCTATTATTGGCAATCCCTTTATGCCTTGCAATTAATTTCACCCTGTCACAGTACATTTCCGAGCCACTGTTTGACGTATGGGATGCTCTGTCTTTTGGGATTATCTTACTAGTCTCAGTCGTGCTATTTGTCATTGATTATTCAAAAAGACAAAAGAGACGGTAGGAGTCTGTCGTATGAGCAATCTGCCCAGTAGTTTGTCTAAAGGCACGACGATGGCAAAGATCTCACGACCTCGGAAGGTCAGGAAAAAGAATGGCGCGAGAAGCGTTTTGGGTGAGTGCTGATGTAGAAAAATTCTCCAATCTAGAAGAAATGGGGTGGTAGCGTTTCTCGATACTGCCCCTTTTCCAATATATGTTACTGACAAAAGACAAGAACTAACTTATAATAATGGCTAATTAGTATAATTTAGAAGCTATAATGAGGTAGAAAGCAATACTATTAGACATGGAATATAAAGAACTTGCTAAACTTTATCATATGGACAGCACCAGCTCCCGTGATGTTCGCATCAAGAAAGAGGAGCAGCTTCGTCGTATGGCCGAATCGACATTCCTAACCGGAATAGAAACTGACAACGGAGAATTGTTTATTGCCGTGCCCCGCGAACTCTCAATCCTCAATGAAAAAGTACTGCGCGCAGAGCGTCGCGTGTCTTCTCTCCTGCACTCCATGCCGCCCATAGCCGGCAGCGCAGTTTTGAGAGGTTTAGTGCTAGACGAAGTCGTCAGCACCAATGCTATCGAAGACATACACAGCACACGCAGACAGGTTAAAGACGCTCTTGAGTCACTTCGAGGAAACAGTCTTGAGGCTCGGCGCTTCAAAGAGCTTGCAACGTTGTACCTCAATATCTTAAGTGGGGAGGCTATTGTCCCGGAAACACCGGAGGATATCAGGACAGTCTATGACAAGTTGATGGATGGTGAGATATCGGAGTCGATAAAACCCGATGGCGAAATTTTCCGTAAATCAGGAGTTGATATTACCGCGGGAGAAGTGAAGGTTATCCACAAAGGCCTTGAGCCGGAATCAAAAATTATCGACGCGATGAAGTCAATGTTGGAGATCGTCAATTCTAATATGATGCCGGCCATCTATGCAGCAGCAACCTCGCATTACCTATTTGAATATGCTCATCCGTTCTATGACGGAAACGGCAGAACCAGTCGTTATCTGCTTTCTCTGTTTCTGAGCACCTCGCTTTCGTTGCCGACCACTATTTCACTTTCTCGTACTATTCTTGAGAATCGCAATGACTACTACCATGCGTTTCGAACAGTGGAAAATCCCTTAAACCATGGGGAGCTCACTTTTTTCGTCTATATGATTCTAGAGCTGATCAGAAAAACGCAAGTCGGCATAATAGACCGTCTGGAGAAGAACGCAGACATACAGAAGAACCTTACTTCAGTTATAACCAAACTCCAAGAAAAAAGGAATTTGAAACAACAAGAGGCGGAGGCTATCTGGATGCTCATGCAATATGAAGCATTTGGACTCCTCGGCGATGCATCCGTGGCAGAAGTTGCCGAACACCTGGGGGTTGGTGAGCAGATGGCGCGTAAACATCTTGGAACGCTTGAAGCCTATGGTCTTGTTGAGAAACGACGCAGACGCAATCCATTAACTTTTGCGCTGACATCTTCATTTAAAGATGACTATGGCATCAAGATATCAGAATTTTAGCGCTGATATCCTCAATTCAAGCTCCTCTTCTGCGGCCAAAGAAATCAACAGATCACACAACACATCTGGCCAGTTTGTGCGAGTTCAGGTAGCATGTAACATACTTCATATCAGTCTGAACGCTAACAATCAGATTGTTCTGTACTAAGGGATCACCATGAGAAAATATTTGACCATAGATGAGTACATTTCAGATTGCTCTGCAGATATGAAACCCAAGATGGAACAGATGAGAACAATTATCCATGAGGCAATTCCAGATGCGGAGGAATGTATCTCCTACAATATGCCTGCGTTTAAAACCACCAGTGTGTTGCTCTACTTTGCCGCAGGAAAGAACCACGTAGGCTTTTATCCCACCCCTGGCCCCATCGTTCATTTTCAGGATGAACTAAAGAACTACAAAACGTCAAAAGGCGCTATTCAGTTTCCAAATAACCAGCCATTACCTGAAGACCTGATTCGCAGGATTGCTCGCTATCGGGCCGCACAGGTATAAGACGGGCACCAGATGATCATCAGCGCAAGCCGCCGTACCGATATACCTGCATATTTTTCCGAATGGTTTTTCAATCGGGTCAAAGAGGGCTCCGTAGCGGTGCGCAATCCTTTCAACTTTCATCAGGTAAGCAACATCAATATATCGCCTGATGTAGTTGACGGTATAGTCTTTTGGACGAAGAATCCCTCCCCTATGATCGACAAGATCCCCTTGCTGAAAGACTATGCCTACTATTTCCAGTTTACCGTTACCCCCTATGACCACGACATTGAAGCGAATGTGCCCAATAAGGAACATGTTATTGTTCCCACGTTCAAAAGACTTTCTGACATCGTGGGGCCAGAACGAGTAATCTGGCGCTATGACCCAATACTTTTGAATAAAACACATACTGTTAAGCGCCACGTAGAAGCATTCGAGAGACTTGCCGGTCAGCTCAGCGGATATACCAAAACATGCGTAATCAGTTTTATTGATACGGATTATCGGAATGTTAAGAAAAACATTTGCGAATTAGGTCTTGAAGAAATTTCAGAAGATGCACAACTGAGCCTTGCAGAGCAGTGTGCCCAGATAGCCCATGCCGCCCACATACAGCCTGAAACTTGCGCTGAAACGATAGACCTAGAGAAATTCAGAATAGGGCACGCTCACTGTATTGATAAAAACCTTCTCGAGAAGCTATCTGGCTTTAATCTTGATGTGGGAAAAGACCCATTGCAAAGGCCGGCATGCGGGTGCGCAACGAGCGTTGACATTGGAGTGTACAACACATGCAGAAATGGCTGTGCATACTGCTACGCAAATTACAGTCAGCCATTAGTTGAGAAAAACCAGTGCCAGCACAACACTCGCTCCCCTCTTATGTGCGGAACTGTCCGCGAAGACGATACCGTAACGGAGCGAGCAGCACTATCGCACCGCATCTGCCATGAGCAGTTATCGCTGCTGTAAGAAAACCTCTATTGCCAAACTATTGCAAGGAATATCTACCGTCACTACTGTACTCAACCCCACAACTCGTTACTCTAGCGGTTCTTCTGCGGAAGAATCGTCCCCGTATGCCCCGGCTGTTCGGCCCACGAAACAAGCGAGGTGGTGTCTGTTAGATAGTTGTAGGTACAGTCCAACACTCCCAGCTGTGTGTTGTTGCTAATATCGAGAGAAGTCAGCGTATTATTGCTGCACTTGAGCGTTGTTAGGGCCGTATTTTTACTCAGATCCAGCGAAGTAAGCACATTGGCGCTGCAGTCAAATATCGTCAATACGGTATTATTGCCCACATCAAACGCATTGATGTTATTGTTCTGGCAGTAGAGTTCACGCAATGCCGTATTTTTGCTTAGATCAAGCGAGTGCAGACCACCAAACGAACAGTCTAAAGTAGTCAGCGCGGTGGCGTTTTTCAAGTCGAGCGAAGAGATGGGACTGCTGCCACAACTGAGTACCGTCAACGCAGTGTTTGCGCTGATGTCGAGCGATGCCAGAGGCGTGCTTCCGCAACTGAGAATTGAAAGCTCCGTTGCACCACTTATATTAAGAGAATTGAGCGGACCGTTCGTGCAATTGAGCGTGGTCAGGGCAATATTTTTACTCACGTCAATGGAATTAAGATTATTGAATGAACAATAGAGTATCTTCAGCGCCGTATTCTTGCTCACGTCAATAGAGCTCAGGTTGTTGTAAGAACAGTAGAACTCTTTAAGCAGCACATTGGTGCTCAAGTTAAGAGAAGAAATCTTATTGTTAGAACAATAGAGCCCCGTTAATGCCGTGTTTTTGCTCACGTCAAGAGATGTCAGTTTATCGTACGAGCAATTCAAGCTTGCCAGATTAATAGCACCGCTCACATCGAGAAACGAAAGTGAGGTGTTATTAGCGTTGAGCACAATCAGCGCCGTATTCTTGCTCACGTCAAGCGATGCCAGCCCACTGTATGAGCAATCCAACATCACTAACGAAGTCGCGCCACTCACATTGAGCGTCGCAAGTGGACTGTTACCACACATTAGCGTGGTAAGCACCGTATTCTTGCTCACATCCAGTGAGGTAAGAGGGCTATTTCCGCAGAGTACCACCTGAAGATTGGTAAGATACTGTATGCCCGTAAGATTTTCGACACCACTTCCGTTGAGCCCTGCATCAGAAGAAATCGAGCCATCGGGGTTCAGCGCGCCAATATTGGTTGCCGCAGCTATCTCATCGCGTGAAAGGCTGCCGTCTCCGTCTGTGTCAAAATGCTCCGTCACATAGCCTCTGAATATGGCATCAGGAAAATGTGCCTGATCGATGGGCACAGAGAAAAACGAGCAGGCGCTGGCGAAGCAAAGGCTTATACAAAGCATGATACCGAGCGCCGCGCCAGTCACCGTGAGGCGTGTTCTGCTCAAAACAGTACGCCTAACACCATTCGAACGTCCCACCATACTCTCTACCTCTTCAGTAGGCATGCATCCGTAAAAATCAAGGATCAGTTGATTTGCATCATCCATACCTTACCATAACGCCCCAGATGTCACTGATATAACAAAAGAAAAAGTCCTGCTTTTCAGGACTTTTCCTAGGTGCTTTTGAGCAATAGCAGTAATAAGCAGAGCAGTGTATACCGAGGCGTTTACCTCAAGTCGCTCCCGTTATACTCTGATAGACTGCTATAATCTGGCGTATGATAATTCACGGGTACGGAGGGAATGTGCATGAAACGGTTCGGCTTCGGATGCATGAGATTACCGCTATTGAATACAGCAGACCCTTCCTCTATCGATCACAAAACATTCAGTCTACTGGTTGATGAGTTCCTTGATCGAGGATTTAGCTATTTTGACACCGCCTACAATTACTGCAACTACCACTCAGAAGAAGCGTTGCGCGATTCTCTGGTAAAACGCTATCCGCGAGAGCACTTTACCATCACCACTAAAATGCCCATGCGCGACGATGTCTTGTCTGTCAAAGATATGGAAGCGGTCTTTGCAGCCCAGCTTAAAAACTGTGGGGTTGATTATTTTGACAAGTATCTTGTTCATAACATAGGGCCTGCTTCGTGGGCAAAAGCATGTGCACTTGACACCTTTGGTTTTCTGCGCGCTCAAAAGGCTGCCGGCTTTATTGAACATCTCGGGTTTTCATTTCATGGCGCGCCTGAACTGCTTGAAGAGGTTCTCGCCACGCATCCTGACGTTGATTTCGTCCAGCTGCAGTTGAATTATATTGATTGGGATAACCCGGGCATCCAATCGCGCGCCTGCTATGAAATTGCCCGCGCTCACCACAAACCGATTATAGTGATGGAACCCTGCAAAGGGGGCGATCTTGCCGTGGTAGCACCGGAGGCCGCGCAGTTAATGCACGACTATAACCCTTCCGCCGAACCTGCATCGTGGGCATTGAGATATGTTGCCGCACTTGAAGGGGTAATCATGGTGCTCTCGGGCATGAACAGCAGAGAGCAAGTCGTTCAAAACACAACGACGATGAGCAACCCAAAACCACTCAACGCCGAAGAGATGCGCATACTTTCTGAGGTCAAACAAATTATCGAGCGCGATACAGCCGTGCCTTGCACCGCATGCGGCTACTGTGTCCACGGCTGCCCACAGCACATTCCCCTACCGGATTACTTTGCTCTATACAACAGCATCATGCGCTCGCATATCGGCGACACCAACAGCCAACGGTTTTTCTACATGAACCTGAGCGCCGGGCGCAGCAAAGCAAGCGATTGCATTGCCTGCGGGCAGTGCTCGGATGCTTGCCCGCAACATCTAGATGTTGTCAAGCTCTTAGAAGAAGCATCAAGCGAACTGGACCGGCCCTTTGTGCTACCAAAGAAACAATAGGTGCCGCCTGCATCTAGCTATCGGATGTACGTGATGTAATCATCTTTGCGAGGTGCCGCCCGAGGCGCCTCATCACTTGCGGGATACCCTAAAACGCAATGGCCGATACCCACATAATCGCCGGTGATGCCCCACTCCTTCAAGAGCTGTTGTCCCTCTTCTGATTCGAACTCTTCTTTCGCACGATGAATCCAACATGAGCCCACGCCAATAGCCGCCGCCGCATTCATCATGTTCCCAATAACCAGGCTTCCGTCTTCCACGCACGTCCACGAGGAGCGGTCCCCCAACACAACGATAAGCGTAGGCGCCCCGTAGAACAGATCAGTATTCACTGCCCGAGGAAAGTACAGGGCATTCATCTTTGATAGTTTGCTGATCGTAGCGCTATCCTGCACGACGATGATTTTTGCAGACTGTCTGCCCATACCCGTTGGGGCAAATATACCGGCTTCAAGAATCTTTCCCAATTCTTCATCGGTAATCTGATCCGGCTTGAAATTTCTGATGCTCCGACGGTTTTTGAGATCCCGCAACGTTGATTCCATACGATTGCTCCTTTCAGACCGAGAGATTCCCGGCCATGGCCCTCTGCACCTGCACAAGATTATAGCGTCACTATAGGCCGAAATCGCAGTGCGGTCTATTCTCATAGCCCAACGTAATAAAACCAGAACAAACGCCGAACTATGCACATGGAGCCTTCGTGAATAAACCCCTGCTTGACATGTAGGGGTTCCTCAGCTGACTATCATAAAGCTGATATGAAATCAGTTTCGACACTTGAGGAGGATATCATGCTTGATGAAAAAGTCGGCGCGTTGCTGAATGTCCAGATTAACAAGGAACTGTATTCTGCCTACCTCTACATGTCATTTGCAAATTACTTTGAGCTCAAAGGCCTGAGCGGATTTTCTCACTGGTACGATGTTCAAACTCAAGAAGAGCGCGACCATGCTCTCCTATTTCGCCAATATCTCCTAAACAACAACTGGCCTATCACGCTTGAGAGTATCGATATGCCTGAAAACACCTTCCCCGATACCATGACACCGCTCAAAGCCGGACTTGCTCACGAAGAGTACGTAACGAGTCTCATCGATACCATCTATGACGCGGCGGCGGCGGCAAAAGATTACCGTACCATGCAGTTCCTCGACTGGTTTATCAAAGAACAAGGTGAAGAAGAGGAAAATGCCCGCAATCTTATTGACAAGATGACATTATTTGGCACAGACCCCAAAGGTTTATATCTACTTGATCAGGAATATGCTACGCGTCTCTATGCCCCACCCTCATTGGTGTTGTAAGTAATTCGATACGTGTTCTATATGCTTGGTGTAACAACGTATCAGATGCCTCTCAGTTGGCGCAAACCGTATCTGAGAGGCATCTGATAGAGCACGGCTTATTCGTCAGTAGCGGTTATCTCACGTTACGGCCTATTCGTAGGTTATCTCGCGTGGGTCCCATCCCATAATCACAATACGATGGCGATGGTTGAGATACCACGTTCCATCGCTTCTCTGCATAATCTTGTTCTCAAAAGGCAAACACGTGGGACGACCCGTATCAGAGGATTCGTCTTCTGCGCTAAAACGCTCAGCGAGCTGTGCAAACACGGCCTCTTTGCTGTCCCCGATCAGTTCAAACCCCTCTTCAATATAATTGATAACCGGATTCGCACCGGCATCGTAGAGTAGGTTGAAATGCACATTGAAGCCATACTTGCGTGCGCAGGGTCGTGGCGTACGATTCATGGTTTCATCAACCGTACTACGACACCAATAACCCGCACGTGAGAATCCATCTTTTTCGAATGCGGGAGCACAGCTGCTGACTGAATAGCAGTAGCGGCGTGCGCAACGGCTGAACTTCAAGATGTCGCCCTGTGCAGGAGACCACCGCGTGATTGCCACATCGCACACCGGGAAGTCTCTCCCTGGTTCTGCCTCGTACCAATTGCCCTGTATTGTCTGAATGTTTGAAATGCCGCGTGCATGAGCATTGTCACGCAGTATGGCCAGCATCTGTTCGCCACAGTCAAATGCCACCAGCTCTTGTACGCGCGGTGCAACGAACAAGGCAAGAGGACCCGCGCCGCAGCCGATGTCTATAACACTATCGCTTGGCAAAACATCCATCGCCAAAGCCTGCCTTTGGGTAAAGCACTCTTCGGCCTTCCAGCGCTTGTCCCACATTTCGGCATCTTCGTCCCACAACGCGCACATCGCATCCGATGTCTCGCGCAGACCCCAATCATTTTGACGTTCAATAGCACGCCAATCTATCCAGCCGTTCATCAACATCTCTCCTTCTTGCGATGGTTTTGTTATTTGATCTCAATTCGTATGGTTGCGAACAGGTATGCATACCTTGCGGTTTATATCCATATCCTGGGGAATCACATGGACCTTGATTCCGTAAATCTTGTAGAGCCTTTCTTCGGTAATCATCTCATCGGGCGTGCCCACGCCGACGAAGGTGCCGTCTTCCATGACGGCGACTTTATTACTTATCATGAACGCGTGGTCAGGGTGATGCGTCGTCATGATGACTCCCCTGCCACCCGCGTTGACTGCTTCGATAATATCGAGTGTCTGCATTTGCCTGCCATAATCAAGGTGACTCGTTGGCTCATCAAGCATGAGAAAACGGGCTTCCTGAGCAAGGGCGCGCGCGAGCATGACCAACTGCATCTGCCCGCCCGATAACTGACTGCAGGCACGATACATAAGCGGTTCAAGCCGTAGCGTCTCGATGGCTTCAACCGCAATCTCAATATCTTCCTCAGACGGTCGCGCCATGGCATTCAAATGAGGCGTTCGTCCCATGAGCACCACATCAAGCACTCTGTAGGGAAAGGCAAACTGATAGGTCTGCGGGATAAATGCTATCTGCTTGGCCAATGTCTTCTGCGGTATGGTGCGTATGTCTGTTCCGTCAAGTTCAACGACACCAGCGCTGAGCGCGTGAAGATTCATCAGAGCTTTCAGGAAGGTAGATTTTCCTATACCGTTAGGACCGAGAATACAGAAGATGTCTTGATCAGATATTTCACAATTGAGATGAGAGAACACAGAGGCCTTGCCATCATAGGAAAACGCCGCATCTTTGACGGTGATGATACTCATTACGACCACCCCTTGGAAATTCTGAGCAACAGTACCAAAAAGATGGGGGCACCAATGAGCGATGTAACAATACCCACCGGAATCTCGGTAACCAAAAGCGTGCGGCAGACCGTATCGACAATCATGAGAAACAGGGCTCCTGCTGCAAACGAACAGGGAATAAGGCGTCTGTTATCCGGGCCAACGATCATACGGGTAATTTGAGGGATGATCATCCCCACCCAACCAACCATGCCGCAAATGCACACCGAGACCGCGGTGATAATGGTTGAAAAGACGATAATCGTCAACCGGGTATAACGAGTATTGACGCCAAGAGATTGTGCTTCTTCGTCCCCCAGAGATAAGACATTGAGCTTCCAGCAGAAAGCCTGAAGAATTATCACCGAGATCGTAATAGCAGGCAACACAAAAAGTAGCTGATCGATCTTGACCTTTGCAAACGAGCCCATAAGCCAGAAGGTAATGTCGGGCAGGGCAGTGTCGGTAGGTGCCATGTATTTCACGATGGAAACCCCCGCACTGAACAGACTCCCCACCACGGTGCCCGCAAGAACCAGAATAAGTGTGCGGTTACCTTTAAACACAGCGCTAACGCCACAGGTGAGCGAAACAGCCGCGATACCGCCCAGAAACGCAGCAACGCTGATTACCCATGTTGAAGACTGAAGCAAGATTGCGATAGAAGCGCCCAAGCTTGCACCCGCAGAGACCCCTAAGATACCCTCAGAAACCAGAGGATTCCTGAACACACCTTGATAGTTTGCCCCTGCCACCGCCAAACCACCTCCTACAAAAATGACCGCAAGTAACCGCGGCAAGCGCACAGTCCAGAGTACGATGTCGACGTTGGTCTCCCAGGTAACGGGGATGGGATTGACGATTGTGTAATCAATGCCCTCAAGGTGAGTGGGCAATTCGAGAATATCAATGAAGAATTGGAGAAATCCGTGGGCTATAGCACCCATGAGCACATCGGGTGTGGTGTTATAGCGGCCCACGAACAAGCAGACGGTGAAGACAATCACGATCAATATGATGAGCAGCGCACCCGAAAAAATGGGGAATCGCCGATTTTCTTGCAAGACATGCCTGACAATAGCTTGATGATCCGCACGTGTTGAAGACCCTCTATCTACCGCCGGTATCGCATCCGCATCGCAGGTAATCTTGCTTTCTTGTTTCACGTGGGTGCAGACCTTTCGTTCGTTCACTGGTATTGCCAAACTATATAGTTGGTATATTATATCTATTTGGAAATATATAAATACTAGAATATATAAGGTACTTCATGGAACTTATGCAACTGCGATACTTCGTTCAGGTGGCAAAGCTTGAAAGTGTTTCTCGCGCAGCCGTCAGTCTTCATATTTCGCAACCCGCACTTTCAAAAACAATCGGCAACCTCGAGCGTGAACTGGGCGCACCGTTGTTTGATCGCATAGGAAAGCGCATATACCTCAATGAAAAGGGCCGCTTTTTCCTGAAAGGTGTCGAGGCTTCCCTACGCGAACTCAACAATGCCACGTTACTGGTAAACGAACTGGCCACCGGGCAAACAGGAACATTGAGGCTGGGGGTGTTTTCTCCGCAACACGTCATATTGCCTTGCATCGAACAGTTCATGCACAACAACTCTCAGGTTCAAGTTGACTTTGATGCGCGAAAACTTGCCAAGACCTCTCAACTACTTGCCGACTTTGACGGCATCTTTTATACCGAAGGAGAATCTTTCTCACACATACAGGGCATTCCTTTTGCAGAAGACGAAACGGGGCTTCTTGTTTCAAGCGAACACCCTCTTGCGCACTGTGGGCAGACAAGTCTTGATGCCTTCAAAGATGACCCCTTTGTTTTCATGACAACCTCCACTGGCTTATATGAACAAAGTTATCAACTCTGTATCGACAGCGGTTTTGTCCCCTGGATTCGGGCAACCGCCACCAGTGGCCTCGCTCAATTCCAATTCGTAGGCTCAAACCAGTGTGTTTCCTTCATTGCCCAGTCAGATTTTGATGCACGCAGATTGTCTTGCTGTGATGAAGGACATCCGGAACAGCAGTTTTCCTACATACGACTACGAAAATCTTTACCCAAACAGACACTCTGCATTGCCTTCCCCCGCGAGAACCGGCTGACACCGGTTGGCCGGGTATTCAGAGATTTTGCACTGGGCTATCTCGGAATACCCGTAACCACCCATACGCTCGAGGTGTTTGAAGGTAATGCCTGAGCGAGATACTAGCGATGAAAAATCGTGTTAAGATCTGTCGTGCTCAGGTTATATCCGTAGAACTTGTTGAAGAAATCTTTGGTCACGTTGTCTACGTTAACATCAGCGTAAAGGCTAGGATTTATGACCGTACCTGCCCAAGAAAGCTGCAGGACTGCCTCCGCGGTGCCCATAGACCACACGGCTGTGCCAAACGGTGCAAGGTAGACGTTGCCATTTTTGACCGCGCTGAGCTGGGAATAGGCTTTGTCGGTAGTGATGGTTTTGTATACGTCGCTCTTCTCGCAGATAATGATGTCAGGATTAGCGTTCAGTATTGCTTCTAGGGTAATACTTGCGCCGGAACCATTTAAGCCGAGCGTAGTCCCAACATTCTTTCCGCCCACAGCAGATATCCAGAAGTCAGGCATCGAGCCTGCACCCGTAGTTTGAGTAGCAGAACGTAGGTATAAGACATTGGGCTTTTGCGCACTACTCAAACTTGCCGACCGAGCTGTTATTGAATTGATGGTATCTTGATAGTAAGCGCAGTATTCGTCAGCCTTAACCGCCGCATTACCGCCAAGCGCATCCCCTATAATTTGGACCGCCTGCATGAGCGTCTCAGGAGAAGTCACCGATACATACGCAACCGGTAAACCCGCGTTACGCAGGGTAGTAACGGTGTCTTTGTTGTCGATGATAAGAAGACCAGGATTGATGTTCATGACCGACTCAACGTTCACATCATCACGTGTGAAGGTCGGCACGGCATTCAGCCCGGGAAACATCTGCTTGTTCAGGCTCCCATCGGTATAGATGAAACCTTGTCCAACGGTGCAGGCAGCCGCGTCGCCGCCAAGCATGAGCACTATCTGTGTTGCTACTGAGTTAACCGTCATGATGGTTTGTGCATTTGCGGCAACCGTTATCTGGTCACCGTTCATATCGGTCACGACACGGTCGGCCGCGACTTTTTCTGCCGATGTGCTCTTTGATGAAGAAGCACAACCCACAACTGAAAAAAGGCCCAAAAGGACGACACACAACAATATGATGGGTTTTCTGACCCGTTTCGTCATAGCGGTAACACTCCTAACTAAAAACTACGGAATTTGATAGGCTCACGTTTAGTATGTGATTATCCTCTGGCGAATTATATTACAATAAGAATAATAAGTTAAATACATATTCATATATATATTTATAACCGCGTGGTTATCAAGTTTCTGGCCCGCACGCAAAATATATAACAGGTGATGCGGGTTATATGCAACCCATCAGATAGATCGCAATTATTACCTCGTCCTTACGAGTACCTTACCGGTGTTCGGTAACATAATCATGAAATCTTCGGCTGTCTGCTGCTCCCTTTCCGGCAGAACGTCGAAGCAAACAACAGACGTGTTCTCAGGTGTTTATCATATTCAATTAATGCTGATGAAAAAATGAGTCGCGATAGATACGCGCAGGCACCACGCGGGCGTGGAACAGCCATCTTGGCTGGACCGCACCCGCCCCCAGATACCGAATCACCGCCCCTACGGGTACGGCGAGTCAAAGAGGGCCGCAGCGAAACCGTTTGATGTTCAACGGTCATATGCTCTGAAGAACAAGGAAAGAGTTTTAAGAACTCGTTAAAATCAATGCCAGTGTCTTGTCTTCATCGACTTCTCACCATCTGCGGCGATCAGAATGTTGTGCAAAAGCTGACGTTCCTCGCAGGTGTCCGCAGTCTCCCCTCAGACAAAGCAGACATACTTTTGTGCGTCGCATCTCCTACCAGCTTTTGCACACAGGGTGTATTCTACCACGAAATCTCAATCATAGTTACAATTTTCATTGTTCAAACAGCTGCTCAGCAAAACGCATGATCAATCAACGTTTTTAAAAATCCCTCTATATACCATACGGTGCTATGCTATTCTTATTATAAGACATTGTCATATAATAGACAGCAACAACTATACCGACGCATGAAAGGATATACGATGGAAACTTATTACAACCCTTCAGACCTTGCAGAGTTTGGTAATATGGGCGAGGATGCTCCCGAACTTTGGGAGAAATTCATGGGTTGGTACGGCGAAGTCTTTGCCGAAGGTGCCCTGACTGCACGGGAAAAGTCGCTGATTGCACTGGCTGTTGCGCACGCGGTGCAGTGCCCCTATTGTATCGACTCCTACACACAAGATCTTTTGAGCAAGGGCGTCACGCGCGATCAAATCACAGAAGCTGTCCATGTTGCCGCTGCCATCCGCGGAGGCGCGACACTTGCCCACGGCATGCAAGCAAAGAATGTCATGAATAAACTTGAGATGTAAGGAACTCCTTAATGCCAGAATATCAAACTGCTCGTTCATGCGAAGAGATACAGGGTATCGCACCCTTCATTGATCAGATACCGCCCGAGCATCAGATGAGTTGCTCTCCCCTTCATACGATGCAGATCAATGTAGGCAAACTCTGCAATCTGGCTTGCAAGCACTGTCATATCGAGGCAGGTCCCACGCGCACCGAAATCATGTCACGCGCGGTATTAGAGCAGTGTCTTGCCGCTCTTGACTCCCATCCTTTTACCACCGTCGATATAACCGGCGGGGCCCCTGAGATGAATCCTCATTTCGAATGGTTCATCGATGAGCTTGCCCAGCGCGACCTTAAAATCATAGTGCGCTCAAACCTTGTCATACTTACCGCACCAGAATATCAACATCTGGTGCCACGCTACGCAGATCACGGAATCAATGTCGTTTCTTCTCTGCCCGCCTATACGGAACGTGAGATGGACTCCCAGCGCGGCGCAGGCTCCTTTGAGGCGTGCATAGCCGTCATCCGCGAACTTAATGCGTTAGGGTATGGTTCTGACGAACGCTTGCAACTTGATCTCGTCTATAATCCGCGTGGCGCATTCATGCCCGCCTCCCAAGAAGCGCTTGCAGCAGAATTTCATGAAAAACTTGAGTCGGCCTATGGCATCGTTTTCAATAACCTGCTTACTATCACGAATAACCCTATAGGACGTTTTGGCACGTGGCTTGAGCGTAGTGGCAATATGGAAGGGTATATGCAGAAGCTAGCGCGTGCGTTCAATCCAGCGACAACGGAAGGCATGATGTGTCGTGACCAGATATCCGTTGAATGGACGGGGCGCATATTTGACTGTGATTTCAACCAGATCTGCGAACTGCCTTCAGCAGGCATACATAACATCAGCGATCTGTGCGATGGCGCGCTGCCTTCACGTCCCCTGCAGTTTGGGCAACACTGTTATGCCTGCACCGCTGGCGCGGGCTCAAGTTGCGGAGGCGCCACTGCCTAGTCGCAGTTTTTTCTTCATAATGATAGGATAAGTAGAGTCGCCTTGAGAGGCGGCTGATTGCTGTATGTGCAAAATCCGCCTGAAGGAGTAGAGATGCTGTTCTCTGATATTTCAATTGTCAATCAGGAATTTGAAATCGAAAATCACCAATACATTGGTGTGAAAAACGGGCTGATCTCCTACATAGGCGCCGAGAAACCCTCAGAAGATTTTGGTACCATCTATGATGGAAAACGCAAGATACTTATGCCGGGCTTCTATAATGCGCACGCTCATGCGCCCATGACGTTACTGCGCGGGTATGCGGAGAATCTTCCTCTCGACAGATGGCTCAATGAAATGGTGTTTCCTTTCGAAGGGCTTATAACCGACGAGACCGCTTACCCCGCCATGCAACTTGCCATTGCCGAAATGATTCGGTATGGGACGGTATCGTTTACCGACATGTACTATTTTTCTGATGCACGAGCAAAAGCCGTGCTTGAATCGGGTATCAAGTGCAATCTTTCGGAAGGTACCATCGGTTTTGAGGTCAAGCCCTATGAGGAAATGCCTGTTTCTAAGCTCAACGAACGGCTGATAGCAGACTACCATGGTGCCGGTAACGGACGTTTAATGATGGATGTATGCATTCACGCGGAATACACCAGCTTTCCCGCATTGGTAGAAGCGATCGGCCAGGTGGCGCTAGATCATGCGCTGGGTACTCATATCCATCTTTCTGAAACAAAAAGCGAACACGAGGAATGCCAGAAACGACACGGTGGCATGACACCCACTGCTTATTTTGAGAGTCTGGGATTCTTCCGTACGCCCTGTACCGCGGCACATTGCGTCTGGATTTCTGAAAGTGATATGGATATCATGCGCGCGCACGACATCACCGTGGCAAGCTGCCCCGCTTCAAACCTTAAACTTGCCAGCGGTATTGCTCCCGTACCAAAAATGCTCGAAAAAGGCGTGCGCGTTGCGCTGGGTACCGATGGAGTTGCATCAAACAACAACCACAACATCCTTCAGGATCTCTATCTGTTTTCCCTCATCCATAAAGGAAATACAGGAGACCCCACCGTCATCACCCCGCGCCAGGCGCTTGAGTGTGCAACGCGCAATGGTGCCATCGCACAGCGACGAAACGATTGCGGAATCATTACGGAAGGGTGTCGTGCTGACCTCATCGTGCTCGATACCGATAAACCTCACATGTATCCTGAGACGCACCCGTTAAACAACATCGTCTATTCGGCACAAGGTGATGATGTGTGCCTTACCATGGTCGATGGTGTCGTGTTATATCGTGACGGTGAGTTCATGACCATAGACGTGGAACGCGCGCAAGCAGAAACCGAACAGGCCACCGAATCAATCATTGCGGCACTTAAAAAGCGCCGCTGACGTGTCATTATTAAGATAATCGAGAGGCTGGTGTCATGCGCTTCATCTCCTGGAATGTAAATGGCTTGCGCGCTATAGTCAAGAAGAACTTCTACGAAACGTTCTCTGCGCTAGACGCTGATATCTTTGCTCTGCAGGAAACAAAACTGCAAGAAGGGCAGCTCGCTCTTGAGATCCCTAGCCACTATCATCAGTTTTGGAACTATGCCGAGCGCAAGGGCTACTCAGGCACTGCCGTTTTTTCAAAACAGGAGCCTCTCCGCGTACACTATGGCCTCGGCTCAGAAGAACTCGACCGAGAGGGACGTATCTGCGCACTCGAGTTTTCCACATTCTGGTTTGTAAACGTGTATACGCCAAATTCTCAAAACGAGCTGGCGCGCCTCGATCATCGGCTTGCATGGGAAGATGCCTTCCGTGACTTTCTTATCGAACTCAAAACCCAGAAATCTGTGATAGCCTGCGGTGACTTCAACGTGGCACACCAAGAGATTGACCTTAAGAATCCGCAAGCGAACAGGAAAAATGCAGGGTTCTCAGACGAGGAACGCGCCAAATTTGATGAACTGTTAGAGAGCGGATTTGTGGACACCTTCCGCCATCTGCACCCCGATGACGTGGATGCCTATTCATGGTGGTCGTATCGCTTCAATGCGCGTGCCCACAACGCCGGATGGCGCATCGATTACTTTCTTACCTCAGAAGAACTCACCAGCCGCATCCGCAACGCTCGCATACTGGCACCGGTACACGGAAGTGATCATTGCCCGGTCGAACTCGACATCGAGTTATAGGCCTGAAACCAATAGGGTTGTGCGAGCAGGCTCATGTCCCTCAGCGTGTGCCTGCCACCAAAGATCAAAGTTATGCGCCCGCCTCGACAACGCCATTAGCGGGAGAAAGGTAGACGATCTGACATCTGATAGAGATGTCTTCGTTGAAAGAGTAGATAGCACACATACGATGATATCCATCTGCAATAATGAGGTTTGATGAGAAACGGTTATCTACCACCAACAAGATGGGAGATAGCTTCTTGCCTGCTTGAATTTTCTGTATATCCTTGCCTACATGATAGTTGTCCTTGCCCAAAAGCGGCAGCGCGGCCGCACGGAAGATATCCTTGGCCTTGTATTCAACCACGGGGCGGTTCTTAAGCAAATCGACTACTTCTGCATGCTGAGGCATCAGCAGACTGAGATACGAATCGGCGGCATCATAGTCATGAGGTGCCGTACTATCAAGCCATGTAATTTGAGGCACAGAACTTTGAGACATATAATCCCCTTCGCCCGAATGTCAGAATCTTTCACCTAGCCAGCATATCACGTAATGATAATTGACGCGCGCCCTTCTCCTTTCATTGCCGTAGTCCCCGCGCCCCGTTTGAGCAAACGGCGGCGTGTGTCCTCGTATCACGCGCTGTAACCCGAGGTCAACACCAAAAACAACAAAAACTTGCATACTCTCATAATCTATTTCTGAGAATAGAAAGAATAACTCCCGCGATAGGTTACAATGTTTATCCATGTGCATTATTTTTTGACGCTTCTCAAAGATGGGCAGGCAGAAAAACACGTGGATAAACTCTTCAAGACAATCCGAGTAGTAACCGTGGCGCCCTTTATGGGTTTTCTCGTTCTCACCATCATCTATCTAGCAAACCCGGCAGCATTTAGTTACTCACTGATTCAATATCTACTTGCTATCCTGTTCATCACCGTCTTACCTCTTTTGGCCTACCCGCTTCAACCATTCATTCCAAAATTCAAAGAAAGGGGTCGTACGGGGCAACGTGACCTTGCTATCATCACCGCCTTCCTCGGCTATATAGGAGGGCTCATTACCGTCATATGCGGACGCGTATCATCGGGCCTTTGGCTGATATATCTGACTTATTTCATCTCAGGCTTAAGTATTTTTGTCTCAAGCAAAATACTGAAAATCAAAGCAAGCGGACATGCCTGCGGCATAGCAGGCCCCATTGTCTTGCTCGTATACTTCTTTGGGCCCATAGGACTGTTGGGGCTGCCGGTACTGTTTCTCGCCTTCTATGCAAGTATCAAAATGAAACGTCACTCAGTTTCTGAATTTATATCAGGCTCCTTAATATCGTTGGTTGGGTTGGTTATCTCGATGGGAATCATCTCGCTACTCTGATCTGTCGTCTCACTGATAATGAAACGATCAACCGTCGCTTGTGCTTTGTAACCTTCTCGATATAATGAAGTTGAAGTGTCGGATGAAGTGTTAAGTCAGAAGGAGGTTGTCGCTCATGGAAGAGAACATCAGCAGCAATAAAGATTGTCAACAGTACATGCCCGTCATCGGTCAAAAAGCTCCCGAATTTAGCGCAAATACCACCCAAGGACTGATCAACTTCCCTCAGGATTACCAAGGAAAATGGATCATCCTCTTTTCTCATCCCGCAGATTTCACTCCCGTATGCACGACTGAGTTTATGACCTTTGCAAGCCTTGCCGATGAGTTTGAGCAACTCAACGTTCAGCTGGTAGGCTTATCAGTCGATTCTATACATGCACACATAGCGTGGCTTAATCGTATAGGTGAGTTGGAATGGAAAAACATTTCAAAGCCAGAGGTTACATTCCCTTTGATAGAAGACATCACCATGGACGTTGCCCATCTCTATGGAATGATTCATGGTCAAACTTCGACATCCGCCATACGAGCCGTCTTTTTCATCGACCCCGAGGGCATAATTCGAACTATTTTGTACTATCCGGCTTCGCTGGGGCGTAACTTCGACGAGATCAAACGCATCGTGATAGCCCTACAAACAGCCGACACGCAAAAAGTTGCGACTCCAGCGGATTGGCGCCCCGGTGATGATGTCATCGAGCCTGCGCCTTCAACCATGAGCGCGCTTAAAAAACGCCGAGAAGAAAACAATCCTCAGGAAACAAAGGTTGACTGGTTTCTCAAATTCAAACCAGACACGGTTAATAAAGCATAGAATAATTCCGGGGTACGCAGGGGAAACAGAGTTTCAGTATCAACGGGAAAAGCCACCTTTCGGTGGCTTTTCAAATACGCATCACGGTGATGCGGTCATATACGCAGGCGGGATTCGAACCCGCGACCTCCCCCATTTCAGAGGGCGCTCTTGCCTAGCTGAGCTACTGTGGCGTGTTGTTTGAAACACTGCATTGGACGATTATAGGAATTTGCAGCATTATATCAACCCCACTTGCCGTAATTACCGGTAACCGTACATTTCGGCCAGTCAGGAAATCTCGCTTCTGGCCTTTCTCCGTCTCCGTAGTTTATGAATTACTTCAGAATTAGAGCAACTATCAACGTGACAGTAATAAGAAATGAAATTGCCAGATTAGTGAATATCGCAATCTTCGATTAACGAAGACTCAAGATCAATTCGAGAACAGCCGCTATAAACGTGAGCGCTGAAACGCTCAGTACGGCAATCATCAGCCGTACGATAACCCTCGTTCGTACCGTCTGCGCAGCTATGAAGCTGATCTCAAGACCGGTCGCCTCAATGTCAGGGTTAAAATCCTTTAGACCATTCACCATGGTGGAAAGAGTGTTCTCCGCTGAAATGAGGGTGTTACAAATATATTCAAATGCAGTGGTATCATCAAGGGATGGATCAGATAGAGCACTCAGATTATCCGAACATATGCATTCCATAAATGCGGCGTGCAACTCAAGTTTCATGAGTTGCGCTTGGATTTCAGGCAACTGTATCCTTCTCCAGCAGTGCGCTTTTTCAGAACGCTTGACTTCGGGGAAATAGCTGGCTACAAACTCATCGATTTCTACGATAAATGTGTCGATAAGCGCCTCATAATTACTGGCACAAAACCAGTAATCTAGGCGCTCACAGGTATCTAATAATATGCTGTGCAAGGCAGGCTTGCGCGAGAGCTCTCCGTCTTCTTTAATATCTTCGTAGACCAAGGAGATAAACGTACGTATCTTTGCTTCATTTTTACGATACGACATAAGATTAAATATATGAGCGCGATCGCTTTTCAGATAATCACTGATCTCTGCAATCGCTTTGGCCCGTGAAAACAACTTTTTTTGGACTTCAAGACGTATATCAACCTTCGGCTGATGGTTGTCGTGGATTGCCGTTTTATTCATGGCCGCTCCATCACTTCGTCTGTACATTCACGTTACAAATTGCTGAGCTTAATTTACCCGTGATCTTGAAATATCGCCATGTAAGGTCCGGCTTCGGGAACCAGGCAGTCAAAAACCCAATCATTATATTTCGTGATTGTACATCAAAATGAACTTATTTTCTATGAGAAAAAGAGGTACGCGGTTAGCAAAAATCGGTGTTTATCAGGCAACACGTCCTCAAAGGTATCCGTGCTCTGATATGAATGTAAACGAGTGCTTGTATACGCAGTAAGCACTTATGAGACAATCATGGTAACCAACCATTGTGCAAAAAATATTGCCACAATACAAAGAAATACGCTGGCGAAAATATAAGAACCGGCAATAAAAAAGCTGCCCTTTTCTAAAAGTTGCACCGTTTCCAGAGAGAATGTTGAAAATGTGGTAAATCCCCCGCAGAGGCCTATCTTCAAAAAGAGCATAATGCTCGAGTCAAAACCACCTCTACAATCGGCAAAGGCAATGATCGTGCCTATGAGAAGAGCACCAGAAAAATTAATAAGCAGGGTTGCCAGAGGAAACCCATTAGTTTCATTGAGAGGTACTAAACCAATAATATAACGAAGAACCGTGCCAAGGGCACCGCCCATGCCCACATAGAGGCAATTAAGAACCAAGGTAGGCACAGACCACCCTTTCGCCGTATAGCCAAATTACATGACCTCTTATGTAGAAGCCATCAGCATACAGCGGTTCTGGATCAACCAAGGGAGAGCTTCATTCCCGAAATATCTTATTCGCTGCGTGAGCGGAGCAGTGCGCATGATAACCGTCACGACTGCTCGAAACGAGTAGCGTGCCACTCAATTTCAAGTAGCATTGAACTGTGGTAGGGGCGGTGAGATTTGAACTCACAAGCCGTTAGGCGGAGGATTTTAAGTCCCCTGCGTCTGCCAATTCCGCCACGCCCCCACATACATGAATATAAGCCTTTTCGGCCTCTCAGCACAGCGCCTTCCTATATTACCTGAACCTCAAGGCAGGTGCTAGTAAAACGGTTAGATATCGCTTTCTCGACAGATTTTGCTCATCAAAGCGCACCGTCGCGTTGATATGTGTCGAGCACCACACCCTGTAAAAGATCCGTTTCGCTGGCACGATAAGACTTAAAACCGGAAAGTTCAAGAACAGCATCCAATATAATTAAACCCGCAACTATAACACCAGCTCTTCCGGACTCCAAACCAACAACCTGGCGTCGTTGCTGCAAGTTCATCGTCGCAAGATACTGAAGCGTCTCTTCAATCTCAGGTTGTCTTACGCATGAGCCATGCACACGAGCTGAGTCGTATACTTCCATATGCTCTCGTATGGAAACAAGGGAGGTCGCAGTCCCCGCCACAGCAATAAGAACATCCGGTCGGACCGATTCATTGCCTGCAAACATATCGTTGAATAGTGGTCTCATCTGCTGGCAAATCCAGCTCCGCGCCGCCAGCAGCTCCTCAGCAGCGGGCGGATCCTCTTGTAAGAAAAGATCGGTTACGCGGCGACACCCGATATCAAATGAATGGGCCCACCTGATAATGCCCGACGATGCATCACCAAAAATAACCTCGGTAGAGCCTCCGCCAATATCAACCACCAGCGGGTGAAGAACGTCAGAAAATGAGCTTACAACACCTCTGAATGAAAGTTCTGCCTCACGCGCGCCCTCTATGACACAAAGATTGATACCAAAGGAATTGAATAGGGATTCAAGCTCTTGTGCATTTGATGCATCGCGGGCCGCCGAAGTGGCCACGGCACTAATGTGAATTGACCCCGGTGCAAGCCCCTGCTCATATTCATCGGTTGCTATGATCTCTTTAAAATGGCCGAGTGTATGTTTTGCGCGCTCCAGAGCCTGCGTTGAGATAGATCCTGTCGATTGGAGGCCTTCGCCTAGGTGCACCATCTCGATAATCCGTGTTCGCTCATGCAGGCCCGTTTCATCGCAGCCAGCCACCAGAAGCCTCATGGTAACTGTTCCGACGTCAATCACTGCATACTGGCGCATAATCTCACTCTCCGAAAATAATCTTCTTCATAGAGCAAGAAAGCCCGGAACCCTCCGAGCCTTCCATTCTTTTCGTCGCGTCGTCTTAACCCTTATATACATATCCAAAGAATTTGTCGAGCTCATCAACCACCCAGTTCGTATCTGCCAGGACAGATCCTGCAATTACCTTATCGGGCAAAGCCGAGGTGGCCTCGTCTGCTTCAACGCCGGTCACATTGACTGCGTTCTCTCCTTGCTTGACCCAACCAAATTCCTCACGCGCGCGATCTTCAATACCTGCTTCGGTATTAAGATTGTCGATACGTGTCTGTATGGTCGTATTACGAGTGCTCACGGCCGTGAGTTCTGCATGTACGTTTGAATAATCACGCCAAGCGGAATAATAGACCCGCGCATTAGGATAGAGAATAACTACCGCGCATACCAAACATATGAAAAGTCCACCAAAAACTATACCGAGATGAATCAGATGAGATTGGCGATTCGCTTTTTCGTGGACAGCTCGACGATCCTTAGCAAAACGCTGCGCGGCCTTACTTGAAGTCGCACGCGAAGCGGACGCTCGCGAAGTCCGCGCAGCATTTCCATTCATTGCCCGAGCTGTGGTGCCTGAAGCTGCCATAGTATGGGTGCTTCCCTCTCAACTACCGAGTACGATTAATTGCTTCATGTATAGTTGATATCAAATCATATAGCTATGTGCCCATATTAACACACTATAAGCAGGTCAAAGAATAAAATCAGGCTTTCGGCTTGATGAGACCGTAACCTCCATCCTTGCGGCGATACAGCAAGTGAGGGTCGTCGGTCATTTTGTCAGTATAGACAAAGAAATCATGACCCAGTAAATCGATCTGTATCAGGGCCTCTTCCTCAGTCAGCGCCATGAACTCGATCTCTTTGACACGCACAACGTCTTCGTTACGCTCGATTTCTTCAACGATGGCATCAAGCGCGGACGCGTTCCCTCGCACCAACGCCTCGGACGGTTTTTCTGCGCGTGTCTTCTTGTCGACTACTTTCGTCTTGAACTTGCGCAGTTGGCGTTCGCATTTAGCTGATGCCACATCAATGGCGGCATACATATCTTCTTCAGCCTCTTCCACGCGAATGACGTGGCTTTTTGCACGAATGGTAATTTCTGCTACAGCGGGGTTTGGGTTGGCAGGGTTTTTCTCAACATGGAGAACTATTTCTGCAGACATAGGAGTAATGTCAAACACCTTCATCGCTGCAGATACTTTTTCCTCGGCATATTCCTTGAGTGCTTCGGTCGTCGCCATACGGCGACCAGTAACAGTGATATCCATGAGGACCTCCTAGTCGAAGGGTTTGCCGGTGCTCAAAGTATACTCCATGCAATCTCGGTGGTAGAGGAAGAACCTCTTTTTCGAAAAGTTCTTCTGAAGTCCCCTCGTAAAACTATGAAGCCATTCACAAATACCTTTGGTGCATTTACGCTGGTCAAGTGGCATTCATGGATGTAGCGATATCAGTTCTCTCAATTCCCCAAGCCTACAATCGAATAAACCTTTTGTCTTAAATGGTGCCAACGGAATGCACCTGGCACGAAAACGTCCCTGATGTTTCGCCACCAGAGACGTTTCTTAAATTTTGTATATAGTTGCCAAAAAGACTGTTACTTTTCGCGCAGAATTCTTGCTAGCTGGTGGGTATCAGCTTACTGGCCGTCGACATACCAATCCACTTAGCAACGCTCACCTTAAGCACGCCATTACTCTTGATCGTAGCTAAAGCACCGCTCAGAGCCTTCTGCAGGTCGGTATCCGTAGCTGCAACCGCAAGAGTTACATTGGTCGGAGAATCGAGCATGGTGGCATACGCGATGTCACCGTAGGAACTAGCCAAGTATGATCCCGCTACTGCGTTACAAGCAACATAGGTTACCGCGCCAGACTCAAGAGCAGCAAACGCCTCGCTCAACGTTCCATAGGTAACGACGTTATTGTAGCCACAGTAGGTGCCTGCTGTCGTAACCGATATTGAGCCTGCCTGAGCGCCAATCTTGACCCCCTGCAATGAGGATTTGTTAACCTGAAGATCCCCGCTCACTGAGATGCCAAAAAGAGCCGTGCCATCTGTGAGATATGTTCCTACTTTTGTCACCTGAGTAGATGTGTTACCGGTGCTATTCCAACTCATAACCGTATCAACCTTATTTGAGGTAAGCTGATCGGCTGCATTTGTTGAATTAATATCAACAACCTTGAGCTTCAGCCCCAGCTGATCGGCGAGTGCGGCAGCAACGTCAACATCGACACCAATCAAAGCACCGGAGTGTTCGCCTGCATAAGGAGCGGATGTTGAATCAACACCGACCGTCAGATAACCATTAGTTATGATCGTTGGTGAAGAAATCTGCGGGGTGAGTGGGATTTCCTTTGAGCCCGTCGGACCACAACCCACCAGTCCTACCGTCACAACCACGCAGAGCGCGATACAAGCGAGTGTACGAACGAATTTCTTCAAGCTACAGCACCTCATTCGTAAAAACACCGGCTCCAGCCGGTTATATCCCCTCGTCTACCGTGTTCCTCCGATTGACCTGGTATTTGACCCCACACTCGCGTACCGGAACTTTCGCCTGATACTATCTCACTACTTGCCCTCTCGCCCGGGGAACGTATGTTCCTGAATAACCGGACGGTACGACTAACCCCTAAGATGCGCCATGCTCGATCCCATTTGCATGGGAAGTTACGTGGATCCTTTTGACCGCATCTGCCATGGACTAAAAAGCTATTACGCTTTCGCAACCACAAACTCGGAGGAACGGGTAAATTCTAGCAGATAATCATTTTACGCAGGAGAGCAAATAGGTAAACACAGCATTTACCATACGCGACACAAAACAACGACGAAGACCGACCGAACACCTGCGTTTCGAAGAGTAGCGGCTGCCGCATCAAGTGTCGCACCCGTAGTGAATACGTCATCAATAAGAATAATTCTGGGAGCTCGTATCCGCAACAAAGCCGCAAGAGAAGGCAAGCCGAGAGAGAAACTCCCTGCCATATTCTCTTGACGTCGGGCGCGATCAAGCCCTCGCTGATCATGGGTGTCTGTTTTCACCAAGCAATCGAGCGCGGAAACTCCTGTCATAACTGAAAACTCCGCGGCGACTAAAGCCATATGATCAAAATCACGTGCGCGCAATGCCTGACGAGTAGCCGGAATGGGCACGACAAAATCAGCGGAAAGCGTCCACTCTGCCGCAGCATCGACAAGATAGCGGGCCATGATAGTCGCCAAACGACGCTCGCCCTCATCTTTGAACGCTTTAACTATACGAGCGCTCGTCTGGTCAAAAACAAATCTTGCTCGAGCCGCATCAAATGAAAACAGACGCAACCCCTCAGGACGCTGACACTCTGCGCAGATCACGCCCCCAAAAGGAGCACCGCACCGTACGCAAGCGGCTTTATTATCAATTCCCGTCAAAGTAGCAGCGCAATGATCGCAGAGAAGAGGACCGGGAGACTCACAGACAATACAACGAGTGGGGGCAATCACCTCAAACAAAGAGGCCTGTGCCTCTTTGAAAAAGGAGGAGAAAGGAGTGCGGTCTTTCCCCTGCTTGTTAAAGTTTCCGTCAAAAATCACCGCCAATTGCCCCCTTTCTCATAGACAACAAATCTGTCGCATATAACGCTCATGATCTAACGGTCAGATGTATACATCTATACCATGGCATAGTAGCCATCAACGCATACAGTAAATGAACGAAAATGAAACAGATTTGTTGATAAATGAAAGAATTATGAGATGCTTATAAAAATCTTTAGTTTCGCACCTTGTTTATCAAAAAAATGCGGATACAAACATATGATGAGAGCGGCCTTATAGGGTAGCACTATCAAATTGAGAATCTTTTGATAGATGCGCCAGCACCGAAAGAGAGCGATCATGCCGCTTATTACTATAGGAGTCGGATCCTCGTGGCTTTCCTCACCAGTGTCTCTTATTGTGATCGGGCTGTTTGGCTTTGGTGTGGGTATGCTGATCTACCACCGAGCAACGCACTACATCCAAACAAAAGAGGAAGCCAGAAGTAATGTCGGCTGCGCGCCGATAGTCGAAGGTTTTATCTATGGGCTCTACTTGATTAGTATCATCGTTATCTACGGACTCACTGTCAGAGGTATCTCGCTATGCGCTCTCGGCTGTATACTGCTTGCCGCTTCGACAATTGACTTTACAGTGCGCATGATTCCCAATGGCCTCGTCATCATGGGTATCTGTGTCTGGGGGTTTGTCTCAATTTTCTACTGCAGCATCTCACAAGACATAAGTATGTGTCAGTTCATTTCTGGAACAGGAAAACTTGCCCCTATGCCGTCAATCGCCGAAAGCCTATTTGGCGGGCTTGCTATGAGCATTCTGCTTACGATGCTTGCTTTTGCATTCAAGAAGCTCACGGGCAAACAAGGGATTGGCGGCGGCGATATAAAACTAGTTCTCGTCATCGGCCTCTTTCTCGGTATATCCCCGATTATCTCTACTCTGGTCATCGCCTGTATTCTAAGCATCATTCAAGATATTATGAAGTCGTTGATTCATCCCCTGCTGGATAACTCTCATACGTTTCCCTTCGCTCCCGCCCTTGCTATTTCAACTTGGATCATCTTACTGTCAGAAGCGCTGCCAACCATGTAGGCTTCTTCTGAAGCCACGACGATGTATCAGCCCACCACGCAACGAAAACAGCCGAGGCAAAAGATTCCTCGGCATATAAACACTCTATTCAATACTACGTAATGCGCAGAAAATAGACCTCTGATTGCAAAGGTTAAGAAAACCCTCGAATCGTCAATCAGGCTTTCGACAAAGCTAACTCATGAACCTATCATAGGGAACTTCGAGAAAGCGGCATATGTCGGCATATTCCTCAGCAGTAAGTTTGCGACGACCCGCAAGAATTTCTGAAATCGTATGAGGCGAAACACCGATACATTCAGCAAGCGCTCGCTGTTTAATTCCCTTTCGCTTAATATGTTCTAAAATTCTGTCCACAATCATGACATCACCACTTACTGTCATTTCTCGAGTGACCCAGCGAAGAGACCTACTGTTTGAGTAGAAACTATTTCCTACGTTTAACATAATAAATCTATTGCGAAAAAAGTCAAAACAATAAACATGCTTAAACAAATTCGTTATCAAAAACTATCGCCTATACAGAAGGCTTTATTCCCCTACCTATCAGGGAATGAGTATGATCATAAAAGCCCTGCTTGTTCTCATCAGTAACGCATTAGCAAGGATACGCTGCCTTGAACAACGGTAGATGCTTATGAAAAAATTTAGCAAAGCAAATTGTTTGCCTATTTTTATATTAAAATTACTGAATATAACAACGATAATAACCACTGGTGTCGTACATACGACTTAATAATTTGAATTAAAAATCCTCTCATTTTGATTTCGCAAAGTGCCAAATGTCATATTTAAACCTAATAATGTTATTGAACATAATAAAGTTATACTATAATATTAACAAATAGTCATAATAACGGAACTTGGTATGGAGGAAATCATGGGGACGAAGAATGATATCAAAATGAATCTCAATTTCTATCTATCCCGTACGAATATGAAGCAAAAAGATTTTGCGCTACTGATGGGGGTTTCCGATCAAGCCGTGTCAAACTGGCTCAATGGAAAAAACTCAATTGACATAGAAATCGTGCCGCGCATCTGTGAGGCATTGAATATATCGATAGACGAACTCTTTGATCGAGAACGAGACCACGACGCTAAAGATATCTATTACTCCATCATATCCTTAAATGAAGACTCGAAGGATCGAGTAAAACGATATATCCTTTTTGAAAAGGAAATTGGCCAGTCCATTACTCGCAGCGATACTATGACAACCGCATAAGACACTGGATCAAGAACGTAACTGTATTGGCACCGTTATGCGCTTACGTAATAACCGCGCCAATAATGATTAATCATTGTCAACAAAACACCTTACTAGCAGAGTCGTCCCCTCTGCATTTAGTTATAAGGGCATTAAGTTTAAACAAGAAACCCTGGTAGGCGATTAATCGCCTACCAGGGTTTCTTGTTTACGTCAGCTTTCTTATGACAATCACAGAGCTTAATTCCTACAGGGGAAGGATTTCTTCTAATATCCACTGTTGCGACGGATATTCATTTCGCGTCCACGCCTGAATATTTGTGCCGTCGTCAGTTTGCGCGTTGGTAACATCAAGGCAGCATCCCCCTGTGGCTGAACTGATGATGTAGGCTCCGTCCTCACGGGCTTTAATGCTCCACTGCTGCGCCGGTAGACCATTGGCAGAATATTGCCATACGTTGGTTCCCGACGCGCTGTCGCCCCATTGAACATCGAGCATCTTACCAGAACTCACACTCTGAATCCCGTAATAACCCGTATTTGAATCATAGGCAAATACAAACTTTTGATTATCAAATCCATAGTCAGAATAAAGCCAAACGTTTCCGCCATCATCCGTTGAATTCCACTGAATGTCTACTACTTTGTCTTCATCAAGTCCTGAGTGCATGCTATAAGTGCCCGATTTTACCGTTTCAGTATCATTAAAGTAAAACTTTTGATTATTAAGCCCATTGCCAGCCCAGACCATGATGTTGGTACCGTCACTACTTGAATTGTAGGAACGATCCAAATACAGGCCGTTTAATTTAGAGACGAGATAGTAAGAATTATCCCCATCGCCCGTATCAACAAGAAGCCATTTTTCAGAGTCGCATCCATTATCGGTATACTGCCAGACATTGGTGCCCATCGTCATGCCAGCCCACTCCACGTCAAGCATTTTGCCAGAATTAACATTCTGAATGTTATAGTAACCATCGCCCTTATAGATTAGTCGGAAGCGTTCGCCGCTCGTCGAATTATCCGTATAAATCTGAACATTCGCACCCTCATCGGTCGAAGAATTATCGACTTCAACCATTGAGCTTTCGGTACCCTTACAACTTATGGTATAGACACCATCTTCGATAGGGCCTTTGTCCTCTCCTTGGCCGCCACCACTACCCGGCCAAGCAACGGTCCTCACCAGACTATAGGTAGTACCGTCAAGTTTGTAATAAGATAATGTGTTGCTTGTTGCGTCCCAAATAGCGATCGTATAATCGACCGTCGCAAGAATATCGTTCGCAAATTCGACCACATAGCAGGTATTGCCTGCCGTACAGAGCGCTTGAACTGTCGCATCAGGATACGAGACCGCAAGAGAGATGAACGCATTTGTATCCGCAGAAGTGTTAGTGGTAGAGGCGGCCGCAACGGCTTTCGTCATGCCAAACAGCGTGGCAGCCATATCGCCAGAAACACTTTGCCACGTCGTTGAAGCAAACCCTGACAGATAGATATCGGGGTTGAAGAACAGCACAATCTCGGCAGCGATCGACGCATCTATAGGCGTAACCCCTATCTCGTCAAGTCCCGTAGCAAATGCCGGGTATAACTCCATGGGCGTTGCCGGATGACCCTTATAGTAGTAGAGATAATCGCTGCCGTAGTAGGTCTCGGCGAAACGCGCGTAATCGGTAATCTCGATCGGCATGCTCCTACCATCCCAAGCACCGAGCAAAAGCATGACCTTCTTGCCCTGTTTGGCCGCCTCAGAGAAATATCCATCATTAAAGTTATAGAGTGCCTTGAACGCTGCCACCGTATCGGGGCCTTTTGCCTGCAAGGAAGTCAGCATGGTTGCTATGCTCTTCTGAACCACCTTGGGGTTACTCCGAGCGATAGCACCAAAAGCATCGCCATCACCGGTCAGTATCGCCCCAGAGTTATCCTTCGTTCCGCTGGTAAGCAGTGCTTTACGCCCTATCCACCATTCGATATTCGTCTCACTCGCCACAGCGGCATATACGTAGTCAGCACAGAAATACTGACTGAATCCGTCAGCAACCGTACCCGTTTCATACGCATAATCTTTAGCAGTGTTCCAACTGCTGATCAAGCTCGTTTGTACATCGCTAGCATTGGCCGTCGTGTATGTTCTCTGGAATGAGGAAGCACTAAACCCGCCATCAGAAAGTAACTTAATGGTGTATTGGCTTGAGGGAATTTTGTTCGCATAGATTTCAGACTGTATGAGACCAACAAAGAAATCGTCGAAGTAGAAATTGAATTTTGAATCGGGGCTTAGTTCATAGAGATCACGTACATAGGCATCCATGACGGCCGCATATTTCTGCTTGAACATCCAGCTACCTGCGTTTGCAGCTTCATCTTCTGTTATATAGGGAAGAGAGTAGACACCATTCGGAAGACAGTCCCAATTGTACGCCGTAGGCCGCTCAAGAAGTGTAATCGTTGGAACGACATTACCACTTGAGTTCTTAGTGATATCCCAAAGAGAAAGTGAGAACAACGTTACCGGAAAGGTGGATCCTAATGGTGCGATATTGTATTCAGCAGCAGTGATACCTTTTGTTTCCTGAGAATAACTCATGATAGAGGTACCATTGTAGTATTTGGTATCAACAGTAAATTTGCCATACGTAGTAAAGTCCACAGTGAAACTATGATCTCCGCCAGAAAGACTTGAGAGAGATTTCTTGAACTGAACATCACGGGTGGTTACTCCGTCATAGCTCATCGTGACCTCAACAACAACTGATGTTGCCCCTAGTACAATAAGATTGTCATAATTGGGTATGGTTACGGTAACAACGGTAGAATTAGTCTGTTGCGTATAGGTGGTCAGAAACGGATTAACACCCATAGCCGTCAGATCAGATTGTGCGTCAAGCGATGTCTGGCCCACATCTTGAGTTATTGCTACGGTCTCGGTTCCGCCAGACTGTGTGCTCGAACTCAGTGTGCTCGAACTCAGTGTGCTCTCCGCTGCCACTGTTGGCTGAGAAGTGACCGTAGCTGTTTGTCCTGAAGCATATGAGACGGGAACAAGGGACGTTACCATCACGACCGTCACGAAAATGGCAACAAATTTTGAAGCCCATGAAGTACGTTTGGTTCTCATTGTCTTTCCTCCTATACACAACACTCAAGCCGCATGCTCGCTGCCCGAGTTCACCCCACTTGCACGCGCATCAAATCGCAATATTTTAGTAGTCTATGAACCGTATAATAGGATTAGTTTCCATCGCGATGATACTCATTCTGGCAGTATCATCTTTTGCACACAAATCAAATTTTTAATAATTATAAATCGATACTTTTATTGAGTTTATATAAATTTTGCTATACATATTATAAATTTTAGTTTGACTCATCTTGAATTGTATTCAAGCCCTACGGTGGTAGCCCTACAGTGGCAACCCTTCCCAACAAATTTGCGGATGATCGGCTCAGTAGCCCCCTGCGGCCGTACGGTACCCCGTTCCTAATCACCCCATGCCCTATGCTTTTCTCAACACGCCCGTCAATTTTTTTTATCAAACGGGTTGAACGTGCTATACTCGACACCCTTCTTTCTTTGAGGTTGAAAATGGAACGGCGCAAGCGTTATCGGAGGTATCGTTACGAAGCCATTGACACACAAGCAGCGTTGTTTCGTCTCCCTATCTTGTTTCATCATGGGCGTTATCTTCCTTGTGATTGCGGCGGTTGGGGCAAGTCAACAACACGGTATCGGAATTTTTGACCAACCGATTCTTCTTTGGATGTTCGATCATCGCGATCTCTTTCTCACGCAACTAGCGTTAGGTATAACCACCCTCGCAAGTCCCCTATCACTTACGGTTATCTCTCTTGTAATCTTTATCATTTGGGTGGCCTTGCGCCATGAGTGGCAACGTCCTCTTCTGTTTATCGGGTCTCTCGGCTTTACTGCAATCCTTTCGCTCAGCATAAAATGCCTGACTATGGTTTTGCGTCCCGCACAAATCTACATGATTGCTCCCTTTGAGACCGATTACTCCTTCCCCTCAGGACACACGCTTGGAGCCATGGTCTTTCTACTGGTATTGGGCTATCTCATCTATTCTCGCGACTTCACCCCAAAAAGACTGTGTGTTTGGAGCATTTTTGCGTTGGTAGGGGCAACAATAACTGCTCTCAGTCGCCTCTATCTGGGATATCACTGGCTAACTGATACTGTAGCTTCGTTTGGTGTTTCATTGATCATTTTGTCTGGAGTCATATTCGTTGACGAGACAACACGAAAATTTAATACCCGATCAGAACAATCGCCACATGCAGAATAGATATGATGCAGGTAAGAATCGAGACAATCAGCACAGCAGTCATTAGGTGCATGACAACCTTTTCGTCTTGAACCTGCACCGATAAAAGGTTAACTTCCCAGTCCACTACTTCGAAATTCGGGCCCAAGGCGTTCAATCCCTGTACCATGTCGGAACAAGCGGTTTGCAGCCGTGCAAGAATTTTGCACACATACTCAAATGCCGTTCTCCCCTCGGAAGTTATCTGAGAAGAGTCTGAGAAATTATTTGAACACATGAATTCCGTAAAGGCGACGTGGAGTTCAAGTTTGACAAGATCGGTGCGTATCTCGTCCATACGAGATCTCTCCCAACGATATGTCCTGCCGGCATGTCTGATTTCAGGAAAATATCGTTCGACGAACTCGTTAGCCTCCGTCATAAGTGTGTCAACAATTGCTGAATAATCTCCTTCATCAGACCAATACTCAAGATGTGCGCATGTGTCCATGAGAGAGATTCTCAACGTGGAATTTGTCGATGAGGCATCGCTGTTCTTCAGCTCATTGTATATCGAAGATATGAACGTATGAGCCGCCTTTTCATCCGTGCAACCGGATAGCAGCACGACCACAAGATCGTGTTCGATTTTGAGATAATCGCAAACATCGGCAACTATCTTAGCCGGTGATTCTAAATCTTTCTGGATATCGAGACGTATATCTCTTCTGGACGCACGTCCAGTTCTGTCTGTCGTACTCTTCATATCTTTAGCTACGCCGCCTCATCTAGAAAGAGCCCCACGCTCGCCATCTTACAATCCTTCTCGAATATAGTTCAGTTATGCTTGATATGCAAATGCAAATTACTGATACATAAAAGAATTATCGCTGTCTTTTAAACAATAGAAGGGCAATTCATGATTTGTTGATCGACTGAGTGTGAAAAATGAGTGAACCCCGTGCACCTGTTTGCTTTTCTGCTACCATGTGGCTATAAGATTGATTCTGTTTTCGATTCAAACCTGAATATCGATGCATAAACGTAGCCCAGGATTGAGCCTTTCCCTTAACTCATATACCCCATTTATCACGCTCTATGCATCGGTTCTGGCAAGGAGAAGAACATGCCTATGAACCAACAAGTACTTTCTCGCCGTACCTTCCTTACTGCCGCTGCCGTGATGGTTGCAAGCATCGAATTATCTTCTCTGAGCTTTACAAAACGAGCGTTTGCGCTCACTGCTGCTGAAGTTCAGGCACAAGCCGATGAGGTCTCCGCACAGCTTGCCCAATGGCAGGCTCAACTCGACCAGACATCTGATGCCTACTATGAAGCGTTAAGCGAACACGACGCCGCCGTTGATGCCATGAACGCCGCACAGGACCGCATTGATGCTGCGCAGACCGTTATCTCATCCACACAGGGTAAGCTTTCTTCCCGTGCGGCAAGCATGTATAAAAATGGCGAAGTCTCCTATCTTGACGTACTGTTAGGGGCCGCCTCATTTGCAGACTTTGTCAATACCTGGGATATACTGAACAAGTTGAACTCTCAAGATGCCGACCTAGTTGGACAGCTTAATGCAGCAAAAGCGGAAGCGGAAGCGGCACATACCGAATATGCTCGGCAGGCTGACACCGCTCAAGAACGACTGAACGCAGCAGCGGCCGCACGCGACCAAGCAGAGCAGCTCACTCAGCAATATCGTGCCAAGCTAAACAGCCTTAACACTCAAGTTAAAGAACTGCTCGACTCAGAAAAAGCCGCAGAGGATGCCGCAGCCGCGGCTGCGGCAAGCAGATCCTCCTCGGGAGGCTCGTCTTCAGGCTCTTCCCCTAGCTACTCCTCTGACGGCTCAGCACTCAGCACAGTGGTCGCAGCTGCCTATTCGCAACGTGGTGTTCCCTATGTATGGGGTGCAGAGAGCCCCGGCGTGGCGTTTGACTGCTCAGGCCTCACCAAATATTGCTATTCATGTATTGGGATCTCGCTTGATCACTACACGGGCTCTCAGTACGCAAACGCACGCGAGATACGTTCTGTGAGCGCGGCGCGCGCAGGTGATATCCTCTGGAAAGACGGACACGTGGGTATCTGTATTGAAGACGGTGGAGGCGCTTATATACACGCGCCTCAGGACAATGACGTAGTAAAGATTTCTACCAAAGCGCAATTTTCTTGCTCATTGCGTTACGTATAGGGCATTGTCCGAATTTGCATCTTGACCGTATAGTTTCAGAATTGATGGCTGCGAGCAACCGTCGGACTTCTAATCCGATGCATCCATTCTTTGCGCCCTTGCCATTTACCTGCAGAAACGCCATTTTCGCAGGTAAAACCTCAGGCGAAAAACAAAAACCCGCTTACCGGGGGTTATGCGGTAAACGGGCCGGTATTTTATGGAGCCAACCAGGGGATTCGAACCCCTGACCTACGCATTACGAGTGCGTTGCTCTACCAACTGAGCTAGGTTGGCGACTTCATACGAAGTGCGTTTGATAGTATAGCGGTTTTCGTTCATTCCGTCAGTAGCAAACAGACATGAGTTGGGAGTTCCTCCACTACCTTCACATAAAGTGACATTACATGTCTTTTACACGGTGATGTATCACCCCTAACTGCACCACCTGATTTTCTGATAGACTTGAGTTGTGGATAGAAATCATATATCGAATGAGAGCCATTAATGAAAGCGATCTTCATGGCAGCCGGTGTTGGCAGCCGTCTTAATTCCAAAATTAATTGTCCAAAAAGCACTCTTGCAATCGGTGAAGACACCATAGCTGGTCACACGGTACGCATGATGGAAAAACACAATATCGAGCCTGACTTCATCATTGGCTATGAAAAAGAAACGGTCAAAGCAGCGCTTTCTCGCTATAAGAGCATCATATATTTTGAAAATCCGTTCTACCGGGTTACTAATTCTATTGGTTCATTATGGATCGCGCGACAGGCTTTGATCGATGCCGCAACGTCCGGTGAAGATCTGCTGCTTGCAAATGCAGATGTCTACTGGGATGAAGATATCCTTACTAAACTTCTCGACTTTGATTCGCCTGCAGTAATGCTCGGTGATCGCACCCGTTGTGTAGACGGAGATTACTTCTTTCACCTAGAGAATGACAAGATCACAGAATATGGCAAAGAGCTGACGCTTGAGCGCCGCTCCTGCGAATATGTGGGCATTGCTAAGATCAGCGCAGCATTCCTTCCCACCTTTATTGAAAACCTTGACCGCCTCATCTGGCATGAAAACTATAACATGTGGTGGGAAGATGCCCTCTATCGCTCGTGCGACAAACACCCTGTTGACGTACTTGATGTGGATGGTGCCTTCTGGGCCGAAGTCGACTATGTAAGCGATTATGAACGTATCTTGAATCATCTGGGGCTCGATGTTGAAGCAGCGCTAGACAAGGTGATATAGTCATGAAGCTTTTCACCGTTGGCCCTGTTGAGATGTATCCAGAGACCCTTGAGGTCGCCGGTCGACAGGTTCCCTATTTTCGCAATGAGTTCTTTTCTGATGTGATGAAACGCTGCGACAGTCTGCTCAGACGACAGCTTGGAAACCTCAGCGACGATTACCGATCGATCGTTCTCACCGCATCCGGGACAGGTGCCATGGAGGCAACTGTCATCAACTGTCTTACGACGAAAGACCGCGTCATCTGTATTGATGGCGGAAGCTTCGGGCATCGATTTGTTCAACTTTGTGAGCGCCATGGCATTCCGCACGATGTGGTAACAATCGCTTCTGGGCAGGCACTCACTGCCGATATGCTTGCACCTTTTGCGGGAAAAGGTCATACGGCGCTGTTGGTAAATCTTGATGAGACCTCAACAGGACAGTTGTATAGCCTAGAGATGCTCGCGGCTTTTTGCCGTGAAAATGATCTCTTTTTTATCGTAGATGCCATTAGCGCATTTCTTGCAGACCCGATAGACATGCAAACAGCCGGAGTAGATGCTCTCATCATCAGCTCCCAGAAGGCTCTCTCTCTTGAACCGGGTATTTCGGTAGTGATGCTTGCACCGCGCATGATAACAGAGCGCGTAGAACACATTACAAGCCCCAGTATGTACTTCGACTTCCAAGATTATCTGAAGAATGGTGAGCGAGGACAGACGCCGTTCACCCCAGCCGTAGGTATCGTACTCCAACTTGAAAACATATTGCAGCGCATTGATGAGGTTGGTATTGATGTGTGGATTGAACATACGCGGCAGCTTGCCTATGACTTTCGAGAAAAACTGGCTGAGCTGCCCCTTGAACTGCCTAAATATCCACTTTCAAACGCACTGACTCCTATCATCTTTCCTCAAGGTGGCGCATCATCTTGCAACGAACGTCTTATTAAAGACTATGGGCTTGTGCTCAATCCTTGCGGAGGCAGCGACGCTGAACGCATGAGTCGTGTAGCTCATATTGGTAATCACACGATAGCGGATAATGACGAACTCATTGCCGCTTTGCGAGAGATTCTCCGCTAACCGTCTTTGGCTCATACCCTAATCAGCGAAGACGATAGATGCACTTGATATCATCAGGAAACCCATATTCTGTACCTATGTAGGTAAGCTGATCAGCCCAACTCTGATTTGCAAAATATGCCAGATAATCAGCGTCTGTAACCGTAGACGATTTCGGGTATGCCATGATGAGATATATCGGCTTATCGTTTCCGACCTGAGCTAATGCATCAGAGTGACTGTTATAATCCCAAAACATCAGAGCAAAGAACTCATCACAGTTTTGGAGACGCTCGGCGTAATAGGTCAGCGACCAATCATAGTTGGTAACCAAAATTACATCTGCTCCTGCGGTAACAGACTCAATGGATCCCTCATAATCGGCCTTAAGTGGGAAAATGAACTGAACCGTGACTATCAGATTTCCTAGGGCAATCAGTAGAGCCACCAACACCGCAAGAATCGTCGTCCGAACCCGTGCAGAGGAACTGAAGCTTTTGAGTATCCAATTGATACCCCACAAAAGAGCAATAGCAGAATAGGGCATAAGGAAGGCAATGTAGCGATCAACCTGAAGACCCATCTGCGCCAAATAGACGGTATTTGCGATAACTAAAAATGTTGCGCCTACTGCACATCCGAGAATCACGCCATAGAATGTACGGTTTTTCTGATTGCGCACTTGAGCCTCACCAGACACCTGTCTTCGCGGTGTCTTCTGGTGGAGTGCCGCGGCGTTGTTATAGCGTTCGGGATGAGGCTTCTGCCTATTCAGACGACGAAAAACAAACGCGCACACCGTAAGTAATACCCCCACGATCACAGCAGCAAACAACGCCGTGAGGTTTCCCGGTGCACAGATACCGAGGCCTTCCCCCCACAGCACAGAGAGGCAGATAAGGATGCGTGTAAGATTCCCATACACTTCGTTATATACACTACTTTGGTCAACAAACGAAGCAAACATCGATGTCGAGAGTGCCAGCATAAGCAGAGCACCGGCAAGCACTGAACACCCGTAGAGGATAAACGCTGCATACTTCTTGTTGATGAGCAGATATATGCATACCCCCACTGCCATAACAAAGGCAAAGGGAAGAAAGTAGACGTTGGTATAGGCACCGGCAAAGGTGACCACAAACAATATGAGATAGCTCGGTAAGCATCTTTGGAAGCCCTTATCGAACAAGCGGAGATTAAGCCAGCAAAATAGCAGAGTCAGACAGGTCAGCAACGCATAGGGGCGTAGGTAGATAAAGCAGTTGAGCGCTCCAACAGAAAATCCGTAGAGCGCAACGCTTAACAGCGCAAGCCAGCGTGATCGCAAGAGCCGAGATGCACACAGATAGAGCAATATCTGGGTAACAACAAACGCCACTATATTGATGAGATAGGCATACCACCAGGAAAACGAGTTGAGAAACAGCGAGCAGATGGTATAAAGGATAAGAGAGTGAAGCGGCGGAGACAGATCGTAACGCTGACTTTCGATAACCGAGGCATAGTCAAAACCCTGGCCCTCTTGCACTGTCAGATAGTCGCGCAATACCTGACTTGACTCCCAGGTATCGAAATTCTGCGTCTGTACTCCGTGGATATTCCAATCTGCAACCGAATCGAAATCAGAAACAGGAAGACGAGAGACATAGCCATCGTAGTAGCTGTTTGCAAACCCGTAGGTCCAGCATTCATCCAGGTGAAAGTCTTCCCGTGATTCAAAAACCGTCGTAATGCGGACGAGTTGCAAAATGATGAGGACAACGAGCAGAGTTGGCGCAATGAAACGGCTGGTTTTGTGGTAAGACGAGCGCCGTTGGCTCCTTAGGGAACTTGTTTCGGGATATGTTGTTTCAACCGAATTCACAAGCCTCATTCCGAGATGATTGTCTGGTCTTCCGCTTTTCCTGCCTTCATGAAACCAAAAACAGAAATGAGTAGGAAACGGATGACGTTAACAATAAGAATCGCCCAAGCAATGCCCCAGATTCCGCCGAATATGACACCGGGAACCGCCGCAGCAAAGAAAATAACCGCATAGATGAGATTCAGATAGAATTGGTAGCGTTCGCGCGCAAGCTTAAGCACAACAACCATTACCGTCTCGCTCAAAAAGTAGAACACTTGACCCAGACAGGCTACCAGAAAGAACGGTTCGACCATATCATAGATAGTTGGATACAAAAGATGAATGAGAACGATCGAAGCAAGTATGCAAAGCCCGCTGAGGACAACACCACAAACCAACAATACGGCAACAAACTTTGCAAAAAATGCCCGAGATATGCCTCGCTTATGCTTTGACAGATAGCCGATAATGACACCATTGAGCGGACTGGTAAGCAATGCGATCATTTTGCCTACCAGGGAAGCAGTATAAAAAATCGTGACCGCTGTACCCCCCACAAATGCAAGCAATAAAAGACGGTCTGCATTCATGATGATGGCAGAGAGCAAATAGGCTGAGGAGAGCGCAGCAACCGAGCGAGCGTTTTCGCTCATTCGCACGGAAGGAGCAAAGTAAGGCTTTTTATAGAGCAAACCCTTGCGGAATACATAGACGAAGGAAGCTACCTCGCCGATAATGAGAGCTATCCACCACCACTGCACGAGATTGAATATCGATCCGCCAAAATAGACAAGAACGACGCCGATCAGATAGCCAACCGATACGGTAAGATAGTAAAAGAAAAACCCCTTGTAATTGAGGGTAAGTCTGAATGAGACATCACCGTAGTAGCGCAATATAGTAAAGACCATAAGCGCACTCATGCCGATAAACTCGGCTGCGCTACTCCACCCCACCCATATGACTGCAACAATAGCAACCACCACTGAAATCGCAGAGATGATGGCGAGGAATATGTTGTAGTCACCCTTAACATCTTCGGTGTGCGTGCTCACCACCATGCGCGAATAATTCGCAGCAGTCGCAAGCGAGCAACACATGATTGCGATGATCGAGATGAGAGAAATTACTATGCCATAGTTCTCGGCACCCATCTGTGCCTGGAGTACTGGATAAACGACAAACTGAATAACCGCATTCATACTCACAAGACCGGCGATGCTGTACAGGAGATCGCGTGAGAATGACTTCGCTATCGAGCGGCCGTCTTCCATAGTTTTCTATCCAACTCTAAAGTTCGGGTTCGAAAAATCATAGTGCATGGGACGCTGGTCTTCTGGAGGAGGTAACTGAAGATAATCTCCAAATAATGTCGTCAGGACTTCATGATACCCGACAGGAGCCATAAGAGGATACCCCTCGTAATCAATATCGACAGCCTGAGCAAACCACTCTTTATGATAAACACAGTCAATCTCATTGAGAATATAGTTTGACATAAAGCAAAAGCGAGAACCTGTGCCTTGAAATGCACGCGCAGTACGCCAGTAGGCATTCTCAACCGTGCGTTGGCTGAACAGTCTTCCTATATGTGACAACAGCCAAACGCCAATCTTCTGAGGTCCCGTATAGTCAGAATAATCAAGACGGTATCGACGACTCCAGCCCAAACCATAGAGAAATTTGAGCTTGAGTTGTTGAATCTTTCGCTGCCATTTGGCTTCAGGGGCATCCTCAATAATAAAGATATCAAGCATGATGTGATTGAGATATCCCTGATAAAAACGGGCCTTGGCATCTTCGTCTCTAACCTGGCTGTCCTCATAGATCACATGCGGTATGTAATCATAGAATACATCGTCCCCATAATCTGAAGGTATACTCAACGAAAAACCTTGCGAGAATTCTTGAGAAGCAACCGCAGCGAATCGCTGAAATTCGTCAGGAAACATTGCGATGTCGACATCGTCGTCCCAAGGTATGGACCCCTGGTGTCGCACTGCACCTAGCAGCGTCCCGCTGTCCATAAAATACGTGACACCATGCTTGCGACAAATACGATCAACCTCACAAAGGAGCGCAAGATTTGCCCTTTGTACATCCTCAAGAGTGCACATGTCAGAAATTTATCCTCTCCTCCTCGACCACGAGAGGACGCTTCATCATACGCATGTTTATGCTCATGACATATTCGCCTAATAGGCCGATGAAGAATAACTGGAGCGACCCTAATACTAAAACAGCCAGCAACACCGGTATTGAGCCCGCAGGAAATGTATCCCACCATATGATTTTTAAGATGAAATACACAGCCGCCACGATGAGAAAAATAGCAGAGAATATAAAGCCCACGATAGTAGCCGTACGCATACCAACCTTCGTATAGCTGGTAAAGGAAAGCATCGCGCCATCGTAGAGTGTGTACCAATTATTGTGTGTCTTTCCCGCACGACGTTGTGCTTGCTCGTAAGGAATATCCTTACGCCTTGGCCCTAGTTCAGCCACAATGCCTCTAAGAAATGGCGTGGCATCGTTAAGATCCCTCAGTACTTCTATAAAACTGCGATCGTACAATCCGAATCCAGTAAAATGCTCGATCTGCTCAACGTTGCTAAACCTACGTATGAGTTTGTAATAGATCGTACGCAAACCCCGCATGATTTTGTTCTCACGGCTGGTCGTCTTTATACCACAGACCACCTTATAGCCCTGTTCCCATTCATGCACGAACTTGGGAATCATATCGACCGGATCCTGAAAATCGCAGCACAGCGTGACGCAGCAGTCACCGGTTGTCTGGCAGATTCCATAATAGGGCGAATTAAATTGACCAAAATTTTTAGAGTTCAGAATTGCCTTAATATGAGAATTGTTCGCACATACCTGACGAAGCAGATCACGCGTGCCATCAGTCGAGCAATTATCGATAAATAAAATTTCATAATCGTAATCGGGAAGTTCAGTGGTAAGTTCCTTGAGTACTGCCTCACTCATGGGAACGACATTTTCTGCTTCATTATAGCAGGGGATCATGATGCTGATCTTTTTCATAAAATCCTCCATCCCACTTGCGCAAGCAAATGGGCACTCAGATACAATGCTTCGGAAAACATCACATCGAATCCGGAATCGTCTGTAACCAATCTATGGTAGCGCGGATACCTTCTTTAAATGATACCGTCGGTTCGAAACCGGTATCTCTTCGCAGATTCTCGATATCGGCGCAGAGATACATGACCTGTCTGTCTGCATAGGGACGTTTTCCGATACCAAGCGAAGCACCCGGATCGACAGCGTCACGAATTTCATGCACGTACTCTAAGAGAGGACGCGCGACACCACTTCCGATGCAATAGATCGCGCCGTCACACCCCTTCTCTCCCACCAGCCGCAATGCACGTCCAGCATCTTCGGCATACAGATAATCCCACATCTGTTCGCAAGCAGTAAGTTCAGGCTCTTCGCCCGCCATAAGGGCACGGGTGACAGATGTCACCATGGTTTTGAGCCCATCGTAGGGGCCATAGACACTCAAAATGCGCGTCCAGATGTGACGAATATTTTTACGCTGACAGGCAAGACGAGTCAGCTGGCCTGCCGCCAGTTTGGCCATGCCGTACCCAGTTTCAGGGAAAGCGGGCGTTTGAGGAGAAAGTATACCTTCAACGCGACCATACTCGGCCTGACTTCCCGCTCCAACAAACGTGTCACACCCGAGAGCCTCGGCAAGGTCAACCGCATCAAGCGCATAACCGATATTGCGTCCTTGCACATGAGCATCGTCTCGGACCGACCCAAATGTACCGCCCCACCCCAGATGATAGAAAACATCATAGGAATCGTTCAACTCTGCAGGAAGATCCCCTGCTTTTATACGATGCACGAGAGCTCCGAGGTCGGCAATATCGCAGGGAACCACCGTAAGTCGGTTATCTTGGGGAATGCTACTTATCCGCGATGAATCCGGGCGAATAAGAACGGTGACCTTACAACCCTCATGAAGCAGCTGAAGCGCTAGGGTCCGCCCAAGCATACCGGTTCCACCTGTGATGATCGCGTGCTGCATCAACATCTCCTATTCAAACAAACCCATGCGGTTCTTCACTGCATCATATTCCTCACGCGGTAAAAAGGGAAACATGTCATCGAGTTCGGGGCTCACAATCTGGCCATCGGGCAAGACTTTCGAAGAAAGCTTAGGTTCAAATTTCTGTTCCGCGTCGACGACAACCTCACAAAGTACTGGCCCGTTTATATCAAGCACTTCCGCAATAGCTTCAGCGGCACTGTCTCGATCTTCAACACGCACGTAAGGTACCCCATACGCTGCAGCAATGTTCTTAAGATTGGGAAAGCTTAACCCACTGCCTTCGCAAACCCCCACAAGAGGAGGTTTAAATGTATTGGTTTGTGTCTGCCTGATCGAATGATATCCGTTATTGTTGATGATAAACAACTTGAGATTCAAGTGATTGCAGACAACGGTCTGGAGCTCTTGTATATTCATTTGAAAGCTGCCGTCGCCATCGATACAAATGACGCGTTTGTCAAATCCCTCCGCAACACAACAACCAATAGCGGCGGGAAATCCATAGCCCATGGCCGCGCAACCAGAGTTGGTAAAAGAACGCTGCTTTTCTTTGAATTTGAATGCTTGGAATGTGATGACACACGCACTCCCATTACCACAGATGATGTCGTCGCCCTCGGCCAGCGCATCAGAGAGTTTATCGACAAACACGTAGGGATTGATCGGGGCTTTCTGTTCAAAATACTCCGGTAACGTAGCAGGATAGCGCTCGTTGATACCATGCGCCCAAGTAGTCCAAGCAACACGTCGTGGGTCATCTGCTCGATAGCCGGCATCCGCTAGAGCGACGTGATCGGCTAGCGCGCGCATAACATCTTTGACATCGGCATGAACAGGAAGATCAACGTCGATGGTGGGTTTGCGCAATTCAGCCTCATCAATATCGACAACAATCTTATACGCATCCTTTGCAAACTGTTTGCGATTGTAGCTGATAAGCCTGACGTTGAGTCGACTGCCCAACGAGAGTAACACGTCGGCCGCTTGTACGATGAAGTTACCCCCACGCGTGCCAACCGTCGCTGGTCGGCCACAGAAGAGCGGATGGTCGTCCGGCAGCAGATCGTTTGAATTCCAAGCAGTTACAACCGGTATCTGCAATGCATCTATAAGATCGAGAAACTCTGGGTAGGCATCTCCAAGACGAATGCCAGCGCCCGCCAGAATAACAGGACGTTCGGCCTGGGCAAGATGTTTCAGAATCAGCGGAGTAAGCGGAGTGTCATATACGGGTTGCTCAGGCTCAGAAAGCTCCGCGGGATCAAAACTTGTCAACTCATCAGTCTCGATCATCGCTGCTTGAACATCGAGGGGTATATCGAGCCATACCGGTCCTTTGCGTCCGTTCATCATCAGGTACCAAGCTTTTTCGAGATGGTATCGGATGGTCTGCGGTTCAGTGACCATGACGGCATACTTGCTCATAGTCTCCGCGCAACCAATAATCTGAAACTCCTGATCGCCCAATTGACGAACAGGCACATCAGTTGACCATGTTGTCGTTTCACGTTTTACCTGCCCGGAAACGACGAACAGGGGAATTGAGTCCAGCCACCCACCAAGAACTCCTGTAAGCGCATTGGTGCCGCCCGGGCCACTGGTAACACAAACACCTGCGACTCTCCCGGAAAGGCGTGCATAACCCTCGGCGGCGATGGCGCAGGCTTGTTCATGGTGATTGTAGGTAACATGAATACCTGAGTGATGTCCAAACGCATCATTGAGATGCATGGCTCCCCCACCAGTAACCGAAAACATATCGGTCATTCCCCGCTCAACAAGGAAATCCGCAAGATAGTTTGCGAGCTTAACTTTCACGTTGTCGTCCATTCTCTCTCTACTACAAGAAACTGCTGAAATGACAGAAACGCCCCGTCATTGTTGCGCCGGAAAATATTCCAGTATCTCCATCGGATACTTAATGACTCCCACACAGGGATATGATCTCGCTTCCTCTTCAGTTGCGAATCCATATCCGTAGGTTACGCCGAGAAATGGCATTCCCGCTTGCTCGGCACCTATTGCATCGTGCTTGGTGTCTCCCACCATAAGCGCGTCCTCATGAGGTACCCCCAGCGAGGTGGCTGCCTGTGCGATAATATCGGCCTTGGTCAACTTGCCCTCAAAATCACTGCCGAATAGATGGGTAGTGAAGCGATCAAAACCAAAATGCTTCAGGATGCGTTCTGCATAATCTTGACGCTTATAGGTGGCAATAGCGATGGGAACATTACGCCGAGTGAGTTCAGCACACACATCCAATATCCCGTCATAAGGCTTTGCCATCAGCAGCGCATCGCCTTGATAAAACGAGCGAAACACGGTAGCCACACGCCACGCTTCTTCTGTTGAGAGCCCATAGACACGGCGAAAGGAATCCTGTATAGGTGGCCCAATGAATGACCGTATAGTTGCGTCATCAAGCGGATGAAGATTTTCGCGTTTTACCGTATAGTCGATTGCGGCGATCAGACCGGGACCCGTATCAAGCAGAGTTCCATCCACATCGAATAATAGGGCGGAATATCTCACGCATTAACTCCTTGCGCATAGAGCGAATCGGTCACAAAGGTGATGGGACATGATACGCCGAGACGCTTAAGACTGGCGATGGTATCTGCCGTAATCTCTTCGGCCTTCTCTTTACTGAATGAGTATTCCATGTTTGGATTGATGTAATCAGAGCTAGGACGTGTGGTATAACCGTCAAATCCCGCCAGTGCAACATGGAATACCTCGGCACCATCGAGCAGTTTGAGCAACATGATAAGCGGATTATCAACGATCAGGGCCTCGTCATCGGTGAGGTCGCTATAACGAAACGTGTAGTCAAAACTGCCCATTGGTTTAGTGACATTTGAAGTAGCAATAACCCGTATGGAGTTTTCAGGCCGTGAAAGAAACGTTGCTAGCTGAACATAGCGCTTAGAGTTGCTGAGGAACACGTAGGGAACACCATAACCCTCCGGCACAAAACCAACGGAGATAACCAGTGGATCGTGTTCCTTAATATAGGCATCGACACGATCCTTCTGATCATATATATGGTTGCCTGGTGCAAGCAAAAGAACTTCGCGACCCGCTACCAGTTCTCTGAAAGCCGCGCGCTCAGCGGTGTCATCGCAATCGCAGCTTTGGTATTCCTGATAGAGGCGCTCGACATACTCTTCATCATAGAGCAGTTGTTTTTCCCCTTCGAGGCTTGACAGTATCTCGTTTATGGATTTAATCGAAAGCTTCTTCTTATCCTGCAGATAGGTAACATAGCTGGGATGGCAGTCGTTAAGAGCCGCCATATAGAATTTGAAGCGATACCCCCACGGCGTCGCCTGATAAATAGTAAGAATTGATGAGTCAATAGCCTCCAGTATCTGAGCGATGTCGTAGGATTTACCCTTATAGTCATTCAGATACATGGCGAGAAGCTCTGTTGCCGCATTGCCTGCCGATTTGCCAATACCATGCAAAGAACCATCAACCACCAGATTATGCTGATGAGGTGTCTCGATACATTCAATACAGTTGGAATAGGCCAGCTGAAAGTTGTTGTGAGCGTGATACCCAATCGCTATACCTTCATTGAGATAGTCATCAGCCGTCTTGAAGTAATAATCCACATCCTGGCTATGCAAAAGACCATAGGTGTCGACGATGGAAAAGGCAAATGGCTCAAGCTCGTTGATCTCATCGAGCAGATGATGGTATTCAGCATCATCATAGCTGGTGATGGACACGGCATTTGCAAATACCTTATAGCCGAGTTGTTTCAGCTGCCTGCAATAGTCCATCGCTATCGAAAGCTTTGCCTTCTTAAAAATGACACGAATGCCGTCAAGACAGGTATCTTGAGCGGGCTGAATATTTGAAATATCACACGTACCGATATCTATCATCGCAACAACGAGAGCACGGGCGTGATCAAGTCCCCCATAGATCGCATTTGCAGAAGCGGTATCAGGGAAAATAGTGCGATCTATGTCGAATGGTTCGCGATCATCGAGAAACCCTACTTCGATGATCTCAACACCTGCAGCGACAAGACGCTCAAATATACTTACCGTGTTATCGTGGCCAAATCTCCACAGGTTGACATATCCCCCATCACGTAACGTGCAATCAAGCAGCTCGACATCTGACATATCAGCTTACCGCCTTTCTGATAATGGCCGCCATATAATCGATCATTTCGTCTGTCATGCCCGGATAGACACCCACCCAAAACGAGTTTTCCATGATGAAATCAGTGACATGAAGATCACCAATAACACGATAGCCGGTCTGAGAAGCACGCATTTCATCAAAACAGGGATGTTTAATAAGGTTACCGGCGAACAAGGCACGCGTCTGAATACCTTTATCCTCAATATATTCAACAACCTCGCCACGATCAACCCCCTCCTTGCAGGTTATGAGAAACCCAAACCAAGAAGGGTCAGAGTTCGGCGTAGCTTCCGGAAGAACAATGCGATCTTCCAATCCACCAAGGCCTCCCTTGAGGCGCTCAAAATTGTACTTGCGACGCTTGACGAAATCAGGGAATTTCTTCAGTTGCGCGCACCCTATGGATGCCTGAAGATCGGTAGCCTTGACGTTATACCCAAAGTGAGAATACACATATTTGTGATCGTATCCACGCGGAAGTTCGCCATACTGACCGTCAAAACGATGGCCACAGCAATTATCTTTACCTGATGGGCACGCACAGTCACGGCCCCAGTCACGGAAAGAACGGATAAGGCGATGAAGCTTTTGATTGCGCGTATACACCGCGCCGCCCTCACCCATAGTCATGTGATGAGGAGGATAGAAACTTGATGTCCCTATATCTCCGATAGTACCCGTAAAACGCGGTACCCCATTGAGCGTATAGGTAGAACCAAGAGCATCACAATTATCTTCCACCAGCCAGAGATCATGTTCATCACAAAATGCTCTGACCGTTGCCAGATCAAAGGGATTTCCTAGAGTATGAGCGATCATGACCGCCTTGGTCTTATCTGAAAGAGCCTCATGCAGTTGAGTGACATCGATCTCATATGTTGGCAAGGCGACATCAACGAACACCGGCACCGCACCGTATTGTATGAGAGGTGTTACCGTAGTAGGAAATCCAGCAGCCACCGTAATGACCTCATCGCCACGCTCAACACGACGTTTGCCCAGCTCTGGAGAGGTCAATGCCATGAATGCAATCAGATTTGCGCTAGATCCTGAATTAACTAATGAGACATAGGGGATATCAAGATATTCGCCCAATTCCTTTTCGAACTGATCGGTCCAGTGTCCTGCTGTCAGCCAGAATTCAAGAGAAGCATCAACAAGACTGACCATCTCTTCATGATCGTAGACACGCCCTGCGTAGTTGATACGGTCACCGGGCACAAACGATTTTGCCTGATTGTGATAGTGATCGCAATACGCAGATACCATCTCAAGTATCTGTTGATGCGCCTGCGCCTCGGTCATATTATCGAACATGCACATGCCCTTTCTTTTTGTCAGGGCAAACGATCGCCCTATGCTTTGCTGTCCCGTCTTTCAAGCAGACAAGGATTGATTAACGTTCAGCGACTCAGGTATCCCTTGATCTGTGCCGTCATACAGGCATCGATATCGTCGCCTGCAAGCCACACGCGCGTCCATTCGACGGTCTTTTCCAGTGCGTCAGTTATGTGCCAACGTGGTTGCCACTCAAATGCTGCTTTCAGTTTTGCACAATCGAGCTTGAGGAAACTTGCCTCATGGGGGCCTCCATCGCTGCGGTTGATCCATGAGAGCTCATTCATACAAGTACCATCAGCAGCACAAGCGCCCGCGCCATACTCGTTCCATAACGCACACATCTGCTCAACCAAATCACCGGTGCTCACTGCATCGCAGTCGTCCGGGCCGACATTGTAGCTATCGGCCAGATGTACTTCTGTTATCTGACGCTGAGCGATCATGAGATAGGCAAGCAGCGGTTCGAGCACATGCTGATAGGGTCGTGTCGAGTGAGGGTTGCGGACGATGAGCGGCTCGCCCGAGCATAGAGCTCGAACACAATCAGGGATGATGCGATCCGCCGCGAAGTCGCCACCTCCTATCACGTTACCGGCACGTGCCGTTGAGATAGCGACCGCATTATCTGAGAAAAACGACTGACGATAACTGTGGGTTACCAGTTCAGAACAAGATTTTGAATTCGAGTAGGGATCATACCCATCAAGAAAATCATCTTCCACATAGCCACGCGCCCACTCAAAATTCTTATAAACCTTATCGGTCGTAACGTTCAGAAATGAGAGAACACTCGAGGCGTTACGCACGCACTCAAGTATGTTCACAGTACCCATAACATTGGTCTCATAGGTGTAGACCGGCTCTTGGTAGCTCGCACGGACGAGCGGCTGAGCCGCAAGGTGCAACACAACCTCAGGGCGCGCCTGATTGAAAGCTTTTTCAAGATGTGCGCGATCACGTATGTCACCTTCGACACTGTTCATGTGATCGGCAACTCCCAAAAGATCAAACAGACTCGGCTCGGTAGGTGCTGCTAACGAGTATCCCGTCACCTCAGCGCCTGCATCAAGGAGAATCTTAGTAAGCCAACTCCCCTTGAATCCGGTATGTCCCGTGAGAAATACCCGGCGGCCACGATAGAAGTCCAGATCAAAGTTCACAGAGGCTCCCTATCTCATCACCATTGTATCCACGGGGCCTCACCGGAAACGATGAGCTCCTCGAGTTTTTGTTTCTCGCGTTGAGTGTCCATGCATTGCCAGAATCCGCTGTGCCGATAGGCGGCAAGCTGGCCTTCTTCAGCCAGACGATTAAGAGGTGTTTGTTCAAAAATGGTAGTGTCATCGTCAATATAATCGAATACGGCCGGCTCGAGTATCATGTATCCACCGTTTATAACACCACCGTCATCTTTTTTCTTCTCACGGAACTCATTGATCGCTCCGTTTTCATCAATATCAAGCACACCAAAACGTTGGGTGACATTAACACCGGTGATCGTAGCGATACGTCCATGACCATGGTGAAAAGCCAACAAGGCATCGAGATCGACATCAGCAACACCATCGCCATAGGTCAGCATGAATGTCTCGTCTCCCACATACGGAGCAATACGCTTGATGCGACCACCCGTCATAGTATTAAGACCGGTATCCACGACCGTGACTTTCCAGGGTTCTGAAACATTATTGTGCACGGTAATGTTACCTTCATCGGCGAAGTTGAAGGTGATGTCGGAGCGATGCAGGTAGTAGTTAGCAAAGTATTCTTTGATAACCTGCTGTTTATAACCGGCACAGATAATAAATTCATCGTAGCCAAATGAAGAATAGTACTTCATGATATGCCAAAGAATCGGCTGCCCACCGATTTCGATCATCGGTTTGGGGCGCAGGTGACTTTCTTCACTGATGCGAGTACCGAAACCACCCGCAAGAATCACAACTTTCATGCTCGTCCTTTCGAATCGCTTCATTTCATTCTACTTGGTTTTGTCCAAAGCAGCGGCAAATACTCTGTATGTTCAAAGTGTTGCAGCAAGCATTTGAGGCATCGTCTGTCTCCCGCTACGCTCAACGAGCGAAAAGATTGAAAAATAGAGCGTTTTTCGGGTCTTCACAAACAAAATTCGCAATTGACTTAGCCTGCAATCCTTCGAGCGATTCGGGAACGTCAGCATCATTGGTAACGACCCAAAGGCTCTTATGCGTATACATGACCGATACATCACAAGCAAGTTGAAATATCGGGCTCATGAATGCAACCACTAGCACAACGGTAAAGAACAGATTTCTGAGCGTAAGCGTCTTGCCCATTACCTCTTCCTTGAGATATTGCATAACAAATATCATGAGAACGCAGAGCGGCCCCAACGAAACATCCATGCAGAAATCGCGTCCACCAATATTCCCGATCCAGAAAAATGGGATGAGCAAAAGAGAGATAATGACAACCCAGAAAAAAGGATCGCGTTTGAATTTTGGATAGAGAAACGCCGCAAAGACAAGAAATTCGCAGACGATAAACAAAAGGTATCCCAGCCAATTGTATATATCGAAAGCGCTAATTGTTAAAATACCGAAGAAGCCTCGTCCCACATCGCTACTTATGACTGCGCCTACCGCTGTCTGCTGCAGGCCAGCAAAGATAAGCAGTGCTATGGGCACAGCCGCCACCAATGCGCAACAATTAGCGGGGCTGAACACCTCACGAACCGTCCAAAATACCAACGAAGATGATCGTGAAAGACCCTCTTTGCGACGACGACGTACCTCACCAATAAGTTGGAACACGCCAAGAGCAATCATGAGAGGAATGAGCCCAATTACTACCCACGGCGAAAAGAGCGCAAGTAATACCTCAAGATAGATAAATGAACGAGCCTTGCGGCTGAAGAGCATGAGCGGAACGGCAAGCCACACGGCAATCTGGTTATAGCTTTGAGAGATACAGTCAAAATTACTGCGGTAGTAGAAATTGGTAGCCTCGCCATAGTAAAAGACATCGCAGTAGGCCTCGTTGCTGTCAAGCTTGAAACCTTGTTCGTTTTTTCCGACGATCTCCATGCAAGCCGAGCCCACCAGATTAAGTCCGCTCCATAGCATGAACACGACAGCGACCATCCAGAACACCGCCGGCCCTCGGGCATCAAGAAGCACTCCTATGAGAAACACAGCAGTTACTACAAGACAAGTTTCATACAACCAGAGAGTGAAGAGAGCCGCGCCCCATCCCAGCAACTTACCCACCGCTGCCGGCACCAGCCATATCGCAAAATAATAGGCAAGCGAAAAACCATCATGGTAGACTACCGGCCAGTCATAGTTGATGAGATCAGCCAGAATAGTGTTTCTCCAGGGAATATCATCAAGACCATAACTGAATCCACAATTGCCTGAAAAAGCAACCCAGACACCAAGAACCACAATGATAGCGATCGCGTGAACGATTGAAAGTGTAATCTTGCGATCATCCAACATAAAATCACGGCGATAAAGCCAAAGAAATCCCCCCGATAAAAGCAGTACCCCTATCAAAGCAAAATACCATTTCATCCAGCCAAACATGAAAAACGCAACCGGTATGCCGAGGAGAAGATACCCCGCGATCACCAAATATTTTCCCTTAAATGTTATTTGCATCATATCAATCACCGCGCCAAATACGTGAAAAAGAACGACTGCGAAGGATCAGCACAAACGAAGTTTGCACACTTATTGAGAGGCTGACCATTGAATGTATCGAAATCTATGGTAAGAATCTGTGTCGAAAAACTCCTGCTTGCGATCATGAGTTGAATTTGATAGCACGTCTGCATGACTGGACTCGCAAACGCCACCGTCAAAACAATGATGATGAGAAGATTCCAAAATCTTAGGGGCTTGCCTTGAACATGATCGACTAGATACCGAAGCATGTAAATCATCAAAATGAAGACGCCCGGCAATGAAGCGTTCATGCAGAAGTCACGCCCCCAGATGGTCCCCATCCAAATAAAGGGAATAAGGGCCAACCAGAAAATATTCGCCCAGAATAAAACATCTTTCTTGAACTTTCGCGCGATCAGTATAGCAAATATGCCAAACGAGCAGAGACAGAAGATAAACCATGCACGCCAAAGCTCTCCGGGCCATAACCAGACGGAAAGGACGCCAAATGAACCAGGCGCATCACTTCCGTTAGAGGCAGCACCACTCATATGAGAACCGGAAAGAAAGTATGTACCAAATACCACCAAACATCCCACCAGCCCAAGCACATTGGCGGGAGAAAAAATAGCGAGCAATGTCTTTTTCAAAACGACAAATCCACGATCTGAACGTATATACCCATAGAGTTCTTGAAAACCCAGTACCACCATAAGGGGTATGAAGCCAATGGCCGCCCAAGGCGAAAAAGGTACCAGAAGAAGATCGAGAAAAATAAACGAATGTATTCGCTTTTTCTTGAGAAGTAGAGGGACCACAAGCCATACGGGGATCTGATTATAGGTTTCCTGAATGCAATCCATGGTACTGCGAAAATAGAAGTTTGTCGCTTCCCCATTGAAGAAGTTGTCACAATAGGAATCGTTGCCGTTTAAACCAAGTGGGTAAAGATTATGATCCCACATCTGCATGATCATAGTACCCAACACATTAAGACCGCTCCAGAGCACGAAAACAACGGCGACAAGCCAATAGATTGAAGTTTTCTGCGCCTTAATAAGATTTGCAACAAGCAATACCGCAGTCAGACAAATGCACGTTTGATAAAGCCAGAGCGCAAACAACGCAGCGCCCCATCCAAACGCCTTCCCCACAAGAGCGGGAATCATCCAAAAGGTAACATAGTACGCGAGTGCATAGCCGCTTTGATCATAGTAAACCGGCCAGGAATAGTTGATGAGATCGCTCAGTATCACGTTGCGCCATGGAATGTCAAACTGACTCGCCGAGAACCCGCAATTACCCGACATGAGAACCCATAGCCCTATGAGCGCCGCAATACCGATAAAATGCTTGAGAGGTAGTGCTATCTCTTCACGATCTGCCATATAATCGCTACGATATAGCCAGACAAATGCCGCGCTTAACAAAGCGGCAAATATAATTGCATAGTACCAGTGTAGCCAGCCAAAAAAGAAAATGACGATAGGCACGAGCAAAAGCAAATAGGCAAAGAGCGTCACATGTTTAAACTTGAGAGTTACCAAGATCGTCTTCCTCTACGCTAATCAACAATCAAAATACGCGCTGTTCTACCTCGCGCACACAGTTTGTCTTTATCTCACTTACCAGCGCTTGGAGACAATCGATCGTGTGTGGACGAATGTCACCTCCCACAAGAACGTACATAATGGAGTCGCCTACTTCAAGCGTACCTTCATTGAGCCAGACACGGACATGATATATGCCCTCCATCTCTCTGGCCTGTTCAATTGCCCGGGCCACTTTATCCTCATCATAACCAAAGAACAGCGTTTCGACGATACTACCATCATCGATACCTTCACGGACCTTCTGTTTAGGTGTCCGCCGAACGACACCATTATGCGTGAGCCACATGCCCACCTCAGATGCTTGCGGAAGCACTTTCGCCTCTGCAAGCCACTGATCTATCGATGGCTCTGGCTTTACCATATGATCGTTCCTCCTTCACGCCGATATCGACGCATCAGCCCTGTTGTTCGTGTGCTGCCGCACGCGCTTCTGCTTCCTTGCGCAATTGCGCACGTTTAATCTTGCCACCCAGCGTCTTGGGAAGTTCATCGACAAACTCCACGATACGAGGATATTTGTAAGGTGCCGTAGTCGTCTTCACATGATTCTGCAACTCTTTTATCAACGCCTGTGATGGCTCATACCCCTTCGCAAGAACAATAGTAGCCTTGACTACATTACCGCGAATCGGATCAGGCGACGCAGTTACCGCGCACTCGACCACCGCAGGATGTTCGATCAAAGCAGACTCAACTTCAAAAGGACCAATACGGTAGCCGGAGCACTTGATCACGTCGTCATTACGACCAATGAAGTAATGATAACCGTCCGGGTCACGCCACGCCATATCATGCAGGTCATAGTACTCGCCGCCTACTGCTTGACGAGTAAGATCAGGATTATGATAGTAGCCTACAAAGAGTCCCGGCGGATAGGTATCTTTTAGATGAGTCACGCAGATAGAGCCTTCTTCGCCATCGGGCACCGCGTGGCCACTTTCATCTTGTAACTGAATATGTAACAAAGGCGATGGTTTGCCCATCGACCCAGGGCGTGGCTCAAACCATTTAAAATTCGCTAAAAGAACCGGCCCCTCTGTCTGGCCGAAACCTTCGTGAATCACTTTACCCGTGTAAGCTTTCCACTGTTTGACAACCTCAGGATTAAGCGGCTCGCCCGCCGTCGCAAAATTATGGACGCTTGAAAGATCGTAATGAGATACATCTTCCTGCAGCATGAACCGATACATAGTAGGAGGCGCACAGAACGTGGTCAGTTGATATTCCTCAATCTTCTCCAACAGCTTCGTCGGAACAAATTGATCCATGTCATAGGCAAACACTGTCGCGCCAGCAATCCACTGCCCATATATCTTACCCCACCCAAACTTCGCCCATCCCGAGTCGGAAACGCTTAAGTGCAGCGTATTCTCCTCAACTTGCTGCCAATACTTTGCCGTAAGGATATGTCCGAGCGGATGAATGAAATTATGACAAGCCATCTTAGCCATACCGGTCGTGCCCGATGTAAAATATATCAGCATGGTATTTTCATTGGTACTTGCCGCCTCACCGGTGGGACGCGCCCAATCTTCATCGCCTTCTTCGAGGAGCGCCTCGTAAGACAACCAACCTTCCCGATTGCCCGGTGTCACAATACAATGTTTGACGGTAGGCGAGTCAGGCAATGCGTCCTGCACCTGCTGACAAACATAGTCATCATTTATGCAGATAAAGGCCTCTATGCCCGCCGCATTCGCGCGATAGATAAGATCGTGAGTAGTCAGCTGAAGCGAACCGGGAATGAGCGTCGCTCCTATTTTGTGCAAAGCCACGGCAGACACCCAATATTCCCACCGTCGGCGCAAGATGAGCATGACTACGCTACCTTTGACAATACCTCTGCTGGTAAGGGCATCGGCAAGTCTGTTGCTCAGACGGTCGATGTCAGCAAAAGAGAATTCTCTCTTTCCACCATGGTCATCACACCATACCAGTGCACGCTTTTCTGGTTCATTAATTGCCCATTCGTGAACGACATCATAACCAAAATTGAAGTTTTCGGGCACTTCTATTTTGAAATTTTCAAAAAAATCCTCGTATGAATCAAACTCTATGCGAGGGCAATACTTCGAAAGTATACGGTCCATGATTTTCTCACTCCGTTTGTTAGTCTATGGTTACCAAGGCGATTTGCGCCCCCTCAACGGTTGCGGCATTCATAATGCTGTCCGCAACATGCCACATCTCTGACCTGTGTCCGGTAAGGAACCCGACAGTCTTCGTGACACCCCCGTGGCGAAGGGATAAGAGTAGCCGCAAGCTACTCGGTAACAACAGTGATGAAACACACCTGCTCGCTGCCAGCACAACGTTGCCCGTGCGGAAGCGATGGATTAAAGTACGCACAGTCGCCTTCGTCAAGTTCAATCTGACGATCAGCGAACACCAGCAGCAATCTACCCGATAGCACATAGTTGAACTCTTGTCCTTTATGAACAACAAGCTCGGCGGGCTCTTCCGAAGGATCAAGCGTAACAAGCAAAGGCTGCATGTCTTTATGGGCATAGCTAAAAGCCAGATCCTTGAAATGATAACCGGGAAATCGGTCAATCTCCTTCCCCTGGCCCTTTCTGACAATCTGGTAGGTATCCAGACGAGCTGAAGAACCGGTCATAAGTTCCGAGAGATCTATGTTGCAGACATTGGCTATATGCATGAGAGCACTTGCCGGAATATCGTAGCCCGTATCCTCATATCCACGATAGACTTCTGGATCAAGGCCAAGTTTGTCAGCAAACTCCTCGACCGTATAGCCTTCTGAGTCACGTAACCACGCGATACGCTGAGCAAGCTCTCTGAACTGTTCCTTCTCTGAGTCTTTCATAAGATTCCCCCTAATGTCCTGGGTACCGTCCGTTGATTTTAAAGCAAAACCGCCCTGGCGCGTGCGTCAGAGCGGTCATATATTACAAAAAACTGTAGACAAGCTCGTATTATCCACAAACCGGAAGTGCTTCATACCGATACGATCTAACCGCCCAAACCTAAATCTGACCACCAAAAATCGATAAGGACATAACGCAAGATTCTCTGTTTTGCAAGCAACGCCTCTGATATAAAGCTTCTAGAGACTTCTGCCAATTTCTAGCGCTTTGCGATTCGACTCAAGGAGTGCGGCCTTACGGGCAGAAATACACTCAGGCAAAGCCTCGTCTAGCGATTCGTCTTTGACACATCCGGTATACTTCACAAGCTTGCCAACAAGAATTACATTGGCAAGACCTTTCAAATTTTCCTCAGACGCAAGCTCGGTAGCCGGTATCTCGATATAGGCGATATCATCACGTCTATGGTCTGCTGCGATCATAGACGAATCGATGATTGCAACGCCACCAGGAACTACCGTGTCAATAAATTTGTCATAAGAAGGCAGATTCATGGCAATGAGCACGTCAGGGTTAACGATAAGAGGAGAACCAATAAGCTCATCGGAGATACATACCGAACAGTTGCAGGTGCCGCCGCGCATCTCGGGACCATATGAAGGAAGCCAACTGATCTCTTTTCCTTCGATCATTCCCGCGTGAGCAAGCATCTTGCCAGCAAAAAGGAGACCTTGCCCGCCAAAACCAGCAAGCATGATGTGAGTGGTAGCCATTACGCAGACGCCCCTTCCTCATCAGAAGCCACTTCGCGTGCAGCCAATAGCTCTTCCCGACGATCTTTGTAGACACCCAACGGATAGTACGGCAGCATATTCTCCCGTAACCAATCGAACGCCTTTGCAGGAGTGAGCCCCCAGTTTGTAGGACAGGCACTCACCACTTCGATAATCGAATAGCCTAGGCCATCGACTTGATTTTTGAAGCCTTTGAGAATGGCTGCTTTAGCTTTGCGCACATGCGCAGGAGTATCAACGGTAACGCGCTCTGCGTAGGTGACACCATCAAGTGTTGCAAGCATCTCGCATACCCGAATGGGATAACCAACCAGCTTTACGTCGCGCCCATAGGGCGAAGTCTGAGTAATCTGGCCCGGAAGCGAGGTGGGAGCCATCTGTCCACCGGTCATGCCATAGATAGCATTATTGATGAAGATGACCGTAATATTCTCGCCGCGTGTAGCGGCGTGAACCGTCTCGGCCATACCGATAGATGCCAGATCGCCGTCACCTTGATAGGAGAAAACAACACGATCAGGCAATGCCCGTTTAAGACCGGTGGCCACAGCAGGGGCACGACCATGAGATGCTTGAACTGCGTCGCACGCGAAAAACTCGTATGCTGTTACCGAACATCCCACAGGAACAACTGCAATAGTGCGCCCTTCTATATCCAGTTCGTCAATAACTTCGCCGATGAGGCGATTGACGATACCGTGAGAACAGCCGGGACAATAGGAGAACACCACATCTGTCAGTGCATGAGGCCTCGGAGAGTTTTCAGGACGAGTTGTCACAGCACAGGTAGATTCAGTCATCGGTTTTCTCCTTCCGATATTTTGCGTGGAATGGTACCGTATCCACACGCTTGCCTTCGTCGACTTCCTTTATGACGCAAACAACCTCGTCAGGGGTAGGAATGATGCCACCGGTATGACCAAAAAAGTTTACCGGCACGCGCCCATTGACAATAAGTCTCACATCATCAACCATCTGTCCCATGCTCATCTCAACGCAGAGAAATGCCTTGACAGTGCCGATAAGCTTTTCGATTTCGTCTGCCGGGAACGGCCAGAGGGTAATGGGGCGCAAGAGGCCAACCTTGATGCCCTGCGCACGTGCCTCATTGATGGCACTGCGTGCAATGCGAGCACTAGCACCAAATGCTATGACAACCACATCCGCGTCATCGCACAGATACGCCTCGAAGCGTTGTTCGTTGCGTGCTATCTCGTCATAACGCTGGAAACGTGCAACCACACGATCCTCAAGTTCCTGAGGATCAAGCAACAGCGAATTAGTAATATTGTGTTCGCGCTTGCCTTCATGCCCATTGGTGGCCCAAGGTTTGGCGGGAAGTTGTTCAAGTTCAAGCTGTTCAGGAAGTTCCACGGGTTCCATCATCTGTCCCAACATACCGTCTGCAAGCAGCATAACGGGAGTACGATAACGATCGCCTACCTCAAACGCATGGTAAACATAATCAGCCATCTCTTGAACGGTTGAGGGCGCATAGACGATCAGGTGCGCATCTCCATGGCCGAGACCTTTGGTCGCCTGGAAGTAGTCAGCCTGAGAGGGCTGAATACCACCGAGGCCCGGGCCACCACGCATGACATTTACGATGACCGCAGGAAGATCTGCACCTATCAGATAGCTGATACCCTCGGACTTGAGGCTAATGCCCGGCGAAGACGACGATGTCATGACGCGAGCACCCGCAGAACTGGCGCCGTAAACCATATTGATCGCCGCGATCTCAGATTCCGCCTGAAGAAATACCCCGCCTCGCTTAGTCATATACTTTGACATATAGGCGGCAACTTCAGTCTGAGGGGTGATCGGATAGCCGAAATAGAGCCGGCATCCCGCGCGCATAGCAGCTTCTGCCAAAGCTTCATTACCCTTCATCAATACTCGTTCAGACATGCGCACTCCTCACTTTTCAACCGTAATAGCCATATCAGGACACATGAGGGCGCATATACCGCATCCGATACATCTGCTCTCGTCGGTAAGCACAGCAGGGTTATAGCCCTTCTGCGAAATGATCGACAGATCGAGTGCGATAATCTGCTTAGGGCATGCGTCGACGCAAAGGCCGCAACCTTTGCAGTAGTTTTGATCAACAATAATGCGTGACAAGCTACTTCCCCCATTCTTTTGATAGTACCATCGCATTAATAAAGGCTGACGGTTTTTCGTATACCAGAACCATCCGGACAGATTCCGGAAATTCACATTATGGTTTCGGAAACGCAGAATCGCAGGTAACTGCTAATTGTGTCACAAATACTTATCCATTGCCGAGTAAGTGCAGCGATCGTTTGCGCAACGTAGCCGTTGGCTACGTGAGCGGCAAACATTTTGTGAACGTTACCGGCTCTCAATGAAACGGCTCTGGACATGTAATCCAGAGCCGATACCATGCGTTGGTGCCCGAGGTGAGAGTCGAACTCACACGTGTTTCCACAAAGGTTTTTGAGACCTCCGCGTCTGCCATTCCGCCACTCGGGCAGGCTCGATGATTATAGCGTATCACTCAATGGAACGGCCATCAAAGATTGCCCTGAGACTGTTTGTTATGATAATTACATACAATGTATGCTTATCCGACAACCCTGAAATCGGGGTCGAGGCCTTCAATACTTGATTGAAAACAAGCAACATCACAGACATTCTCGTCGTATTCGACCTCGACAATACCGGTTTCGTGATTTGAGATTACCGCAATCACACCTTCGATATCTTCAAGCTCAAGTTCAACACGCTTGTCACAGCTCTTGCAGCGAAGACCCTGCGTCTGTATAACCTTACGAACCATAGGATGAGTCCTCTCTTCCTCAATACCTCATAAATTGTCATCAATCTAAACCGCTCAATCAACATCACACATATACACGTATAATTACAGGTGTATCATACCGATACACGTCACATTACCTATAGAACTCGAGGAATCCGTGACCGCTCAAACAAACCTCGTCGAGGTACTCGACCACACCAATCTTATCATCATCACCGGCCATTATGGGTGCGGCAAGACAAACCTTGCTCTTAACCTAGCCGCTCAGCTAAAGACACAGCGAGCAAACGTAACGCTTGTCGACCTCGATATTGTAAACCCCTATTTTAGAAGTTCTGAGAATACTGAGCTGGTAACATCACTTGGCGTTGAAATGGTGTCGTCTCTTTTTGCAAACACCACACTCGATAATCCCGCAATTTCTCCTGCCGTTGCCTCAAGTATCGTGCGTGCGCACCAGAATAAAACGTGTACCATTATTGACGTGGGAGGTGACCCCGAAGGAGCACTCGCCTTGGGGCGTTTTGCCGATGAAATAGCATCTCAACCCTATGAGATGCTTTATGTGATAAACAAACAGCGCTTCACCACGCAAACACCCGAAGAAGCGTTTGCTCTTCTGCAAGAAATTGAAGATATCACAAGACTTCAAGCAACCGCTATCGTCGCTAATACTCATCTGAAGTGGGAGACTACTGCTCAAATTATTGTCGACGGGCTTCCTTATGCGCATGCTGTTGCCGACGAGGCGGATCTTCCCCTGTACTTCATTACCGTACCTTATGCATTTCTCGAAGATGTCTCGACACTTCTTCCACCGGATGATGCCAAAAAAATACTACCCTGCGAAGTATATGTGCGCACTCCCTGGGAAAGCAGCACTGAGTTCTAGGGATCTCCGTCACATGATAAAATAATTGTCCGAACACCCCGTGTTGAATAATGAAAGTGAATGCATAGCCTATGACCAGCGAAATTGCGCGTCCTTCATTTCCTCAAAGAGCCGTCATCACCGCCGGCATGCCCTATGGTAACAAAGGGCTGCACTTCGGCCACATTGGAGGAGTTTTCGTACCTGCTGATATGTTCGCACGTTTTCTACGCAACCGTATCGGTGCAGAAAACGTAATCTTTGTCTGCGGTACTGATTGCTACGGCTCGCCCATTGACGAAGGCTATCGCAAAGCAAAAGAAGCCGGACTCTGCACGGGAAGTATCGCTGACTACGTGAAGGCCAATCATGATGCGCAGGCACAGACAATACACGACTACGACATCTCACTTGACCTGTTCGAAGGATCAGGACTCGGTGTCTGCAAAACCTATCATGAGGAATTTACTCGTGAGGTCGTTCGGACCCTCTATGACAATGGATTTCTTGAGAAACGCGAGACCGCACAGTTCTATGATGAGACCGCTGGCTGTTTCCTCAATGGGCGGCAGGTGGTAGGGCGTTGCCCCGTGCAGGGATGCAAGTCGGAAAAAGCTTACGCAGATGAATGCGACCTCGGGCATCAATATCCGCCTGAAGATCTTATTGCGCCTCGTTCAACTATCACCGGTGAGACTCCGGCCATGCGTGCGGTGATGAATTGGTACTTCAAACTACCAGAATTTTCTCATCTTCTCTGTGAACACGTCGACACGCTTGAGGCCGATGGACATACACGTTCTGTAGTAACAAACACCATAAAGGAATTCTTGGTACCGCCAGTCCTTTATATCAAGTCTGAATTTGAGGAAGCATATCACAACATCTCAGATACCCTTTTGCCCCATCTCTTTCGTGGACCTGAAAAAGGCAAGGCGAGTTTTGAGATAGAGTTTTCCGATATAGGCGCACGCGACAATGCACGTACACAGTTAAGTGAAGCCGGAATACGCTATCGAGCAGGCAAAGCACTCGTGCCCTTTCGCATAACTGGCAACATTACCTGGGGCGTGCCCGCACCACAGCTTGAAAATGAGGGGCCACTCACGGTCTGGTGTTGGCCTGAATCTCTCTGGGCGCCCATCTCGTTCACTCGCGCCTATCTGGGCGAAGTCGCCCACAAAGATGCTGATGAGTGGAAGTCATACTGGTGCTCAGATGACGCGACGGTATACCAATTCATTGGACAGGACAACATCTACTTCTATGGCATAGCTCAGCCCGCGCTATTTTCAGCTCTACAGACAGGCCACCTCCCCACCGCCGAGGGTACCGGCGAAGAACTCCGCCAGACTGAGCTTGTTGCCAACTACCATCTACTCTTTATGAATAAAAAGGCCTCGTCATCTGGCAGCATCAAGCCGCCACTTGCCTCTGAACTCCTTGAGTACTATACCGCCGAACAATTACGTGCTCATTTTCTTGGACTCGGGCTCGGCATCAAAAGTGTAAGTTTTCAGCCAAAACCATATGATCCGGCTGTAACTGCAGCCGACTGCGATCCAGAACAGATCAAACGCATGGCCGACCCAGTGCTCAAAGAAGGGGCCTTGCTCACCAATACGTTGAACCGCTTCGCGCGCGGCTGCTTTTATACCGCGCAGAAATATACTGCCGGATTAATGCCGCTGGGATCAGTCGACGCTACGCTTGTCGCCAACGCACATGACACCATCCTGCGCTACGAAAACGCGATGTCCCGTTTTGAGTTTCATCATGTCATGTCGATCATGGAAGGCTTCATCAGACAAACCAGCAAATATTGGAATGAGCGCAACAAGTGTGTTCCGCCGCTCGAAAGTGAAGAGGTAATCGCTGCCCATCACGCCGACACCTTGGTGAACGCCTTCTATTTATTGCGCATCATTACCGTGCTTATGGAACCTGTTGCACCGCACGGCTGCCGCTCGATAATCGAACATCTCTCCATGGAACACGATGAGGATTTCTTATGCTGGGACTACGTCTTTGATCCTGATTTCTCTCATTTTGTTGCCGCAGAAGACTTCACAGCTGGCGGTCACCGCATCAAGGAACTTTTGCCACGCACCGACTTTTTCCCCAAGCATCCGTCTCAATACGAGTAGAGTCGAATAGATATCTATCTCAGACATTCAGCAGATGACGTTTTGACGCATCCAGCTACTGTAATGGAGCCCGTTGCAAGAATATTTTTGCCCTCAGAACGCGTGACATCGATCGCTTCTCCAAGCATCGGAATAACCACTAAGGGGCAGGAATTGTTTTTCAGCTCGTCTTGTACGAGCATTTTAAGTTCGTCAGGAGGAATCGAACGAGGCGAATCAGAACATGAAAGCACCATCTGATCGATCATTCCTTCTTTGATAAGAGGTGCAAACGCCTTGATGATGCCCCGTGCATCTTTATCAACCAAAATACCGAGTACCAAGGTAAATGTCTCTGAAGTGAGTTTGGTGCTTGTCTCAGCAAACTCGTTGCTCATATCGAAATGGCAACTTTTTCCAAAGCGACTCCGGAGTGCATGCACTAGATGCTCTGCGGACTCAGGATTATGAGCTGCATCAATCACTAATAACGGTTCGGTCCGAAGGATTTCGAAGCGCCCCGGCACCACCAATGCAACAAGTGCCCGCTGAATCAGATCGGCGCTCAGGGCATGTCCCAATGCGCCTTCAGTTGCAGCGATTGCAGTAGCAATATTGGCGCACTGATAATCAGGAGCCTGCATACGAAGATGTTCATAGGTGCCATGCGCCCCTTGAACGGTTAATTGAATTATGGCCGGATCGTTACTTGGCTCAGAGTAATAACAGGTATCAAGCGTACGCGCTTTTTCAATAGGTTCAGACGCCGCACCGTTGCATATCTGAACAAGGCGCGGGTAGACAGAGCATTTGTCTGCCTGTGCCAAGAATACCGGTACTGTTTCATAGACCCCCGGACCAAGAATGGGAAGGCAGGCCGGCTTGATGATCGCTGCTTTTTCAGCGGCTATCTGCTCAATCGTGTCGCCTAGGATACCCTGGTGATCTAGTCCGATACCCGTAATAACTGCAACGCTCGGATCAACGACACTGGTTGCGTCCCATCTTCCTCCAAGCCCAACCTCAAGCACCGCAAAATCAACCTGCTCCTCAGCAAAGAGCTGAAGAGCGGCGGCAGTAAGCAACTCAAACTCAGTGATGAGCATCGAAGAGGCTTCTTCTGAGGCGACAGCGTTTCCCTCATGATCTATAGCTCTAGGGGCGACATCGCCTTCGCGCGGGGCATGTTCGCGCGCGGTAACCACATCCGCAGCAGCCTTTGCCTCATATATGACTTCCGCAAAACGTTCATCACTGACCACCCGACCATCAACTTCTATGCGCTCGGGATAGAACACGAGTTCTGGACTGGTATAAAGTCCCACGTGAAATCCATGGGCGCGCAGCAACGCGGCGATCAATCGCGCAGTGGATGATTTCCCATTAGTTCCTGCAACCTGAATACAAGCATACGTACGCTGAGGGTAGCCTAACTCCGAGACAATTGCACGAATTCCATCAAGACTCGGGTTGATGCCAAACTTCAACGCTTGGTCGAGAATCTCGAGCGCTCCCTCATAGCTTGGGTGTGACTGAGGTGAGAGCAAATCGCGAGAAACCATCATTATCTTCTCTCTACCGCGCTTGATACAAATTATCCAAGTTCTTTCAACTGCTCCTCAATACGAGCAATTTGTTTTCCCAGACTCTCAGCATCAGCACGTGATTTCTCAATTGCTTCAGGCGCTGCCTTAGCGAGGAAACCTTCGCTAGAAAGCTTCGCGTTAACGCGCGTAATCTGCCCCGAAAGATTCTTGAGCTCCTTCTCGAGACGTATACGCTCCGCGCCAAAATCGACAAGACCCTCCAACGCAATGAATATCTCGATATCTTCAGAAATAACTGCGGCTGCATGAGAAGGCTTCGTGGCGTTCTCTGCAATAACAAGATCTGAGAGTCTGCCCATATTTTTCAAAAGATCCGATTGAGCGGCGAGTAATAAAACATCTGCAGGCTGAGCCTTGATGGTGAGCGAGAGAGTCTCTCGAGGAGAGAGCCCGTAACGCGCACGCGTGGCGCGAGCAGCAACAATAGCTTCGATAACAAGCTGCGTAGAACGCTCTGCTTCTTCATCGATGAAGCAGACCAACTCCGAAGCCTGAGGCCATGAGGCGATCATAAGGTGACGAGCAGTATCGCCGTGGGGAACGCGTCCCCATATCTCTTCGGTGACAAACGGCATCATGGGATGAAGGAGACGTAGCGCTGTATCAAGTATAAAGACGAGATTACGCTGCGTAGCGGCGCGAACTGCGCCCCCCTCCGCAAGGCGTCCCTTTGAAAACTCAATATACCAATCGCAAAATTCATTCCAGAAGAAGTTATAGAGACCTCGCGCTGCAGCACCAAAATCATAACCGTCGATGTCACTATCAAGTTGTAACGTAAGCCGAGCAAGACGTGAGAGAATCCATTTATCAGCATCGGTGATCGGCGCAGGCTTCACCGCATCGGTCGGAACTTCGAAGTCCTCGAGATTCATCAGAACAAAGCGGGCTGCGTTCCATATCTTAGTCGCAAAATTACGCGACCCCTCAAGCTTCTTCTCGTCAAATTTCATATCCTGCGTGCCGGTAACCTGCAAGAGCAGGCCAAAGCGCATACCATCGGCACCGAAATCATCTATAAGTTGCAACGGGTCGACACCATTGCCTAACGACTTACTCATGCGACGACCAAGTTTGTCGAGCACAGTAGGGTGAATTATGACATCATTGAAAGGGATTTCTTCTTCAATAAAATAGAGAGAACTCATGATCATACGCGCAACCCAGAGAAAAATGATATCGCGTGCAGTCGAAAGCACTTGAGTGGGATAACACGTGTTCAGCTCGCCTTCAACATTCGGCCACCCCATTGTTGCAAAGGGCCAGAGTTGAGAAGAAAACCATGTGTCCAATACGTCTTCATCTTGACGAGTTACCGCACCACACTTCGGACAGAGAGTGATATCTTCAATGCTTGCGTCAGTCCACCCGCACGTATCGCAATAAAAAACGGGAATACGATGTCCCCACCAGAGCTGACGGGAAATACACCAATCTCGTATATTCTCCATCCACTGGAAGTATACATGTTCCCAGCGACGCGGATGAAAAACAACGCGACCGTCGCGTACTGCCTGGATGGCAGGTGCGGCGATAGGTTTCATATCAACAAACCATTGATCCGACAACCACGGCTCTATAGTGGTGCCACAACGATAACAGTGACCCACCGCATGGGCGTGATCTTCAACATGATCAAGAAGCCCGAGCTCTTCAAACTGATCGACGACGGCACCGCGCGCCTCAAAGCGATCCATGCCTTCAAACGCGCCACCATTTTCGTTAATATGTCCGTCAGGCGTAAAGATGTTGATGTATGCGAGGTTATGCCGTTTCCCTACCTCATAGTCGTTTGGGTCATGCGCCGGTGTCATTTTCACGAAACCAGTGCCAAATTCGCAATCCACATACTCGTCTGCAATCAGCGGAACTTCACGCCCAACGATAGGAAGAATAACCGTCGTCCCCACCAGAGAAACGTAGCGATCATCATGAGGGTTAACCGCCACAGCAGTATCGCCGAGCATAGTCTCGGGGCGAGTTGTAGCAACTGTCACATAACTGATATCGCCGATGGGCTCTTTCAAGGGATAGCGTAGATACCAGAGATGCCCTTGCTCGTCTTGATGCTCAACTTCATCATCGGCGAGGGCCGTGGTACACCGCGGACACCAGTTAATTATGCGATTGCCCCGATAGATCAGCCCGGCGCGATACCACTCTACAAACACCTTGCGAATAGCGTCTTGGTAGTGAGAGTCCATGGTGAATTGTTCATCATCGTAATCGCAAGAACAGCCCATACCCTTAAGCTGTTCAATAATAGTCGAGCCATATTGACGGCGCCAAGCCCAACACTCTTCAATAAATTTCTCTCGGCCGAGATCAAAACGCGTTTTTCCCTCTTGGGCAATTTTCTGCTCAACCTTATTCTGAGTGGCAATGCCCGCATGGTCGGTGCCGACAATCCAGCGCGTAGGATGTCCCTGCATACGCGCACGACGAACGCACGTATCCTGAATGGTCTCGTTGAGTGCATGACCCATATGAAGTTGACCGGTAACGTTGGGAGGAGGAATGACGACGGTGTAAGGACTAAGATCGAGATTTGCACAACCACCGTTATCGCGATGAAAATATCCCGCCTCATACCAAGCATCGAAGAGACGACTTTCTATCTCTTTGGGGTCGTAGTTCTTAGATATCTCGCTCGTCATAGCTCCCTCTGTAGATTCTCACACTTAGGGGAGATACCCTCTCCCCTGCTTAAGGCAGATGCTACCCACCACATGATATAGTCCTGAAATGATCAGCTTCAGATGGGCTATTTCTTCTTACGAACAATGCGCTTAGGGGGTTGTTCGCCCCTGATGGCCGCAGCGTCAATAATCACTTCGCTGACATCTTCTCGGCCCGGTAGTTCGTACATTTCGTCAAGCAACGCGTGTTCACAGATAGAGCGCAAGCCGCGTGCTCCCGTACCATGCTTCATGGCTTCCTGAGCAATCTCGCGGAGTGCATCCTCTTTAAAAGTAAGCTTTACGTTCTCAAACTCAAACATACGAACGTACTGTTTGATCAATGCGTTCTTTGGCTCAGTCAGCACACGCACCAAACTATCTTCATTAAGCTCTTCGACGGCACAGATCACGGGTATACGGCCAATGAACTCGGGGATCATACCAAACTTATGCAGATCTTCCGGCAGTGCCTGCGCTAAGAGCTCAGACTCCTGCTTGGTATGCGTCTCTGAAAGCTCAGAGGTAAATCCCACGCCCTTCTTGCCAATGCGGTTAGCAACAATCTTATCCAGACCAACAAACGCACCACCCAATATAAACAGAATGTTTGTCGTATCAATATGGATGAGTTCTTGTTGCGGATGCTTACGGCCTCCCTGAGGAGGTACTGAAGCCTCGGTTCCTTCGATAATTTTGAGAAGCGCCTGTTGCACGCCTTCTCCCGAGACATCGCGAGTAATAGAAAGGTTCTCTGCTTTACGGGCGATCTTATCAATCTCATCTATGTAGATGATGCCGATTTGCGCACTCTCTATATTGAAGTCAGCTGCAGTAATAAGCTTCAAGAGGATGTTCTCAACGTCCTCTCCCACATAGCCCGCCTCGGTCAGCGCCGTCGCATCGGCGATAGCAAAAGGCACATCGAGTATACGGGCAAGCGTCTGCGCCAAAAGCGTTTTACCGCAACCCGTCGGGCCAAGTAACATAATATTGCTCTTGGCAAGTTCAACATCGTCGTCGCCTGCATCTTTATCCAAAGCAAGACGCTTATAATGATTGTATACAGCAACCGAAAGAGCCTTCTTTGCCAGTTCCTGACCGATTACATGCTCTGACAGTTCATCATATATCTCCGTCGGAATTGGTAAATCGTCAAGCAACATATCCGGTGTAATGGAAAACGCCGGCTCGACAGTCTCAATACCGTGCGCTGGTGTATAAGTAGAAACTCCATCTGCAAGTATTTCCGAACAAAGCGCAATACACTCATCACAGATAAGCACATCATTATTGCCTATGAGTTGGCGTACTTCTTCCTGCGGTTTGCCGCAGAAAGAACACACGAGTTCCCCTTTATGCCCGTCTTGCGAGTCATTGTCAAAATTCATTGAGAATCGTTCCTTGTCTCTTGAAACGGTATATCTAGTTCTCGTCCTTGGCCGCCGCACGGGAAGTAAACACCTGGTCGACCAGACCGTAGGCGAGAGCTTCTTGGGCAGTCATGAAATTATCCCGTTCAGTATCATCGTGAATCTGCTCAAGTGATTTTCCGGTATGGTTCGAAAGGATTTTATTGAGCTGCTCACGCGCATAGGCGATTTCCTTAGCCGCTATCTCGATCTCGGTCTGTTGACCTTGAGCTCCACCGGAGGGCTGATGAATCATGACACGGGAATTGGGAAGTGCGCTACGTTTGCCCGGGGCTCCCGCAGCCAAAAGAACAGCCGCCATAGAGGCGCACTGACCTATGCAGATGGTTGCCACATCGCATTTGATAAACTGCATCGTGTCATAAATCGCAAGGCCAGCCGTAATGACGCCGCCCGGTGAATTGATGTAGAGAGAGATATCTTTCTCCTGATCGACACTCTCCAGATGGAGAAGCTGCGCAACAACCGTATTGGCGACATGATCATCAATAGCCTCACCAAGAAAAACAACGCGATCATTCAAGAGGCGTGAGTAGATGTCGAACGAACGCTCACCACGAGGTGATTCCTCAATAACATAGGGGATGAGGGCCGCTTGGCGCTGTGATAGTTGCATCATGTTTCGACTTCCCTTCCATAGATGATCGATTACTTACCCTTGTCTGCCTCTATTAGACTGCAAACAGCTAAATTGTATATCCCAGAAGCATCCGCTCGTCTTCATCTCTGCATAAACGGCACAATACCCGCAACAAAAGAGATGAAAGGCTTACTGAATTCTTACCAATATTGTTCTCAGAGAATCTACTACTTATTCTCTTCTTCTGAAGTAGTATTCTTTTTTGTCGATGCCTTCTTTGTGGCAGCCTTCTTTGGGGCAGGAGCACTCGTTTCTTCAGCTGCTTCGCCCTCTACCTTGGCGGCCACCTTCTTTGCAGCGCTCTTTTTCTCTGCAGGCTTCTTCTTCGGATCGACAATTTCTATCTTTGCATTCTCCTGCAACCACTTGGCAGCCTTGTCTCGAGAAAATCCTTCGCGCAGATAAGCGAGGCGACCCTGTTCGCGCCATTCTTTAATGGATATTTCAGGATCGAGAGCAGCTTCTCTAAAAGCATCTGCAATCTCTTCGTCGGTAGCCTCCAAAGCAAAATGGCGAACAACCGCATCAAGTGCAAGATTTTCCCGCGCGGCTAAAATCGCCTGCTCGTGCATATCTTTGCGGTACTGTTCGGGGGTGATCCCCATCTGTTGCAGATATACATCCAAAGTTGCACCCTGACGCTGTAGCGCTTGAAAGAAGTCTTGGTAATTCTTCCGCTCCGCCTCTGCAATGACGTTTTCAGACGGCTCACCCTGCAGGCGCTCAGCCAGTTTTTCCAGCATGAGAAAACTTTTCTGCTGTTCTTGCATAGACTGCTTACGGCTAGAGACCATGGTTGCGAGACGCTCTCTCAGTTCAGCGACGCTCTCGTAACTCAAGGTTGTCTTTACCCATTCGTCGGTCACTTCGGGCAATACCTTCTTGCTGATAGCGTGCAGTGCCGCCTTGCAGTGGATAGTACCGCTAGAAGCGAGAACGCCCAACGAGTCATTTTTGACATCAAAATCGAACTCGCGTGTCTCATCGGCCTTCATACCCGTAATACCCTCATCAAATGAATCAGGCATATCGCCTTTACCCACTTCGTAGGGCTCTATATCAGTAGTCATCGACGGAATTGGCTCACCGTCAGACGAACATTCAAGAGCAAGCTGCGCCACATCGCCTTTTTTCAATCCACGCTTGGCCTCCACTACTTCATAGGTCATATAGTAGTTTCGGAATGTCTCTATCTGTTCGTCTATCTCTGCTTCGCTCGCTTCGGTTGACTCAAGCTCAATTGCGACCGGCTCGTAATCGGAGAGTTCGAACTCCGGTTTAACTTCAACGGTAAAAGTAAAAGAGTAATCCTCTCCCTCTTTTGCAAGCTCATTTATTTCCATTTCAGGATCACCAAATGAAATGAAGTTCTCGTCATCTACAACAGTGGGATAGTAAGCGTTTACTATCGCATCGGTAGCCTGAGCCACAAAATAGTCTTTGCCAAACGTAGTATCGAGGACTGAGCGCGGCGCTTTGCCAGGCCTAAAACCTGGAACACGATTCTTCTTTGCCACTTCACGATAGGTGCTTTTAAAATACGAAGCAACCTCTTCTTTCGATACCGTGATGTCGAATTTTACCTTGTTTTCGTCAAGACGTTCGATTTGAGTGCTCACGGAAGCCAACTTTCTATCTTCTCCTGTTATCGGGTAATTGCCAGCCATGTGGTGCGGGCGAGAGGACTTGAACCTCCACGGGTCTCCCCGCCAGAACCTAAATCTGGTGCGTCTGCCATTCCGCCACGCCCGCGTTGATAATGCCTGAGCATGTTTGCACATGCGAAAGTATATGGTAACAAATCTATTCCCCGCATGCGTGGGATTTTCTCTTGTGCAGTCGATTTTCATAAATGATGCGCGACAAAACAGAGAAATCAAGATTTTAGCCGGTAACTCACAAGAAATTTGAAACAAAAGAGCATCTGCTCACAGATGCTCTTTGTCTCAAATTTCTTTCCTGATCACAAAATTTTCTAAACTATGATGCCAAGAGTAATCGAGAAATCCTTTGCTTGAATACCTGATCAAGCATCGTAAGGCAACCCACTAGGCATATCATTTATTTGAATGTCCGCAGAACTTGCCAAAGTCGTTACATAGCTTTGAAGGGCAGAACTCTTGTTAGACGATACAACCCCTTGATAGATAGAGTTGTATATCTCTGAAGGAATGTCTGAAATCCCCGTTGAGTCACTGGGCGAAAACACTTGCGTGCAAAGGATAATATGATAACCATTATTGGTAGTATCTTCTACGGGAGTAGTGGTATATTGTCCAACGCTCAAACTATCGAGAGCTGTGGTGTAGGCGGTAACAAATGAATTCAGGCAATCCCAGCCGACGTTGCCCCCATTTGCCGCTGCAGTGGTATCGTCTGAATTGGCCTTAGCGAGAGCGGCAAAATCCGCACCATTATCAAGTTGCGCGATAAGATTCGTAGCCCGTGTCTGCGCTGCCTGCTTATTGGCAGTTGTCGTTGCGCTATCGCCACTTACCACCGTCCACTTGCAGAAAATATCGGAAGACTTCTTGCCACTATAATAGGAAACATAACTCAATATATCGCTATCCGAAGGAGTCGAATACGTGAGAGTATCCTCAAGGTATTGCTCAAGATAGTAGAGCTTCACCGCATCACGATACTCGTCTTCGGTATATCCGTTCTGAGACAGATAGTCATCCCACTCTTGGGTGCTGTCAAAAGAAGATTTATCAGAAGCAATAGCGGCGTTTATTGTATCATCTGAGACGGTGATTCCTTTATCGCTAGCAGCCTGAGTGATGAGATAATTTTGCACAAAATAGTTGATTACAATGGTGCGAACATCTGAAGCGGTGTAATTGTATTGAGAGAGCCAACTTGACCATGCTGAACTATCCTGAAGACTTGCATAGGTACGATAACTGTTGATATAGTCCGTAACCTGATCTTCGGTAATTTGATAGCTGCCATTGACAGTCGCCGCTATGGCTACCGATTTGGTCTGAGAAGAGGTTGCAGAACTACAGCCCACAAGTCCAAAGATCAACATCGACAGAGCAACACCCACAGTTACGCAGGAACGTAAAAACTTCATCTTCTTTCGCGCCTTTCTAACGTACTTCAGGAAACATATTCCCTTTATTTGCTTCAACTGCAGTAACCAAATCTGAGGTTGAGAATACCGTACTTTTGTATATATCGGTGTAAGTATGAGAACCGAAACTGAAAACATCCTTAAAGAGACATAAAGAATCACAAACCTTTCACTCATATACGTATCGCTGATTTCTCAGACTCTATTCGAATATGCAAATGCTCACAACTTACTGAATAGATAGACGTAACTCTATTCTATTGTTGTGTAAATAAGCATAATCAAAAAAATTTTCTCTGAGAATGTATAAAATGTTGCTTTGTCTGCATACTTACCAGATTCCCTTTAGCCTCAAAAACGAGGAGCTCAGTACGCAGAACGATATATCAACCTGATGGAGGCCGACCATGACGGTACCATATGAAAAAAGCGCACGACGCAAATCTGCTCAAAGGACAACCATCACTGATCATGCGAGCAAACCCCATGACGAACGTAAAACCGCTATGATAAAAAGTGCTCAACGACTTTTTGAAACGCATGGAATCGCTAAGACCTCTGTACAAAACATCACAGATGAAGCGGGTATTACACGCTCTCTGTTCTACTATTATTTCCCCGACAAAGATGCCGTCATACAAGCTGTCCTCGATACTCACGCTGATGAATTTGCCGAGAGAATATCGCTCTGGGGAACGTGCCACGCAGGCGGAGATCTCTCAAATGCTCTGCATACAAGCGTAAAAATGCTCCGCGAACAGGTATTCAACGCAGACGCATTCCGTCGCAGTCTTCAACTTGACTCGAATCTATATCTCTGGGAGCGTTTTGTTAAGCGGGCAGTAAGCAAAATTGCAGAAGAGATTAAAAACTCGCCTATGATAGAACGTATGAACCTATATAGTCCGGGTATTGAGTATACCTATGAGACGCTTATCATGCTTATCTACGGCCTTCTCGATCTTATGCGCACAGAGCCGGATGTGACCGATGAAGTTCTCATGAAACTCATCGAGCAGACACTCCATCTGGATTCTTTTGGCGCCATGGCCGCTCTGCATGCAACATCTGAGCCGCACCGATCCTCAGCACTCCCCCTGACGCGAAGTGACGTTGTTCGATAAGTGGTACCCCATCAAGAAATGTGAAGTTAGTGGCGTTGAGATCTTCTATGTAAAATGCACCCGCGCGAAATGAAAGTCGCGCATGATGACGCGAGATCGAAAGATCACGGATGACGATATCGTTTTCTGGCGATCGCCCAATCGTGAGCACCAAGCCCTCCGACTCGGGAATGAGGATCTCCCTATCATCTTGCCCTGGTACTCGCACGATAAAATAAGCTTGACGAACCGTGTAATCCGCCGATTGCAACTCTCTGATATGTTTATCACGATCTATGACTCTTGTCTGAAGCTCTATGGTCGCCCGTCCGTCAAGTTCAATTACATCCGGTACTTCCAAAGAAACTTCTTGATGCGCCGATACAGACGTGTCGTTTGACGTGAACACTGATAAGGGAGCAATAACTGACTGTGCATGCGTCTCAGATATCTGAGACGCACCGTTGTCTTGGGCGTTAACACTCTTTAAAGGATACAAACATCCATAACAAATATCCATATCGTCAAAGGTAATCGCCTTACACTGAGGACAAGCTTTCATCGCCTTCGCTCCTTTCGAGAACTTGTATAAACGTCTTTCCATCCTTCGAGATAATTACGGTCATTTCCCGCTCGGAAAACCAACGCATCGATGTTGCAGAGCGCTCAATGACCAAGTGGGAGCGCGTGCATGACATGATTTTGCCTGGTTTCAACGCTCGAGCTACTCGCACGACTTCCCCCTCTCTATCTATGAACGCAACATCGATTGAAAACCTCATGCCAAAGGTGTGGATACTTCGACATGAGACAAAGCATAGTGCCTCATTACCCGCAAGAAACCCTTCATCGTGAAAAGCGAGACCCCGCAGACGTTCATAAAACGTTGTCGCATGCTTCACCGTTATAAGATTCCGATTATCCATCCTGCTTATAGTGCCTGTTGAAGGAGTATCAAAGTGCCTTCGGCTCTTTCTTCCCATTGAAAGAAAAGATAGGTATCGCCCGACCTATCTTCTTGGGGAAACGCCAACAGATACCCATAGCCAGCGTCAGCATTATATTCATCGGGTATCAAGGTTTGCCAGCCAGATTGTATAAGCTTTGATTCAAGAGACGTATAAAGATCTAGGCCGCCCGATTCTGTCGCAAATTCATAGATGCCCTGATCTCGAGAAAATCGTATCAATTGCAGATCGTCAGGAAGTAAGAGTCCGTCTGGGAGTCCTTCGATAGCCAAGGACTGTCGATACGACTCATCGTCTACCCCGCCCGCATCAAATAATGCGATGATCGGAGTAAGCTGGCGAGCCATATAGCGCCCCATTGCCAACAGCACAATTACTATGACACATAAGAAGAAAACCACGCACACGCGTCTATGAAACAATGCTGGCTTTGAGACAACCATCCCGTATCTGCGATCTGTGAACATATCGATCCTGTCCTCTCCTCTTGTGATGTTTACATCCAGATGCCGGGTTTATAGGAGTCAACCGCAAATGATTGCTGATGAATAATCCCGGTAATCTCGAACCCGAATATCGAAGACGGGAGACCAACGGGAAGATACGAAAGCAAGACCCTATAGCGGGTGTGGTGAGGAACAATGAAATAGGTCTTGTCTATTTCGCCAAATTCATCTCCCGTAATACCATCTATCCATTCCGAAGTAACCGCAATTGAGATGCCCGGATAAACACTGAGCGCTTCTTTTATACCGCTCTCAAGTACATGACATGTGACCGACTCGTCTAAACCCTTCGTTGCCTCAACCCGTACAAACTGAGGCGTAATCTCATCGAAACGAGCACAAGCAGCGGCAAAAATCATGCCATGAATAGCTATGAACGCGACGATCAAGATAACGGGAAGGCAGACCACGAGCTCAACTGACATCTGTCCTTTCTCATTCAGAAAGCTTGCCTTCATTGCCACTGCCCGCTTCTTGATACCGAATCAACCATACGCAGATTCTCCGAAATAAATCCGAAAAGACTCAAGCCGGAGTCTTGAAAATATTCTTCGAGAATAGTTATGCCTGTTTGTGAGAGCTCTGAATCTGAGCGCAGCAGAGCTGCGGGCGAACCATATCCACTCTCCTGCAGCACCTGACCCGTATTGACGGTTACAGCATGAAATGACCCAAGTTTTGCCGGTTCAAGCCCAAGATCTGCGATAATTGCAGTAAATCGTTCTTTTGCCCATGCCCCCAATGGTGTTTTATCTACATAGGGAATAGCATTGAGCGCCCCCTCAATTCCCTTCGCGAGACCTTCTGTTCCCTGTTCATAGGTCACGAGCATATCGCTCCAAAGTTTTAAGACAATGTCACCTGAAGAAAAAACTACCTGCGCAATGCTCCCTTCTTCAAGCGACAGCACATACCCATCGAGCAGGCGCGCGATAAGCGTATCCCCCTTCTGATCTTCGTCTTCTATGAGCTTTGCCCCACTGATAGCCATACGCCGGCGCAGTACCGCGTCAGAGCTAACAAAGGGCAGGGGGACCTCATGCGAAACAATGTGCTCCGAAACATCTACTGCTACAGAAAGACATCCGATACGCCCGGGCGGTTGAGGATCAATGCGCCAACGCGCTGAAAATAATTCTTTCGCGGCTGCTTTAAAGGTTTCGAACACATCAGAAAGTGCATCGCGCGAAGTACGAGTCTCTTCTTCGTAGGTTGTTGACGCGCCCTGATATCGCTCTGCCTCTGTTGCGATAATTTCATAATAATATTCAAACCCATTGGTTGCATTGTGCGAAATACTCACAACGCGGCCAAGCGTTTCAGCAGAAAAATCGCAGACCGGGCACTGCGCGTAGATGCCGTTTTCGACATCGCAGACTGCCCCAAGCCCCACAGCCCCCGTCGCCTGACATGCGCTACAAAGTGATGACGCATGAAGATATCCCTCTGCCGATACAGGATATATGGCCTCCTGATAGAGATTTGTCGACCGTATCTGATCGATGTTATGGGGTAGCGTCGGAAACCAACCGTGAAACGCCCCCGAGGCATCATAGTAGGCATACCCCTGGGCCAGTTTTTCTATCGCATACCCATATAGTGCTCGGCGTGCCACTGATTTGCCCAACTCACTGCCTTGGTAGAGAAACGGTTGTTCGTTGCGCCATCGCGCATCATAGTATGCACGCGCGCGCTCAAGCGCATTATCAAATGTCCATAGGTCAGCGGAAGAATAAAAAGGATTCATATACGGCGAAAGTCCTGCGAGCGAGTCGCACCGTTCATAGAGGCAGTAGTTAGGGTTTTTTCCACAATCAGCTTGATATGCACGCTCCTTCGAGTCCTCCATGGTGTCCGAAGCGCTCAGCGCTTCATCGGACTGTTCTTGGACATGAGACTTTTCTTCTTCAAGCTCGTCATAACTCTTGTCCAGATCATCCTCAGGAAAGATCGTGTCTCCCACAAGCGGAAAAATGATGGCGAGACCTTGATAGGAAGCACGAGCATTTGAATTCTGATTGATAATGGTCATTGCATTGACCGCCGCGATAAACGGCAGAGCGGTTTCGATAGCCTTTAGTGCTTTGCCGCTGGTACGCGAGAAGGAATTACGGAAATTTACGATGGATTGTCCCGCATCTGAAAGTGTCGTGGAAATCGTCTGTCCGCCCGGTATCACCAGAGCAATACAGGAAATCACATAGACCGTCAGCCCTAAAAGAGAGATTGAAAGTATGGCGGCATCAACCGTTCGAGCGATCACGTAATATTCAGCAACAACATTCTCGGCAGCCAGCGCCCCCGCATCAGCGGCAAACTGAATATCCCCCGCTTCAGAATTTATCCAATACACCTGAACGGAGGTGGTAAGAAGCGCAAGCGTGAGTAGTAAGGCAACCACAACACCGATTTGAGTGAAGCCGCCTTCGTCGGCAAAAAACAAACGCATCATGTCAGTGCCCCTCCACATTCAAACTATTGCTTTACTTGCTTACCGCTACCGTCTCTAATGAAGTCGGCGCACTCGCCGTCACACGTATTACGAAGGCTCCCGTATCGTCTGTGAGGCCGATTGCGTTTACAGCAACGGATATCAAAGGCAACGGTTGAACTCGATTGATAATGGTGACCGTAATTCTGCCTTTCGCCTCAGCGCCTTCAACCGCTATCTCATACGAACAGCTTTCATCATGAACATGGAACAGCGCAACAGGAGGAATTGCTCCCAAATATGAAAGCGCAACTTCTTTGAACGACTCTTTTGTCAATGCCAAGGAAGAAGATGTCGCCGCTAGACGTGCCACTTTACCTGCCGCCGCCTCCATAACAATTCGGTCATACAGCAAAATTGCCGGTTGCATCAGCAACATGAAAGCCATGAAGATCAAAGGAAGCAAGAACGCAGCTTCTACCGTAGCTTGCCCGTGACAGGTATTTCGCTGGTTATTCAGATACATTGCACGCCTTCTTCAATCAAAAGAGAAATGTGTCCCGCAACATCTGATACATCCCCAGACTATGGGAAGCGCTTTCGGCCGCATGAACCACCAACAGACCTTCGCCGACAAACTGCCAAAGCGCATGGATTCCCATCGTCATAGCAAGAAAAACGAGCGCTACGACAACAAATTCAACAGTACCTTGGCCTTTTGTACACCACTCTCGCAAGAGAGGGTGTCTACCTACAGACTGTTGATGCCACTCGCAATAGAAGTCCATAGCTCTTGCAGCCGTCCTTTGAAAAGTGCTACCGCAACGATGGCAATAACCACCAAGACTCCGACAAGAATTGCGTATTCTGTCGTCCCCTGCCCCTTCGTATCCCTCATAAACTGACAAAATACCGTGTAAATCTTTATGAAAATCTGGCGTGTACATCTCATGTCCCTCGTTCCTTTCAATACTGTTATCTCCTCATGGCACGACCAAGCCCCGAGCAATCCCAAAATTAACGATGCTTAGAAAAACTCTTCTACGATCTGAATGATCGCCGGACCCATAACAATCATGAGCAGAGCAGGTAAGATCAAAAGTCCTGTCGGAATAAGCATTCTCGTGCCTGCCTTGAGAACCTGTTCTTCAACACGTGCTCTATAAGTTTTTCGTGCGTCATCGGCAAGCAAAAGAAGCAGCGGCGTTAACGTGACACCATACTGGAGAGCAAGCGTTACCAGATCCACCATACGGTGAAATGCATCCACATCAATATCTGTCGCTAGATCTCGTAGCGCATCCGAACGTGAAGCAAGGCCACTCTGCCATGCCATGCCAGAGCGTTGACACATTTGTGCAAAATCCGACTCAAAACGATCAGCATAGAGCATGAATGCCTGATCAAACGAAAGCCCTGCCTGTAGGCCAAGTACTACCATATCTATCATCTGAGGAACCGCTTGTTCAAACTCTTCACGCCGTGATGCTTTTCCAAAACGAAAGGTAACGTTTTTAATACATTTGAATGTCCCCTGAAAAACTCTACAAGATCTGTTTCTGGCTCTGCCGCCTAATAGTCCCCGATTCCCTCTCCTACCCCTCGTTCTCAAACGCAAAGACAGAGGGCCTGCTGGTATCAGCAAAGCTAATGCGCCGAGAAGGGCAAAACAAGCGGCCATAGTAACGAGAAGGGTTCTCATGCGATTCTCAAACCGAGAATACGGCGGATAAGATAGACACCAACAATTTCCATCATTACAGCGAGAGCAAAAAGTACACAGCCCGCAAAAGAGCCGAAGAAGGTAGATAGGTATCCCGGGCTGGCACATGAGATAATAACGAGTATGGCAAGCGGCATCAGAGTCACAATCCATGCAGAAAAGCGAGCCTGCGCCGTCTGGACGCGTAACATTCTTCGCAAATTACTTGCCGCGGTGACCGCTTCTGCGCTTTTATCGAGCAACGTTTTTAGCGAACCTCCCGTCCGCTTCTGAACCGATACTGCAATCGCGAGATACTGCATTTCGGCAAGGGGCACCCGTTTGCTCAATGCGTCGAGTGAGGTCTGGACATCTTTCCCTGCCTGCAAATCAAAGGCTACCTGTGCAAATTCATCAGACAGAGGAGCATGCAAACCCTCTGCAGTTCTTTCGAAAGCTTGCGTCAAGGTAAGCCCCGATAGAGCACAGATTCCCAGCCAATGCATCGCATCAGGCAGTTGCTCAAGTAGCCGGGCAAACAGCCGCGTTTCTTGACGTGTATATCCACAGCCAATGCTCAGAACGAGAAGTATGATGAGCAACAGCGCGCTGACACAAGACTCCAACAGAACCCACAACATAAAAAAGCATACGAGGAATCCGAGCAACACCAGTTCTGTCAAAGGGTGCAAGTCACAGGAGTAGCCCTTCTGGTGTAGCATGCGGCGAATCTGCCTGAAAATTGGTGCACTTATATCCCAGCTCAACAGACCCAGCGCGAAAACGCGAAACAGTGGGAATCCTCTGTTGAGCATACGACCTCTGCCCTCTCTTGACGTTCTGCCCATACGAGTCCACAACTGCCGGCCATGCGTAACCGCGGTGAAAGCACGTGATAACAATGGCTGCAGCGCAATCGCTGCCCCTGTTGCCATCAGAGCAGCAGCGATTAAAGCGATGAGACCCATCGGGAAACCTCCTCTTCTCGATGTTCAAGCTGATCAAAAAGACGATTGAGCCAAGAGGGCTTTCTCCAGTCATAGCACTGGCGAGATTGGTTCCACTGACAGCAGGTTTCAAGAGAGATGCCTGTTTCGCAGAAAGTCACATAATCGACCTCCACAACCCGTCGCTCACCATGAGCATTACGTTCAAGATGGATGATGAGATCAAGCGCCCCCGCAATCTGACGATCTATCATCTCAACCGGCAGATCAACTCCATAGCGCACCATCGTCTCCAATCGCGTGATCGCGTCATAGGGCGAATTAGCGTGTAACGTAGTTAATGAACCATCATGACCAGTGTTCATAGCTTGGAGCATGTCAAGTGCCTCGGGGCCACGACACTCACCAACGATAATGCGGTCAGGACGCATGCGCAGGGCATTGATTACCAGATCTCGTATGGTAATTTCACCGGTACCTTCAGTACTTTTTCCGCGAGCCTCAAGCCGTACGACATGAGAATGAGACCTAAACGATAGTTCAGCAGCATCCTCAATGGTGATCACCCGTTCGCTGCAAGGAATGCATGCCGACAGTGCGTTGAGAAATGTTGTCTTTCCGCTACCCGTCGCACCGGTTACTGCTATGTTGAATCGGATCTGTACAAGCCAGTCGAGCAGTTCTACAAGTTGTTTGTCAAGCGATTGACGTTTTAGAAGTTCCTCGAGTGAGACGATTTCATCTTTGAACTTCCTGATGGTAACCACAGGCCCCTCAAGAGCGATTGGCGCAATGACCACATTCACGCGATATCCCTGAGGAAGACGGGCAGATACCAACGGACTTTGCTCGTCAATATGGCGTCCAAGTGGGCCAAGAATGCGGTCTATCACAAGCTCAATCTCACGCACATCTGAAAAAACTATAGATGCGGGGCTTATCTGCCCGTTTTTCTCAAAAAACACTGAGCGCGGCCCGTTTACCATGATTTCTGTGATTTCGGGATCCTCAAGAAGTGGCTCAAGCGGACCGTATCCTATTACTAGGTCAAGCACTTCCTGTTGCAGACGATCATTTTGATATGATGATAGCGAATCGAAACGACTGCGCTTGGCAATGAGGCGGAGTGCGCCCTTAACCTCACGTTCTGCACAAGCGACATCAGAGCGCAACAAGCGAGCGATCGTATCACTTGATACCTGATCAAAAAGAGCCGCGCGCATTTCGTCACGATAGCTATCAAGCGCAGAAGACCCTGCAGCCAAATCAGTCTCCTGAAGAGGCTTCATACGTTCAGAAAGCGTCATCGCCGCCGCCTTTTGTCGTCTTCTTTTTTATGGATGACAGATACTTCTTACGCAGAAAAGGCTTCAGGCGCTCAAGGTATATATCCTCGTAGGCAAACTCTCTCAGAAACCCGTCGATCATCTCGGCAACTGAACAAACCGCCGCGTTCTTTGAGTCAATCAGCTCACCGGGAGTTCCCAATTCGAGCAACTCTTCCACCAACGAGCCCCCATTATCGATACCATAAACCGGGGCACCTCCTACCATGAGAGAACAGTCAAAAGGGGAAAATGCTGCACGATATGAGCAACGGTTCAGGATATAGAGCAATCGAGAAAACGGTACCTCAAGGCGTATACAGAGTTCGACACAACGTTTACAGGTATTAATGGAGGTAGCGCGTTGATCCATAACCAGACAAATAAGATCAGAGTTTTCAAGAACCAGCGCATGCAATTCGTTCCAAAAAGATCCTGTATTGAGAATAACGAAATCAGAATGATCGCGCGCGGCCTCGATCACGGGCGCTATACGCTCTGTTAATTCTTCAGCACGCTCTGGTTCAGATGGAGGCGATATGAAGCAAAATCCATTTTTGTCTAGATAATGCGCGAGCACCGTACTATTGGCTTCAGTAAACGGCATGTCATTGTTTGTAATGGTTGGCTCTCCATCTGCGAGAAATCGTAGATCACCAAATTGAAGATCAAGATCAATGAGAACGACCCGCACGCCAATCCGTTTTAACAGTAACGCCATGATGAGCGAGAGAGTGCTTTTCCCCGTCCCTCCACTCCCCGAGAGAAACGAAAGTACGATACCGCCGCCAGGGATCTGAACGGCGCATGCCGATGACAACGGAGTGGCAGACGCAGATACTACTGCATCCTCTATTGGCGATGCTGCTGAAAACGCCACTCCCTCTGGCTCGGCCACTACGGAGTGAGGCTCACCGAAGGACTCGCCCAGTTTTTCAACACTCGGCACCATACTACTGAGCTCCTCTTGAGCATCAAGCATAAGGCGGCGAGCCTGAGCTGACGTGATAACATCGCTCGCGCCAGCCGTCCATGCCCGGCTCAGTTGAGAGGGTGTCGCATCATTAGCAATGAGATATATGCCTCGTCTCGCAGCATCTTTACGGAGAGCGGCGACCAGATTAACCGGCTCGACATCGCGTATTGTCGAGTCAACTATTATTCGTTGGTCTGCATGCATCTGCCTAAGCGCCGAACGGCAGCTTTCACCATTAGTAAACAATGTAACTGCATTTGCAACGACGCTGGCCACTTCGGCTGATGAACAGAGTACAAACGGGTGCATGAAACGCTCTCCCTGCGACCCAGGCACCAGGGGAAGTCGATGCTGTTCCTTATCAGATCTGGCCATAATCAGTACCCCCTCTCATCCCCGTATTAAATGAAACCACATCTGAGAGTTTTGTGCTCGTACCTGCAACTTTAGTGCCGGGAAGCACGAGAAATAGCGCGTTTGCCTCAGCGGCCGCTATGGTCTCTTGCACCAACGCAGGTTTGACGGCCAACGTTACCCAAGAGATTGTGGCGGTACTGGTAGTGCTTGAAAATAGTGATGACGTGGTAGTAGTGGATGCCGAAACGCCGTTATTGCTGGTTGAAAGTATAAGAACGTCTGCATCCAGAAGCCGCGGGGTCGACTTCAACGTTAGATACACATCAACGCGAGACCCCGCCTGCAATTCCCCGCCTAATGCCTTGATGCTGGTCACTGGCACGGTAATTGCGCAACGATCATCGGGTACTCGTATCAGGCCCGTTGAGTTACCTATCTTTTCTGCAAGCACCGGCTCGCCGGAAAACAACGGTATAGAAACCGTCTTGCCTATCACTTGCGCGGCATCAGAAAGTGCGCCATCGGGAAGCAATGCACTAATCCACAGCGAGGTCTTCAGATCGGCTTCTGTAATACGTTCGCCTGCCATCAAGTCATGGCGTACGACCAGTACCTCAACCTGCTCGCTGCCATAACGGTTAACCGCCTCATTGCGTGCGGTGACGATCTGTTGCTGCATATCAACATACACGAAGAGTGCACAGGAAAGTGCCACCACAGCGCATAGCGCTCCCACCAGAATCCGCTTCTTCGAAACCATGGTACGATCTCCCGTCTATTGCATTTCATGATGAATGCACGATAACGGGTATCTTTAACCAAAACAGATTTCGTCGTTTAACGTGTGGCTATTTTGATCCTCTTTTTCCGTCGTGATCTGTCAAACGAATATTCAACAACGCCGGAGAACGTCCCCAATTATCATGAACACGTAAGCATAACGACAGCAGATAAGGAATATCGTTTACTTGACTAGGCCAGCAGTAGCCCTAAGAGGTGCATGGTATGAACCTTCATCTCCTAGCACATCTTCTATACGCGAAAGAACGCTTTCATGGTAAAAATACCTTTGATAAGAGCTGCATATCTCATCCTTCTCTCTGGTGGCAAAGAATCAGCGGACCAAATCTCACTATAGCGTTTAAGACGAACGTCCGGCCAAAACATTGAAAGCAAATGTTCTGCATCTTTCTCACTCATCACTTCGCGTGTGTCTTCAACGCTGTGATTTAGTGCAGGTCGCTCCTTGTTTATGCGGGTTCGCGACCTTCATCACACGTTTTTCTTCCAATCTTGTTAAACTAGTGTGATGGAAAGGTTTTCTCATCTCAATCTACCGCTTATGCGTGTGCACATGAACTATGAGAACGATGACGGAGAAAGCGAGGTATCCCCATGAAGATAGGTATCATCGGAGCTGGAAAAGTAGGTTGCACACTTGGTTCCTATTTCCACTCAAAAGGTGTTAACATTGCTGGTTTTTCAAGTTTAGACGACACCCATGCACAAGAGGCTGCCGCTTTCTGCTCGACGTCTGTCTATAGTGATGCCCGCTCCCTCGTGGAAGCCAGTAATCTGATACTGACAACCGTGCCCGACAGCGAGATCATCAATGTATACGGATATCTTCGCTCCTACCCCCTCAAGGATAAGATTCTCGTTCATTGCAGTGGAGCGCTGACTGCCGCCGAAGGCTTCCCGAATATAGAGGAGACTGGTGGATTTGCCTGCTCTATGCATCCTCTCTTTGCGATCAACAATCGCTTTAGTTCTCCCGCAGAGCTTGATACCGTCCATTTCACCCTCGAAGGCAATACGGAAGCAGTAAACGTTATTTCAGCGCTGCTTGAATCGTGTGGCAATACTGTACAAATCATCGCACCTGAAATGAAAGTACGCTACCATACCGCAGCTGCAATCGCGAGCAACCATATGGTTGCCCTCGCCGCCGAAAGCCTCAATCTGTTGGTTTCCTGCGGTTTCACGGAAGACGACGCTCTTGAGGCGCTACGTCCTATTCTGTTGGGAAACATCCGACACATCGTTGATGATGGTCCCACCGCCAGTTTAACGGGGCCGATAGAGCGCTGCGACACCGCAACAGTCAAACGTCACCTCGCTGCTTTACCTGACTACAACAGCCGTACGATGTATCGGTTGCTCTCGCTTGAGCTGCTTTCCATCGCACAAGACAAGCACCCAGAACGAGATTATGGGCCTATGGAAGACCTTCTAGAAGGAGCGTGCGATCAATGAGAAATACAGTTGCCACCTTTGCCGAAATGAAACAACGAGGCAATAAGATTTCGATGCTTACCTGCTATGACTATTCAATGGCCAAGCTGATGGATGCGGCACATATAGATGCCTTGTTGGTGGGTGATTCGCTCGGCAATGTTATGCTCGGTTATGAAGACACCCTATCGGTTACCATGGAGGACATGATCACCTATGGTGGTGCCGTTGCACGGGGTTGTACTCATGCACTTGTTGTCATAGACATGCCCTTCATGTCCTATCAGATATCCGTAGAGCAAGCGGTAGCAAATGCCGGTCGCCTGGTGAAAGAAGCTCGGGCAAATGCTGTCAAACTTGAGGGCGGAGCATCTGTCAAAGAACAGATACGAGCGATTGTCTCAGCAGGTATACCGGTTATGGCTCATATCGGCATGACGCCCCAATCGGTCAATGCGTTTGGGGGCTTCAAGGTTCAGGGCAAAAGTGAGGCCGTCGCCCGCCAACTGATAGACGATGCATATGCCGTGCAAGAAGCGGGCGCGTTCTCTGTGGTCATGGAATGCATCCCTGCACCCTTAGCTACATTAATTACCGAGAAGCTCGACATTCCAACCATTGGTATCGGAGCTGGCGTTGGTTGCGATGGACAGATTCTTGTATATCAGGACATGCTAGGGTTATTCAGCGACTATACGCCAAAGTTTGTTAAACGTTTTGCCGAACTAGGTGCCTCTATGAAAACGGCCTTTGCCGCCTACGATGAAGAAGTGAAGGCGTGCGCTTTCCCTGATGAAACTCACGGTTTTACGATGGATAACACCATCACAGAACGCTTAAGATAACTGCAGACAGCCATAAGAGAGGCATTCGAAACATGCATGTTGTTACAACCATCAAGGAAGTCCGTCAGCAGGTACACGAATGGAGACGTGAAGGTCTCAGCGTGGGCCTCGTGCCCACTATGGGATATCTGCATGAAGGACATGCGAGCCTGATACGAGCTGCTGTCTCGGAAAACGATCGTGTTGTTGTCAGTATATTCGTAAACCCTACGCAATTCGGTATAGGCGAAGATCTAGATTCTTATCCGCGTGATTTCGATCGTGACTGCACGCTCTGCGCTCATGTCGGAGCTGACCTGATTTTCTATCCTTCTGTAGGTGAAATGTATGAACCCGATGCGATGACCTATGTGGAAATTCTCTCAGACATGCCAAGGCAACTCTGTGGGCAGACTCGTCCTTCTCATTTTCGAGGAGTATGCACCGTGGTTGCAAAACTCTTTAATGTCATCACTCCTGATCGTGCCTATTTTGGACAAAAAGATGCTCAACAGCTCGCAATCATCCGGCGGATGGTGCGCGATCTTATGTTTGACGTTGAGGTGATTGGCTGCCCCATCATACGAGAAGAAGATGGGCTCGCGCGGTCAAGTCGTAATGTCTATTTAAATGATGCCGAACGCGTTGCGGCACGCTGTCTTTCAAAAGCAGTGAGGCTCGGCCAACAGCTTGTAGAAGAAGGCGAGCGTGACGCGCAGCAGGTGATGAATGCGATGCGTCGTTTGGTCGATTCTGAGTCCTTGGCGCGCGTTGATTATATCGAAGCCGTCGACAGCCTGACTATCGAACCGATCGACAGAATCGAGACCGGCACTCTGATAGCGCTTGCTGTCTATATTGGCACCACCCGTTTGATCGACAATTTTGTCGTGGAATCCTAGAAAGTGACCAGTACCATGCAATTAACCATGCTTAAAGGTAAGATACATCGCGCAACGGTCGTTCAGGCCGAACTCAACTATGTCGGCTCGATCACCATCGACCAAGACCTTCTTGATGCAGCCGGTATTCTGGAATATGAAATGGTACAAATCGTTGATGTGAATAACGGTCAGCGCTTTGAGACCTACACCATTGCAGGACCGCGCGGTAGTGGCACTATGTGTCTCAATGGTGCCGCTGCTCGATGCGCCAACGTAGGTGATAAGATCATCATCATGTGCTACGCTCAGTTCTCGCCAGAAGAAGCTGCACAACATCGTCCTCGCGTGGTATTCGTTGACGAAGCCAACAAGCCCCTACGCATAACCGATTGTGAGGAACACGGTACAGACGGTTCGTTCTAGACAAAGCATCATCTATTGAACAGCGCCGTCCGCACTCCGCTCATACACCAAATACCACTGGTTTGAGAACACCAGTGAATACCCCGGCAAGCCATTAAGATATGAAGTCGAATCATAGTACCAAGGAATGACAACAAACTTTGGCTTATTGTTCGTGATGTCTTGATAAAGATACTCCCTCCTGATTTCCAGACGAGTATCTTCCGGTTGAAATATGTATTTTGTTGCAGAGGAGCGTCCTGACTCAACAAACGCCCAGCACTCTGCACCACAAACGACTATTTTATCATCAGGCGTGGAGTTAGCCAGAATAGTCTGCACCACGCCACCCTTACCATTCCAGTCATGTGCCTCATCTGCTGTGCGATACCTTGAAAAATAGTTATAGCCGGTAATGATGTTAGGTATCAGGCAGATGCCCACACAAACTATGAGGACAATCGATACGATAACCGCACGACCTCGCTTAGGCTTACCACAACGTTTGATATATGACATCAAAAAGCCCAACGCAAAAGCGAGAGAAACAGGCCCGAAAGGTACCCATGCCATCAGGTAATATTCGTACTGACGACCCGACATAGATGCAAATGCCAAAGCGAAAACTGTTGCGCACAGCATACAAACCCAGAATCGGCGCTCCACCCTTTTAGTTTTTATGAGCGCAAATATGCCTGCAGCTAAAGCAGCGATAAGTGTCGGTTGGGTATAGATCATCCAGAAAAATGTTGTTACAACGGCCATTTTGCCATAGGTGCCAGAGTATTGGAAATTGAACATAAAGTACTGATCGATAAAATCAGAAAATGCGCCGCCCATCTGTATCCAGAGCAAAAGAGGCCCGGTTAAACAGACAAAGCCCAAGAGCGCAAACCCTACCGTGGGAAGAACATCTCGCCCCTTCCCATCACGAATCATGAAGATGATAATCGCGACACAAAAGACTGCCCAAGCGCCCAAAAGATTGGGGCGCAGAAAGAATGCACCTCCTGCACATAATCCTATGATGAACGCTTCCAGACGCGACAGTCTTCCTCTGACAAAGTAAGACGAGAAACACAGAAGAGCAACCGCAATGAGAGGCAACGCATATTCCTCTACATAGTTGCCACCAAAAATCGAGCGCCCCAGTGTAGCGTAGGCAAGTATGGTCGCGATAAGAGAAGCCGTGTTAGAGACAAAGCGCCGACACGTAAAATAAGAGGCAAGTGCAGCAATTACCAGCGTGCAAGTCTCAACAATAAAAAGGCCTAGTTCGCTCGGCGTGGTAATAAAAGCGGCAAGTGCATTGATAACGTACAGCAAGGGACCTTTATGATCAAAGAAATCGAGATAGGGCATTTGACCCTGAAGAATATGTATGCCAATGTAGCGAAAAACGCCTGAATCGATATCGGGATAGGCCGTAGAGAACGGATTGCTGTCGTTAGTTAATGAGACAAGCAGCATGAAGATAACGAGAATGAGGCACGATATAATCGTACCCTTGCCCGTTATTTTTTCACGAACGCTACCCTGCTCAGTCATCATAGAAACCCCCTGTGTACAATCTACCCAATATACTCAAGAACAGTATCCGCATCTATGTAAGCAAAAGATATCATGGTATTATTCTAGAAAATGGGTCTTAAGAGTCGTTGAAACCTCTTAAAACATTGATGACACATCTATACACCTAACAAGAAAGTGCATGATGATCCCTGTTACACAGACGAGTGATCTTTGGTCAAGTTGTCCTCTTCCTCAAACGGCACTCGACCTAAAAGCAGCCGCGGAGAGATGATGGATAGTCTTTTTATCGTAATACCAGCTTACAATGAGCAGACCAATATCGAGAAGGTCATTGAGCAATGGTATCCCTTGGTCACACAGTACGGTTCAGACAGTCGCCTCGTCATCATTGACGATGGAAGCAAAGATGATACCTATGCCCTTATCTGCGAAGCCGCGAAGACACGACCAGCTCTTATACCGCTGACAAAAGCAAATCAAGGCCATGGGCCGACGGTATTGTACGGCTACCAGTATGCCCTTGATGCAGGAGCAGATTACGTGTTTCAAACTGATTCCGATGGACAGACAGACTCTTCAGAATTTGACCAGTTCTGGAATCTGCGAAACACCTATGATATGTCCATGGGGAAACGTATCGCTCGGGAAGATGGTTCGTCGCGTGTCATGGTTACCAAAACTCTTAAAGCGGTTATTAAATATAAATTCAATGTTTCAGTTGAAGATGCCAATGTTCCTTTTCGACTTATGAAAGCTTCCGCGCTACGCGATTGTATGAGCTTTATACCCGACGACTATAACCTTCCCAATGTAGCGCTCTGCGTAGCCTGCATGAAGTTTGGTTACTCGCTGGAGTTTCTCCCTATCACGTTTCGCCCGCGCCAAGGCGGCATCAATTCCATCAATCTCAAAAACATATTTGGTATAGGGAAAAAGGCACTCCGAGACTTCACGGATATCAACAGATCCCTCAATGAAGAGGTTGCGCACCGGAAGTGCACAACCGCCTGAAATACCTGCCGCATACCCTTTTACGACGAAAAAATTTCAAACGAGTAGGTATTAGGAAAACACGTGCATTGCGCTTATTGGTTCGGAGAAACTGACTCAACGATCTGAATCAGCTCTTCGCGCGTATGAACGTTAAATTTTTGATAGATATGACTCATATGAGTCTTTACGGTATTGTATGAGATATAGGTGTTGTCCGCTATTGATTTTGCGCTCTTGCCTCGTACTAGATATGACAGTACTTCTTCTTCACGCGCTGAAAGCCGATACTGCTTAGCAGCACTATGACATTGACGCGATATGCTGTCGATCATGGTTGGTTGAGAATCAACAAAAACCTGAAACAGACCGCCTTCTCCCCCGCATTCAGACACCGGTAGAAAGCGCTCGCTCTCAACTGATATATCGCTAAACTCGCGATATAGACACAACATCAAGCACAGCGCTGCATAGAATAACCCCGTGATCGCACGGGAGAAATCCTCGTTTATCGTGGTTTCTAACGCAACCCCCAGAATACAACCTATATTTGAAGCAACAATGCCAAGCGCAAAAACTTGTATGGGAAGCCATTTGCCTGAATTCGCTGCATCAATCTCTGAATAGATATAGATAATGAGCAGAAAGCATCCAGCAAAAATGAAAAAGTGAGCAAGGGACGCATTTTGGTAGATGAAAAACGGAATTGAAAGAAAGGCGATTACCGCAAAAGGAAAGAACAGACGAGAGAGGGCTTTATCCGGAAATCTCTGCATGAAGAATAAGTCGCATGCCACCACCACTATGATCGTAAGAGCTGAACTAGACACGATGAGCGTCCACGTCAGCTGAACATCAACGGGCAAAAAACCCGTCTTGATAATCCCTTGAGCAATTGAAAAAAGGAAACAGCAGGCAAACAAAACAACCAGCGATTTCGTCCTGTTTCTCCCGGATGGCGCATCTGCGTGAGCAGAGGAAGCTGTTGTTTTGTTGCCAGCAGGATAAGAAATCCGACAGGATGGCTCATGCGAGTAGAGGAAAAAGAACGCTGAAAGGATCGGAGACAATGTACATATCACGAGAGAAATAATGAAAGGCAGCGATACCAACAGCAAATAGAATAAGGCATCTAGCACAATGGCAACCGATAAAAGTGTCCGCTGGACGCGCTTTGACATGACATTTTCTGAGCATTCGCGCCAGCAAAGTGCTAGAGGTCCGGCACCGATACCCGTGAGGAGACACCCCGGAGTCAGCAATTGCTGATATTCGCTGACATTTGAGGCAATAGACACCAACGCAATACCCGCTGCAGTGACACATGCAGACACCACCACAAGCGGAATTTTCTCGATAAGGGGGCTCACACGACGAGCAAGAAAACAGGCTATTAGAAGGACGAGAGTATTTGCTGCTAATGTGATCGCCCATGCATTTGTCCCGTCAGATGTCCCCTTGCCATACCAAACCAGAGAACTAAAAATCCCGGTGATCAGCCAAAGCAGGTAAAATGAAATCCCCAGCAATAATAAGACCACCCGAAGGTTTTGAGACAATCTATGCCCATCCACAGTGTGCCGCTCCCCGCGTGCAATAACTTGGCATCACGAATCCCCTAAACACAAATAAACCTACCCGCGACATCCATAATCAATCTGTATCATACACTAAAAGGTGACAGACTGAAAATTGTCCTGCACCAACGGACAAAGTAATACGGAGAAGAGCCGCAACTCTCCTCCGCAATCGAGCACTAATCCTATGAAAAATTATCGTTTAGAGTTGCTACCCTACAATGGCTTCAGCGGATTCTTGCCGGTACGATCGGCATAGGGACCATCATATTCTTTATCGCCAAACCAGTTGCTCGCAACAACGCCACCCAACACGTTTGTCACAACATGACGAGCAGCCTTGCTTCCAGCCCACAAAGCCGCACCCTGCGAAGTACCCGTCGAGTATATTTCAACATTAAGTCCTGCAGCGTTTATGCCTCCCGCATACAGACCTTTGATGGGCGTAAACGAGGGATCGCATACACGGCAGTTTTCATCTATACGAATTCCTCCATTCGTCTGAACGATGCCCGAAAGTACCCTGAACCCGTAGTATGGGCCACTGCCGAGCGCAATCATACTTTGAGCAGGCTTGCCATATTCCGGATCGTCTACCCCTGCTTGAGCATTAGCGCTATACGCATTCATGGTCTGGACGAACGTGTCAGACGGCACTCCCATAGCTTTGGCCAATTCTTCCAGCGTGTTTGCAGTAAACATATACTGGCTTGTCTTGTATCGCTCGATGTCGCCGTCAAGGTCTGTTGGTGTCTTGTAGTAATAGTACCAAAGCGTATCCGAGCCATTGGTTTCAAAGTAATTCTTGAAATTTTGCCCGAACACTGAAAAGCACTGGCCCTGTGCTTCAATTGCTTTTCCAGCAGAAATGAATGGATAGACGTTGATAGCAGCTTCATTTGCAAAACGTTCTCCACGCTCGTTGACGAATATGTTCGCAGGCTGCAGCGAAGCGGCCACACCAAGCGGAGAGGAGTACGAGAATCCTTTGACATTGTTGAACATACCCGTATGGTAGACCGCTTTACTCATGCCATGAGCGGTCGATTCAACCATCAAGTGGCCATCGCCATCTTGGCCAGAACCGATACCAACACCCTTAGTAAATAGATCCGTCCCTACGCCAGTATAATAAGACAACAGATCAAAATTGGTGGCCATACCCCCCGTGCCCAGAAGAACTGCCTTGGCACTGATATTGGTGTATGCGCCTGAGTCAACATCGCGCACTTGCACGCCTGTGCAGGTATGGTCATCAGAAGTAAGCAACGCCGTTGCCCGTGTATTCAGCCGAATCTGAACATTTGCATACGCTGGATCAGATTTGATCTTGGAGGTTAACGCAGCCATGGATTTAGCACCACTGCGCGTCTCGTAATACATGTTGGTATCATCGTGCTTGATGCCCTGCTTATGAAATAACCATGCACTATTCTTTGCCCCGTCAACATATAGGCTGGTGTAGAGATCGGGATCCTTGAGATAGGTACTGGCCACCATGACGTCAAGAGCCTTTTTCCTCGCCGCTGCATAGGTCATCGGAGCAGAAGGAGCATTGATCTCAGCAAAATTACCGTTTCCACCGGTAATGGGAGATTTTTCTATAAGCAAAATCTTTGCTGAGGGCATCTGCTCCGCAGCAATCATGGCCGCCGTAAGTCCCGTCAAACCAGCGCCTACAATAGCAAAGTCCCAGCTTTCTTGGTTCTTTGTGGTCTGAAGTATGCCAATCTTATCTGTATTTGCATACTTGGTGTAGGTTGTGCCTGGTGCAGTCGTGGTGGTTGCGCTCTGAGTATTCTGCGACGCACAACCCGCAAGCAAAGATCCCGCAGCAACTGTTGTGACCGTAGTGAGTGCCGCTCCTTTCAGAAAACTTCTTCTCGACAATGCTCCTGATTCATCATGAGAATCTACGTTCATCTAGATCCCTTCCTTCCTTGATTTAAAGATATTCCCCTTCCCTCTTTCGAGGGTTTACCGTTTGTAGTCTACTCAAGGATAGGGAGCAGCGAACATCGCTCGCGACGTATGAATTCCAGAAGCGAGCAGCGTAGTCGAGCATCACTCGCTGCGGGTGATGTCTTATAGAAACACTGCGAAGTTTCGTTCATGCCGGTCGGGATGAACGAAGTGAAGCCGCCATATTGTTTGTTATACTGTATGAATGTTTAATTGCATGAATGACGTTTGACATCTTTAACGCACTTTTTTGGCCATAGCTACTCCAAGGATATTTCATATGCCACAACCAACCGAACATATCTACATACCTGAAGTTTCAAAACAACGCAGACGCGCCGAACGCATAACACGATTTACCAGTTCTATGACTATTGCCGCGGGCATTATGCTTGCAGCCGCCATCATATCGATCATTATCGCGAATACTGACGCATATGCTTGGTTTGACACGTTATGGCATGAACAGGTGGGCGTGTTCTTTGGAGGCAACGTCGCAAGCATGTCATTTCTTCATGTGATAAACGACCTTCTCATGGCGATATTTTTCCTTTCAGTCGGCCTTGAGATCAAACGTGAAGTCACCGTCGGCGATCTTGCAGATGTACGCAAAGCGCTACTCCCGATACTTGCTGCTTTTGGCGGTGTAATCGTACCTATCGTGATATATTCACTTTTTAATTTCAACACCGAAAATGCTCATGGCTGGGGTGTCCCCACTGCCACTGATATCGGTTTTGCACTCGGCGTTCTTGCTCTTTTGGGCAGCCGTATTCCCTCCGGAATACGGCTATTTCTCTCCACACTGGCTATCGCCGATGACATCATAGCCATCCTTATCATTGCCATATTCTACGGGGAGACACCTAATCTTGCCTGGCTTATCATCGCCGCCTTTATAGTTATCTTGCTTGTCCTTTTAAACCGGGCACATATCTACTCGATCGTTCCCTACCTGTTTTTTGGTGCCATCCTATGGTTTTGTATGCTTTTCTCTGGAGTCCACGCAACCATCGCCGGAGTCCTTCTGGCATTTACCATACCCACGAAAACGCAGATCAACATGGGCTTCTTTGGTAAATGGGTACACGAGCGCCTCGACGAGGCGCATGATATCTTTGAGCCCGACACGCCTATTCTTGCTCAGAGCACCTATACCAATACGATGCATCGCATCAACCGTATAACAAAACGCATCACGCCACCACTTGCACAGGTTCAACATGCCATCGAACCCTGGGTAGCGTTTCTCATACTTCCCCTCTTCGCGCTGGCTAACGCAGGTGTGCGATTAGTAGGCGGAGATCTTCTCGCGACCCTGACAGACAGCGCTGCACTGGGAGTCTTCCTCGGTCTTCTCATCGGGAAACCGATCGGTATTGTCACCATGAGTTTTATTGCAGTCAAATCAGGACTCTGTCGTCTGCCCACGAACGTAAATTGGAAACATATCATAGGTGCTGGTATGCTGGGTGGTGTCGGCTTTACCATGGCCATATTCGTAACAAACCTAGCGTTCGACAACGCGGCTACTATGACCAGCGCAAAAGCAGCTATTCTATTAGCTTCGACAGTCTCAGGCATCGCTGGATACCTATTTTTGCGTCATGAGGCTGTCAGAAGCTTGAAACATATAGAAGACGTGCCCCTGTCGGATGTTGAAAAGAGCACCGACGGGAACCCGGCCGATTGTTAGTTGCCAACTATCTGAAAAGTTCTCTCAGATCGACCTGCTGCCAATCAGAAAATTTATATCCCCTCATCCAGAGAGTTAGATCTCTGGGAACCGCAATAACTTGTAGTACGGTACCGTCATGGATGGCACCTCCATGAGCAGAATCAAGTTCCATCAGATTCTCCATGGTCTCTAGGTTGATTTTTCCGTAGTATTCCTGCGAGTTTGCAGTAGCAATAAGATTGACATATCGAGGGTCTGTTTCCAGCGCCGGAGGAGGTAGCACTATCGCTTCCCAACCAACCGGATACGGAGCGATAAAACTGTTGTACGCAACGAGGAGACCTTCTTGATCACCCGTTCGAATTCTGCATCCATAGGTTGGCCGCTCAATGGAAACAGCCCTATACGCATCGGCCACCTGAATGATATATGACATATCACCGGGAATGCCTGCAATGTAGCGTGCAGCATCATCTATTGTGTCGTACTTGTTCAATGCTTCTGCGAGTACAGCAAATGTGCTGATACGATCCGGATAATTACCGGTATCAGATTCCAGCCCATTGTTGAGCTCGATAAACACCCCTTTTTCATTCAATCCTGTTTCCATATAGACTTCGCCTAAGGGATGCACATTTGCAAATGCATAGCCGGTATCGGGGTTACAAACGACCACGGCAAGATATTTCATATACTTCAACATACCCGCTCGATCGATATCCCAGTTTCTACCAAAGATGAGCGTGCCGTCAGCAGTGTAGTCTCCCCATACCGCTATACCACTGCACGCGTCGGTTGGCTCTGCATTAAGTAACTCCCCTGCCAGTATGAGCATACTCACGTTAAGTTCAATGACCTGATCGTAGGTGAGACCAGAGGTTTGAGACATACCGTTCATCATGGCACGCATATCATCATCCAATGAGGCGGTTATCTCTTGCGCTGTTTGGAGTTGTTCGTCTTCAGGAATACCCCTGACAGCAATATCCTCCGTTATCTCATGATAAAAATTCTGCAGATCGTTTGAAACCAAGCCTCCATACTGACGACCCATTTCTTCCCATGAGCCGGAAAGGCTAAGAGCCCAATACGTGTCGCCTTGTGTCCGATAGGCTATGCCGCCCTCAAACGTAGTAACCTCTCGCAGAGAACTCGTAACAGCATTCTCCTGTTTGCTAGTATTGCTGCAGCCCACAAGTGGAACAAAGCAGGCAAGCACCAGTGCCATAAGAACGCGAATCCCCCTACCCTTGAATACCTTGATGCTCTTGATAATATCCCCTTGATGTGCTCGTGTCACTCCATACCTCCTGATAGCAGCCTGTTTTCATTATATCCATTCTTGAGCCAGAGCACCGGTATAGAAACGATCAAGGGCCCGCCATTCTTTATGGACAGACCCTTGATTAAGAGTTCTCAGAACTTCATTTCATTGGTTTTGAGCATTTTGGACGGCCGTATCCCGTTTACCATCAACAAGCATGACTGTCATAACGCACCTGTTATTCCGCTTTAGGACCTTTATTGCTCATCTTCTCTGCAAGATTACCTATGAGGGGAATCTTGAATTCAGTGTAGTTGTACGCCTTGAATAAAGCGACGATAGCCAAAACAGTAATAGCTATCTCTATGATGATGAGAATGACCGAAAGAACACTTGCAATACCCAGTGACGCACCTAAGCTCGAATATGAGTAGTAATAAGAGGCCGCGTATGAAGACCATATCACCCAAGTGATTATAGCCACGATAATCTGAATTACTGCTACTACCACTTCCAGCAAAAATGCCTGAAAGGCATTAAACTTGACAAATATGCTGTCCTTTTCAATGAAGAAAATAACAAGAGGTGCAAGCCATGCAACATACCCGATAACGGGTATCCATGAGAGAACGCCTGCGGCTACGTAACACAGCAGTGCCATGATATTTGCATTGGGTCCCAATGATGATTTATGCGGTTCGATTTTCATTTTTAATCCCTTCTGGTTGATGTGATTTAAGAACGCTTAGTCATGTATTAATCTTCAGAGAATAGCATGTAAACCCCTACGAATTACCCCCTCCTCATTGACCCGATACCCTCGTCTCGTTTCAATATACCGCTTTATTCTCATTCTGCATATATGCTGGTAACTCTTATGTTGGATACTTGAAGGAATGTGGTATTAAATTATTACCTATAGAAATTACGCAGAGAGTAACAATATGTCTCTCCCTTGTCAAGACATAGCTGGCGTATTTATACCAACGCTTAAATCCCCTGATAATGCAGGCAGGCTCACCCCGTAAGGCAAGCCTGCTAAAAAGTAATAGAAAACTAAATGTAAATCAATGTATTGTATAAGAAACTTTCAGAACTATCGTAAGCAAAGCATCAGTTTAACAATTCGCAGACCTGCTGTGCGTACGCCACGGGGTCATCAATCTGTAAGCCTTCAACCAGAAGCGCTTGGTTGTATAAAATGTTGGTATAGAGTTTTACTTTTTCAACATCGCCAGCCTCCTGGGCCTGTCTCAGCGTTTCGAAAACCGGGTGTTTCGCATTGACCTCAAGTACTCGTTGAGATTTGGGTGCTTCGCCTGCAGCGGGCATGGCGCTCAGTACCTTCTCCATCTCAAGAGAAATAGGTCCTTCGGCGGTCAAACACACCGGAGAGTCCGTCAAGCGTAGCGACACAGTAACCTTAGCAACCTTATCGTTTAAGACTTCCTTCATTGCGCTGAACAGATCAGCATTATCTTGTTGAACGACCTCGGAATCCTTTTTCTCTTCTTCGGTCTCAAGGCCAAGATCTCCGCCCGCAACGTTTTTGAGTTCCTTCTCGTCATATTCCTGCAACGCCATAAGGCAGAACTCATCGACATCTTGAGTACAGAGCAGCACATCATAGCCACGGTCGAGCACTCCAGCGACAGCGGGCATTTTCGCAAGTCGATCGATAGAATCACCAGCAGCATAGAAAATAGCTTCCTGAGCCGTCCCGCACGATGTCACATATTCATCAAGCGTGACCATCTTTTGTTCTCTTGCAGAATAGAACAAAAGCAGATCGGCCAGAAGCTCCTTCTGCGCACCATAACTGGTATATAACCCATATTTGATACTCGTACCAAAATTCTCGAAGAACTTTTCATAGCCTTCACGATCATTCTCACGCATATCGACAAGTTCAGACTTGATCTTCTTCTCAAGCTTCTTCGCGATAGCCTTCAACTGACTGTTTTGCTGCAAAGTCTCACGCGAGATGTTGAGTGAGAGATCCTGACTGTCGACAACTCCACGCATAAAATTGAAACAATCGGGAAGAAGATCTTCACATTTATCCATGATCAAAACGTTTGAGCTATACAGGGCCAAACCCTTTTTGAATGTACGCGAATAGAGATCATGCGGAGCATGGCCGGGGATAAACATAAGTGCATCATAGGAGAGAGCACCTTCGGCATGAATCGAGATAGTGCGGACCGGCTCGGTAAAGTCATGAAAGTTGGACTTATAGAATTCGTTGTACTCGTCTTGATCCACTTCAGATTTTTTGCGTTTCCAAATGGGTATCATTGAATTGATGGTGTCGAGGGTGACGTAATCTTCGTACTCAGTCTTATAATCCTCGCCCACATCCTCGGGTTTTGGTAACGCCCGTGAATGTTGGCACTCCATCTGAATAGGGTAGCGCACATAGTTGCTATAACGCTTGACAAGATTCTTGATACCATACTCAGAAAGGTATGCGTCATAGTCATTTTCTGCTGTGCTCTCTTTAAGGGTGAGCGTGATAGTCGTGCCATGAGTTGGACGCTCAGCAGAACTGATGATATAACCTTCGATTCCATCACTCTCCCATTTGTTTGCCTCATCCGCACCGTATGCTCGAGAGATGACCTCAACATTTGAGGCGACCATGAACGACGAATAAAAGCCAACACCGAACTGCCCAATGATGTCGACTTCTTCGCCTTGTTTATCAGCATTTTCTGTCTTGAACTCCTGGCTTCCGGAGTGCGCAATCGTGCCAAGATTTTTCTCAAGCTCTTCACCAGTCATGCCGATGCCATTGTCAGATATCGTAATAGTGCGAGCATCATGATCAAAAGAAATCTGAATAGCCAAGTCTTCTTTACTCACTCTGACACTGGAGTCCGTCAAGCTCTTAAAATAAAGCTTGTCAATTGCATCTGATGCATTAGAGATAAGTTCACGAAGAAATATCTCTTGATTGGTATAGATCGAGTTGACCATCAAGTTGAGAAGCTTTTTACTCTCTGTTTTGAACTTACGCATATACTTCACCTTTCCATCGGTTACCAGACAGTCGAGAGCGACATGATTACGTTCAGATCCGCATAGGCACATAGTCTCAAAAACGCGTGCTAGCACTCTCGACCTTCGAGTGCTAACGGAAATTGTAGTATGTACCCGTATGATGTCAAGTAAACACAACGTATTTTCACGCTTGATAAAAGTCTTGCCCCATTCGAGCAACTGTTCATACAAACTTGAACGTGCAAAGAACGATAAATCCCACGATGATTACCGCTGAGAAGACATTCATAAGAGGTGAGGGAATTTTTGCCAACGCTTTATCACACAGCGGATACAGGAGCCATGTATAGACTGTGGCGGCTCCCCCTAACACGATGTCGTTTACGAGCCATGCCTGACCAAGAATATTGAGCGGCAGTTCTGAATTATCCCAAAGGGGATATTCGCCTGCGGCGTTTGGCTGATTAAGCATAAAACCCATAGCCAACTCCATAAGCATACAGATGATCACCGTGATGATGAAAAACTGAATCCCCGCGCCCCACACAGTCTTACGATGATATATAAGCTTTTCTTTAAGCGGAATCAAGGCAACAGCACAGAGGATAGCCCCGATACCATACACGAGAAACGGATACCAAGGGTCACTCCAGACTAGTGAGTCTGGATCATAGATACCGAATAGTCGCATGAACGTGCAGTAGACAATTTCAAGCCAATGTCCGAGCACGCTAAAGACGCAAAAATAGACCATTATATTGCGCCAAAACTGCCACGCCTTTGGTTTGTATTCGCCGAGTTCATCCTGCCGGGAAAGAAGTGGCATCGGCGTTAGCGCCACGCATCATGTAGTGCACGAAAACTCTCATTTTGCTCCTCGACGAGCATCCCCGACTCAGAAGGAGAGTTATTCGGACTGTCGTCGGCAGCATCGTTGGGAATCAATATATTGATACAATAGAAGAAGAACAGAATACCAAAAAGAATAGAGACAACAATAAACGCGATATTCATAATTTCATTAGGAACTTTTTGCAAAAGCTTTTCAAAAAACGGATAGATGACCCACGTCATAAGCGTTGCTACCAAACCGAAAGCAACGGCATTTTGCAAGCAAACTTGACCCATGAAATTGCAGAACATGTCACGATAATCCCATAATGGCAGCGTGCCGTCTGAGAGTGGTTGGTTGAGCATCAAACCCATAGCCAATTCGATGAGCGTACAGACGAGTGCGTTGACCACGAAGCTGAGGAGTAGCGCCACCACGAGGTTATTAATCTTTTTCTGAAGAAAATTCTTAATGGGAAACAATAAGAGAATGCATGCCACAGCGCCGAATCCGTACACCAGGAACGGATAAAACCAGTCGCTCCATATTTGAGAATTTGGGTCATAGGTGCCCGGAATGAGCCCAAAACGGATAAGAGTACAATATCCCGCCTCCATCCAGTGTCCAACCACACTGAACACGCAGAAATATATGACAATGTTACGCCAAAACGACCACTTTCTTGGTTGATAGTATCCCGCATCGCCATCAAGCCGTTCTTGCTCTCTCTCAACTGAAAATGGCTGAATGAGCACTGCCTTGGCTCGACGCGAAGTAAGAAAATAGATGATTAAAACTAAATCAGAAAAAGAAGCAAACATCTGATCGATCAGTGCAAAAGAACCTGTTGCCAAATTGAAAATAATGCCTACGATAATATTGAATAGACAGAAAGAGATAACAAATACCCGCGTGATCTTTTTTCTCTCCCAGATAAACCAAAATCCAATACCATCAAAAATAAGATTAGTCAGGCTCAGGTAATCCGAAAAATCGAGTGCATCGTCCCCTTTTATATAAAAAGACAGAGCCAACAGGGACATAATAATATTGATTGCAAAAAGAACCTGAATCACTCGCATGAAACCAAGCTTTTTGGGGTTACTAAAGTCTCTTGCCATAAATCGGATACCTCTCGCTGACGAAAATAAGGAAATTCTTCTAAGAATTTCCTTATTTCTGCTGATAAACTGCCGTTTTAAAGTAATACATAATGTTACCCCAAAGTAGAACATTATCCAAATTGAGAGAGACAATTTTTGGTTAACAGCTTACCAAGTACTATATGATTTTCTGGATTTGCGAGAAACTTCTTATTAATATATGGGCTGTAGCGCACACTATCGTATAGTGAAGAACGATGCGCATATACGTCAGCACAAGAATCACGCTCATCGGACAACAACTATCTCGCCCCGTCGTTTGCTACGCAGGTGGCGACAGCATGAATTCTGTTGCGCTATTTTTTTCCCGCTTTGTAACCGATGGTAAAAACGGCAAGACCCGAAAGTAATACTCCCGCAGCAAAAGACCCTGCGACTACTCCTATTGTCTGACCTTTGCTGAGATACTTCTTCGGTTTTTTTCTTCCCTGTATCAATACGTCTAACGATCTATCTTGCGATTTCTTGTCCACGTTAATTCCTTCCCGCAAGTCTTATTGTTTCATATCCCCCAGAGATTCGGCACACCGAACTACCACAGAAGCAATAACTCTTTTCTTACAGGACCAGCAGAAGTCCCGCTTCATAATGTTTGTAATCATTCTATCTCACAATCAAATTAGCAAGCATGATAGTTCTCTTTATTTGACAAGACAATGCTATTTATTTGAGAGATGATGCTGAGAAACACTGAATTGAACTACTCGTTTGCGCCTCTTGTGGGGCCTACATCTCAAATACTGAAAAATCCGCCATCTCTGACGGATCTCCCGATAGTTTGTTCAAATCTATGCCTCAAACCACGTTTTTTTCGGCACATGGTTTGAATAAGAGACTTTTGGTGGCACTATCTGAGCTGGAGTCAAAGTATTTCGCAACACTGTACAAGTACAAAACGCGTGTAATGACTAAGCAGATTCCAGCAGATGATACGGGGAACGAAAAAGCAGACTACTTATCTTTCACAGAACCCTATCCATCTACTATAACAGAAATCAAGCAATATCAGAAACGACTCAACGAACAAGAGATACAGAAGCTGATAAAAGCCTACTTATCCGGAAAGACCGTATATGAGTTGGCTAACATGTTCAGCTGTAATCGTGAGACAGTGAGTAACCATCTGAAGACTAGTGGAGTCAAAATGAGACGGCAGCCTCCTAGCGATGAGCAGGTAGAGCAAGCAATAGGACTCTACAGAGCTGGTTATTCATGCGCGAAGTCAGGCAAGGTTCTAAATCTTAATCCATCAGTCATCTGGAAGATATTGAAACGGGAAGGTGTCAAATTACGTGACCCACATAAAAAGAGTTCTTAAAACTAAAACTTTAATCCACGTTAAACATTAGAATCGTCTTGGAGCATCGTCTTCAGTCTTCCCTTCATATTGTCGTAAACGCTTGTGATTCTAACTTTTGCCGCATCCGTAAGCCTAGCGGTATGCATCAGAGCATCGCGCAATGGCTTGTAAGTTTTTGCGTCTTGAGATAATCGATACACCTCGCCGCCCTTGTCAACTAGGTTAGCTAACCCGCTCATGTCTAGGTAACTTGTGTCTTGATTGTTTAACCTGATGTCTATATTGACGTTACCGGTTCGTTTATTGTTCGTCTCCTTCTCTTTAAAACTCTTAATAGCCTCCTGTGCCTTCTGAGACAACGTTGTACCAGTGTGGCTAATAAACTCACGAATGAGATTTTCAGCGACAAAGCACTCTGCATATGACTGAAAATTAAAAGCTGCATCCTCGGCGAAGGCGTCCGCCCAGCTTTTAACGACATCAGATCCCGTGGGAAGTTGCTCCGCGCTATCTCCACTTGGCGCAACTCCTTCTAGCTCTGCATAGTCATCCACGACCTCATTGAATAGGGTTGTGGATGCTCGTTGTTTCTTATTTTTACGAGTGTTGTCCGAATCTCCTTCTTTTTTGTGTTTTAAACGCCACTCATCCCACTGGTCAAAGATTCCGCCTTTTTTCGTAAGCAAATCATTAATTGTTGTGAGTGCTTTTCGAAATATGGGATCGTCAGCAACCACTCCCTCGCGGCTGCTCACAAATCGATCTATATCATCGCTCCCTTCATCAAGGGAATTTAAATGTATTTGGCCGTATATATAACTTTCTGGGATACGTGCCGTTGGGTTATGTTTTAGAATATCGCGTTCTCGCAGACGACCGTTAACAAATAAGTCAACCCCAGCTTTTTCATTAGTACCAAAAACCTTGAGATTACGAGGAAGTTTTACTGAAGCAATAAAGCCCTTGATATCTGCACCTTCCACAACGCGATCATCTTGCTCAAGTACTGATTTTTGAAGTTTTTCAATTAGAGGATCCTCTAATTGATTGATTGTCCATAAAAACTCGGTCGTGCCAGTCAACTTATCAAGATCGTTAACCGTAATTTGCTCATTATTAAAAAAGATTTTAAAATCAGGATCAAATAGAGAAAAACGGAAATAGAGCGCGATAGCTTGACGCAAGTAATCAAGAGTGTTGTAAACACCATTATTTAGTTCTGAAAAATAAAGCACTGTACCATGTTTTATATCCTTTGTGTAATCAGATAAAAGATCCATATCAGGATTACCAAGTGGATATTTACTCGCAGAAACATCGTCTTTGATAGCTTCATCAAGTTCGGAGTTATCAATTGATCCGCCAATAAACTCAGCGGTTTCTGTTTTGCTGGCAATGTATATCTTTTGAGCACACGAAAGTAAAGCGAGCTTGCCAATACCCTTTTGACCAATAAATGGACGACCCAAGTTTAAACTTTTGTTGTGCCCCCCTTGACGCTTGGAATAGCCTATTCTAAGAAACTTTCCCTGAAAGTCCTCTCTTGTCATGCCTATGCCATCATCTGCAATAACAAAAGTAGAAGATTCTCGATTGACATATATCCAAACGTTTTTTGCTTCCGCGTCCCAGGCGTTAGAGATGGCCTCTCCCAAGACTGTCACAAAGTTGCGGTAGAGATTTCTGCCGAGATGATTTAGAACGCTTAAGGAAATATCAAAAACAAATGATTCTTCATTTTGTGTAGTCATTGACATACTCCTTAACGACTTTTCCAATCATTTCTCCAAGTTTGGGAGGTACGGCATTGCCAATTTGTCTCCCCAGTGTTGTAAAAGATACTGGTTCTCCAAAATCGTAATCATCGGGAAATGTTTGTAATAAAGCGCCCTCTCTCAAGGTCAGGGCGCGGTCTTGCTCAGGATGGCCAAAACGCCCGGATCCATAATTCGGAAATTGTGTCGTTATGGTTGGCGAGACATCATTCCAAGACATCCTCCCATAAACCGAGGTATAAGTTGCACCGCTTTCTTTCTTATAGCAATTTGGGAGCAACGACTCCGGCCAATCTTTCCAGCTGCCTTTAGGAACTGAATTACGAATACGGTTCATGTTTAATGCTGATAAATTCTTTGCTTTATGCATGGGGTCGTCTTTGTCGGTCTTTCCAGCTGCTACAGAAGGCAGATCTTTAATAACATCTTCTACTGTTCTGTATGAGTCAGGAGTAAATATCGCTGTGGGAATATTGATTTTCCCGATTCGAGATCCGATTAAAACCAATCGGCTTCGACTTTGAGGTATGCCATAGTCTGGGCAATAGACAACACGATAATCAAGGTCATACCCCATGTTTTCTAAATCTTTTGTGAATTTAGAAAATACATCTGTCTTTGTTAAGCCACGAACGTTTTCCATCGAAACTATTGCTGGCTGAATAGCCTTGACCGCCTCAACGAAATATTGAATCAAATCCCACCGGCTATCCTTTTCTCGATTCTTAGCTTTAAAGGAATGCGATGAAAAAGGTTGGCAAGGAGCACAACCCACTAGAAGTCGTACAGAGTTTTCAGAAAACAATGAGTTTAACTTTGAGAAATCATAATCAGAAACATCTGCCTGAATAAATTTTGCACTATTGTTTTGCATATACGCATAGCTACACGACTCATCGTTATCAAGACCTGCGATCACTTTTATTCCAGCCTGACGGAGGCCGCAAGTCAAGCCTCCGATGCCGCAAAAAAGATCTATAGCTTCAATATCTTGCATACAGATATTATAGAGCACATCGCAAGTATTTCAAAATGTAGTTGTCACGACACCACGTTCAGTCGGATCTCAAAAAGACGATTAGTCTTTTATAGTCCCTCTGCCCAACGTTGTAACTATTTAAACGCTCTGGCACCTACATTTTTTCATTATAGCTTGAATAAATAAATCATCGAACAAAAATAGGGTTATAACCTCTCATGCTTGAAATTGAGTAAGAGTTACTTGGCTCAGATGATTCATTCTTTATTGTGCAGGAGCCTATCTTTTTGCTTGGGAGTACGCTGGAGGGTATCTTACTCGCAACTCTTGCGAAAGATTCAAAGAAATTCAGCGAGTCGTTGCAGGATGATTCTTACTCCGGATAGAAAAAGTTGTTCACAAATGGTGGTTCATCAACCGTTTTGCAGGTTGGGTAGTCTGGCAGGATGAACCAGATTCGATTTCGTTTGCCTTGTCCCTCGGACGGCGATAAATATCCAGCATCCTCCAAGGCGGAAATCACATGGTCAGATGATATAGTCGGGTGATCAACAAAACATTTAAACTGGAATCCTGTATCTCTCATATATCGCACCTTGCATGTAATATGCCCACGGCGGTCGATGGGCTTGAAAGGAAGTACTTTGTTCTTTAAAGAGGTAGGCTGAGCTGTGGGAGTTTTGTCTTTGCCGTCGCGAATGTAACAAAGTCCGAAGCTGATGTTAGGTGCGTCGAGCCTACTTGGGACGTCAATGCAGATTGTGGTGCCAGTCAACTTATACCACCTCAAAGTTTTCCCGATAACCCATTTCCCTAGGGAGAGAGCGTACGACAGAATGATCTCCAGCATTGCAGTTTCTCTCTGTACGAGGCATGATTGAGATCCGATGACAGAGCCTTGTGATCAATCACACTGGGAGAATCATATCAAATATTGTGAAATCTCACAATCTAATGAATCAGGTTTTAATATATCTGTAGTCAAAATTGGAGAACAAGGCTTGGATCTTCCTAATATATCGTGTTTGAAAGCTCTTTATATGTCTTTGATCTCATACTCCTATAATGAAGCGCCAATATGCTTTACTTTTGAGCATTGAATGGAGTGCTATTTAACTAGAATGGTATAATAAGTGCAGGTCAACGTAGGAATATGAAAGGATGGTGATGAAAAAAGAATCAACGACGAAACAAAAAATGACTAGAATAGTCAAAACTCCCAAAAAGACAAAAAGCGACAAAGACAACCCATTTGTCTGGGAGGCTAAAGAGATAGGCCTACATAAACGCTGGCGGTGGTTCATAGGGTTTTCTTTGATATTAATCTGGCTGGTATGCATTCTTATTCTACTTCGTGCTTGGGTTGAACTGGCCGTTACGCTCGTTGCCGCGGTAGCCATATTTGTGACCTATGCCCGCAAACCCTATACGCTCACGTATTGCCTTGATACCACCCGTCTTGTCGTCAGAAAAAACACCTTTCTTCTCAAAAACTATCGTGCTTTCACCCTTATCGAAGAATTGCCCACTAAAAAAGATATAGCGCTCAGCACGACTGTGATGTTGCTGCCGAAACAACGTTTTGGTCTTCCGGTCGTGTTTGCTTTACCTGAATCCGACAAGGAAGCAGAAGAAATGTTCGGTATCCTCACCCGTGTGTTATCGTTCGACGATGCAAAGGATTATCGCCTAGGGCTACGTGTTCTTGATCACATGGCGAAATGGTTGCGGCTGGAATGAGCTGTATGTAGAGGAAAACGGTCCTCGCGAGACCTTCTCTGCAAACGGTCGCGCGTCTTGCTTAATCGACTTTTTTCTTGATCGCCGGAGCGATGAACTCAGCATTAAACAGATTCGGCATGACTTGTTGCATGGCCAGATAGACATCGACCTTAGGTGGGAATTCCCCTGACTCTATACTGTAAAGCGTCTTTTCAGACACCTTGATACCCGTCTTTTCCTCTAAGGCTTCAGATAAATCGCGTCCACGGTTGTACCCATAGGCTTTACGAGCGGTCTTCATGAGTTTGCCAAAGACAACCCAATCGATCATTCCGTCGATGTTCTTCATCGTGCCCCTTTCCCAAGCTCTCCCGAATAGTCTAACGCAAACTTTAACATTTTCCCATTTCTCACAATGAATCTCTCATTTTCTCTTGTAGTTGCCTCCGGTTTATGTAATCATCTGTTTTGTGACTAGTCACAAAGTTGGAGGGTCTATGCAGCAGATAAACGAGAATATCAAGCGCGTCTTTGGGGACGTGGGTATGCCTGAAACCATAAGCCATGATGAGTTTGCACGCCTTGCACAAATATCGCCTCAAACGCTTTTAGATGAAATTGCCGCAGGCCTGATAAAAACAGTGACAGACAGCGATCTAATCCCCAGCAGTGAATATTATCGCTATGTCTGTGAGAGAAACTTACGTGAATCAGGAGAGGAGCCCGCCATGATCACACACGTTCTATCCTCTTTGCGCTGACTGCCCACTCGCTGTTTTGACAATTCATTATCCGACGCGCGAGATCAGTCAATTTGCATCTAAACGCATAACTATTGCATTTTATGTAATATGATGTATAACTATTAATAGAAACGTAACGTTCCATGTAACCATATAAGCATACAAGGAAAAGTATATGTCACATACAGCAAGCCCTATTGATATCGAAACCCTAAGTAGCGAGTCAGGAGACAATCAAACTAACGAAGGTATCACTCGTCGTGACTTCGTCAAGAGAGCGGCTATAGCGGCAGCGATGTTTGCGATAGGCGGCAGCGGCCTTGAGGGATGTGCCTCATCTGCGGCAGGCAAGAGTAACGAAACCAATACTACAGACAACACTGCCAACACAGATACCACGACAACACCTGAAACAACCACTAATCCCGAGACCGTACCAACCGTTGCCAGTCTTGAGATTCCCTCCAATCTGACTCCTGAACAAACGGCGCGAACTATCGTAGATCGAATGAACACCCTCGAAAACACCGGTATGAATCTCGAAACCTACAAGCTATATCACTCAGAGTTCATGAAAGGTAAAGTAGACAGTAAGTGGGAGGCAAATTATATAGCTCCGTATCTGGATGCCTACTTCACGGCACTGTGCGGGCCAGACTATAAGTCGAATACCAACCTAGAATGGTTTGTCAAACAGTACAGTGCTATGGCACTCACACACATGCAGTACTACGACATGACCATGGAAGAAGACTATCCGCAAACCGGTAAGGGAACCGGCGGACTAGCGGTCTATCAGTATAGCGAGACCTTTGGAAAGCTGATTTTCAGTGACTCTGATACTCTCACAATAGGCACTCACGAAGTGGATAATGCCCTCAAAACCAATCTGCCAAATACTCCTAACAAGATTGATCCAAACAGAGAAAACTATGGCATTATGACCTACAAATTCAAAACCGTAACGGGCGCTAGCGGTCAAGACGTTTTGCGCATCACCGGGGTCAGCTATCAATCAACTAACAGTAATTATCAATATCAATAACCATTTCATTATGCACCGATAGTGCATAATGATCTTGCAATATAGATACTGTTGATATTAAATAGTCATAAGTATTATGAGTATTTTTAGTATCAAGCAAAAAAGTATCAAACGTATCCCCATCCTATTGGCACTACTTATCGGGGCATCGAGTTTCGCCTCGCTCTTCTCGCAGTCTTTTGCATTTGCCGATAGCATCGACATGGGTGTGCTGAGCGCCACGGTGACCCCCGAAGATCAAGCGTTATCGGCTAGCTATTATGTTATCTTGGGCGGATGTTTTTGGCATACTACCACCTCATTTAAGGTTGATAGCTCTAACCCCGAACCTTCAGCATGGTTTAAAGATGATAGCGCTTGGCTATACGGTACTAAGACGACGTGTAATGAAATAGCAAATAAGGCATTGGCACTTTGGGGATGGAATAGTGACACTAAATATGCCGATTTCCTGAAAGCTATGGGGTGCAGTTACAACGGAACAGATAAATATACCTGCGCGTCAAGCAGCGATGGTCGTAATAGCGCAGTTAAAGCAGCGATTCTAAAGAAAGCATATCCGACAGCTGACCCTAGCAATACTGACGATGATGCCGTCCCTCTAAGCGATGCTGGCAAATATATTAGAAACCTCAAAATCTTTAATACAGCCTGTTCGGGGTCCGACATAGGTACTGTAGATGAAATCAATGCTGCATCAGAGCAGACAAATGCTAACCGTATCAATAATAATTACTATTCCACCGATAGCCAAGGTACTACTACCGTCTATTCGACTGGCTACATGGTTAGTAGCAACGTTGTGGTAAATCATGGGCTTACTTACAAAACTACTCTAACAGATGCCTTGGGCGAAATACCTCAATCGTCGTGGACGACTATTTCTGGTAACAATTTCTCTAGTTCTGGCTATAAAGAAACTGCTATCAACACCCTCGGCCACGGGTCTAGCCAAGCAGATAGAGCCTCTGATCGAAAAACCTGTACACAACTGGTACAGGGGTTAACGAGCGAATATGCTGCGGCGTATGCTTGGTACAATCAAAAAAATGGTAGAACATCGGATACAACTATCGCCCTTTCACAAAGCACAACAACAGATAGCTCTACAACCTCTTGTGGCGATCAGGTCTCTGGTGTGGGATGGATAGTTTGTCCCATAGTGAGTGCTCTTGGCAGCTTAAATGATAGCGTCTGGCAGCTCGTACAAAAGATGCTCGTAGTCAATCCACTCAGCAGCAACACCTCGAGCACAAACAGCATATATACGGCATGGGCAATCCTGCGCAACATAGCCAACGCGCTCTTCATCATAGCTTTTCTTATCGTGATCTTTTCTCAAATTACTGGATATGGGATAGATAACTACGGAGTAAAGAAGATGTTACCGAAGCTAGCGATTGGCATAATCATCATTAACTTGTCATATCTCATGATGCAGGTTCTTGTCGACGTATTTAATATTACGGGTAACAGTCTCTATACTGTTTTAGCATCTTTGGCGCCAAAGGCTGCTTTCAGTACAACCACACTTGTCAACTTGATAATAGGAGCTATATCAGGAACGGCTATCGCAGCTTTAGGTATTACGATAGTAGGTGGTGCAGGCGCGGTATTTCTACTGTTATTGCCAGCTTTAGCTGCTATGGCCCTTGCGCTTCTAGCTGCATTTTTGACTCTGCTCGTGAGGCAGGCCGCTATACCAATTTTGGTAATACTAGCTCCTGTAGCTATCTTGGCAAGCGCTTTGCCTAATACAAAATCGTGGTTTGAAAAATGGAAGAAGATTCTGATAGACATGCTAATGCTGTATCCATTGGCCGCAGTAATATTTGGCGGTGCCTTATTTGCCGGGCAAGCCATAATGAGCATGAATCCAAATGGATGGTTCGAGGTGATGACCGGTATGATAGTAATGGTTCTGCCACTCGCATCACTGCCATGGTTGGCGGCTAAAGGAGGTGACATAACGGGGGCGATAATGAACAAAGCCCAAAGCCTAGGAAGTGACGCCAAGAAGGCTCTATCTGGTTATACGAAACCTCTGGCAGATACGGCTCGCACCCGGTCAGAGATGAGATCGCTCAACAGCAATATGAGATTTAACCCTCGGCGCAGGATGCTTCAAAGAAGGCTCGAAAAAGATGCCATACTGAAAAACACGCAATCAGGGCTTCAACGTAGCGGAGCTGGTTACATCGCCGATCAGATAGGAAGCAACCAGAGATTCGTCGACAAAATGGTTTCCGGTGCCGGGGAAGGTGCCGAAACAAGAGTGGCCGCATCTGCGATCAGCACGAAAAATGCGCTGCGCGACAAAGAACTAGATGCAGAGAGAGTTCTCAATAAAGGACGTACCGTGGACACCGCCGTAGCCGATGCTCTCAACCAGAGCAAGAGCAGTGTACAGAAGCAAGTAGCCCTTGAACAAGTACTTGAAAGCGGTAGTTTTCCTCAACGTGAAGCAATGTATAGAGCTGCGAACACCTTTGACGGAGACGCTAAGGCGGCTATGAATGCGAAGTACTTCAGCAAGAGGGACAATCAATTCTTCGGTGCTGGCTTCGGAAGCAAGGTCTTAGAAGGCAAGGATGTAGACCTCGAAGCCGATATGAAAGCACGACTCAGAGAAAAAGTATCTCCATTGATGCTCACTGAAGACATCGATGCTACAAGGCAGATGAAGCAGCTCGCCCAAAACATGGACGATACGGTAAAGGCGTCTATCGGATTGGCTGCACGCGATGCCTTCAAGCTTCCGAACACTGCTGAGAAGATTACGAAAGAAATGGCGGCAGAGTTAAACGAGATGGCCGCTTGGGCACCTCCCAGCGCTGGAAGCGACAACAACTAGAACGGTTCCAGCAATGTTCCTCCGGGATACGTCAGGTGAGACGGTAAATTAATCGTGTCTTACGATAATGGCGTTCGAAGGTACATACAAATGATCATGGGATTAACGTTCGGGTTGGAAATAAAAACAGGCCAATTTATCCACATTTTAATACGTCGCGTTTTGTTATTTTAATGTGCAGTCTTCTTTGCCTGCTGTTACCATTGCATTGTTCAAATTATACCAACTCAGGAAGAGTGTCTGGCGCAACCTCTAGGAGTCTGCCTCAATCTTCGGGATGTATTTAAACACAGGGTTTTCTCGAGCAATATAGATCTGTTCTGGTGTTTTATCTATTCTTGTTGGCTTAGGGACATCGCGATACCAGTCAGCTATCGCATCCCAGGCATCATCTAAAATCATGCAGTAATCATTGCAAGCTGCTATCAAAATATGCATATCGCATTGCTCTGAGACGCCTGGACAGGTGAGATGGGTGGGAAACATCTCTCGGCCCATGCGTGATCCAACATCCCACGTGCACTCGCAGGTAGCAGCCCACCCCTGCCATTTTGCATGGATATCGCATCCTGTTTCAGTATCAGCTAGTGCAAAGAGAAATGCATATAATTCATGGCCGGGCACTTCTGAAATAACAGAACGTAAAAACGAATCTTCGCGCGGGTTGGTCGGAGAAGAGAGCACCACTCGATTAGCAGCGTCAGCCAGCTCCGTTTCAGCCTGCGAATCCGGAAGGAGCCATAGACCGCCAAAGCGAATCTCGAAATCTCGCAGTTCAGCAAGAAACGTCGCATAAAATGCCAAGGCATCAGTGACATATCCGGTTGCCTGCTTCTCTTGACTGTAAGGTAGGCCGTCGTAGTCTAGGACTGAGTCCCAGGGGCGATCTTTTTCAAGGAGCGTTGACCGATAGCCGGTAAGCTCGTTGCCTACGCCCGTTAGCGGTGTCCAGATCCTATACATAGCCTCAAATCTCGTGAGCCATTCAACTGCTAAGCGGCTATGGACGGGAATGCGCAGATCTAAACGCAGACGGGCAAGATGCAGCCGGTAATTATGAACCTCGGCTAACACCTGATCGGCAAGGAGTGCGCGGAGTCGAGGTTCGTAAGTATGACGAAAATGATCGACGCTCACATGGGCATCTTCGGCTGCTAGTTTTCGAAGATTCGCAGGATTTCCGCCTCTAGTTTCTGTCGTCAAGCCGAAAAGTTCGGCAGCTAACTCACCGTCAGGGTCACCAATACCCAACACTGCATCGCGTAGCATACGCTCGATGACGTAGTGCCCGACAGTTTCATGCGGTTCGACTCGTCCGGCTGCGCGGGCTGCTGTTGTTAGTGCCGGAAGTTCAAGTCTTCTGGTACAAGCGATACCGGCGTGTCGTATCTCTGCCAGTTCACGTTCTAACTCCTCTGGTGTAGGTACGGGAATATCAAGAGCATTCATGATTGACTACCAACTTTCACGCCACCAATTCCAAACACAACCAAAGATCAGCCAGTTACCCCTCCGGTCTGACGCCCAACCTCTTTGAGAAACTCTTTTTGACGAGAAGGACCAAGGAGGTGATCAAAGCAAACAAGAACAATTCTAGCGCGAGCCAGTGTTGGGTGAGATAAGAATCAAAACAAAAGGAGGATGAAATGAATGGAAATGAGTTAACTACCAATAGAGTGTTTTCTGTCAACCAACTCGCTGGAATCGACAAATGGCAAGCAAAGCAGGACTGTCAGCAGATCGTGAAAAACACCCTTGTCGTCGGTGTGCACGAACAGGGACGAGCAATCCTTACCGATGCCGCCTTGCAAAACGTCGGAGCCTTGAGCGCCTTAGAAGAACATCTCTGTCAGATTGCCCCTTCAGGCGCCCCACGTTACCACTGCATTGTAGATGCTTATGCGCTGGGCGCTGCACAAACGATAGCGAGGTGGTAAGAGATGATAGAGCTTCCCTTTGGATGCTTCATCGTTATCAGCATCCTGATGGTCTGCCTAGGCTTGATTATCGCAGTAGGCATAGCTGATTTTGTTATGGACCGCCAAGAAGAAAAGCAGGCACAAGAACGGCAAGCGTATCTTGACAGCCTCATGCGTCTTAATCTCAAAGGTTTAGATGCTCGAGAGAACCTCATCTCGTCAGCACTCGAAACCATGAAAAACGAAAAGAGACGGTGATGTTGTTCTTTTAGCGACAACGAGCAATCAGAGCCAGAAGAATCCAAGCGACAAGGGATCCGGTAATGTCGCATCGCTTCGATCCTTTTGCGCTCGGCCTCTTTGAAAAGACACAAATCCGATGTGAACTGGATAGGTAAGTTCACGCGCGAAAGGAGACATAAGACACATGAACGAGAAGAAAACATACGGCACCATTATGGTAGACCCACCGTGGGACATTCAGCAAAAAGGCAAGAACTCTCTGGGAGCTGAACGCCACTACCCGCTCCTCAACCTTGACCAGATCAAGTCTTTACCGGTGGGAGGCCTAGCTAACCCAGAAGCGAGCCACTGCTGGCTCTGGGTCACTAATGCAACACTCAGATACGGCTATGAGGTGCTAGAAGCCTGGGGGTTTACGCCCCGCAGTCCCCTGACGTGGATAAAGCCACGCTTTACTTTAGGGCAGTACTTAAGAAACGCTACTGAACACGTGTTGCTCGGTACACGGGGCAAAGCTCCGGTCAGGTTTCATTCTCAGCCAACGTGGATGTTTTGCCCTCTGCAGGATCATTCCCATAAACCAGAAGAACAATATGCTGTGATCGAGCGCGTATCGCCCGGACCCTACCTTGAGCTCTTTGCTCGCAGGAAGCATGCGGGCTGGGATGTATGGGGAAACGAGGTCGCATCCGACATAGACATCAAAGGCTGGCCCGTACCTGAGAGCCCCGCCTCAAGGAGGAAGGAGTTATGAGAGATTATGAAACGCGCGATGAGCATCTTAGAAGTATGCGCCGTGCTCTGCCTTGCATCGTGGCTCCTTCATCTAGCCGTCTGCTTCATCCAAGATATCTGGTGGGCACTCATGATTCTCGCAGCCCTCATCGCCGGGATAGCGTTAGCCGTGCATCTATACCGGCGTCGCCGATGGTAGTTATGCTTGCATCCCCATCTAACTCTATGCATAAATGGCGCTGCATGGGCCAAGGCGCAAGCACCGCGCTGTTAGGGTGGGCACGGGGAGGTCGATGATGAAAAAGATCAAGAAGATTCCTTCGAGTACAAACACGACCGGCACTATCCGGATCAGACCCGTATGGAATGAAATCATCGATGCCAAAGCCTTATCGCGCGCCATCATCGCTTTAGTGCTACATCCGGATAAGTCCTCTACCGACGAGGAGGACAAGTCATGAGCGCACACACCGCCCCTTTCTGTTGGCATCAGGTGATTTGGCCCAATCCTTATGCCCAAGATACTGCAGAGACGCTACTCACTCGTCTTGCTACCGATACCCATCTGGGCCCGATTGCTTTTGAGGTGCGTGGCGACAAGGAGGGTATCATATGTCTGCTTGGCTGCCTGCCAGAAAAGTTTAAGCCTATATCTGAGATCATCACCTCTCACGTAAAAGGCTCAGATATCACGAAGGCTGCGAAGCGCACCTCCTGCGTGCGAGCAGTTCAAGCGGGCCTGCGTCGCCCTTCTCTGGCCCTTTCAGGCGAGCGCCTGTCTTCTGTAGCCCGTTCAGTGCTTGCAGCATTAAATGGTGCTAGAGGTATTGGAGAACAGGCAGTTCTGCAGGTAATACTGGGGCCAAGGATATCGCCAAGAATGCAGAGTAAACAAGCGGGTGACCCCACGTTTCTTGACCTGCTTCTCAAAACACCGAGAACTGATACACCTGAAGCCAAGAAAGCTTTAAAGCTGCGATCATCCTCGCATGGTTTTAAGGCAATGATTCGCATTGGGGCAACATCAGAAGACGTTCAGCGGTCAAAGGCTCTTATCCTCTCGCTATTCTATGCGCTGAAAGTTGCTGAAGGTGCAGGGGCAACACTGCGCATGGTGCCAGAAAATCCTGCCTTCATCGATCACGCCAAACGTCCCCGTTCATGGCAGCTAGCTCTTTCGGTACCTGAAACACTACTGATGCTCGGATGGCCAATAGGAGATGAGGAGTTTTCTGGTCTACCTGCCCGTCACCCGAAACTGCTAGCCCCCTCCGAGCGTTTGAAAGATTCTGATCGCGCTTTTGCACTCACCGATGCACCGGGCAGACAGATTCACTTAGGTATATCGGTTAAAGATTCCTTGCAACACACGGTACTTTTGGGTCCAACTGGCTCAGGTAAATCAAATGCCATGCTTTCCATGATCGTCTCAAGCATCAAGACCAATCAGGGCATGCTCGTGATTGATCCTAAGAGTGATCTGATCGAAGACATCTTGTGCCGTATACCAGCATATCGTCAAGATGACGTGGTGGTGATCGATCCTTTAAGCACGCGCCCGGTAGGAATTAATCCTTTTGCAGACAGCCGTGACCCGGCCCTCATAACTGACAGTCTATTGGCAGTATTTAAAGAATTGTTCTCCTCATCATGGGGACCAAGAACTCAAGATGTGATGAATGCCGCTATCCTGACCTTGGCGAGAAAACCGCACTCGACATTATTGGAATTGCCTGCTCTACTTTCAAACGCTGCCTTTCGCCGCCGCATGACGGCAGGCGTTGATGATCATTTGGGTTTGGGAACCTTCTGGGCAACGTATGAGGCCATGTCGGCAGCCCAGCAGGCTACCGTTATCGCACCGGTCATGAATAAACTGCGTCAATTCTTGCTGCGTCCCGCGCTTCGAGACGTGCTTGGTCAAAAAGAGCCCGCGTTTCATCTGCGTGATATCTTTGAAAAACGTCGCATCGTGCTCGTAGCGCTCAACAAGGGTCTTATAGGATCAGAAACTGCTCGTTTGCTCGGCTCCATCATTGTCTCAGAACTCTGGCCTTTGATCTTGTCGCGCGCCCGCACACCTGAGATCAAACGCTCAATTGCCGCGGTCTTTATCGATGAGGTGCAAGACTATCTGGCGCTGCCGACTGATCTAGCCGATGCACTCTCTCAGGCACGATCCCTTCACGTTGGGTTTACCGTAGCACACCAATATCGAAGCCAGTTGCCACCATCCCTGCGCGACGGTATTGATACCAATGCGCGCAACAAAATCATCTTTGGACTTAATGCGAAAGATGCAAGTGACATAGCCCGCATGGCACCGGGACTTGAAGAGGCAGATTTCATGATGCTTGCCCGCTATGGTATCTACGCTCATGTGATGTCAGAGGGCCATGATACCGGATGGGTATCGGCTCAGACACTGCTTGCGCCACCTCTGGTATCTGATGCGCTTGCCCTGCGTCAGATGAGTGCTTCACGTTATGGGCGCGACAGGGCCGACCTTGAGTCTGAACTCTTTGAATCAATAGACGGCGCTGATAAGCAACATGAGAACCCGGAAGTGATCGGGCGCAAGAGAAGGAGTGCGCCATGACGTGTCGCACCGACTGTCGCACCGCGACGATGAAGAAACATGTTCCTCGCAGGTCAAAGGGCATCAGCTACCGGTTTCAGGATAAGACGTACCCACCTTATAGGTGGTGGATACGTTCTCTTGCAGGAGGGACGCTATGACACTGGGCAGAAGACAACTCGAACAGATACGGACGGGTCTTATCGAAAGAGACACAGATATCCTCACCAGTCTCATGGTGAGCCGGTATCTCAGTACCGCTCAGATACGGAGGCTGCACTTTTATGATCACGCCTCTGGTGTTGCTTCAGCGCGCGCAACTAACCGGGCGCTCAGTAAGCTCAAGAACTTACAGCTCATCGCCGCGCTCAAGAGAAGAATTGGTGGTGTGCGGGCAGGATCAGCTTCCTATATCTGGATGATTACTGAAGCGGGCGTGCGTCTGCTTCATCTAATGAACCCGGAGAGATATGCGCCGACTCGTCACCGGGTCAGTGAACCGACGGAGGCCTTTGTAGCCCACGCTCTCATGGTGGCAGAGATATGGCTTACTGGTATAGAGGCAGCGCGCGAAGGCATCATTTCAATCATGAACGTCGAGCATGAACCGGTCTGCTGGCGTGAGTTCGTGTCACGCGACGGAGCCAGAAGTATCTGTAAGCCTGATCTGTTCCTTACAACCACCGACGGTGAGTTTGAAGATCGATGGTTTATTGAGGCAGATCGAGAAAGCGAGCCGTTATCTCGGATCGATCGTACCTGCAGGCGATATCAAGAGTATTGTGACAGCGGCAGAGAGCAGAAAGCATCAGGCGTGTTTCCTGCCGTTGTCTGGGTGGTGCCGAGAGCTATACGAAGAGAAGCTATCGAAGGCCGGATACGCGCCGAGAAGGACCTTAAAAGCCAACTATTTCGCGTCGTTACCTTGCAAGACTTCAAAGGCTTGATGCTCAGCGGAGCCGGCGTATGAACGAAAAACTGCCAAATCTATTCGATCCTACTTCATCGCCTGAAGGACTTGAAGAGATGGCGAGAAAGAGGTACATGTTGAGGGACAGAAAGGAGCCATACATGTACCAAACAGAATCATTACCAGAAACTCATCCATTACTGTTCACTCCGAGAAAAGCGGTGTCTTATCTGCGCGTATCCACGCGAGGGCAGGCAGAGCGTGGTGGTGGCGACAGCGAAGGGTTTTCAATACCGGCGCAGCGCGAAGCTAATCGCAATAAGGCGGCCTCACTCGGAGCTATCATCATACGAGAGTTTGTTGACCGAGGAGCATCGGCAAAATCAGCCGATCGCCCAGAACTTCAAGCAATGCTTGAATATGTTGAAGAAAACGATATCGACTACGTGATTGTTCACAAGGTTGACCGGCTAGCGCGAAATCGTGCTGATGATCTTATGATCACTCAGAAGTTAAACGATACTAAGACCCGTCTAGTCTCTACCACTGAAAGCATTGATGACTCTCCCTCTGGCATGTTGCTTCACGGTATTATGTCTTCCATTGCTGAGTTCTATTCTCAAAACCTTGCCAACGAGGTGATCAAAGGTATGACTCAAAAGGTCAGATCAGGAGGTACCGTCAGCAAGGTACCGCTCGGATATAAAAACATCGGCATGATTGATGATAAGGGGCGTGAGGAGCGTACCGTCATCATTGATGAAAAACGCGGACCGTTGATAAGGTGTGCCTTTGAAATGTTTGCTACCGGTAACTGGACGGTAGCAGACTTAGCTGACTACTTAGCAAGCCGGGGCCTTGATACTGCCCCCACACCAAAAGTGCCTTCCCGGCCCATCAGCGGAAACGCACTCAATAAGCTGCTTGTCCATCCGTTCTATAAGGGGTATGTGCCATTTCGTGGCGTGTTGTACCCGGGCAAACATGAGCCACTGGTAGACGAAGATACATGGCAAAAAGTACAAGATGTCTTATCTGCTCACACCAACGGTGAGCGCACCCGTGAACACCCTCATTTTCTCAAAGGCACCGTCTACTGCGGAAACTGTGGATCACGTCTGATCATCAGCATGGCAAAATCAAGATCAGGTATTCGCTATCCCTACTTTGTCTGCAGTGGTCGCCATGCCAAGCGAACAGACTGCAAGCAAAAGACCGTACTTATCGATGAAGTCGAACAGAGAATCGAAGACTACTATGAGCATATAGCTCTTAAGCCTGAATTCAAGGAAAATCTCAAAGAGGTACTGCTCGAAGAGATCAAGAAAACCAAGGCAGAAAGTGGTAAAGAACAGCAGGATTATCGTTTGCAGAAAGAAAAGCTTGAACGCGAGCGAGACAAGCTCATGCAGGCACACTATGCTGATGCTATTCCACTTGATCTATTAAGAGCAGAGCAGGATCGTATCGCTAGAGAGCTACTTGAAATCACCCGAAGACTTGAAACAGCTGCACGCTGCTACGACGAAATTGAGCACAACTTAGAGCTTGCCCTTGAGATTGCTGAAGACTGTGGCAAAGCCTATAGAAATGCCCCGGATCACATTAAGAAGATATTCAATCGGACATTGTTCAAGTGTATCTACGTTGATTCAGATACCGACATACGCCCTGAGCTTAAACCTCCGTTTGATATACTGCTCGATCCAAGACTCCATGCATCAGTTCGCAGAGAAGAAGCAAAATTATTAGACAACACTGAAAAATCCGCCATCTCTGACGGATCTCCCGATAGTTTGTTCAAATCTATGCCTCAAACCACGTTTTTTTCGGCACATGGTTTGAATAAGAGACTTTTGGTGGGCCGTCGGGGGATCGAACCCCGGACCTTGTGATTAAGAGTCACCTGCTCTGCCAGCTGAGCTAACGGCCCAAATAAACGCGGTGCCTAGAATACCAGAAAAGACCCGCAAAACACGCATTATTATAAAGAATACATGGGGTGGGTGAAGGGGCTCGAACCCTCGACCTACGGAGCCACAGTCCGCCGCTCTGCCAACTGAGCTACACCCACCATGTTACCCAGAGTGCGAGTTGAAATTATACCTATCTGCCTCATTTTCTCATACGTCGAGAAAGAATTATAAGCATCGCACACAGAAACTTCTCAAACCATAACCTGCTCATGAGATATATGTCTCAGATACTCTTATTGAAAAAATGGTTGCATTTGCAACTAAGTTGTCTATACTTGCCACTAGTTGCTTTTTCAACTAATTAGTACAGTTGTCTGATCCACAACTAAAAAGGAGCGCTTATGATGCCAGACTTCCCCTTCGGGCACCACATTCTCGTCATTGAAAAGTGCATGAAGAAATATCTAAAAGAAGCCTTCAGAGAACTTGATCTCAATATTGCCGAAGGCATGGTTCTTCTGTTTCTTGAAGAACATGATGAAGCATTTGGCGAGGCATTCTTCGAAGAACTTCACCGGATACCCGATGGCAGAACACAAGAAGAGCTCATAAGAGAACTGCATTATGACAAAAGCGTTATGACACGTACCATGCAATCTCTTGAGTCAAGAGATTTAGTAATTCGCGAAAAAAATACGGCCGATAGTCGCTCGTACATCTTCAGACTCACGCCAAGTGGCCAAACGCTTGTACCTCCTCTCAAAGCAGCTATTACAGAGTGGGGCTTGCAACTCGTGGATGGTTTCAGCACTCAGGAACTTGAGACATTTGAAAAAAACCTCGAGCGTCTCACGCACAATGCACTTAATGCATTGAAAGGATAGTATATATGTCAAATAAAAAGACGAACTATGTCGCCATCATGATGGTCTACCTGCTTGGTGTCTTCATGGGATCCATAGACACTGGTATCGTGACGCCGGCTCGCACGGTTATCCAGGGTTACTTTGGCGCAGACGCAACCTTAGGCATATGGATGATTACCATCTATACACTCGCCTATGCAGCAAGTATTCCCATCATGGGCAAACTTGCCGACAAGCATGGTCGAAAGCCTATATTCCTCATCAGCATCGCATTATTTGGCCTAGGGTCGCTGTGCTGTGGGCTCTCTGAATACACGGACAACTTCTACATCCTACTAGGGTGCCGCGCACTCCAAGCTATCGGCGGAGGGGGCATCCTCCCCATAGCAAATGCCGAATTTGGCACTACCTTCCCTCCGGAAAAACGAGGAATGGCGCTAGGACTCGTAGGCGGCATCTACGGTATCGCCAATATAATCGGGTCATCTCTTGGTTCGGCTATCATGACCGCCTTTGGTGCCGACCACTGGTCTTTCATCTTTTACATCAACGTTCCCATCACCATTATCATCCTAGTGGTGGGAATACTCTGCTTACCCAATAACAAAGACCAATCTACCAAGAAGACCGATTACTGGGGTGCTTTCCTTCTCGTAATTATCATTCTTCTTCTTATGTATGGTCTCCGTAACCTTGATTTCTTCAACTTCACCAGCAGCATCTCAAGTCTTAGCGTCTGGCCGTTCTTTGTTGCCGGGCTGATACTGTGTCCGTTGTTTATCTTTGTCGAACATCGGGCAGAAGACCCGATGATGAATCTCAGCTACTTCAAAAATCGCAATATATGCCTTGTGCTCATCATGTCTATCGTTACCGGCATCATCATGATGGGTATGGTGTTTGTTCCTCAGTTCGCAGAAAATGCGTTGGGGCTGCCCTCCGGTAGCGGTGGATATTTTGTTCTCGTTCTCGGGCTGGTATCTGGTATCGGTGCACCATTATCTGGTGTGCTTATAGACCGTATCGGTGTCAAACCTGTTATAGGGGGCGGCTTTGTCATTTCAGCAATCGGCGGGTTGTTCCTTGCCTTTGTAACCGCAGCAACTCCTAGCATGCTCACCATCATTATAGGGCTCATCTTGGCCGGAGCTGGTCTTGGCCTCGTTATGGGCACGCCGCTCAATTATATGATGATGGAAAACACTGACGAGGCTGAAGCTAATTCCGCGCTTGCAACGCTTTCGCTGGTTCGCTCCTTTGGTACCGTCATAGCACCCGCTATCATGGTCGGTTTTATCAGCCATGCTGGCATCTCATTTCAAAATCAGGTCATGGACTTCATGCCTAACACCATCGACTATACCAACAGCCCCTATGTAGTGCAGCTCAACAAAGAGCTCTCAACATTTGGTAGCAATTTTGACCTCAATAAGATGACGGGTGGCTCATTCTCTCTCACTGAGCCTATGACCATAGACATGAGTGCTACCGACGACTCCATGACTCTCCCCCACGATGCGGTCGAGCGGTTGCAAAATTCTGACGTCACCAATATCACTGAAAACTGCGAATACCTAGCAGCCATACTTTTTGACGATATGAGCGCAAGCATGCAGAGCCAGGTAGAAGCTCAAGTCGACAATGCCATTACTCAGGTGGAGAGCATGCAGACTATGATGGCTGCGCGAGGAATCCCCGGAGTAGACGTGACAGCAACCCTCAACGCCCTTGTTGACCTACGTGATAATCTCGCTTCTGTCTTTAATACGGCAAAAGCAAACTATCTTGCGGCAATTCAGAGTAATGGCCCAATTATCGAGAGCACCTTCCAAGCAACGCTTAACGAAGGATTCCAGCAGATCTATCTGACCATAGCAATTTCTTCTCTAGTAGGTTTCATTCTTTTGATACCCTATCGTAAGAAGAAACGCCCTGCTACCACATCGGATTAGCGGCAAACGATAGCTGCCCGCAACGATTAAAGAGCACATGAATCTTCTGACTCATGTGCTCTTTTGCAAAGGAGACCAATGAATATTGCGGTAAGTGCCTGTCTAATGGGAGCTGCCTGCCGCTACGACGGCGCCGCGAAACCCTGCGATGAGGTCCTAGCCTTGAAAGAGTCCCATAACCTGGTGCCTTTTTGTCCGGAAGTGCTTGGCGGCCTCGTCATCCCCCACCCCGCTCACGAAATCATTTCCTGGGATCCTCTGAGAGTCTGTGATTGCACGGGTGCCGACAACACAAAAGCCTTTGTCCGGGGCGCAGAGAAGGCTTTATCTCGTTTGGTATCGCACAATTGCAGTGTTGCCATTATGAAATCAAAGAGCCCTTCTTGTGGATGTAATCTTATCTATGATGGTACGTTTTCAGGAACCCTCATCAAGGGCAACGGCATAGCTACTCAACGCTTCATTGATGCTGGCGTACAGGTATATGATGAAAAGACATTCGCGAAACATTTCCGATAATAAGCCGCAGCGCAACGCCACAATGAATAGCTTCGACACCGATCCTCTCTTTAGACGATTATCTAAACGTGTATACTGAAATCCTCTTATACATAGATTATTACCGCTGCTCCGGCACCCATTTATTGAGAAGGAACCCATGAACAGTCCATCAAATCGAAGGCCACGCAAGACACTCGGCGTGGTGCCTTCGTTTAATACCGAACGAGGTGCTTTGGATGTGTTTGAGGAGTATCTACGCACACTAGCACAGACAGACTTTTTGCCGCTCATCTTCACTATCGATTCCAACGACAATCTCATCGAGGATTATCTGGATAGATGCGATGCGTTGCTCGTCATCGGCGGCGGAGATGTTTTGCCTGAGTCTTATACCAGTGAGCCGGCGCACGAAACGCTCAATGGACTTTGTCCTGAACTTGATGCCATGGAAATCTCCGTTCTCCGTAGCGCCTATCGCCGTGGCCTGCCCACTCTCGGTGTCTGCCGTGGCATGCAGATGATGAACGTCGCCCTCGGAGGAACTCTTTGGCAGGACCTCCCCAGCCAACGCCTGATTGACTCCGAGCAGTCTCACCTGAACCATCAGCAAGAAAAGCCCTTTGAGCGCCCTTCGCATCGTGTGACGGTAACAAAAGATTCTTTACTTGCCTCACTCATAGGTAGCGGTATGCATGAGATCAATTCTATGCACCATCAAGCGGTAAAACAACTTGCCCCCGGACTAAGAATAAGCGCATGGGCACCAGATGGTACTATTGAAGGCATCGAAGCCTATCATGCACCTCGCAGTGGTCTACCCGAAGAAGCAGACACTCGCATCGTCCATCCAGATGAACAATCCATGTTCTCTGCATCAGATACGTTGGAACATCCGTTCTTTGTAGGTGTCCAGTGGCACCCCGAATTTCTCTCCGACAGACTCTCGCTGAAAAACCTTCTTGATCAAATGCTTCTCAGACTGCCCCTCTCTGAAAGTGAGGTGCCGTCAAAGTATTGAGCATCTTCTGTGGTTGAGCTCGTAGAATTTGGTGTGCTCTCTGGTGTGGTTGAATTCGCAGAATTTGGTACTCTCTCTGGATTAGGTGATGTCGAGCTGGAACAACCCATCAATCCCAAGATCAACACGGTGCAGATCATAACGTTCAGCGCCGCTTTTTTTATTTTCTAGCCCACCTGTCTTTGTCTTTATTAATAAAGTAAGAGCAAGGAGTTATTTTTATAAAAATTTGCATAAAATTTTATTAATCAAATACACATTATAGTATGAAATTCAAGATCCATTCAAAATAGTCTAACCGATTGATTTTGCATAACCCTGCTTCATCAAACAGGCCTCGGTTTCCTTCCGGAAGCCGAGGCCCACATTGAGAGTCTTCACATAAACGAAGAACTACGAGCCAAATTGCTGACTGACACCTTTGACCACCGAGAGAACCCAGTCGTAATCCTTAGCCGTTATGATGCTACCGCAGTAAGAACACTTGGCACTTGCCGCAAGGTCGAGAGGCGCACCACAGTTTGGACAATGCTGCGAATCAAACTCATCACCCTGTTTACGGGTAAGCGAACCTTTAGTACGAACAAGAATGTATTCGTGCTCCATGAAGACCTCGCGCGTCTTGCTGCCTTCAAGAAGCTCGCCCGTCTTATCATCAAGTGTGTAATCGTTGATACGCGTACGCACTCGTGCCACAAGACAGTCATTGTCGTCTTGCTCATACCAACCACGTATGGTTACTTCAAGCACCGCGATATTGTCTACATAGTTAGTCTTTTTCGCCGTACGATAGTCGTCAAGAAGACGGTCAAATTGCGCATAAAGCTGGGCGGTGAAATAAGGACGCATAGGTTCAAAGTCTTTGGCCGTCCACGCATCTTGCATCTGTACGTACAGATTGGCAATCTTCTCTTCCACCTTGACCTGGTTGAACTCAGGGTCCGCGCTCTGTAGTTCAGCAATAGGCAAGAGTATCGAATCAGGTGTCGGTTCAGCACCAGCAGGCTCTGCGACGTTGCTGCCCTTTCGTTGATGCTTAGTGAAATAGAATACGACACCGAAGATCACCGCGACAACAAGCACGGCCACTACAGCATCGGCCACGTCAAATCCATCACTTGAAGACGATGAACCAGTTGGAAGTATGAGAAAACCTCCGCTGCTGCCAGAACTGCTTGAGCTGCTTGAGCTGCTCGAACTTGAACTTCCACCGTAACTGCTGCTTCCCGTGAATCCTCCCGCGCTGCCGAACGCAAGCGACGGTGTCAGCAGCAGAACGCCAACTAGCAGGGATGCAACCACTACACATCTCAGCTTCTTCACGCATACCCCTCTCGTCTTCAATGCCATTTGGATTGGTGCTGATTATATCATGATCTCTCAAGCATCAAATCAGCATGAAAAAACATCGGAGATACTCCAAGAGCGCCGGTGTTACGACACGATGTTTAAAGGTTTCTCTGCGGCAATAACACGGGCAATGTTTTCCCAGACGCCTCGATGTGCACGCTGAAACATACCTTCGGTAGTGCCGCCTACGTGCGGGGAAAACACAATACGGCGCGCCGCTCCTTCAGAAAGATTGAGTAGTATGTGGTCAGCTTGAACCGGTTCAGGGTAGAGCACATCCAACCCAGCACCAGCGATGGAGCCGCTTACCAGCGCCTGGGCCAACGCTTCTTGATCGATGATCTCGCCACGAGCCGTATTAATCAAAAACGCATCAGGTTTCATGCGCGCGATGAAGGCTGCATCTATCATGCCCCGCGTCTCATCAGTCACCGGCACGTGAATGCTGATAATGTCACAGCGCGATGCTAAGTCGTCGAGATTTTCAAAGTGAACGCCTAAACGTTGTTCCTCCTCGGCAGAAAGAGGAGTACGTTTCTCATACACCATTTCGCAGCCCCAAGACCGAAGACGCTGCGCCGTGGCTTTTGCAATATCGCCGAACCCAATAAACCCGATCCGGCAATCTCCCAACTCCCGAATACCCTCACTCATCATCCGGCCCTTCACCGCCGACTGTCGGTTGCTACGCAATGCCTGGTCCGCTTCAACAACGTTGCGCAGACAGGCAAGCATCAGTAATATCGTCTGCTCCGCCACCGCGTCTGCGTTCACACCACGATTATTGCAAACGATAACTCCTCGCTCACGAGCAGCATCGAGATCGATAAGGTCATAACCAACGCCCTCTGAATGTATGAGCTTGAGGGAAGGCAGGCCATAAATAAGAGTGGCAGAAACAGGAGTAATAGCATCCGACATGATAAAATCTGCGTCAGGCGCGAGCGCCAGCACTTCCTCATCTGGTGTGCCACGCAATGCCACCACACGCTCCATCTCATCGACAATAGGAAGATCAGGAAGATACTTTTCCGTACGATCAGCGCCACAGAGTACTAACAATTTCATAGCATGAATCCTCTCTGCTCGGTTAACATCCCGAGACGTTTATATGTCTGTAGTAATACACCGCAAGCTGGGTACGATTTTTCAAACCGAGTTTCTGCAATATCGCTGAGATATGGTTACGTACGGTACCCTCACTTATATAGATGCGCGACGCAATCTCTGCATTATCGAGACCTTGGGCAATCAATTCAACGATCTCTCCTTCACGATCAGTGAGATCAGAGTGAGCAATGATTTCACCGGTCCGGCCAAGCTGCGCAGACGTTTCGCCACGAACAAGAGAATCAACTCGATTGAGCACCTCATCGCCCAGAACGCTTTGTCCCGCCATTACTGACCGCAGCGCAGGCGCGATGTTGGCAACTTCTTGTTTGATAAGATATCCTTTCGCCCCCAGTCGTAGAGCCCGCACAATATATTCATCATCGGAAAATGTGGTAAGAAACACGATGCGTGCTGCAGGTTGTTCGCCAAGGATATGCTCAGCAGCCGAAAGTCCATCGCCTTCAGGCATCTGTATATCCATCAGAAGAATGTCAGGCGCAAACTCTCGATACAGCCACAGCGCTTCATGGCCACTCTCACCGGTGCCGCATACCTCGATATCATCCTGAGCCGTCAGTATGGTGGCAAGCGATGTGCGAACGAATGGATCATCGTCAATGATACCCACGGTAAAGATCATAGTTCCTCCTTCGTGTCAGCCATCCTAGCCATTCTATCTGCTGGAGCCGCTTCGCGTCTCTTGGACCGTTCCCCATTCGTACTGGCCTCGATCTTGCGGGGAGCGGAGACAAACACCCGAAATCCCTGACGGTATTCTGTGCGGAATACTCCGCCCAATACACGAACTCTATCTTCCATGGTTCGAAGCCCCATGCCTGCATTGATAACCGGCTGACTGCTCCCGTTATCTTGCACCACCAACTGGAATAATCCCGGATACTCTTTAATGTTGACTTCCACCATTGTGGCATCGCTATGCCGTGCCGCATTTGAAAGAGCTTCATGAATGATGGCCATAAAACAATAACCTATTGCCGCAGGCAGATCGTCCGCTTCATAAATCAATCGCGTCTCAGTAATACCGCAACCAGCGAGGGCATATTCTGCCTGCATGTGCACATCCAACGCATCGTCATAGAGATCGTGAACACTTGCGCGTACCGTATTCATCGCTTCATGCAGAGTGGTACCAACATCTGAAAAATCTCTTCGTACGCGTTCATCCTCAGCATGTACCACTTGTAACGCTTCGGTCTGCATGATGGCGCGCGTCAAAAGATGCCCCACGTTGTCGTGAATCTCACGCGCAATACGCGCACGCTCATTAAGCGTCGCAAGACGCACCTCATAATCCTGAGCTGTCTGAAGTTCGCGATTCTTAGATTCCAGCGTGAGCGACATTTCCCGCAGTGTATCACGGAGCAGAAGATGCTCGCTACGCTCAAGTTCCATGCGTGTTGTGCGCAACGAAAGCATAGCCGCAACAACGACGAGAAGTGTGCTATAGGCACCTATGACAAGAGGCTCAGACGAGAACGCTATGATAAGAGGAATCGCCCCTATAGCGCGAAAAAGCACCTGTTTTTCACGAAAAAGATCGTAGACGATAAGAGGAAGAAACACGACAAATGCGGGAATAAACACTGCAAACGCCAGAAATAATAGCAAGACAATGAAGCGCCAACGTGACGAGATGATTTCGTACAGTGATGCGACCGCTATGCTCAATAAAAAGGCCACAACGTAAGTGCCGACAAAAGACGTGAGAAGCAGCGCTGGAACACAGCAGAGGAAGATGATCAGTTTGTCGGTGATTCTGTTCATGATTTCATTGTACTGGCAAAAAATCAATGAACGGCCAAGGGTGACGAATTCATGACATTTGTCATGGACGGCGATGACAGTTCTCACTGGCGATATCTGGGTAAAAAAGCGACAATATGAGAGGAAACAAACGGATCAGGAGGCTGTATGCCCATTATAGAAGTACATAATCTCGTCAAGCGCTATCAGGAAGTTATCGCGCTTGACCACTTCAATCTCGATATCGAAAAAGGCGAGGTATTCGGCTTGCTCGGGCCTAACGGTAGCGGCAAGACAACCGCTATCAACTGCATGCTTCAGCTGCTTTCCTACGATAAGGGAGAAATATCGTTATTTGGTGAGACCATGGCCCCTAACCGCTACGATCTCAAACGGCGCATCGGTGTTGTTCCTCAAAACGTCGCCGTGTTCAATGAACTCACGGTACGCGAAAATATTGACTATTTCTGTGCGCTCTACGTATCGGAAAAAACACGACGAGCGGCACTCGTCGATGAAGCCATCGACTTTGTGGGTCTCCAAGATTTTGTAAAGTTTCGACCCGGCAAACTTTCAGGTGGTCTAACACGCCGTCTCAATATCGCCTGCGGTATTGCGCATAAACCGGAACTCATTTTTTTTGACGAACCGACCGTAGCCGTTGACCCGCAGAGCCGTAATGCAATACTTGAGGGAATACTGCGCCTGAACGCCGAAGGGTCAACTATTGTCTATACCAGTCATTATATGGAAGAAGTCGAAGATATTTGCTCGCGTATTATGATTATGGATCACGGCCAGGCTCTTGCCTGCGGCACAAATAATGAACTGAAAGCACTTATTGGCACGGGCGAGAAAATCCAGATCGAAATACTCTCTCTCGATCAGGCAATTCTTAATGAAATCGCCGAACTCCCCTGCTCACGCCATGCTACGTATGATGGAAAACAACTTGAAGTTCTCTGCGCTTCTGGCACGCATAATCTGAGCAATATCTTGCGGGTGTTGCAAAATCACGGCATGGCCTTTGGTCGTGTTTACTCAGATCCCCCCACACTCAACGACGTATTCCTTGAAATCACCGGCAAAGAACTGCGCGATTAGGCGGCATCACATGTGGAATACATTCAAATACACCGTTTTTACCTTACTCCGAGAGAAAAGTATATTGATCTGGGCATTACTTTTTCCCATCATCTTGGCAACATTATTCAACGCTATGTTTTCAGGCCTTGAAAGCGCTTTTATCTTAAAGCCCATATCGACTGCCGTCGTAACAAACGAATACTATGAACGTGCGCCTCTGTTCTCAACGCTAATCGATTCCCTCGGGTCGCCCGGGGATAATCAGACGCTGAATGTGACCTATGTGGATAACGAGAATGACGCACGCGGCCTTCTGCAAAATGGTGTTATCACCGGTTACATCGTTGTTGATGGGCAAGGCACGCCCGCTCTGTACCTTTCGCAGAAGACGGGTAGTCAGACGCTTGAATCCGTAAATCGAACCATCTTGAAAGACATTCTTGACAACTATCTACGGAGCAGGGCAACCATAGAAACCATTGCGCAAGAAAACCCTGCGGTGCTTACTAACCCTAGTTTCATTAATGGATTTTTCTCAGACGTGACCTACACGCGGGAAATATCTGTCACCGCAAACGCATCGGCTCAATCCATACGTTATTTCTATGCCTTGCTCGGTTTCACCGCCCTTATGACCGCAAACATCGCAATGAGCGCAATAGTACGCACACAGCCTAATCTATCCCCCCTCGGCGCGCGTAGAGCGATGGGGGCAACGAGTCGCACAAAAACCTTGGCAGCGACACTTGCCGCAAGCTGGATGCTTGCCTTTGCCTGTCTTCTTGTAGGATTTGCCTACATTCGTTTCGTGCTCGGTATTAATTTCGGAGGAAAAGAGCTGGCTTGTATTGCTGGCCTTGGTGTAGCCTCTCTTCTTGCAACTGCTTTAGGAACGCTCATTGGCACCATACCAAAACTACCCTCAGGAGCAAAGGGTGGCATACTCACCGGCCTTACCTGTCTGCTTTCGTTATTTGCAGGATTATACGGAACACTCAGTCTTAATCTTGCGGACAGTCTTACCCGCAATGTTCCGGTGGCGCAGGCCCTTAATCCGGTCAAGCAGGTAGCCGATCTCTTCTATTCCCTCTATTTCTACGACTCCTACATTCCATTTTTACAAGTTATAGGTACGCTGCTCATCGTCACTGCCGTACTCGCCATCGTAGCATCTCTGTTCATGAGGAGGCAGCGTTATGCAAGTCTTTAAAGTAGCCCTACGAGTATTTTTCAAGCACCCCATCTATCTGGCTATCTATGCGGTGTGGCTTTCCGTCCTCGGCGTACTTATAGGTTTTTCAGTCAGCAGCAACACTCAAACCGAATATGTGGAAAGTCGCCCTACTATTGCCGTAATCGACCGTGACAGTAGTGCCTTTTCGGAAGGCTTTACAGAATTCCTCGGTAGCTACGGTACCCTCGTGTCCATCGAAGATTCTACGAAAGCCCTGCAGGATGCCACCGCTCAGGATGAGGCAGCGTATATCGTGATCATACCGCAAGGATTTGGCGCTGACTTTCTTGAGGCAGCCAAAGATAACAGAGCGATTCCCCTCCTTGACACCATAGTAAGCTATGAGTCGGTTGCCGGTTCCATGATGAATAATCTAGTTGATGAGTATTTGAATACCGCACGTATCTATGCCGCAACCGGCACAAAAACCGATCAAGCTCAGGTAATTCAGGCAACTTCTGCCAACATGGCTAAAACCTCTCAGGTAACCTTGGTGCCGTCCGGAGAAATGGCACCCATATCGGAGCGCTACCTCACCTTCATGAAATTCTCGAGTTATACATCCATGCTTTCCATCGTCGTCTTGGTGGCCGTTGTCATGGCGGCATTCAATAACCCTGAAGTGCGCAGGCGCGATCAGGCTTCCCCCATAAGCACGCTTTCTATGAATTTACAGATAGCGGCAGCATGTGTTGTCATCATGCTCATCACATGGGCATGGATCTGTGTGCTGGGCCTGACGGTGTTCCAGAGCAGCTTGGCTGGCGTAAGCGCTGTTTCCCTGTTGTTCGCTTCTCTCAGTCTGCTCGCACTTTGTAGTGTTGGGCTTGCACTGGGCGTACTGATCGGCCAATTGACGACCAACGAGTTGATAGTGAACGCATGCGGTAACGTTATTTGTCTGGCATCAAGTTTTCTTGGCGGCGTGTGGGTGTCTCTTGATATGGTGGGTGAGCCCGTGGCTACACTCGCGCGCTTCACACCCACATATTATTATGGCAACGCGCTCGACATTATCGTCAACCTCAAGGACTTAAGCATTACAAGCCTTACCCCTGTTTTTGCAAACATAGGCATGATCCTTCTTTTTGCCGCCGCCATCTTTGCCGTTGCCCTCGCAGCAGGACGCCTACGTCTACAAATCAAGCGCGGAGACAGTACTTTGAAGAATCGTCGCAAGACAATATCCACTACCCAGAAAGCTTAGAGTTTTTATCGAGCCGCTATCCCCGTGACATCCGTTGCTATACAATAGTTGCCACGGGGATAGAAACACGGTCCGGTAGGTAGTCCGGACGCAACGTCTATACGTTGTCAGTAACCCTCCTCCTTGGTTGTCCATTCCCCGTGTATGTTATATACCCTTAAGGAGGGACACCCATGAGCGGAACACAGTCTGTGCTCACCGTATGCTTTGCCGATCCTTTTTGGATAGGTATCTATGAGCGCACCGATGATAGCGGCTATTCAGTCTGCAAGGTAATCTTTGGCTCAGAGCCTCAGGACACCGAAGTATACATACGCCTGATAGATGGATTTAATCAACTGAGGTTTTCTCAGCCGACCACCGATAACACTCCTCCGCCAAAACTGTCCGACAATCCCAAGCGAAGACAGCGGGAGGCTCACCAGCAAACCATACATCAAGGTATCGGAACTAAAGCTCAGCAAGAATTGAAGGCACAATACGAAGAACGAAAATGCGCCGCTGAGGTTTTGCATCGCGAGACAAAAGACGCGCAGCTTCAACGACAGTATGAATTGAAGAAAGAAAAGCGTAAGGCAAAACACCGAGGACATTGATCAAGCTGATTTGAAACGTCCGTTTATGCAGCGCAAAACATGTGTTAATGTTTGATTTGCTGCTCGACCAAACGCCCTCCGCCGTGCTTTTCACGCAACTTAGGCTTTTCGATCTTTCCCGTAGGATTGCGGGGAATCTCTTCAAATATGATACGACGCGGACGCTTGTAGCGGGGCAATTGCGCGCAAAATGCGTTGATCTCCTCTTCCGTACAGGCATGGCCTTCTTTAAGCTCGATAACCGCAGCAGCAATTTCGCCAAGCCGCTCGTCAGGAATACCGATTACTGCAACATCTTTAATTGCATTATGGGCACGCAGGTGGTTTTCAATCTGAACGGGGTAGATATTCTCACCGCCTGAAATGATAACGTCCTTCTTGCGGTCTACCAGATAAATAAATCCCTCTTGGTCGATCTCAGCCATGTCGCCCGTATAGAGCCATCCGTCATGTAAGATTTCTGCAGTCGCATCAGGATCATTGTAGTAGCAGGTCATGAGGCCTGCACCGCGTACGCATAACTCGCCAACCTCAGCAGTCCCTAGCGTAGCGAGCGTGCCGTCTTCACAGCGAACCTCAGCCTCCCACCCATACCCCGGCAGGCCAATGGCACCCACATGTTCAATGTTCTCAATCCCTAGATGTACACAACCTGGTCCGATTGCCTCCGAGAGACCATAGTTAGTGTCATATGAGTGATGGGGGAATTGTTGTTTCCAACGCTTTATAAGACTCGGAGGCACTGGTTGAGCGCCGATGTGCATGAGACGCCATTGATCAATGTCATAATCGCACAAGTTAATCTTGCCCGCATCAATTGCATCAAGAATATCTTGTGCCCAGGGAACTAGTAGCCAGACAATCGTGCAGTGCTCCTCAGAAACTGTCTGCATGATCCACTCCGGGCTGACGCCACGAAGAAGTACCGCCCTGCCACCGACTAGAAAACTTCCAAACCAGTGCATCTTCGCGCCCGTATGATACAAGGGCGGGATACAGAGAAAGACATCTTCGTGAGTTTGCCCATGATGATTATTCTCGGTAAGAGCGGCCGCCACCAAGCTTTCATGATTATGCAAAATTGCCTTAGGAAAACCCGTTGTGCCACTGGAAAAGTAAATGGCCGCATCGTCATGAATACCGAGAACAACCGGAGGCTCTTCAGCACTGAAACGCTTGACGCGCGTATCATAACTATCCGCAAATGAGGGGCAATCCTCACCAACGAAGTAACGATTCTTCACACACGGTATCTGATCTGCGATATCTTCCACACGTCCAATAAATTCTGGACCGAAAATAAGAGAGGTTGCATCGGAGAGATCCAGACAATACTTGATTTCATCAGCGGTGTAGCGATAATTGAGAGGAACAGCCACGGCGCCCGCCTTGAGAACACCAAAGTAGACCGGAAGCCACTCGAGTGAGTTCATGAGCAAAATGGCCACCTTATCGCCCTTTTCAACGCCTGCATCAAGAAGAAGATGAGCAAAGCGATTGGCGTGATCATTAAATTCTGACCAAGTGATCTCACGTCGATACCGTTTGGATGGATTACTTTCGACCAGCTCATATTCGCGCCAAGTAATACCATGATGGTCACGAATTTCAGGGTTTATTTCGACAAGAGCAATCTCACTAGGATAGTCCGTCGCATTTTTTACAAGCACGTCAGTGATGGGCATACGAAAGCCTCTCTGAAGGGATAACAGCCAAGCAAATATTGTAGCGCAATAGTTATCGCAATATTTGAAAGAAGAGACAACTGGACAAACACATCATTCGAATAGGAGACAGGCGTATGAACGAAATTACCTTCAGAAAAGCTCAGACAAAAGATGCTGAAAAACTGGTCGAGATGAGATTGCTGCAGTTGCATGAGGAGGGTGAAAGACCCACCTGCGACTTGAAGCCCCTACTCTTTGACTATTATTTGCAGCATCTCGCCAATGAAACCTTCATCTCCTGGTTAGCCATCGATGGCGAAGAGATAATCGCAACGAGCGGATTATCCTTTGCAGAAAAGCCTCCCTATTACACCAACCCCACCGGTATGATAGGCCTCGTGTCGAATATGTATACGAAGAAAGACTATCGCCGCAGAGGTATCGCGCGAGCATTGTTGAACAAAATTGTTGAGGAGGCGGTATCGCACGGATGTGGGGTGGTGCATGTTACCGCTTCGCACGAAGGCGTTTTTCTCTATAATGATTTTGGATTCGTCAGACATGCAAATTTTTTGCAGTATGTATGTGGCTGAACGTCCTGCGCGTACGGAAGGAATCATCTCGTGAACGCAAAAAATGGTTGCCTGATCTGTGGAAGCGAACTCATCTATCATGATGTCGCACAAGAAATGGAATGCGTACTATGCCACGAAAAATTTGTCAGTGACGCGTCGTGTGAACAGGGACACTATATCTGCGACACGTGCCATGCGAAGAACAGCTTAGCAGGCATTTTCGAGGTATGTCGGGCCACGAAAAGCCGCGACCCGCTGGAGATCATGGTGCAACTCATGCGTCAACCCTTCATTCATATGCATGGGCCAGAGCATCACATACTCGTAGGATCTGCGCTGCTTGCCGCCTACCACAACAGCGGTGGTTTGATTGACCGAGATACTACTCTTATGGAAATGCGTCGTCGTGGAGAACAGGTACCCGGTGGCGTATGCGGGTACTGGGGAAGCTGTGGCGCGGCGATAAGCACGGGTATGTTCATCAGCATTGTCACCGGCTCAACCCCCTTAAAACGAGAAGAATGGCGTCTTTCAAATCTCATGACGGCACAGGCACTGCAAGCAATAGGTACAGCCGGTGGACCCCGATGCTGCAAGCGCGATTCATTTTTGGCTGTTCAAGAGGCAGTACTTTTCACCAGAGAACACTTAGGTGTTGAGATGACCTCACATAAAGCACGTTGCGAGTTTTCGTCGCTCAATGCCCAATGCATAGAAGAGCATTGCCCGTTCTATAGCGGTAAACAATAGGGATTATGAGACAAAACTGGAATACTTCTGGAGGTCAAACAGAAAGGAACATTATTGTGGACGGTATAGAAGAACTACTTGATAGACTCTCCGGCTCAGACAATAAAGCCGCCTATGCTGCGCTCAAGACCTTGCAAGCAGAAAGCGCTCAAACTGATATGGTGTATCAGTTTTTTGATCAACTCGCTGGCATGATTACCAATAGCAATTCTTACATCAGAACTCGAGGGCTTTTGCTTATAGCAGCTAACGCTCGGTGGGATTCTGAGAACAAAATTGATGACATCATCGATGAATACTTAGTGCACATCGCCGACGAGAAGCCCATTACCGCACGACAATGTATTCAGATCCTACCGGAAATCGCCGTATACAAACCGCTTCTCAAAAAGTGCATACGCGAAGCTCTTCTGAACGCAGACCCATCCATCTATCCAGAAACCATGGAGCCTTTGGTACGCAAGGATATCGCTCGGGCGCTGAAAAAAATTGGATGATGCCTTCAGGTAAAAGAGTATGTTTGTAATTTAAGAGATACTGTCCACGTCTATTTATTTTAGGGTAGAATTACTTCCCGCATCAAAAGTTGCATACTAGCACGATGAATGCACAATGCGCCCGTGGCTCAAAGGATAGAGCATCGGACTTCTAATCCGACGGTTGTGGGTTCGAATCCCGCCGGGCGCACCAACAAATTAGCAGGTCAGACAAGGTTTTTAGTGTCTGACCTGTTTGCATTTTGTAAAGATACGGACTTGTCTGTCCGCAATTGTCCGTAACTGCTTGCGCGTGACAGCGCGAGAACCAAGGAGTTAGCGTCGGGCCGGTCATAATGCCGATAGGTCATAGCCTCAGTTGTGTGACCGCATAGCTTGGCAATAAGAGCAAGATCATACCCTTGAGTGTGCATCACCGTTACATATGAGTTTCTGAGATTTTTCTAGGGGATCCCCCGATACGGCTGTGAGACAAACCATCGCTTCCAGGCAATAGTAAGCGCGTTAGGGTTCGCCGGTCCTCCAAGACCATCTCCCGTAAGCCACTCCCCTTCAGCGGACTCAACAAGTTTCTTCAAGCGTTCTGCGTAGGGTGGCATGACGATAACGGGCCGAAAGAGACTACGCCGACAACGGTAAAGACCGTCAAAGTAGCAAGCGGAGGATTATGGCTAACCGTGAGAAGCACCCCAGAGATCGCAAATAACGCGGTCGAGATACTGGAAGATGGAGTTGAATTCGAAGTTCTCGAGGAAAAGGACGGTTGGATTCACATTGAACAAGGTTGGGTTAATGCTGAATTTATAGAATAAAAAGTACCCACTTAATAACTTTTTAAACAATATCAATGATCCTTACACTACACGTTACAACAGAAAAATATTTCCGTTAATTGAATTTGTTTTCTGGACGCCTGTTCAGGTTAACCTTGCAATCTGAGTAGACATAGATATCGCTATATATCACAGGTTGTTTGCCTAGGTATGATCGCGTTTGCTTTTCTCCTCTTGATTCAGTAGCATTGCAGCCCTCTTCTCGCAGCCCGGGAAGGAGTAGATCATGCCACAAAGGAAAGGAGGACACCTCGTCTTTGATGACAGGTGCGAGATCGAAGAGATGTTAAAGGATGGCAAGTCATTCAGAGAGATTGCAAGAAAGCTTGGGGTGTCACCGACTACAGTCTCAAGTTATGACTTCTGCAAGGAATTCGATTTCTATACTTGTGAAAGACGCGAACGAGCACCCTTTGTATGCACGCAATGCTCCAAGCGAGGCTTTTGTACCTATGAGAAAGCTCGGTATGTAGCCTCAAAAGCACAAAGTGCTCATGACGAGAGATTGAGCCTTGCCCACGTTGGTATAAGCTGCAAACCCTATGAACTGCGTATGATGGTAGATCATGTCAAAAAACGGCTCTCTTAGGGTCAGAGTTTACAGGCCATCTGGGCTACCCACTCAGAGGAGTTTTTGATATGTGAACGGACGTTTTACAACTACATGGACAAGGGCGTAATGGGCCTTGCCAACATTGATCTGCCCAAAAAGGTCAGATACGCACCACGTAAGAAACGCGCTCACGGAGAACCGAAGATGAATCTTGAGGGACGCACATACTCTGATTGGTGTGCGCTACCTGATGATCTTAAGGTGCTTACTGTACAGATGGACACCGTAGAAGGGTTACGCCGTAATTCTCAGTGCATTCTCACGCTACATTTTGTGCGTTTGTTCTTCCAGCTCCATATTCTGCTTAAGTCAAAAGATCAGGTGCAGGTAAAGGCTGCCCTCGACGCACTGGAGACTTACTGCGAAGGTACCTTTACCGACATCTTCCCGGTGATACTCACTGACCGTGGCAGTGAGTTCTTAGATTTTTCCAAGATCGAGACGGGACTAAATGGCTCAAGACGCACCAGTGTCTTTTACTGCGATCCAGTCAATCCTGGTCAAAAGGGTGCCGCTGAAAAGAATCATGTTGAACTGAGAAAGATACTTCCAAAAGGAACCGACTTCGATGGTCTGACATTTTCTGATGTCAGCGAGGCATCCAGTCACGTCAACTCATATGTGAGAGCAGGCCAGAAGGCGGCGCCAATGGCGCTCGCCTCCCTGACCTTACCAAAAAGTCTGCTTGAGAGTTTGGGAGTTCGGGCCATACCGCCTGACGATGTGATCATGAACCCTCGGCTGCTCGAAGCATGACAACTACATTTTAGACAATTGAAGGGCTGCCGAGAAGGGCGATATAGCTACATGTTAAGCGTCCAGGTTACTATTGCAAAACCTTCTCAGACGTTAGCGCAAGCATGCTCGCAGTTGAGACTTCATCCAGATAATACTTGCGTTATCAGGTAAATACTATCCTTCAGTCACCGGTTTGCAAGCAATCTGGACACCTTAAAGGTATCTCTTCCTGCAGAACTTCACATTTGGTGCAACTGTCCAGTTTGCTTTTGCAGTGTCCAGGTTACGATTTCAATGAACCAGAAAAATATTTCTGTTCCTGTTTAGCCAAACATACAAATTACTGCCCTTTCTCTCTTGCAAAAAGAGTAGCTTTAATATACGTTGTTATGAGACAAAATCTCAGATTTTAAGTAAAAAACTGATATCTAGCAATCTGAAAGTGTGACAGACATGCTTTGCCAATTTACAGTAAAAAACTTCCGTTGCATACGAGATGAGCAAACACTAGATATGCAAGCAGCAAATATTACGGAAAATGAAGAAACGCTGCTAACGGATGTCGACGGGGGAAAGTTTTTACCACTAGCTGTTGTTTATGGCCCAAATGGATCTGGAAAATCAACATTCATTCATGCTTTGTTCTGCTTAGAACAAAAAATAATGCGTCCCATATGCTCAATTTCGCCCGACCATGAAGAATGCGCTCGTGATTGTCATGACGTAGAGATAAAACCATTTAAGTTTTCTCAAAACAGCAAAAATCCTACCGAATTTGAGATAATTTTTCGAACGGCGCTGTATGAATATCAATATCAACTTGCCTTGTTCAAAGGCAAAGTTTTATATGAAGCCTTATCGAAAAAGCTGTTAAAGGGGGCGAGATACTCTACCGTCTTCACTCGTAATGAAAAAGAGATTGTGTTAAAAGGATCATTAAAAAATTATAATTATGAAGGTATTTCTGATACCATGACCCTACTTTCCTTTTTTGGTATGACTCATAACAGAAATCGTATTATAAAGGATATATTGAATTGGCTTGGGAGGAATCTGAGAGTTATTAACTATGGAGATCCTAAAAGAGAGTATAAAATTGGGATCGTGGAGAAAGATGCTGAACTTAAAAAATCGATAGTGAAACTATTAGCTAAAATGGACACTGGCGTTTCGGACTATAGAACAGAAATATTAGATGACGATGAGGTGCGTGTATTTACCCAGCACACAGTCGATAAAAGAAAATATGAATTGAACCTTCAGGAAGAGTCTAGCGGTACAAAGAAAATATTCGGGCTTTTACCATATATAGTCGTCGCCCTCAAAGAAGGCGCCGTGCTTGCTATCGATGAATTGGATGCAAAGCTTCACCCCCTACTCTTGCAATATATTATCGATTTATTTAATGACCCAAAAATTAACGTAAGAAAATCACAGCTAATCTTTACCTCTCATGATCTTTCAACAATGAATGGAGATAATTTTAGACGTGACGAAATATGGTTCACAGCAAAAGACGACACTGGCGGAACAAAACTTTATTCACTGGTTAATTTCAAAACCGAAAGTGGCAAGCTGATCCGAAAGGATGAGAGATTTGATAAAAACTATTTAGCTGGGCGTTACGGTGCCGATCCATATTTTAAGAGACTAATTGATTGGGATGAGCTGAGATGAGAAAGGAGCACGGGCCAAAGCCTCGCTCCGGAGAAGCCTATGAACCAGTGGAAAAATATTACATATTCTGCGAAGGTACTAAAACTGAACCTAATTATTTTTATAAATTTCAAAAACATATAGCCAGCAACCCAATTTACAAAAATGCAATTTATATTGAAATATATGGTGAAGGACAAAACACCACTGCTATAATAGAACATGCAATTGAAGTCGTTAAATCCAAAAAAATCACCAATGCACAAATCTGGTGTGTGTATGATAAAGATGATTTCCCATCAGAAGACTTCAACGCTGTTTCTCAAAAGGCGGAATCCTTAAACAAAGAAGCTAGGACCGCCGAAATAACCTACAATGTTGCTTGGTCAAATCAATGCTTTGAGTATTGGTTTGTCCTTCATTTCTCATATTACACATCAAATAATGATAGAAGCTACTACATAGAATATCTAAACGCTGAGTTTAGCAAACTTAAATTAAAAAGATATACTAAAGGAGCTGATGACAATTTCGATATCTTTACATATTATGGAGACCCAAAAAGTGCAATAAAATTTGCAAAAAAAAGACTAACGGAATGCTGTAGTTTAACGGATACAAACAGCGCTCCTGCAACAAAAGTATATTTGCTTGTAGAGTGTTTGGCAAAATACTTGCCTGACAAAGTAAGAGCTAGATACATTTCTGACTAATATCCCATGCGTCCATATTCAGTTTACTTTGTGGTCAGAACGCTAGAAGACAGCATTGAGCTCGAAGTCCTTGAAGAGACCGAATGCTGGATTCAGATCGCAACTGGATGGATAGCAAGGAAGTTCGTAGTTTGATATAACGCGTAAAAGTTACGGACAGAATTGTCCGTAACTGTCCGTAAGTGTTTTTCTGACCGATGGAGTTTGCGCACAAAAAGCGATATAAAGGTACTGAGGTTTACACACAAGGCTCGACTTCCAATCCGACGGTTGCAGGTTCGAGTCCTGCCGGGCGCACCATCTATGCTGATAATCTCATATCCCGTTTGCCCCGAAGGCATCTGCGGAATTCATTACTCTGAATCCTTAATAGACTATTAAGCGATTTTTAATGTTTTTCAGTGGCGTATCAGTCGCATGGACACTTCCCCATCGCTTTTGGCCACCTCTCGTGATTAGGCATCTACTTCGGCAAGATCATTCTATCCATCAATACCTCGTTCAATGATCCATTGATAGCGTGGCTTCACCCACTTACCAGTCTCAACTTCATATTCATATCCGGCATCTTCCATTGCTTCCGGAAGCATTTTACCTTCCAAAATCAACTCTTCGTAAAACACCTTCGATATCCGAGCAAGTGCTTGCTCAGTAGTAAGTCTTCCCGTGCAGTAATAAGAAACCGCTCTAGCGAGATTCTTGATAGTGCGTGGATGCATAAAGACTCCTATTCGTCATCTTTTCTTTCTGGCCACTCGATAACCAATAGCCCCGACAACAAATCCGGTGGCCAAGGCACCTGTTACCAACGCCCCCGTGACCAAAGCGCCTGCAATCACAAACGCCACCTGACTCTTGCTCAGATACTTCCGAGGCTTAGCTTTCTCTTGTACCGGTTCGCCCATTGATGCTCCCTCCGCAGTTTTGTTCTGACTCAAGCCGATTTCAGATTAGTAGTTCTGCTTCAAATCTCTGTTTTTTTAAAAACTACCATAATGTTAGATGATTTGACACTATAGCATCAGAATACAAATCGCATCAAATGATTTCAGAACACTGTATTGAAACCATTTTAGGACAAGTTTCTTGTTATGTATAATATGACATATTTGATATTCGAAGAGAGCAGAATATGAAGCATGATCATTCTCGCTCATTGCGCGTGCGGCCACATAGGTGAAACCGTTGAACTGGTAAGACATTCAGATGTAAATGAACCCGCCGATATCTTTGAACCCCGAAGGGCTGACACACGTTTACTGCTCAAACGAGATAAAAAGCAAAACTCGGGAGAACATACGGAAAGTGGAGCATCTATCGAGGAAATCTCTCTCGTAAGACGAGCTGCCTTCATCGCCACAAAATATAACCTCACCAAACGAGAACAAGAGATATTGATATATCTTGCACGGGGCAGGTCTGTTCGCTATATAGCTGAAACCCTCGTGATCTCTGAAAATACCGCATGGACTCATACAAAACGTATATATTCGAAGACCGGAGTTCACAACAAACAGGAACTCATGAGCCTTGTTGAAGAAGATATACCTCGATAAAATTTGTCCTCTACGATGGGGACATGTTGCATCGCAGCGTTTCTTCTCTTGTCCACCCCTCCCCGCATACCTCAAATAACTCACTCATTTTGTATTAGAGCATCGTGAGTGACCCATACTTTGATGTTTCAAGCATGGTGAAGGATGACGCAGCGGCGCGTCTCTTCCCATAATGGCTCATCGAAGTCTGTTCCCCAGAGAACACATCTAGTGACTTCGCCTATACATTCTGAGGGGATACATAGAGAGGGTTGCTGAATCATGTTTGAGGATAATGAACAACCAACACACGATAGTATTGTCAAGGAAGACAGGTTCGCGGGAGACATACGAGACGAACCTGAGAACCTATCGGGGCGAGAAACACTCTCGTTTGAAGAACGCTTCACTATTCTTGAGACAGCAGTAAACCGTCAATCCCTCCATCGTGAAATTCACTATAAGACACTGATGATATGCCAAGAGTGCCGATCGCTTGGCTATCTTGAAGATGAAATCGCCTCATACCCTGAATTCAGGCACGCGACTCTTGACCAGTATCATCTGATCGATGCCCTTGTGCAGGCAGGCGGTCTCAGACGCATCGAGCTTGATAGAGAAGGCATCCCTCTCACTCCTGAACGAACAGTAGATCTCTCGGCTGAAGAGATCGAAGACCTTATCGTGTCTTGTGAATTTGAAACAATCGATGTGGGTACCGCATTCGTAACCTATTACTCACCCTATGAGCGAATTCAAGAACTCTTCGAAGATATTCCTGAACGATATAACACGTACATCGAACTGATGGACTTTTGTGCCGAAGAGCCCCGTACCTACACCGAAATCGAAGAGCTGCTGAACAATCAAACAGCCCTCACGCAAGAAATGCGCTTTATGCAGCAGCCTGTTCAGCCCAGTGTCTTTGTAGACAAGTTGGAAGGTGCTGCCGGCATTATTTGGAATGGCGGATGGATTCTCACAGATGAGGGGAGGAAAATCCTGCAGAAATCAAAACAACTTCAAGAGAGGGAAACGAGATGATCACAGAAGGAAGAGAGGAAGGAAACATGCCAGTGCGAACGAACATGACGCGCCGTAGCTTTGTAAAAGCCACTGCCCTTACGGGTGTCGCCGCAGCGATTGGCGCATCTATGTCAGGTTCTCTCGTCGAGATGGATGCTGCCTATGCAGCTTCGGCGACTGAAACAAAAGTATATAAGACCTCCTGTCACGGTTGTATCCAGATGTGTCCTACGCGAGCATATGTGGAAAACGGCGTAGTGGTGAAGCTTGAGGGCGATCCGGACGCACCAGTGAGCAAAGGTGCCCTCTGCATGAAAGGCCTCAACCAGATTCATACCATGTATAGCCCTCGCCGTGTTTTGCACCCTCTTAAACGCGCTGGCGAGCGTGGCACAAATAACTGGGAGGTTATCAGTTGGAGCGAGGCCGTTGAGTTGGCAGCCGATAAGATCACGAGCACCATCAACAAATATGGCCCGTATTCATTTTTTGCGTCAGTCGGCGGTGGTGGTGCCTATTCTTTTATGGAGGCCATGACGTTACCCATGGCGCTTGGCTCTCCCACCGTGTTCGAGCCCGGATGTGCTCAGTGCTATCTTCCCCGCTGGGCACTCTCAAAACTTCTTTATGGCGGCACTGATCAGTCCATCGCCGACAACGCGGTACAAGAGATATTCAAAGATATAGATAATCAGGCGGATACTGTAGTGCTCTGGGCTGCACAACCCTCCGTCAGTCAGACAGCTGAGTCTGGCCGCGGCATGGCAGAATTGCGTGCAAAAGGCGTAAAGACAGTGGTGGTAGATCCGAATTTTTCTCCCGATGCCGCAAAGGCTGACGTATGGCTTCCGGTCAGACCCGGCACTGACTGTGGCGTCATTTTGAGCTGGTATCGCTATATTTTTGCCAACAAACTCTATAACGAGGAGTTTACAAAATATTGGACTAACCTGCCGTTTTTGATCGATCCTGACACCAAGTTGCCTGTTGAAGCCAAGACGCTGTTTCCCAGTTATGCAGCGACTACGCCCGACAATACACCTGTCTATGTCTGCTATGACCTCAAGACAGAATCCGTACAGCCCTTCCCATTCAGTCTGCCGAAGAACTCACCAGTTGACCCCGACATCTTTACTACTCAGACAATTAATGGGAAAACCTATAAGAGTGCCGCACAAATATACAAGGAGGTCGCCGAACCATGGACTCTTCAGCATGCTCAGGATGTCTGCTGGGTACCGGTCGAGCGCAATGAAAAGGCTATCAAACTCTATGTCGGTGCAAAAATTGCGGGAATCGCAAACGGCGTTGCCTCTGATATGACTGAAAGTGCGTCGCAGGTGCCTATTGGACTGATGGGCCTTGATGCCATCATGGGATATGTCAATAAACCGGGCTGTACCATGACCCAATATGGGCCAACGAGTGTGCCCACCGCTCGCCCTACAACATATTTCAACGGATTTGATGGTATGTTCTCAGATATGTATGGATGTGGCGCTGTCGCGGGTATGTCTCCTGCTGAAAACGAAGCGCGTATCAAGAAGATGGCAGGCCCACAACAGGAATTGTTTGGAAAACTGCTGATCGATCGCCTAGGAATGAAAAACCATAAGGGACTCTATGCTTGGCAGCACTCCCATATACCGACGGTGCGCGAAGCTATTGCCACTGGCGAGCCCTATAAACCTCGCATCTGGTTTGACATGTCAGGCAACAAGCTTGCAATGCTTGGTAACGCAAAATCTTGGTATGAGGTATTTCCTCAGGTAGATTTCATCATTGGACAGTACCCCATGCTCACCTCGTTTCATATTGAAGCAGCCGATCTTGTATTTCCCCTTCGCGAATGGCTAGAAGAGCCCATGGTTAACATGTGCCAGCTTAATACCACTTGGCTTCAAAATGAAGTAACTCATATCGGGGAAACGGTGTCTCATAGTATTCCCGCTGCACAGGTACTGGCAAAGTGCGCCGAAAAATGGGGAGGATCACTCCCCGGCCTCAAGCCTGGTTTCCTCGGCAATGCAACCGAAGCAGAGGTAAAAGCAAGTGTTGCAAAATCATTAAAGGCACCGAGCTGGGAGGCTCTGAGGGCAGATACCGACAAATACGTGCCCTGCATCACGCCCCCCGATCAATACTGGCACTACCAGCAGCATGAGGTCATCGTTGATGATGGTCTTCCAGCAGGCTTTGGAACCGAATCGCGCAAATTTGAGGTATATGCTCAAATGCTTATCAAGATGTCGAGAACCGGATATCCTTTCACATATCCTTATACTCAAGAAGCCTGCGCCGACTACAGTCCCATTTGCGTCTATACCGAACCAGCTGAAAATCCCGTAAGCGATACCGAATACACCTTTGCGCTGACATCAGGACGTGTCCCCTATTTCCATCATGGAACGATGCGGCATGCAGCATTTGCACGTGAACTCTTTCCCGCTCCTGATGTACGCATCAACCCCGCGAGTGCGGCAAAACTTGGTATTAAACATATGGACTGGGTCAAAATAACCTCTCGACGAGGAGAAATTCGCGGTCGCGCCTATCTTACCGAAGGCGTTGCGCAAAACGTTGTCTGGATGGAGCGCTTTTGGAATCCCGAATGCTTTGATGCATCTCAGAAAAATCCCACAGCTGGGTGGCGCGAATGCAATGTCAACGTCCTCACTAAAAACTCTGCACCGTTTAATGAAGTGTTTGGCTCATACACCAATCGCGGATTCACTGTAAAAATCGAAAAATCAGAGAAGCCCGCTAATATCTGGGTCGAGCCCAAGGAATTCGCGCCGTTCTTGCCAACACTTCAGAAAGAGTCGATCACAAAGGATGTGTTCTGATGAGAAACTGTCTGGTAATTGATCTCGACCGCTGCACTGGCTGTGACTCATGCGTCGTAGCCTGCAAACTCGAGAATAACATTGATCTTGGAAACTATTGGAATCGCGTAATCCCCGTAGGGCCTACCGGCAAACATCCCGACATAGAACAATATTGGCTTCCCGTTCAATGTCAACAGTGCGAGAACGCAGCATGTGTTCATGTGTGCCCGACCGGCGCGTCTTATCGCGACAAAAAAACAAACGTTGTGCTTATAGACAAGGCCAAATGTATTGGGTGTCAATATTGCATGTATGCCTGCCCGTACGGTGTACGTACGTTTAACACCAAAGAACACGTCGTCGAAAAATGCACGTTATGCAGCCAGCTTACGGCTAATGGCGATGGTGTGCCCGCATGTGTTCATAACTGCTGTACAGGCGCACGCCTGTATGGTGACATTGATGACCCGACAAGTGCGGTTTCTAAAGCCATTGCGGCAGCAGGCGCAAACTCAGTCCATCACCTTCCGGACCCCGGGAATGCTCATCCTGCTACCGTCTATATATTGTCGCCCAAAACAGCGCAATGGAAGGAGCTGATATAAATGGCGATTCAATGGCCTTTGGTTATCTTCGGTCTTCTGGCTGGTTGTGGCGGCGCGCTTTTTGCCTTCATTGGTATTTCTGAACTGTTGGGAATCGCTCGGAAAACACGCTTTAGCGCCGCGATAGTCTCTCTCATACTTCTTGTCGTCGGTGGATGTGCTTCTGTGGCGCATCTAGGACAACCAGGAAACATCATGGCAGCAGCTGCTAATTTATTTAGCTTCTCAGGTATTTCCGTTGAATTAATTATGCTCGGCATCAATGTAATACTTGTTATCGTATACATGATCGTCGTGAAACGCGAGAATGGCCAAAGCGCAGCAAAGATTATCGGCATCATCGGTATCATAACCGGCATCATATTGACATTTGTTGTTGGTAATGGATATGTAATCGAGGCACAGCGCTATTGGAATACCTTTACTCTTCCCCTCGGCTACCTCGGCAGCGGTCTTGCTATGGGTGGCACATTATTCTTGTCGCTTGCAATTCTGCGCAAAGAAGAAACTGAGGAGATCCAGAATCTCGGACGATTTGTTCTTGTAGCTCTGATACTTCAGGCCGTCTTCTTTATCGCCTATGGAATTGCCATAGGGTTTATCGGAAATGCAATACTATATTGGGGCGGCATCATCGTTGTCGGCGCAATTATTCCTCTTATATGTGTCTATCTTGCTCGTAAAAATATGTTTCTGATATATATTGCGTTTGGCTGCACGATCATCGGCGGTCTTTGCTTCCGTATCTTGATGTGGATGCTCGGCACTGGGTTCCTTGACTTTTTCAGTATTGCCGCAATGCGAGGCGTACTCGGCATCTGAGTATACCTATGAAGCGCTCTCAGACATCCAACCCTTATGAAAACTGGTTGTATGTCTGATGGGGCATCGGCCCGGTCACCAGTGTCCCCTACTCTGGCGGCCGGGCAACCGTAATCGAAAGAAAGCGAGACTCTGATGAACTCCACTACCCTGACAAAAGATCCTATGACAACACTTGATTTAGCTGAAATCTTGGAAGCTCGTTCCGTATTCTTTGAAATGCTGGCATCGTTGTATTTCCAACCGCTCAAACAAGAACAGATTGATCATATGGCACACGCCGATCTCTCGTCTTACGCATCGGTAAATGACTCCTTTGCACAAGGGCTTGCAGATATGAGTCGCTACCTTGCCAAGCGAAATACCGGAACACGTCTTGAATTGGCAGTTGATTTTACCTCTGCGTTTGCCGGTACTAAAACATATGAGGGCCGCTCGGCAGTTCCCTATAAATCTGTCTTTACCAGCGAAGAAGGTCTTCTCTATCAAGAAGGCTATCGTCAGGTTTTTGCAGTCTATAAACGCGAGGCGGTAAAGAGACAAAGCGGCCTTGACTACCCGGATGACCACCTTTCATTCATGTGCGAATTCATGGCTCTATTGAGCAGACGGACGCTTACTTCACTCAATGAAGGCAAAACCGACGAAGCATTACACTATCTCACTGTTTCATTGGATTTCCTACGAGCGCATATTGCTATCTGGTTTGATGATTTTGCAGATCTCTCAAATCTCATTCTGAAAACAAGATTCTATAAGGGAGTTCTTTTAATGACAAAAGGGTTCCTTGAATACGACGATGAAACTCTCCGCGAATTGATCGAACAAGTAGGCAGCAGAAAATGAACAGCCCTGACGACGGCGATACCACTGAACCATATACGGTGAACGAACAGACGAAAACACCTCAGAACGAGGTTGAGCGTTCTTCGCTCCCTCTTGTCACTCGGCGCAACGTGATAGTTGGTGGGGCAGTGATCATATCTCTGTTTGCCTTGGGAGGAGCAAACAAGGCCTTTGCAGCCGACGCGCTACTACGACCTCCCGGCGGACAAAATGAAGCGCGTCTTATAGGAGCGTGCATCAAGTGTGACCGATGCCGTAGCGCGTGCCCTCGTGGTGCGATCAGCGTGGGACATCTTGAAAACGGTTTGCTCAATGCTCGCACGCCTACCATGAACTTTCAGCAAGGATACTGCGACTTCTGCGCTGACACTACAGAATTTCGCTGTGTTGATGCATGCCCAACTCAGGCAATTGCCTTTGGTTTTGACCCAGCAATTGACAGAATGGGGAGTGCGGTAGTTGATACAGACGAATGCCTTCTCTATCGCTCTGGTGCTGGCCATTGTTCAAAGCAATGCATTCAGGCGTGCTCCTATCAGGTACTTTCACTTGATGAAAGCGGACATCTAATCGTGGAGCCATTGCTCTGCAATGGATGCGGGGCTTGTGAATATGCCTGCCCTTCTTCCTCCTATGGAAGCTATACCGGCTCGGGAAAACGTGGCATCAATGTAGAAATAGAAAATAACCTATGACAGACAAAGGGGGAATTTTGAAAGTATCTGCAATCAGGGGGCTAATCGCTCTTGGCGTGTTTGTCATCGTAGGCATCGGATTAGCACTGCATACGGGAACGGGTACTCTTTCTTCCATGGGCGTTGGCATCGTTGCATCTATCTGTCCGCTCGGCGCGCTGGAGTCGTTTTTTGGCACTTGGGCGTTTGTTCCGCGTGCATTGATTGCACTTGTGGCTGTCACTATTATTGTCGTAATCGTAGGCAAAGCATTCTGCGCATGGGCATGCCCCGTTCCTCACATTCAAAATCTATTCAAAACGAAAAAGCGTAGACAAATAGAGGAACAGGCACGCAGAGAATCATCTCTCCTCGCTCTGTCCAGCTATCAGGCAGAATCGCACATTCCCACAAAGCCAACATTTGATACTCGCTATGTCGTAATGGGCGGCGCGTTGCTCTCCACGGCGATATTTGGTTTTCCCGTTTTTTGTCTTGTGTGCCCTGTGGGGCTTTCATTTGCCACCTTCATACTTCTGTGGCGATTTGTTCAATTCAATGAGATAACCGGGGGATTGCTAATCTTTCCTGCTGTTCTGTTGATCGAAGTGGTGCTGTTGCGCACATGGTGCATGAAGCTGTGCCCGCTGGGTGCCCTGCTCTCGCTTGTCTCTCGCTTCAACAAAACGTGGCGGCCTTCCGTAGACACATCCGCTTGCCTACGCAATAAAGACGAAGTGCCCTGCGCTACCTGCAGCGCCGTTTGCCCTGAATATGCCGACCCGCACAGCGACCTGGGAGAACGGTCGATGGTCGAATGCGTGAAATGCCATAACTGTGCCGACAGCTGTCCAGCGCACGCCATAACGTTTCCCTTTTTTAAACCAAAAGCAAAAGCAGAGACGACGAGGGAGACAGATTTGTCTGAAACAATATGCAAGAAAACAGGCCGGTAATATACTGAAACACTATATACTGATAGCTATGATTCACTCGCAACTCCAATATCATCGTTGACGAAATCGTCACTTGGCGACCATCTGAGGGGGGATGTGCGCGTGTTTGGGGCAAAGAGAAACGATACATTTGCACAAAATCTAGTGCGTCTCTGGCCTTCTGTGCCCTACTTGGGTTTTGGCGTCTGGTATGCGTGGGCTACACTTACCTATAGCGGGACACTTTGGCTTTCAGATACCGAGATGAACGGATGGAATCTCTCTCATCTGTATATCATCTCGACCGCCGCATTTGCGATCGTTTGCCTGATCGCACCGTTTATTGCAACTCGCATAAAGCATGTGCTTGCGAAACGATACTTGGTTATGCTTAGTGCTCTACTGGCTGCAGTCGGTAGTTTGTGCATCATCCTTGCGGGCCCCTATTATCTCCATGTTTTTTTCAATAATACAGACTTTTTGTTCTGGGGTGGGTGCGCTCTCACGGGTATCGGCACCGCTCTCATCGGATTAAAATGCGGCGAGCTTTACGGCGAGCTTCCACCCCGTCGCGTGCTACTCTACGCTTCGCTCTCTCAGATCGTTGTTGCATTCATATATTTTGCAGTTGTCTGCTCGCCCCTGTGGGCTCCCATCGCGGGAGGACCTTCCCTCATGGGCATGCTAATGTTTATAGGGTTACCCGTTCTTGCTGCTCTGATTATTTGCATGCCTCGCTCAGAGATACCTGCAGAGTCCGGCCTTGCACAGCAGCAATATGGAGAAAAACCCCGGCGTTTACCTCGTGTATTCTGGCGCTTTGTAGCGCTCTCTTTTATGCTGCCACTTGTTGCCTCAATGATACGAGCAAACGTCGTAAACAATCACGCACCGGGCACCATACTTAACGATAACAATATACTCATGCTTCTACGCATACTTATGGCAATAGCATTTCTTATTGTCGCCATACGCTTCAAAGCCGAACAGATGAACTTTGGAAAGCTCTATTCTCTTATCGCCATTTTTATGGTGGTAACCATCTCCTGCATCTCCGTGTTTGGTGCTTTCGACACCAATTGGAGTATTTTGACTTATTTTGCGTCTAGTGTGCTTGATTTTGTCATGTGGTGCCTTTTAGCATTTGTCGTATTTCAGAAACACATATCTCCTATTATTGTCTTCGGATTTGGACGCGGCGCATTCATGCTTGGGTGTGCTATCGGTTGGATGTTGGGGGTCTACATACTGCCGAGCGCAGTAGATTATTTTTCTCCGCTTGCCTTCTACGCAGTATGTGTCGGGCTGGTGCTTGGATTTTCGTTCGTACTTTTCTCCGAGCGTGACTACGCACGACTATTTTCGCCTATAGACGAAAGCGAATTATCATTCGAGAGCCTGATGGACGTGGAATTGCGCGAAGAAACACGCGAAGATAAAAAGGGCAAGTTTTCTCAGTCAATTCAATGTATTGCGGTTGAATATAACCTTTCCGCACGAGAGACGGAGGTATTTCGCTACCTTGCTATGGGACATGGCAGCGACTATATCGCTGACAAGCTAAAAGTATCTTGGAATACTGCTCGATCACACGTTCATAATATCTATGTGAAGATGGGCGTTCACTCGCGTCAAGAGCTTATCAGTGTCATAGATAAGATGATGGAAACCGGAGAACATCCGAGGAATCTGCAGAGTCATATCTGAACAGATACGTGAGGAGGCGCAAACATTATTTGCGCCTCCTCACAGGAGCCTTTGAGTGCAGTCCTAAACAGATACTGCACTCTATTCTTCAGAAATACCGCTTATTTAATCGGCGGAGCCTTAGGAGCACTCGGAGCCTTAGGAGCACTGGGGGCGCCAGGAGCGCCAGGAGCGCCAGGGGCGCCAGGCATACCAGGAGCTGGGAATGCAGGCTTTGAAAAATCGTCTATCTCCTGTTGGGTAAACTCATGACCGCATTCAGGGCAAGCGGTCATGCCCGATTCCACCTCGATCTCTTTACCACAGGCAGGACATTTTGGCTTTGGTAAGCCAACAGCAGCAGGTCTAAAACACATATCCATTTCCTTTCCTTAACACAGTAGTCAGCTTTTTTGACTACCTGTTTGACACCAAATTTTCTCTCTATGTAGCAGTTGTTTACTTCCACAAAATCATAGATGTAAACCCTGTCTATTTTTATTCTAACCAGCAGCATTACCGAAAAAATTCGGTCATTTTCGCTGCCGTGAAACACTCTTACCAGTCGTCGGCATCATTCGTCGTGCGTTAGCCATTGTCAACAGAACTTGCTGGCAAAGCCTTTTCCGGATACTCAGCAAGACGCGTCTCGTAATTTTCGTAATCTTTTGAGACCTTTTCCTTGCTGCCAATAAAGCTACCTACCACAAAAACGATAAGTGAAATAATCAGTCCGGGCCAAAGCGGCTGAATGCCAAACGGATAACCCATAAAATACCAGACAGTGGAGATCGTTCCGCCTATCAGAAGCCCCAGAAAGCCCGCTGTGTTTGTAAGTCTCTTCCAGTAAATTCCCACCATCAGCAGTATGGCCGCTATTGCTTTTATCTGTGATGCTCCCATGAGCGTATCGAGAAGAGAGGTATTTTGCCCACTCATAAGTACCGCGCCCACAAGAACCAAACACATCACCACACGAGCAGCGATCAAAGCTTTCTTCTGGGATATCTCTTTCCCGCGTGCTTGAGCGTAGGGCACGTACATATCTTCTACAACCAAGTTGGACATTGCAAGCAAAAACCAAGGAGCGGTCGAAAATATAGCCGCGAACACCGCCATTAAAACAATGCCAGAAAGCACGGGGGATATCTGGTTTGTCATGACAAAGAGTACCGAGTCTTGGCGGATACCCTCAAAGGTCACCGCACCACACAGGCCGATAATAAGAGGGAACAGTGCAAAGATGCTGCTGACAATCGCAACAATCCAATGGCTTTGTTTAGCCACCTTCATACTCTTTGCGCAGTAAGCGATGCTGATTGAGGTAACAGAAATACTGAAACCAAGCGCTGAACCAAAAAACTGTGCTGCAACCGTCAATGGTCCTGCAACAAACGGATTAAAGTAGGATGCCGGCAGCTGAGTAGTCAGCGTTTCCGGCCCACCGACATAATAAAGGCATGCAGCTGCGGCAAAAGCGAGCCCGAAGATGATAACAAAGCTGTGCACTTTATTCATCTGGGCGACTCCGGTGATGCCCAACATTCCCATAGCCAAAAACAAGACAAACACAATGGCCGTAGCAATCGCGCTATCTATCTCTATCATGCTGCTGAGATACAAAACAGCTGCAGTAATCTGCGCCGAAAAGAGAATGAATAGGGGGATCAAGGTAAACACAAGCACCAAATAGCGGATACGCTGATCAAACCTCAAGCCATAGGCTTCTGGTCCTGTAGTTATACCCGTTTTTCTAATACGGAAAAAGAATGCTGAGAAGCATACACTGAAAAGGATACAACCAAAGCTGCTGCCCCACACGCCCCAGCCGCCCGCCAGACCCAGACTGTAGCCAGTACCCGCGGTACCGGTCTCTGAAGACGCGCCGATCATATCGCCAAATAGCAGGGCAGAGACAGTAAAGAGCGGAAGGTTGCCATCGGCAACAAACAGTTTGCGCGCAGTGGTATCCTTGGCACCGGCTTTGCGCTTAAAAAAATACCCTAGGACATACGTGCCCAACAGATAGGCTACTACTATTCCAAAGGTAATCATTGTTACAAGCTTTCCTTCGTCTGATCGTCCCGGCAACCCGGTGCGGGTACTGAGACATGGCTGCTGAACAAACAAGAAACTTTTGGGAGCCTTCAGCGAAAAGATTACCCTGTAAGAACTCGCTGAAGGCTCCTTTTAGCACAACTTGAGACGGTCGTTGCGTCGGGGACTAAACGCCGCTACCTGCCTTGTAAAAAGCATGGTACAGGAAAAACTAATCTTGTTTTTCTTCCCACTTATATTTACCGACGAACGTCAACGCAAGCACCGCAAGAATAGCGATGAGGACCACGACGACCATACCGACGATGATAGCGCCATGATAAGAACCGGTCGAGTCGTAGATAAAAGCGATCGCGGAAGTCGAGATGCCGCCGACGATTGAAGAGGCAACGGCCACATATGACCACAACTTGGCATAATCGACATTACCGAACAGTTTGCGGACAGCCAACGGCCAGCCAACACGCGAGGGAGCGTTGCAGAAGCCGAGGCAGAAACCGCCAGCGATGAGAACAGCTACAGAGGTCCCGGCAAAATACCACAATGCAAACGCGAGCAGCCACACAACCTGAAAGACGACGAAAGTAATGTTAAGCTTGAAACGGTCAGCCATGAAGCCAAAGCCCAGTTTGGAGAGCAGATTGCCTAAGGCGGCGGCTGAAACCATGGAAGCGCCAATCATAGCCGCATTTCCGGCATCCGAAGTGCCTGCAAGAAACTCAGTAGCGATACCCGTTTGATTGTTGTTGTAACCCATACCTAAAGCGGTCAAGGCGACGCCAAAGAACATAATCCAAAATGCGGCAGTCTTCAGAGCCTTCTTGGCGGGCATACCAACCTCGGCAATACTTTCCTCGACGTCTTCAGCGTCTTCTTTAAAGCCAAACGGCTTCAGACCCTTATCTGAGGGGTCACGCTTGATAACAAACATGGTAAAAGGAAGAAGTAACACTGCCATACAAGCAGCATTGATAAGATACGTGGTGTGATAACCGTAGCTCGAGATAAAACTGGCGAACAGAGGTGCCCAGATTACGGTCGATACACCCGCAAATGACGCGGCGATACCGATCATCTTTCCACGGTGTTGTTTTGCAAACCAGTTGCCAATAAGAACCGGCGTTGCCATGGTAAAGCACGCTGCGATACCAAAACCGCTGATGAAACCAGCAATGTTGGTCATCAAAGTGTTCGTAGCAAACGAACAGATCACCGGGCAAGCGATCAAGGTCAACGCGGCAATGGTCATAGCCACATTGATATTGATCTTCTTATTCTGAAAAACCTGCCCCAGAATCGGCATCGCAATGATGATAGCAATAGCCTGGGTAGTCAGCATAAACGAGAAATCGGCACGCGGAACGCCCAGCGCCGTCGACACGGGAAGCATATACACACTGATGATAGAGTTGAGCAGTGCCATAGATCCTGCGAACATAGCACAACAACTGATGAGGATCCACCACGCGTAGTGCATCTTCTTTGGTTGAGCAGTTTGCTCCATTTGGAACATCCCCTTTCTGTTCTGTCTCCGCCTTATGCGAAGACGGTTTTATGTCGAGCTGTACTCTCGCACTGATAGCCCCCATTGTGGCGAGAGCACAGCTCCATAACCTTCTTGTTTACTGCTTAGGGACGAAGAGAACCTGACGGCTCTTGTCTTCGAGCTTCTTTGAAAGTTCTTCGACAGGACCATAAGACATAACACCCGTATAGCAGTTATGTACGCATGCGGGTAGTTTCCCCTTAGAAACGCGGTCCTCGCACAGGTCGCACATATCGGTCGGAACAGGCATGTAGGTCAGTTGCCAGTTGTCGCCCTCAATATTCCAGGGGCCCACTTCAAAGACCTTGATTCCCCATTTACCCTCTGGAATGTTGTGCTCTTCCTTGCAGATTACTTCACATGTATGGCAATTAGAGCAGTACTCGTAATCAATCAGAATTCCCAGTTGCGACATTAGTACTCACCTTCTTCGCATTTGTAGATTTTGCAGAGCAACGCTTTGACGTCTGCTCCAAAGCCAGTCGGGCCTTGTTGTCCCAACTCGCTGAGCAGGTTCGGATTCACATCCCAGACACCATACATCGGATCATCATGGGGATCAGTTTCAGGGAACCACCAACCACTGTTGACGTTTGCCATACCGTACTTAAGAGCCGGAGTTGGCTTTGCGCGATGTTTGATGCGACCGATCTTGTTTTCGATCCACACCCAATCGCCATTCTCAAATCCTTGCTCTTTAGCCCACACATCGTTCATTTCGACCCATGGATCAGGTTGAATCTCGCGAAGTTTCTTAACATCACGATGCTCTGAGTGGAAGAACTGGATATTACGAGAACCTGTCATAACGATAACCGGATACTCTTTATATAGTTCCGGAGTCGTATATGGGCTGTAATAAGGCTCGTCATAGTAAGGCAAAACGTTCTCGCCGAGCTTCTCTGCCAAAGGCGAATAGAGCTCGATGCGTCCGGTGCTCGTGTTGAAGCCCGGCTGACCGTCTTTGCGGAGCAGACCTTTTTCGTAACGGCGATACTCTTGCCCAGAAAATGCCCAGTGCTGCGCGCGAATTTCAGCCCATGTCAAACCAGATTTTTTGACGAGGAAGTCATAGATCTCTTCGACACTATCATAGTCAAACATGCTCTTGTTGAAGCGTCTGCCCAAAAGCCATGCTATTTCAGCGTCGCTCTTCGGCTCACCCTTTATGTCCAAGCCACCGATCGGAGACATAGCAAATGCACCAGTACGCTTTGCAATCATGCCAAGTTTTTCGACACACATTGCAACAGGCAACGCCACATCGGCGAGCATTTGGATCGTAGGCGTTATTCTCCAGTCAGCCACTGCAATAAACTTAAGCTTCTGAAGTGCCGGGTACACACGGTTCAGGTCTGCATTACTCATGCAGGCCAGAGGATTGGTGCCCATCATGATAGCGCCGGTAAACCCGTAAGGCTCCTCGGTTTCAGCTTGCACAACCGCAAGGTCAGGCTGATCAAGCACCATGCCCATTCTGATGAATGGATACTCGTCGTAACCGACAACCATCTTCTGAACATCTTCAGGAAGCTCGGTGTATCCCCAGCTGAAGTAGTGGAAATCAAAAGGAGCGCCAGTGAAAATCTGTCCGCCTGGCTGATCGATATCATTGCAGATAGCAAGCATCGAGATGATGGCACGTACCGCACCGATACCGTTACGCTGCATATCGAGTGCAAGACCCAGCTGAACTGCCGTGTGCTTACCTGCAGCAAAGATTCTTGCTGCTTCGCGAACCTTGTCTCCTGGTACCCAAGCTCTCTCGCAGAGCTCGTCAAAGTCATACTCGGCGCAACGCTCAACAAGAGCCTCAAAGCCATACGTCCACTTATCAACAAAGTCGTGATCGTAGAGATCCTCTTCGATGATGGTCTTAAGCATAGCGATGGCGACCGCTGAGTCAACGGCCGGGCGAGGCTGAATCCAAAGATCAGCACGAGCGGCAAGCCAGGTCAGGCGTGGGTCGATAACGACCAGCTTGGAACCCCTGCGTACTACCTCTACGAGCCAATCGCCAAAGAAACCGTCTGAGCTGGACTGTACGCAGTTATTACCCCAGCAAAAGATTACTTCAGGAATCTTGAAATCAGGATGATCATAACGATCCTCGTGACACTCTGAGCAGTCAGGCATCATATAGTCGCCCGTGCTGACATTGTAAGAAACGAGACGTGGCATCCAGCATGCCAAACCAGAAGAGTAGCTTTCGACATGCGGCGTACCCATGGCGTATGCAAGACGTTGCACTTGCCAGAGAATATCGCGGCCGGTACCGCAGAATGTCTGGAGAGTGTAAGCACCATACTCATTAGCAAGTCTGGTCATCTCATTATAGATAAGATCTAATGCCTCGTCCCAAGATACTTGCTCCCATGCATCAGGATCTCCACGTTTGGAGGGATCACGTTTCATAGGATAGAGCAGACGCTCGGGGCTGTTTACAACATCCGGAAGGGCTGCACATCTCGGACAGATTCGTCCTTGATTAAACGGGTTTTCGGGATCTCCCTCAACCTTCTCCAATATTCCATCTTTGTTGACATAACAGAGGATTCCACAGCCTGCGTGACATCCAGGTGCTGACCAAGCGGTCGTCCTAGTTACTGTGTAACCGTTTTCTTCCCATGTGACTGGTAAATCCGGTCTACCCATGACATTTCCCCTTTCCTTCTCTTTCCATGCCGTTCTCCTTTTCTTTACTTTGTTACCGTTTTCGCATCTATGCTTGTTCTCAGTCTTGAAAACTAATTGATTGAGCGCACGCCTACATGCACGACGAACCCTTGAACCCTTAGATCCGCCGACAGCGAAAGAGTAACCCTCGAATGAAAGCAAGGGAATTGCGTAAAACCACTGAACTTATGCAATTAGTCAAAATGAATTAGAGGGTGCCCGCTAATCAGCAATAGCATCTTAGCTACCGTTAGCTCAGCAGATCATGCGTTAGAGTTATCAAAACTCTCAATACGATCTATAAGTTCCTGCTTTGAGTGTATGTCGACCTTACGGTAGATGTTGTATATATGAGCTCTCACGGTATGGTCTGAAATCGACAATCGCTCTTGGACATGTTTTGCGTTATACCCTTTTGCCATCAGTATCATAACTTCTGTCTCTCTTGGTGACAGGTTATACGTATCGGCAAACATCAAGCGTTTCCTGCGCCACTCACCTAATTGTCCGTCTTCTATACCGAGAGCATCGGCATTTCCGATGAAGCCATCGCTTCGGGTAAACAACGGTGAATACCCATCCTTTAAGATAAATGATTGAACCAGTATGAGAAACAGGACAATCAGGCTCGGAATATATGGTGTAGAAAGAGATGCTTGCAACTCGGAGCCAAACGTAAGATAGCCGCAAACAAAGCCCACTGCTAAACCTGCCGTATCTCCCACGCGCCCAGAAGCAAAATTCCAATACGGAGGAAATCCATTCACTCGCGTAAATTCAGCAATGGCCGTCCACCCCACCAAATGATTGAGAAATGAAAACAGCAGAATGAAAAACAAAGCTAAGATAGTGGGTAAGCCGGTACCTCCTATAAAAGCAAGAGGAAACAATCCGATGCCTGCGACCACCCCGAGATACTTAATATCCTGTTTGATCTCATATCTTTCCTTGGTGAATGAATCGTATATTCTAAACGATGACGAAATGATGAGTGCAAGAAAAACGCAGATGATGAGAGCGGGAGACTCAAAGTTACAGAAATAATAGAGCGCAAAACCCAAGAGAAGACTGCTAGCAAAGGTACCCACTATCGATGGCATAACTTGAGATTTAATCGAAACAGTAGTCAGGCCCGCATCGTAACCAAAGTAGTCAAATACTGATTTTCTTTTTTCTGGAGATACATATCTCCTCTCCAAAATGAAAAACAGAGTCGATAAAACCGGCGCTGCTGCAATTACGACAAGGATATCTGCCCCAGACAGAAATATCGGAAACAATATCATAAACGCGACAACAATGGTAACCACAGCGGGATACAGAAGCGCCTTTTTGTGTTTGTGATACGAAAGGAAAGACCCCCAAAACATAAGAAAGCACGCCGACGCCACGCCCGCGAGAAACCAGCATACGAGGCAGAACGAGAAGGCGGCGTCAGTCATAAACACGCAAAAGGCTGGTAGAGGGGCAAAACACGCACAGCAGACGACCATGATTACTGTCCCTGTTTTTGAATAAAGTTTTGACCAGATAAAACAAGCAAGGATCGACATGATCAGATTTCCGAGAACTGCGGACGTCCTAAAGTAGAGAAGCTCGGTCACACTCATATTTGCAGGAGTCATCATAGGCATACAGAGAAAAAGGACCCAAGCGAGAAAAAGGGCCAAGCCCGTAATACCAAAAAAGTTGTGCAATTCAACTTCGATCAATTCCTGCTCAGCGTTATCCTCATGCTGAGAGCTCATCGTACCCCTCCTCCCTAGGGGAAATTTTTAACTATGGATTTATGCATTCAGGCGCGTGCGCCTGAATGGGTTCCTTGTCCCCTTCAGTCTCCCCCGATTTGAACCAATGCTCCATATACCTATGCTTATTCGCCCGCGCAATAACAACAAAACAAGCCGCTAACGCAACAAACCCAAGGCCCACCAACCACACAAAGGCAAAAGAGCCTGTAAAACCACTGACAGAAGAAACAATGTAGGGGCCCATCATACCAAAGATTCCAATACCGACACGCGTATAGGGAACAAGCTTAGCGTAATCGCGGTCGCCAAAAAGCGTGCGTATCAGTAAGGGTGTCTGAACCGCAACCAGAGAATTTTGCACCCCGAAGAGAGCGGCGCCAATATAGAGCATGACGAGATTTGTCTGTGTGCCTAAAAGAAGTAGGCCCAAAGCCAACAGCCCACAGTTTATCCAAGTAATTTTATAAACTCCGATGTAATCATAGAGAAATCCATTGAGCATTTTCTCAAAGATTGAGCCTACCGAGACAGCAGTGAGCAGCGTCGAACTAACGATGGCAGAATATCCGAGTGTCTGAGCAAAGGAATTAAGAAACGAATTGAACGTCGAAAACACGGCAATGCATCCCACAAATATACATATACAAATAAAGGAGAGTGTGCGCACGGAATATTTTTCGGGTACTCCCGCAGAAATGCCTTTGCCTTGGCTCGCGTCTTCCTCGTCAAACACCCAGCCATAAGGCTTCAAGCCTTTTTCCTCAGGCTTTAAGCGAAAAACAAATATAACCCAGGGCAAAATCAGGGCCATAACAAACAAGCCGGTACACACATAGGCAAGCTGCCAGCCAATTGCTTGAATAAGAAGGGTAATGAGCGGAGACAGTATTGCAGCTCCTATGCCTGAACTTGCCTCTGCAATGCCCAAAGCAAGACCCTTTCTTTTGGCAAACCAGTTGTTGACAAGAATAGGAGTCATAACCATGAAGTAAAATCCACCGCTAAAACCGAATAAGAATCCTCCGATATTACGTGCCCACATAGCAGGATAATATCCCATGAGCATAAGGATGGTCGCAGTTATCAAGACGTTAATACCGATGAGGTAACGTATATCAACTTTGTCAATAAGACGACCAGTAAGTATGGCAGCGGGAATAGTCCCGATAAATGAGAACGAGAGAAAGTGGCTATACTCTCCAACAGATATCCCCAGAGCTTGAGAAGCGGGCGTATAAAAGACGCCGCAAGAGTCAAGAAATATGCCTATGCCACCGATTTGCATGCAGCAGCATCCGATAAGTACAAGCCAAGGGTAGTACTTTTGCTTTTTCGCAAGATTGTCGATCGTTGGCTCTAAACCCATAGTATTCACTCCAGTTTAACTACAATAGCAAACCACTAGCACGAGCAAGCTAAACAAGCCCTTGAATTTGAATTCATGGATCCTTAAACAGCGAAAGACTAACCTCCCATTAAGAGCAATGGAATTGCGTAAAACAGCTGAACTTATGTAATTAGTTAAAATGAATTAGAAATCGTGCATCAATCAGCAATAACAGATTAGGCACTCACGACGGTTATCATCATTTTTGATAAAGGTCAGAACCTTCAATGAGATCTATAAGCTCCTGTTTTGAGTGCACGTCGACTTTACGATAGATGTTATATATATGAGCTCTGACGGTATGGTCTGAAATCGACAGGCGTTCCTGAACATGTTTTGCGTTATAGCCTTTGACAATTAAGAGCATTACTTCTGTTTCTCGCGGCGATAGATTGTAGGTGTTGGCAAACATCAGACGCTTTCTGCGCCACTCACCCATCTGCCCCTCTTCGGTATTAAAACCATCAGTATTTCCGATGAAGCCATCATTGCCCGTAAACAACTGTGAATACCCATCTTTTAATACAAATGCTTGAGCGAGAATAAGAAACAGAACCATTACGCTCGGAATATAAGGAATAGCAAGAGATGCTTGTAAATCCGGACCAAAGGTCAGATAGGCGCAGAGAAACCCAGCTCCCAGACCAGCAGTATTGCCCAAACGCCCAGAAGCAAAGTTCCAATACGGCGGAAGTTCATTTACCCGCGTAAATTCGGCGATGGCCGTCCACCCCACCAAATGATTGAGAAATGAAACCAGCATGACAAACGATAACGCTAAAATGGTCGGCAATCCGGTGCCTCCTATGAAGGCAAGAGGGAGAAGTCCGATGCCGGCGACGAACCCGATATATTTAATATCCTGTTTGATCTCATATCTCTCCTTAGTAAGAGAGTCATATATCCTGAAGGCTGATGCAGCAATAAGTGTTAAGAACACGCAAACTATAAGAGAGGGAGTTTCAAAACTACAAAAGTAATAGATCACAAAGCCCAATAAAAGACTGCTCGCAAAAGTACCCGCTATCGATGGCATAACCCGAGATCTGATTGAAGAAGGAGTCAACTCTAAATCATAACCGAAATAGTCAAACAGCGACTTCCTTTTCTCCGAGGATGCGTATCTTCTCTCCAAGACAAACAACAGTACTGAAAGAACGGGAAGTAGCGCGATGATAACCAAGAGATTTTCAGTTGGCAAAAACAACACAAATAGCAGGAGAAAAGCGATCACGATGGCCACTACAGCCGGATACACAAGCGCCTTCTTGTGTTTATGATCAGAGAGAAAAGAACTCCAGAACAAAATGATGCCGGCCGACGCAACGCCCGCAAGAAACCAGGACACCAAGCAAAGCGAAGTCGATACACCGTCTAAAAACACGCAGAGCACCGGAAGCGGAGCAAAGCATGCACAGCAGACGATCATGATCACCGTCCCCACCTTTGAATACAGTTGTGACCAGATAAAAATAGCGATTACTGACATGACCAGATTGCCCAACACCGCGCAAAGCCTGAAATAGAGGAGTTCAGTTGGCCCCATACCAACAGGAGTCACCACCGGCATACAGAGAAAAAAGACCCAAGCCAGAAAAAGAGCTGAGCCCGTGATACCAAAAAAGTTGTGTAATTCGACCTTGACCAACTCTTGCTCAGCGCTAGTATCAAGCTGAGAACTCATCGCGCCTCTCCTTCTTTGGGAAAACAAATAGGGGCTTCATGGTTTGAATCACTTAAAAAGTAGCATCTTACAATCGGACATCCTTTTCAAAGTGTTCAGCAATCTGAGAGAGCTTTGCTTTGTTGTCATACCGATGATGCTTGATCAGAGATACGGCTGTCTAAGGATACGCATACCCGACAAAATCTCTGTATCATTACAAGTTCTGACGAAGTCACATTCTCTGCTTTGAAATTCAGACGACTCAAAGAGTTAGTACCCGAGACGTTTTAGCAGAAATTTTCTCCGCGACCTCCCTAGGTGGCTTTCCATTATACACTATATGATTTTTTATCCGATACGGTTCGCAGAAGAATATGGCGCTGAAGGGGGCGGGCATTCTTCGTCGCGCCCCGTGAAGATCCCCTGCCCTATGATTATTAAGAGTCACCGGTGCGCTCTTTCGTCCTGAGTGTAACCCTGTGCCCAACTGCTCGTCACTATCATATCAAACATGACGAGGATGGTTATTTCAAATTTATGCTGCCGCCGAGCAAGTCGCTGATCCGATGATACAAACGGTTTGAATCGTCTTCCTGACGTCTTCGACTCATATCGATATGTTGAGACGCGCCCACCATGAGATCGTCGAGAGGTACCTCGTCAGAGATCGTCAAACACTTCTTTAGGCATATGTCCTCACACAGGCGACACTGCGTACAATCAACGGGATAATGCTCGATACCGAATTCGCATTCCGTCACGTCAAACTTAGTCAAAGCACCGGTTGGACAGAACGTGACGCACATACGGCAAGCATTGCATTGATCAAGGTCAATGCGAACAGTTCCCCATAGACGAGTTTTAGCAACATCGCCCTGAGCCTCTCCCATACGATCAAGCATAGTAACCAGTTGCTCACAACGATGAGGAATAAACCGCGATAATTCGCCGTTATCATTCACCATCCGTTTGTGCAGGGTTTGATCGTCCTCTTCTACCTGAGGTTTGTTCAGAATCTTCCCCTCAACCGTATCCGCGGCAATTTCTGCAACGTTCTTTCTGAGCTGGGTAAAGAAGTCGCGGCGAGACATACCATCGATGCGCTCAGTCTCCCCGCCGAACAGACGCTTCTTGGTTTTCACATGCGCCGGCATCCCTTGAGATAACTCGATATGATGAGCAAAACCCCATATGTGAGATAACACATCCATGGTAGCAATGACCAAATCAATCGTATTACGTCCACGATGGTAGGGACAGTCTGTACAGTCGGCACAAGCAACGTGGATTTCTGCAGCCCCATTTAAGAGAAAGCTACAGTAAAGAAACTCGTCGAGACGACCAAGACATGCCAATTCAACAACCGCGCTCTGATCATATCTACCTTCTTGATCCTTACAGAGGCGCGAACAGGCAAGCACCGGTCTTTTCTCCGTTACCTCAATACTTCGTTTGACATAATTAATGATCTCATCGTCTTCGGGATGTTTGGCTTCAATTGCAGCCGTTGGACAGACAGTTGCGCAGGTGCCGCACCCAATACATTTGCTTTGGTCGACCACAAACTCGTTTTCACGGACAGATATGCAGCCCGATACGCATGCATCGCCACAAAGATGACAATGAGAATTACGATTGCGCACGGCGGCACAACGCTCATCATGAATAGAGATATCGACACTCTCTACTTTCGAGATGATGGTGATCATCTGATCAAGATTTGGCATAGTACTCAAACACCTCTCCCGCCGTACGTACCAACGTATTTTCTGACAGTATATCCTAAGATAATTACCAGAAACTGAATCGCGCATTATCCATAATCTGACAACACGATGGAGAAGACAATTCAGCTCGTCGGGAGAGATGCCGCGATGCTATCAAAATTCTTAAAATACTTCGTGCGGGGCCTTGTTCGTAACCATACTATTGAAACATTCTAGTTCCATCCGTCCTCACAGTAATCAAATGAGAAACGCTATCAAGAATTGCATAGCTTACGACATTTACGTAATCACCGAGTTTTGCAAAACTTGCCATAGCGCCAGTAGTCATAACTATGCCCTCGGGCATCGGAACAGCATACGTATCGGCGGCTCCACCTGCCGTGGCATTGAGCACTGACACCGAACGATATGTGGCTATCTCAGCCGCCTTCATAACACTTTCTGGTAGCTCGGCACTCCCCTGCAAACAATCTGGATGTGTCTTGTTTATTTGCAATCCCATTATGAGCGAACTGGCATAGGAGCGCAGCAACGTATCCCGCTCGGCGATAGCAGTAAAAAATTCCGCACCTTGCCCAATAGCTTTGACGGTATGCGAAAAATATTGAAGGTTGAGATTAGCGCGACTATTGTCAACATTATTCTGAGGGTCAAAACCCACGTCAAATATTGGATATACATCATCTCTATATCTGGCTACCGCATCCGTATCACTATATGATTCAGCGATAATGCACGTAATGTCGCCTTTTTGAAGAAAATGCGCCAGGCTCCCCGAAACGTTAACTTCCGCATCATTTGATGCTTCAACAACAAACGTATGAAGACGATTTTTCCATGAGCCGGCGCCTATTTTCGTTATGATAATCTCTTCATGATTTCGAATGTCTGCCTTGATCAAAAGCCAAGAGGGAATAGAGATACCTTCGCCTTCACCAAAGCGTACATGTTCGATAACCAGATTATGAATGGCACTGAGTTTTTGACGAATCAATATGAGCTCCTTGTTTTTCCAGTAATGCAGGCTTCGCTATAACCTTATTGACCAACTCTCTTCATGGTCACCAATTCTGAACCCCATCTTCCCCCAGAAATCCTCGCCATCATCATTACCATCCAGCATGGTGAATGCTGCTTTGTTTATATTGATATCCCTATAGGCGTTCAAGACTGCGCCAACGAGTGCTGTGCCTATTCCTTTGCCACGATATTCTTTTGCAACAGCCGTGTGATGGAGTACTCCCTTCCTACCATCATGGCCAGCAAGTATCGCGCCTATGACCCTCTTACCATCTTTAGCAATAAAGCTTGTATCCGGATTTCGAAGAAGGTATTTTGATATGCCTGCCTCAGAATCATTTATTGGATCCGTACGTATCTCGGGAACCGATTCCCAGAGTTGAAACACCTGTCCGTAATCTTCTGTCGTCATAAGGCAAATTTCCATTATCCTCTGCTCCTTTTATCAGTATTGATGCAGACGTATCAGCCTGGTAGCTTACCCAATGCGTCAAGCTCATCAGCCACGTAGCCTAAACCATATTTCTCATAGGTCTGGCGAGTCGGCCATCCGGTTTTCTTATCCCACCCACAGTAGTCATAGAACACGTCTACAAGATCATTAAATTCTTCCCACGTCGTTGTCGTCCCTTCACAGTCCGGATATTGTAACGGCCGGTATGCTTCCTTAACTTCCATCTCACGGTCACGATCATGGTTTCTTATTTCGATGGCGCGGAATAAAAGTAGTGAACGCATTGCTGCTTCTTCGAGATCTTCCTTGGAAAAATCAAGACCTGTCGCTGCATCAAACATTTCTGTTTCAAGTTCTGGCCAAAATGGATGAGGCGTCATGCGTTCGCACGTGCAGACAGACTCTTTGTATTCTGAATCTCTATCTGAATGCACGGTTATTTCAGCAATAATGGGATTGTGATAGGGGTCTTTAAAACCTTCGAGCCATGTGTCTACCGTCATGTGCATATGCCCATTAGTTTGTGCATCACGCGTGTTGATCATAAGTTTTAGCGTGGCTGGAAGCCACTGTACGATATCGCCGGCTCCCTGAAACCCTCTTCCTTGCCAGTGAAAACTATGTCCCCAAGAAGAGGCAAAGCTTATCGGAATAGTAAGTTCAAGACCTTCGACGTAACTTGATGTGAAATGATATTCAGTTTCATAGTACCGAGGACCTAGTTTTTGCAAGCCTCGCCCTATGCCTTCTGCGAAAAGTTTGCCCCAATAGCCACGACGATAGGCTATATCGTTTAAGAGTTTGACCATGACCTCTTCAGAGATCGGATCAATCGAAAGACCGTCAAAATCTTCATCGGAAAGTACGCCTGTTCTTTTCCCCATAATGAGCCAAGGAATCAACCAGACGATGACATCCCAACGATCAATGCCTAGTTCTGTACAAAGACCATTGACGATGTTATATCTATCATAGTCGTAATCATACAAGTTGAGATTGTTGCCAACCCGGGCATCGTCGAGCCGCTCAATGTAGTCTGGATCGGGCTCATCGCTCGGCGGAGACATGGTATTGCTCAACCCCGCACAATTGGGAACATAGCTTTTTTTCGTATGAACAGAACGGCGTGGTGCCCAACCACAATCTTTCATAAGATAAGAGGCATCAATACATTTATTCATAAGCGTGGTACGTTCATATTTTTCTGGGAAAGCTGACTTGACATCGACTTCAAGACCAACACAACGTTGATTACAACCAGGCGCACAAGCTATCTGAGTCTGCCACTTTCCCTGAGGCACTGCGAATGTTTGTCCAAAGGGTGGGCTGAAAGTCTCAGTCTCGTAGTAGAGTGGATTCAGCTTTTTGATTGGCTCACCGGCAGTTTTACGCAATTTCATAACGTGCTCAATGTCTCCCGGTGTAACAGAACCCGTTCCATGGACCGCAATTGCCTTAAGATTCTTCGAGCCGAACACGGCACCAAAACCAGCTTTTGCAAATGCGTTGTCGTTACAGTTTGTAATGCTTGCTATACGTACAAGATTTTCTCCTGCTGGTCCGATAACCAAACTCGTAAACTCATGACCAAAGCGATTCCAGACCGCTTGCTGAGTCTCGTGTACCAACATACCCCAGATGCCGTCTGCTGATTCAAAACGAATTGCACCGTCATCAATAAGAACGATGGTTGGCTTATCGGCTTTACCTTCTATTATGATGCCGTCAAAACCTGCATATTTAAGTTGCGAAGGAAACGTACCACCGATGCTGCCCCAACAGTATTGCTCAGGCATATTGTTCGGCGATATGCCTGTCATAGCCGTACGATCTCCCGTCGGGACACCGGTCGCGCAAGCAGGACCAGTCATGAGGATGAGCTTGTTTTCAGGATCAAACGGGCCTGTTTCAGGGCGAACCTCATCCCAGAAGATTTTGTTTGCGATAGCACGACCGCCAATATATTCAGGAGCATAATCGAATGTTGAAACGATGCTTAGAGTTTTATCGCTGAGATTTACTCGAGCAATTTTTCCTACATAGCCATATTTGAGTTGCGCATTGCTATTCATAGTAAAGTACCCCCTCCTCCGCAGTTGGCACCTGTTCGCCATTAAATCCCAAAACCATTGGCTGACAGTACTCTATGCAGGCAGGGCCTTCTTCACGCTCACGGCATAGGTCACATTTTACCGCCTTGCCTTCAAGATTGAACATGATACGACTTGGCTCGAAAACGCATGCTTCGGCGCAAATCCCACAGCCCGTGCATGCTTCTTGATCAACATAGGCTACACCGAGTGCATCGTCATAGCACAAAGCCTCATCTTGAAGTGGGCATGCTTCATAGCACGCCGGGTCAACACAGTTCTGACACGTATAGAGGGTATGACGACAGGTAATATCATTTCTATCAAGCACGATCCGACGTGCCCGAGGGCTGGTATATCCTTCGTGAAAAAGTCCACAAACAATCTCACATGTGCTGCAACCAGTGCAGAATGACACATATTGATCGCAGTTAGAAATGTGGCGACTCGTCTTTACTCCACTCATATGCTCTCCTTTCCCAATTTGTAATGCGTGAGATCATCCGTTATTCAACCCAAATGCTCTCATGACTTCTGGCTCAAAACCTTCAAGTAACATGATTGTCAATATGAGAAAAAGATACAGACTTTATTAGGTTGCTGAATACACACGCCACTTGTCATATCTTGATTGTTGACTTAGCTTGATAAGTCCCAGCGGCCGGTCTGATGTTTTCAAACGACTGCTCTTCTGGTCACGCAGAAGAGCAGTCTTCTCCTGATCGGTATTGACCTTATTTCGGGCACCAGAGCACTTGATTGGGTTTTTGCTCAAGCTCTGTGGCCAATTCTTCTACCGTTCCAAACTTCATGACATGTGCAAGACAGTGATGAACGCAGGTTGGCTCACGCCCTGCAGCAACACGATCTGCGCAGAGATCACAGAGCTTGGTAGGAACCGGAATCTTATGCCAGTTCCAGTTGTGAGGTGCTTCTATCTGCCATGGGCCATCATCAAACACGCGTATCCCCCACTGGCCTACCGGATAACCGTGCTCTTCTTTGCATGCCACTTCACAGGATTGACATCCTGAGCAGAACTCATAGTCAATCAGTAATCCATATCGTCCCATTACACACTCGCCTCCCTGACTTTATCGACACGATAGAAATTGTCATCATAGGTATGTTTAGGCGTACCCAATTGATCGATTCCTTCTCTATCGACATCGATGAAATCTTGATCGCATGCCTTACGAAAATCGCAGAGCAGCGCCTTGTAAGGCGCGCCAAATCCCAACTTACCATTGCGAGAATGCGGGACCAACGAGTTGATGTTTGACTTCCATGTCCCAAAGAAGTGCGGATACTCGCCGGTCTCTTCAGGAAACCACCAACCATGTTGAGCATGAACCACACCTGGCTTGAGTACCGGAGTCACCTTTACCTTCATCATGCAGAAGCCAAACTGGTTTTCGATACGAACCCAGTCGCCATCATGAACATCTTTTTTGGCAGCGTCTGCGGGATTGACCTCAAAGATGGGATCAGGATTGATTTCGCGCAGATAGGGAATCTGGCGTCCTTCTGAGTGGAAGTACGTGTAGGTACGGGCACCAGTAGTAAGCACAAAGGGATACTTCTCAGCGACCAGTGGAGTCGACACCGGACTATACGGTGGCTCCACATAATACGGCAATGGATCCTCACCATACATTTGAAAGGCATAGGAGTAAAGTTCGATACGCCCCGTCTGTGTATTAAAGCCAGGGTTGCCATCGGGGCGCAGATGCCCGGTCTCATACTTTTTATAGCCAACTACACGCTGGTGAGTGACTTCTTCACACATCTGTTCATAAGTAATGCCCGTTCCAGAAAGATAATTCTGTTCGATGAACTGAATATGACTATCGGTGTGACCTTCCCAGGCATCCCGATTAAGAATGAGACCTAAATCAAAATAACCATCGTATTCAGCTTTACATTCACCAACGGTGATGACCTTACGGAGCACGCTCGTATAATTTGGTGTACCACCATAATGGGCAGGAACCACACTGTTCTTTTCAGCAAAGGAAGCCGTTGGCAAGAGCACATCAGCCAAAGCCATAATTGTCGGAGTAATCCATGCGTCCGAAGCCCAAATGAAGTCTAGGTCTTTCATCGCGTTATACCAACGTTTTGGCTGAACGCTACATGTCGGCGCCAGCGTATTGGTAGAACCTATCCATGCCGCATGTATTGGATAAGGAATGCCCGTTTCAAGGCAGTCAAGGGTTCTGTCTGCTTGTGGCATTCTCATATTGCCTACATAAGCTGGATACTCTTCTAGCCCAATTATCTTCTTTTTTAAGTCGTCGTCTAACAATTTCCAGCCCAAAGCAGCCAGAACAGCATCTCCCGAGCCATCGTTGATATCTCTCAAAATATTGCCACCCGGAACGTCGAAGTTACCCGTGATCGCCATAAGAGCCAAGATGCAATGGCCGGTTTGCGCACCGTTGATAGTCTGATCGATAGCAAGGCCCCACGCGATGGACGCTGGTTTGGCACTTGCGTAAGCGCGCGCGGCCGCCCGAATCTCTTCTGCAGGCACACCGCAGATATTGGCAGCCTTCTCTGCTGGCATAGCATGAACACGTTCAGCCAACTGTTCAAACCCATAGCACCATTTATCGACAAAATCATGGTCATACAAGTCTTCGGTGATGATGACATCGAGCATGGCCATGCCAAGAGCAGCATCGGTACCAGGACGCAGTTGCAGATGATAGTCGGCAAGCGCGCCGGTCCAGGTAAGACGAGGGTCAATCGTCATGAGTTTAGCGCCACGTTTCATGAGGTCAATGACGGCATGACCAAACAGGCCATCTCCGTTAGACACAATGGGTTCCTTGCCCCACTGCACGATCATCTCAGGGACCTGATACATCGGGTCATCATAGCCACCCGGAAGACCGCCGGCAAAGTCAATCTCAGGATACGCCGCTCCCAATAGATAGGTGGTTATCGAAACTCGTGGGCCATAACAAGCAAAACCCGATAGAACATGAGCACCGTTAGGAGTACCAACTACCCGATTACCGCGAATACCAGAACTGTTCTCACGCCCGGTACCATTCATAGTGATGATCGATTCGGCACCATATTCGTCTTTAACCGTATCAACGTTCTTCTTGATAAGGTCATACGCTTCATCCCAAGTAATGCGTTCCCATTTGTCTTTGCCACGGTCCTCGCGAGCACGTTTCATGGGATATATAATGCGATCTAGATGGTAGACAAAGTCCGTGAGTGTCAAGCAGCGGACGCAGAGACGCCCTTTAGTTACCGGATGATTCTCGTCTCCTTCAATCTTTACAAGCTTGCCGTCCTTGACATACAACTTGACACCACAGCCGGTGGGATGGCAGCCTGGTGCAGACCATGCGGCGGCTCGCGTAACCGTATAGCCATCTTCTTCGAATTGGCTAGGCTTTCCTAGGTCATTCTTAAATTCCATTAATCTCCTCCTCGTATATCTGTTTATTTTTCTTATTTCAAAAACCAATGCCGCGACAGATAACAACCTGCTAGGCAATCTGATTCCTTCATATAGATGATCGTTGATGTACAAGGAAATCGACAGATAGAAATACTTTGCCTAATGGGAATAGAATTTGTCATAAGCTTTGCTGGTAGTTGTGCAAATTGGCAAGTGTTGCTTTGTTTGCTTAAACCAACCGGAAGGTAACTTCTGCAGACAAGACTTCAAATCAGTTGCATACCCTCAAAGAAGGAGCAAGGCTAAAGCGACAAGCTCTAGCCTTGCAAAGAACATTAGATTTCAGATACAGCTGCGCTGAATCCTACGGATCCTGCTACTTCTACTCCGCTGATCAAATTGCATTCCTGAGGTTTTTCAGAAATGGTGGCGCGACTACTCTGTGATCTCTATTCTCGTCTCCCTCTTCTCGTCCGATTTATAAAGATAATCTCTTCAGATGGAAAGCTGATATTATTGCTTTTCAGCCATCAAATGAAATTCTGGACGATCCTTAAGGTGTATGAGTATCATGAATACAGCAATGATGCACTGGATGACACCTGAGATGACCCAGATGAAAAACAGATCATTGGAACCGAAGAGTGCAGCACCGCCTGTGGAGTAGTAACCGCCGATGAACATGGCGACATTCATCAGACACATCTGGACACCAGATACTGCACTGTCGGCACCTTCAGGAGCAAACAAGCCGATTTCTTGTTGAATGGTGGGGAACCATATCATGAAACCAAGACCCCTAAAGAATAGGCAGAACATCAGCCAGTATATATTGTGAGGCCCGAAGTACAGCATGAAGAACCCGAGGCCCATGATAGCCCAGCCGACGGCAGCAGACCATCGTTTGCAGAATCTGAATATCTGGGAGAATATGAATCCGGTAATGATTGATCCTGCCTGATAACAGATAAGAATCAATGATGTGGTAGCAGAGTCTCCGAGACCTTGAGAGGCAACGTAGCTCGACATGAGACTAGTCCCTGGTGAACTGGTAAGGGAAGACAGGAAGAAACAGAATACCATGATCCATATAAATGCTGGAACTTTCTTGATAGCCTGACCAAATGGTAGCTTGACTGGCTGGTCTTCCCTAGCCTCTTGTATTCCTGCATTTTCAGGCTTTTTCAGCCAGAGGATAGCGGATATAAAGCTGAAGATACCGATGAAGTAGCACGCGAACGCGAAGTTCCACTGGATAGTTGCAAGAAAACCAGCTGCATATTGGAAGAAGATGCCGCCGAGGTTCATGGCAATCGTATTATTGCCGAGAATACGCGGACGGCTGGCTTTATCAGTAATATAGTTATAGACCAGTATTTGACCCATAGGATACAAGGTGCCGCTACCGATACCGTAAATCGCACGTGAGACCAAAATGGTCCAGAAGTCCCCATGGAAGAAAAACGGGAGGAGTCCGCCTATACACCAGATCGCGGTGCCGAAAATAACCAGTCTCCTGTAGGTGAATGGCCCACGCCCCGCAACAATACCAGAGATAAGAGCAAATGGTATCATGAAGAGATTCGGCATGGTCTGTGCAAGCATGATGGTACTGAGCGGAATATCCGGGAACTGTTGAGCAATGGTATTGATGACAGGCGTGATGACGCCGAGGCCTATCTGCAGCATGGGAATAAGCATGATCGCTATCTGCAAGGTAATAGGCACTTTTCGTTTCGTGACAGTTTCTGACACTTTTACATTCCTCCTTGTTATATAGTCAGTATACGAGTGATACGTGCGGCATTTCTTTTTTCTTGTTACCCCCCTTATCTCTCAGACGACAGAGAAGATCGCATCTCAAATGCATCAACCCCTGTCTTCGACTTTCCAATCTCGACAGCCGCACTGCTCGCAGGTAAGCCGGTGCGTGGTATAGCTATCGGCCACTCTTTTCGCGTCGGTCTTTTCGTCAAACGTAGCGACGATATGATGGTTTTCAGCGCACCAGACTGCATAGCGTTCATTTAAAGTCTCTTCCATACCGGTCTCCTTTAAATCCGCATCGACCAGGAGGCGTGTTGCTACACGTCCCCCCGGTCGGCATTGACCTTATTTCGGGCACCAGAGCACTTGATTGGGTTTTTGCTCAAGCTCTGTGGCCAATTCTTCTACCGTTCCAAACTTCATGACATGTGCAAGACAGTGATGAACGCAGGTTGGTTCACGCCCTGCAGCAACACGATCTGCGCAGAGATCACAGAGCTTGGTCGGAACCGGAATCTTATGCCAGTTCCAGTTGTGAGGTGCTTCTATCTGCCATGGGCCATCATCAAACACGCGTATCCCCCACTGGCCTACCGGATAACCGTGCTCTTCTTTGCATGCCACTTCACAGGATTGACATCCTGAGCAGAACTCATAGTCAATCAGTAATCCATATCGTCCCATTACACACTCGCCTCCCTGACTTTATCGACACGATAGAAGTTGTCATCATAGGTATGTTTAGGCATACCCAATTGATCGATTCCTTCTCTATCAACATCGATGAAATCTTGATCGCATGCCTTACGAAAATCGCAGAGCAGCGCCTTATAGGGAGCCCCATAACCTAGCTTGCCATTGCGAGAGTGCGGGACCAACGAGTTGATGTTTGACTTCCATGTCCCAAAGAAGTGCGGATACTCGCCGGTCTCTTCAGGAAACCACCAACCATGTTGAGCATGAACCACACCCGGCTTGAGTACCGGAGTCACCTTTACCCTCATCATGCAGAAGCCAAACTGGTTTTCGATACGAACCCAGTCGCCGTCATGAACATCTTTTTTGGCAGCGTCTGCGGGATTGACCTCAAAGATAGGATCAGGATTGATTTCACGCAGATAGGGAATCTGGCGTCCTTCGGAGTGGAAGTACGTGTAGGTACGGGCACCAGTAGTAAGCACAAAGGGATACTTCTCAGCAACTACCGGAGTCGACACCGGACTATACGGTGGTTCCACATAATACGGGAGTGGATCCTCACCATACATTTGATAGGCATAAGAGTAGAGCTCGATACGCCCCGTCTGTGTATTAAAGCCAGGGTTGCCATCGGGGCGCAGATGCCCGGTCTCATACTTCTTATAGCCAACTACACGCTGGTGGACAACCTCTTCGCGCAGTTGCTCGAATGAGACACCGGTTCCGCCGATGAAATAGTCAGTAATATAATCCATAACACTCTGATGATTTTCGCCTGTCCAAGCCGGCGGATTCAAAATATTACCCATGTCGTAGAAGTTATAGAATTCGCCTTTGGCTTCGCCGACCTCTATACATTTGTTTATAGCACCATAGTAGTTTGGTGATCCGCCATAATGGGTCGGCACGATACAGTCTTGTTCGATGGAGGTTGCAAGAGGCAAGAAGACATCGGCCAAAGCCATCGCTGAGGGAGTCATGACAACCTCAGTCACCCAAGTGAAATCCATATCTTTCAAAGCGTTATACCAGCGCTTGGGTTGAGCTGAGCAGGTAGGAGCCAACAGATTGGTCGAGCCTATCCAGCAACCGTGCATCTTGTAGGGAATGCCTGTTTCGAGCGCGTCAAGCATGCGATCAGGCTGAGCCCTACGCAGCGTTTCTGCAAATGCCGGATATTCTTCAAGACCGATAACTTTCTTTTGGACCTCTTCTGAAAGCAGATTCCAGCCAAGCCCTGCGACAACCTTATCGCCGACACCATCAAATATATCTTGCAAGATATTGCCACCCGGAACATCAAAGTTACCCGTGATTGCCATAAGAGCAAGAATACAAAAACCTGCCTGTGCGCCGTTTACCGTTTGATCGATGGCAAGGCCCCATGCGATGGCAGCTGGTTTGGCGTTTGCATAAGCGCGCGCGCCTTCTCGAATCTCTTCTGCAGGCACACCGCAGATATCGGCAGCCCTCTCCGCTGGCATGATATGAACGCGTTCAGCCAACTGCTCAAACCCATAGCACCACTTATCGACAAAATCATGGTCATACAAATCTTCACTGATGATGACATCGAGCATGGCCATGCCAAGAGCGGCATCGGTACCAGGGCGCAGTTGCAGATGATAGTCGGCAAGCGCGCCGGTCCAAGTAAGACGAGGATCGATCGTCATAAGTTTAGTGCCACGTTTCATGAGGTCGATGACGGCATGACCGAAAAGACCATCGGGGTTAGAAACAATCGGCTCCTTGCCCCACTGAACGATCATCTCGGGGACCTGATACACCGGGTCATCATAGCCGCCTGGAAGACCACCGGCATAATCTATTTCAGGATAAGGAGCCCCGAGAACAAATGTAGTAATTGATACACGTGGACCATAACAGGCGAATCCTGACTGCGTATAACAACCATTGGGCGTTCCTACCGCACGATTTGCATTACCAGAAACATTGCTCATACGCCCCGTGCCCGTCAGAGCTGTTATAGTTTCGACACCATACTTTTCTTTTATCTCATCAACGTTCTTCTTGATAAGGTCATACGCTTCATCCCAAGTAATGCGCTCCCATTTGTCTTTGCCACGGTCCTCGCGAGCACGTTTCATGGGATAGATAACACGATCGGGATGATAGATAAAATCTTTAAGCGCTAGGCAACGAACGCAGAGACGACCCTTGGTGACCGGATGATTCTCGTCGCCCTCTACTTTCACAAGTTTGCCATCCTTGACGTACGCCTTGATGCCGCAGCCCACAGGATGACATCCTGGCGCAGACCAAATACCGGAACGAGTGACGATTGTGCCGTCTTCCTCTTCCCAGCGCCATGGTTTGCCAAGATCATTCTTGAACTCCATGTGCTTCCTCCTTCTCCATCATTTGTTCCCCTGCTTTATGCAAATAGCCACACGAAAACAGCTGACCTGCATTACAGAATCCTTCAATTGAATAATTGTCGATGTAAAGAAAAATGGATAGATAGGGAAAAATTGCTGAACGAAAATAGAACCTGCTGACAACCTCACGCAGAGAAATTGTAAGTAAGGCCCTAATAAAAGGGACCGAAATAACGGCCTCAAATTAACTAATATGTGCAAGTGCGATACGATTCTTAAAATTCAAAAGTAAAGTAAAAAGCACTACTCCGCAGCCGTTGTCCGGTTGATAGTCGCAGCTTTCTTTTCCTATTATTGGTACCAAGATTTAGGTTTAATTGGCAAAGTGCCAGCAGGCAGCAGCCTCTATATAGATTCGTTAAATATTGAACAGAACTGTTCCTAAACAATCAAAGAGAGGGCAGGAAACGAGCACCATGAAATAAATCATTGTCCCTGTTTAACTTAAATCCCACGCCTCAAGACGCCGCTCCGTCACAAAACGGTTCACGAAAGCTTTGATTTCGCGAAGTTTAGAAGAATCGCTTCTATAAACTATGCAATCATAAACAGGAAATTCCAGATCAGTAAAAGGGATCTGCCTTAAATTCCCCCGAACTTTTGCCTCGCTGTGTTCGTCGACGAATGTGACAACTATACCAAGATTTCTAGAGACCACTTCCAGAGCAAGATTGCCTTCATTTATGCAATAATCTGCCTGAAAATCCACTCCCCTATTCGAACATTCATGCAAGAGATTACGAAAACGAAATTCATAGTCACTCGGAACGATCAAATGTTGTCCTTGAAGATCTTCTATGTCGATAGATGCCTTTTTGGCAAGTGGATTACTTGAATGTATCAGCAAAGAAAGAAATCGTTTTTTGAGAATGAGTGATTCGCATTTGGCAATCTGATCCTCTTCGCAGCGCATAATGCTGAGATCAGACTTGCGATTCAAGACATTATTCAGACAAGCCTCGCAGCCAACCTGAAGGACTTTGAGCTGAGTATCCCTGCTCGTTCCAAAAATGTCGTAAGAGTTGAAATCGTTGACCTGTTTCATAAGATATATCGTATCTATGCTGAGCTTCAGCGGATCCTGCTTCTTTGCGAAACGTTTCGCAAAATCACCAGTCAGATCGTCAATTGATTTTATTGTCTTTTTTGCACGCCTAGCAAATTCTGTTCCCTCAGGCGTGAGATAGAGTTTGTTGTTTACTTGATCAAAAAGCTTTATTTCAAGCTCTTTTTCCAATGCGTGCACAGAGTGACTTACCGCCTGACGCGTCGTATAGTACTTTTCAGCAGTAAGTGAATAATTAAGATTCTCACTCGTGGTAAGAAAATATCGTAATTGTTGAATTTCCAAATTACATCTTACTCCTCAAGCGGTACGTCCGACCCCGATATGCCTTCGCGAACACGTACACTCTTATCATAAACTACATGCAAACTCCCCTGTTAACAACATTAAACTGTCATGGTGATTTCTTTGTGGCAGGATAACACATGCGCTTAGTTCCATATTCGACAAATTCTGTTTTCGGTTGGCAACAAATACTTTTCTGTTCAAGGTATCAAAAATGCCCTTGAATAATATGAGACGTGCGAACCTGATCCCCTTTGTTTGGGATATCGCGCAGAAGTTTACTCTGATGATACTAGTTTGAACAAACAAAGAAAAGAGCGCCATGAGAAAATATAACACGTGGGTATCTATCTACTATAAGGGATCACTTCTAGACGGTTCGATATTCGATGATCATAGCGATGGGGAACCTCTAAAAGTAATAATAGGTTCAGAGTCTCTGCCAAAAGGGTTAGAGGACGCAATCATCGAAATGGAACTGAACGAAGAACGAGTTATTGAGATATCTCCCGATGAGGGGTTTGGGCATCATGACCCAGAGGGTGTTTTCAAAATACCTTCAAATTCAATCCCCGACTATAAAAAAATGCCCGTGGGAGAATACATCTTATGGTACGGAGAGCTCAAGAAAAATAATGTGCCCACTCTTGCAAAAGTTGTAAGTGTTGACGACGCTCAGATCACTCTGGATCTCAATCACCCTCTTGCTGACAAAAAAACCTCATACTGGATCAAAATAGTGGATGAAGGAATCCAAGTTGAGCAGGAAATCGATGACTTTATGTCGCAGATAAAACGTCAGGCAGAAAAAGAAAAACAAACATGGGAGAAAACCTTGCAAGATTAGTATGACATGTACACAAATAAAGGGGGTGCGATAACATGTGTGGCTATGGATGCTCTGGATGCGGAGCGTGCGGTAGACCAGCTTTCTATGAGACGAGACCCCCCGGCACATGCCTTAATTGCGGAACGCATAATGATCCGGGCGGTACGTCGTGCAAAAAGTGTGGAGCAAAACTTGTACCTTTGCCTCACGCTTTAGCCCCAGGGATTTCCTCCAAATCGTAGATGCCCGGCAGCATCCTCGCGTTACCTGAAGTAATAACGGTATAATCATGCAAAGATATGTCATGAGAACGTTTGCACAATCAACCTAGGAGATTCGACAAAGTAAGGAAGGTATCGTTTTATGATACTTAAATCGAGAATTTGGCTCTGGGCTTCGACTACTGCAGCGACCATAATTGCACTCTTTATCGTGCCCGGAATTTCATTTAGCGGCGGTGGCATCGCCTTGGCCGTAGCCCTTGTCGCAACCGTCGTTCTGGCAGATTGCTGCCTTGAGAAAGTATTGAGAAAACTTCACTGCCCGGTGGATGGCCTTGTCCTCGGCGTTCTGTCAATTGTGATTGACTTTGCTTTGATAATGTTTGTGTCACAAATAGCCGCAGGCTTTTTCGGCGTTTCCTTTGCTCTTGAAGGAATTGCCACAGGGTTTATGTTTGGGTTTTTTATAGGAGCTATCGTCTTCTTTGTAAATTGCCTATTGGGAGTTGAATCGAGAAGTGAAGCATGAGCATCAGGCAAGTGACACGTTTGCATAAAACACCTTGAACCTATATTAGGCTTGCTCGTCAACGTAAAGCAGACTGCTGGCAACAATGCCCCCCAGGAAGGGGGGCATGATATAGAGAGAATTAAAAATCATCAGAACATTATGCTATTTCGAAGACGATCCTGGTGCCTTTGGCATACCCGGAGCTTTTGGCATGCCTGGAGCCTTTGGCATACCCGGAGCATCAGGCATACCGGGAGCATCGCCCACGGAGGGGAGCTCGGCTCCACATCCAGCGCAGACCTCAGCCATTAATACATTGGATGCCCCACACTTCGGGCACTTCTTTTCTATTTCCACGCCTGCAGGTCTAAAGCACATAGCCATTTCCCTTTCTTTCGTTCTCAACGGAATTTCAAATATCATCCAACCAGCTCAAAAAGCACGGCTTCTCGAGTCATAATCCAACTCTACTTGTACATAATTATTGATATGCTAGAGAAATCCCAGATATAGAACGCTTGCTTACTGAGAATAGAATTTGTCGACACAGTTATTTTCGGTACAAACGTATACCTTTGCAAAATACGGCATCGCAGTCCATAGTCGCTGCACATGTCGACCGATGTTTATCAAGTGAGCGATGAACAAAGCACAAGATTTTAAGGTATCTTCTGTAAGGTAACCCCTTCTAGCCGCTTGGTTGAATTTTTCTTTCCTCTCGGACAAATAGTATTTTCCCGTTCTCGAAAAAATTTGTGAGCTTAGCTGAATACACGACGCTGCGCCAAAAAGAGTCTTCAACCTCTGGTTCATTTTCCGAAAGTCTTTTTCGACAAATATCATTTTCTCTAAGCAAGTGAATCAATCTGAACAACGCGTTTTTTACTTTGTATAATCACAATGTGTTTTGTTACTCGTTGGGCAATTTGTCCGGGTTTTTGCAAGATAAGGTGTGAACTGGCAAATGAAAAAACAGGGTTGTGGGGTAATCGCCGCAGTTATTGTTCTTCTTCTTGTTTTCCTCGTCCCAGCGCCAAGCGGCCTTGATCCAAAAGCTTGGTACTTGCTCGGCATTCTTTTTTCTGCCGTTGCGATGTGGCTGACAAACGCCTTTCCAAAATTAGTGGTAACGCTTTATATCATGGGAGCGTGCACATTCGCTGGCATTTTTTCCAGCTTTGACGTTGTCCTTCAATCTTTCATGAGCCAACCTGTGATGATGGTATTAGGTTCCTTTTTGTTGGCAGCAATGTTTCAAAATACTGATTTACCACTGCGCCTTGTTGGGTCCATGACAAAAATCACCAGAGACAACGGAAAAGCATTTCTTCTGGTGATCATGATAGCGACTGCTCTCGTTGCCTCGGTAATTGCCGACATTGGCGCTGCAATCATTTTCTTTACATTCACCGTGTCCGTTTTTAGAATGGAGCGCGGTATAGTAACTGAAGATAACCTCCAGTTGAAAAAGGCTCTGCTAATCGGCATTCCAACCTCTGCGCTCGCCGGTAGCCTGCTTATACCTATAGGCGGCCCCGCAAACCTTGTCGTTATGGGGATGCTCCAATCGGCAGCAGGAATTACCATCACATTTTTTCAATGGTTTGCAATATTAGGTCCGGTGACATTTATCGTAGTTTTTGTCTTATGGTTTTTTTTATGCATTACGCTAAAACCAAAGCGTATTGATCCTATTGCTTATCAACGATTCTCCACGGAATTCGAAAAACTGGGAAAACTGAAGCCTGTTGAGATAAGGGCACTCGTTGTGTTGATCCTTATGATTGGAATGTGGATCGCAGGAACTTGGGTCCCCATCTTGGGAAGTGGCATGGTTGTTATCATTGGCGCGATAATAATGTTTCTCCCAAAAATGAATATCCTAACGATTGAGGATTTTTCAAAAGAGGCGTCGTGGGATCTGTTCTTTTTCCTCCCAGGAATTATGATTATCTCTGCCGGTGCCTCGAGCACGGGGCTTATAAACTGGCTCGTAAATTCCTCGTTTGGCGGTCTAAGCGGTATCCATCCGCTGCTTTTAATCTTTATCGCAAGCGCCTTACTCGTGCTGCTACGCATCGTAATTCCAGCAGGTCCCCCTATCACTATTCTCGCAATTCCCGCACTGATGACGATAGGAATGAGCGCAAATGTCAGTCCCACAATAATGATGTGCGTGGGAATTACGTGGGGAGCGCTGCCTTTTATTCTTCCTTTCGATATCGTCAAGGCGCTCACGTACGAATACGGACAATTTACCATTTCGGAAATGTGGAGAGCCGAAATACCGACGATTATAGTTCTGCTTATTGTTTTATCGCTCTACATTCCGTTTATGGTGGGCGTCGTGATGTAGCCCTCGCTTCGCTTTGTTTATTCAGGTTGAAGCAGGGAGTTTCTGTGATACAGAATGCGCAGTAATGCCGATTATTTTCTGAAAAGCTCAAGAACAGATCGCGGTGTCTAGGCACCGAAGAAGCCCTATCTCTTTGTGAAAGATCTCACCAAAGTATCAAGCGAGAAACTGGCGAGCATGTCGATGCGAGGCTCTGAACAAAACGTTATCTATGTTCGTTATTTCTTAGGAGTTTTCGGACTTCCCAAAATAATAGGATTTGAGATTCCAAGATTCCCAATGATTATCTGTTTTCAAATAGTTCACAAAGTGCTGTATTTGTTTCAACTTTGCAGAATCTTTTCTGTAAATCAGGCAATCGTCTATATTGATTCTAAAATCCTCAAAAGGAATTTTGTAATGCCCGCGAACATATTCTTTTTCATCATGTTCATACATGCCTGCAAAAGTAACTCCCACATTGTGCTTAACTACATCAAGAGCAAGCTCTTCCTCATCAATATATGCAGCAATGGAACACTCAAAACCAGCATCACGGCAGGCTTCCAAGATATACTGATAGCGGAGTTCGTGCCCACCGACAACTATCAATGGCTGTTCCTTTAAATCCTCAACTTTAATTGATTCTTTGGATGCAAGCGGATTTTCGCCGCTTACCGCTAGGGCAAGATGTGCACTCTTCAACTCAACTCGTTCACATCCGGGAAAGTCATGCTCCATAGTACGCAGAAGACATATATCTTTCTGCCGCTCCAAAACATGTTGTCGAGCAAATCGATAGGGGTCTTGTGAGAACTTTATCAAGCATCCACCTGGGATATCTTGATATTTTTCTAATGACTCTAAAAAAGAAGTTCTATGAGAAATCAAAATGGAGTCGATGCCAAATATAAGATCGGTGCTGTTATAGCGATAAAAATCTCTTGATAGATCGTCAAATGACTTTACTGTTTTACGAACTCGATTTGAAAAATCTATTCCTTCGCGTGTCAAACTTAACCGGTTATTGTTTTTCTCAAAAAGTCGGATACCAAACTCGGACTCAAGGTTTTGCATTGAGCTACTGATAGCCTGACGAGAAGTTCGAAATTTGTTAGCAGTCCGAGTGAAATTCAAGGTATCGCTGGCAGACAAGAAGTATCTCAATTGCTGTATTTCCACGATTCTTGTCATCTCCTCATGTCAAAAATGGACTACTTACTACTGCAAAACATGCAACATGGTGTTGATTATACCTAATAGCGTGTAAATCCTATCTCAGATATGTCAACCCTAGCGACGATATGATGGTTTTCAGCGCACCAGACTGCATGGCGTTCATTTAAAGTCTCTTCCCTACCGGTCTCCTCTAAATCCGCATCGACCAGGAGGCGTGTTGCTACACGTCCTCCTGGTCGGTATTGACCTTATTTCGGGCACCAGAGCACTTGATTGGGTTTTTGCTCAAGCTCTGTGGCCAATTCTTCTACCGTTCCAAACTTCATGACATGTGCAAGACAGTGATGAACGCAGGTTGGCTCACGCCCTGCAGCAACACGATCTGCGCAGAGATCACAGAGCTTGGTCGGAACCGGAATCTTATGCCAGTTCCAGTTGTGAGGTGCTTCTATCTGCCAAGGGCCATCATCAAACACGCGTATCCCCCACTGGCCTACCGGATAACCGTGCTCTTCTTTGCATGCCACTTCACAGGATTGACATCCTGAGCAGAACTCATAGTCAATCAGTAATCCATATCGTCCCATTACACACTCGCCTCCCTGACTTTATCGACACGATAGAAGTTGTCATCATAGGTATGTTTAGGCATACCCAATTGATCGATTCCTTCTCTATCGACATCGATGAAATCTTGATCGCATGCCTTACGAAAATCGCAGAGCAGCGCCTTGTAAGGCGCGCCAAATCCCAACTTACCATTGCGAGAATGCGGGACCAACGAGTTGATGTTTGACTTCCATGTCCCAAAGAAGTGCGGATACTCGCCGGTCTCTTCAGGAAACCACCAACCATGTTGAGCATGAACCACACCTGGCTTGAGTACCGGAGTCACCTTTACCTTCATCATGCAGAAGCCAAACTGGTTTTCGATACGAACCCAGTCGCCATCATGAACATCTTTTTTGGCAGCGTCTGCGGGATTGACCTCAAAGATGGGATCAGGATTGATTTCGCGCAGATAGGGAATCTGGCGTCCTTCTGAGTGGAAGTACGTGTAGGTACGGGCACCAGTAGTAAGCACAAAGGGATACTTCTCAGCGACCAGTGGAGTCGACACCGGACTATACGGTGGCTCCACATAATACGGCAATGGATCCTCACCATACATTTGAAAGGCATAAGAGTAGAGTTCGATACGCCCCGTCTGTGTATTAAAGCCAGGGTTGCCATCGGGGCGCAGATGCCCGGTCTCATACTTTTTATAGCCAACTACACGCTGGTGAGTGACTTCTTCGCGCAATTGCTCGAATGAGACACCGGTCCCACCGATGAAATAGTCAGTAATAAAATCAATGGCTGGCATTTCATAATCGCCTGTCCAAGCAGGGCTATTGACAATGTGACCCATGTCATAATAGTTATAGAATTCACCTTTTGCTTCGCCGACCTCTATACATTTGTTTATGGCAGAATAATAGTTTGGCGATCCACCGTAATGGGTCGGTACAATGGAGTCCTGCTCGACCGTAGAAGCGAGAGGCAAGAAGACATCAGCCAAAGCCATCGCCGAGGGAGTCATGACGACCTCGGTCACCCAAGTGAAATCCATATCTTTCAAAGCGTTATACCAGCGCTTGGGTTGAGCTGAACAGGTAGGAGCCAACAGATTGGTCGAGCCTATCCAGCAACCGTGCATCTTGTAGGGAATGCCTGTTTCGAGCGCGTCAAGCATGCGGTCAGGATGTGCGCGAAGCATCATATTAACAAATGCCGGATATTCTTCGAGAGCGATAACCTTTTTCTTCAATTCATCAGAAAGAAGCCTCCAGCCAAGCCCTGCGACAATCTTATCGCCTGCACCGTCAAAGATATCTTGCAAGATATTGCCACCCGGAACATCAAAGTTACCCGTGATCGCAATAAGAGCCAGAATACATTGGCCAGTCTGTGCGCCGTTGATAGTCTGATCGATAGCGAGGCCCCACGCGATGGATGCTGGCTTGGCGCTTGCGTAAGCGCGCGCGGCCGCTCGAATCTCTTCTGCAGGCACACCGCAGATATCGGCAGCCTTCTCTGCTGGCATAGCATGAACACGTTCAGCCAACTGTTCAAACCCATAGCACCACTTATCGACAAAATCATGGTCATACAAATCTTCGGTAATGATGACATCGAGCATGGCCATGCCAAGAGCGGCATCGGTACCAGGGCGCAGTTGCAGATGATAGTCGGCAAGCGCGCCGGTCCAGGTAAGACGAGGATCGATCGTCATAAGTTTAGTGCCACGTTTCATGAGGTCGATAACGGCATGGCCAAACAGCCCATCGGGGTTAGAAACAATCGGCTCCTTGCCCCATTGCACGATCATCTCGGGGACCTGATACATCGGGTCATCATAGCCGCCTGGAAGACCACCGGCATAATCTATCTCAGGATAAGGAGCCCCAAGAACATATTGAGTAATCGACACGCGCGGACCATAACAGGCAAATCCTGACTGCGTATAACAACCATTAGGTGTTCCTAAAGCACGATGAGAGCCAATCCCTGGGATACATGACATACGCCCTGTTCCAGATAAGGCAATAAGCGTTTCTGGGCCGTACTTTTCTTTTATCTCATCAACGTTCTTCTTGATAAGGTCATACGCTTCATCCCAAGTAATACGTTCCCATTTGTCTTTACCACGGTCCTCGCGAGCACGTTTCATGGGATAGATAACACGATCGGGATGATAGATAAAGTCTGTGAGTGTCAAGCAGCGGACGCAGAGACGACCCTTGGTGGCTGGATGATTCTCGTCACCTTCTATCCTCTCAAGTTTGCCATCCTTGACATATATCTTAATACCGCAACCAGCGGGATGACATCCCGGCGCGCCCCACGCAGCGCCGCGCGTGACAATCGTGCCATCTTCCTCTTCCCAGCGCCATGGTTTGCCAAGATCATTCTTGAACTCCATGTGTTTCCTCCTTCTCCATCATTCGCTTTGGCTCTGCGATAAATGAGTCGGACAGGATCACCACATATCGCAGAATCCTTCAATTGCATAATTGTCGATATAAGGAAAAATGAATAGATAGAGATAATTTGTCTAGAAAGAACAAAACTTGTCAGCAATTATCTATTAGCGGACTATTTGGCTGGAAACGATAGAGGGCTGGCTTCTTTTTGCTAGTCTAGTTTTTACTTTTCTAAAACAGAGTAGACACCCGCTAAACTGACGATCAAAACCAAAATTTTCGCCGTTATTCTTCGAGTCCCTCAAACTGCATGCGATAGTAGCGTGCGTAGACACCATCTTGAGCTATCAACTCTCCATGGTTTCCACGCTCGCATACACGCCCATCAACGACAACGATGATTTCATCAGCATTGCGAATGGTCGACAATCGGTGAGCTATGACCATGACGCTGCGTCCCCTGGTCAACTCCTCAAGTGAGTCCTGCACAAACCGTTCGCTTTCATTGTCCAATGCACTCGTTGCCTCATCAAGAATGAGAATCTGAGGATCTTTCAGAAATACACGAGCAATGACGATGCGTTGTTTCTGTCCGCCAGACAATCGCACGCCTCTCTCGCCCACAAAGGAATCATAGCCTTCTTCTAGACCCACAATATACTCATGGATGTTGGCGCGCTTGGCAGCCTCGACAATCTCTTCGAATGTCGCTTCGGGCCTGCCATAGGCAATATTTTCACGAATAGATCCGTTGAAAAGATATACGTCCTGCTGCACAATACCGATGCTGTCGCGTAATGTTTTGATCTTGAGATCACGAACATCCCTACCATCGACCAAAATACGCCCGGCAGTCACATCATAAAAGCGCGGTAACAGTGAGCAGATGGTGGTCTTGCCGCCGCCACTAGGTCCCACCAAGGCAACGGTACGACCAGCCGGAATAGAAAAATTCAAACCCCGTAGTACTTCATTTTCGCCAGCATAGGAAAAATGAACATTTTCATATGCTATGTCACCTTTTACGTCAAAAAGATCCTCAGCGTTCTTTTTCTGAACGATATCCGGTCTTTGGGCAAGCACTTCGACAAAACGCTTAAAGCCAGCGTAGCCTTTTTGAAATGTCTCAGTAAAATTGATAAGGTCTTCAATGGGAGAGAGAAATATCTTGATGTAGATCACATATATGAGCAGAGAAGTTACTGGTAAGGTCCCTTGGGCGATGAAAAAACCTCCTCCCACAAGAACAACCAGATACATAACTCCCTCAAACAATGAGTGCCCTGAAAAATATCGGCCCATGGCGCGATAACTATCTATCTTTGTCGCTTGAAATTCATTGTTACTATACGCGAATTTTTTGCGCTCCTGATCTTCGTTCCCAAATGATTTGACCACTCTGATACCGGCGAGAGAATCCTGCAGACGAGAATTTACCTCAGCAATCTTTTCGCGATTCGCCATAAACACGTCTTTCATGCGCTTGTTTTGAATGATCAAATAGAAACTGAGAGCACAGGCGACAAGCAACAATGTAACCGTGAGGGGCACATTGATATAAAGCAGCAAAATGAAGGCGCCCACAATCTTTAGAACCGAAATAAGAATTGTCTCCGGCCCGTGATGAGCAAATTCGCTGATATCGAACAGATCAGACATAAGCTTGCTCATCATCTCGCCTGTATTATTACGGTCATAATAGGAAAAAGAAAGGCGTTGATATTGGTCGAACAAATCGCGTCGCATTTCGGTCTCCATGTTAATTCCCATGATATGACCCCAGGTAGTTATATAGTAGCGACACACGCAACGCACCAGATACATGATGCTCACGGTCAAACCTATAAAAAGAAGAGCATTCATGATGTCGCCAGCGGGTTGTATGAACACCACCTGTACGCAATAGTTAAGTAACTGTGGAAATGCGAGGTCGATGGAAGCGAATAGGATCGCGCAAGCCAGATCGCAATAAAATATGGCTCGATACGGACGATAATAACTTATAAACTTTTTGAGAATACCGCTGGTACCAATAGGGGTGGTCTTTGCTTGAGTCATAGGTCTGTCTCCCCAACACAGGCGTGCTGTCCGCCGTACTCACAAGCGGTCAGCTCTGCGTGCAAGAAATACATCTTACTCAGAAGATGTATTCGAATCTTTATCTTTAATAGATATAGTACGTGCTCGCCGTCTTCTTCATCGTCGTTTTCTTCTTCTGCACAAAAGAGACATCTCAAATGATGAGTAGCTTTACTCAACCGTGCACGGATAGATACCCCTATCATACTGAACAATCTGAATATTTATGTGGTAAAATCGATTTATCGTGCATACCTAAATCATCACTGGTGCTGGTGGTCCAAGGCTCCTGCGCATAAGCTTAATCAAATCGATAGACGGAAGAAGATATTCTTACCGTCTTGGTAAGTTTTGCGTTGCACAAGACTACTGACAGCAGATCTCAGATATGACAAGCGAAGAAGCGGCTAAACATCATGACTAACGAGAACACATACCGAAACAAATGGATAATCCTTGCAAGTCTCTTGCTGCTCACGCTCATGTGCTGCATTGACGCGAGCATTGTAAATGTGGCGTTGCCCGATATCTCGATTCAGCTTGGTGCCCCCGCCGCTCAGGTCGAGTTCATCGCGTTTTCCTACTTGTTTGCGGCCACCTCTACCATGCTTATCTTTGGCAGACTTGGCGACGTGATAGGGAAAACAAAAGTATTCAGAATAGGTATCCTGTTCTTCACTATTGGATCGCTGCTCTGTGGACTATGCGACTCGCTCGTTCCTCTTATCATTTGCCGAATAATACAAGGATTTGGTGCCGCCGCTGCCATGGCTACAAATATGGGCATCATAACTCAGACATTCCCCGCAAGCCAACGCGGTCAAGCGTTAGGCATCAGCGGCTCAGTCGTTGCAATAGGAACGATGCTAGGACCAGCCCTCGGCGGCCTCATCGTAAGCACCTTATCTTGGGAATATATATTCTTCATTAATGTACCTATCGGTATTATCTCCATCGTCTCATCGTTCTGGGTTTTGAATTTCAAGGATGAGCACGCCGCTCAAAACATGGATTTTCCCGGCGCTGCTATGATTGTTATAGTGATGATCTCGTTTTGCTCAATCATCGTGATAGGACAGACTTATGGATTTGTCAGCTGGCAGGCTCTTATAGCTGGTCTTGCAACCGTAGCGCTTTTCATTGTTTTCACTAAGGTCGAAAACCACCAGCCTATGCCTTTGATCGATATGACAATCTTTAAGAATACTATGCTCACTATCAGCCTAATCTGCGGTTTTCTGCTTTTTGTCTGCAATGCCACCGCCTCGATAATCATGCCTCTCTACCTAGAGAATGCACTCGGGTATGCCCCCGGCATCGCAGGCCTGATTCTTGCATTCTCTCCTCTTATCATCATGGTCTTGTCCCCTCTGAGTGGGCGTCTCTCTGATAAAATTGGCGCTCAATTGCTCACCACCGTGGGAACAGCACTCTGCGCGCTCGGGATGGGGCTCATTGCCTGTCTGAACGCCTCTTCTGTGGTCGTAACAATTCTTTGTGCCACTGGCATCATGTCTTGTGGCTGGGCTCTCTTCCAGTCGCCAAACAACTCGCTGATCATGTCGTTTGCTCCTAAGGAACGTCTCGGTATCATAGGAAGTATCAATGGTTTTGTTCGTAATGCAGGCATGGCAATAGGCGTATCTTCTTCTACATCGCTGTTGTTTGCCATAATGAGTAACAGACTCGGCTATCAAGTAGATGGCTATGTGCCCGACCAGCCCGATGCATTTTTCTTCGCCTTTTGCGTGGTATTTATTATCATGTGTTCAATCTGCGTACTTGCCGCTGCCCTCAATCTTTGGAGGCTCCTAGCCAATCGCTCCAAAGCGGTAGATGATATACCCTTGAAACAGCAGGTTATCCACGAATAGACAATTCCACGAATAGACAATTGGCATGGATCATAAAATGTGATCCATGCCGTTTCATTCTGTTTTCAGAGAGAATCTGAAAAGTTAAATCAGCTTTGCAGTTACCGCACTCATAATATGAGTGGTTATCAGGTGTTTCTTTACTTGATATTCTCACCACGCACAATGGAACGTTGGCGTTATAATTCACTCAGTTGCTTTTTTAAACCCTCGGAGAAACGGGCGCTTAAGGCATAGGAGACGTGATGCTTGATTCGTGGATCGATGAATTTCTCGTAACCGCCAAGTACATGAACATATCACGCGCTGCGTCCGAGCTTCATATGACTCAGCCAAATCTCAGTCGTCACATCAAACAGATGGAAGCTGAAATAGGATTTCGCCTGTTTGCGCATCAAGGTGGCCGGCTTGTCTTGACGCCCGCAGGCGTAGAATACGCTGAAAATCTTGCCGGTATTATGTCTAACCTCAGGGAACTCACCAAACGCTGTGCAACTATGCCTGATAATATACACCAGCCTTTGACGGTCCAAAAAGCGCCCTATCCCGATGAAGCGGGAAAACTCTATCTCCGATTCCTGAACAAAGTCATCAACGAGGAAAACTTCTACGAGTTCAATTTTGTTTCCGAGTCTCAATCTCGCAAAACATTTAAACCCAGCGTCTTAGACGGCGAGGTAGATATTGCCGTTCTGTACTTATTTGAAGCACCTGAGGTGGCCATCCCTCGTCTGGCTCAAGATGGGTTTTCAGCGCTCTTCCTCGCCAAAGTGCCTCTTGGCGTATGGTTGCCTGCAGAGCATGAGCTGGCACATGAAACAGAAATTTCCGTTGAACAGCTGTCTTGCGTTACTGTACTTTTCCCCAATAACCCAAACTATCCCCTCGGAGAAGGCTATGAGAACCTTTTAGCGAAGCATAGTCTCACACCAAATTATCGGGAAGTTCACATTGGCAGCAGGCTCAGTTTCATATTCCATCAAAACCCAGAATATGCGTACCTGTTTCCCTATGATATGAGGGATGATTTTACCCTGTCATGGCAAGATTCTCGTGTCATGATACCGCTCGATAAAAATGTTACGTTTTCCGTCTATGTCATTGCAGCGAAAGAATCAGGTCTGTTCTAGTCCGCGCCTCATTCAAAAGAGACCGATAACAACAGCGCACGACTCACCTTTTCGCTGAAATCCAATCTCTTGAACCCCACGGCAGATAAGTCGTGCGCAATCATTGTCTCGCAAAAACTACTTTCCTATTGTCTCTCCGCGACTTTCGAGTTCGCTTCTGATTTTTGATGCCAAAAATGATGATACCGGATTAGAGGGAGTGCTGCTGTACTTCTCATACAAAGCAATTAACTCTTCCGTAGTCTGTTCTTTGAGATCTTTCTCTTCAGCCATGGACTTCTCCTTCCTCAAAATTACGTTTTATGCATTTATTCGGAATCATCCGACGGTGCCTTGGGAGCAGAAGGGGCTTTTGGTGCCGCAGGAGCAAACGGAGTCGTAGGCGCAGCTGGATCTGGACTAGACGCATTTTTCATTTCAGCGATTACATCAGAGATGTCGGTCTCGCAAAATGGGCAGATATTTGGAATATTGCCCATAACTTCATTTATCTTCTTGCCGCATCTAGGACATACTACCGACGCGCTTACAGCGGAGGGTCTAAAGCACATGATCTTCTCCTTAAAAAATCAACTTTGCTATTAAGCATTGCAGGTCGCATCACAGAAAGCAATAATACGACCTGCAACTTCTTACGGTATGAAACAGGCTATCTTATCGCCTTTTCCAGAAACTGCTTCGCCAATCTTTTCAACAGGAACCGCCATCATACAAGAACCGAGACAATGGTGCACGCAGGCAGGTTTCTTGCCCGCTTCAATTCTATCTTCACAGACATCGCACAGGCTTGATGGAAGCGGCACAAAATCGAACATCCATGCGTCATCAAGCTTGACGGGTCCCTGCTGTGTCACCTTGATGCCATATTCTTCAACAGGCAGGCCCTTTTCCTTGCGACACGCAACTTCGCAGGTATGACACCCGGTGCAGTATTTATAATCAATAATAAGAGCGTATTTTGACATAGTTGCTTCTCTCCTTTCCGTTGCCCTAGGAATCCAATCCGTCGACTTTATATATCTTTGCAATGACGCTCTTATAGTTTGCACCGTATCCAGTCGACCCGATAATCTCGTGAGGAATGAGATTGTTAGGATTTGCCTTAAAGGGGCCGTAAAGGTTGGGGTTTTCGCCCGCTTGCTCAGGGAACCACCAGCCATGTTCGCAATGAATAACTCGGGGCTCCACCTCATGACTTACATGAGCGCGTTGGACACATCGGCCTTCGGGATTTTCAATAGCAACCCAATCACCATCAGAGATGCCATACTTCTTGGCAGTCTCAGGATTGATCGTAACCAGCGGATCGGGATGTAATGAACGCAAGCTGGGGACATTTCGGTGTTCAGAATGGAAATATAAGATATTACGGCCGCCCGTCGTAACGACAAGAGGATACTCAGCCTTTATCTCATCAGAGATGCGATCGCTGTAAGGACTGTAATAAGGCTCCTTGAAGAACGGTAGCGCTTCCTCACCAAACATGGGATATATGCTTGATTTCAGTTCGACTAAACCGGTGGGAGTATCAAACCCAGGGTCACCATCAGCGCGGAGTTTACCGGTACGGAATTTATTGTATTCGAACGGCTGCTGACGTACGACATCTTGTTGAAGGTCTTTGAAATCCCATTCATATTCAGTATGAAGTTGTTCATCGAGGAAAGCCTCCTCGTTTTCCCATGGCCATATATCGGGGCGCAGACGCTTACCCATATCAAGCATGATCTGAAAATCGCTTTTGGTGTCGCCCGGGTCAACGGCCTGATTCATGGCCCCGAGGAAGTGCGTATTGCGACCAAAGTGAGGCATAACAATACCAATATGCTCAGCCCATGTTGAAATCGGAAGCACCAAGTCCGCCAAAGCCATGGTGGTAGGAGTCCATGAATATCTCATTGGCAATAAAGAATTCTACTTGTTGCAGATTCTTTAACCAACGCTCAGGCTGCGCCGCCGAGCAGGCCAACAGATTGCTGCCGACAATCCAGCCAAGCTTCAGATGGAAATGGTGGGTTTTCCATTTCCAGCCAATCTATCATAGTGTCGCCAAGCGCACCGGGCATAGCGCCACCAGTGGTGTATACCGAATAACTACCATCAAGCGGCTTGATCAACTTATCGCGCGTTTCCTGAGGCAGAGGACACAATGGCATCATAACGCCCATTTGCCCATGAAGGATTGCTGGGGCGGCTAATGTTATGCCACCCGGGACATCAAGATAGCCGCAGATAGCAACAATGCCTAAGAAGAGATGGGCCGGCCTGGACGCCATTCTCCTGCATGTCAAATGCCAAGCCCCACATGGCAGAGGAGGGAGCATTAGTGGCAAAAGCCCGAGCAGCACCCACGCAAAATATCTGCGGGAACCCAGGTGATTTCCTCAACCCGTTTCGGGAGTCCACTCAGAAACACACTCGGCGAATTCCTTAAATCCATAGCACCATTCATCAACGAATTCATGATCGTACAGGTCCTCTTGTACGATGACATTTGCAAAACCCATACCGAGGGCAGTATCGGTACCGGGACGCAGCTGCAGATGATACTCAGCATGAGCGGCGAGCCAAGTCAGCCGTGGGTCAATTACGATAAGCTTTGAACCACGTTGCATCAAATCAACAACTGCATGGCCAAAGAGACCATCGGAATTTGAATAGATGGGAATCTTGCCCCATATGATGATATATTTAGGGACTTCGTAACGTGGATCATCATAACGGTCGGGGAAAAAATGCCGCATAATCAAGCTCGGGGTAGCCTGCGCCCAGATGATAGTTTGCCATGGTGCAGCGAGGGGCCATAACATGAAGCGCCCACTGATAACACCGGTCCCTGTTAGGAGAGCCCAACACATTAGTGGCATATACATTTGCCCCAGAGAGTGGTTTCACGCCCCCGTTCCTGTGATGACCAAAACAGCATTCCGGGCCGTACTGTTCCCAGGACCCTTCGAACTTCACTCTCAATAAGATCGTACGCCTCGTCCCACGTAATCTGTTCCCATGTATCCGTTCCCGCGATCTTTGGGATCTCGCTTCATGGGATGAAGCAAGCGATCGGGGTGATACTCGACCTCATCAAACGCTAAACATCTTGGACATAACCGGCCCTTGACTTATTGGATGTTCGGGGTCTCCTTCGACTTTGATGATTTTGCCATCTTTTACATGCATGATGGACGCCACACCCGGTAGGATGATCACCCGGAGCAGACCAGGCGCACGAGCGCACCTTGACGACACCCGTCTTCTTCGGTCATCCACTTCTTCTCCTCCATATATACTCCTTACGCTCTTCTCCTTACGCCTTTTTATTCCTATCATCTCTCCAGAACTCATGCCTTGTTCAGTGGAGTAGGAAAACACCTGTGTTCGGTACAGTCTTTATGGTAACTGTTATCAAGCATTTGATTTCCCCTTGATGCATCATATGAAACAGACAGATTTTAGCTTGCATATAGGGCTGATTGAATTACTTGTTATAAGCGTTTTAATTGATTGATATACAAATACCGCATAGTCATATTTCAGAATGTGCATAGTTAGTCCAACGCCTGAAGATCCAGTTTCAAACTTTTCTCTTTGTCATCGCAGGGTTCACCTGCTCCGCTCGACTCCTCATCGCGTGATTTTTGTGCTCATATCGAGATACCCTTAGTATTTACGTTATGATATTGGCATCCAGATACGTCTGAAAATCGACGAAAGGACTTCCTATGATCTACTCAGCCGAGGTTGAGCATATGTGCCCCGTCGCAAAAGGTGCATATCATGGCCCCGCGCCCATTCCCGAAGAAGGACGATGGGTCCAAGCAAAAGAAATCAAAGATATTAGCGGCATGACGCATGGCGTAGGCTGGTGCGCTCCTCAGCAAGGTGGATGCAAGCTGACGCTCAACGTCAAAGACGGCATCATTGAAGAGGCTCTCATCGAAACTATCGGGTGCTCGGGGCATGACGCATTCCGCTGCTATGGCGGCCGAAATCCTCATTGGCAAGACGCTTCTTGAAGCACTCAATACCGATCTTGTCTGCGACGCAATCAATACTGCTATGCGCGAATTATTCCTTCAAATTGTCTACGGACGCACGCAAACGGCGTTCAGCGAAGACGGTTTACCTATTGGTGCTGGCCTTGAGGACCTTGGCAAAGGGCTGCGTAGCCAAGTCGGCACCATGTATAGCACTAAAGCTAAAGGCCCTCGCTATCTGGAAATGGCAGAAGGTTATATAACCCGCATGGCGCTTGATGCAGATGACCAGATAATTGGCTATGAGTTCGTACACCTGGGCAAAATGATGGCTGCCATCAAAAAAGGTATCGACCCCAAACAAGCACTTGAAGATGCTTCAGGAGCCTATGGGCGTTTTGATGAAGCTGCTAAATATGTCGACCCGCGAGAGGACTAGGTGATACGGCATGGCTCTATTTGAAAGCTATGAGAGACGTATCGACAAGATCAATGGCGTGCTTACTGAGTATGGCATCGCGGATCTTGACGATGCCAAAGCTATCTGTGACCAAGCGGGTGTTGATCCCTACGTAATAACCAAAGGTATTCAATCCATCGCCTTTGAGAATGCCGGTTGGGCCTACACAGTCGGTGCCGCCATTGCCCTAAAAAGTAATGTAGCAAATGCGGCCGAAGCTGCTGAGAAAATCGGTATCGGCTTACAATCATTTTGTATTCCCGGGTCAGTGGCCGAGGACCGCAAGGTTGGCCTTGGACATGGTAACCTCGGTGCCATGTTACTGCGCGATGAAACCAAATGTTTTGCATTTCTAGCTGGTCATGAGTCATTTGCAGCAGCCGAAGGCGCAATCGGTATCGTGCGCAATGCCAATAAAGCACGTAAGGAACCTCTTCGTGTCATCCTGAATGGCTTAGGTAAAGATGCCGCTCAGATCATTAGTCGCATCAATGGCTTTACCTATGTGCAGACACAGTTTGACTACTACACCGGCGAGGTCAGCGTAGTGCGTGAGATCGCCTACTCAAACGGTGAACGCAAAGATGTACGTTGCTATGGAGCCGACGATGTCCGCGAAGGCGTAGCGGTCATGCACCTTGAAGGAGTTGATGTTTCAATCACCGGAAATTCGACCAATCCCACACGCTTTCAGCATCCCGTCGCAGGCACCTACAAAAAAGAATGTATGGAACAGGGTAAACGCTACTTCTCCGTAGCCTCCGGCGGCGGAACAGGCCGCACCCTTCATCCTGATAATATGGCAGCAGGTCCCGCCTCCTATGGCATGACCGACACCATGGGACGCATGCATTCCGATGCGCAGTTTGCTGGTTCTTCAAGCGTGCCCGCTCACGTCGAAATGATGGGCTTTCTGGGAATGGGCAATAACCCCATGGTCGGCGCTACGGTAGCCGTAGCCGTCGCCGTAGCAGAAACCCTATAACGCTCAGAGCCGAGAACCATCAAGTCAGTGTATCTAAGACACGCGAAACGACGCAGCAGGAAAACCTGTTGCGTCGTTTTATAGTTCTGCATCGGTAAGCATAGTAGATTACATAAAACCCTTTTTATGAAGCCATATTCCTACACCCACACAGATAACCACCGTAGAGAAGCACACCGCATAAAACGCGTAGGGAGTACCAGCAAGCGGCATGCCTTCGATACCTACGTTCATGCCATAAAACCCTGATATAATGGCGGGGATCGCGAGAATGACCGTAATACTCGTAAGCACCTTCATAACGCTATTCAATGTATTGTTAATAGTCGCACTGAACAAATCACGCGTACTTTGAAGAAGTTCTCGATAGGTACTGGCCATCTCAATCGCCTGAGTAGTTTCTAGTCGAAGTTCTCCGAAGACATCTTTGCTGCCGAGGCTCTTTTTCAGGTTTTCATCACGCGCAATCAAGTCAAACACAAGTTTGTTACCCTGAAGAGCAGTCTCAAAATATACCAAGGTAGCCTCCAGAGTATGAAGACGTACTAGATCGGAGTTATGGGTTTTGTTACCCAACCGGTCGACCATTGTGTGCCGCTCTTCGTCAATCTGACGTAAAGACTGTCGAAATAGCTCAGCCGAGGTGAGGAGAAATAAACAGACAAAATCAAGTTGGTTTGCTGGGTTAATGTCATCATGCTCTCGTGCGATAAATTGCGAAAATATGTCTGCGTCCTTAAGACATACCGTAATAATATTCTGCGCTGTGATGATAAATGCAACGGGAAGTGTTGAACAACGAGCGTGCTCCTTTTCTCCATCAGTGATGGGAATGTCAACTATCATAGCAAGATAATTATCCATAAGCTCAACACGTGGAGTGGCGTGCTCGTCAAGTGCAGCTTCCAGATATTTGTGGTCGACTCCGCAAGCGTCAACGACATACTGTATTTCTTTTTCGGTCGGTGAAATCAACCGTATCCAGCAATCTGGTTCTACTTGACTGCCGGGAGTAAGCCTCTGTTCAAAAAACCTATAGTAATCTATCACTGGATATCCCTTTCATCGACGGGTAAAGCGCCGAGGCTTACGCCCCGGCGCCTCCTCACGGCATCGCGAAGAATATACTCGACTTGAGCATTCACACTTCGCAGATCGTCAGCAGCCCAACGCTCAATCTCTTCCCAAAGATTTTGATCCACTCTCAAGAGATACTGCTTGCGTGGTGTCATAATATGTTGCCCATCTCAGATCGGATAGTATGACTAATTGTAGAGTGTTCCCGCGTTCACGATAGGTTGAGCCTCTGAATCGCCACAGAGAACCACCATCAAGTTACTTACCATAGCGGCCTTGCGTTCATCGTCAAGATCAAGCACGTGCTTGCGCTCAAGCTCAGAGAGCGCCATCTCAACCATACCCACTGCGCCTTCAACGATTTTCTTGCGAGCAGAAATAATCGCCTCGGCCTGTTGGCGACGAAGCATTGCTTGGGCAATTTCAGGCGCATAGGCCAGATGGGTCAGGCGAGCATCATCAACCACAACACCGGCAACCGACAAACGCTCGGAAAGTTCACTCTTCAAAGCAGCCGACACCTCTTCGACATTTGAGCGCAGCGTAACCTCAGGAACATCCTCGGCGCCTTCTTCTCCTTGATCATACGAATAGGCTGTTGCCACGTGGCGCAGGGATGTCTCGCTCTGAGTATTAACATAGGTGAGATAGTCATTGACATCAAATACCGCCTGCGCAGTATCGCTTACGTGCCATACGACCACCATAGCGATTTCGATAGGATTGCCGTGCTTGTCGTTGACCTTTATCTTCTCACCGTTCATCGTTCGAGCGCGCAGCGATATCTTTCCACCCCTGCTGGTGCCCGTGACGCTTTTGGTAAAAAACGGATTTACCCAGAAAAGGCCTGACTGATTGATCGTACCCTTATATTTCCCAAAAAGTATGAGCACGCGCGCTTCATTTGGTTGAAGCGTGAAAAATCCGCCGCAAAGAAAGATTGTGATAATCAATAGTGCAGCGAAAGCAAATGAAAGCGGCGAGAATATCTGCTTTGTCCCATTAGTACTGATCCACACAAACCCGGCCACGATAATGGCAAAAAGAATGATGACAACTACCAGCATCCCCCATCCACTTTTCGGTTTGACCACAGTTTCTTTACTCATCATGCCCAGTCCTTTCGCCTCTGCAGGCACAAGCGACAGCCCCATCGGCTGTTCGATATCTATATGATATCACATTGGTATCTATATTCAATAACTGTGCAAAAGATAGCCGTCACAGTCTGCGAATAACCGCCCAGCCAGCCATGGGAATAAAATTTGGTAGAAACTTTGCAACTATTCGCAATAAAAATGCTGGGATGCCGCAGGTGGCCGTGGCAAAACCAATGCGATTAGCCCGCAGCGACCGGCGAGCAACAGTCTCTGGGCGTTGCGCAAACGGAAAATGTTTCACGGTAGGATGGCCCTTTGCTCCAACCGCTCCAACAGCCATGAACTCGGTTTTCATCCAAGCCGGACACACGGCCGTAACCACAATACCGCGCGATGCCACCTCCCAACGTAGCGCACGCGAATAACTGAGCATAAATGCCTTAGAAGCAGCATAGATAGTCAGACCCTGCAGTGGCAAAAAACTTGCGCAAGAAACAATGTTGAGTATGCGGCTTCCTTTTGTCATATAAGGAAGACACGCTACCGCTAAGTCAACGCAGGCTCGACAGTTAAGTTCGATCATACCGTCCCCTGCTGCGCGAGAAACTTCGTCGTAATATCCAAACTTTCCATAGCCTGCAGCATTAATGAGATAGCTCACCGAAAGACCCGACTTAGCAAGGAGTCTACTGATTGCCTCAATAGTTTCCGGAACCTGAAGATCATATTCAAGAATCCGTGCCGGTGTAGACAGCGTAGATACCAGATCTTCAAGACGCTCGCGGCGGCGCGCAATCAGCCACAGCTCGTCGACACTATGATTTTCATCCAATTGGTGGGCATACGCCTTTCCCAAGCCCGAAGATGCGCCAGTCACCAGTGCAATACCCATCGAACACCATCTCCTGAATAATTCGAGACCATAACTTGTTGCGCTTCCACTATAATCGTTTCCGCAAAGAACCGGCGCACAAAGCATCGCCCTGAATAAAGAAAGAGACTATCTTGGAGTTTCGTTTCTTCAATACTCTCAATGACGATATTAGGAGAATACGCATCTCTGTCTTCATTGAAGAACAGGGTCTTCGCCGAGCGTTTGACAACATAGATATGACCGCTTGGCATGTCATGCTATATCGCAATGAAGTTCCCATCGCAACCGGGCGCATGTCTGCGGACAGTTCAGATCCGGATACCTATCATATAGGTCGTATAGCGGTACTCTCAGCCTACCGTGAGTTACGCGTAGGCGTTGAGGTATTGAGTCTACTTGAAGATAAGATTCGCGCACAAGGCGGCAAGAGAATTATTCTGAGCGCGCCCCAAGCCGCTCAGAATTTCTATGAGAAACAGGGATATCGCATAGAGGGAGAACCCTATTTTGAAGATGGCCGTCCCTATATTCTCATGACGAAAAATCTTGCGAAATAACCGTTAGCGTACGTTTCTGAAGATATCTCAAGTAAAGCTTCGTCATCAAAACGAGTAAAACAACATGTCTTCGATTGCGAGTATCAACTCTCGGGCGGAGCGGGGTCTATGTGTACGCTCACTCTCGATGGTGAGAACTCTTGCGCGATATCACATTTTAAACTTCCCACAATGTTGTGCGCCTGTTCAACGGTCATGCTTGGATTCAGGGTAATGTGAAAATCGATAGTGCTGGTCGCGCCCGCCCTGCTTGTCTTCAATTTATGAAAATCAACAAGTTCGTCGCCATGCGACTGTATGATTTCAACAATCTTGGCTTCTTCGGCATCAGAAAGCTTACTGTCTAGTAAAAAAGCAACGCCTCGTTTACACAGGACAAAAGCCTCCTTCAAGATCAGACAAGCCACCGCAATAGCGATAAGAGGATCGAGAATATCCCAACCCGTGACAAGAGCCAGCGAGAGACCCGCCGCTACACCGAGCGCGGCGTACACATCCGTCTTGAGATGGAGCGAATCGGCCTCTAGGGCCATTGACTTTTCCTTAACGGACACGCGATATAGATGTCTTGATACCACTATATTTACGAGCGCAGAGAATACCATGACACCGATTGCCAAACCTGCCTGCTCTATGGGTTGGGGATTGGTTATTTTCCCCACCGCTTCATTAATAATGAAACCCGCGGCAACAAATATGAGAATACCTTCAGCGACACCCGATACATTTTCTATCTTTCCATGTCCGAAAGGATGTTCCTTATCGGCGGGCATCGACGAGCGTCCAACTGAAAAGAACGCAATACAGGAAGCAACAAGATCAGTTGCAGAATGAATGGCTTCAGAAATAATACTGACTGAGCCACTGATAATCCCCATGATAAGCTTAAGTGAAATGAGAAGAGTGTTTGAAACAATTGAAAGAAGTGCCGCTCTTGAACTCTGGCTCATAGGCTTTGCGGCCTTTTGATCGGAATTCTCGGCATTTTTTACAGACTTCGGCATGAGCCTCTCCTATCGACGGTCGAATCACCTTGTCACGGTATTCAGTGTCGGAGCGCCCACAAAAAAGACGCACCCATGGAACATAACACTGTCCCACAAATGCGTCGGTGCATCTGCTGTCGTCATAAGACAACCCGGCTCCATAGTCATCATGCGACTACGGCCTGATCAGTTTGTACTATTAGTTCCGAATCCTATGACGGAAATAAAACATAGTGCAAAGAGATTCTGGGTATTTAATCATATTGGCAAGGGTCTGTCAATATTACTTTTATACAAGGCAGACGTTTCGCAACTACTGATAACGAGTTTGTATTTCCTCTAGTACTCAGCGCCTCACAGAGATGTGAACAGATGTGGACAAGCTCGTCCGCATCTCTGCGAAACGAAAACAGGCCAGACACCATTTTGTGGGTCTGACCTGCTTACTTGCTGGAGCGGCGAACGGGACTCGAACCCGCAACAATCAGCTTGGAAGGCTGATGCTCTACCAATTGAACTATCGCCGCAAACTTGTGATGGTCGGGGCGAAAGGATTTGAACCTTCGACATCCTGCTCCCAAAGCAGGCGCGCTACCGGGCTGCGCCACGCCCCGGAATCTCATCACAACAATGGAGTATGATACCGACTCCACCTTGAGAAGGCAACTATCTTGGCGATGAAGATACGGTTTACAAAGAAAACCCATTTGAACAAGCAAAAACTTGCCCTTTATGAGCCAATCAGGGTAAAAAAGTACAGCAACGCCAACACATCAATAACAAGCCAAAGGGCACCAAGCAAGATATCCAGTAGGGAAAGCACAAAGGCAATAATGCCGAGTCCTGACTTCTCGCCTAACAAACGTGCTCGACGTGACTGAACTACACCGATAATTCCACAAATAAGCGGACCAAAAAACGACGCTACCCAGCAAATCAGAGGTATCTCTATATCAAGAAAAATGAGAAGAAAAAATAGCAAGGCACACAGAAAGCCAATACTACTTACCACGAGGCTCACGCGCAGTCTCGTTGACATCCTCTCGGTGGCGACCATCACAGGGAACCTCTTTCAACCTGTTGCTTAAGAGCGCGCAACGCGGCGCCCCGATGAGAGATGGCATTTTTTTCCTCAGAGGAAAGCTCTGCCATGGAGCGGGAGTAGCCATAGGTGTCGGGGAAAAACAGCGGGTCGTAGCCAAACCCGTTTGTTCCCTGTTCGCCAAACCCGATTACCCCCTCACAAACTCCCATAGCGGTATGTTCATCTCCGTGCTCATCAATATATATGATCGTACACACAAATCGCGCACTCCGCTGCTCAGGATTCGTTGCACCTGCATGAGCCAACTCGCGAAGAAGCCTTGCATTGTTGGCCTTATCAACTGACTCATAAGCGAAGGTGCCAGCAGATGACTCCTCGAGCGATGCATAGCGCGCAGAAAATATCCCTGGAGCACCGTCCAGCGCATCGACTACCAGCCCTGAGTCGTCCGCAATAGCGGGCAGCCCCGTCTCCTCATGAGCGGCACGGGCCTTGATACGCGCGTTTGCAATAAACGATTCGCCATTTTCAATTGGCTCAGGAAAGTTCCCGCAACTTTGCAGAGAAACGAATTCGCATCCCTCCATTGAGAGAATCTCGTTGATCTCCTTCACCTTATGCGCGTTGTTCGAAGCAACAACTACACGTCCCATTGCACGTTTCCTACTCTGTCACCGGAGTCGCCGTTGAAACAGGCTCATCTGACGCGAGTGCTCGACGCTGCAGATCCAGCAACTCATAGAGACCCTTTTCGCCGCTATCCAGCAAACGGTTGAGACGATGTCGGTCAAATGTGGTGCGTTCACCGGTACCCTGTACCTCGATAAATTCGCCGTGTTCATTCATGACGAGATTCATATCTATTTCCGCACGAGAATCCTCATAATAATCCAGATCGAGGAGAATTCGCCCGTCTACCATCCCAACGCTTACCGCTGCAAGCGGAGTGACCAGGGGATCCGCCTTAAGTTTGCCTGCCTTACGCCATGTGTCAAGCGCATCTTTCAAGGCAATCCACGCTCCCGTTATTGAAGCCGTACGCGTACCCCCATCTGCCTGAATGACATCACAGTCGATGGTGATAGTGATCTCTCCTAATGTGGAAAGATCAACGGCGCTACGTAGCGCACGCCCAATGAGACGCTGTATTTCTTGAGTACGACCCTTCTGACCGTTAATCTCGCGCCGTGTACGTGAAGCCGTTGAAGCAGGAAGCATGGCATACTCTGCAGTTATCCACCCTTTGCCACGCCCCTTCAACCATCCGCCCACGCCTTCTTCTATGGTGGCAGCGCAGAGTACTCGTGTATCGCCACACTCGATAAGGCAGGAGCCATACGGGCTCTTGAGATAATTGCGTGTCACGGTAATAGGACGCAACATATCATCGGTGCGACCAAACGAACGTTGACTGATCATCGAGCCTTGCCTTTCCTCATAAATGAATCTACTAATTACAAAACAGTTTTGCCTCGTCGCCCTCAGCGACGCGCTGAAAATTCACGACGCGACTGTTCAAGCTCTTCGATGCTCACTTGCTCAACCCACTCAACCTGATGTCCAAAGATATGAGAACCGAGGTCAATAAACTCATCAACATCAACGGCAGTGGTGGCAAACGAATAAACCGCTTGAGCGCCAGGCAGTGCCTTTTGCCCACGCCGCTCAAGCGTTGTCGCTATCTCTCGAGCAGACTCTTCGGCCGAAGAGACAATAGAGACACCAGGGCCCATCACACTTTCGATCAGGGGTCGCAACAAGGGAAAGTGAGTACATCCTAATACCAATGTATCAACCCCACAACGCTTGAGCGGTATGAGATAATCTCGAGTAATCTCGAGATAAGCCGGGTCAATCGTAATAAAAGAATCCTCGGCAAGAAAGTCCGGTACCACATCATGATTGACGCGTAATCCTTTCTCGGCGATCTCTACAAACCGAGGTGTTGCTGCGGAAAACACGGTAATACCCGCATCCAGCGAACGCAATGCACGCGTATAGGCTTCCGACTCGATAGTCCCCACCGTTCCGATGACACCGACACGACGAGCACGTGTGGCCTGCACGGCAGCGCGTGCGCCAGGCTCGACCACGCCGATAATCGGGATATCGAATTCGCGTTGAGCAATCTCTAGGCCAGCAGCGGTAGCCGTATTACAGGCGATAATGATAAGTTTAACATCATGGTGTACCAGCCAACTGCCAACTTGTCGCACAAAATCCTGCACCTCGGGAAGCTCCCGGGGGCCATAGGGAAAGCGTAGCGTGTCACCGAAGTAGAGAATTGACTCTTCAGGAAGACTGCAAGCAATCGCGCGCGCAACAGTCAGACCACCGATACCGGAATCGAAAATGCCAATCGGGCGCGTTGATTTCTCTCTATTGATATCATTCATAGCATAAGTATAATCGCAATAAGAAGAAGCTCCGGGCGGAGCGAACGAACTGCTCACAAACAGCAAGCAGGTTTTTTACGAAACACAGAAAAGCCCTTTCTGGGAGACCTGAAAAAGCGTCAGTGAACGTCTCCAAGCGATGCAGCCGCTTGTTGAAGATAGAGATTCACATCATTACGAAGCCCCCCAAAAACCTGATGAGCCTTATCGCCTTCAGTCGTGCCATCACTTAAGATAAAATGATTTTCGGGAGGGAATTGCCCCCGGTCTGTGGTAAGTTCTCGATACTGAAGTGCTAGGCCTCGACAGCGAGGATCATCGCAGGGAACGCCTTCGTGCATGAGTACGATAGCGTCCGCAATAAGCTCATGCCAATCTCGAAACGTTTGCTGACGATGCCTTTCTTGTTCAATCTCCTCCGCATTGCGTAACTCAGAGAGAAGATCGGTGGGAACCCCATCCTCATAAATGCAACTGAGCTGCCAAAAGCACTTTCCTTCATCTTGGAAATCCTCAATGATACCCGCATAGCGTGTCCAGTTGACTTCTTCGTCATTGCGGGTAACTGCCGCAAGATTTTTTAGTGCCGTAAAGCGCTTTAAAAGTTCTGAAAATTCCCGTTCCATCACGTCAGTCTTTTCTGCGATCAAGGCACGAGTAGATACCATGTCCTGATAATCGCAGTTTCGCTGTTTGATCTCGTCAATGGAAAAACCCATGAATTTCAGGCAAAGAATCCGATAGAGTTCTTCAACATCAGAAGAGGAGTATAGCCGCTGATTGCGCACTCCCTTTACTGAAGGCTTCAAGATTCCTGCTTGATCATAATACTGTAGCGCGCGTATTGTCACGCCTACTCTATCGGCCAGTTCGCCAATAGTAGTTAACTCATCGTCCATGCAGTCGCTTCTCTGTTTGATTAGATATAAAACCACTTTTACGTTAGTATATTACGTAACGTCGTCTACAAGTAGAAGCATCAATTCTCCTCGATTTTAACAAACCAACGAGGGGAATCTATCCGTGCGTAATACGCTTACCGTGAAGCTACTTTCACTCTATGTCTCCCGCGAATACCGGAAGGTATAACGCTGTTTCTACGTTTTGGCCTCATATCTTACCAACAAGGAAGCATAATCAATACAGAACTGCATATCCTTAATGCCGAGCTTCGCTCTGTAATAGTGCTGCGTATCGTTTACTGCTGATATTCCCTTAAGCATCTCAGCCGCGTTCCCCTGAGCAACGTCTTTGGCAGATCGATAGCCCGCCTCATAGAACGCTCTCGCAGCGACAGCCCCTACCCCATTGATTCTCGTGAGATCACACAAGCAGAACAGTTCGTCTGTACACGGCGCACTGGCATCGATATAATCCTTTGTGGTTTTGATCCCCCTACTGTTCAAATCAGCTATGACCGCAGCGTCAATTTCTGGAAAGCTTGAAAACATAAGAGGCTTTTGTTCGAGACTACCTATTTCTCTTTTCAGCACGGTCAGATATCTCTCAGAGATACCCGTAGCCGCCGCAAACAATGTTAGCTTTCCTTTAGAAGAAAGTTGGCCCTTAAGTTGTGCAACAGTAGAAATCCCCTGACGCTCGATGATACTAAAATTAGACTCAAGGTCACATCTCAGCATTACACGTCCCGGTAAAAGATTTTGCTTCTTCAGGAGTTCTTTATATTCCTGCACACTGATAACAGACAGATCCAGATTGTACGGCATATACCCTCCCATCGAAGCTCAGACGCTTGGTCCGAGAAGTATTTTTGTAGTCGGCAGACCAATCGGTCTATCACATCGCAACATGAGCGTGTGCGAATCTCTAATTCTGCTTTTTCTGAACTCGTGCGTCAACCAGCCTCAGAGCATCTTCCATAATCTCTTGCGATGTTATATCTATCATCAGCCAACGAGTACCGTTTACTGGTTGAGCATTTTGAAATAATCCCTGCACATAGGGGGCACATGTCGTAAGAATCGCCTCCGCTTCTAGCAATTCCCGGTTACCGATACACACCAAGCAGGTAAAGAACCTCTCATGCGGATACAGGGTGCACAGGGCACGACCCCGGGCTCGATACTTTATATTCCATCCCGGCGCGCCGGCACACACACTGTATTCAATTTTCGGATGAGTAGCATAATTAGCTTCCATGAACTGGTGAAACTCATCCCATAAAGGGGTAGCAACATATTCTGCAATCTGCACCTGTGTCGGTTCATCTGTTTTTGGATACCGCTTACTCCATGTCATGGTTTCACGTCCTTGAGAATTCTCATGGTTTCGCTCTATCGCTCACCGAAATGTAGTTCATATATTCTGCAGCAACTATTCTACACGCCAGCGCTTCAACATCGGAAGAAACGCGAGCATCATCTTACGCGCATCATCTTGCGCCATACTAGGATTGGCCTCTACCATAGGCGGGATGCAAATCTCGATCATCTCTTCCATTGAACCGTTGAAAAGAAAAATGCCGTCTTCATAACAATATTTGCAATAGTCAGCACTTTTGCCACCACCTTTTTCGGTGCCATATAGCTCATCGGTAGCGCCCATGGGCATGCCACAACATTGACAATATGTCTCTTCCATACCAAACCTCCTGATTTCAGTAGCCCGCTTTGTTTTTGCTTTTTCAGTCTATCAGGCATAACATGACAGCTGTTTGTCATGTTTTATGATGTTCATAGATTCTTTTTGCATAGTCAGTAAGTTGTTCTCTCAAATCAATGGGCTCCACTATTTCTATATTTGTGCCAAATGACAAAAGATAACTATATGCCCAATCATCAAGCGGGAATATCACGGACACGCAGAGGCTGCCGTCTGGCTGAACCTCTATGCTGTTTCGCTCAAACTCATCATAGACACGAAACGCCAACGAAGATGGAAACTTAAGATATATCTCAGTTCCCTCAAATGCATACAGTTCGTCACTCTCAAGAGAAGGGAGATCATCGAAACCTTCAGTAAAAACGACATCAGTAAGCTCAATATCTTTAATTCGATTAACCTTAAATAATCGAAGATCTTCCGCTTTCAGACAGAATGCTTGGAGATACCAACTTTTATTTTTAAATATGAGTTTTAGTGGCTCCACGTCACGCTCGCCAATACTTCCGGATGTACCGCAGTAGATAATACGCAAAACGCGCTTTTCGAGGATCGCCGTCTTCAAGCACTCGAATCGTTCACTATCAGTTTTTTTCATGCCCCAGCGCGAAAAATCAACTTCTATCCAGTTCGTGCTAACTTTCTGAAATGCGCCTCCCAATTTCTGAAGCAACTCGTCTACATCTTGATCAGCAACCTGCAAACTTTGAATCGCAAAAAGAATCTGATCCTGCTCATCATCAGAGAGAAGAGCCTTGTCAAACGTATAGCCAGGCATGATAGAAATACCGCCGCCTTTGCCAGCCATGGCGTAAATCGGTACCCCTGAAGAAGAAAGGGTTTCGATATCTCGATAGATAGTGCGCACCGACACCTCAAGCTGACGCGCTAACTCAGGCGCAGTACTGGTTTGTTTTTCCAGCAAAATGTAGAGAAGCTGAAACAATCTATTAGTTTTCATGCGCTCACCCCTGAGATTACATTATTCCATAAGCGCACCAATTATTGCCACAATTGCCTATATTTGCCATTTGCTTCCCGCTTTGCCGTGATTTGCCAAACATGCAACACTATGCGAGATTATGCAAGCAAACAAAAAGCCCGTCTACCTGCGATTATGCGATAAACGGGCTTAAACGTTTGGTGGAGGCGCGGAGAATCGAACTCCGGTCCATAATGGCTCCCTGAAGGCTTCTACAAGCTTAGTCGATGTTCGTGTCTCGAGGGTCATAAGCACATCGGCAAGCGCATTCCCCTCCAGCAGGTTCAGTCTTAGCTCAAGCCATACCCACTACGTGCTTGAGAGCATTTCCCTAAGATAGCGTCTTGCCCGAGGCGGGAAATTCTCGAGGTCGACGTCGTCGCTATTTTCTAAGCGGCGAGAGCATATTGCTGTTTGCCAATTAATTTGACATTACCCCTGATTAACGTGGCGAGGAGACCACGACCTGCTTCACTTCTCAGAACCACTATGTCGAAACCAGTCGCCCCCTAGTGTGGAGGTAGCATTGCAGAAATATATCCTGCGTCCTGGTCCACCTTTTCAAGTTGCACACGCCATTGCGTGGAGTGAACAGTATACACTCTTTCCGCATAAGTACAAGAAGAGCCAATTCCATAGCCCAGATTCTTGATTACCGTTAAAATAGCTTTACGCAAAATCCTAGCGCGAAACATCTAAAAGATTACGGGCGGCCCCTTCAATACATATTCAACAGAGGTAGAGCAAGAATGGTCGAGAAAATCAGAGTCAGAACCTCCATGCTGAAATGGTAAGGAGATCAACCCATGAAAGAACAGATACAAGCGGTACAACGAATGCAAGACTACATTGAAGCCCACCTGTGCGAGAACATTACTCTGGCAGACCTCTCGCGTGCTTCTTTATTCTCGCCCTGGTATTCGCACCGTTTATTTACCCAGTGGACAAGCTTCACGCCAGCCGAATATATTCGTCGACTTCGCCTTTCAAAATCGGCACTGAAACTACGCGAGGAGCCCTGTAAAATCTCTGATGTTGCATTCGAACTCGGTTTTGGAAGCGTTGATGGCTATCAACGTGCATTTTCTCGAGAATTTGGATGCAACCCGAGAGAATACGCCACGGACCCCATTCCGCTCTATCTGTTTACTCCTTACGGCGTAAAATACCGCACCAATAGAAAGGATGGAAGAAACATGGACCAGGCAAAAACTATATTTGTTCAAGTTGTCGAACGACCAGCGCGTAAGCTTATTTTGAAGAGAGGCATCGAGGCTTCGGATTATTTTGCCTATTGCGAAGAAGTGGGTTGCGAAATATGGGGACTTCTCAGCAGCATCAAATCGATCTGCGACGAACCCGTCGGTCTTTGGTTGCCTACTAACATGAGAAAACCGGGAACATCTGAATATGTCCAAGGCGTCGAAGTAGCCACAGACTATACCGGCGATATCCCCGAAGGGCTCGATATCATAGATCTCCCTGAGGCCCACTATCTTATGTTTAAGGGTGAACCTTTTGCCGAGGAAGACTACTGTCTAGCCATCGAAGAGATGTGGGCTGCCATTGATACGTATGATCCTTCGATCATAGGATATGCTTGGGATAGATCGAATCCACGTATCCAACTCGTGCCGTTAGGAGAACGAGGATACATCGAGCTTCACCCCATACGGGCACTCGAAAACTAGCCGCTCCAAAGAACAACGTATAGGGCCATAGAACACAACGTCGCCTGCGATTATCGCAGGCGACGTTTCGTACAATAGTCATCGCATCAAGCGTAAAGAACTCTCGCTTCGCCGATCTTCAATACCAACAGATAGTTATGATGCGCGAGGTGCTAATAACCAGGAGTCAGGAACGACTACGTTCCTTCAACGCACGCTCAATCTCTCGATTCACATCCCGCTCAGCCATGACTGCTCGCTTATCATAGTTTTTACGACCGCGAGCAAGGCCTATTTCTACCTTTACCATATTCCTGCCAGAAAAGTATATCTTGAGAGGAACGATGGCATATCCCTTAGTCTGGGCCTTCTGCCCCAAATATCTGATCTGGTTTTTGTGCAGCAGCAACTTACGCTTACGATCAGGATCCACATTATTGTAGGTACCGTGCTGATACGGCTTGATATGAATGCCGTGCAACCATGCCTCGTCGCCCCGAACAAGCGCGAAACACTCAGTAAGCTGGCAATTATTTTCGCGCAACGAGCGAACCTCGGTACCCGTCAGCACGATACCCGCTTCAAAGGTTTCCTCGATATCATAATCGTGGAATGCCTTTTTATTCTTCGCAATGACCTTGAATGATTCTTTTTTCTCAGTCATCTCTCTTCTTCCTATCTAAACGAATTCAAACATCTGTCCGCCCCTGGCAACGAGTAGACTTCCCTGCCCCATGCCGTTCCATTCCTTATGGAACCAGATGTCATTCTCTTCTGCTATTGTGGCAGACGCGGTGTGAAATCAACGCTCGCATCAAGGTCGAGAATGAATTGCGTCAAGAGGGTCACGGCCGCCTCCATGTCATCAAGCTTGGTAACTTCTGAAGGAGTGTGCATATAACGCACAGGAACCTCAACAAGAGCAGCCGCTGTGCCACCCCGAGACAGCTGGATAGCGTTGGCATCGGTACCGGTACCCCGTGGTTCAGCACTGATCTGGTAGGGTATGTTCACCTTCTGGGCCGCCGCAACCAAACGCTCAAAAACAACCGGATTGATATTCGGGCCACGTGAAATTATAGGACCGCCGCCACACTTGAACTCGCCAAAACGACGCTTGTCAGCATCGGGCGTATCTGTTGCATGTCCGCAATCGACCGCAATACCAACCACCGGGTCAATGCCAAAGACTGATGTGATGCCACCCCGTAAGCCTATCTCTTCCTGCACCGTACCGGCAACCGTCAGATCCGCTTCTGCGCCACCAGCCCGCTTAACTTCTTCAAGTACACGCGTGACAACATAAGCACCGATCTTATCATCAAATGCACGCGAAGTAGCAAACCCCTCGCCAAATTCCTCGAGGTCAAGCGCAAACGTAGCAGCATCACCAATCATGATGCGTTTGCGTGCTTCCTCGCCTGAAAGTCCCGTATCAATGCAAAGTTTTTCGATAGGAAGATATGCCTTGCGCTCATCGGGATCCATCATATGTATTGCCTTCTTGCCTATGATTCCCCGCAAAGGTCCTTCTTTTGTCCATATTTTGACACGCATCCCCGGAAGAATACCGGCGTCAATACCACCTATTGCAGAAAAGCTTACGAAGCCCTCGTCTGAAATATAGTGAACAATCAGACCAATCTCATCAATATGGCCCGCCAACATAACGCTCGGACCGTTACCCTTGCCACGCAACACACCGTGCACTGATCCCATGACATTTGTTTCGACAGCATCGGCACTGTGCGAGAGACGAGCCCTCATGACAGCGGCGATGGGCGTCTCATAGCCAGAGGGCGATGGCGCACTGGTGAGATCTTTTAAATACTGGAGATCTTTCTTTTTCATATGTTAAACCCCTAATCCGTCCGCAACGATATCGTGTCTGCTGCTTATCATAAAGGCAAAATAATTGAGATAACGCTCATACCAAAAACAGAATACAGCACGCTGATTCTACCGCAATCAGACAAGAGTGAAGTCCATCTGGAACTTTTCTGGTACCACTTCGACGAGATGCACACGCACGCGTTGCGCCAGACGATAGACGATGCTTCCCTTTTCTGAAACAAATGCCCGGCGAGGCGCGTCGAATATAAGATCTTCCGGTAGACACTCACGCTTTACAAGGCCTTCTGCGCCCAGATCTATGCGTACAAACATGCCAAAACCCATCACGCTGGTAATGGTGGCGTCAAACTCCTCGCCTACAAAACGTTGCATGTAGACGCAGACGTTATACCGCGTTGACTCGAGAGAGGCCATCTCTGCTTCCCGCTCCATTATTGAAGAATGTTCGCAAAGCCACGCGAGCTGGCCCGGAATTTCAGCCACATTCATGAGCGCCGAGGGGGTTTCCTCCGGAGCTTTTGAATCAGCTATATTGAGAAGTTGGGCCCTGAGTAATCGATGCACCAGCAGATCAGGATAACGGCGGATGGGTGAAGTGAAGTGCGTGTAGCCCTTTGAAGCCAGACCAAAATGGGTAGTAAAGTGGTCACTATATACCGCACGTTTCATGGCACGCAGCAGCAACGCATCGATAAGCTCTTCTTCGGGCGTATCCTTTGCCTCATCTAGAATTCGTCGAATTCCCGAAGCGTCTACGATTTCATTTTCTCCGCTATATCCAAATTCATAAAGAACGGGTGCGATATCCTCAAGGGAATGAGAGAGCGGTTCCTCATGAATACGATAGACACACGGCGCTTCTTGCTCCAACATATAGTGGGCAACCGCTTCATTCGCTGCAATCATACATTCTTCCACAAGATCGGTAGCCTCATTACGATGACGCAGACGAATACCCATCGGATCATTGTTTTCGTCAAGATCCACCTTGACTTCAACTGTTTCAAAATCGAGCGCGCCACGAGATATACGCATGTGCCGTAATCGCTGGGCAACTACGCGCAGATCCTCAAACGTGCGTACCGCTTCATGCTCGTCAAAATCTTCTGCAGTATCGCCCTTTGAACAAGCATCAGCAAACAACCGGGTATAGTCTTGTTTTCCTTCAAATGTTTTTTCTAGTGCGTCGTAATCAAGGCGCAAACGCGAACGAATAACGCTCGGGTACATGTCAACCTTTGCCAGCGAACCATCATTTCTCATATAGAGGTCAACAGTGAAGGCAAGACGTTCTTCCCGGGGACGTAACGAACAGAGGTTACAGCTCAACTGCTCAGGAAGCATCGGAATAACGCGATCAGCCAGATAGACACTGGTAGCACGTCGGCGTGCGTCAAGGTCGATCGAAGAACCCCATGGCACATAAGAGGATACATCAGCAATATGCACGCCTAGGCAAAGCATGCCTTCAACTCTTTCGAGCGAAAGAGCATCATCAAAATCGCGTGCGTCTACCGGATCTATCGTGCAGATCATTCGCCCTCGGATATCCCGACGGTCGCGCTCCTGCAACCCTCGTTCAATGTCTAGACGTGTTCCCTCTGCCTGTTCAAGGCTGCCAGCAGAAAAAGATGTCTCAAATCCATGACGAGCAATTACTAGTGCACTATCAAGACCCTTATCACCAGAATGCCCAATAATTTCTTCAATCATACCAACACAAACCTCATGGCGCGAGGGATAGGTAATGATCCGAGCACTGACTATATCTCCGTCAACTGCCCGAAGCCCCATAGACGGATCGATGAACATATCAAATCCTATACGAGGATCGTCAGGAACGACAAATCCAAATGTTCCATTATCTTCATAACGTCCAATAAGAGAGATGTGCGCGCGTTCGATAACGCGAACAATACGCCCTTCTGATTTTGCCTGCTGTTTGTGCTTTTGTTTCAATGAAGACCGTTCTCTCACCATCCGCGTAATCTCTACGAGATCGCCGTCCATAGCTCCCTGTGTCTTTGAGCGTGGAATAAAGAACTCTCCCTCTGGCGTTTGGACAAACCCATAGCCACCCGCAGTTACCTGAAGCGTGCCGGAAAATGATTCACGATGAGTAACGCGCCTACCGTTTTTTTGTTTTGATCTTTTCCGAGCAGGGGACATATGTCATGACCTTTCACGTGCTAAAGCCCGCGCCTCATTCAAAGCGGCTTCGAGCTGAGCGTCTTCAGAAGTTCCTGTGTCTCGCGTGTCTTCGATACTGATGTTGGGCGTAATCCCCACGGCATCTATCTCGTTGCCGTTGGGGCTCAGATAGCGTGCAAAGGTGTACTTTATTGCCCCTCCGAACGAGAGTTGCGCGGTGTTCTGCATAACACCTTTACCGTAGGTGCGCGTACCCACCAATAAAGCACGACCATTATCTTGAACCGCCGCTGCAAAGATCTCAGAAGAGGAAGCACTATCGTTGTTGATCAACACAACAAGCGGTAGATCAGTAATGGCTGCCCCGCTCGTCTTGCGCACGTCAACTGAATTTTTATATTGAATACGCATAACAAGACGATCCTGCATAAAAAGCGAAAGACTCGCCACTGCCTGGTCCACTAGTCCGCCTGGATTATCACGCAGATCAAGCACCAAACTTGTAGCGCCCTCACTCGTCAACGTGTCGATTGCCGTCTTCATTTCAGTCGCGGTCAACCCGTTAAATTTAGCAAGAGCAATATATCCGACTCCTCCATCTTTCATTTCGTAGGAAATATTGGGAATGACGATTTCGGCATAGACTATCGACGCCGTATGATAATCACCCTCGTAATGACTCAATACCTCTTGATTTGAGCCAACAGTAGGAGCATCAGTATCTGCAGAACCTTGCACCGCTAAGTCATTATCTGAGGCGGCATAATATGCTTCGACAATCGCCCTCAGACTCTCGTCGCTTGGACGAAACCACGTCAGCTCAACGGTATCTTGAAGATTTCGGTTCAAGGCCGTCGTTACTTCGGCAAACGTCCAGTTGTGCTCATCTCCATCTATGCCGGTGATAATATCCCCTACCTGCAGACCAGCACTCTGCGCCGGCGAATCATCATATACCGCGTAGATCATCGAATAGCCATTGATATCTGCAATCTTTACGCCAAGCCCCGCATATTCTCCCGCGTTTACCCGGGCAGTGCTCTCGTAATCCGACTCTGAATAATATTTTGCATAGGGGTCGTCGCTTGATTTGACAAGATCTTTCAAGGCAGACGCAGTAGCTGAATTGATGTCATAGTCATACAGAGCTTGAGAATCTAATATCTGTGCCACTTCGTCCATACGGTTAGCAAAATCACGCACAGTAAGAGCACGGCTGGCATTTTCCCCATAAATCAGAGTATCGATCAAACCAGTTTTTGCAACATAGAACCCGCCCGCAAAAATGATAACAGCAAGCACAAGGCCTAAAATAGTCGGCAACCCATAGTCAAAGAATGCGCGGGAAAACCGATTGCGCGGACGAACTGCCTTCTTTTGGGGTTGATTGTCTTTGTGCGTATCGTCTTGGGCAAATCCTGCTGGTGCCGGTGCCTGCCCTCCTTCTACGCAGACAGGCGTCTGACTCGCGTCGACGCCTATCCCTCCATGCGCTACATTACGTCGGCCAGGCATTTCCTAGACCTTGAGATAACGTCTCATGGCAAATATCGAACCAAGAAGTCCAATCAGAATAGCAATGACGATAATGGCCAACGCAGTAAGGAAGAATGTCTGAGGAGAGATGTTTACCGGCAGCCACGCTACACTCTCTTGAAGCTTAGGTAATGCAAAACGCCGGATCAGTTCAAGTCCACCCACCGCAAGACAAGCGCCAATAGCCGCCTGCAGGGCTCCTTCCATCAGAAAGGGCCCTCGTATGAATCCATTCGAAGCGCCTACCAAACGCATGATGCCAATCTCTTTGCGACGAGCCAAAATAGCCAGACGAATGGTGTTGTTGATAAAAACCAGCGTCACGAAAACGAGGAGAACAACTACCACGACACCCGCATACCGTATGGCGTTGGTAACAGCAAATAGTTTTTCGACTGTCTGCTGACCATAACGCACAGAATCTGCCAGATTCTTCGGATTGTCGCTGATGGCAACATAATCCTTATTCGACATAATGGAAGCGGCGACCGTTTCCACGTCCTGAGCGTTCTTGAGCTCGACATTAATAGAAGCCGGCAATGGATTCTGCCCATCGAGAGCTTCGATAATATCGGTGTTGGTCGTCAACGAGCTTTTGAAGTTTTCAAGTGCTTGAGCCTTGTCCGTAAAAGAAACTGAAGCTACCTTACTATCCAAGCTAAACTGGTTCATCACTTTGTTGATATCATCTTGAGACGCGCTATCTGACACAAAACAGGTAATGGAAACCTGGTTTTCAACCGAGTCAGCTATTTCATTGATGATATCGTTTACGAACAGAAAAAGCCCGATGATAAACATCGCAAGAAAAATCGTAATTATGGCACCGAGTGCCGTAGAAAAATTACGCTTAAAATTTATTCCTGCCTGTTTAATAAAATAAAAGAAACTACTCATGATCGGCGTACACCCCCCGATCCTCGTCACGGATCAGATTGCCGTTCTCAAGGGCGATAACGCGACGACGCATAGAGTCAACCATCTCACGATCATGCGTGGCGACCAAAACGATAGTGCCCGTACGATTGATTCGATCAAGCAAGCGCATGATACCGAGAGAGGTCTGAGGGTCGAGATTACCCGTAGGCTCATCACAGATGAGAAGAGGTGGACGATTCACTATAGCGCGCGCAATCGAAACACGCTGTTGTTCGCCACCGGAAAGTTGATCGGGCATCTTATGCATCTTGTCCTCAAGTCCTACTAGGCGCAACACCTCAGGGACTTGAGTGCGAACGATATGTTTTGATTTACCAATAACCTCAAGACCAAACGCAACATTTTCAAAGCAGGTCTTGTTGGGAAGAAGTTTAAAATCCTGGAACACACAACCTATATTGCGGCGCAGATAAGGAACACGCCAGTTTTTAATGGTAGCAAGATTTTCTCCCGCAACGTAGAGATTGCCTGACGTTACCGTCAGCTCACGATTGAGCAAACGTATGAAGGTTGATTTACCTGAACCGGAATGGCCTACAAGAAACACAAACTCGCCAGGAAAGATCTGAAGAGAAATGCGATTAAGCGCAGGCTTTTCCGCTTGAGTCGGATAGATTTTAACCACTTTATCAAACACGATAACCGGTTGCGCACCACGTTGAGCTGCCTGCTGAGCTCTCAGATTGCCCGTTCCCCGTGATATCGCTTTGCGCAGTGCCGCTGCAGGAGCAGCCGTACGTGAAGCTCTGCCTGCGTCAGGATTTGCTGTTCGCCTACGACCAGTTGTTGACGGCGTCCGCGAGGTCGAACCACTCAGATTAGGATCAACCACAGGCCGGGAACCAGTTACAGAAGGGTCGATAGCGGGAATAGAGCGGGAGATGTCTGATTCAGACGCTGACTGAAAGCCTGGTGTCGCTTGATTATCTCCGTCAATCTTTGGCATCGCAGCGCTTCGATTCACAGCTGCGTGGCTCGCGCTTGCGTTAGTGGCTGCATGCGCGCCATGTCGCGGAAAAGAACCCGTCTGAGAAGGCGACTCAGGTGAAGCAGACGTATTTGCCGTGGGGTATAAAGGATCTACAGGAGATGCATCTTTTTCGTTTTGAGCCAAATCAATTGCTCCTATCGAATTGCTGAATTTAAAGTGTGATGTTCGACTAAACTAAGTTGCATTATCATTCTAACAAAAAATGGCTTTGCCCCTTCACGTACGGGGGGCAAAGCCACAAAGATGCCGCAAATTTGTAAAAGGGCTGCACATCACGCACACAGTTGCTGAACAGCCGCAACAATAGAGTCAGAATCAAGCCCAAACGCCTTGAGAAGCTCATCGAGGTTATCTGAAGACGTGCCAAACGTATCATGCATACCAATCATTTTAATCGGAACCGGCATCGTCTCAGCAAGAAGTTCTGCAACCGCTGACCCCATACCCCCCGCAACCATGTGTTCCTCTGCGGTAACTACTCTCCCTGTCTTGGCAACAGATTCCAAGATAGTCCGCTCGTCGAGAGGCTTGACCGAGAATACATCGATTACTTCAGCCTCGATGCCCTGTGCCGCAAGCTTCTCTGCAGCATCAAGCGCCTGGGCAACTTCAAGCCCACAGGCAAGAATAGTCACGTCGTTGCCTCCACGCAATAGATGCGCCGCACCCATATCAAAACTGTCGTCTGCCGTATAGATCTCCGGGAGGGACGGACGACCAAGACGAATATATATAGGCCCATAGGTTGTTGCCGCAAGACGAATAGCGGCTTTTGCGCTCTGATAATCTGCAGGCACCAGAACGCGCATATGAGGAAGTACGCGCATCAAGGCAATATCCTCAAGCATCTGGTGACTACCTCCGTCGGGGCCGACCGATATGCCCGCATGCGTAGGAGCAACCTTGACATTGAGATCCGAGTAACACACGGTGTTTCTGATCTGGTCATACACACGCCCCGTTCCAAAAACGGCAAATGAGCCCGTGAATGCAATCTTGCCCGCAAGCGCGAGACCGGAAGCTACTCCTATCATATTCTGTTCTGCAACGCCAACGTTCACGAGACGATCTGCGTCGAAATCTCCCAACTTCTTAGTCGTCGTGGAACCCGTGAGGTCAGCGTCAACTGCCACCACATCAAAGCCCTCTTTTGCCAGTTCAACCAGCGTCTCACCATAGGCTGCTCGCGTCGCTTTGCCCGCCATTACTGGGCTCCCTTCAACAATGAGAGGTCGTGAAGAATTCTCTCGTAACCAACAGCTAAATCATCGAGGGCACAAGCGCACTCTTCTTCTGAGGGAGCCTTACCGTGCCAGCCGGCCTGATTCTCCATAAATGTGACACCACGACCTTTGACGGTATGTGCTATCACCACAGAGGGACCTTCCGCATAACTCTTGGCTATCTCGAGCGCATCACCGATAAGCTCGATGTCGTGTCCGTCCACCTCGATAACATGCCAGCCAAACGATTCGTATTTGGCGCCCAAACTATCAAAGCTCATAACCCGAGCGCAGCATCCGTCGATCTGTAGACGATTGTTATCAATAATGGCAATCAGATTCTCAAGATGATTATGGGCAGCAAACATGGCAGCTTCCCAAACCTGGCCCTCCTGTTGTTCGCCGTCGCCCATGAGAACAAACACGTTCTGAGGGTCTTCGTGAGCAGTCTTTGCTTGCTGCCTCAAGCCCCAAGCAAGACCTGATGCAATCGACAGACCCTGTCCTAACGATCCTGTACATACTTCGACACCGGGAAGTTTTTTGGAATCTGGGTGACCCTGCAGCCGCGATCCAAATTTCCGCAACGTCATCATTTCATCTTTGGGATAAAATCCTGCCTCCGCAAGAGCCGCATAATAAATCGGCGCAGCATGGCCTTTTGATAAAATGAAACGATCTCGCCTACTCCACTGGGGACGTGTCGGATCATAGGTCATGAGATCACCAAAAAACAACGTTGCAATTATATCAGCAGCCGAAAGAGAGCCCCCTGGATGGCCACTTCCTGCTGCTGCGATCATTCTGATAGTATCGCAGCGCAAATCATATGCGCGCTTGGCAATCGTCTCAATCGACCGTGAACTCATCGCGACTACCTTTCCCTTCTCCAACTTTCCCATCTATCCATTTGCAACGCGCCACCGATGATACCCAATGACGAATGCATCAATGTCTCCGTTCAGTACCGCATCCACGTTCCCAGTTTCAACCCCAGAACGCAGGTCTTTGACCATCTGATAGGGATAGAGCACATAATTACGAATCTGATTCCCCCACGATGCCTCGTGCCGCTCGCCACGCAGTTCATCAATTTCAGCGGCGCGCTTCTGCTTCTCAAGTTCATAGAGTTTTGCCGTCAATATTTTGAACGCCACATCCTTGTTCTGTAGCTGAGAGCGTTCATTTTGACAAGTTACTACGATACCAGTCGGCATATGAGTCAAGCGAACCGCCGAATCAGAGGTGTTGACCGACTGTCCTCCCGCTCCGCTTGAATGGAACACATCAATACGAACATCGTTCTCGTTAATCTTTACCTCGATATCATCAGGAAGTACCGGGAGTACTTCTACTCCAGCAAACGTCGTTTGCCTGCGCTGTTTGACATCAGTCGGCGAAATGCGGACAAGACGGTGTACCCCCTGCTCGGCGCGTAACATACCATAGGCATTATGACCCGAGACAATAAACGTAGCATGATCAATACCAATACCTTCGGCGGGTGGCGCATCAAGTACATTGACCTTCCAGCTCTTGCGCTGAGCATAATAGAGATACATACGAAAAAGCATGTCAGCCCAGTCCTGAGCTTCAAGACCACCTTGGCCCGGATTTATGGTTACGATGGCATCGCCACCATCAAATTCACCGTCAAACCAAGACGAAAGTTCAAGACTTTCAATATGCCGCATGAGATCATCGATAGCGACAACAACCTCGGCTGCCATCTGCTCATCCTCATCTGAAAGAGCCAACTCATTAGCAACACAGGCATCCTCGAGAATACGTATCGCCTCGTCAAATTCAGAAACCTCGGTGCGCAAATCCGCGATTTTCTTAGAAATAGTGAGTGCTCGCTCGTTATCATTCCAAAAATCTACTGCCGAGGCAAGCGTCTCGAGCTCGCCGATCTCGCATCGCTTTGCATCGATATGAAGGTAGTCTTGAATTTCACGGAGGTGATCACCTAACGTCACGAGTTCAGAAGTATGATTCTCTATTTCCACCATCAACAAACTCTCCATTTATCCGTTATTTGTTGACGCACCATGACATTTTTTATATTTTTTCCCGCTTCCACAGGGGCACAAATCATTGCGTCCAACATTGGCGAAAGGATCTTCTTTATCTTTTATGACAGTAGCCGCCTTCTGGTGGGCGGGACGAACGGGTTCTCCGGCCGCATGAGTAGCCTGTGCGGCGGCCTGCAACTGCTGCCGAGCACGTAGTTCATCTACAACCGATGCCGGCGCCTCATCGGGAGCAGAGTATAAAGCACCTTTCAGCTGCTCTGATTCCTCCGTTTGCTCAAGAGGTTGTTGCACGATCTGTATACGTAGAACCGTGCGAATGTAGTCCTCATACATGGTATCGCGCAACATACCAAATGCAGCATGAGCCTCATTCTTATACTCGACCAAGGGGTCGCGTTGACCATAGGCGCGCAAGCCAATGCCAGACTTGAGGTAGTCCATATCCTGAAGATGAGCCATCCAGCGCGTATCCATGATGCGCAGCATTACCTGCTGCTCAAGTTGGCGCATGCGCTCTTCGCCCAGCGTGTCTTCCTTCGATTGATAAATATTCCGCAGATAATCAAAGATCGATTGCTCCATCTCGTCAATATCTTCGTCACTGTTGAGAAACCGCTGTGGATCGATGTCATGATCGCCCGTCAACTCCACAAGCCATATCTTAAGAGATTCCCAGTCCCAATCATGAGAAGAGGCGTTGTCGCTGCAACTCTCTTCGACATTGCGCGTTACCGTTTCGTTCATGATGTCATCAACACGCGTATGGACATCTTTGCCATCCAAAATAGCATTGCGCTCTTCATAGATCGCCTGACGCTGACGATTCATGACATCGTCATATTCAAGAACATTTTTACGGGTATCAAAATGCATCTGCTCGACCTGGCGCTGAGCATTCTCAATTCCCTTGCTGACCATACGCGCCTCAATGGGCATATCGTCAGGCATCTGAGTACGTTCCATCATATGGCCGATGGCATCCATGCGATCCCCGCCAAAGAGTCGCATCAGATCATCGTCAAGCGAAAGATAAAACTGCGTGAAGCCGGGGTCTCCCTGACGGCCAGAACGACCACGCAACTGATTGTCGATACGGCGCGCCTCATGACGTTCAGTACCGATAACGGCAAGACCTCCTGCGGCGACAACGGCCTTGTGCTCTTCAGCGCAGATCTGCTTAGCCTGATTAAGCGCAGTAGCTTTTTGTTCCGCCGTGGCCTCTTCCGGATCAATACCCTGTTCAATGAAAAGTTCCGTTACAAGAAACTCCGGTGTGCCTCCCAGCAAAATATCGGTACCACGGCCTGCCATGTTGGTGGCAATAGTAACCGCACCATAACGGCCCGCCTGAGCCACAATATGTGCTTCACGCTCATGATGCTTCGCATTTAAAACCTCGTGCTTGATACCCGCTTTATCTAAAAGACGCGACAATAACTCGGAAGTCTCGATAGATACGGTGCCTACCAAAACCGGCTGGCCCTTCGCATGACATTCTTTGACTGCTTCAACAATCGCTTGGTATTTTGTCGAGAGTGTCCGGTAGATTAAGTCATTCTTATCCTCACGAATAACCGGCTTGTTGGAGGGAACGATAACTACCGGTAAGTGATAGATTTCGCGAAATTCCGCATCCTCCGTAGCAGCCGTACCAGTCATACCGGCAAGTTTCTCATAAAGACGGAAGTAATTCTGGAGCGTAATAGTGGCTAAGGTCTGGTTTTCATCTTTGACGAGAACCCCTTCTTTGGCTTCTAGTGCCTGATGCAAACCTTCTGAATAACGGCGGCCTTCCATGATACGGCCCGTAAATTCATCAACGATCTTTACCTCACCGTCAACCACCACATAGTCAACATCACGCTTGAACAAAAACTGTGCGCGCAGCGATTGTTGTAGATGATTGACAAGCTGACCTGATGGATCGGAGTATATGTCCTCTATACCCAACATATTCTCTATACGCTTAAGGCCTTCTTCGGTGGCAGCAATCGTCTTCTTCGATTCCTCCATTTCAAAATCTTCGTCGATCTTGAGCATGGGTATAACACGGGCAAACCGTTTATAGGTTTCGGCAGCTTGAGTGCCAGCACCTGAAATGATAAGCGGCGTACGCGCCTCATCGATAAGAATAGAGTCGACCTCGTCGACAATGGCGTAATGATGACCCCGCTGAGTGCGATAATCAGCGCGTGGAACCATATTATCGCGAAGATAATCAAAACCGAATTCTGCATTAGTGCCATACGTTATATCATTCAAGTAGGCAGCGCGTTTGTCATCTTGACGCATGCCTGTTTTGATGAAGCCAACACTCATACCAAGAAATCGATAAATCTGCCCCATCCATTCGCTGTCACGTGCAGCGAGATACTCATTGACCGTAACAACATGCACGCCTTGACCAGCAATAGCATTAAGATAACCAGCAAGCGTGGAAACAAGCGTTTTTCCTTCGCCTGTTTTCATCTCAGCAATGCAGCCATCATGAAGTGCCATGCCGCCTATGAGTTGCACATCAAAATGTCGCAGCCCGAGAGTACGTCTTGAGGCCTCTCGTACCGTTGCAAATGCTTCGGGTAATAGCTCATCAAGAGATTCGCCCTCTGCATAACGAGCTCGAAATCGCTCTGTCTGAGACGTCAGTTCATCATCATTGAATGCCTGCATCTGTGGCTCAAAAGCGTTTATTTTCTCGACGATGTTTTGGTATTTCCTTATTTGTTTGCCCTCACCGGTGGAAAGCAGCTTATTGAGAATACTCACCATAAAACACCTTTTCCTGAGGATGTACTGGAAAGTTTACTTTATCACATATCCTTGATTCATCCGAAGCCTGTCCTCTGCCCGCATAGGATATTCACGTCACTTCGATGCCAGAAATCAAAGAAGCCCTCTGGTGAGGAGAGCGTCTTCCTATCCTCCCACGGACTACTCCGCAGTACTTTCGGCGATGGAGGGCTTAACTACCGGGTTCGGAATGGGACCGGGTGATCCCCTCCTCCATGGACACTCTACTCACCAGAAGGCTTCGTCTGCACGAGGCACCCTGGCAGATGCATAGCGAATATATAATCAATTAAAACAAAATCTCGCCGTTCAATATCTATGAAAAGAAGAGCTCGGCCTATTAGTACCGCTCGCCTAAACATGTTGCCATGCGTGCAGCTGCGGCCTATCAACCTCGTAGTCTACGAGGGGCCTTACCAAAAAGAGAACTCATCTTGAGGTCGGCTTCGCGCTTAGATGCTTTCAGCGCTTATCCGCTCCGAACGTAGCTAACCGGCCGTGCCGTTGGTCGACAACCGGTGCACCAGAGGTCCGTCCGTCCCGGTCCTCTCGTACTAGGGACAGATCCTCTCAATTCTCTTGCGCCCACGGAGGATAGGGACCGAACTGTCTCACGACGTTCTGAACCCAGCTCGCGTACCGCTTTAAATGGCGAACAGCCATACCCTTGGGACCTGCTTCAGCCCCAGGATGCGATGAGCCGACATCGAGGTGCCAAACCTTCCCGTCGATGTGGACTCTTGGGGAAGATCAGCCTGTTATCCCCGGAGTACCTTTTATCCGTTGAGCGACGGCCATTCCACTCTGAGCCGCCGGATCACTAGAGCCTGGTTTCCCATCTGCTCGACTTGTAGGTCTCGCAGTCAAGCCTGCTTATGCTCTTGCACTCATAGGGACGATTGCTAACCGTCCTGAGCAGACCTTACGCGCGCCTCCGTTACATTTTAGGAGGCGACCGCCCCAGTCAAACTACCCACCTGACACGGTCCGCACGCCGGATAACGGTCGCACGTTAGGCTGCCAGCACGGCGAGGGTGGTATTCCAAGGGTGACTCCACAAGGGCTGGCGCCCCTGCTTCATAGTCTCCCACCTATCCTCTACGCGCCGTGCCAACAGCCAATGTCAAGCTGTAGTAAAGGTTCACGGGGTCTTTCCGTCCTTCCGCGGGTAATTCGCATCTTCACGAATAATACAATTTCACCGAGTCCATGGTTGAGACAGCGTCCAAATCGTTACGCCATTCGTGCAGGTCGGAACTTACCCGACAAGGAATTTCGCTACCTTAGGACCGTTATAGTTACGGCCGCCGTTTACTGGGGCTTAATTTCAAAGCTTCGCTTGCGCTAACCTCTCCATGTAACCTTCCAGCACCGGGCAGGCGTCAGACCCTATACATCGTCTTACGACTTAGCAGAGTCCTGTGTTTTTGATAAACAGTCGCTTGGACCTATTCACTGCGGCCGCCTTCAGCTAAAAGAGCAAGTCTTTTCACCAAAAGCGGCACTCCTTCTCCCGAAGTTACGGAGTCATTTTGCCGAGTTCCTTAACCATGGTTCTCTCGATCGCCTTGGTATGCTCTACCCACCCACCTGTGTCGGTTTTGGTACGGGCACTGATGTCCCTCCCTAGAGGTTTTTCTCGGAAGTATGGGATCACCGACTTCACGCATTCGCTTCGTCGTCACGTCTCAGGATATATGAGAGGCGGATTTGCCTACCTCTCTCCCTACACGCTTTCACGGGGACGTCCAGAACCCCGCTCGGCTACCCTTCTCCGTCACCCCATTGGTAATAGCGGTACATCAGCGGTGCAGGAATGTCTACCTGCTGTGCATCGACTACGCCTTGCGGCCTCGCCTTAGCTCCCGACTGACCCTGGGAGGATTAGCCTCGCCCAGGAAACCTTGGGTTTACGGCGGAGGAGTTTCTCACTCCTCTCTCGTTACTCATGCCAGCATTCTCACTTCCGTACAGTCCACCCACGGTTACCCGTAAGCTTCAACCCAGTACGGAATGCTCCCCTACCATCGAGACTTACGTCTCGGTCCGCTGCTTCGGTACCATGCTTAGCCCCGTAAATTGTCGGCGCATGTCCACTCGACCAGTGAGCTGTTACGCACTCTTTAAATGAATGGCTGCTTCTAAGCCAACATCCTGGTTGTCTGAGCAAACGCACATCCTTTGCCACTTAGCATGGATTTAGGGACCTTAGCAGGCGGTCTGGGCTGTTTCCCTTTCGAACACACGGCTTAGCCCACATGTTCTGACTCCCGGGGTAAAAGTGACGGCATTCGGAGTTTGGTAGATGTTGGTAGGCGGTGAAGCCCCCGCGACCTTCCAGTGCTCTACCACCGGCACTCATATACCCGAGGCTAGCCCTAAAGCTATTTCGGGGAGAACGAGATATCTCCAGGTTTGATTAGCCTTTCACTCCTATCCACAGGTCATCCCCCCCGTTTTCAACCGAGGTGGGTTCGGTCCTCCACAAGGTCTTACCCCCGCTTCAACCTGCCCATGGATAGCTCACCTGGCTTCGCGTCTACAGCGTACGACTATACGCGCCCGTTTAAAGACTCGCTTTCGCTGCGGCTCGCTTTAAAGCTAAACCTTGCCGCACACCGTAACTCGCTGGCTCATTCTACAAAAGGCACGCCGTCACACCCTTGCGGATGCTCCGACTGCTTGTAGGCACACGGTTTCAGGTACTATTTCACTCCCCTCTCGGGGTGCTTTTCACCTTTCCCTCACGGTACTTGTTCACTATCGGTCACCAGAACGTATTTAGCCTTGGAGGGTGGTCCCCCCAGATTCATACCGGATTTCACGTGTCCGGCATTACTCAGGTGCCTGCGTACGCAGGATATGCCATTTTGCCTACCAGGCTCTTACTGTCTTCGGCCGGCCTTTCCAAACCGGTTCGGCTATGACATATCTTTGTAACTGCGCTCAGGAGAAAGGGCTCCTGAACAGCAGGTCCTACAACACCACGTGTAGCAACGCCCCTTGTGCTTACACATACACGGGTTTAGGCTTATTCCCGTTTCGCTCGCCGCTACTTCGGGAATCTCGTTTGATTTCTTTTCCTCCGGGTACTTAGATGTTTCAGTTCCCCGGGTTGGCTTCTCAAGGCCTATGTGTTCAGCCAAGAGATAACCGGGCATGACCCCGGTTGGGTTCCCCCATTCGGAAACCTGCGGGTCAAAGGGTGTGTGCCCCTCACCGCAGATTATCGCAGCTTGCCGCGTCCTTCATCGCCGTCTGGTGCCAAGGCATCCACCGTGTGCCCTTACTATCTTCTCTTCTCATCAGATAAGAGATGTTAAGAACATACTTGCTTACATGAATGTATTGATTCGCGATCATTTGAGATAATTAATTATATATCGCTATGCAGCTGTCAAGGTGCCTGTTGCATCAGGAGTAAACGTCCCATAAGAGACGAGTACCCTGAAAACCGGATACTCCAACGATTGTTCATTCGAAATTAAATAAGGTGAGAGCTTTTGTTTAAGATCTTCTGGGGTGTCTAGATAAGATGAACTCATCTAGATGTTCTCCCTAGAAAGGAGGTGATCCAGCCGCACCTTCCGGTACGGCTACCTTGTTACGACTTCACCCCCCTTACCCTCCACACCTTCGGCGCCTCCCTCCTAAAAGGTTAGGCCAGCGACTTCGGGTGCAGACAACTCGGGTGGTGTGACGGGCGGTGTGTACAAGGCCCGGGAACGTATTCACCGCGGCATGCTGATCCGCGATTACTAGCAACTCCGACTTCACGCAGGCGGGTTGCAGCCTGCGATCCGAACTGGGGCCGGTTTTAAGGGATTCGCTTGGCGTCGCCGCCTTGCAGCCCGTTGTACCGGCCATTGTAGCACGTGTGCAGCCCAGGACATAAGGGGCATGATGACTTGACGTCGTCCCCACCTTCCTCCGGCTTAACGCCGGCAGTCCCGTATGAGTCCCCAACTAAATGCTGGTAACATACGGCGAGGGTTGCGCTCGTTGCGGGACTTAACCCAACATCTCACGACACGAGCTGACGACAGCCATGCACCACCTGTCTAGGCTCCTTTCGGCCACGGCGTCTCCGCCGCTTCACCTAGATGTCAAGCCCTGGTAAGGTTCTTCGCGTTGCTTCGAATTAAGCCACATGCTCCGCTGCTTGTGCGGGCCCCCGTCAATTCCTTTGAGTTTTAGCCTTGCGGCCGTACTCCCCAGGCGGGGCACTTAATGCGTTAGCTGCGGCACGGAGACCGTTGAGGTCCCCACACCTAGTGCCCATCGTTTACGGCTGGGACTACCAGGGTATCTAATCCTGTTCGCTCCCCCAGCTTTCGCGCCTCAGCGTCAGTGACGGCCCAGAAAGCCGCCTTCGCCACCGGTGTTCTTCCCAATATCTGCGCATTTCACCGCTACACTGGGAATTCCACTTTCCTCTACCGCACTCAAGTCCGCCAGTTCCGGATGCGGACCGGGGTTGAGCCCCGGGATTTAACATCCGGCTTAACGAACCGCCTACGCGCGCTTTACGCCCAATAAATCCGGATAACGCTTGCTCCCTACGTATTACCGCGGCTGCTGGCACGTAGTTAGCCGGAGCTTCTTCTGCAGGTACCGTCATTATCTTCCCTGCTGAAAGCGGTTTACAACCCGAAGGCCTTCATCCCGCACGCGGCGTCGCTGCGTCAGGGTTTCCCCCATTGCGCAAAATTCCCCACTGCTGCCTCCCGTAGGAGTTTGGGCCGTGTCTCAGTCCCAATGTGGCCGATCACCCTCTCAGGCCGGCTACCGATCGTTGCCTTGGTGGGCCATTACCTCACCAACTAGCTAATCGGACGCGACCCCATCCCTTACCGTAAAGGCTTTCTCTTATCCGCGATGCCGCAGACAAGAAGTATCCGGTATTAGCAGCCGTTTCCAGCTGTTGTCCCGATGTAAGGGGCAGGTTAGTCACGTGTTACTCACCCGTTCGCCACTCTATACACCCCCGAAGGGGTCTTAATCGTTCGACTTGCATGTGTTAAGCGCGCCGCCAGCGTTCATCCTGAGCCAGGATCAAACTCTCCGTTCAAACAGTCACCCAGACACTTGTCTGGGATATCTATTATAAGTGAAAGAAAGATCTGCTCTTATTTTAAATTCGTCTTTCGACGAGGTTTCTCACTTGGCTTAAATTCGAATTTGAATCGTCAAAGTATCCAGTTTTCAAGGTGCTCGCAAGATGGTTTCCCATCGTGTTCACGCGCCGCTAAGCAGATGTTTTCGATCACCGGTCCGGCGACGCGCAAGGAAGTACTTTACGGAGTTTAGGGGTTAGTGTCAACGAATTATCAGCGTACACATAAGGTCTTCATAAACACCCTGCATAGGTCTATTTTCTCTCCCCATATAAGTAGTGTAAGGACGGCAAATACTAAGCTCAATTGATATATAGCATAACGGCCTAGAGATTTACTCAATTCCGATAGCCTTGTCTTTGCCAACGAGCGCCCCCAAGTGTCCGTCTCTCTCTATTAGATTATATATGTGGTACCTATATATGTGGGAACGTTAATTGAATTTGTTTTCTGGACGCCTGTTCAGGTTAACCTTGCAATCTGAGTAGACATAGATATCGCTATATATCACAGGTTGTTTGCCTAGGTATGATCGCGTCTGCTTTTCTCCTCTTGATTCAGTAGCATTGCAGCCCTCTTCTCGCAGCCCGGGAAGGAGTAGATCATGCCACAAAGGAAAGGAGGACACCTCGTCTTTGATGACAGGTGCGAGATCGAAGAGATGTTAAAGGATGGCAAGTCATTCAGAGAGATTGCAAGAAAGCTTGGGGTGTCACCGACTACAGTCTCAAGTGAAGTGAGAGCCAATAGAGTTTTCATTAAGTCCAAGAGCTTTTCTGTGGCCGCCCAGGCACGGTGTAGCAACTATGCAAACTGCCAAGTGGCGCAGTTGTGCTTTAGATGCATATCGGATGCGGCATCATGTAAGCGCTGTTTTAAGAAGCGCTGTTATGACTTCTGCAAGGAATTCGATTTCTATACTTGTGAAAGACGCGAACGAGCACCCTTTGTATGCACGCAATGCTCCAAGCGAGGCTTTTGTACCTATGAGAAAGCTCGGTATGTAGCCTCAAAAGCACAAAGTGCTCATGACGAGAGATTGAGCCTTGCCCACGTTGGTATAAGCTGCAAACCCTATGAACTGCGTATGATGGTAGATACCGTCAAAAAACTGCTCTCTCAGGGTCAGAGCCTACAGGCCATCTGGGCTACCCACTCAGAGGAGTTTTTGATATGTGAACGGACGTTTTACAACTACATGGACAAGGGCGTAATGGGCCTTGCCAACATTGATCTGCCCAAAAAGGTCAGATACGCACCACGTAAGAAACGCGCTCACGGAGAACCGAAGATGAATCTTGAGGGACGCACATACTCTGATTGGTGTGCGCTACCTGATGATCTTAAGGTGCTTACTGTACAGATGGACACCGTAGAAGGGTTACGCCGTAATTCTCAGTGCATTCTCACGCTACATTTTGTGCGTTTGTTCTTCCAGCTCCATATTCTGCTTAAGTCAAAAGATCAGGTGCAGGTAAAGGCTGCCCTCGACGCACTGGAGACTTACTGCGAAGGTACCTTTACCGACATCTTCCCGGTGATACTCACTGACCGTGGCAGTGAGTTCTTAGATTTTTCCAAGATCGAGACGGGACTAAATGGCTCAAGACGCACCAGTGTCTTTTACTGCGATCCAGTCAATCCTGGTCAAAAGGGTGCCGCTGAAAAGAATCATGTTGAACTGAGAAAGATACTTCCAAAAGGAACCGACTTCGATGGTCTGACATTTTCTGATGTCAGCGAGGCATCCAGTCACGTCAACTCATATGTGAGAGCAGGCCAGAAGGCGGCGCCAATGGCGCTCGCCTCCCTGACCTTACCAAAAAGTCTGCTTGAGAGTTTGGGAGTTCGGGCCATACCGCCTGACGATGTGATCATGAACCCTCGGCTGCTCGAAGCATGACAACTACATTTTAGACAATTGAAGGGCTGCCGAGAAGGGCGATATAGCTACATGTTAAGCGTCCAGGTTACTATTGCAAAACCTTCTCAGACGTTAGCGCAAGCATGCTCGCAGTTGAGACTTCATCCAGATAATACTTGCGTTATCAGGTAAATACTATCCTTCAGTCACCGGTTTGCAAGCAATCTGGACACCTTAAAGGTATCTCTTCCTGCAGAACTTCACATTTGGTGCAACTGTCCAGTTTGCTTTTGCAGTGTCCAGGTTACGATTTCAATGAACCATATATGTGGGAACAGGCATACTGCCGATCTATACGTCATTTCCTCTTGACAATCGACCCCTCGACACACTAAACTCACGCTAAACCGTTGAGGGAGAGTAGTAGGTCACCCCCCTTTCCGTCCGAGAGAGTTGCCTTAAGCTGTGAGGGCAATACGGAAAGTGTGATTGAATGGACTCCTGAGGGCGAGTTGAAACGCAGATGTTGTGTCTGCTTAGTAGGCAAGCCGGAGAAGGCACTCCGTCATCAAATGTCAGCGTATGAAAGTACGCATGAGTGGGTGCGCAAGCGCCAAGCAGGGTGGCACCGCAGGAGACGTGATACTACAAACGCTCTTGTCCCCGCAAACACATTGTTTGGGGACAGGAGCGTTTTCTTTCCCCACCGAGAGAAAGGATTTATCATGACCCGCAGCCATCGACAGAACAGTGCACCCTATAAGATCTATCTCGAAGAAAGTGAAATTCCCCGGCAATGGTACAACATACGCGCCGATATGAAGAACAAACCGGCGCCTCTTTTAAACCCGGGAACCCGCGAGCCCATGACCGCCGAAGAACTAGGACAGGTTTTTTGCGACGAGCTTGTCAAGCAGGAACTCGATAACGACACGCAGCTTATCGACATTCCCGATGAAATCGTTGACTTCTATAAAATGTATCGTCCTTCGCCCCTCATTCGTGCGTATTTCCTCGAAGAAGCACTCGATACCCCCGCAAAGATCTACTACAAATTTGAAGGCAATAACACCAGCGGTTCGCACAAGCTCAATAGTGCCATCGCCCAAGCGTACTACGCAAAGGAACAAGGGCTGAAAGGCGTAACCACCGAAACTGGTGCAGGACAATGGGGAACCGCTCTTTCCATGGCGTGCGCATATTTCAATCTTGACTGTCAGGTCTATATGGTCAAGGTATCGTATGAACAGAAACCATTCCGCCGTGAGGTTATGAGCGTCTATGGTGCCTCTGTCACGCCTTCGCCCTCCGAGACAACTGCCGTGGGACGAAAGATACTCGAAATGCATCCCGGCACGACCGGATCGCTTGGTTGTGCTATCTCTGAAGCCGTCGAGGCAGCCGTAACCCAAGAAGGTTACCGTTATGTCCTCGGCAGTGTTTTGAATCAAGTATTGCTCCATCAATCGATTATTGGTCTTGAGACAAAGGCCGCGTGCGATAAATACAATATCGAACCCGATGTGATCATTGGATGCGCAGGAGGCGGCTCGAATCTTGGTGGACTTATCGCTCCTTTCATGGGGGAGAAGCTTCGCGGTGAGAAGGACTATCGCTTTATCGCCGTTGAGCCTGCGAGCTGCCCAAGCCTCACGCGCGGTCGTTACGCCTATGACTTCTGTGACACCGGCGCCGTCACACCCCTCGCAAAGATGTATACGCTTGGCAGTGATTTTATTCCCTCAGCAAATCATGCAGGAGGCCTGCGCTATCACGGCATGAGTTCGACACTCTCAGAGCTTTACAACGAAGGCTATCTTGAAGCACGTGCGGTTGAACAGACGAAGGTCTTTGAGGCGGCAGAATTCTTTGCGCGTACCGAGGGTACCCTTCCTGCGCCCGAGTCAAGCCATGCAATTCGCGTCGCAATCGATGAAGCTCTGCGCTGTAAAGAAGAAAATAGCGCCGAGACGATCGTCTTCGGGCTTACGGGAACGGGATATTTCGATATGGTTGCCTATCAGAAATATCATGAAGGCGAAATGACCGACTATATTCCTACAGATGCTGATCTTGAAGAGAGTTTTTCTAAACTCCCCTAAGTCTTCTGTCAATAGAAACATACTACGCAAAAACTATTATGGCTGCGCCCTCGAAAACATATCGGGGGCGCAGCCATATAACGGATAACCTCTTCGACGCTCGTTTGTTCTTACGCCGACTGAGCAGACACAGCTGAAAACGCTTGATCAAGATCACCAATGATGTCATCAATATGCTCAGTACCGATAGACAGACGAATGGTACTCGGCTTGATGCCCTGATCAAGCAACTCCTCTTGAGAAAGCTGAGAATGCGTAGTCGTGGCTGGATGAACGACCAAACTCTTTACATCGGCCACATTGGCAAGGAGCGAGAACAATTCAAGATTATCGATAAAGGTACGCGCTTCATCGACACCGCCCTTAATCTCAAATGTAAATATAGTTGCGCCGCCATTAGGGAAATAGCGCTGGTACAGTTCGTGATTCGGATGATCAGGCAATGCGGGGTGATTGACCTTTTCTACCAGCGGATGTTTAGACAAATACTCAACAACTTTCACGCTGTTTGACACATGACGTTCCACACGCAGTGAAAGAGACTCGAGGCCCTGTAGGAATAAGAATGAATGGAGTGGTGCCTGTGTGGCACCGGTATCGCGCAGGAGAATTGCACGGATTCTCGTAGCATAAGCAGCCTGCCCGACGGCATCCACAAAACTGAGGCCATGATAACTTGGGTCAGGTTCAACAAGCGTAGGAAACTTACCGGCAACCTTCCAGTCAAACGTGCCACCGTCAACGATAACGCCGCCTATAGCAGTACCGTGGCCACCAATAAACTTCGTTGCGGAATGAATAACTATATCAGCACCATACTCAAAAGGTCGGACTAGATATGGTGTAGCAAAGGTATTGTCAACGATCAGAGGAATGTTGTGAACATGGGCAACCTTTGCAATTGCCTCAATATCTGCCAATGTAGCGTTGGGATTACCTATGGTCTCAATAAAGATTGCTTTAGTGTTTTCGTCTATTGCTGCGTCAAATGAACCCTCTTCGTCAGGATCGACAAATTTAGTTGTAATACCAAAGCGCGGAAGCGTATTTTTGAGCAAGATATAACTGCCACCATAGATTGTTTTGGCTGAAACGATATTGTCACCCTGCTGGGCGATATTCTGTATTGCATAGGTAACTGCTGCAGCACCAGAAGCAACACCGAGAGCCGCTACGCCACCTTCAAGTGCTGCAATACGCTGCTCAAACACATCAGTCGTCGTATTGGTAAGACGACTGTAGATATTCCCCGGATCAGCAAGACCAAAGCGGGCTGCGGCATGATCGAAGTCACGAAACACATATGAGGTGGTCTGATAGATGGGCACTGCCCGTGCGTCAGATGCGGGGTCAGGGTTTTCTTGTCCCGCATGTACTTGAATAGTTTCAAAATGATAATTCTTTGTACTCACGATAATCTCACTCTCTTTTTCATTTTCTAAGGGCCTGTTTTTACTGGTATCTGATGAACGGAAGAACCGTGATAGCAGTGATTTTTTAAAACTCAACCATCTCTCCTTCTTTCGGAAACAAATAAAACGGTACAAAAAAACCGGGGTCATGATAACTCCCGGACAACAAAGAAGGCGCTATATATATGGTCTCAGATGATAGTCTGTAAAGTGACGCGCGGTGAAACCACTGCCCCGACATTGTGTGTCCGGGAGCCGAGCATTCGAATCCCGCTGGTCCCTGCGATACAGAATGTCTTCACCAATTGATTGCCTCCTTACAATTCCTATATATTTGTAGGTTTTAATTCCTACCAATGTAGTAGGTTAAAGAGATTATGAGACCTCTTCTCGGTTATGTCAATAGATTTTATAAAGGAAGTTTAAGTATCCGCCTTATGCACAAATGTACTGGCTATATTACGATCTACTTCGCATTCCTATGCCAGAACAGCGTCTACATCAAGTTCCATCATAGTGATGTTTGCACGCATGCGTTTCGCCGTTGCCACATTGATACGGCCCTCCTTATGAAAACGGCTAATCTCTTCACGCTCAATGCGTAGAGCAAGCGACTCAACTTCATCGCGAAATTCAGTCTCCGTAAGCCGGTCAGTCACATTGAGGAACTGACTTCCCGAACCCATGGCGTAAAGAACTTCAAGACGTCGACGATATCGGATAAGCGCAGCAGAAATATCCTCAACCCTCATATGCTCATCAAAGGGAAGAATACGATAGCTGTCAAGCATATCCTCGAGTCTGTCAACCACATATTCAAAATTTGATATACGCAACTCCCTCATGGCGTTGTGACGTTCTTTGAATCTCTTTCCGAGCCGAACTTTGACATTCTCATCGCGGCGCTCAACACGATGACTCCAGCGCAGTTTCATGTACTTCCAAAGATAGGCAGTTTCGTCTTGCCGCATCTTACCGGAAAGAGACCGGCTGATACGTAGCAGAAAGGCATAACCGATCGCAGAGGAGGTAGTCCCCTCTTCCATACGCCGGAGCGTGTTACGGCGCTCCCAGACAGCAATGTGATGACGCAAGGTCATGTCGACCTCATCCTCAATGCTTGCGTTTCGTTTAGCGCGCTCGATGCGCTGATTGTAGCTGTAGACGACCTCTTGAACTGCCGCGCGATTATGATCTTGCGCAAGGCCCGTCAGCCGTACGACAACATTACGCAATATCTCGATCAATGCTTCAGTATCGTCAGATTGATCGCCCACACGCTTAGGAACAATAATCGGAGCAATGAAATTAGCGGCGAGTAAGGTAATGATGATGACTGCCGATGCCAGGAACAGTAACAATCGCCGCTGAGGAAACGCCGAGCCATCCACGAAAGTGTACGGCAAGGAGAGTATTACCGCCAACGTAACGGCTCCTTTAGGACCGCAGAGCGTAATAATTGCCGCATTCTGTATCTTCTGGCGTATGCGTGCCTGACGTGCCTGCCCTTTTTTCAAGGGAGGACGATTCACAAGATATACCCAGAGGAATCGAACACCCATAATGAATGCCGTGAGCGCAATTGCCCAGATCGCCAATGAAAAGTCCACTGATTGCATAGACTCCCATGTCCTGAGAATGGTCTCGGGTAACTGTGAGCCGAGCAAAATAAAGACAAGACCATTGAGTATGAAGACCAGCATCGTCCACGTCGAAGAAGAAACAATATCGCGGCGTGCAGCGATAGGATTGATCTTGCGCGCACCATAATTATGGAGAAGTCCCGCCGATACAACAGCGAGAATGCCTGAAACTCCTAAAGCCTCAGCAAGAAGATAGACAATAAACGGCGTAAATATCTCGAGGAGCACATGGAATGTCGTGTCCTCAAAAGCAACACGCTGAAGCCATTTCATCAAGTAGAACTTGCCCAGCATGACAAGAGCGCCTAAAGCAAGACCTCCAAAAAATGCCAAAGCAAAAGAGCCGGCAGCTTCCCATAGATTAAATGTGCCATAGAGTAACGCTGCAACCGCTACCTGAAATGACACGATACCTGACGCGTCGTTGAGCAAAGCTTCGCCCTCAAGATTGATACGCTGCCCCTCGGACATATTGATCTGCTGTGCAAGGGACGCCACCGCCACGGCATCTGTAGGTGCGAGAGCCGCCATCAGTGCAAAGGCAGCCGGTAGTGGTATCGATGGAATTAACCAATGTACGAATAAACCGCCCGCCACAACCGTCAATACGACCAGTCCAAGAGCCAAAGAAAGAATGGGCCGACGATATTCCCAAAGTTTCTTCTTGTGTGCATTACGTCCCTCGTCAAATAGCAGAGGAGCGACAAATAGAACCATAAATATCTCAGTATTTATGGTTACATCGATGATAATAGGAGTCAGTGCAATAACAATTCCAAGGGATATCTGAATGAGCGGCGTGGATACGCGCGAAAGAAACTGGCTTACAAGTGCTGAAATAAGTATGGCAGCGAGACAGAGAAGGACGTACTCGAGCAATTGCACGTGACGTTCCTCCTCTCCTCGATTGTCTATTAATCCTGATATTGTCAGACAAATTTCTGGTAAAGAATCCGTATGGAGTTCATGATACACAAGAGAGCCACGCCCACATCAGCAAAAATTGCCATCCATAAAGAGGCGAGCCCTACAAAACCCAGAACCATCACACTAATCTTAACCACTAAGGCAAATACAATGTTTTGTAACGCGATAGAACCGACCGCCCGGGCTATACGTATCGACTGCGGCACCGCGGAAAGCGCTGACTTCATAAATACTATGTCGGCGGCCTCTATTGCCGCGTCAGAACCACTTCCCATGGCCGCCCCCACATCGGCACCCGCCAAAACTGGTGCATCATTGATGCCGTCTCCCACAAACAGCGCTGTGCCATAACGTATACGCATCGTATTGAGTTCTTCAAGTTTTTGCTCAGGGAGCAGACGAGATCTAACTTCCTCGATGCCCATTTCAGCCGCAATTGCATCGGCGCTGACCGGAGCATCGCCAGTGAGCATGACCGTGTGAATACCATAGGACCTGAGCGCTTCAATGGCAGCGTGCGAATCTTCTTTGGGCGTGTCGGCAATAATGAGCGAACCGACAAACGTTGCGTCTACCCCGATAAACACCTCGGTTCCGTACACGACCACCGACTCATCGACAATAGAAATTCCCGCTTCTTCCAACAAATTCCTATTGCCGCAGACAACCGTTTGCTCAGTACCATCGAGTGTGCGAATATGAGCTACGATGCCTTTCCCCAAACGCTCTTCAGCAGACAATGGAGAACGTAGTATAAGCCCGCGTTCGCGCGCGGCAGAAACAACACTAAGGGCAATCGGATGCGTCGACAGTTCTTCGGCAGATGCAGCAAGCGTAAGCAACTCGTCATCTGTCATTCTGATGCCCAACGCAACCTGTATACGTTGAACCGAAAAATCTCCCTTAGTAATCGTACCGGTCTTGTCTAAAACAGCCACTCGCACACGCCTAATAGCTTCAATAACATTCCCGCCTTTAAAAAGAATACCCAGTCTGCTTGCCGCACCAATACCCGCAAAAAATGCAAGTGGGACACTCAAAACAATAGCGCAAGGACAGCTAATAACCAAAAATGAAAGCGCGGTATAAACCCAGTAGCTCCAATCACCTGTCACCAATGACGGAATCAAAGCAGTTAGCAACGCAATGCCGATGACAATAGGCGTATAAACACGGGCAAAACGGGTGATGAATCGCTGTATGTGCGGTTTATTTGCAGCTGCGTCTTCGACAGCATCAAGAATGCGCGTGACCATGGAATCGGCAAGTTCGTTTTCAACTTGGACGACAAGCGCTCCTGAACCGTTTATACAACCAGAGATGACTGATCGCCCAGCCGTCACCCTCACGGGCACGGGCTCGCCGGTAACAGGAGCCGTATCCACGCGACTCTCCCCCTGAATGACTCTACCATCGAGTGGAATGCGATCGCCCGGCCTCACCAACAAAAAATCACCTCGTCGAGCGTCGGAGGCAGATATCACATGAACATCGGCCGAACCAGCACCAAAGGCGGCAGATACACCGTTGTCCTGAGCATCATGCAGTGCATCAAATACAAGGTCTGGCAGCAGATTAACCGTTTCGGGACGCATATCGACCGCATCCATGATCTGAGCTCTGCTGCGTTCAATCGCACGATTCTCAAAATACTCACCAATGCGATAGAAGAGCATAACGCCCACCGCCTCAGGAAATGCCTGTATGGCGAATGCTCCAATAGTCGCAATACTCATAAGAAAATTTTCATCAAATATCTGCCCTCTGCGAATATTTCGCAGCGCGCCCCACAAAACCTCTCCACCGGCAATCAAATAGGCAATGACAAACAAGGCAACGGTCAAAATAACAGGCGCATCTATCCGTTCGCACACTACACCCGCAATAAGCAGTATCGCAGAAGCGATGATGCAGAGCCTATCGCTCATAAAGCCAACAAACGATTCAGGAGCTTGCGCACGTTCAGACGAGTCCTGTATGTCTGAAGCAGTTGGTGTCCGCGAACGTGTATATTCTCTCAGCCGCGTCTGTGGCTCGATAGATGAACATATCTCTTGAAAACAAGGTATCATTTCTCTCGGATGCGCACACGTTACGCGCAATTGTTTGGTAGCAAAGGTAACCGATGCCTCTTCTATACCCGGAAGCGCAGCTATGCGCTCTTCCATTTGAGCCGCACAGTTTGCACAACCAAGATTTTCGATAATAAATATTCGAGTTTGCGAAGGATAAGCACAGAGTTCGGCACCACAAAATCGGCAGGGTGTTGAAGCCTTATTCAGAGAGTTTCGCAACGTCAGTGTATCGCTCATCGAAGTTTTCTACCGTTCTCCCACATGTTGCATACCAATGGCAATAATGGCCCCCACGTGCTCATCGTCAAGAGCATAGTAGACCACCTTGCCGTCTTTGCGAGCGCGCACAAGTTTTGCGGACCTCAATGCTTTTAGCTGATGAGAGATAGCTGAGTTTGTCATCCCCAGAAGCGAAGAAAGATCGTTAACGCATAGTTCGTTGTAGCTGAGAGCACTCAGGATACGAACACGAGTCGAATCTCCAAACACTTTAAACAGTTCAGCGAGATCAAACAGATCCTCGTCGATGGGCATACGACAGCGAACGGCCTCTACGATCTCTGGATGAAGAATCTCACTTTCCAAAAGGTGAGCGGGTGTCTCCGGCATGTTTTTGTCTCCTCCTATACGTTGCTTTATATTTGAACAGTTGATCAATTGATTACTTGTTCAAATATAAAGCAACAAGGCATGCCTGTCAACCGCAAAGAATGACAGCGGAGGTTTTAGCTCATCTGCCGCACGCTCCCTCGAAATCCTTTGAGACGCGCTATGTTCTCAAGATCTTTGCGTGGAACCTCACCCGGAACTTCAAGTATGACATCTACGTTATGCAAACGCGTTTCATTCATCATCGCGCGAAAACCTTCCCCGCCAATAGTGCCCTTCCCTATCTCGGCGTGGCGGTCCTTATGCATCCCACGTCCATACCTGCTGTCGTTGGCATGGAGTAAGCCCAGACGTGAAAGCCCCATAGTATTCTCTATCTGATCGAGTAGAGTCGTCCAACCCGATTCAGAAGAGACATCGTAGCCGGCAGCCCAAGCATGACAGGTATCGATACAAATACCGAGTTCATCTTGGCTAAACGAGGTTAGCGCTATGATAGCGGCGAGTTCTTCAATGGTCGTGCCAAAGAGCATGCCAGAGCCAGCAGCATTTTCCAAAAGCAGACGAGGTACACGAATTTCCTCTGTGCCAAAAATGCTCAGGTCGAAAAACGCGCCCTCGGCATACTGACGATCTAGCACAGCTTGAGCGTGATCACGTGCCATTACGAGTGCTTCTGCCGCGCGTCGCGCGGCAGAAGCAGCAGGACTCGTCGCGTCACTACCAACATGCGTATTAACTGCCGCCGCGCCCAGCAGTGCGCCTCTCACCAGTTCATCTGCCAATGCTTCAATAGACTGAGCGCGTAAACGATCATCCGATGTAGAGAGATTAATCAGATACCCCGTGTGTGTATAAAACAACGGGATGGTCGACACAGCAAGGAGCGCTCTAAGCTGAGCTCCTTTTTCGGGAGTCGTAGGCGAGCCAAGCCACATGCGAGGAGATTTAGCAAAAATCGCAAACGTCTCGCATCCCACTTCATCTGCATAAGAAATCATCTTACGATAATCTCCGGCGGTAGAGATGTGAGCACCGATGCGCATGGCAATACCTATAAGCCCAAAGCTTTCTTGAGAGCAGCTACCCTACGACGAGAAACAGGAATCTGTTCTTCTTCACCGGTAAGCGCAAGCAACAGCGTACCACCGCTTACTGGAGTAACCTCTTCTACGCAAGCAAGGTTTACCAGATACCGGCGATGCACGCGGAAAAATCCATGTGGTTCAAGCTTTTGCTCAAGTTGCGCCAACGAAACCGTCGAAAGATAACGGTCGTTCTCTGTGTGCAGATAGGAGTAGTCATCTTTTGCCATAATGAAATGTATTTTATCGGTCGAGATAAGCAATTTCTTGCCATTTTTCTCAACGGGAATACGGTCAGCCTTACCCCCACGGGAGTACAACGTCATATATTCCTTTACCTTTATGATCGCCTGGAGAAGACGCTCGGTTTCAACGGGCTTCAGAAGATAATCGATAGCGTTTACTTCGAAGGCTTTAATAGCATGTTCGCTATAGGCAGTCACGAATACAATGGCAGGCCTATGAGTCAGACGCTGTAGGGCCTCGCCTAGCTGCAGACCCGTGGCACCTGGCATATTAATGTCAAGAAACATGACATCGCAGCCCTTATCCTTCAGGCGTTCGATAGCCTCGCGGACATTGGTTGCCTCCGCGACAACCTCCACTTGCCCAGTCTCACCGAGAAGATATTTCAACTCAGAGCGGGCAGGCGCTTCATCATCTACAACAATTGCTCTGATCATGATCGTCTCCTTCTCTAAACACCATCATCATCTGATATATCCATGGCCGCGTTATCAAGCACCAGAGAAATTATAGTACCGATCCCGGGGCGTGATTCTATGACTAAATCGGAGTTGCCACCAAAATAGCTGGTAAGCCGTTCACGCACATTCCAGATAGCGATACCCACGCCTGACCGCGGGCGTGACTCATCATCGCGTCGAGATGCATGTGCCTGTAATACCTGTTGAACCTGGTCTTGGCTCATACCGATACCATCGTCTTGAACCGCAATAATTACGTCGTTTGCCTGTCGTGACACATTGATATCAATATGCAATGGTTCTTCCTCGCGCATCGCGTGGCCAACAGCATTTTCCACCAGCGGTTGCACAATAAAGGCAGGGACCTCGATACGCTCAAGTCCTTTTTCGATTGAAGAAGTGAGCCTGATGCGCTCCATGCCAAAACGAGCAATCTCGAATCCCAAATAGCGTAGGGTCTGCGCCATCTCCTGCTCGAGAGTGATGGAGTCTTCCGATCCCTCGAGGGTGCGCCGATAGAAATTCGCAAACTCGCGCAGCAAAATGCGTGCCTGAGCAGGATCCGTCCTAATGAGAGAAGCGATAGTATTGATGGTATTGAAAAGAAAGTGTGGGTTAATTTGAGCCTGCAAAGCTTTGAGCTTCATTTCTGATGCAAGCTGTGATTGTTTCTCAAGCTCTGCAAGAGAAAGCTGCGTTGAGAGCAATTGGGCGAGTCCCTCGGCCATGGCGCGCTGAGTGCGATCAATTTTCTCGGGAGTACGATAGTAGAGTTTGAGAGAACCGATGGTCTCATTGCGCAGTACAAGAGGAGCAATAATACCGGCTCGCAGAGAAATACTGTCATCGGGAAATCCGACTTCCTCTGGTGTCGTAAGAACACGGACCTCGCCATCTTTGAGCAATTGGCGTGTGGCTGCTGTTTTGATAGTAGTTCCGACCTGATGGTTTTCTCGCTCTATGCCAGCATATCCAAGCACGCGTTCCGTATCAGTGATCGCCACAGCGACTGCATCGGTAGCCGGCAGAAGGAGTCGACAGACGTTTTGTGCAGATTCTCGATTCAAACCATGGCGCATATGAGTAAGCGTCTGTCCCGCAAGCCGTAGTGTGCGGTTCGACTGACGAGCTCTCAGCTGATCGGGCGATATGCCCTGACGCATAAAAGCAACAAACAGAGCCATAAGCGCAACGACGCAGACAGCCTGAACCGGCCAAAAGAGGTCGCTCAGAAAAGCGATAATAGTAATGATGCACATAACGCCCATCGCCAGAAGCAATACTATAGTCATGAGCGTATAGCGTTTCTCATTCACCGAAAAATACCCCATTCACAACGAGAAGTGCTCCCACACAGATAAGAAGACAACCAAACGCCCGTCGCATAATCCGTTCATCGAAACGCGTGACCAGCCATGCGCCTACTTGAGCCCCTGGAATAGATCCGACCATAAGTGCAACGCCGTATGCATATTCAATGTTTCCAAAAAGCGCATAGGTGACGGTTCCCGGAATCGCCAAGATAGCGATCGCGACAAGAGAGGTACCTGCCGCATATTTCAACGGAAAATGCATGAAAAGAACCATCAGGGGAACCATGATGAATCCACCGCCCACGCCCACATAACCCGAAAGCAATCCAGCGATAGCACCAATGAAAATTGCCCCTCCTACCGTGCGCCAATCAAAACACAAGGTATCCGACTCATCGTAAGCGGGGGTAGTGGCGCTGCCTGTCATTAACATCCGAGATGCAGAACCGATGATAATGATTCCCGCAACAATAACCACCAATAGCGGAGGAGAAATCGCGTTCAGGTAGACACCTATCGGCGAAACACATGCGCCTGCTACGCCGAGCAATAATCCAAACTTTAAGTTGGCGGTATGATTTCGCAGATGCTTGACGAATCCGGAAATAGACGTAGGCACGATCGTGAATAGCGAAGTAGCAGTTGCCACAGTAATAGGCAAGCCAAAACCAAGATGGAGCAAAGGCACAATAATTGTGCCACCACCGATACCGAACATGCCAGAAAGAAGGCCGACGCCCACTCCCATACAGGCGATCAGAATGAAGAAAACAACATCCATCAGGTCGCCCTTTTCTCATATATCATGTACCGTTAGGTCCCCTTTTTATCGAATCAAGATCCAAGGTGAACTCGTCTAATGAAGCCTGGGTATTCTTGTCTATAATGGGTTCGGAATGGTCTTCTTTTAAAGGTACCCGCTTCTTTGGCTCTGCACCTTTCTTTCGTTCTCGCCGCTCATAGATTGCCTGCGCCCAAGAAGGTCTCGTCTTGCCAAAGTCAGATGCCTCATCCATTTCAGCAGAAACATCTCCCGCAGGCAGGATCGTCGAAATAACCGGTTGCGCATTCTCAGGATTTGAAGAATCAGCGCAACTGGCCTCATCATGAGGCAAAGAATCACGATGCCGCGCTGAACGAGGAGTCGGCTGACGCTCTGTTGTTGTCCACACGTGGGGTCGTGGCTGAGTAAGCGGTTCTGCAAAGGTCATAACCGGATCAGGTTGTTTGGCAAAATACTCTGCCGCTGAATCAAACACGCCACTCGCATCGCCGTCAGACCATGCCTGTCTGGCCACCGTTGAATCAAACGTACCGTTAATGTCTGCTTGATGCCATGCGTCGAGCGCCGCGCCTTCAAGTGACTCCTTACGGCCGTATTCAAAAATGCCCTGTACCGCAGGATCTTGTTCGAGCAACATGATCGCCTGAGGCCAAGCATACTGGAACGAAAAATACTCTACACAATAGCGCTGAGCATAGTCGACAGCCTCTCGACGAGCAATCATAGCAGCTTTGATGTAACCTTGGCGTGCCTCGGGTATTCCAATAGAGCGCAACAGGGCAGTCCATCGTATATTCTTGAGCATTCGAGACTCAAGAAACGGACCCGGGTATGGGTAAAGCGATTTTGGCGTGATCTGGTACAGATCAACTTGGCTCTTCGCATATTCAAGCTTTTGATGTTCATAGAGCCAGCGATATATTTCCTGGCGAAATCGTCTCGCTTCGCTACGCTCGGTAGGGGGAAGGTGTCTGATGACCCATGCATTATCAAACCAGACCTCAGAACCATACATGCGTACATTCAAGAAATAATCAAGATCTTCACCACGCGCGATATTTGCATCAAACGAAACACGGGTAAATGCCTCGCGCTGGATAGCCATAAGCCCCCCGCACAGTGTATTGCTGCGAGTAAGCCTCGGGCCATGCATGGCTGCATCAATCCACTGGTTAAAACCTTTGTGGCGTTGCCAGAACCGGTTATACCACTTACCCTTATCACGCGCTCGATAACCACCGAGTTTGTCGAGATAATAACCGCTCTTAACAAGAATGGGAATTCCTTTGGGGGTCAGCCCGCCAAGCCCATAACAGGCCTTCTCAAGAAACTCATCGTCTTCGATAACTTCGTCGTCATCAATAAATATGACTTCGTCGTAGCCACAAACAGCAGCGAACAGAAGACCCATGTTGCGTAGCGCGCCGTAACCCACCAGCGAAATACCCTTGCATAACTCGCCAAGCCCCATCTGGACCATACGATTATGCAGCGCTTCTTCTTTCGGGGCACCAATGATTGAGATATCCAGCTCGGGAAACCCACTGGCCACCTCCTCAATCTTACGCTGCGCTTCATTTTCCAGACCATGTTCTGACGCAATGATCAAAGCAATCGGAACACCAACGACATGTTCGCGTATGGAAGAAAGACAGCGTCCCAACTCACCTTGATGGTTAATGGGAGTCATGTGGTCATAGACACCGATGACATCGTCGGTCTGAACCATTCGGCGTCCCATGACATAGGTCGGTATGACGATGACTGGATTCAAGGATGCTCCTCGTATTCAGGCATCCAAATACAACTCAAGGATGCTTTTTATCGATCAGAACCATAGTCTACTACTAGAACCGAAAATTGTCGCAACTTGTGAAGTCTTGAACATACAAGAAACCTACAGTCGATAGCTCAAAACCGTTCCACTACCCCGCAGTGTCATTGCCAGAGTCGTCAAGCGCAAAATAATGCCGAAAAAATGAGTTGCGACGGAGCAATCGTAACAAAGGAAGACCGAGTGCGTAAACCACGACCGCCTCGCCAACACCTGTGCACAGTACGCCGAACAGGTATACGGTCAGATAGCCGAAAGTCTCAAGATCAATTGTTGTAAACGGTATCGTATAAAGGCCCAAGCCCTGGAGAATAATAGGTAGGTAGGCAGGTACGATAAGAGCATTGGCAATCACGGGCCCGAGCAAGGCAATGCCCGTACGCTCTCTGAATTTCCTGCACCAAAGAGCACCCAATAAGGTAGCTAAGCTACCAAAAAACACATCGAGCAAACCCATAAGTCCTGAACCCGTAAGCGGTATGGCAATAAGGTTAGCAAAAAAGCATCCAATTGAAAGACCTGGTACTGCAGCAGAAGTGAACACCGCCAAAATGGTAAGTGCTTCAGAGATTCGAAACTGTATAAGCCCCCAAGAAAAAGTTCCCAGAAAGAGAATACAGATAATCGTAAACGTCGCATATGCGGCAGCGATCATACCTGCTTGCGCTAAATATCTCGATTTGCTCATCGTCTGCCCCTTGAAATAATCCGATTAGCGACCTTTATCTTAATTAAGCAGGTTTTTTCGCCTGCATAAGGCACTGGTCGGTTGGATATTGTACAATGTGAATCACTTTTTCGGTGCGGTTGTATGAATACGATCTCATTCCACACAAAAAACCACATGCAACCACCGCACCTTAACTGCCGGGATGTATCGTTGCCCCTTCATGCAAGCCGCCTTTGGGCGGCATCTTGTTATGTCGAGGCTGATGGTGTTCAGCATAGACGGACGGACGAGCAAGAATTATTTTGATGATCATCACTAACACAGACCCGTAAGAGCCAAATCAAGCAAACCGAAAACAGAGAGAAAGGTGGCCTTTACATGGAAACCCAACATTACCGAAATTGCTTACCGAATTAAGGCTCTACGAGAAGATATGGGCTTCACCATGCCAAGAAATGGCAGAAGCCACCGGACGTAGTCTTGAAGAGTATGCTGCCCAAGAATCTGGCGAGCGAGACTTGTCATTTACCTTTCTCTATAAATGTGCTGCTAAGCTCAATGTGGATGTTATCGAATTACTCACCGGCGAAGATCCTCATCTTCTCAATTATTCCCCTCGTGCGCGCCGGAGAGGGTCTCTCAATCAAACGACGGGCAGGGTTTGAATACTTGCACGTAGCGCCGAACTTCAAGAAAAAGATGTGCGAGCCCTTTGTGGTCACCGCGCCCTATCTTGAAGAGGAACAGAACACCACCCATTCACCTGTCGGCTCATGCAGGGCAAGAACTTGATTATATTATCAGCGGGAGTATGCGTTTTGCCTATGAAAACCATATCGAGGAACTAAACGCTGGTGACACGCTGCTCTACGACTCGGGGCGCGGTCACGGCATGATTGCCACAGGCGGCAATCCCTGCGTGTTCCTCGCTAGTAGTATTCCATGATCAACCCAAGGAGGAACGGTTAATCCCATGAGATATATAAACGAACGTTACGTGCGCGAAAACCTATGATGAGAACGGATTGCTCGACAGTTTTGCCGTCGAATATCCCGATACATTCCAATTTCGCCTACGATATTGTTGACGTTATCGCCGAAGCCGAACCTGACCGGCCTGCCATGATTTGGTACAACCCTGAGGGCGAGGAACACGTGTTCACCTTTGGTGACCTCAAATACTGGTCAGATAAGACCGCCAATCTATTTGCTGCTCATGGGATTGGGAAAGGTGACATGGTCATGGTTATTCTCCGTCGCCATTACCAATTCTGGTTTGCAGCGCTCGCTCTTGAAAAACTAGGGGCGTGCATGGTGCCCGCAACATTCATGCTCAAAGAGCATGACCTAGTATATCGCCTCGCCAGCGCGAGCATCAAGGCGATCGTCTGCACTGATTGTGGCGAAATCGCAACTGTCGTAGATGCAGTCAGTCAGGATTGCCCCTCACTTGCAACCAAAATTATTGTCAACGGTGGGGGCGGTGGACTTTCGCTCAAGACAGAAACAGACGCAAGTGGTAAAACATCTCACCTCGGTGGGACATCGATATATCCAGACTTCGGAAGCCAGTTGAGCGGAGATGAGGGCATATGCGCTCTAGAAGCGAAACGAACCGGATGGGTCGACTTTAACACCGGCGTACGAAATGCAAGCCCCGAGTTTGCAAAGCGTGCAACCGCCGCGCAGGAGCCGATGCTGATGTATTTTTCATCAGGTACCTCAGGAAATCCCAAGATGGTTCTTCACAATGCCGGATATGCGCTCGCGCATATACCAACCGCCAAACACTGGCATAACGTACAATCAGATGGGGGCGTACACTTCACCATTGCCGACACCGGTTGGGGCAAGGCCGTGTGGGGCAAATTCTATGGACAGTTTATTATGGAAGCATGCGTCCTTACTTACGACTTTGACCGTTTTGATGCCGCGGAAATTCTTACCTTGGTAGAGAAATACCACGTTACGACTATCTGCATGCCGCCCACTATGTATCGTATGCTCATGCACGAGAACATAGACCACTACAATCTCACTTCGCTCGTCTGTTCAACGACCGCAGGCGAAGCGCTGAACCCTGACCTGTTCGAGTTCTGGAAAGAACATACCGGCCTTACGATCTATGAGGGTTTTGGGCAGACGGAAACCCCTCTCCTTGTGGCAAATCTGGTAGGCTCTAGCCCTCGACCGGGCTCTATGGGGCATCCGGTGCCTCTCTACAACATTGAAATCCAAGATGAAGAGGGTAACCGGTGCAAACCGGGGCAAACAGGCGAGATCTGCATTGAAATCAAGGATAATCCCCCCGGTATCATGATGGAATACTATCGAGATCCCGAAAAAACCGATGCAGCGAAATATGATGGTTGGTACCACACCGGCGATACCGCATGGGTGGATGAAGATGGCTTTTTCTGGTATGTAGGCAGAAATGACGATGTAATCAAATCAAGCGGGTATCGTATTGGCCCCTTTGAGATCGAGAGCGTCTTACTTGAACATGAAGCGGTAAAGGAATGTGCCGTAACCGGCGTGCCTGACCCCCTGCGTGGTTTTGCCGTAAAGGCAACCATAGTGCTCGCGTCTGGGTTCACCGGCAATGAGGCGCTCACCACCGAGCTGCAAACATGGGTCAAACACAAAACCGCACCCTATAAATATCCACGCATTATTGATTATGTTCCTGAACTTCCCAAAACAGTCAATGGAAAGATTCGTCGTGCCGCTATTCGCGAAGAGGACAGTAACACATCCACCGAATAACTGGGCGAGTACATAAACATCGTCTTACCAGTAGAACCGCCGTCTGTCGCATCCTTAACACGGGAACGCAGATGGCGGTTCTACTCCTTATAAACAGGGCCTGAAACGATCAGCGGGGGCAAATGCAGAAAGCCCTTTGTCTTAAGCCTCCTTTCAGAAGATAATGATCTAGAATATTGCTATGCATACTAACGCTGAAATATCTGCGCACCAATTGCCACTGAGGACCCGCATCGCACCATCACCTACCGGGCGCATGCACGCAGGCAACCTATTCGCCGCTCTTATGTCTTGGCTCATTGCTCGAAAAAACAAGGGCGAAGTTCTGCTCCGTATTGAAGACCTTGACACGGGCCGGTGCAGAATGGAACATATCGATCAAATCATGCGCGATTTTGAGTGGCTCGGCATAGACTGGGACGGTGATGTTCTCTATCAGAGCACCCGTAGCGATCGATACAACGAGGTTCTGGAAATTCTCAGAGACAAACATCTGGTCTATCCCTGTTTTTGTTCACGCGCAGACCTGCATGCCGCAAGCGCGCCACACACAAACGATGGTAATCTTGTCTATAGCGGTAGATGCCGGCATCTTACAGAACATGAACAGAATTTTCTTCAGAAGACCCATGCACCTGCTCAACGACTCAAAGTAAGTACTGAAAATTCCCCCAAGACTATCATCAGTTTTCATGACCAGCTACAGGGCGATGTGACGTGTGACCTTGAGATATCCTGCGGAGACTTTATCATACAACGAAGCGATGGCCTGTTTGCGTATCAGCTAGCGGTAACAGTTGACGATCTCGACCAAGGCATCAATTGTCTCGTACGGGGTTGCGATCTACTTGAATCAACTCCACGTCAACTCTATCTGAGGCAGCTTCTCACGAATAGACTTGATGATGTAGGCTCTGATATCTCATATTACCATCTGCCCCTGTTGGTGGGATCCGATGGACGTCGTCTTTCAAAACGTAACGGTGACTGCGACTTGGGATATCTACGCTCACAATACAAAACACCCGAAGCGTTACTTGGTCATATAGCGTACATGACCGGCATCATACCAAAACCAGAAGAGCCCCGTTCATTAGATGAAATACTGGAGCGTTACTCATGGGACAATCTCAAATTGCGCTGGGCTATCGAGTATCGTTGATCGCATCTCTATTAATTGTCAAACCCGGTTGCAATCTGCGCCGCACCGGCTAATTCGCCACTCGAGCAATAAACTTGTAGACTCGGGGTACCCCGTTGATTGCCATAATCTATATCCCACTCAGCAGATACAACCGACGGCGTATCATAGGTGCGGATATAGATCATCTTTGTCGTGCGATCCACGACAACCGCATCAAAACGCGGCTGAATTCGAGCGGTAAACTGACGAATAGTTACATTGAAGATACCATCGATAAACGCACAGCTATCACGGTGAGTGTGCCCGTTGAGGCAACAGATAATCTCATGCGAGGGATTATCCCTGAAGTCATACGTCACGTTACAGCAAAAATCGATCTGATCGTTTGTTGCGCAACCCGTCTCCTGATGGGTAAAAGCACAAAGAATCTGCCACATCTGATCTGAATTCGCTATCGTTTGGACTGTCCCCCATGAGCGTAGTCCATAGGGGCGAGTGTCGCAGAAGTTGATATGAACATCTATAATGATGCCCCATCCCTTTTCATCAAAGACTAGTGCATCGTTTGCAAACCACTCAACCTGTCGAGCACTAAACCCATAATCTCCCAGCCCGATATAATCAAGAATATCGTCATGAGTCGTGTAGGGAATATCACTATCATCGAGCACGATCACCCGAATTTTTTGTGAGGGAAAATCACGGTAGTAGTAGCAACTATTTGGGTTTTTCTCATCATAGACACAGTCAGAATCTGACGATGGCTTGATAAGATGTTCTGCGACGTAAGCGGTGTCATCTACCTCGGTACGAACATAGTTCCCTGTCGTATTAGCGGTGTAGAGCGAGTTATCATCGTGATTTCCGCGCACAGCGAGAAAGGGAACCGGCGAAGTCGCCAATAAAGAGGCCACGTCACGCATATCTGCTTCGAAAGTAGCTCGATCTTCGCCACCGTTAAGAATATCTCCGGTATTGGTGATCATATCAGGCTTCAAAATCTCTGCAACAGAAAAGACCTGTTCAATGTATTCGTAAGCCTTTCCTAGGCGTTCGTCGTTATATTGAGCGTGAGAATCAGCAAACCAAAGAAACGTAAAGGTATCTTTTGTCTCTAGGGAACGAATCTTTTCGACGAAGATTCTGCTATTGACCACCGGTGCTAGACATTCTCCCTCAGCATCAGGAGAGAGAGGTGGCATATCAGACACAGATTCTGAGGCACCGGCAGATGGAGCACTACATCCGTTGAGAGCAAATAATGATGCCGCCAGAATGCCGCCGCCCGCACATTCGACGAAGCGACGGCGCGTCAGTATAGGACGCAGAGAATCCCCTGAGCATACATCAGTTACACTGAGATTGAGATCATATTGAGGCTTTGTTTCCTCGGTCATGCGAATTACAGTATCCTTCCGTTTTGCACGTGTGCCTAGGACAAGACAACAGCAGAAATGTAACTGACTGTTGCGTAATTCACCACCCAAAAAGACATCCTCGTCAGACTACATTACTTCCTGCAAACCCTGATGTCGAGATTTTACACAATAATGCTGCAGCACGTCCGCTATAACTGCGCGATCAAACAATATCTAAAACTCAAAATGATCGACAAAATGGAGAATGACTGATGCGGATGTCGGTGTGCACCATTCTCCCTCTCGCTTCTCCGAATATATGGGAACGCCTTGGTTGAGGATTTCTACCGTAGCAGGCGCAGGAATATCAAGCGTGCCATGAGCACAGACGATCGACCCTCGCCCAACTTGAACCGGTGTGGCAGTGATGATCGAAGGAGACAACGCTTCAACGGCAAGACATATGGTAATCACATCCCGGAGATGAGAGAGCGTACCCACTTCGTGAAAGTGCGTTTCTTCTATCGAGCACCCATGGACGTGTGCTTCAGCCTCAGCTAAAGTGCGGTAGATAGCGTGGCTGTCAGATATCACCACTTCGCTTAAACAAGCGCGCTTGACAACCTCTTCGATCGACAGAAGATCATGGCAATGCCCTCCTGATACATCAAGGGTATCGGCTATCTCGATTATCCGCTCTGACACAGCAGAATCAAGTCTGTTCAATAGATCATTACAGATATAACGCCGCGTCGCATCATTGCGCAAATCGAGATGGATCTCTTCCATCAAGGCCTCCTCATTGAGCATACTCTATTAAAGATCTCGCAGTGATCGATATCCGTGACTCCCCGCAGCGGCAAACGCGGCCCGGCTGATAGCCTTTCCCATAACATAAACCGCAAGTGCACCGGCAGCGCTTACATCAGCGGGGAGAGCTCCCACGCTGACCGCATAGATAGAATCACCATCGAAGTTTGTGTGCACCGGATGAATCGTTCTTCCGAAAGCGTCATGCGCCATACCGGCAATCTTGGTAAGTTGAGTCTTGTCAAAGGAGGCATTCGTGAAGATGATACCTATCGTCGTATTGCTCGTCGAGGAGAAGGGCGCCCCCTCAACCACCTCTGAAGACGTGGCAGTTTCTTGTCCTTGATTCCAGCCAGCAGATGTCTTATGGCTAGCATCGGTATCAGCAGACATACTCGCACAACGCTTCTCAGTTAAAGCAAACAGCATATCTTCTGAAGAGATAACTCTTTCGCCTTTAGCATCAAGCAAGCCGGCCAAGAGCCTTCCCGTATCATAATCAACGATATCTCCTAGGGCATTTACCGCCACTAAGGCTCCCATTTTAAGTGCCCCGAGCTCGACAGCGTAGGTCGCAAACCCTGCTTTCATCGCCCGCGTAGGACCCGCAAGCTTTCCAACCGTACACCCCATACCAACACCGACATTTCCCTCAAAGGGAAAACTTCCTTTGCCAATCGCTCGTGCCTGAGCATCTTCGCAGGCAGCATAGCCCATAGCAGCGTCAGGAAATACATCAGCAGAACCGATGCTCAAATCGAACACGCAAGAGGCAGGCACAATCGGCACGCACCCAAAGCCCGTATCAAAGCCTATGTTTCTTTCGTTGAGATAGCGCATGACCCCGCCCGCAGCATCAAGACCAAATGCGGATCCCCCTGAAAGCAGAATGGCATTAACGACTTCAGCGGCTGCCGTCGGATGTAGAAGCGCATGCTCTCGTGATGCCGGACCTCCGCCTCGAACATCAACACCGCAGCGAGCGCCCTCCTCCTCAAAGAGCGCAACCGTACAACCAGTTGCCGCTCTCTCATCAGTAGCATGCCCGATATAAAACGGCCCCACGTCCAGTATGCTGATCTCTTGCATCTTTGCTCCTCGTTTTCATGAGCGCAGAGACTTCGTACACCCCGGCATAGAATTCAACCAGTAGCTCTGCCTTTCGTCCTGCCACCATGCTTAAAGCAGGGACACTGAACTATCGAGGCAGCAACGCTTCTGCAATTTGAACCGCATTCAGCGCTGCACCTTTGCGGATCTGGTCTGCCACGCACCAGAATGCTAGGCCATTATCGACCGTCGGGTCAATGCGCAAACGCCCTACATAGGTGTCATCAGTACCCTGCAACAAACCAGGCATCGGATAGATATTTTCTTCAGGATTATCAAGGACAGTAAGACCTTGAGCCTGGGCAAAAGCAGATCGCGCTTGCTCTACTGTAATCGGGCGATCAAACTCAACATTGATGGATTCACCATGACAGCGCAGTACTGGTACGCGCACACAGGTAGCAGCCACCTGAATGGTTTCGTCACCCATGATCTTCTTAGTCTCTGCGACCATTTTCCATTCTTCTTTGGTGGAACCATCCTCAAGAAAAATGTCTATCTGGGGAATGGCATTGAAAGCAATCTGATGGGCAAACGCATCGACAGTAAGCTCTTCACCTTCAAGAAATTGCCGACTTTGCTCATAAAGTTCGTCCATAGCCTTGGCACCAGCGCCAGAAGCCGCCTGATAGGTTGAAACAACAACGCGTTTGATAGGAGCGACATCTTGCAACGGCTTAAGCGCTACAACCATCTGAATGGTAGAGCAATTAGGGTTGGCAATAACTCCCGAATGCCAAGAGAGATCATCAGGGTTTACCTCTGGAACCACAAGAGGAACATCAGGCTCCATACGAAACGCCGATGAGTTATCAATCATAACTGCACCCGCCTCAGTCGCCGCCTGACGAAATTGTTTCGAAACGCCCGCACCCGCAGAAAACAGAGCGATGTCGACTCCCTCAAACGATCCCGGTGTCATCTCCTTGACAACAAGCGACGCACCCTTAAACGGTACGATCTTCCCAGCGCTCTTCGCAGAAGCCAGCAATATCACATCATCAGCAGGAAAATCACGTTGCTCGAGCACCTTGATCATCTCCTGTCCAACGGCACCCGTGGCACCGCAAACAGCAACGACTGGACGAGCTGGCATGGGCTTGCTCCAAGACATGGTAATTACCTTCCCTTTTCCATCTTTGCTTTCATTTCTTCAGCAGAGAGTTGAGTCTCCTCAAATACTTTGTCAGAATCAAGGCCAAATGCAGTGTGGAGGCATTTAACCACTCTCTGTATATCCTCACCCTCGATAACCACTGAGATACGAATGGACGAGGTGGTAATCAAAGAAATATTTACATCATGCTCCGCAAGCACCTGAAACATCTTCGCGGCAATGCCGGGATTGGTTTTCATACCTGCGCCGATAAGAGATATCTTTACGACCGAGTCGTCAATAAGATACTCGCGCGCACCAAGCTCGTGAATCAGTTGCTCAAGAACCGGTTTCAAACGAGGAAGGTCCTGCATGGGTGTAGTAAATGTCAGGTCTGTGTAGTGATCTTCAGAGATATTCTGAACAATCATATCAACATTTGAAGCAACCTCGGCAATAGTACCGAATACCTGGGCTGCAACACCTACGCGGTCAGGAACATCGCGTATAGTAATCTTAGCCTCGGATTTATCAAATGCGATACCTGAAATGACTGCAGATTCCATAGGATCGGTAACCTCCTTGATGATAGTTCCCGGTTCATCAGTAAACGCCGAACGACATTCTATGACTACGCCAAAATGACGGGCAAATTCAACGGCACGCATCTGGAGAACACCCGCACCGCTTGCGGCAAGTTCAAGCATCTCGTCATAACTTATGACCGCAAGCTTTTTCGCACATGGCACAACACGTGGATCGGTGGTGTATACCCCGTCTACATCAGAGTATATCTCGCATTTATCCGCCTTGATACCCGCGGCAATAGCCACCGCTGTAGTATCAGAGCCGCCACGCCCCAATGTAGTGATGTCACCTGCACGCGTGATGCCTTGAAAACCGGCGACTATGACAATCTTTCCCTCATCGAGTTCCTTGCGGATACGAGCAGGCTTTATCTCGCGTATCTTCGCCTTGCGGTGAAGCGAGTCGGTGACAATGCCCACCTGGCCTCCGGTAAGGGAGACCGATTGATGACCAAGAGCATCAATGGCCATAGCGAGAATCGACATAGAGACTTGCTCACCAGTGGAGAGAAGCATGTCTATCTCGCGAGGAGGTGGACTGTCGTTGACGGCAAGAGCGAGTTTCATCAAGTCATCCGTGGTTTTTCCCATAGCGGAAACCACCACGACCAACTGATCTCCCGCCTCATGTTTTGCGACAAGACGTTTTGCAACATTAATGATACGTTTCGGCGTAGCAACAGATGTTCCGCCGAATTTACAGACGACGAGCGCCATGAAAAGAGTGCCTCCCCCTGTGTGAGCCATCATGGATTATGGTCGCACTCATTGTAGAAGAGAAACACGGGGCCGCTCCGTACATATGCATAATTTCGCGAGAATGCCCATATTAGACGGTTTATGGGCCGCTTCTTTAACGTTGCACCCTAGAATAGAGACGAAGAGGAGTTCGCATGCCCATCATTCATATTGATTCTCTTGATGATCCACAACTCGACGTTTATCTACGCCTGACGGAGGTCCAACTTCGTAGCAAGATTGAGCCCGAACGAGGCATCTTCATTGCTGAGTCGCCTCTCGTAATTTCCCGCGCGCTTGAAGCAAAGTATGATGCATTGTCATTTCTCGTAGGGGAACACCTTCTTTCAGAAGCAGCCGAGCTATTCGAAAAGGCAGAAATGTGGCTGGGGCATGAGATTCCTGTTTTTTCCGGCCCCTCCGATTTATTGAAAACACTTACCGGATTTTCTCTCACCCGCGGTGTTCTCTGCGCCATGCGTCGACGCCCCTTGCCCTCAGTTGAAGAAATACTGCGTCCCGCACATCGTATTGCAGTTCTCGAGGGAATCGTAAACCATACTAATGTAGGCGCACTATTTCGCTCTGCTGCTGGTCTGGGCGTTGACGGTATATTGATAACTCCTACGTGCTGTGACCCGTTGTATCGGCGAGCCGCGCGCGTATCGATGGGTGCAGTTTTTCAGATTCCTTGGACACGAATTGGCAAAGAGGCACAAGATTGGCCTGACGCGGGGATTCAAAAACTTCTCCATCAGGGTTTCAAGACCGCCGCTTTAGCCTTGTGCGACCATGCGATCTCCCTTGATGACCCTCAATTGAAAGCATGTGACAAACTGGCCTTAGTTTTTGGGACTGAAGGTGATGGTCTTTCTTCTCAAACCATCGCAGCGTGTGATTACGTGGTGCGCATTCCTATGAAACATCAAATAGACTCACTTAACGTGGCCGCCGCTAGTGCGGTAACGTTTTGGGAACTAAGAAGAGATTGATTCCTTGTCTGGTATTTTGTCGATTTCGCTCTGATTGCGTAATACCTCACTGCGTAGTCAAAACATCAGATCATTCCATTGCTATACTGCAATAATACGCATAACATTCTGCGAAAGGATAGCCCATGTATTGTCCAGCCTGTGGCACGCTCTGCACTGAAGACGCGGCCTACTGTCAACGATGCGGTACCTCACTGCGCGACAAAAATCTCACCGACCTCTCTGAAGAAACACCCCCTGTTTCAGAAAGCCATGAATCTGATCAGACATCCGACAGCCTCGATAACAAGATTGCGCCATTGCCGGAAGCAGAAACCATGAGCACGCGTGCTAGCAAAGATTCACAGACTTCTGGATTAGGCGTGAGCATTGCCGGCATCTCTCTTGTTGCCTTAAACCTTGATCTCCCCGGCTTGATCTGCAGCATCATCGGCCTTACCAAGAGCAGTCGTGCGCGCAAGAATAACCCTGATAGTGTTGAAGCACGAACTGCTTGGGGCATTAGTTTAGCGGGAACCATTATTGGCGCACTTAAATTCTGCATGAAACTGGTTATCGCATGTATCTTAGGAGCCCTTATTGCCGCAATGCTTCATAACCTGCCCAGTGTCGTTAATTCTCTGAACAGTGGCTCTCACTCCTACGGCAACAACAGCAGCTATTATTACTCCTACAACACGTCTGGCCACTCTGTCTGACACAGGCTCATGTGTACAAAGGATCTGATCGAAGTTATCAAGAATCACACGATAAGGAACGCGAGATAACTTGCGGTCATGCCTAAGGAGCACAATATCCAGACGAGCTTTCTGCGCCACTTCAGCGTCATAAACAACAACACAGTGGAAATTAGCCCACAAATCAAGAGAGCAAGCGTCTGCGGATCGCTGAAATCATACACTCCCGGCTTCAGGTAGATGATGTCTATGAAGGCAAGAATCATGAGGTTAAACAGATTCGAGCCAATGATATTTCCGATAGCGACATTATAGTTTTTGAGGCGAAAGAGTGAAATTGTCGATGAAACTTCTGGTAGCGAAGTCGCGACCCCGAGAAATAGAGCACCGGCAAACCCCGCTGCAAGATTATACTGAGTGGCAATGTTATCTGTTATATAGGTGATTATTATGGCAAGCACGATTATGCCTACACTCACAATAATGAAACGCGTGATGATCTGGGTGGTTGAAAGTGTTGTCACGAGTGCGTCATTTTGCGCCACCGTAGATTCATCATCAGTATCCTTGGCGAGAAGACGCGCCGCGAGAACATACAGAATCACTATGACGACCGATGTTACATTAAAGGTCAGTATCTGCACGTTCAATACAGTAAGAAAGTTAAGCAAAAGAGCGACGTATATGAGCACTATAAGGAGTACCACGGTGATATGAGCATGCGAGATTCTTGCTCTATGGCTCAGCGATAATGTGAAGAGAAGACATATACCGAGGACCGCAAGATTGAACAGATCACTCCCCAGAATATTTCCCATGCACAAGCCAGGCTCATTGAGCAATATCGTTGAGGAGATACCGGTAAAAAGTTCTGGTAGCGAGGTAACCGCAGAAAGCATAATACCACCCAGAAAAGCACCTGATATAGTGGTGGTCTTATCCAAAAGATCAATATAACCAGATGCTTTATGAGAAAGCCACACTATACCAGCCGCCACGACGATATACGCAATAACTATCATTCACTTCTCATTTCTCAACAGAGTTCTACCCCGTGCTTGTAATCATAAAAAGACTCATAGACAAGGCTTCTTGCAAGAAGCCTTGTCTATGAGTCTCATCGTTTAAGTTCCAACCAGGCGTTATAGCCAGTATGTTGGAAGGAACACAGCACATCTGCTGCCAACTACTCCCCCATAGAAAACTGAACTGTAGTAAAACATGGGGGAAGTTTCCCGTCAATCATGCAGGTAATGAACAAAGATGTCTCCAAAGATTTAACATGATTAATAACATGTAGTCATTGAGCGTAGACTCTTTTTCAAGATGCAAAACGTACCCAAGCTGCAGTTAGAATAACTCTCATGAATATCACTTCATCGTCCAAGCAAACCTATGCGCTGCTCGTCTTCTTATCAGGGGCGAGTTACGGCTTCATCGTTCCTCTGGTAAAATATGCAGGTTTTCTCGGGCTGAATGTGCCGGATTTTCTTCCCATCCAGTATCTTCTCGCATTCATAATCATGGCTCCAGTGGCCCTGCTTCGTCAGCAGACGAACGTTACGCTACTTCAATTGGCGCGCCTTACAAGCCTTGGCTTGCTGGGCGGAGGGACCAGCCTATGCTACTATACTGCGCTCACACTATTACCGAGTGCAGTAGCGCTCACGCTGCTCTTTCAGTTTGTCTGGATTGGCGTGGTCCTTGAATGTATCGTAAAGCGTCGGCTGCCTGCACGCGCAACACTTTTCGCTGCTTTGATTGTCATTATTGGAACGCTATTCGCCGCGGGAGTTTTTGAAGAAAACTTCGCCGACATCAGCCTATTAGGTATAATCTGCGGTCTTGGCAGTGGGCTACTCTACGCGCTTTTTCTCTTCTTTTCAGGCAGGATAGAAACTCATTGCTCGGTACCACTACGTACCACAATGTTTTGCGTAGGAGGCTTTATCATATCGATGATCGCCCGCCCGATGTGCTTTGTTGAGAGCGCACTCGAGCCGACTATCTGGCTGTTTTCTCTGGGGCTGGCCGGACTTGGCATCATCATTCCCGTATCTCTCATCGCTCATGCCTCGCCTCATCTAAACCCTGCGATGGTAAACATTATGGCCTCAAGTGAACTCCCCATGGGTATTATCGCCGTCTGGCTCTTACTGGGAGAGCAGCCCACACCCCTGACAATTATAGGCGTGGTCCTCATCCTTGCCGGCATAGCATTCAACCAGTTGCCCGGCCTGCGCGTGAGACGAACGCACAATTTCGCTAAACCTACTGAGTGCAAGCCCCATTCGTCTGCCAAGAAATAAACGCCCATGTGGGGTTACGCTTGTAGTCAAGCATCCAATAGGTAACGCCATGCTCTTCTACCGGCACTATATGCGCATCAATAAATGAATGAAGCTTTTCTTCTTCCTCATTCGTAAGGTCAGGTATGTCTCGCTTTGTCTTAAGAAACACTTCTTCTGGTGTCGGATAATGCGAAATGCGAGGATCTCCGATATAGTCGACAGAAGGGAGATATCCCTTTTGCCACAATATGACAAGAGCAAACAATACGTCATATTCTGCAGCGGGCCCGCGCCCTATGGCGCGTAAAATGGCTCCTCCTGATCGTGGCGAACCGTCCGTCGAAAGCGTGATGGCTACTTTGCGTCGGGCTACTCTTGAGAGTTTGTCAATGGCGACCGCAAGATCAGCCACCACAATAGAACGAGAAGCAACCGCAACATCTACGCACTTGTCAGTTACACCATAGACAGACCAATCATCTTCCCAAGCAAACCGGTGCACATCCACGTTCTGCAAGCCGGTATTCCCACTAACAGCATGCTTTACTGCTTCTTCACTCATACGCTCAAGCATACCAGCAGAAAAGTCTGCGCCTATGACCTGATGTCCTGCGCGAGCAAGGGGCAATGCCAGCGCACCGGTGCCACATCCCATATCAAAAATGCTGTCTTCGGGCCTGAGCATAAGTCGCGCAATAAATTCATCTGCGTAGGAGGAAGGTCGGTCACTACCCCCAAACGTCTCCGCGCGCATATCCCAGTATGCGCTGTCATCAGGCTTGCGTCGGTCCTTTTGAAGTTCAACCCATGCCGCAGCGTAATCTATGGAGGTAAAAGGGTTCACGGTATATTCCTTTCCTGAAATTACCCGCTATTGTATCTCAAGAAAAATACTTTTAACAAGAAACTACCTGATGCTCTGAATCCATTGTACCGCTTTGTATGGTGTGACCATGGCGAGAGCCTCGTCCCAATCTCTCAGATAAGGACAAGGCTCTATTCTGTTCCTCTACTCTTGTGGCAATTCAAAGCCAACGATCAAAGCGTTGCAATCATGACATCTGTCGACTTGATGATTGCAACGGCAGGCTCTCCTTCAGCGAGGCCGAGCTCATCGATAGCCTCATTAGTAATGGAGCCTTTGATGGTGCCTGATCCAAAGTCCAACGCGACATGCCCATTTACCGCGCCACGCTCAACTTTCGTTACGGTACCAACAAATTGGTTGCGTGCAGAAATATTCATGATGCGTTCGTTGCCTGAGGCAAACAAAACATTGGTAGCCTTGATAATCACGGCAACCTTAGCGCCAGAAACAAGGGGAAGCTCTCTAATAGCTTCCATCGTGATATCAGCCTTCACAAGCTGATCTCCAACCTTTACTGCGACTACCCCGTTTACCGCTCCCTCTTTGATGCCTTCTACAACTCCCACAATTTGATTACGCGCAGAAATAGCCATGTCATCCTTCTTTCTCTCAAACGGTCAACCAGTAAATTTCTTAAGCGCTACGAAGAACTACCCCTTCGTCCTGCCACATGTTCCCTGATGTTATTGCGTAATAATAGGCGAAAAGCGAGCGCTCACGTATCGACAACTCTCTCCTGATGATTTTCGTACTCTTTCGTACCGTTCACTCTATTCTTTTCCGATGATATTCTATACTATATTTATTCTCGTCTATTTTCATTTAAGTCTATTTCTGTTGTTGATAGAACCAACGTTTGAGGAGGTCTTTCTGTGACCATCAATGAAGACGCGTTGACTGCTGAAGAAGTGGCAGGGATTCTTCAGGTCAACAAGAACACCATCTATAACCTGGTGAAAGCAGGCAAGATAAACTCCTATAACATTGGTAGAAAAATCCGCTTCACCATGAAAGATGTCCAGGCATATATCGCTCTCTCAAAAACTAATGCTACTCAAAAAACCATCGATATAGCGCTCGCTGATACTAATGATGTAATCGACCGTGAGCATGCATTCATCATCGCAGGACAAGATGTAATGCTTGATGTGCTTGCCAACTATCTGGCGGGAAGCGGTATAAACGCACTTCGCGCCTATACGGGTAGCTATAATGGATTGGTGAACATATATCTGAATAAGGTACATACGGCCGCGATACATCTCTGGGATGGCGAGACCAACACGTATAATCTACCGTATGTAAAGCGCCTTGTTCCCGGAACCCCCATCATTATGATACATCTTGCAATACGTCGCCAGGGACTTCTTGTTCGGCGAGGCAATCCCAAGAATATTCGTGCCTGGAGTGACCTGCTGCGCCCCGATGTTACTATCATCAATCGCGAAAAAGGAGCAGGTTCTCGTATATTGCTTGATGAACACCTCGTTCAACTTGAGGCTGATCATTCTCAAGTGAAGGGCTATAATCGTGAGACTTCCTCGATGCTCGCCCTCGGCTCGCTCATTGCACGAGGAGGTGCCGACGTTGGCGTTGGTATCGAGCGCGTATATCATCAAATTGAGGGCCTCGACTTCATTCCGCTGCAGGACGAGGAGCTTGCACTCGTAATACGCAAGAGCGAGCACACAAAAAAAGCCATACAGGCTATTAAATATATAGTAGGTTCAGTCGGCTTCCAAGAAGGCTTTAAGATTACGCCCGGCTACAACATCTCAAGAATGGGCCACGTGCTCTACGAATCCTGATCGGAGAAGACTCGTTTAACAAAGCGGGCTATACGTTAAAACTTAGACGGTGCCGGGAACGAATGCCCAGCTGATGATAATAGCGGTCATTGAGTTGCCTGAAAGATTCTTATCAACATTTTTAATGAAGCCGGTGGTGGTCAGGTTGGTGACACCGGTAGTGGCAGCAAGATTCCACTCCCCTGCCGTAGGAGCCATCGGTGTTGCATAGGATGCAAGCTGTATGGCGGTACCAGAATTGGGCTTAACTGTCATCCAGAACGTATTATTGTCTGAGGCTAACGGATAATCCGCGCCAGTTACCAGATTAAATCCTGAGGCAGCAGTTGCCTGTATGGTAGAGACATGGATGGCAAATGCAGAGGTATTCTTAATCTGAGAGGAACTCGGCGAGGGACCCGTTATGCTTCCGTCGGCTGCGACTGACACGGGAATAGTAGTGGGCACCGTAATCGAGATATTTGCGGTAATCATGATACGTGAAGAAGCAACTTTGCCTTTATAGAACCCGTTTGAATCAGAAACCGCCGCATAAATATATTTTCCGTACTGATCGACTGGTGGCGTATAGGTGGTGCCGGTACCAACCTGAGATCCCTCTGAAGTAGCATCGGCGGCAGAATACCACGTATAAGAAAGTGTCGTTACCTGAGTGCCGGAGGCACTTGCAGTAAGTGTGCTCAGGATAAGACCTGTGCCTGAAACCGTAACCGTCCCCGTAAGGGTCGGATGCTCCCACACATAGATATCCGACATCGTGACACCGTCGTAGGAAGCAGCAAGATCAGAGGGACTATATACGCCACCTTCCGGCGAGGACACAGACCCTAGCCCGACCGCCTGCCAGTTGCCTGTATAGGGGCTTGGAGAGGTAAGTAATGTACAGAGTACTGTCGAGCCGCTCCCCTTAAATGACCATGAAGTTCCCAGCGTTACCTGAGCGAGCGCTGGTGTGGCATTAAACATTGAAGACATGCTTGTTGCACTGCCTGTATCAAAATATGAAAGATCAAGTAACGCCAAAACCGAACAGCTCGCAAACATCGAAGACATGTCGGTTACCGAGGCGCAGACAAAGGCCGATGGAAACGAAAGAGTAGCCAGCTTAGCGCAGCCCGAAAACATTGAAGCCGTCGTGGTCAAAACCGTCGAGCTGAAGGTTGAAAGCGAAAGCGCGGTAACATTTGAGCAGTTAGCAAACATCGAAGACATATTGGTTACTTTAGGAGTGGTAAAGGTAGCAGGAAAGCTGAACGAGGTAATCCCGGTACAGTTAGCAAACATCGAAGACATGTTCGTAACGTTTCCCGTGTTGAAATAGGTAAGACTGGCCGCAGTAAACATTGAACAGCCCGCAAACATTGAAGACATATTGGTTACCGAGGCACAGGTAAATGCCGATGGCATGGTGGTAGTGGTGAAGTTAGGCAGCTTGGCACATCCCGAAAACATTGAAGCCGTCGTGGTCAAAACCGTCGAACTGAAGGTTGAAAGCGAAAGTGTGGTGACATTTGAGCAGTTAGCAAACATCGAAGACATATTGGTTACTTTAGGAGTGGTAAAGGTAGCAGGAAAGCTGAACGAGGTAATCCCGGTACAGTTAGCAAACATCGAAGACATGTTCGTAACGTTTCCCGTGTTGAAATAGGTAAGACTGGCCGCAGTAAACGTTGAACAGCCCGCAAACATCGAAGACATGTCTGTTACCGAGGCACAGGTAAATGCCGATGGCATGGTGGTAGTGGTGAAGTTAGGCAGCTTGGCACATCCCGAAAACATCGAAGCCGTCGTAGTCAGAACATTCGATCTAAACCTTGCAAGAGTCAAACTGGTAAGATTTGAACAGTTCTCGAACATGGAAGACATGTCTGTCACCTTGGTGGTAGCAAAAGAAGTCGAAGACCACGTAATGCTCGTGATCGCAGTACACCCTTTAAACATCGAGGCCATAGTAGTCACATTGACACAGGTAAAGCTGGTGTTAAATGTCAAGCTCGAAAGACCGGAGCAACCTTCGAACATGGAAGCCGTGGTAAGAAGATAGGTTGTTGGTGCGAAACGGCTCAATGTGCTCAGAGCAGTCAACGACTGACAGTTCTTAAACATGGATGACATATTTGTCACGCGCGCACAGGTAAAGCTAGTACCGAAAGTCAGACTTGAAAGTGCCGAACACCCTTCAAACATGGAAGCAGTTGTTGTGAGATAGGTGGTTGGTGCAAAATAATTGAAGTTACCTATTGATGAAAGTGATGCACAACCCTTAAACATGGAAGACATGTTGGTAACACGGCTGGCAGTAAAACTCGTTGAAAAGGTTATCGAAGAAAGTGCCGAGCACCCTTCAAACATAGAGGCCGTATTGGTGAGGTTGGTTGAAGATCTGAGAAGATTAAACTTTGTGAGCGTCGTAAGCGACATGCAATTTTTGAATAGAGAACTCATATCCCTTACGGATGTCGTGGTGAAATTGCTCGACGGCCACGTTATAGTACCCAGCGAAGAGCATCCTTCGAACATAGAATTCATGTACTGCAACACGGTAGAACGAAAATAGCCCAAGTTGAGAGAACTCACCGAAGGACAATTCTTAAACATCGAGGCCATGGTAGTAACTTTGGCAGTACTAAAGTTGCTCGATGAAAACGTAATACTTGACAGTGAGGAGCACCCCGAAAACATCGAAGACATATCCGTGACATTAGTGGTGTTGAAGTTTGCGCCAAAAGTCAGAGATGACAAAGAAACACAGTTCAGGAACAACGATGACATGTCGGTACAACTTGAGGTAGCCCATGATGAGATGTTGAGAGTGGTAAGCGAAACAAAATTAGCAAACCAACTGTTCATTTTCGTCGGCGTGACAGTAGATGCCAAACTAACCGTGCTGATAGATGACAGATAGGAAGTGTAGGCAGCGGCCTGCCAGGGTGCTGTGCTGTCGGTAACCGTGCCCGTACCGGTGATGCTGAGCGTTCCGTTGGAATCGATCGTCCACGTTACGTTGATATTACTCGAAAACTTACCGGTCGCAATGGTAGCCTGAGGCGTGATCGCCAAGGAAGATAAGGATGTATCGGTAGTATTTTGCGTCTCGGAGGTGGCAGAAGAAGCGCCGACTGAGGCTGCGGCACCCTGAGTGCTTGTCCCCGGTGAGGTTGTGGCGTTCTGAGTGCTTGTCCCCGGTGAGGTTGTGGCGTTCTGAGTGCTTGTCCCCGGTGAGGCAGTAGCACTCTGCTGAGTTGCAGCATTTTGAGTCGTGTTACCCGTCCCTGCGTCTGCAGGTGCCTGAATCAAGCAGAAACAGACAAGCGCTGCACAGATAATGGTAAAACAAGCACTTGAAATAACGGGGAACAGATGCGGAACGGCCCGCTTACGCACTGACCGCTCCACATCGTCTGTATATATTTCCCGCTTACGACGCACCAATAACTCTTCTGCGCTCTACTAGACAGTACCTGAAATGAATGTCCAGTTCAGGGTTGCCGCAGTCATCGGAGTATCAGAAAGATTCTTGGTAATATTTTTGATAGCGCCTGCAGTAGTAATATCTATGGTGCCATTCAGGCGTGCCAAATTCCAATCAGTTGATGAGATAGCCGTTGCGGTGGTATAGTTCGCGGTTTCAATAGCCGTCCCAGAGTTGGGTTTGAGCGTTAACCAATACGTATTATCAGTAGATGCCGCAGAATACGCCGCTGATGTCACAAGATTGAATCCGGAGGCGACAGCAACCTGAAGCGATGATACGTGAATACCGAATACAGAGGTGTTCTTGATCTGAGCGGCACTCGGCGTAGGGCCGGTAAACGTACCATCAACACCCGCTACCGATATGGGAATCGTGGTAGGTACCGTCACGGACAGATTGTCGCTACTTCCCGTAAAAGTCACCGTGGTCGAACCGGTCGTCGCTGCAAACGCAGCCGTAGGAACCATTGCTGCAACAGCAAGTGTCAAAGCGAAAACTCCTACGATAACCCCCTTACGCATATTACCTTTCATGTTGTTTCCTTTCCTTGTTTTTTGCTTGATGTGGGCTGTCCCATCGCCCCTTTTATATGTACCTTAGCTAGCTCACGAGAAGTTTTACTTGGACGGAAACTGTTCCGCCCCGCGCCGCGTGAGTATCGCTACTGTAGCCCTGAAATGTAATGGTCGCGTCATAGGATCCCACCGGGGGAACCGTGGTGAGTTTGACCGTCTGCACGTGATTACCCGGTGCAATGGCACCAGAGGTATAGAGCACCGTCCCATCAGACAATGAAATGGTGAAGCGTTGATCGACATGATTGGCGGCAATGTTATAGACACGCACTTCGGCAGATCCGGTTGAAGCCTTAGTATCAATAACCGGTGCACATGATACATTCATCTCATTTTCAGCAACTTGTTTATCAAGCTCAGCCTGAATCTCTTCAGGACTCGCGCCGTCGTACGTGCCGATCGTCATACCGCTGTCATACCAACTGTTGTCGGCAGCTTTATTCTGGTTGTTATTCAGATAAAAGGCCCACGCCGCCATAAGAGCGGCCATAACAACAATGATGCTGAGAGCAACAAGAGGTATAGCCTTACGGCTGATATGTATTTGTTTGTTACCCTCTGACACAATAATCACGTACCTTCAGACAACGATCCGAGCAGTTGCATCTACTATATTCACGAGAGATTTGCGTTCTGGGCATCCTATGTCCAACGTTTGTAAACTCAAACCGCACCCGCGCACGTGCACACTTCAAAACTGTGCCCAAACACCAATAAACAACAAAACCATTGGGCTGTGTGTATTAACGTTGAAAATCGAAATCTTCCATTACCAAACTTTGAGTATTGTACGGTATGCGCGGATAAATACAAGGCAATATGTCAGTAAAAAGACACATACGTCGGTTAAGTTGTCAAAATCTTCAAATCACCATAAATTTCTTCACTAAACATACAATTATCATCACTCATAGTTTGAGTGTCTTCTCTTCTGATATGATTCTCTGACGCCTTATGGCACATAACCGAATATGTCTATTGAGACTTTATACATGATTGCAGATAATTATAATAAGTAGTATCTCAATTATTGATGTTTTGATTCATATAATTGATATATTTCTTTCAGCGGGCAGTATGTACCAGTAACCTTTTGGAGCATCTGGTCCGATATAGGTACCTGAAAATACGGCCACAGAGCTTCTGTATACCGCTATCTGAGAATATCGATGCCGTCTGCAACATGCCCCCTATTGCACGGGTATAATAAGGCCATCTGTTGAAACATTTTGGACTGCTAGGAGTACCTATGCCCACCACGAGATCCCTTGACGAAAAGCTTGAATCCTATGCCCAACTTATCATTCATGCAGGGTGCAATCTGAAAGAAGGCCAAGACCTTCAAATTTCCTGTGCAGTTGAATGTGCAAATCTTGCTCGAGCTCTTACTCAAGCAGCCTATGAGCAAGGAGCTCGCCGCGTATGGGTCAAATTCTATGATGAACAGATCTCGCGCATGTCCTATGAGTTTTGCCCGGTAGAGGTATTTGAAACGTTTCCCGCTTGGACTGCGCTGCAAAACAACACACTTGCGGAGCAAGGTTGTGCCATACTGAGCATCACTTCTGAAGACCCCGAATCCCTCAAAGACATCGATCCCGCCAAACTTGTCGCAAATGCACGCGCGGCGCATGAGGCTTGTAAAGAGTTTTACGATTGCCTCGATTTTGGTCATACGGTTTGGTGCATCGTGGGAGGGGCAGCACCCGCATGGGCTCGACGCGTATTTCCTTCATTGCCCGAAGATCAGGCAGTAGAACAGCTTTGGGATGCCATTCTGCATACCGCTCGAGCCGATGGGGAAGATCCTATCGCAGACTGGGAGATACATAGACTCTCGTTTCGAACACGTATGAAACTGCTGAACGATTATCGCTTCGTTCAACTTCACTATTCAAACGCGCTCGGTACCGATTTCACCATTGGCTTGCCAGATGCTCATGTCTGGAAAGGCGGCGGCGATGAAACGGTAGACGGAACGTACTTCTTCCCCAACATGCCAACGGAGGAAATCTTTACTACGCCTGATTGCCTCACCACTGAAGGGATCGTCTATTCGTCTCTTCCCTTGGTACACAATGGTAGTATCGTCAATAATTTCTGGCTCAAGTTTACGCAGGGAAGAGTATCTGAATTTGGCGCAGAAGAAGGGTATGAGGTACTGAAATCAATTCTTGATATTGATGATGGGGCACATTATCTCGGAGAAGTGGCTCTCGTACCCTATAACTCCCCTATTCGCGAAACAGGCATTCTCTTTTACAATACGCTTTTTGATGAAAATGCATCTTGCCATCTGGCCCTCGGCAAAGGCTTTCCAGACTGCTATAAGGGGGGACAGGAAATGACGGAGGAGCTGCTCCGCGCTGCCGGTGTCAACATAAGCGCAACGCATGTGGACTTCATGATTGGTACCGAAGATCTGCGTATCGAAGGCTTACGGGCAGACGGCTCTACCATTCTCATCTTCGAGCGAGGAGTCTGGGCTTTCTAACAAGATCGCCCTCTGCGCTCAACCGAAATTCTTTTCGTAACCACGCGAGAGACCTGAGGTCGCCAGTTGCCTTTCGTGTACAACCTTTGTACACACCGCGTCTTATCAAAATAATCCAGAAGCGTTTTGGATTACAATGTGGCGTGTGCGACGAAAGGCGGACCGTATGGAACAGATTACGATTGCGCTTCCATTAACAGCGATAAGGCTCATAACGCTGCTTGAGGTAAACGGCCATGAAGCCTTCGTTGTGGGAGGGTGTGTACGGGATGCCCTGCTCGGTCGGACAATAGCTGACATCGATATAGCCACCTCAGCTCTGCCTGACCAGATCCTAATGCTCGCCACCACCGCAGGTATGCGTACCTGTCCCACCGGACTACCCCACGGAACCGTTACCGTCATTGTTGATGACGAATCATTTGAGACAACAACATACCGAATGGACGGTACCTATCTTGATGCCCGCCATCCTGAAACCGTAACATTTACTCATGATATCAAGACCGACCTTTCCCGCAGGGATTTCACTATCAACGCACTTGCCTATTCGCCTACGACCGGCGAACTCGTGGACCCTTTTGGCGGCTATTCTGACCTGAAAACGAGGCAGATTCGATGCGTGGGGGAAGCCCGCCTACGATTTAGCGAAGATGCTTTGCGCATCATGCGTGCATTGAGATTTTCTGCTCAATTGGGCTTTACTATCGAACGAGATACTGCGCAAGCCTGCCATGAAAACGAGGCCTTACTTGACTCTATCGCCGCCGAACGTATTGGCATTGAGTTTCTCAAACTGGTAAGCGCTCCTTATGCTGCTCAGGCAATACGGTTGTTCTGGAGCACCGTCGTCCATATTATCCCCGAGATGGCTCCCATGAAAGGCTTTGAGCAGAACAACCCTCACCATCCTTACGATGTGGCAGAGCACACGCTCATTGCTCTTCAAACAGCAAGTGATGCTTCAATAGTTACAACTCCCAACGATCCGGTGATCTGCATGGCACTGCTGATGCATGATATGGGAAAGCCCTTTACCTGTACACAGGACGAGCAGGGCTTTCATTTCTACGATCACGCAGAAAAAGGTGCTGAGATCGCTCGTACTATTTTGTCGCGCCTACGATATCCGCGCACGTTTATAGACGAAGTTTGCCAGCTCGTGAAGTACCATGGCGTCTGCATCACTCCTGAAGAAAAGAGTATAAAGCGCTGGATGAATCGTTTGGGAACGAAAGCGTTTTATCGTATTCTTGATGTAAAACGAGGAGATGTTTCGGGGCTACGTCTTGAAGATCAAAATGTGCTTGAACTATTTGATGAGATAGAACAGATAGCCGAAAAAATTGAAGTGGACGACGAATGCTTTTCTCTGAAAAATCTTGCCATCAAGGGTACTGACATAATCGCACTCGGCATAACACCAGGGCCGCAGATACGTACGTTGCTAAATGCCGCGCTTGATGCCGTTATTGATGATCGGATAGCCAATAAAAAAGATGCATTGATAGACTATGTGCGTGAGCAGATTCTTTGACGACTGCGTGCGCGATGTATGAGGACAATCCCTATCCCCACGCACAGACAACACATGAGAATGAGCGACCCTAATAGCACGACTGCCATACCAATCCAATAATTCTCAGGTAACGCGCAGATAAGAAGCGAGTTGTATGAAAAATACCAAGTTCCTGCTTTGAAAATAAAACCGTGCAGAAAATTAAACATTGCGTAGAAATCTATACTACAACCGATGCCTATTACGAGCGCCATAACAGCAGGGAGCGCTCCTGCTAGCAGCAGTGTCCAACCCAAAAACCATCGGAACATACCCGAGCGGCGCGTCACTATATACTGAATGATCAAAAGAATAGCGAAAAGTGGGATGCACACGAGCGTAGTGTTTCTCACCGTAGAGATAAAGTTGGTTACATCATCAAGATGCATAATAATCTCGTCGGTATAAGCCGTCCGGTCGTCAACGCCTCGAGGCAACGCGACAGAAGAGTCTCCACATACATAACGAAGAGTCATATCAGCTACCGCCACTAACTCATCATGCCCAACCTTTGAGTTTGCGGTATCAACAGTTTTCTCGGCGATGGCGTGCGATATGCCAAAGTTCAATACCACATGAAAGGCAGAACCCACCAGCGTCAGTGCCAGCGCTACCGCAGTCACTCCCAACAACAGCATAGAGAGCAGTGCGCTTTTACCGAAGGGCCCATCTGAGACGCTTCTATGAGTCACGCTATTGTCCATCTTCTCTTTGTTCTTTCATCGAATTAACCGGATAATCCACCCGCCAAAGCGTAAGCCCACAGGCCGAAGCGGTTGGCCCCGCAGCCGTCCGGTCACATGCTTCCAAGACATCACCCACCCAAGACGGCTGGTGGTGATGACGCCCTACTTCCACCAGCGTGCCCACAATCGTGCGCACCATAGAATGCAAAAACGCATTGCCCACCACGCGTATGACAAGATGTTGTTCGTTCATCTGTGTTTCCCAGAAGATCTCGATCTCTTCAACAAAACGGCGGGTTGGCTGATCAGCAGAAGAAATCGCACGACAAAACGACTTGAAGTCATGTTCGCCTATCAAAAACCTCGCTGCCTCTTGCATAGCGGGTATGTCAAGCTCTTTAATTGATGCGCACCACCACGCATAGTTTCTGAGGAAGAGGGGCGGATTATCTCCCAGAAACAGACGGTAACGATACTCGCGAGAAAGCGCGTCAAAACGTGCAGAGAAACCAAAGGGGCGCTCATCGCAACTGGTTATCCTGATTGTTTCTGGTATCAATGCATTCACAGAATGCATCAATCGCGATAACCGTCGTCCAGAAAACTCGGAGGCAGTAACATCAAATGTTATCGCTTGTCCACAAGCATGGACGCCGGCATCGGTCCTCCCCGCACAAGTGACGGGAACAAAACGTCTAAAAATGATGGCCAGGGCATTCTCAAGCTCACCCTGAATCGTCACCAAGGAAGGCTGACGCGCAAACCCTGCATACGAGCCGCCATCATATGAGACCTTCATCAATAAGGTATGCGAATAGATCGAACTACCGTCCGCAGCCGTATACAAACCGATCACCCCGCACCCCCTTTTCTCCCGCTTCTTCTCCTCTTTTCCTTCATCGCATATCACGCTTTCTCCATTACCTTTTTTGCCTAAAAATGCTCAGTAATGCGACACAAAAGGTACTTTTTGTCTGTTATAGTAGGCCGATTGACCAACTCCATCGCTTCTACAAACCTTGGTCATAACTTCTCAACGCGTACCGTGCATAATGAAAACAAGCTTCAAGGCAATCCTCTCCTTGACAGCCTGTGGGTATACATCCACTAGACGCAACAGAATGCGTCGCATCCCCCTCCTTGTTGGACGGCCCGGCTCCCCTCCGGGTCGTTCGCTTTTCTCCCACTTATTTCTTGAGACACCAAGACAGCACAAACTTGAGATACTAGGGCAGCCCAAACTTACTATTTTTGAAATCTCGTTAGAGTCTCTTGCCAAGCCAAGACTCTAGCGGACAGGTCTTAATAAAATCAATCCATTTGTCCATGGTTTCATCTGAAATAGCGTGTTCCATTTTGCAGGCCTCAACTTCAGCCGTTTCAGGGGCTACGCCCAAAATGTCAACGAGAAAACGCAAAAGCATGCGATGACGCCCGCAGACAGATTCGCCATACTCCTGCCCTATCTTGGTCAGTACGATCTCACCATAATGTTCCTGCTCGATCATTCCCGCCGTCTTCAGAATAGAGATAGCCTTATTGACACTTGCCTTAGAAACTTCAAGTTTATTAGCAAGGTCAACAGAACGAACAGAGTTGCCCCCTCGAGCTAAACGATAAATCGCTTCGAGATAATCTTCACTTGAAGGCGTAAGCTTGACTTCCATGATACCCCCTAGTTCAAGAGTTTTTTCAGCAGCAGATAGCCGGGATCAAAAACAACACCTCTTGTCTGCGCCTGAGTTTCCGTTAGACGCGTCGCGCCATTATGTGCAATGTTAGGGCCCCAAAGAACAAATGGTACCTCACCACGTCCATGACGCATGGTCGCACAAGGTGTCAGGTGGTCGGGAGTTGCCATGATACGCAGCTCATGAGTTGCTCCATACGCCACAAGACGAGCGATGATTTCTCGATCGATAGCTTCGATAGCCGCAATCTTACCCTCTATGCGTCCATCGTGACCTTCGGCATCAGGTGCTTCGACATGCACGAACACCACGTCATTGTCTGCAAGAATCTCAGTCGCGCCACGCCCTTGAGCAGCGTAGTCAGTATCCGGGCCATCGGTTACCCCATCGAAGTGATAAGAGCGCATGCCGGTGAGTTTAGCGAGTCCATTCAAAAGATCAACGCCTGATGTCATGCCTGCGTGTAATCCATATACGTGAAAAAAGGGCTCAAGCGCCTGCGGTTTCTTTCCCGGCCAAAACGCCATTACGTCGGTAACTGATAACTGGTTAGATGCGTACTGCCGAGTACCCTCAGAATAGTCAGAGAGCACATCGTGAGCACGTCTCATATAGTCAGTTATTATCTGCGTCCCTTCTCCCTGAGGCAGATAATCATTGATCAGCATACCCGTAATCTCATGCGCTTCAGTATAGCTACCATAAAGCAACTCCGGATGACCGGCAACCACCAAATTGCATCTGAAACCAGCACCCGGATAGAGGGTAAACGTCTCATCGTCGAGCGCACCCTTAAGAGCCTGCTTAAAAGGAAGAGCCTGTGCACTACTGATGTTATCGGCCGAATAGCTTTTCATGAGTCCGTCTTCGACGGTGCAGAGGTTGAGGCGAAATGATATGTCTTCTGCGCCCAGATCGATGCCAAGTGCCGCACCCTCTATCGCCCCGCGCCCGATAGGAAACGCCGACGGATCGTAACCGAGGATCGACATACATGCCACATCTGAGGAAACTTCAAGATGGTCAGGAACGTTCTTGCTCAATCCAACAAACCCCTCTGAAGCCATTTGATCGAGATACGGCGTGTAGGCTGACTCGAGCACCGTCTTACCGTCTAGGCACGCAAGGGGTTCGTCTGCTGCTCCGTCGAGAATGACCACCGCGTATTTCATGAATACTTAATCCTTTCCACGCAAAAAAACATCTGTCGGAAAGATTATCACGTTTCCAACAGATGTTATACAGGGTTAACTAAAATATGATGCCAATCAATCACGGGCCAATCTATTATTTTTTGATTAACGTCGCAAGTCTTTCATTGGCAAACTCAGTGACCTCAGCCAGTATTTTGGCATATGCAGCTATAAGCTCGCTACCCTGTTCAGTAAGACTTGAGCCGCGTGCTCCGTCACGAATGATGAGAGGAAACCCAAAACCAGCCTCAGTCTCCTTCACAATACGCCATGCTTTGCTATACGCCATGCCCAAACTTTTAGCAGCCCGATTGAGCGAACCAGTGTCTTGAATACCTTCCAACAAAGCCACTACACCCTTGCCTAACGCACCCTCGTGCGAGTCGGTAGAAACATCTGACACTACCGTGATACGGACTGTGATACTCAAATCTTTATAATCTCCCATAATTTCACCCTCAATGTCGTGTTCTTTACCGGCAATATCCTTTGATAAGATAATATGGGTAAATTTTAGCGAAGTGCAAGCCATGTACGAACTGAAGCTTTGATTCCGTCCAAATTTCCCTCGCAATCTTTATTGAAGTTTATTTTCATCTCGTCTAGTTTATCCAAATTAGATGGAATGTTATCAATTCCCGTCTCAACGGCGATTTTCCGATTGAGTTGAACGCCCGTAAGCGCCTCAATGTTCTCGGGAAGATCCTCACCTGCAGGTATATCATGCAATGCACGATATACATCTGTACCAAATTTTGCCCAATGAGCAGTAGAGACCACGAGAACTGGCTTATCGTCGTGAAGGTGATCAGCCACATCCCAAGCAACAGCAGTGTGCGGATCAAGCAGATATCCGTGCACGTCATACACGCGTTTTATAGTAGCCAATGCTTCGCCGTTGCCCGCATAGCCAGCGCGGAAAATATCTCTAAGAGAGTCGAGGGTTTCTTGATCAACTTCAAAGCGCCCCGTGGTACACAGGTCGTCCATCCAGCGGGCAATACGATTACTATCGCGGCCGGTTACCTCAAAAAGCTGTCGCTCAAGATTACTCGAAATGAGAATATCCATAGAGGGAGATGGCGTAAGAACGAGCTCTCTGTCGGTGATGTCGTAAATACCCGTATTGAGAAAATCGGTGAGAATACAGTTTTCGTTGCTCGCGCAGATCAGACGATCAATGGGAACGCCCATGGTTTTAGCATAATAAGCGCCGAGAATGTTACCAAAATTGCCCGTTGGAACACAGACATCCACGAGATCGCCCAAGGCAATCTCGCCATCGTCTACAAGCTGTGCATAGGAACTGACGTAATAGACAATCTGTGGAAGTAAGCGACCCCAGTTGATCGAATTTGCACTAGAAAGTTTGACTTGATATTCTTCTAACAATTCCGCATTGAATTTCTCGTCGTTGAAAACGCTCTTAACGCCTGATTGACAATCATCGAAATTTCCCAATACGCCCACAACATTGACGTTGGAACCCTGCTGGGTAACCATCTGTTTGTATTGGATATCCGAAACGCCTCCCTTTGGGTAGAAAACTGTTACGGAGGTATGCGCTCGATCCTTGAACCCCTCAAGCGCAGCTTTACCGGTGTCGCCCGATGTCGCCACCAGTATCATGAAATCTTCAAGTGCCTCACCGTGCGTACGCCTTTCGTCGATTGCCGCGGAAAAGAACACGGGCAGACATTGGAGGGCCATGTCCTTGAATGCTGAAGTAGGACCATGCCAAAGTTCAAGAACATACCGTTGATCAGCAACTTTGTTAAGAGGAGCAATAGCGGGATCGTTGAAATTCGAACCATACGCCAAAGAGCAAAGATCATGAATCTGCTCATCAGTCAGATCAATGCCAAACTTCGTGAACAGATGTGCCGCGCGCTCCGCATAAGACATGTGAGCAATCAAGGTAAGTTCGTCTAGAGAGATCGAGGGAATTTCCTGCGGAACAAACAAGCCTCCGCCTGGCGCAAGCCCTTTGATGATTACCTGAGTAAACGTAGGGTCATCTGTTACATTACCGCGTGTATCGATGAAATGGTTGATAGCCATAGTGTCTCCTGTCCGTCGAACGAGATCTTGAGATGATGCCATGGTAACGCACTCGCGACAAGAGCATCCTACAAGAATGGTAAGATGCGCACAACCTTCAGAGCACGTTACAGATGATTGAAGAATAAAAGGCCCAATCGGTACTGTTTTATGTTCATATCCCATTTCGTCTGCTATGTCATTCAATATATTGTAGAATCACGGACAGGTTCATAAGGAGGATGTCACCATGACAAAGCATGCACTTATCACCGGCATAACCGGACAAGACGGTTCTTACCTCGCTGAATTACTCTTGCATGAAAACTACGAGGTATATGGCATCATGCGACGCAAGAGTGTTGTCGACTACGGCAATGTGGCGCATATTAAAGACCAGCTTCATTTTATCTATGCTGATATGACCGACATTGTCTCGCTGATACATGCGCTGCAAGTCTCGCAAGCTGATGAAGTGTATAACCTCGCAGCCCAATCATTTGTGGCAACCAGTTGGGAACAACCGATTGCCACCGCTGATATTGACGCAATCGGTGTTCTCAATCTTCTTGAAGCAATTCGTACGGTCAAGCCCGATGCTCGTTTCTATCAAGCGTCAACCAGTGAAATGTTTGGTCTTGTTCAGGCCATCCCTCAGTCCGAGACGACTCCATTTTACCCGCGCAGTCCCTACGGAGTCGCAAAACTTTACGGTCACTGGATCACCAAGAATTACCGTGAGAGTTACAACCTCTATGCTTGTTCAGGCATTCTCTTCAATCACGAATCTGAGCGACGTGGCGAAGAATTTGTCACACGCAAGATAACTATGGCAGCAGCACGCATAAAGCAAGGACTACAGTCACATGTAGAGCTGGGAAATCTCGACTCAAAACGAGACTGGGGCCACTCGCAAGATTACGTGCGCGCTATGTGGTTGATGCTGCAGCAGGATACCCCTGATGACTATGTCATCGCGACGAACGAAACTCGTACAGTAAGAGAGTTTGCCGAAACGGCCTTCCGCGCAGTGGGTATAGATGTCCAGTGGCACGGAAGTGATGTCGACGAAGTGGGTATTGACCGCGCCACCGGCAACGTAGTGGTCAAAGTTAACCCTCAATTCTTCCGTCCTGCTGAGGTTGACATCCTTATTGGAGACCCTTCAAAAGCTGAGAAGAATCTTGGATGGGAGCGAGACGTATCCTTTGCGCAATTGGTAGGACGCATGGTAGAAAACGACCTCGCACTCCTGAAGGCAGAGTAGATGAAGCGTGTTCTACTGATAGGCGGAGGCGGCTTTGTTGGTGGCCACCTTATCTCTCATCTCCAGTCTTGCGGTATATACGATGTAGCAGCCACGCATAATGGGCGGCTGCTTCACGCATATCCTGATATCGAATACTATGAACTCGACCTGCTTAATCCCGCACAGATGATATCGGTACTTGAAGCAACACGCCCTGATTATATTGTGCATTTAGCAGCCCAGAGTTCAGTTGCCCGTTCTTGGGAACAGCCCACTCTTACCGTGGAAGTAAACATAGCAGGTACGGTTAATCTGTTGGAGGCGATACGGGCCACACAGCGTTTTCCACGCCTGCTACTCGTTGGTTCTGGTGAGGAATATGGCGCAGTAAAAGAAGACGAGAACCCTCTTACTGAAGAACAATCCCCCCATCCTGGAAATATCTACGCGGCAACCAAGGTCTGTCAGAATATGTTTGGGGCGATCTATGCCGCTGCATACGAAATGGATATCGTCATGGTGCGAGCATTCAATCATGTCGGTCCACATCAAACCGAACAATTTGTTGTCGCTGATTTTTGCCGACAGGTCGCTCTGATCGAACAGGGACTACGCGAACCTGTTATCTACGTGGGTAATCTTGCCTCGCGTCGTGACTTCACTGATGTACGCGATGTAGTGCGCGCTTACGCGCTTCTGCTCGAAAAGGGCACTGCGGGAGAACTCTACAATGTAGGGAGTGGCAATGCTATCAGCATCGAAGAACTTCTTCACATGATTCTTGATCAGGCACGGTGCCCTATAACGGTGAGAATCGACGCAGAACGTTTTCGCCCCGTAGATGTCCCTCTCATTGAAGCTGACATCTCAAAACTTGTCAGTGCGACCGGATGGACTCGTCAGTATACGCTGGCATCGACCATCCGCGAAACCCTCGACTATTGGCGTGAGAACGTCCGAGAAACCCTCGTCACCACAGAGCACTAGATAAGACAATCGAAAGTGAGATGATATGAATACCGCAGAGCGAATCGCCTGTTGGCAAGAAAAGCTGACTGATGAGGGGTTGAGAATTCAACTCGACGAGCTTATCGCCCGTGATGATCAAACACTTGAGGACGCCTTTTTCAGAGAGCTTGAGTTTGGAACCGGTGGACTACGAGGCGAACTGGGGGTTGGCTCTAATCGCATGAACCGGGTAACCGTCGCCCAAGCGACTCAAGGTCTTGCGAACTATCTGAACAGCCTGCCCGGTAATGAGCAGCGCAGCGTTGCCATCGCATATGACTCGAGAATCAACTCAGATCTGTTTTCTGAAGTGGTAGTAGGCGTACTTGCCGCAAACAGTATCAAAGCATACCTATATCCGCGACTTGAGCCCACACCCGCGTTGAGCTTTGCCGTACGCTATCTTACCTGTGACGCAGGTATCTGCATTACCGCCAGCCATAACCCTGCGCACTACAACGGATATAAAGTCTATGGTAGCGATGGTTGCCAGATTACTACTCAGATGGCCCAAGATATTCAATCGGCCATTAATGCAGTTGACGCATTTGAGGGTATACGGCAAAAGTCATTTGATAGCGCTCTTAAAACTCACGAAGCCTGTTTCATATCCGAAGAAGTGCTCGATGCATTTATTGAAGCCGTCTTCGACCAGAGCGTTGGTGCAGGGGATTCTGAAACCCCTTTACGTGTTGTCTATACTCCCCTGAACGGTACCGGGTTAGAATGCGTGACGAGGATTCTTGACCGTATAGGTATCGCAGACGTACATCTTGTTGCAGAACAAAAGGATCCTGATGGGATGTTTCCCACCTGCCCCTTCCCAAATCCTGAAATCCGCGAAACTCTGCAGAAAGGCATCGAACTCTGCGAAACAGTTGATGCCGACATTCTACTTGCTACTGATCCTGATGCCGACCGTGTTGGCATTGCCGTCAACCATGAAGGATGCTATAGACTGCTGACAGGAAATGAAGTAGGCATACTGCTCTTTGACTATATCTGTCGTCAACGCTCCGTGACAAACACGATGCCTGCGGCATCCATTGTAATAACGACAATCGTCTCATCTGACATGATTGATCCCATTGCAGATAGCTATGGTGTCGAAGTGCGGCGCACCTTGACAGGTTTCAAATACATCGGTGAGCAGATCGGGCTTTTAGAGCAAGAAGGGCAAGCACGGCGCTTTATCTTTGGTTTTGAAGAAAGCTATGGGTATCTTTCGGGTACTCATGTACGCGATAAGGATGCCGTCAATGCCTCTATGCTCATCTGCCAGATGGCACGCTATTATCGAAGCCAAAACAAAAGTCTTATAGATGCAATAGAAGATCTCTATGGCAGGTTTGGTTTTTATCGTAATGAGCTGCTCAATTTCTCCTTTGAGGGCGCTGCTGGCGTGCGCGCCATGACAAAGATGATGCAAAACTTGCGCGAACATCTGCCTCGGGATATTGGCGGTCTCCATGTTGATTCTGTTATCGACTATCGCACAGGCATCAAGGGCCTACCTGAAGCTGATGTATTGGAATTCAGACTCAAGGGCGGCAATAAAGTGTTGGTTCGACCCAGCGGAACCGAACCAAAGGTGAAAGCCTATCTATCGGTAAATGCTCCCAGCGTTCAAGCAGCAGATGAACTCTGCACTCAGCTGCGAGAAGCGGTGAATACGCTGATTGGTATCTGATATATCCCCATCGGCGTACGCTGATGGGGATTACCACTAGCGTTCGAAATCGTCTTCGAGGCGTTCGATATCGCTTTCTGAAAGAATCTGCCCCAAGGACACCTCGATAATCTCGAGAGGATCCTTGGTATTGTTTGCCAAGCGGTGCAAGACCCCTATGGGTATATACGCGCTTTGATTACTCTCGTACTCTGCTGTTTCAGTGCCCAGCGTGATGGTGGCCACGCCTGAAGCGATGGTCCAATGCTCGCTTCGATGAAAATGACGCTGCAACGATATGCGTTTACCCGGAAAGACGGTTATCAGTTTCACTTTATAATGCGGTGCATTAATCAGAACCTCATAGAAGCCCCAAGGACGATACGTTCTCACATTTTCATCGAAAAAGCGCCCATATTCATCGTTGCGAGCGTCTATGATTTGTTTGATCTTCTCTGAAGAGCCTCGCTTCGTTACATAAACAGCATTATTGGTGTTAGTGACGATCACGTCTTGTACATCATTTACAACAACGAGAACGTTTTCGGCATCATTGACCACACGGGTGTTTGAGCAGCCATCAATGATGGTGTTGGGCCCAACGATCTTGTTACCCGCGTCATCTGCCACTGCCACATCGCTGAAAGCCTCAAGGCCGCCCATGTCATTCCAATAAAAATGAGCAGGCACTACCTTGATTTTGCGAGACTTCTCGATAACCGCATAATCAATACTCTCCGCAGGTATAGCCGCCATAGAGGTTTCAGGTAGCTTGATGGGATTCGCGCATGTATCAGTCTGAGCAACCAGATCAACGCATGCATCAAAGATATCGCGGCGGCAAAGCGCTAACTCGTCGAGCAATACCGAAGCCTTGAACATAAACATGCCACTGTTCCACAGATAATCCCCTGCTTCAAGATAACAAGTGGCTTTTTCAAGATCCGGCTTTTCACGAAATTCGACTACGTCGTTACCACAATGATGTATGTATCCGTACCCCGTATGAGGGGACAACGGCCGTATGCCAAAAGTAACGATAAAACCCTGACGAGCAAGTACCTGAGCTTCTTGAATTGCCTCTCGATACGCATCCATATTCTCGATCACTGCATCTGTAGGAGCTACAAAAATAGTCTCTTCGGGGTCTGAAAGCAGCGCTGCAACAGCAATAGCGGGAGCGGTATTGCGCGCGAGGGACTCGAGAATAACCTGACAGTCGTCTATACCCGCTCGTTCAAGCTCAGTAGCGGTCAGATAACGATAGGCTTCGTTGGTAATGACGGTAAACTCAGAGAATAGAGTTCTGTTTCGTTCTATAGATTTTGAGAACATCGAACTCTGGCCGTCGAAAGTCAGAAACTGTTTCGGGTAATACTTCCGTGATAAGGGCCAGAGGCGCAGACCGCCACCGCCCGACAAGAGAACACATTTCATGTATCACTACTCCTGAGAGGTACCACCCACTCGTATCCTGCAAACAAAGCCTTATTTTATCATTTAATGCTTTGCGTGTAGACATGTAGCGATAAAGTTTGCTAATTCTCAAACCTTTGCGCTGCTTCCTTCAGATAGGTTATGATTTCGATGTGCTGCGGGCACACATCTTCACACGCGCCGCATGCGATACAGCGCGATGCCTCGTGTCCACCGGCATTCCAATTATAATTTTCGCGAGCGCGGTGATCATCACCATACAATTTCAAAATATTAAGCGATGCAAGAACCTGAGGAATGGCAATGTCTTGAGGACATCCTTTAAGACAATAGCGACAATCAGTACAGGCAATAATAGGTATGCGATCAAGTTCTTGTTGAGCAATTTTGATCGCGCTGAGCTCGGTATCAGTGAGCGGCTCAAAATTCACCATACCTGAAATATTAGAAGACATCTGTTCAAGATCAGACATGCCAGAAAGCACTGTGATAATGCCTGGCAAAGAAGCAGCAAAACGAAGCGACCACGTCGCAACCGACCATTCCGGGTGACAAGCAGAAAGCGATGCGGTCACTTCCGGAGGAAGGTGCATAAGACTTCCTCCTTTTATGGGCTCCATAACCACGATAGGAAGATTATAGGCACGCGCAACTTCATAACATTTGCGACTCTCGATAACCGGATTCTCCCAATCTGCCCAATTGATCTGGAGTTGGACGAATTCGATCTGATCTGCATGCGCCTTGATCACTCTTTCAAGCTCTGCCGCCTTATCGTGCCAAGAAAATCCCAGGTGTCGTATGAGTTGCTCGGCTTTCTTCTCTGCCAGAAACTCCCAAACGCCAAAATCCTCAAATTTCTTTGTGCGTCCTTCTCCCATATTGTGAAGTAAGAAAAAGTCGAAATACCCTGCCCCCGTACGAGCAAGAGACGACTCAAACATAGCACGCGCTTCTTCAGCAGAGCGCACCGCCCACGCGGAGAGTTTCGTGGCAAATTGAAAACTCTCGCGCGTGTAACGGTCTATAAGCGCCGTCTTGATAGCAGATTCCGATGCACCGCCCTGATATACCGGCGCAGTATCAAAATAGGTAAAACCCGCCTCGAGAAACGTATCCACCATCTTCTCAAGCTCGTCAATGTCTATCTCGCACGCATTTCCTTCGCCAGTCTGAGGCAGTCGCATCAATCCAAAGCCAAGTTTGCGGATATCATCTTCTCGATCTGTGCCAGCCATAGGAACTCTCCTATCGTGATCAGATTACCTGTCTAACCACAATTATACGATTTCCTCAGCGACGTGACCCTCTAGTTCTTCGACATCATCATCAACGCTATGCATATTCTTGTAGGCACCGAACAGATCATCAACATAGGCCTTGTCCATCTGCGGTGTAAAAAGAGAAACTACCGGCACGATGATAAGCGAGGCAACCATCGCGAAGGCTCCCGCGACAATGGGGCTCGCAATGAACGTGATGCCGCACCAACCCAACACCATGTTGCCCACCACAAGGACAATTGCAAAGATAAATGATGCCCATACACTAGCAGGAGTAATCCTTTTCGAATAGAGCCCCCATACAAACGGGCCCAAAAACGATCCGGCGAGTGCACCCCAAGAAATGCTCATAAGCTGGGCAATGAATGTAATTGAACTCGTATACTGAATGGCAGCGATGATCGCTGACAACAAAACAAACAGGACAAGCAAAACACGGATCCAAGTAATCTGATTCTTCTCTTTCATGTCCGGCGAAAAATGTTCCTTGATAACATCAAGAGTGATGGTTGTCGAAGAAGTCATAACAAGAGAAGCGAGCGTGGACATCGAAGCCGAAAGAACCAGCACGACGACTATACCAACGAGAACGTCAGGAAGTCCTGAAATGAGCGTCGGTATGATTGAATCATATACGACGCTTCCACTGGCCGTAGTGGTCACATTCGTACCGAGCAGACGCCCGAATCCCCCAAGGAAATAGCAGCCTCCTGAAACTATGAGCGCAAAGATGGTTGATATAATCGCTCCGCGTTTAATCGCAGGTCCCTTTTTTATGGCATAGAACTTGGTAACCATCTGTGGCAAACCCCAAGTACCGATCGATGTCAGAATGAGCACGCCGAGCAAATCCAGCGGATCCGGTCCGATAATTGAAGTGTAGGCACCACTCAGTGGTATGACATTCGGATCTGCCGGGACTTGTGAAAGAGAGACCATCGCCTCAGTGAATCCCCCAAACCCATTAATGACCGCAATAACAACCGCGGCGATACCCACGAGCATGATAATGCCTTGAATGAAATCATTGAGCACCGTGGCCATGTAACCACCCAGCACCACATAGATACAGGTAAGCACCGCCATACCTATGATGCACCAAATATAGGGCACGCCAAACGCCATATCAAACAGACGAGAAAGCCCCGAATACACCGATGCAGTATAGGGAATGAGGAAGATGAACACTATCAAGGCGCTTGCCGTGCCCAACGTACGGGAATGATAGCGACTCCTGAAGAACTCCGGCATGGTCATAGCCTTCATCTTCTGCGAGATTGCTCGCGTGCGTGGACCCAGTATATACCACGCGAGCAATGAACCGATGATGGCATTGCCCAAGCCAATCCACGTAGCAGCCATACCGTACTTCCAGCCAAACTGGCCCGCATAGCCAACAAATACAACCGCGGAAAAGTAAGTGGTTCCATATGCAAAGGCTGAGAGCCATGGGCCAACTTGACGGCCGCCTAAAACGAAGTCACCGACATCATGGGCATGACGGCGACAATAGATGCCGATCGCAAGGGTCACGAGAAAGAAGACCACAACGATCAGAATTTTGAGAAACATGGTTTTCTCTCCAGTTTCTGTCTACATGTGAAAAGACACCTTGCGCCCGCAGATGCACATGCACATCCCCAGCAACGTGTTGGCTAGTTTACCCGTTCTAGCTATATTGAGCAAGTCGATTTTGCGGTAAACGGAGGCTCAACGTATCGCCTCGTACATAAGTTATGGAGAACTTTTCAGAACTCACATCATTTTTGTCGTTCTTGTGTATGTGGTTTTTGACGCGTGCTATCATGCTTATTCGCTGCTGGGAACAGCGCGAAGTGGTCGGGTAGCTCAGTTGGTAGAGCAGAGGACTGAAAATCCTCGTGCCGGCGGTTCAAGTCCGTCTCCGACCACCATTTACATGTCCCCATCGTCTAGCGGTTTAGGACATCGCCCCTTCACGGCGAAGATCGCGGGTTCGAATCCCGCTGGGGATACCACTTACTACAAGCCTGAGGCTTTTCTCAGGCTTTTTTATTTCCTTGTGGGATTATTCCTCGATGCCGGTTTGCGCCTCGCTATGCCCCATTCTCAACGAGCAATCATATGGCGAGGCCCCTCATTACCGAATATGCGATAGGTGATAGCTTTGTTCAAAACAAACTGAACAAGTGCAGCAACCGCAATACAGTATATTTGAAGAATATAGATGTTCAGATATTCCTTGAATACGTAGACCATGCCCGTCGACACAAATGTTCCTATGAGACAGACAGCCGCATACGATAAAAACTTCGCAAAATAATGGCCGCGGCTGACAAAGTTAAAGAAGGTATTGAAATAGAACGTGAAGAAGAAGCCAAATAGTGCGCCCACCACATTACTCGCCTCGGGAATATGGAGAAGTGCTTGAGCAAGACAGAAAAAGAGATAATCAAAAACAGCCCCCACGCAACCAATACCCACATAGAGAATGATATTGGTAAAGAGTTCGGCACGCTCATCATTCTTGCTGCCTATGTTTTGCGGATCCTTCTCATAGAGTCTTCGCTGACAGGTCAAACTGATGATGGTACGAATGTAGTGCATGATGAAAACAAATAGCTGCCGCTTTGATTGGCCATAGGCGCGTTTTTGAAACTCAATAGGAACTTCTTCTATGTGAATGCTACCGCCATTTGCAATTTTGAGTTTTAGGATAACTTCTTGGAGCACATCGTAGCGCTCACAGACAAGCGTAAGTTTTTTAAGATCTGCGCTGCGATACATACGATAGTCAGTAGATAGATCGCTTGCTTGAACCTTCAGAGCACGACGGAACATGCCATTCAGCAGTTTCGACATCATAAACGAAGATTTAGAGTCATTCGATACGCCCCCTTCGACATATCGAGAACCGATTACCAAATCTGCTTTAGTCTCGTCAAAGGTACGATTAATAGCCGGAATAGCACGAGGATCATGGGAGCAATCCGCATCAAGAATCAGAAACTTTTCGTAGGAAGCATGCGCTATTGCTGTCCTGAATGCACCCGCAAAAAAGGGCTCTTCCTGATTGAAGTACAGGGCTCCAAACTCTTTACATACCTCAGCGGTATTATCGAGAGGCGAGGCGGCATCGACAACAAGTATCTCATATGTTTCACCGATCGCATCAAGCTGGGTGATGATACGAGGCAGCAGTACACGTAAATTTGCCTCTTCTTTATAAGCGAGAAGCGCGACGCTAATTCCCATATATCAATGCTCCACTCCGATAGGTATTCTTTTTGCTTTTAAATAGCGAACAGCAGAACTAACTGAGTGTGCTGTCAACAGAATAAGGACGGCATCTGTGGCCGCACCCATTAAATCAACCGTAAGATTACCTCCCGAGGGCAAGACAATCTGAAACGGATTGAGAATAGCAACAAACAGGAAGAGATAGAGCCAATCAAACCGCCCATGCGTTTTGTCATTAAAAAACAGTATGATACCGATAAACAGGTAAAGCCCGAGATAGCGCGCGCTATTAGTCTGAATACACACCAGCACGCACAGAAGCAACATGACCTGTTTCCATCGAGAAGTTTGAAAGCCGGATGCGATCAAAGCGATCACGCAGACGATCTTATTGAGCATATTGAGCGCATTCAACGATGCCTGAAAAGAACTTTGATCTCCAAATGAATCGCTTAAATTAGCAAAAATGCCCAAACCAAACGCCGGAACCTCCTGGCCATATACCGTAGAATTAAGCGAGATGTTGTGCAACCAAATAGGGATATTGGCAAATCCACCCTGAAAGAAAAGAAACGGCATGATTATCAGTATGACCGCGTAGAGCGCAGCGCGAGCCGCCTCCTTATAACGCCGGTCAAACAAGAGCAAAAGACCAAGTATCGCGGGATAGCCCTTAAGCGCTGTTGAAACCGCAAGCGCAACGAGAGCAAGTTCGGATACCCATCTATTCTCGCTACGGTATCCGATGATAAAAAATGTCAGGCAAGCTGCAGCGAGCATAATAATGTTTCCACGCTCGAACGAAAAAATAAAAATCGATGATGTAAATAGCGTCAGAGGAAGCAGGAATGCCTGCACGCCTTGTCGGCGATATGCCTGTCGCAAAAGAGCAAAGAAAAAGAGTGTGACTGAGAACATAAACAAAAAAGCAGTGGCAAGGCCCAGCGTGGTAAAACCAGCCTGAAACGCGCTGAGATTTGAATAATCTGCAAATCGTGCAAGAGCATAGAATATCAGGTAGCATAACGGCGGGTATCCATGTTCCCAAGGAGTAGGATCAGACTGATCGAACCAGTAGGGATTTCGGTCGGCCGACATCTTTGCAACATTGAAATAGTCAGCAAAGAAATCTTGAGTTTTATCAAAGAATATCGTCAGCTGTGACCCCAAAGGATCATAGATGAAAGCACCCGTAAACAGTATGATAAGTATCAACATGAGGGCTATGAAGACAGAATCATAACTGCTCGTATGCCAAAACCATGAAATTCTTCGCTTGATTCTTTCCACAGAGCGTCCTTGCGTTTTACTGGATCGAGCTGGTAGGAACTCAAGCGAGAACGCTCATCCGCCCAGCAAAAGATTCCAGATAAATTGTCTTCCATTTAATGCATGAAAAACTATAACATACGAATCACTTATTTACGTAACAGGAACATCTTTCAAGAATTCTCTGGATACCATGCAAAAATAACTACACAAGCGATTCTAGTAGAATGGAATATACTCAACGCTTTCTGCTCTTTTACCATCAACTTACCATATATAGTGCAACTGGTAAGCCGCTACGCTACAATAAAGCGCGTAATCTGAGACAGCACGCCGCGAAGGAAGCCTATGCCTGAAGCATTCGCCCACCTGCATATCGTAATTCTCTGTGGGACCAGTGACCTTACCCTGTGGCCGCTTTCGCGCATCGAAGAACCGCAAGAGCTTATTACCATGCCAGGAGAGCCTTCGTTGCTCGCGGAAACTATAGAGCGCTATCGCGCCTATACCAGTATGCCCATTCTTCTTGTAATTCAAGAGGGTTTTGAAGATCTCTTTGAGGAGCATATCATTGAATATGAGCTCCTTGATTTTGATGAGTATGACATCCTTACCGTACCGGGCCGACGCGGATCTGCCTTTTCTCTGGCACTGGCGGCCGTCCATCTCAAGCTTCATGATCCTGAAAGTATCATGCTCGTTACACCAGCAAATCAGCAGATTACCAATGACGATCGCAGAGATGTGGCCATCCAACGCGCGTATCGAGTCGCTGAAGAGATCGATCGTCTTGCGCTGATAGCCCTGACACCAGCAGATGTTCATAGCGCGCATTCCTATGTCAAGATAGGCATGGAAATCAAAGGATATCCGGGCATACGCACTGTGCGCAGCTTCATTTCAGCGCCGAGCCCCGTACAGGCAATGCGCCTGATAGACATGGGCGCGCTCTGGTCAAGCGACATATATCTCGTGCGAGCGACCACCGCACTTGCATTGTTTCGAGAAGTTGAAGAGCGTGCAGTCTCTCCCCTGTGCGAGGGAGCGACACGCATCGCAGAAACGGCAAGCTTTCTTACCGCTCTTGGCTGCCGACATTGGACAAGTGAGGCGGCCCGCGAAGTAGTCGCAACTCTTCCTGATGTCTCATTTACCGCGTGCATTATTGAAAACACTGAACGAATTGCTGTCGTCCCTGCCTCATTTCAGCTGACAGCTCTTCGTACCCTAGCTGACAAAGACCTTGAGACCGCAGCCGACGGACGGGGTAATCGGGTGACCGGCCGGGCGATCGCCGTAGAAGCGCAAAACACTACCATCGAAGCGAGCAACCGGCTGATAGTTGCGCTTGGCACCAACGACCTTATGATCATTGATACTCCTGATGCTCTGCTGGTAGTAGAAAAAAGCGCGCTCACCTCACTTCCTGAGGTGGCGCGCATTCTTGAAGAAATGCAGGCTCCTGAACTGCGCCGGCACACCAAAAATCAACAGTAATTAGCGAGAGGCGATCTCGATCAGCTCAGTATAATCAGGGTTCAGACGAGCGAGGCGTACGTTTGTCTCAAGCCATGTAGCAACGGTACCCGTGTCATAACCATCCGCGGGGTCGATGATGACCGCATACATCTGTTCCTCAGAAAGCGCTGCGTCCATTGCGTCGGTTAGCTGAATCTCTCCGCCTTTACCCGGTTTGATCTCTGCAAGTAGTTCCATCACGCGAGGTGAAAGAAGATAGCGTCCAAAGATGGCCAAGTTTGAGGGAGCCTCTTCGCGCGTGGGTTTTTCGACCATGCGAGATATGCTCCATACGCCGTCGCCTAAATCTTCACCGTCAATTACGCCAAAACGAGACACATCTTCATCAGGCACCGGGATAACGGCTATAACGCTTGCCCCATCATGCAGACGATGAACTTCGAGCATGCGATCAAGAACGTTATTGCCGGGCACAATAGTATCGCCCAGAAGCACATAGAATGCCTCGTCGCCCGCTTTCTCATGAGCTTGATAGATAGCATGGCCTAACCCAAGAGGCTCATCCTGATAGACATATGAGACTGGCATAGCACCCACGGCCTCAACGGCATCCGCGTAGGAATCCTTCCCCGCAGTACGCAATTGTTCAACAAGCTTAGGCGCAGGCGAAAAATGTTGCTCTATAGCAGCCTTTTCGTGACTGTTAACGATAACAACTTCGTCGGCACCCGCAGCAAGCGACTCTTCGACCACATATTGAATCACTGGCTTATCTACCACCAGCAACATCTCTTTGGGTTGTGCCTTCGTAGCGGGCAAAAAACGTGATCCGAGTCCGGCTGCAGGAATGATCGCAATCATCTGATTTCTCTCCTCCATATGAGAAGCAGAAAGCCTCGAGAGACTTTCTGCTCAAAATTCCTTGGTGGAGATGAAGGGACTCGAACCCTCGGCCCCCACGTTGCGAACGTGGTGCTCTCCCAGCTGAGCTACATCCCCGGGGAAAAAGAACGCCCTCGCGGACGCGGATGTTATTCTAACACACCCACGTCATACATGGCGCAAAGCCGTGGGCGTTCAATCAGGTTCCACAATATTTTCCTCGACGAGAGTACTCCCATCTCAAGCGCCGGCCATAGCTTGAGACAATGTAGGTGCATGTCTCCCCTGCCTAGAGCGGAAAATGCGCCGTCGCATCAGAGGTAAGACCAAGAAATCCGCCCAATCCATCAGCGCGTTTTGTTGCATCAGGACCAGCCATGAAGGTATCAAGGGCTACGCGGGCAATCATCGAAGCATTGTCCGTGCAGGCTACCAAAGGAGGCAGCGTCACGTGAATACCGACGTTCTCCATGCGCCGTACGCACTCATCACGCAATGCTTTGTTAGCTGCAACACCACCACCCAAACAAAATTCACGACACCCTGTTTCCTGGCATGCCGCCAGTGCCTTTGCAACCTGAACGTCAATGACCGCTTGCTGAAATGAGGCAGCAACATCGGGTATGTTCAGAGCTCTGCCCGCATCATTTTCTCGTCGAATATAGGTAATGACCGCCGTTTTAAGCCCTGAAAGACTGAAGGTATAGTCACCACTGTGCAGCATAGCGCGAGGAAACGCGATAGCCTGTGGGTTTCCCTTAGCGGCATAGCGCGAAATGATCGGACCTCCCGGATATCCGAGTCCGAGCGCTTTAGACACCTTGTCAAAAGCCTCGCCTACTGCGTCATCGAGTGTCTCGCCCAAAACCTCATACTTATGCCAATCCCTCACATGCACCAGCATCGTATGCCCACCTGAGAGTAACCCTACGACAAAAGGTGGTTCAATTGAGGGGTTAGCAATACGATTAGCGTAGATATGGCCTTCGAGATGATTAACACCTATGAGAGGAACGCCTGTAACCCACGAAAGACCTTTCGCAAAGGCAACGCCTACTACAAGCGCGCCGATAAGCCCGGGGCCCTGTGTGACTGCAATGGCATCAAGTTGACGGTATCCCAAAGGTAGAGCGCTCTCTCTATTCTCGATCTGCTGCCCTGCCCGGCTCATAGTTTCTTCTATCACTCCGACAATTGCTTCTGTGTGCTTACGTGAAGCAATTTCAGGCACTACACCTCCAAAACGAGCATGAAAGTCTATCTGACTCGCCACAACATCAGCCACGAGATCGCCGTGTCCATCGATCACCGCAGCCGCAGTCTCATCGCATGAAGACTCTATCGCCAAGATAAGCGGGCGGGAAGTACAGACATCCGAGTGAGCAGTAACCGTTGCGCGCCGCTCAAGTTCCATGCCTGCAAGCCATGGTTTTCCGTCTGCAACAGCACGGCGAATACGCGCAGCGGCCGCCTTTTCGACCACAACAAGATCGCCAGAAAGAATGAGTCCGTCTTCACGGGACCCCCCTTCCTGAAAGGGCGTGTAGTACTGCTTGCGACGACCAACTTCAACCATGCCGAGAGAAACATATAACTCGATGGCCGAGGTGTTAGATACCCGAACCTCCAACGTGATTCCCGTCGCGCCCAAATCTATTCCGTCGTGGCAAACACGCTGCATGAGCGCCGTCGCAACCCCTTTACGCCGTACCGCTGAAACCGTTGCGAGATGAAGTATGTTAAGTACACCGTCAATAACCCAGCCGCCACAATATCCAACAACACCACCATCTAAAACGGCAACCCACCAGGTGCGATCATTGCGTCCCAGTTCATCTTCAAACATGCCCACAGACCAAGCTGAATGGCCAAACAGCGCATGCTCTATAGCAGTAACTTGGACCAAATCATTACGAGAAAGCGGACGGTAGAGCACGCCTCCAGCCGCTTGATTTTCTGCCACCCCCGTTACTGAAACATCTTCAACGGTACTGGTTTCATAGGAGAAAACCTGACGAGAAGTTTCTACCGTGTCGATGAGAACGCCCTGCATCACCTCACCGGTAGACGAAAGACGCAATCGTTCATTTTCTTCAGCATCCGAAAGACGTGTATAGACCGGAAGCAGGAGTCCGGGGTCGCCACTCCCCTGTTTTCCACGAGCAATAAGATCGTAATGAGCAAGGAGGAGTCCCGAACCCTGAGGTGCCCAAAACTGCTCTGTTGCAAATGAAAGATACGGCATGGCGTCAGCTGAGGCGAATGCGCTCTCAAACTCATGGAGATACTTATGCAGACCATCCCCCAGAAGCGTGATATGTGTCCCTGAAGCAGCCGCTTGACGGGCCCAGCGCTCAGCAACCATATCGGGCTTACTAACGGCATCTACCTCAAGGCGCGTCAGACCAGAAGCGGAAAGCGAGAAACGCACAGGATATATCTCTTTGCGTAATGCGTCAGCAACTACCCCAATCGTACCGCGCAGCCCGGCCTCCCACGCCGACCACGCAATGGCATCCAGAGTTGAAACACCGTAGAGCGGCACATGGCGACCCGTGGCAAGACCCTTAGCGGTGGCCACTCCGATGCGCACGCCAGTAAATGATCCCGGACCACGGCCACATACAACAGCCCCTATATCTGACGATATAAGCGCATGAGAGGAAAACATCTCGTCAATGATAGTAAGCAATCGCGTATTGGCACAGCGAGGTGCTGGCTCGGCAATCGATTCTATGAGAAACTGCTGAAAACTAGGATAGTCGACAGGCAGGTGAATCATCTCCGGCATTTCCGCCACAGCAACTGCAACTGTTTCTGAAGCAGTATCAAGCGCCAAGATAATCATAGATCATGTACCTCTTCATCTAACGTAATGGCATGCAACCATGCCTCAGAGAGATTTTTTCCACGCAAACCAACGGGCTTGAAAATATCCAGAAACCGGTTATCCGATGCGTCACGCTTAATATAGATATGAAGATGATCCGCTTCAAGCGACTCAGAAAATTTGTCGCCCCACTCGATAACGCTTATGCCATCGGATTCCAATATGCCGTAATAATCGATATCTTCTAGTTCTGCTGCATTATCGAGACGATAGAGATCGAGATGATACAGGGTCACCGGCAGACCGTCTCCCGTCATCCCCTGATACTCAACGACGATATTAAATGTAGGGCTCGTCACCATCTCAAGAATTCCGAGACCTTCGGCAACACCTTTCACGAAGTGAGTTTTGCCCGCGCCCAGATCTCCCGAGAGAATGATGACATCGCCCGGCTCAAGGCAAGAGGCGAGAAGCTTACCATAGTGTATGGTAAGCTTTACACTGGCGGAAAAAAGACTGGCGGCACATTCGTCAGGCACACATGATTGCTGCATTATCAGATCCTATCAATCAAGTTCGTCGTCTGATATTACTGGCTGATCAATATCCTCTAACGGCGTATGTTCTCGGCGCGTTTGCTCCAGATATTCGCCCAATAGCGAAAAATCATGTTCCATTATTGAGCGCTTCGATTGATCATAGATAGCAGCAGCAGGATGGAAAATGGGGAGTACTTGGAATCTGCCCGCCTGATAGAATTGCCCCCGCAAAGAGGTAATACCCTTCTCGGTCTTAAGAATGAATCTCGTGGAAAAATTACCCAACGTTACAAGAATGTCTGGGTGAATAGCCCGCACCTGATCACGCAAAAACGAAGCGCAGAGTTCAATTTCATCAGGTTTAGGATCTCGATTACCGGGAGGGCGACACTTGAGCACATTTGCAATATATATCTCTTCGCGTTTCAGACCAGCACGAGCAAGCAACTCATTGAGATATTTGCCCGCAGCGCCGATAAAAGGTTCAGCGCCCAGATCTTCTTGCCGGCCTGGAGCCTCCCCTATAAACATAACCCGAGCGAAAGGATTGCCCACGCCAAACACTACCGTAGTGCGTGTTTCACAAAGCGGACAGCGGTGGCATCCGAGCGCCTCAATCTCGGTATCTCTCAGAGTGCGGCCTGTCATAGTTTCACCGCCCGTTTACAAAAATACGCGCCAAGCGTAACCCAAAATGACAGGCGAGCTCATAATTGATCGTGCCGAGCTGATCTGCCATGACATCCAAGGTAAGTTCTTCTTCGCCATCACGTCCCACAATGGTCACCAAGTCACCGATTTTAGGAGGCTTTGTCTTTACCAAAGGTGAGTGACGTCGGTCTATTTCAAACATGAACTGATCCATACAGATGGTCCCCACTTGATTAAGGAAACGTCCTTGATAGAGAACCTTCATCTGATTTGAAAGATTGCGTGCTAGGCCATCGGCATACCCTAAAGGAACCGTTGCAATAATGACATTTCCTGGCGAACGATACGTCAGACCATAGCTGACGCCTTCCCCCACTGGTACTTCGTTGAGGGCGTTAATTCGGCCCCGTACCGCCATAGCCGGTTGCAGATCCACAAACCGCTTCGTGGTGTTGCTGGGGTGCAAACCATACATAATGATGCCTAAACGAACCATATCAAACTGCGTTTGCCGATAACGAACAGCTGCTGCTGAGTTGGCGCAATGAACAATACCAGTAGCAAACCCAGAGGCACGCATCGCATTGATGGTCTCAATGAAACGCTTTAGTTGCAGGGAAAACTCATAGTCTTCCTTCTCATCAGCAGTAGCAAAATGAGTGAATACTCCGTCAAGAGCAAGACCACGATGAAAGTCAGTCATACGCATGAAGTCCAAAACGTCATCGGGTTGAATTCCCACACGATTCATACCCGTGTTGATCTTGAGATGATATCGAGCCACAATCCCTCGGACATCAGCCTGCTCACCGAGCGCAAGAGCAAATTCCGTCGCGTGCACAGCAGGCATAAGATCATAGTCAAGCAATGCAGGAATTGCTGCATAGGGAGGTTGAGCAAGAATTAGAATAGGGTCTACTATGCCCGCCTGTCGCAGTTCCACGCCCTCTTGTATGGTCGCAACCCCCAGATGGCTCGCGCCACACTTAAGAGCCGTACGCGCCACCTGAATAGCTCCGTGCCCATACGCGTTTGCCTTGACCACTGCCATCAGATGCGTCTTCGGGTCAAGACGCTTCCTCACTTCAGAAATATTATGTTCGATGGCACCGAGATCAATCTCAAGCCACGCCCAGCGTTCCTCGTCCACACGTAGCTTTACCGGTTCGCAGGGAATGGAGGTCTGCACCTGCTCTGTGATTTCATCTTGTACTTCTCGCACCGCTCTTGTCCAGAAATCTTCGGCCATTTCACTCATCTTCTCCGTGTGTCATAACTTCCTGCTCCTCAGTCTCATCAGTTAAGATTTGCAGCGTCGTCAAGCGCATCACCAAGAGAAATCTCTGAAGCCTTCTCTTGTTCGATCTGTGTCAGTTTGTCATCGATATCATCAAGCATCGTGCGCAATTCACGAAATTGGATCGCCAGTTCAGCTTTTGGATCGACCTTTTCTCGCTTATGGGGTCTGTGCTCCTCCTTAGCGGCAACAGCAGAAGCGACACCTACCGTATGCGTATAGGAAAGAGACAGGTATATGTTTACTATACCCTGTTCTTGAGCAACCTCGCTTGCATGCCCGTGCAATGAAACAATTGGCCTGCCAAAGCGATCATGATCAACTTCGACATCCGTTACTTTCATACCGCTGAAGCCTGTTCCCAGCGCCTTAAGCACTGCCTCTTTAGCTGCAAAAAACAGCGCGTAGTGTACTTCAGGACGAGGACGAGCCTCGCAGTAGGCCCGCTCCTGCTCGGAGAAGAGACGGATCTTGAACCGCGGCGTGCGGGTACAGATAATCCGCATCCGATCTATTTCAACTATATCTACACCAAGGCCTGCAACATCACCAGGAATCGTGCCTGCATTGGCACCAGTCAAGCCTTCTCGTGCGGCGCAACGTTCTTCTTCCATGGGTCACTCCACCGTCACGGATTTTGCAAGATTACGGGGCTGATCAACATCGCATCCACGTAACAACGCTATCTCTCGGGCAAAAAGTTGCAAAGGTACGCTTGCCGTAATAGGCATAAAGCAATCCTTCACCCAAGGAATATAGATAACATAGTCAGAATACTTTCCCATGGCGTTGTCACCTTTTGTTGCAACGATGATGACGCGCGCACCACGTGCCGCACACTCCTCGACATTGCTTATAATCTTTCCCTTTGTCGCGCTTTCTGTTGCGATGGCAACAACAGGAACATGTTCATCAAGTAACGCTATGGGGCCATGTTTGAGTTCACCGGCAGGATATGCCTCGGCGTGCAAATAGGATATTTCCTTGAGCTTTAACGCCCCTTCAGCACAGGCAGTAGCCCCCATTCCACGCCCTATAAACATAACGGAATGTGCCTGAGAACAAGCGCGCGCCGCCCGTTTGATCCCGCTGAGGTCAGAGAGAATCTCTTCAATCTGCCCCGGTAAACGTTCCATCTCAGCGTAATAGTCGGCCACCTCGTCACGGGAGAGAAAGTGCCGTTCTTGGCCGATATAAAGCGCAATAAGCGCCAGAAGTGTGATCTGAGCCAGAAATGACTTGGTAGCCGCAACGGAAACCTCAAGCTTTGCCTTGATGTAGAGTACGCTGTCAGACTCGCGCGTTATCCTGCTCCCCACAACATTGGTGATTGCATAGACTTTCGCACCCTGCGAGCGCGCAAGACGAATGGCGGCAAGAGTGTCAGCTGTTTCGCCAGACTGTGAGATTGCAATCACCAAGGTATTTTTAGTGATTATGGGGTTGCGGTAGCGAAACTCTGAAGCCACCTCAACCTCAACAGGAATACGCGTCCACTCCTCAATGAAGTTCTTCCCGATGAGACCAGCATGGTAACTCGTGCCACAACCTATGATGCAGATGCGCTCAAGATGTTGGAAAAGTTCACCATCATCGGTAAATTCTCGAAAGTAAAGACAACCGTCAACCATACGCCCCACCAAGGTGTCGCGAACGACACGCGGTTGTTCGTAGATCTCCTTAAGCATAAAATCAGGAAAGCCCGAGCGTTCAGCAGTCTGTGCATCCCATTCAATATGAGTAGGTTCAGGAGCTATTTTTTCTCCTGCTCCGTCATAAAATTCAATGCTCCCATTAGCGTGCAACACCGCAATGTTGTTATCGTCAAGATATACCACATCGCGTGTATGATCGATGATAGCAGGTGTATCAGAGGCAACAAACGCACCACGCACTGACGACCCCACAACAATAGGTGAATCACGCCGAGTAACAAAGATATCGCACGGATAATCAGCGTGCACGATCGCAAGACTATATGCACCCTGCAAGAGTTTCGTAGCCGTGCGCAACGCGCAGAACATATCTCCCGAACGACAAGAGTGTCCCTCGAAAATACCTCCGTTGTAGAGCTCTTCTATCAGGTGAGCAACGACTTCTGTGTCTGTCTCGGAGACAAACGTATGACCCTTTCCCTTGAGCAGGGTACGAAGATGTGCATAGTTTTCAATGATGCCGTTGTGCACCACGGCAAGTCTACCGTCGCAAGAGAGATGAGGATGTGCATTACGCTCACTCGGAGCCCCATGAGTGGCCCAGCGGGTGTGCCCTATACCACAAGTACCGGTAATACCCGCTTCTTTAACGGCCCGAGCAAGTTCTACGACCTTGCCGACCCTACACACTACATCGATATGAGGCACGTCCTGCTCTGTGGTGATCAGTGCAATACCGGCCGAATCATAACCGCGATATTCGAGTTTGAATAACCCGTTAAGAAGAAGATCCTTGGCATCCATCGACCCCGTAAAACCTACGATGCCGCACATACTTTACCTCCATGTGATATAGCGTATCGGGCGATACTACCAGAAAGATATCTGTCCGCATTATTTCATGAACTGACTGATTCAAAAAGAATCAGGGCTTTTTAATTATAGCGGTTCGTGTTCTATTTAGAGCGTTTACCAATCTGATCAATAATCCTGTCGCGGAAAAACCAGACTAGTCCGCAGAGTACCAACACAATGCCTATGATAACCGCTATGAGAATCCAGTTCCCACGAAGAATCGACTCTCCCGCCCATGTTGAGATAACCACGCCAGGAATGCGCGCAACCGTAGTAATGATAAAGAAATGGCTTGGTTTGACATCGGTAAGAGCCACAATGTACGTCAAGACATCCTTAGGCATTCCCGGAATGAGAAAGAGAACAAACGTTATGAGGTTAAGTTTGGTACTCTCATGCAGAAAGCTGAACCTATCCAAGTACTTCTTGCTTACCACCTTATGCACAAAAGGTGCACCCAACATCTGCACAAGATAAAAGATGGCAACCGTCGAAACGAAGCAGCCCAACAATATGATGAGGCTTCCCCAGACAGGCCCGTAGAGCAGCCCTGCGGCAACTTGGACAAACTCACCCGGTATAAACGCTATAACGATCTGAATGAGTTGCAACGCGAGTATGGCAAAGAAACCCCAGATGCCCATCGCTTGCACTGATTCAACAAACGCCTCAAGACTCTCTCCATTTAAACTACTAAAAAGTGGAATAAGCGTAATAGCAAGTATTGCCATAGCGACTATGACACCGATAAATACCGCGAATTTGATCTTGTCTTCTCGCGTTAATTTCGTATCAGAAGTTGTCACCTGAGACTCGGTTTCTTTGAGGTCCTCTGATATAACGGTATCAGGATGTGCCGCGTCGGTATCCTGCGGCGTTTTTTGTTCTTCAGTCATAACCCCTGCCCTTCTTTTACCGGTAAAGAATAGCAATCGCCGAAACATCTCGGCAATTCATCGATCTAAAACCATCGGAAAATGCTAACTAGTCGTTTAAACCTGCACAATTTATTGAAAATACGTTCAGAATTGTTCATTAAAACAAAAAGAGCTCGAAATATCCGAGCTCTTTTTGTTACGTTGAAATGGCCTTCTTCATCGAGAAGGACGCATCAGTCTACTTGCTTTGCATGACCGGTATTTCGACATCCTGCTTTTCATCGAGATTTCCGTCATAGACATAATGTCGAGTCTCGTGCGCGATAACTCCCGAAAGCACCAAAACTGCAATGATATTCGGCACTGCCATAAGGGCGTTAGTTATATCAGAAACATCCCACACAAAACCGCTTACGCCAATAGCACCGAGGAAACAAACGGCAACAAATATGATCTCATAGGGAAGAATGGCCTTCTTGCCGAGGAGATAGGCAATGCAGCGATTGCCGTAGTAAGACCAGCCCAACATAGTTGAATAGGTAAAGCAGACGAGGCCGATACAGAGAATGAGCGGGCCAGCAACGGGAAGCTGACCAAAAACTGTCGTAGTAAGTGACGCAGCATTACTCACAAACCCACCTGCATTAAGAGTCGCCGCTATACTAGGATTGCCCAGAATACTGGTGGTGAGAGCAAGACCCGTGAGCGCACAGATGATGACGGTGTCCCAAAACGTACCCGTCATAGATACAAGAGCTTGACGAGCAGGATTACGGGTAGTGGCGGCAGCAGCAACAAGCGGTGCCGAGCCGAGACCCGATTCATTTGAGAACAAACCGCGTGCACAACCCTTTTGAAGAGCGATCAGAACGGCGGTTCCCACTGCACCGCCAAAAGCGGCTTGCGGAGTAAAGGCGCAGATGCAGATAGTCGAGAGAGCCTCCAAGAAGAACTGTCCATTCATGATGATAATAATAAGACATCCGATAATATAGAAAATCGACATGAACGGAACCAGCTTCTCGCACACACGCGATATAGAGTGAATACCGCCGAAAATAACGATACCGACAAGAAATGTCACAATGACACCAACGATGATCTGAAGCCATGAGGATGAGAACAGTCCGAACACACTGAAACTCGTGGTAAACCAGGTCCCGTCAACAGAGATAGCCATGACAGCAGATGCAAGAGAGTTCGCCTGAACCGCAGCACCAATACCAAAAGCTGCAATAGCGGCAAAGAGCGCAAAGAGAATACCCAGCGCCTTACCAAGCTTTTTGTTTTTGAATCCGCGCTCAAGCGCATACATCGCGCCGCCAAGCATATTGCCGTTGTGATCTTTAACGCGATATTTAAGAGCTATGTAGGTTTCAGAGTATTTAGTGGCAATACCGAAAACGCCCGTAAGCCACATCCACAGCAACGCGCCAGGTCCTCCGGCGATAAGTGCCGTGGCAACGCCGACAATGTTGCCCGTACCGATAGTGGCCGCGAGCGCCGTCGTTAGAGCGGCAAACTGGCTCACATCCCCCTCTGCCTCAGGGTCTTTAGCAACAGAAAGCTTAATACCCGTGAACAGCTTACGCTGAATGAATCCGGTACGCACCGTCATAAAGATATGGGTACCGAGTAATAAGATGATCATGGGCCAACCCCAAACAAATGAGTCGACCACGCTGACCGCGTTTGCTATACCCTCCACTATATTCCTTTCCACGAATATCGCGAAGCATCCTGCAGTATCCCCTGACAGCGATGCTCGCACAAATCTTTTACACAATGCTCGAAATTATACCGTCTATCTACGTAAGATGAAACAAAAAGTGCTGATTGATTCTGAATCAAGACTTGAATGCGCTGTTTGCACGAAAGATGAAGCACTTTTCTGACATCGCTTACTTCAATTCGCCTATCGCGCTACCACGGCATGTGCAGATTTTCTGCGCCACACCTAATTTTAGGCAGTGTCGCTTTTTTAGACCACTAAATCGGTGATAATTGATATCCGCTTGGACGGTTAGCCGTCAAGCAAGCCTGCGGAGAGTTGACCGAGAGGCCGAAGGTGCTCGCCTGCTAAGTGAGTATGGGCCATAAGCCCATCTAGGGTTCGAATCCCTAACTCTCCGCCAGACCGCATAGACAGTAACCCCCTTCAAGGATTATCTTGAGGGGGGTTATTTTTTATCGATGTGTGCCAGATGCTCAAACATAACGATGTCCGTCAAGAGGCTCCCCTATTCTGGCGAGCCTCTTGACACAAGCGAACCTATGATTTTGCCGCGATGCGCGCCGCACGTCGCGCGAAGGTAGCAGTTCTTCCCGCAGCATTGCCTGCTGATACATCGGGATAGGTATAAGCATAGTATCCACCGCTATCATTGCCGCAGACATACAAGCCAGATATGGGTTTGCCCTCAGTATCCACTGCATTTACATTTTGATCTATACGTATGCCGTCAAGCGTGCAGAGCATGGAACCTGTCTGACGAACCCCAAAATAGGGAGGAGTATCGATTGGAGAAAGGCGGAACGCTTCTTTCCCAAAATCCTCATCTTTGCCCTTCTTATAGAGCTCGTTGTTTCTTGCTACAGTCTTTTTGAATGTGTCGACAGGAATATTGAGCTTTTGAGCAAGCTCCTCGATGGTATTTGCTTGTTGTATATAGCCCTGTTCAAGCAACTTTGCATTCATGCCCTGTGCGGCAGCAAGCGGCATCGCATTTGGTGGCGCGCCGTTTACAAAATTGAACATGCGCGAACAACCCTGAGTTTTGAACTGATAGATATAGTTCACATAGTTTGAATCCCAGATCGTACAATAGGTGTGCCCTGGTTGAGTTCGAGATGCATGAAGTATAAAGTCATAGGGACTCGACTCATTAGCAAATCGTTCGCTATTGAGGTTTACTTTAAGCCACGGTTGCGAGCCCATCCAAAACAGCATATTTACTGACGATTGACCTGATATTTCATCTGGCTTGACAACTCCTCGATCAAACAACATGCTGGTATGCACGTCGTCAAAATCAGCGCCAGCCCATATACAAGCCTTAATACCATCACCTTCGGTACCGGGAATAGCAGAACTGTTGGAAAAGAGAATGGTGTTGTACGGCTGAAGCGTATTAAGCATTTCGCTATTGCGCGCATATCCACCGGTACAAACAAGAACACCTTTAGATGCCTTGATGCGCACGTATGCTTTTGTCTCTTCATTTTGGGCAATGACACCCGTTACGCGTCCGTTTTCCTTTTCGATCTTAACCATGGGAGTGTTGTAACGAAACTCTGCGCCCTTTTCCTGAGCGTACGATAGTAATATCTTACCAGCCGTGAGACCTTCTGGCATAAAGGACGGCGTGTGGCCGGTAGCCCAGTGCTGATAGTTGGTATGAGGAGTATCGGCATCACTGTCGTGCATGAGCGTGGCGCCTTTTTCGGCCAGACGCTTTTCATACCAGTTAACGGTCTCCGCGCTCTCTTCTGCCCAGAGTTGATACAAGCGCGGGTCGCAGTGAGACGCCGCATAATGCGTCAAATCCCGAGCTATATCAAGTTTGTCAATCACGCAGCCTTCTTCAATTTGTAAGCGACTATTAAGCGCCGCAAGAGTTCCGCGTACCCCGGGGCTTCCGCCTTCTTTCTCGATTACCAACGTCCGCGCGCCGTTTTCAACGGCGGAGCATGCGGCGAATAATCCGGCCGTTCCTGCACCTATGATAAGTATGTCGGTTTGAACAGTCTCAGTAATAGCACTCTCAGCGATTGAAGGTTCGGTGCCCAACCAATTCTGAACTGATGACACTGCGGCAGTCGCCTGTCCGCCTGCCTCGGTCTTTGCCGTTTGCGGTGAGCAAGCAGCAAGACCGCCAGCAGCTACACCGGCAGCAATAATTCCTGCACCGGTGAGAAATCCACGACGTGATATAGTCTCTCCCATATGATTCTCCTTGTTTTGCTTCTTACGAAGTTTCTTGTAGAAGCTAAGCACGCGCTCAGCTTTAGAGACGATATACTGACAATAGAATGGATACATCACCCACAGTTTACGATTCATTTTTGCCGCTGATATATACGTAATATCACCCAGAGTTTACGATGAAGCAGCACAGATAATGTGCTAGATTGTCAGGATTATCAAAGAGGATTTGGGGATATATGGTCGCCTGGAGTGATCTACGCAGAGAAGCTTTCGAAAAAAGGCATATCTTACTCTGCATAACGGTGTTCATTTTCTATTCGCTGTCGAATTGGCTCCTAACCAACAAGATATTTCCCCTCACTGCCACCGTGGCACCTCTTTCCCGAGACATAGCCACGCTCGCTGAAGCGCTTGCTCTTCTTACTGTCGCATTCATTGCCATCAAACGGCCGCGTTTGATGCGAGAGGAATTGTTTTCATTCGGAACTCTTATCCTTCTTGTCATAGGAAATCTCATCATTACATTTGGCTTGCAAGGGTCGCCCGTACTCGCTACTATCGGAGTTTCTGCAGTGGCGTTTGCCTATGCCGCCATATTCATCTTGATGGGCTGCACATTCATGCAATTAGGTGCAAAGACTGCCGGCATATGCATTTTAATTGCGCTCACCATCTCCTATGTAATCAGGCTTTTTTTAGAACCCATCAGTGGGATAGCGGTCTTTCTGCTCTTTGCCTTGTTGCCCATCGGTTCTGTCCTTCTCGCTTATCGGTCAGCCGGCGAAATCATACGTTTCTCTCGTGAAGGCAGTGCCCCTGCTGAACTAGCCATCACAAACCCCTTGTCATTTCTTCCTTTCAATCACCAGTTGTTTGTCTGCCTATTACTTTTCAGAATTTCGTTTGGTTATGCTCTTTCATTTGGCGAAATAGACAACACACCCTTAACGACATTTGCCGGTATCATCCCTCTTTCAATATTTTGCATATTTCTGGTGGTAAAAAAGAGACTGGTAAAAAGCGATGTTCTTTTTTCCGTCGCGGTGCTTCTGGTTATAGCAGGGTATGAATTCGTTTCATTGGGAGGCAATAGCGGTCGAATGATCGTCAATAATCTTTTAGATGCGGGAAGTTCATGCTTCAATCTTATGTTCTGGGTAGTTCTTGTCACGCTTGCTCTACGGAACAAGGCCGGTGCCGTCTCACTGTTTGCATGGGGAAATTTCGTTGCCTGCATCGGCATTGTGTCAGGAGCTTTTCTCGGTCGCCTGAGCGACCATCTTTTGAGCAGTAATCAAATCGCCGCAACAGTAGTAAACAACCTTATCGTATTGTGTTTTATTGGGTACACCCTCATCGTCTTGAAAAAATTTAGTTTTGGAAGCACCATTGATGAATTAGAGGAAAGTCCTCGTGTACAAGTTGTTTCTGAAAGTATTCCCCGATTCGATACTGTCCTAGAAGAAGTGGCTAAAAAATATAGCTTGACTCCCCGTGAAACCGAAATATTCTCGCTTCTGGCCCGCGGACGTAACGGGGTCTTTATACAGGAAGAGTTAGTCGTCTCATATAACACCGTCAAGACCCACGTGGGACATATCTATGCAAAACTCGGAGTACGTACGCACCAAGAACTTATTGATTTTGTTGAGTCACAGTGCCGTTGAGACCCTCGGTACATATCTTTGTTGGCATAACTATGGCACATGCAAAGTATTCAAGACAAATCTTTCTTCAAACGTTATACTGTCTCTCATAATTGGAAAGAGGCAACAGATGTGTTATCCCTGCATGAATTGCGGCAAATGCAAAAAACATGTGAAGGTCGTCACCGTTCATTGTCCTAAGTGCAAAACGGAACTTTCACGCGAACACCCCATATGCCCTGAATGCGGTTGGGCTCTTCCAAGCGCCCGCAATGCCGTGAGTAACTAGTTCTTAAGAATCTACGTTGATTCCTCATATTGAGGCCATCCCCTTGTGTTGCCTGAATGAATAAGCCGCGTAGAGAATGTGGGATAATTCCGCCTTAATAACTTCAGGTAGCTTCGTACCATCTCTTGTAATACGTTTGCGCTCTGATAAATGAGGTTCTAACTACACTCGTACATCTTCTTGCTGCCGTGATTGGTTGTTTAACAAGCCCTTTTGCAAAATGTTCTGCTTATCACTGACCCTTATTAGTCTGGTGTCGTCTATTTTTCTGGCAAATAAAAAGCACTCGAAGCAGTTTCTGTCTTCATACACATGAGAAAAACACAGCCAAGCGCCAGCTCTATCATGTATAATCTGCGCGCAATGTCTGTTCGCGCACAGCACCGCCTGATTATCAATAGCGTAAATAAACGCCGTAATTATCATCCCGTCAGGTGGCGAATCAATCTCTTGGAAGCATGTAACCTTCCAAAGAATCTGCTGGCAAGAACGTGCTGATCATTAGGAATGTACCATGCGAAACCCCATCAGCCATTCTCACGTAGCGCTCTGAACATATCAGAGCCGAGCAGAGCCCAGATGATCCTGTGTCCGAGATCTTGTGCATCAAAGTGTCTGGCAATTCGAGAACGTGAATGCAGTGGCACCGTAGCATCGCCAAAGATCCTCTCAATGAGGGCAGACGAAAGGGACGATATTCGTGGATATCAAAAAGCTACACCCCATGGCTCGATTCAGCGATAAAGCCGCCACCGAACCTGCGGAGACAACCATCATTGTCGCCGAGAGCGGTGCAGATATTCCCATTGAAACCGCCCACGCGCATGGCATCCATATTCTACCCATGCATGTTGCGTTTGGTGGTAAAAACCTCGATGATGGAGACTTTCCTGTACGACATATGTTCGAGCATTTTCGCCGACATAAGGAATTACCCAAAACCAGTGCCGTCAGTCCCGGTGAATACCGGTCGCTTTTTGAGCGCTTACATGATGAGCACCCGAATAGCAAGATTCTTCATCTCTGCTATTCAGCCGTTACCACTGCAACATATGAAAATGCGCTCATCGGGAGCAGCGACATGGATTATGTGACTCATGTCGACACCAAAGAGGTTTCCTTTGGACAAGGTGCCGTCGTGCTTGAAATTGCGCGCTACATCAAAGAACACCCCAATGCATCAATTCAAAAGCTCAAGGATGCCACTCGAGAGTGCGCCGAAAAAATGCGTCTTTGCTTCCTCCCCGATACTCTTGACTATCTGGTTGCAGGCGGGCGAGTATCAAATATGGCACAGATGGGAGCAGCTCTTCTTAAAATCAAACCTTTGATTGAAGTAAAAGATGGCAAGCTACTTTCCACTAAAAAGTATCACGGTTCAATGAGAAAAGCTTGTTGTAAGTTGACACATGATTATATTGAAAACTATCGTCCTGACAAAGCTACCATGCACTTTCTATACTCCGAAGAGCTTGGTGACGATGTTCGAGATGAGGTGGGAAGCACTGCTGCGGGCCTCGGCTACAAAGGCATCGATTGGCTCCCTACGGGAGGCGTGATCTCAAGTCACTGCGGACCAGGCGCTTTCGGAATCAGCGGATTTGCAACTACCTAGATAGCCCATAACATTCTCGGCAACCAAAGAACTCGATGAGTCGCATCATAGCTTATCGAGTTCTTTTACTGTTTTAGACCAAAGAACGTGTCGTCTTGCTCAATTAGTTGATGCCTTTCCAGAACATCTGATTTCCGTCAGCCTCAAGGCCGATGATGGTTCCGTCTGCATCATATCAGAGCCGATAGGTACTTTGAGCTTTCTTATTATAGCTATTGACATATGAGACAGTCCCCGACTCACAATAGTGCAAACCATCCATCTTGATGACGTATCCCTGAGCCGAAAATATATGCATGTATACTGATACATAACGAGAAAGATTTTGGCACTAACGAAACGGCACCCCTCGGGATGCCGTTTCGTGCCGCTGCAGTGAATTATCCTGACAATTAAACACGTGGTGGATGTCTAACTGTCAGGCTTAACTCTTCGATCTATATCTTGCGTGCCGCAAGATTTCCGTTCAATATCGCATCAGCAATATTGGAAGGTACTGAGCAATCACCGACAATATAAGTCTCATAGTTGCCGGAAACACTCTTATAGAGATCCTGATTCGGGATCATGTCGTAACACTCAACTACCGTGTCACACTTGATAGTCGTCTCAGTTCCGGTTGGAGTAACAATGGTCAGACCACCTTCGCCGACCCCCTTAACCGTAGCAGAGTTCCAGACCTTAACGCCCTTGGCATACAGTTGAGGCCTCACATAGGTGCGTACCCACATGGACTGCTCTTTATCGATCTTGTCCTTTGTGCTTCCATGAACCATTTGGACGTTTTTCCCTGAAGCGAGCAAGAATAAAGCAGTGTCAACCGCTTGGGCTCCCGCTCCGCAAATGACCACTTTGCTGCCAATGGTTGCGCTCATAAGCCCATCGACATTTACAACATTAGTGGTGCTGCTTGAAGAGAGTTTGCTCTCACGATTTCCGCCAACAGCAATCACAACGGCATCGGGGCTTTCCTTTTTGATGACTTCCGCATCAACCTTAGTCCCGGTAACCACTTTCACGCCATTGACCTGTTGTTGATAGGTTAAGTAATCTATCAGATCATTGAGACGTTCGTGATCGCCCTTGAATGCGTGAGCTGTCTTCAACAGACCGCCCAGAGTACCGTTCTTCTCATAGAGTGTAACGGTATGCCCACGTTGAGCAGCAATACGCGCCGCTTCCATGCCAGCAGGTCCACCACCAACAACGACGACCTTCTTCTTTTTCGTCGCAGGAATAAGGTTGTAGCCTTCCGGCATGACATCGGTATATGCATACTGAGTCGTTGCATTAACACGACATCTTTCAGGACCCGATCCTTCTGGGCCCCCTTTGTTGTGACAGTGCATACACCGACAACAAGGTGCGACCTCTGCCCGTTTTCCAGCCTGAAGCTTATTAGGCATCTCAGGGTCAACGGTAAGAGGACGAGTTATCATCATGTAGTCGACTTGTCCATTTGCGACCGCATTATTCATGAGGTCAGGAGCAGTACGCGGATCCATGTAGCCAGCACACGAAACGGGAATGCTGACGTTTTTCTTAAACTCGGCGGCAGCCTTAAGCAGCATTGCACATCCAGAATATTGTCCGTTGATTATCCCGCTAAAGTGACGCGAGTAGTCAAAACGCGAACCGTATCCAGTAATTCCATTACATTTGTAACCGGAATGTTGAAGATCAGGTGCAAACTGACTGACATGAAGACCAGGGACCGACAGACGGAGATAGATGGTATCTGCGCCCGCCTTCTCAAAAGCCTTCGCGTTATCGATACACTCGGCAGCCGTAAGATATCCATCATTATCGCCAATACTCGCATCATTATCTTCAACAGCGTTCATCAAAATCTGTATCGGAAAATCTTGACCACAAGCAGCTTTTATCTTCTGGATAAGTTCGCAAAGCCAGCGCGTTCTGTTCTCAACGGTTTTTACCGAATATTGATCAGTGCGCGTGTTGTAACGCGTTGTCATTATGTAGTTGGGGAACTGAGTAGCCGACGCATGAATCTCAACCATGTCGTAGCCACCCTTTTTGTACTGGACGGCGAGGTTTGTCATAGTGTCTTGAATCCACACAAGATCGTCAACGCTTATCTTGCCTATATCTGACACCGAAGGAGCAGATAACTGATACCCGATATATGCGCCGTGCTTATGCACGCGTTCAACAACAGGAGCCACTAATACAGGAATTTTCGTGATGTCGTCGCCTAACCATCCCGTTGTCTTATGGGCAGTCAGGTTTATTGAAAGGTACGCAGCGATGGCCGCCTCAGTAAACACCAAAGAACAACCACCTTTAGCAAAATTCTCATAATAATCAAGATAATTATCGTTGAGAACGCCATTCACGGGTGCCCAGGTATCGGAGCCGGCAGGACTCTTTACGAAGCGATTACGAAGCGTAAGCGAGCCAATCTTCAAAGGCTGAAATAGCGCCGCGTAATCGGTCGTAAACTTGGTATAGTCTTCCTGAGGGTTCAGGTCTGTCACTGAAGCCTGAGTGCTCGAACTCGTGCTCGATGTACTCGAATCGCTCTTCGTTTGCGGAGAGCAAGCAGAGAGCAAACCCACCGAAGCGAGAGAACCCGCGCCCAGAACGGCTGCACTAACAAAATTTCGTCTCGTTAGACCACGTTTTTCCTCTTCCATATCATCTCCCTTCTTGTTTCCTCTTGATTTAACTGTTTTTGGCATGCCACACTAGAGATTACTTCTCAGAAGCACCTTTGAAGTCACATTTTTGTTGCGAAATGTAGCGGGGGTATTAAATTCACATCATTAATGTGGTTTGATGTAGGCGATGTGAGTTACCATTTTTCAAACAGATTTGAATGGTATTGCGGCGCTGAATGATAGATAGAGGACATCTATGCCACTTACTGAATCTACCCGAAAAAAGAGTAAAACGTTAGCAATTTTTGCCGGATACTCGTCTATTCCCGCAATTGGTCTTGCCTGTTATCGGCTTTCTGCGTGGACCATGTTTAGGAGCGAAATTGGTCATCCTGCTCCTGACTTTTTCCTATTATCTCACATCATGCAGGCCATTGCGATACTACTCCTTCTGGTGATAGATCACCATATTTTCTATGATGAGCGCCGGTTACTCCGCGCGGCAGGCGTGTCGACCGCCATTACTGTCATCGGCGTGTGTACCTTTCTCTTCGGTTCATCAGAGATGGTGCTGATGTTCATTGGTGGTGCCATCTGCAGCGCGTCAAGCGCGATTACCCTGCTGGCATGGGGTTACTATTTTTGCTCGATCGACCCAAAAAAGTCTGCGTTTGGTTTGACTTTTGGTTTTACCATATATGGTCTTGCAACGTGGGGTTTGCTGGTTGTAAATATAAATGTCATTATTTTTCTTGCAATCGCCGGCCCTATAGCCTCATACGTTTGTCTTCATTTGAGTATTTCAAACAATAATGAGCCCGTGACAAGCGACAAACCGTTTACGAAACAGACGTTAGCCACACTACCCTGGGGTATGTTTGCTCTTCTTCTTATCTGCTCGTTCATAAGTATTCTCGCAAAAATACTTGTCCCTGTTTCCACGACCCTATTTTCATCGGCATACCGTATTTATTGGCCCTTGATCTTTATTGCCATTTTTATATTGTTCTGCGTTTGGATTTTTGTCCTGAAACGCAATGATCCTCAACGCCTTTGGCCGGTTTTTGCGTTGGTGATATTCAGCGGGCTTCTATGCTATTCAGCATTTTCCACAACGCAGCCTTCATTTGCGAATAGTTTCTTCAGAGCAACGCAAGAGTGCCTCATGTTGTTTTGTTGGGTCGAAGTGTGCAGTCTTTCGTACTGCCAAAAACTACCTCGCATAACCGTCTTCGGTCTTTCGGTGCTTATATTTCTCTCTCCCCCGACAATTGTCTCGACATTTCTTTCAACATTCTTTCCTGCTCAAGGATTCACCGGAGGCGACCTCATGGCCGTGATTACCACCGTGGTGCTTTCTTTCATTCTCATGGTGCTTACCGTTTTGCTTATCAGTAAGAAAGATGTTGTCCATGTCCGAGAAAAGAATCAAACAAAAAGCGGCGAGGGAGAGCTCTCTGATAACTCTTCTAATCGTATTATCGAAAATCTTTCCGAACAATACGGGTTAACACAGCGCGAATCTGAGATGGCTTATTTTCTGTCGAAAGGATACACGTTACCCCAGATGGCAAGCATGCTCTGTCTGTCTTTGAACACTGTGCGATCGCACACGAAGCACCTGTACCGCAAGCTTGATATCCATAAAAAGCAGGAACTTATTGTCCTCATTGAGCAAGTGAGCAGTCACTATATCAACTAGGTATTCCAAATGATTGCCTTGATACAGTCGCGCGGTCACCTATACAATCACTTGCGCAAATACTCTTCGCGCTCAAGTCTGCATAGGCCCGTTCTCACTTATCGAAGAACTATCAGTGCCAATTCTGCTGCCGCTGCTAAGAACGTTAAAAATGAGACTACCAATACGGCTTTTACCAACTTCACGAGAGACGTTGTCTGTATATTCTGAGCAGAGATGAGGCTGAGCTCCAAATTTGTTGCCTCACGATTGGAGTCAAAGCTGTTTAAACCAGTAACCATTTCTGAAAGAGCAGTCTCCATCCGGGAAAGAGTAGCACAGGTGTAATCGAGTGCCGTTCTTTTTTCAGAAGGAATATCTACTAATGCTTTAAGATTACTTGAGCATATAAATTCCACGAAGGCAACGTACAGCTCAAGCCTCATAAGCCGTGCGTGTATCACGCTTAGCTGTGGTTTTCTCCAACAATATGGTTTATCGGGATGCTCAATCTCAGGAAAATACCTTTCGATAAAATCATCAACTTCAGAGATGAGAGTATCTATGATTGATATATAGTTGCTTTCGCCAAACCAATGATCAAGCCCGTTGCAGGTATCCATAAGCAAGGAGCTTAAGGCAGGCCGGCTAGACAACTCGGTGTCATTTTTTATGTCATCGTATACTACAGAGAGAAACTCTCGGAGTCTTTTCTCGTTTTTGCAACGAGACAAAAGATCAATAGTGAGATCACGTTCACTTTTCAAATAGTTGTTTGCATCAGCAACAACCTGTGCCTGCGAAACCAAATTTCTCTGAACTTCCAGACGTATGTCGATCTTCGGCTGATGACTTTCATGGATTACCGTCTTTTTCATGACCGCCTCCATTGTCTTATCTGCGTGTCGACTCAACCATTCAAATTACTTGGCATGATTAGAATATAGCTTGCGAGCTGCATATGCAAACGTAAACCGCCAAACGATTTACCTATAACGCGTGCGGTCTCATTTATGAGAGTGTCGCTTTGAACTACGTATTACAATTACATAGCGCGAAAGGCGCGTTATCATCTCTGACAATAGCAACAGATGCCTACCGCCTGGTAAACAAGCACAACAGCTCCCGTACTCTTGGTAAGCAAAAGCCTGCGTGATCTTTTCAGGCATGTAGCGATGATGGTGTTGATAGTAAGTAGAGCTTTTTGTGCGTGCGTCACTTATCCGAAGATGGCATCATAACGCCTGCAATAATCTCGGTCACTCCCCCGAACACTAAAGAAATCCCTACGATGATGACCATGGCTCCCGCAAAAACAAACGGTGCGACGACGGCGAGTAAGCCTAGGACGACCGTAAGGATACCCATAACCAGAGCGACACCCCAGTTTCCAAAACCCATCTTACGCATATTGAACGATTCGGCAACATCCGCGATACCCGTAATAGTGATGATAACGCCCAGCATCAAGGAGAAGCACCAGGCAAACGTCGCCGGAGAAAGAACGATGCATAAGCCAATAATTAGTTCGATAACTCCAACACCAATGCCCACCACAGGAGATGACCCTACATCTTTACGATGTATAAAGCCATCAATAAGAGTAACGATGCCTAAGACAAGAAGCACCCAACCTGCAATGAGCACGATGAACGTCAGCGTGACGACAGGCTGCATAAACATGACGACACCAAGCAGCGTGAAGACAATGCCCGTAATGATAAGCCCTGTTTTCGTACGTTTCAAAATCTTGTCCATGTTTGTCTCCTATCGGTTTCGAACGGATATCGTCCCGTCTAAGAAAAGCTGTTTAGTTGTTCAACACTTATTTTACTTTGCTATCCGACAAACGCATACACCTTTGATGAACCCACAGAGGATGTCATCTTGGCACTTTCTAAAGTATAGCGATAAACAGGCTTGCAAGCAAAAGCAGCAAGCAGCTTTATTCTTGTGGCCTGAGGTTCGTAGGTTACATCAATCCAAACGATTAGGCAAAAGTTAGGCAAAATTTTAATGTATGAGATAATGTTTATTAGAAGAACGGGCAATAAGTACAACGTTGATTTGCCGCACTTACATTCCTCCAAGAAGAAAATCTCTCGCTGGTAGTATTCTGATGCCTTCGATGTCGGCAGGGTAAGAACCCTGTCTTACTATTACACATTTTTCGTACGCATCACGAATAGAACGAAGTGGCGACAGCTCGCGTTCCCGCGTAGTCTCACCAAACAATTCATCAGTAACTTGGATGTAGATTGTCCGGCCATCACGCAGTGCAATGAAGTCGACTTCTTTGTTGTAAAGCTTACCGACATGGATACGGTAACCTTTAAAGATCAGCTGAAAAAAGATGATGTTCTCAAAGATTCGTCCTATATCTAACGGGCGATAACCCAGCAGATAGTTCCTAATTCCCGTATCAACAGAATAGTACTTCGGCTTTGTCATCAAGAGATCCTTACCCTTGATGTCAAACCGACTGACTGGATAATACAGAAATGCATCGACCAGAGCTGAGACGTAATTGCTCACCATCTTATCGGTAGTCTTCTCGCCAGCGCTGGTGAGCATGTTGGTGATATTGTTGCTTGAGGTGATATTGCCCGTGTTGTCTGCAAGATACTCACAGATTTTTCGCAGTAATGCAGGATTTCCGAGCGCTTTGCGCGAAGTGTCATCTTCGCGCGCAATAACATCCCGCTCGACAACGGAATCGTATAGGCTACGCATATAAACTTCGTGGTCAGATTGCGTGATATCCAAACTGGCTAGCCTAGGCGTCCCTCCGAGCTACATGTACCTATCCAGCAATGCATCAACGGTATAGACTTTTCAATCTGCACCAGTGACAATATCGAATTGCAACGCATCATCTGATACAGTTAGATTGCAAAATGAAAGGTACTCTGAAAATACGAGAGGAAGTACTTTAATCTCGACGTAGCGCCCTGATATATAGGTTGCCAAGTTGCTTGATAGTAGATAGGCATTTGAACCTGTCACGTACAGGTCACAATTGAAGTCAACTCCAAGAGTCAATCGCACCAACAGGCGCCTGCACCAATATTCACGACCCTTGGCATGTCCCAAGGAGGAGGTTTCGCGCGATGGCAAACACGGCCTCAAGAGTGCTCCCGCACATCTGGTGGACACTTTTCAAGAATCATCAACGACATGGCTAGATAGGCCATGTCGTCACCGCATGTCGCGTCTAGGTCAAAGCCTGTCATACCGGTGATTTTATTGAGCCTGTAGAAGAGCGTACTCCTCTGAATGCATAGGTCGCGCGCTGTTGCAACGGCATTAAACCGATTGGCAACGTAGGTATATAGCGTCCCAAAATAGTCTGTTCCGTGCTTGCGATCGTGATGTACCAGAATCATGGCAGCACTGCTGCAAATCCTCTCGGGCTTGAAAACACTTAGACCCTGCAGCAAAAGCAAGTCCGGAGCGATGTCATCGAACCATACACAGCGACATGAAGATGTTGGCTTGCATCGACCATCGGTGTCCCGACTCTCCGCCCTGATGCCACATTGCTGTACATCCCCCAGCCACTCCAATGCGGTCTTAGCCTCAAGCAATGCAGATGGAAGCACGGTCCATCCGGAAAACGACCTACTGAGACCGACGAACAGCTGGGCCCGATCGGCGAGAGAGACCAGATCGCTTTGCAAAGTTCTACCAGATAGACTGGCATACACATCAAGATCGACTAGGACGACAAAATAATCTCCTATCGTGTCTAGGACGGATCCGGCCAGTGTCCTCTCAATCTCCTTCCGACAGTACCCCTCGCGTACCAAGGACTCATCAGAGAGGCGAATCGCCATGAGCTGCAGGTAATCGTTAGGAGCCCAGCCGCTATCCAGAAGAGCTTTCTCCCATCCGTCGTCACGGCAACAGCCATCTTCGAACACTTCCCTCATCAGCTTTCGAATTGCACTCGATGGGAATTCAAGATCGCTGAATCTCCCGCGCGCTTCGAGAAGCCTAAGGGCGTATGATGCGATTGTGCGCAGAACCTCGGCGTAATACCCCAATGTGATTTCATCGTAATCGGGGCAATTAACAATGATCATTCCCACAAACTCGCCCTTGAGCTTGATGTTGATGGCGATGCCCTTGACGACCTGCAAATCGAAAGCATATGCATCGTCGTTTCTTATGAGCCGTGCATACTTCCCGTTGGCGAGCAACTGGCCGACGACGTCCACGTCTAGGTACTTATCATCGTTCGCATAATCCAAGATATAACTTTCAATGGCGAAATCAGAGAATGCAATCAGCCGAAAGTCCTTGTCCTGCAGTGCTACTGGATGATGGAAGAGCAAGTCAGATAATTCGAGCAAACCTTCGAAGCCGCTGTCGTCAATGCAGCATCTCTGCAGCGAGTTCTCCCACTCTTCGAACCTCCGGTAAAGCATCTGAAGCTCGTTGAAAAGCAGGAACACGGATTCCTCGCCCGCAACCTGGATAATCGGCGCTGCAAGACCTTGCGGTACCCGCTCCAGAGTACCCGAGCAAACAAACAGGGTATCCGAGTACCGCTTGCCGTGCGGGTTGAATTCCCCTAGATCTTGAGCGGATATGACAATGATCGAGCCCGAGCAGTCTTGATCATATCCCGCAAGGAATACAGGGCTGGCAAAAGAACCCCTTGCATGTGAGGAAACGAGCACTGCCCCGAACTTTTCCGACAAGGCATATCTTATGACCGGCAGAGTTAGTCGCATATCCGGAATCACCCCTATGCTACAAATCGCCTAATCTGATAATTGACGGACTCGACTCTTTGCAGTATAGCGGCGCAAAGCCAAAGATTCTATAGTAATCAGCAAGTTGGATCATGATCTGGCAATAACTTTTATACCAAGGAAAACAAAGTTTTCCTTGACCATACCGCCGGCGCTGCGGCTTCCTCTGAACACGGTTCAGACGTATTGCACTACTGTGGCTGAAGGGGCATTCGCCGACGATTCTAAAAGGAGATTTAATGTGCGAGATTAAAGATAGCTATGATGTCGTAATCGTCGGCGCTGGTCACAACGGCCTGATCGCTGCAAAGTACCTTCTAGACGCAGGAAAAAAGGTAGCCGTCTTCGAGAAGAACGACTTCGTGGGCGGAATGTCCTCCACCTATGAGTTCATGCCCGGCTACAAGTGCTCTACCGGTGCCATGTACTTCGGCCACATGGCTCCTGAAATCCGTGAGGTAATGGAGCTTTACACGCACGATTACGAGTACGTGCAGTATGATCCTTGGCTGTGGTCGCCCTCGAAGAACAAAGGCGAATACTTTGCTGAATTTTATCCCGACACCGAAAAGACCGCGCAGTTCTTGGATGAGATGTACACCAAGGAGGACGGTGACGCATACCGCAAGTGGGGCAATCTATGGGGCGGTCTGGCCGATGCCTTCATTCCGCTGCAGATGAACCCCCCTATTAGCCTCGGCAATATGCTAAGTATGTTTGATGATCCCGAATCAGCCTTGATGATACGCCAAATGATGTTCTCGAGTCTAGATGATTTGCTCGATGACTGCGGTTTTGTGTCCGACGGGCCCAAGGGCTATTTTGGTCATATGTGCAACGATGCCGGCTTTGCAGGTCCTAAGAGCCCACTGAGCGCTTTCGGATGTGGCATGCACTACATCGTGCCAAACGCATACGAATGCCCCAAGGGCGGCATGCTAAGCATCATGAACACTTTCAAACAGGTTGTCGAAGAACACGGCGGCGAAGTTCATCTGAACTCTCCCGTCGAGAAATTCATCATGGACAATGGCGTTGTTACAGGTGTCATGGTAAACGGTAAAGAGATCAAAGCTGGCAACGTGTTGAGCACGCTTGACGCGAAATCAACATTGTTCAACATGGTAGGCAAGGAGAACCTAGACGAGACAACCATTAAGTTGGTCAACGCCATCAAGTCCGAAGTTTGCACCGCACAGATATGCTTCGCCCTGAAGTCGCTTCCTGAATACAGCTGCCTGCCCGAGAATGAACAGGGTGGCTGGCAGCATCAAGCTTGCACGGTCATCGGGCCGTCCATTCCCTACGCCGAGGACATCTACGACCAGTGGAAGCGCGATATCATCCCCGAGCGTGTGTCCTTGGTTATGGTAAACGAATCGCTATATGATTCTAGCATGGCCCCTGAGGGGAAGTACTCCGTAAAGTGCCATGTATGCTCCGTGCCCTTCGAGTTGGCCGGCGGGCGCAGTTGGGACGACCAGGACGTTATCGATGAGTTTGTCGAGAAGGTCATAGGCACTATTGAAGAGTACGCTCCCCACTTCCGCGATACCATTGAAGACTACTATGTATTCACTCCTTATGGCTTGAAAGAGATGTTCGGTACCTACGACTGGGGTCATGTGGACCCTCGTTTGGACCAGATGTTCGGTTGGCGTCCCATGCCCGGTTGGTCTCAATACAAGACCCCGATCAAAGGGCTGTATTTCGGTGGGGCAGGCTGCCATGGTGGCCCCGGTGTCTCAGGCTTCGCTGGCCGTAACAGCGCGCTGAGTCTAATCGAAAACACGAAGGGCGCAGAATAATGGCGACACCCGTCGACGTAGCCTTTAAGGTTGACGCGCCTCGAGAGGTAATATTCGCTTACTCAAACGATCTGAGGGCTCTTGGCGAACTAGTACCGGGCGTGGTGTCGATTGAGACAGGCGATGACCTCAAGCATGCAATGTGGCACATGCAGATCAAGCTGGGAATGATGAAGATCAAGCAAGATCTGAGCACGACCATCATTGCACTTGAAGAACCCAGATATGCGGAGTTCAGATGCGAATCCCACGACCTTGTTATGGTGGGCAACGTAACACTTGACGAAGAAGAAGGAACGACTGCAATAGTCGCACACTTCGAGGCAGACGGCCAAGGCCCGCTGCGTAAGATGATAGACTCGTACATGGAGCCGAAGCTCAAGGAGTACGCAACCGGTTTTGCCGAGAATCTTAAGACGAAAGTAAGCACTGAATAGAAGGAAAACGGCGTCTGACGTCTACGTCAGACCATCGAGATTTCCGGACTTCCGGGAAGGAGGCTCCTTCGAAACAATTTCGGAGGAGCCTCTGAATCTGAATCATAGTGAAGGGTATGTCACAGAGTCACTGAAAATATGAACCTGAGAAGTAACGTCTACGTCCATTTATCAGGCAAACCTGACAATAGATACATAGTGCTTGGTAAATGACACGATGATCGTCAACCCGAAGAGAGTCGCCATTAAGACGACTCTCAGATAACGCATCAAAAGACAAAAACGCGATACTTAACCGACACCCTGCATATCAGCACATAAAATCCTACAACGCCGATAACTTTTTATGCCTTCTTCTCGAACGCAGCGAGGTGATTCTCGGAGCCGTCTCTTAGACGAATGAATACGTCTGAAATATCCGCAGGCAGACTCTTCCCAAGGAACTTCTCATACATGGCGATATTATCAATCTCGGCGTTTACTCCAACGGTATAACATTCTGATAAAGTGGCGGGAACAGATATATGTTGTGCGGCGGTATTTTCGGGAACAGGATAGCCATAGACTGCAAATAAACCAAGAAGCAAGTCGATATGAGTTTGCTCAGACGCTATGATGTTTGAAAAAGGGTTTACGTTTCCGAATTTCTTAACGACAGCTTCATATTCTCCTTTTGCAAGGTACTCATCCTGAAGGGCATATACAAGCATCTCCTCTTGGGTCAACTCGCTATCCGCAAGGGCTCCTTTTGCGCCGTATCCGTTAAATATCACGGATGTTGTTGTTTCGCCGATGCTTGATTCCGAGGTTGCAGTAGTTTCTTTTTGAATCGCCGCGGTGTCCGTTTTCGCTGCAGTGCCAGATACCGTGCTACATCCTATAAGCGCCGGTAAAGCAAACAATAGCAAAGTAGCCACTACAAGAAGTCGTTTACTCATCTCTGTCTCCTCCGCTGCTCTCTTCAGATAGTCTCTTAACTGGCTTCTTCGACAACCCAGGTCTTCAAATCGTCAACTGAAAACCCGTAGATATCCTTTATGTCTTTCAAGGGCTTTGCAAAGTCTTCGTCAGAAACTCCCCACTTCACAATAAAACGCTCCTTCGCAATGCCTGAGGTTTCAGAGATATCCTTCATTGAAGTGCTGCCCTTAATGTATGAGACATCTATACCGGTATTTTCTGCTGCAATCGGTTCCTTAGTTTCTGTCGTCGAAGACTCCCCTTCGCTTTCCAGATACTGTGTGACATCAAGACTGAGCTTGCTTGCAACCCATGCTTTCATATTCTCAACGGAAAACCCGTAGATATCCTTTATATCTTTCAAGGGCTTTGCAAAGTCTGCGTCAGAAACTCCCCACTTATTAATGAACTGTTCTTTATCAATACCAGAAGTATTGGCAATTTCTTTCATTGAGGCACTGCCTTTAATGTATGAAAGGGAATCGTTTTCTTCGCTATTTTGAGAAAGGGTTTGAGTCAGCCAAGGTATTTCCCACCCTAACGCATCTGACGCAAAGCCTAAACCAATGATGACGGCGAGAATCACCGCTACAAGCGCGGTCATAAATGTTGCGGATGCCTTTTTTCCACCGAGAGCCTTGATTTCAAGTGCTCCAGCTGCAGGGCATGTGTTCACGCACTCATCACAAGAGATACATTCAGACATGTTTACCTTCGTTGCAGTAGAAACTGAGATCTCCATAGGGCATATCTTGTCGCATCTTTTACAATCTATACAAACGTCAGCGTTACGCCGGATACCAAACACGCTGAGTTTTGAAAATAACCCAAGAAATGCGCCCATGGGACACAAATATTTGCAGAAGAAACGCTCGTAGATAAGCGAACCAATAAGAGATACAACAAGAACGGCAAAGCCGATGCCAAACTCGGTGAACAGCTGAGCGGAGGTAATATGCGCATAGGCAACCCATGGGTCATAGGGACGCATAACCAGTGAGGCCGCTCTCCATGTCCAAACGATAAAGAATATGAGTACGCCATACTTTAGATAGCGAGCAATTCTATCAACACTCTTCGGAATCTCTGGACGTTTATGAAAGAGGCGGCCCCCTAGTTTTCCAAAGACTCTCTGAAGGGTACCCAAGGGACAGATTTGTCCGCAAAATGATCTTCTGAACAACAGCGTTATAACTAGTGCGCCTGCCAAAAGAATGAGTGAGGTTAATACGGTATGCTTGACGAAACCAGATCCTGATACCAAAGAGAAGATGGTCTCAAGGCCTCCGAAAGGACAGAGCGCATCAACACTGGGAAGTGATTTACCTTCAGGCAAATATAGACGAGCGATAGTGAGAGCAGTAATAGCTACTAGAATAACGCCGGTTACGATCCACCTGATGATTCGAGAACGTTTTTGAACCGTGGGATTGTTTCGTTTGTAACTCATGTTGACTCCTCTTTCGCGAGGTAAAATCAAACTAGTGAGTATTTTTATACGCAACACTCTCATATATTATTGTAGCTATTTAGACGTAATTCGGGAATCGCGCCATCATCTCAGCGGGTCTAAAACTCCGTAATAGGCCGGAAAATAGTCTGCGCTGGCGAAGAGCAAGCTTTTGTTTTAAAAAGATGTCGTTCTTTGAAAAAGAAATATGGAATTCCACATTTTCAAACTATGGTGATTACACGGATATAGCTGCACCCGGCTCATCAATCTTCAGTACAGTTTCATCTCGTGCTACTTATTACAACGGAGATAGCTATGGATACATGAGTGGTACTTCCATGGCTTCGCCGATCGTAGCAGGTATTACTGCACTACTATATGCCGCAGACCCTGACGCTACCTCAACACAGATAAAAGAAGCGCTCTATCATACAGCTTCAAATTATCCAAATAAGACTCTATCAACAGCTTATGGCGAAGTCAATGCAGGTAACGCAGTAGAATACATGCTATATGGGACAGTGCTAACTGATATTGATACTTCTTCTTGGTATGTTTTGGGAGGTTACTTAACCTATGCCGCTCAAAACAATATCATGAAAGGATATGCAGGGACTACGTTATTCGGTCCTGAAAGCAATATATCTCGCGGACAAGTAGCTACCACAATGTATCGTATGGCGTGTCTCTCAAATTCTTCTCTTGTTTCTACCTATGGCTCGACTACCGACTCTAACAACTATGCAACAACAGCTGTCTTCAATGATGAAGCCACGGGGACATACTACACTGCCGCTATCAATTGGGCTCATGCAGTAGGTATTATGACAGGAGACAGTTCAACAAATTATACAACCGTACGACCAAATGATACATCAACCCGTGAGGAAATAGCGGTGATGGCGTATCGTTATGGTATACATGTTAAAAACTTGAATATAAATCCGTCAACTCTACCTACGCCTACTGTCACTGATTGGAATCTTGTCGACTCTTGGGCCAGTGATGCAATGAAGTGGACGTGCGAGCAAAACATTATTGGTCTTTTTGATAATGGCAATGGTACCTATTCGACTCTCGCAACATCTACCACAACTCGCGCGCAGATGGCAAAGGTGCTTACAAGACTTTCAACAGCGCAAGCATCTTAAAATGAGGGAAGGAAGTGCAGAAAAAATGAAAAAGGGAATGCTTTTTACATCGGTAGCACTATCTGGTGTGTTATGTTTGGCGGCTCTGCCCGCGCAGGCATTTGCGAAAGCCTTTAGCGATGTAGATCCTACCGCATGGTACGCAACCGGTGGCTACGTGGATTATGTAAGCGCAAACAAATATATGACCGGATATCCGGGAACTGACCTGTTCAAGCCAAATGAGACCATCACTCGAGCCGAAGCTGCATCTGCGCTGTATCGGACAATAGAAAATCTGGCTGATGATCCCAGCACATATTTTTCTGAAAACCTGACGCCCTTCACGGATGTGGAAACAGGAACTTACTACATCAATGCGGTTACTTGGCTTTATATGAATGGTGTCGTCACCGGATATGATGGAACTACATTGTTCGCTCCCAACAGTCCCATAACACGAGAAGAGTTTATCTCTATGATAGGGCGAGCAGTCGGGCGCTTTTATCCTGATGGTGTGACAAACTCAAACGGCGCAAATCTGGCGAAGTTCGACGATGCCGATGATATCTCATCATGGGCCACGGCGAATATGGCATGGTCTGTCGATATAGGTATAATTTCTGGATATCCAGTTGACTTTCTCGGTAAAGGTTCAGAGGCAGGGGCAGTTAGTTGGCTGATTGCACCTAATCAGTGCGCGTCACGCGCTGAGGTTGCAAAAATGCTTACCATATTCCAGCGCGACTATATAACCAAATACAATGTGAAGATTTATTATACTTGGTAGTCAAATAAACCATCTAGTAATTTCAACGATAGCTCTTATACAAGACGGGCTTTCTTTTCGAAAGTTTGTCTTGTATTCGCTGCGGCGCGCATCCATTGAATTGGACTCAAATAATAACGTTGTTTTAAATATAATAATATTTTGTATAAAGAATACTTGCAAATGGCGACGGCGTAAACTTAATGGGGGTCGATTATCCTTCGTTCCCAATGGAGGCCGCTTGCATAACGCACATTGGAACACATCCCTGATAGAGAAGCTCTACAGGGTGATTCCCAACCTCTTCCCTCATATTGTAATGGCATATAGTTGTTAATCGTGAGACTTTCTATCGTTTTTCTTTCGCGTTGTTTTCTGCGTGCGGTGCTCATTGAGTCTTCACGCCTCAGAGACGGTAGTGTTCTTCTTGAATAGATCCTGCTTCTGATGCGTGCCATGTCAGAGGCACCTCGTATGCTCCAAGCACAGGGAAATGCAGCCATTCTTGACTTATACAGATGTTGGTTCTCTGCTTCCATCGTACCTAAAGACGGGCCCTCTACTCCAATAATTAAGGCATTCGTGCGCAGATATGTGATAACTTGTCTGGAAGGCTTTTCCCGGGCGATACCTTCAGCTGCAAGTTCTTCAAGCATGTCTGCAGCTTCTTGAGCATCCCCGAGCCATATACATTCAAGTACTTGACTTGCCTCCTGAGGATTTACAAAGCACCGTGTAACCGCACGGTTAAGATGAAACGGATCCAGGTGTCCGACTGTAACAATATTATTTTTAAGATAGGCGCCACCCTGTTTGCACCAGCCCTCTCCGTCACTGCCGAGATGACATCTTTTGATCTTGGTAAGATCAAATCTCGCGCCAACAGTTGCCACGCCTTGAGTCCAGAAGGTCTGGGGGTCAGCTATACAGCCATGACGGATTGGTTGTACTCGCCGCACTTTCCTGTCAAGGTCAGAGCATTGTTTGCCTCCGTAGGCAACCAGCGCTTTGATCTCTGCCTTGCAAGGCTTTCCCGGAGGCGTCTTTTGAAGGCTTATCCATGTACCGTCTGCTTCTAAACATATCTCTTCGACATCTGCTTGCGCTGCTGGTGAAAGACCTAGTTCGTAAAGCTCATAGGCTGCTTTGACATCTTCTTCCTCGCAAACTTGTCCTGTCTGTCTAAATGCACGCATAACACTGGTGGCGCTGAGCGTAGAACCTCCGCTGCGGCTCAAGAGATGAGCGGCTCGCATATAAGAAACCTCGGCTCCCGCTTCGATCAGAAATGCAGTAGCTCCCGGTGATATACGAGTCTTCCAGGGAAGGTCTAGCGCATCATCAAGTGGCATCAGTGAGACACCGTAGTGATCTGAAAACCTACGACGAGAAAAGGTTACGTCGCCTATCTCAGTAGCAAGAGTACGTGAACGTCTATCACGCATGTGATAGCCATGCGGCAAACCGGCACAGACTTCATCATCAAATCTTTCTAACGCAAGGCCAATAGCGCAGGCGATGGTCTCATGTCCAATTCTGATAGCTTCATCCTCAAACTTTGAAAACGCCAAGCTATCATCGCTTCTTAAGATATCGAGAAAAACGGATACAAGACAGGTGACGGCTTCTGTTGTACTATACATATGCGGGTTTCCTTTCCTTTTTTTCTTGACAATTAGAAGGATAAAGGAAATCCGTATTATTTTCTTACGGTTTGCCCTTAACGGGCACCCCCAAAAACGTTACGCCGTGGCAAATGGCTATATCTATTATCAGGCAAACCTGACAATAGATGCATATTGCTTGATAAGCGGACGAAGAGTATTTCGCTAAATAGAGAATCTGACAATTAATTGCATCAAACAGTTTTCGTGAGCACGCCAAGCCTGTTTGACAGAGATTTAGGTAATTAAAGACAATTAACACTATTTAGGGGACAAAAGTGATTAATTAAACAATTCAGCTGATTTCTTTAATTAGAAGATGCATCTTCATTTTCGAGAATCTCTAAATATTCCGAAAACACAAACCTTTTCTTTCTTTGCAGTATCGACGGACTCTCCCAACACGAAAGAAACACCTTTCAAAAAGAACTTGACCCAGTTTCCCAATTCCCCTTTAATCTTACATCCATCAAGCGATCATAATACTCTGTTCTATTCTGTTTGAAATAGTAACTCAAATATAAGAGCGGCTGCGATAATATGCCTTGATGACAAAAAGGGGGGGTATCGAAAAATCAGCCTGACGAAACACAATCCGGTATAGCCAGTAAATTCCCTTCTCGCACAAAGGCAGGAATCTCGCCCTCTAGATTCACAACAATGCAAGGATCTCGCCTTTCAATGCCTTGACCTTCTCCTCGATCGTTCGAGCGCATGCGATAAATTCTTCGGAAGTTTTACCGGAGGGATCCTCCAAATTCCAATCCATCCGCCTGGGTGCCGCAAGCGAGGGACACGATACGCCACACCCCATCGTCACGACAATGTCGATAGCGGGCAGTTCGAGGATCGTCTTTGGCCTTTGGGCCGTGCTCATATCGATCCCATAAAGATCTCTTATGGTTGCAACGGCATCGGGATTAATCGAATCTCCGATATCCGTACCAGCCGAAAACGGTTCGATGACATCGGGGGCGAGATGTCTCGCTATCGCTTCAGCCATCTGCGAGCGACAGGAATTGTGTACACACACGAAGGCCACCTGTACTTTATCCATATGCATTTCCTAATCTACTTGTCCTATCGTTGTCTGCCAAGGAATTCCAACTATCTTACCCTTCGATATTTCCTTGACCGTGTCAAACCACTGCTTTTCAGAAGCAGCACGAACTCTGAGAGTTGGATCGGTAATATCGCTCATTGAGAAACTCTGATTCACTACCCACCAACGATTCTCGATCTTGGCGCGAAGAAGATCCTCATGCAAGCGTTTCGCTTCAAAGAAAGGGGTAGCCTCAGGAAGCGTGACGATAATGACTTCAGTTTCTGCAGAATTTCGAAGACGTGGCAACAGCTTGATGACTGATTCCGGAATGTTTCCACCGGTATGTTCGATCTGGGTGCCATAGCTTTGTGTGGATTCGAGCAGGAGCAGCGTGTGGCCCGTTGGTGCCGTATCTATAACAACCACCTCTTCATCGGCCTTCTGAACAATCTCTGCGAATGCACGAAACACGGCAATCTCTTGCGTACAGGGAGAGCGCAGATCCTCCTCGACATATGCAAGATCCTCTTCGCTCATCACCTTACGTGCCTTTGAGAGAACTTCTTCCTTATAGAGCGCCAATTCTTTATCCTCGTCGATATTGCTCACCGTCAGACCGTCAAGATTGGTCTCAAAAAAGCTCAGGTGGTTAGCGGGATCGGTTGTCGTCAAATGCACGCGCGCCCCCTTTTTAACAAGATTTTTTGCCAGCGAGACAGCCAGCGTTGTCTTGCCGACACCGCCCTTGCCCATCGTGAAGATGACCCGTTTGCCGGTCATATAGAGGTAATCTACGAGATCATCTAGAGAATGTACGACAGGTCGCTCGAATGACGCAACTCCTGACAAAGTGTCTTCTTTTCTGAGAAAAGCACGCAGAAATCCCAAGCCGGTGACGTTGAATGGTTTCAAGGAGATTGAGTATGTTTTGAGCCGGGCAAGATGCTCAGGCATCTTCGATAATGCCTTGTGCTGACAGGTGCTCATCTCCTCTGATAACGTATCTCCCGCTGTTTCAAGAATGCCATTCACGATAAGAATCTGATTTTTTATTCCTAAAACGACCAGTTCAAGGCTTGAACGGTTCGCTTCCGCCAGTGCCTCTAACTGTGGGCGCGCAACGAGGATCATCGTAGTCTCCGTCTTCTCGGCGAGCGTGCTTACGGCTTGCGCGTAGGTATCGCGCTTGTCGCCGAGACCCGAGAGTTGTCCTAGGCACGACGTACCCGTTGTGTTTTCGTTAAGATATGAAGTCCACGCCGAGGGGAGTTCGAGCATGCGCAACGTATGCCCAGTGGGGGCAGTATCGAAGATCACGTGATCATAGGTTTCTTTAATCTCGGAATCTGTAATAAGCCGCGCAAACTCATTGAATGCCGCAATCTCAACCGTGCATGAACCGGAAAGCTGCTCCTCGATATTCTCCACAGCATCGTCAGGCAGAATACCACGATACGGCCCCACTACCGCTTCTCTATAAGATGCGGCAGCGAGCAGCGGATCTATGTTCATGACGGTCAGGTTGGGACAATCCTCGATTGCAATGCCTTTGTCGTCGATATCGATTCCGAAAACATCCTGAAGATTGGATGCAGGATCAGTACTGACGAGCAGGACATGTTTTCCCGCATCGGCGAGCGCAACCGCTATAGCGCAGGAAACGGATGTTTTGCCGACACCGCCTTTTCCAGTAAAAAACAGATAAGGAGTTATCGACAGCTTATCTAGGTCAAATTCGTTGAATTCCATAGCGTCTAGTTTCCTTTCGCAGGGTCTATTTGTTACTCGCTGGATTAGCAGCACTCATCGCTCGCCCCACAACTGCACCCCAATACCGGCTTCTCTGCAGCGGTTGTATCCGATGATAGATAGGACTCCTCAATACCAAGCCATGCCGCAAATTCCGTATTAGTTGGATACGTGATTTTCTTTACCACTTCGCCGTTGAGTATCGTAATGGGTAGAACGCTGCTGCCTTCGTTGGTTAGCAGTGCACGAACGGTTTCGTTCGAGACAAAGTCCTGCGGTTCCTGAGAAAGATTGTGCCTTGTGACGGCGCTACCTTTACTTTTCAGTACATTCAGAACAGTCGAAACACGTAAAAGCTCAGGATCGACGCTTGGCCCACAAACACCAGTTGAGCAACACAGAGCGGGGTCATAAATATCAATCTTGTTCATTTCTCCTCCAGATAATGGTATGGTGCTTTAGGATATTGACAGTTATCTATTTGTCAATATATACTAGATATCGATACTTGTCTATATGCTGGGAGAATGTAATGGAACTAGCTATGAAAGAATTTGCCGCTCGATTTAAGGCGTTATCAGATCCAACACGTCTGCAAATCATCGAGATACTCTCATGCGGGGAACTCTGCGCATGCGATATTTTGGAATCATTCCAAATCACGCAACCGACTCTCAGCTACCACATGAAGTCACTTACTGAGAGCGGTTTTGTTATAGGTGAGAAACGAGGCAGCTGGATGTATTACCGCATTGATGTCGAAGCTCTCGAAAGTGTCTCTGCATTCATCGGGGAAATTTCTCATGGTGGCGAGTCCTGCTCCTGCAACATGTTGTCATTATCAGATTGTGACCACACGGCAAATGAAGAGAACGGATCGTCCGATGAGATCGAACGCAAACATGAATAACGGCACACCTGTGAAAAAGCTTTCGTTCCTTGACCGTTTTTTGACACTTTGGATATTTTTGGCTATGGCTGCCGGTATCGCTCTCGGCGTAATCCTGCCCGCCGCTCCTTCGATAATAAACTCGTTTTCGCTGGGAACGACCAATATTCCCCTTGCTATCGGACTCATCATCATGATGTATCCGCCTCTCGCCAAGGTGCGTTATGGGAACCTTTCAAGAGTGTTTGACAACAAAAAGCTGCTGTCCCTCTCGCTTTTGCTCAACTGGGTAGTTGGCCCTATTCTGATGTTTATTCTCGCAATCATTTTCTTACAGGACCAGCCCGCTTACATGAATGGCATCATTATGATCGGCCTTGCACGGTGTATCGCGATGGTGATCGTATGGAACAACCTAGCGGGTGGAGATAACGACTATGCCGCAGGATTAGTCGCCCTCAACGCTATCTTCCAAGTACTATTCTTCGCTCCACTCGCATGGATTTTCATGACCGTGTTACCGCCGTTCTTTGGACTTGGCTCTACTGTCGTAAGCATCTCTCTCTGGGAAATCGCTCAGAGCGTCCTTATCTACTTAGGCATTCCGTTTTTTGCCGGTATGATCAGCAGTCTGGTGCTCCGCAGGATTAAAGGCGACACATGGTATGAACAGGTCTTCATACCCAAAATCTCCCCCCTAACACTCATTGCTCTGTTGTTCACGATAGTTTTGATGTTCTCGCTCAAAGGAGAACTCATTGTACAAATCCCGCTTGATGTGGCACGGATTGCCCTGCCATTGATCTGTTATTTCGCAATCATGTTCTTTGTCTCATTTTGGCTCGCGCATAAGACGGGAACAACATATAAAAAGAATGCAGCCGTGGCGTTCACGGCAACTGGCAACAATTTCGAGCTCGCCATTGCCGTTGCCGTTGCCACCTTCGGTTTAGGATCAGGGGAAGCATTTGCCGCCGTCATCGGACCGCTCATTGAAGTTCCAGCATTAATACTTCTCGTAAATGCTGCATTCAAACTTCGCAAGCACTGGTATCCGGACAGCGAACAGAAAACGAATAAAAATTAGTACAAGGAAAAACAGGTTACGTCTGACGGAGATGTGAGGGTGATTCGTAATTTCCTAGGTTATGAGCCTTTCCTCTTTCCGCGCCGAATGCAACTTGAGCACTTATATCCTACTCTTGGCGGATAATCTTTTTGCAAGGGTAAAGCTTTCGATGTAGTGGAGTTGAAATTCCCTTAGTTTTGGGGACAGCCTTCTTCTCCATTTGCTCGATTATAAGTGTCCACTATTTCGCTCCAGTCCACAATAGCTCAGTTCCGATTGTCCAGAAAACCGTTCCAGTTCACGGTGCCACCCCCTTTTGTCTAAGTTTACTGGGTCATATCACATTAGGAAATTCTAAAAAACGAAATGTAATAAAACAGAAGTCAGGTGGTTTTCAGAATAGGGAGTGGTAGGAAACATCCTGCTATAGCTTTCTGTGCTTAAACTCAGGATGTTGCCGACAATTATTCCTCATCGGCTGCACTTTGAGACAGACTAACTATGAGTTCGTCTGTCTCGACACGAGTCTTCATGGTCGCAAGGTGTACGGTGACCCCTATTCCCACAACTGCAAGTATGACCCACACATATATATTATGAGCGAGTATGGATGAAATGATCAGTCCTACCCATAAATAAGCGATGGCAACTCTCTTGACCCTTAGAGGGACGCCGTTATGTTTGCGGTAGTTTTCTATGAGAGAGCCAAAATAGCGTGTGCTTAGAAGCCAGCGGTAAAGACGGTCACTTCCTTTGCAGAAACAAGCTGCCGCGAGTAAGACGAAAGGAGTTGTGGGCAAAACCGGTAGCATCACGCCTAGCAAACCTAGCACAAGCGAAAACATACCTATGCAGATGAAAAGCGCCTTTTTCATGTCATTCTTTCCTGAGCTCTAATCGGATAGGCATATCTGTGAGGGTGCTTACTTAGACATTGTCGCATGTGGCCTCCCCGTGTCATAGATGAGGAAGGAAACGGCCCAGCAGAGGCTGAGTTCGAGCGCGCGACTGGCCGGAATGGATGCATGCTAGAGTAATAAATCTCACAGGGTCACAAAAATTAAATGAAATTCTGGAGTCCTTTAGTTTTGTAGACAGCGCTCTTCTGTTTCAGTGGACTGGAACGGTTCCGGGTGTCCAAAAAACCGTTCCAGTCCAATTTCGAGTCGTCGTAGATGTCTAAGGTTCGTGGGTCACATCACATACCCCTTGAATCAAAAAGGCCACAAGCAACTTTGTGCCTGTGACCTGCGATTTCAGTGGTGCGGCGTACAGGATTCGAACCTGTGACGTACTGATTCGTAGTCAGTCCCTCTATCCAGCTGAGGTAACGCCGCATGTACTCGTTCGAGCGAGCGGTGTTTATCTTATCATTACTCGAAAAACTTTCAATGAATTCGTTGCTTAATCTTCAATGTTACATAATTCCTTTTCAAATGACAGTAAAACGTATAAACAAGTTTTTCACAATTTTCTGTGAAAACATTGTGACAAACTGTTAAAAACAATCCTAGAAAAATAATTCTTCTAACGTTTTTACAGCAAATTTACCTAAATAACAGGACTGTTATGACGTAGTTAGCCCATCGTTGGAGTTGTGAAAAATTGTGCCCTGTTCCGAAACCATGTATAGTCCCCTTCAGACGGAACGGCAGATGAGACCTCTAGATCACGCCGCAAAGCATCCGTCTACCCGATGAGACGGCTGATAGAGCGGTTGCAATGTCAAAGAGGAAGCTTGCCTGCTTACGCCAGCCGTCTCATCATCCACGGAAAGTTTTTGTCGAAACTTAAACGCGCCTATGCTTCAGGCTCGATAATGGTAGCGCCACCCATATAGGGAACAAGAACTTCCGGTACGGTTATCGTACCATCGGCATTTTGATAGTTTTCCATAATTGCCGCCATGGTACGCCCCACTGCTAATCCTGAACCATTGAGCGTATGAACAAACCGATTACCCTTGAAGTGCTCCGGGTCACGATAGCGAATATTGGCACGGCGCCCTTGAAAATCCCAACAATCAGAACAGCTTGATATCTCTTTGTAGGCATCATAAGAAGGCAGCCACACCTCAAGATCATAGGTCTTGCATGATGAAAACCCAATGTCGCCGGTGCACAGAGAAATTACTCTATAGGGCAGATTAAGTAGTTGAAGAATATGTTCTGCATCAGCCACCATCATCTCAAGCTCATCTTGTGAGTGTTCCTCAGTAGTGAGCTTAACCATTTCGACCTTATCAAACTGGTGCACGCGAATAAGCCCGCGGGTGTCGCGCCCAGCGCTACCCGCCTCTTCCCTAAAACAAGGCGTGTACGCACAATAACGCAGAGGAAGCGCTGAAGAGTCGAGTATCTCATCGCGATGAATATTAGTGAGAACAACCTCTGCTGTAGGAATAAGATACATGCCCTCTCGGGTCTTGAACAAGTCTTCTTCAAACTTCGGCAGTTGACCCGTCCCCGTAAGCGTCTCTTTGTTGGCCATAGCAGGAGCCCACCACTCCTTATAGCCTCGAGAAGAATGCGTGTCTGCCATAAGATTGATAAGCGCGCGTTCAAGACGTGCCCCCTTACCAGCCAGCAACACAAAGCGAGAACCCGAAAGTTTCACCGCACGATCAAAATCGATAATACCGAGGTCTGACCCCAGATCCCAATGCGCCTTAAATTCAAAATCAAACGTGCGCGGTGCACCCCACCTACGAATCTCAGGATTATCATTTTCATCTGCACCAACAGGAGTCGATGCATGAGGGATATTAGGATATCCCATCATCATATCGTTAAGTTCAGACTCAACGAGTGCGCGCTGTGTATCAAGCGTTTCGATGCGCTCATTGATACCACGAACCGATTCTTTCGCTGCCTCGGCCTCATCAGCATTCCCTTGCTTCATCAGCAAACCAATCTGCTTTGACGAAGCGTTGCGTTGCGCCTGAAGCGCTTCAACCTGAGTAATGAACTCACGACGTTGCTCATCAAGTTCAGCGAATCTGTCCGCCGGCCAGACAATATTGCGCGAAGCCATGGCCGCGATAACTTCTTCAGGATTTTCTCTTACAAAACGAATGTCGAGCATTTTTCCTCCAGTAGCGTGAAAATCAAGTCAAGAACAGCCGCATTGCACGCAAAAGCAGCTTCATTGGTCAATAAATCAGTATAATGCTCTACACGTCGTATGAAGGAGTCAAGGTGAATTTTGATATAGGTGAGTGGTTACTTTCCAACCCCGTGGGAATATTCGCATTCATTTTCCTCTGCATGGCCGTCTTTGGTATTTTTGCATATCTCTCTGAAAGAAAGACTCATCGCCTCTTTCCCGACCAAGAAAAAAGAGGAGAGCGAGAGATTCGTAGACAAAAAGAAGAAGAGATGCAACAAGGAGCCGGAGCAATACCGGGTGCCTATGAGCCGGGAGACACAGGTGCCCCTATGAAAAAATCAAGAATGAAACGCCGACAGAAAAAGGAAGCCACCATGGCAAAGACTGAAAGTACACCGGTCATGCCCGGTAATGGCGTGTGGGCAACGGCGAATAATGTTGGGCCAAAACCCGTTGCTGTCTCTTACACCGCCGCCGATGGTTCCGTCGCGACACAGACAGTCGACCCCGATGGCACCATTATCGCCCATTTCTACACCGGCGAATTACTCAACCATCTGCCCATTGATGAATATGTTACCGATAATGGTGAGATCGTTAAGGCAATGGCCTTTTCTTACCAACTTGGAGATGGTGGCATCGCAACACAGACCATCGGAGCCGATGGGACAATAACCGTTCACTATTACGAGGGACAGACCCTCGTGGAACGCGCGGTAAGCCAGTATGTTGCTCGTGATGGATCGCTGATAGACGCGCCTATTCCTGCGCCTCCCGCTCAAATAACTACCGGGGAATCATCCGAGAGTGGCTACCCCATCGGCGAAAAGATCACGAGCCTCTGGGACGAAAATTCATCAGAGCTTAGCAGCTTTGTGGGTATCTTTAAGGATCTCGCCGTCGAGATGAAGGCTACTGGTGTGGAGCTTAAAGAAGCACTCACCACACCCGTAGCGACCAAAGACGCAAGCGCAAAAGCAGCCACAACAACTGCTGAATCCCCCGTCGCAGAGCACGTCATCGCCGAAACGCCTGAGCAGCCAACCCCATCAATCATGGCAGAAGAACCCGCGCCTGTTGAAAGTGCTGAGCCCGCATCTCCTCAAACACCCAAGACCGCAGCTAAAACACGATCAACTTCTGCGACTAAAACACGTTCGGCTGCAAAGCCAAAGACTACTTCGTCAGAATCTTCGTCTACCACCAAGCCAAAGGCATCAGTGCCTCGAACGAGAAAACCTGCCGTTAAAAAACCAGCAGAGGAAAGCACGGAGATTGACACATAAAATCTTTCGGCGGCCAGATACTTCTCAAGAAACCGGGGGCGCCTCAAGTGCGAGACACCCCCGGTTTTTAAATACGTGCTCATGCAGAGTCAGCAGTCTCTTCCAGCGTTTCTATTTCTCTAGTCCGGCAAGTTGACGGCCAACGAGGTAACCAAAAGTCAGGCATCGTCCGTGGCTTACTGCACTTAAGTGATGAGGATAGGTTCCGAAGAACATACCACCGCTGGTATTGCCCACAGCATAGAGCCCTGAAATGGTTGTTCCCTCCGTATTGAGTACCTCGGAATCTGAATTGGTCTTGAGGCCATTTACACTCACCAAGCACGCTCCGCTTTCCTCGATGGCATAATAGGGGCCTTCAGTCATCGGGCGCAGACAACTGGGGTCTTTACCAAAATCAGTATCTTTGCCCTGAGCGCACAGCTCGTTATATCGTGCAACTGTTTTTGCAAGGTTTGCAGCATTTATGCCGCACTGTTTTGCTAAGCCCTCTAGGGTGTCTGACTGGATCAACACGTCTTTGATGCTCTTATACATATCCTCAGGGGTCCAAGGCGCACCGCCTTTAAGCGCAGCAAGAGCCGCAAGCAAATCACCTGACATCAAGACATAATCGTGTGCGCCGGGCTGATACATAATTGAATTGGTCATATACTCAAAGGAAAGATTCTCATTGACGAAACGCTCTCCTTCTTCATTGACACGCAGGAATGCAAGCATTGCACCATTTGCGCGACCGCCCGAACGAGCGCCTGCGGGGTCATTCATCAAAATATGAGGATAGTCATCTTCGGCAGCACCGATAGCGGTACCCATCAGGTGTCCATCGCCGGTTTCGGTCGTCGTAGGATTGATAAACGCATAGACAGCAAGATCGCGTGGACGAATAACTTTCTGAAGATAATCCCAGTTGTTCTCATAACTACCTGTTGCAAGTACAACACCTTTAGAAGCGTTGATCTTGATATAACCGGCGCTCCCTTTTGCGATAACGCCGGTTACGGAGCCGTCGGCAGCGGTGATAAGCTGGCATGCAGGAGTTTCATAGCGCACATCGGCGCCTTTGGCCTTGGCAGTATCGATCAGCATCTGTACAAACGAAGACATGCCCTTTTCAACGCGCACGCCGCTTCCCCAAGTGGTGACACCGGCAAATACTGTGTTGCCCGCTGCACAGGAAAACTTACCACAGGTGCCATTCGCGGTATCGATGGCCCAGTTAAGCGCTTCGCCCGAGCGATCAACCCAGCGCTTCCACGTAGTACGATTGCAGCGAAAATGTGCGGTTGACAGTGCGTCGTTGAGAAATGCGTTGCCATCAAGAACGATGCCAGCTGCTTCGTGTGCACGATCGCCAATGGCACCAATTTCGGTTCCGCGCGCTGCAAAAGTCTGGCCCTTTTCAAGCAAAATTACTTTAAGTCCATTCTGAGCAGCGGAGGCAGCGGTAGCAGCACCAGACATACCGGCTCCGCAAACCACGACATCACAGGTAAGCGTCTCGACAATACTGTTTTCTGCTATCGAAGATGAAACAAAAGCGACTTCACCTGCGACCGGCTTTTTCACAAACTGAATATTCTCCGGATTCGGAAATACCGACACGGCATTTGACGCCGATGCGCTTGCAGACGAAGCGTCACTGCTCGCTTTTGGTGCACAACCAGCAATACCGCCGGCAACAGCCAATGCTGCCGCCGAAGCTGCTGCTCCGATGAATCCTCTTCTCGTGATGCGCGACGTGCCAATACCAAGCGTATTGGTTTCTTCTCTATCCTTCACCATTCCTCTTTCCCTTGTTTGATTACTTGTTTTCTTCCTAAGGGGAGGAGTGTGCCAACGATGCTATACTTTCCTTGCCTCAAGCGATCACTTCGCACAATCCTCCCGCCTGCGGCAACAGGCGAGATGAGTGTAGATAACAAGGAGTGATGATGATATCCGACGAAGTAGCCAAATCTTCTGGCGCGAACGTCCTACAAAAAGTACGATGCCAGCTGACCAGCGCTTTCAGCGAGAAAGAGTCGTTGCTGTTCATCGTGGGACTGGCATTATTCTATGCGTGGAATCTTTCAGATATCTACGGTCATCCCATCGCCAGCTTATTCATCGGCAGCGAAGGTCTAGAAACATCGACGCTTGTCTCAGGTATATGTAATACCTTGAGCTATACATTGATCGCTCTCTTTTTCTATCGTCTTCGTCAATTTCAGCGCATCAGTCTCATCGCCGCCTGTATCGCAGGCACCACAATTCTCGTTACCTATGTGTTCTCATTCATGTCTCTGGTAGATTCCCAGATGCTTCAGTTGATCTATCGTGGTGTCTGTCGTGTATGCGCCGCGTGGGTCATTGTTGCTTGGGGCGCCCGTTACAGCCAACTTGATACCTTGAGGATAACTATTTTCACACTTGCCGCATTTCTCATTTCGTTTGCCATCTATCTGCTGATATCGCTTTCTGACGGCTTTCTCAGAATCCTTCTTTTTGCAGTATTGCTGCCCCTCTCGATGGTACTTCTCAACCGGGCACGCACCGTAAGCACTGCTATCGAGCCTCCAGAAGCATTTCAAAAATTCTTCAATATCACCTGGCGGGTAATACTGACGTTTTTCTTGTTTGGTATCGTTACCTGGATTGCCATCCTCAACACCCAAAGTGATGCTGCTCAAGGAGCCTTCATGGGACCTTTCGTTGTGATAGGTAGCTCGATTGTCATCCTGATTTTGTTTGTCCTCGCCCTGCTGTTTGAAAGTACCTTTTCGAACTCTTACATCTACAAACTAGTGTTTCCTATGATCATGGTGGGGTCTCTACTGGTGGCTGTATTCAGCTTTCAGTCTCTCATAGGTCCCGCGCTCATATCTATCGGTTATACCTGCTTTGATCTCTTCTGTTTTGTGCTGTTTGCAAACGCATGCCATCAAACCGGCGTCTGTGCCGAGCGAGCGTTTGGATGGTGCCGGGCCATAGAAAGCAGCGTACCGCTTTTCACTTTGGGCGGCCTAGCGTTTGCTCATCAGGTCTTTGGTATTGGAGAGGACATTTTCGCTTATCTGTTCTGCGTACTATGCGTCATCGTCATAATCGTTGTTGTCGCGCTCGACCGCACGGGTGTCTTTGAAAAGAGTCACCTTAATCCGTCCATAGAATACCCCCGCGCCGAGATGCTTCACTTTGCATATCAGTGCGAAACGGTTATCGAACGATGCGGTCTGTCTTCTCGAGAGGCAGAGATTATGAGCTTGATAGTCAGGGGAAGAAGCGTTCCTCATATTGCAGAACGCTTATTGATATCTCGCAGTACAGTCAAGACCCATATCACGCATATCTACATGAAACTCGGGGTCAATGACCGACAGGAAATGATTGATATGATCGAGGGAACCTCTATAGAGCCTGAGGAATAAGCGCGCCGCGCACTCACCTCGACAAAATAGATATCTAACGGCAACGCATCTTGACTACTGCTGAGGCTCAGCCTCTGCATTGAGACAAGCCCGTATTGCCTCAGCAAGCTGGTCGGGGCATGAGGTATTTTTATAACCGCAGTTGATGCCCCCTAGTTTGTCGATGACCTCTTGTACATCCATACCTTCCACCAGATATGCAATGCCCTTGAGATTGCCGTTACAACCACCGATGAACTCAACATTATGTAGTGTGTTGTCATCATCAATTTCAAAGGTGAGACTCCGAGAACATACGCCACGGGGTCGATACGAATAGGTCATGATTCCTCCCAGACACATTCCAATGCATGCCTGATTATTATAAGCAAACAAGCCTGCGGAGCTGTCTGAAACTCATCTGCATGGCAACTACATAAGTCCGAGCGGCATTGCGCTATCGCCGCAAACCGGATGCTACGAGAAAGTTTATCTCTTCGTTAGAACCACTTTGGTCTTTTGTAAGAAAACTATAATCTTGACTTGCTCTTATTCACTTCTATAGTAAAGGCACCCACGTTTCGCAGAAGATAGGAGCATTCGGGTGTCCTTACCTACAACAATACGGTTTGCCTCAGACGACAAACGAACGTCTCGTTCAAACGCGTCAGCGCGATTTCGGCATTTCATGCCCTCCCTTATCGTCGTCGCAGCTCTCTGTGTCCTGCTCATGTGCGCTGGTTCAAGTGCCCTTGCGTTCGGGGTTTCTCAGACTGATGCAGCAGAGCACACACCAAACTCCACCGATTCTGGAACAGGGAAACCTGTCGACGCTGTCGTCATCGCCCAGACGCTTTCTCGGACAGGACACTCGCTACAATCGCTTGGTGCTGATGCGATAACCTTTACCTGCGAACGTATAGGAACCATATATTTTGAGGGCAATGTACGGTTTACCTCCCGAGACATATACAACGCAAGCGATGGGCACATTGCCTATTGTATGGACCCGGGGCGCGCATCTCCCGATGGAGGGTGGGATTACACCCAGGTCGATCTATCAAATCTCACCCGAAACACGCTGTTCTTTGGTTACGATGGCACCAGCACCTCTGTTGCCATGGTGCAGTCCATCACCGGTGACTACTCACTCTCTGACATCGAATGTCGTGTTGCCACTCAAATGGCTGTCTATGAAGCAAACGCAGACGATGCCTATAACGTATATCACGCATATTTTCCTGGCATTGATGGCCTAGTCGTCGTAGACGAACGTGGCAACAACGTACGCTCGGCAGCCCGGGCAATCTATGATCATGCATGCGCCGGACTGCCGTCCGTGCAGATCGATGGAAGTGATACGACGGGTACGTTAATGAATATCCAAGGAACTAACTATGTACAGTACGGAAGCTATCGGTATAGAACAGACTGGCCCATCTACGATGCGGAGATAAACATCTCAAACGCTACCGGGTACTACGTGGGCGATGAGAACGGAAATCGCTTGGGCGTTCCAGTTGAAAGCCAGAATTTCTTTGTCTACATACCACTCGATGGTATCAGCAGTTCGACAACACCCCTTCTGACAGTATCCATCAAATACCGAGCAAAGCAGACCTATCTTTGTTGGGTAGCACAGGACACGGGCGCTCAGGATATGATCTACGGTTATGATCCTGTGGAAGCCAGAGCAAGCGCTACCTATAACCTTAACTACTCAAACCTTACTCTAAGAAAAATCGATGCTCATACCGGGCAAGGACTCTCTGGTGTCCTCATAACACTCAAGACACCTGATGACAAAACCGTCGTCGCCCGCGGTGTCACGGGAAACGATGGTTCATGCACTATTCCGGTTCTCCCCGCGGGGACCTACCACATCTATGAAACGAATCCCGATGGATCGTATATGAATCTGGCACAATCAGTGGGTAACGGTAAAGAATATATAGTTGCCACCGTTGGTAATGGCACAAATACCTATGTGCTCAAAAACTATCAAGACATAGGGCTTATCGTCTATAAATATGACGGAGACAGTCTGCAGGATTCTGACTTTATCTGTACCATCTGTGGCGGCAACTACGTGGTCAGTGCTCGCGACAATTGCCTGATTTGTGCAATTTGTGGCGACACCGCCGCAATCGTCGCCGAACCCATTGGTGGCACACAATTCACCCTCTATCGCCAGATCAGCGCCACGCAAGCAAATGATCTTCTGTCTGATCAGTATATGGTCGACGCGCAGGGTATCTACTGGCGTACCATAGGCACTGTCTCTACTGACGCAACGGGTAGAGCCATCTTTGCCCCCTCTCTCATCGATTCTTTCGGAACCTATCGTGTCAAAGAGACGGTTCAAACAGATTCCTCTCCCGAAGGATGGATGCTTCCGCATGATAGTGGAGCAAACGATTATTACGACTTTACCGTCGACGCAAGTACCTATTCGTCACCGGAGCTATACTTCACCTTCGTGGATTACCGGTACCGCAGCATTGAGGTCAATAAGGTTGATCAACAAACAGGTAAAGCTGTCGCAGAAACTGAGTACACTCTCTATCAATGGAATAACCCAAATAATGAGTACGCGCGTCCCATCGAATGCGGCGGCGCGGACACTGCAGGTTCATGGAACACGCGCGCCACGGGTATCACCGATGAAAACGGAGTGTGCTCCTTCGGCGGGCTTGTCTTCGGTTACTATCGAGTAACTGAAACAAAACCAAACCGTAGCTACGCATACGGCAATGAAAGCACGGAGTCTTCAGCGCAGTCCTATTATTTCACTGTAGATAATACCCGACAAAAACAAACGCAGACATGGAAGAATCTCGCCATCAATCTGAACTGCCATGTCTATGAAAAGACCATCGGCCTTACCTCTGTGGCATTTAGATCGCTTGCAAACCAAGTTATCTCATACAACAACACGCAAGATGGTGTCCAGGAAAAGTACCGCTATGATGTTTCGTTTGACAATGGCACCACCAACGTGCGCGCTGACCAATATAGCGTTATAGACACGTTCGGGTTTACCTCCTATGGCATTCGTCTTTCCGACCTCTACACACCACAGACCATCAATGATACAGATGGTGTTTATAACCTTTGGTACCGTACAAACAAGACCGATGATGCAGTGGTCTATTCAGCCGCAAGCGCAGCTATGAATAGAGTGAGGAACACTCATCAGGCGCAGGAATACCCGAGTAGCTCACCAGTCGAAACCATAAGGGCGTCCAAAGATTCAGACCAAACGATGACTCTCGGGGACGGAAGTGATCGCATTCCTACCACCGGATATAAACTCTGGACGCAAAACTTGTCCTGTTTAACCCGTACGCATCTCTTAGTCAGAGAGCTCAATCTAGCAGATGATGAATACGTTACCAGCATTTTTTTGGAATACGGGAGCGTTGAAAAGAGTTTTACGACCACTGCACCTCTGTCATACCTCGTCTATGCCAGCACGGCGCTCTCAAATGAGCAGAGCGAAGTAGTCATTCCCGATACCGTAACCAGTCACATCACGCGCAACTACATCAAAAACGATGAAAGTGCTCCCCTCCCCGCACAATGTATCGGGCTCTATGATGACGACCGCGCGCAGGTAGAAACCCGCGTGATCGATACCTTTAGCTATGACGAAGAAGAAAGTACCATTCGTCTGGAAGGCTTACCCCATACCCAAGATAGCGGACTTCCTTGGTGGTTGTTTGCGCTCACCGGCATAGGTGTTATAACTGTTATCGGTGGAATTATTTTTATAAAGCGACAGAGAAATATTGCCAAAAGGATACCAGATACCATCTAAAACATACCAAATCAGTCTGTTTTGAAGTATACTCTCCGGAACAGTCTACTCAAGGAGAATGGTGTATGAAAAGAATTGTCAGTATCCAGGATGTATCTTGTGTTGGAAAATGCTCGCTTACCGTTGCGCTGCCTATTATCTCAGCAATGGGCGTTGAGTGTGGAATCGTCCCCACAGCAGTACTCTCAACTCACACCGCATTTTCTGAATTCACGTTCTGCGATTTGACTGATCAAATCCAACCCATCAGCGATCATTGGCATCGTGAGAATCTTGTCTTTGATGCCATATACACCGGTTATCTTGGATCCTTTGAGCAACTGAGCCTTGTAGCTGATTTCTTTGATGCTCATCGCAATGCAAACAACCTGATTTTCGTAGACCCTGCCATGGGCGACTATGGAAAACTCTATACCGGGTTTACGCCTGAGTTTGCGCGTGCCATGGGTGAGCGTGTATGTTCAAAAGCTGACATTATCGTTCCCAACCTCACTGAGGCTGCATTCATGTTAGACATCCCCTACGTCGACAACGACTACGATGAAGACTACGTAAAAGACGTTCTGATTCAACTCACCGGCCTGGGTGCAAAAAAAGTGGTACTCACCGGCGTAAGCCTTGAGCCCGACAAACTGGGTATCATGGGCTATGACACCACGACCGAACAGTTCTTCAGTTACTTTGACGAGTATATTGATGTCAAATTCCACGGCACAGGAGATGTCTTTGCTTCGGCAACCGTCGGTGCCCTGATGAATGATAAATCTCTTGAAGAGTCGCTCGCCATCGCCGCAGACTACACCGTGGCAAGCATCAAGGCCACCTTGTCACACGACCCGCACAATTGGTATGGAGTAGATTTTGAGAGTGAGATTCCCTATCTGCTCAAACGCTTAGGCAAATAGGTTTGATGGTGCGGGCGGGGAGACTTGAACTCCCAAGGGGTTGCCCCCACATGGACCTGAACCATGCGCGTCTGCCAATTCCGCCACGCCCGCAAGAATCGGTCTGGTAATTATCACGCGTGACCTGCGTTTATTTTCACTCACCCGATGAGTTGGGCAAGAATATCCAAGAATCATCACAATTACGGGATGAGTAGATGCGCATGATATGTCGTGATAAAATCAAACCATACTGATGAGTAATCAGATGCAGAACACCATACGTACTTAAAACACAGAATAGGTCTTCCGCATGTCCGTAAAATCGCAAGACATTTTGCTTGACCGTTACCAGTTGCTCGAGCGGCTGGGTTCCGGTGGGTTTTCGGTTGTAGATCTCGCGTGGGATATCCGCATGCAACGGCGAGTCGCTATCAAGCGCATGCAGCTGCCCGCGCTCTATGGCAAGCATCAGACTATAGTTGAAGAAGAGTTGCCTGGTCTCGTCGAAGCGCGCACCGCTGCAATGTTGCAAAATCCGCATATTGTCACCGTGTACGATTTTGAAGTTGCTGGTGACGAGGCATTGCTCATCATGGAGTATCTCGATGGCCTTTCATTGCGTGAGATTATGGAGCAGGCAACCGACCTGCTTGATATCGACGTAGTTACAGCAGTCATCTCTGGAGTAGGCGATGCGCTCGCCTTCGCGCACTCAAACCAAGTTCTTCATCTCGATATCAAACCCGATAATATCATGATCGATCAAACCGGTATGGTGAAAGTAACCGATTTCGGACTCGCAGAATTTGTCACCCATGCCTCTTCAAAAATTGCGCAGGGAGGCTCTATCGGCTACATGCCCCTCGAACAGATGGTGGGCGAAGCGGTCACTGAGCAAACAGACGAATGGGCTTTAGCCGCTGTGACCTATGAAATGTTGACCGGCGAGAATCCTTTTGAGCAACGCACCATCAAAGAATCAGCAGAGGTAATTCAACACGGTCAACTGGTGATACCCTCTGCTTTACATCCTGAACTTTCGCCTGAAATAGATGACATTCTTTTTCAAGCATTATCGCTTGAGCCCCCTGAACGATATACCACGGTCAAACGTTTTGTTGCTGCGTTGAAAAAACCCTTGGGCACCGTAACTCAGGGCAAAAAGAAACTACGCGTGCTTGTAGCAGAATACATGAACGCCGACGCTCAAGCACCGCGCGCCATGCATTATGACGAACAGGGTCTCCTGATAAACGATCAGGCCTACCAAGGAGATCTCGACGATGAAGAAGCGATCGATGAAACTATGTTTCACGATAGTCAGGGGATTCCCTACTATAAAGATGGCAACGGCGACCCGTACTATATCGATGACAGCGGAGATCCCTTCTATTATGATGAAAACGATGAGCCCTATTATCTTGACGAAGATGGGAGCCCGTATCGTCTGGATACACGCGGGCGTGTCCACTATATACAAGATACCGAGCCTGAACGAGACACTAGCTCCCCACGAGATCTCCGTCATGAACAAAAACAGATAGCCAAAGCGCAACATAAACAAGAAAAAGAGAGTGCACGGCGTCATCGTAAAATAGATAATGCGTATGAGCGCAAAGCGCGAAAACGTAACCGCCGTTCATTTTTTGAGGTAACCAACAACTGTATAAGCTCTCACGGAGAAAAAGTTGCTCTGCATATCACTTCGGCATTTGTAAGCGCACTATTTGTCTATCTGGGCCTCGGCGCGCTCGGAACAGACTGTCTATTTTCTCTCCCCTTAACCTTTGCACTCGTGCTCACTGCTCTGATAGGCATCTTAGGAGGTTTTCTTCCTCTTCCGGGGCTTATCTGCGGAGCGCTATCTGCCTGCCTTGGTCTCATCTTGCATGGATGGATACTTCTCGGATGTATTGCTGCGATACTGGTTATTGTCTGGTTTATTGTCATAGGAAGACATTCGCGCACGCTCGTCTGTTGCAGTATGCTGTCACCCCTGCTGGGACTTTTCTCTCTTGGCTTTGCCCAGCCGCTTATTGCGGGTTATCTTCTCAGCAGGCGCGAGGCTCTCATAGCTGCAACCAGCGGAGTATTTGTCATGTTTGTCTTTGCCCCCCTCACCACTCAGCTACTACCCATCGCATCATTTTTTGTCCCAGACACCTCAATGGTAAGCGCACATTTATTTCAAACCGGCACCGTACTCATCACGCGAACGGATGATCTCGCGCGTATATACCTTCAGTTCTTTTCAAATCCCGCCACGTGGATCGTCGTGGCAGCATGGGTTTTATCTGCTGTTTGTGTATCGCTACTATCCAAAAGCAAGGGGAATCTGGCATCATTTTGTGCAGGTTTGATTGCTTGTGTGCTTTTGGCTGTTTCACAGATACTTGTTGTCATGCTCATGGGCGGCAACAACCTCTTGGACTTGCCTCTGTTGTCGCTGATAGTCTCATTGATTGTCTTTTTCGTCCTGAGTTGGTTGTATAAACCGGCTCGGGCTGGTCAAAAAAGACGACGACGGTAGTATATTGACAGGACACTAAAGTCGAGAGACACCACAGACGCGCAACGTATAACAGGCATATGATAAGGAGTTGGCATGGGTTTCTTCTCAAGGTTTGAAGGTAAGATGGACGACGCCGTAGAAAGCGTCACGGGAGCAGTGTTTAAATCCCCCATTGAGCCGGCACAGATTGCTAAAAAAGCCGAGAAGATGATGAATCGAGAGAAACTTGTAGGCGCTGGATGCCAATATGCGCCAACACTTTATACCATCCTCGTAAATAAAAATGACGATAAGCGGCTTTTTGGTTTTTATCCCACCATGGCTGCTGAAATAGAGACCTATCTGATAGGGCGCGCCGAAGAAGCTGGACTGGTATTTGACTGCCGACCATTGGTGCGCTTTATTGCTCAAGATGGATTCAAGAGCGGGAAGTTCGATGTTGTCGCCGAGAACGTAGCCGGTCCTATTATTGAAAGTCTCCGTCAGGAAGAGGCTGAGTATTATGGCCTGAACAATGTGGATGCCAACAACATACCCGCAACTCCTCTTCCAGTCCAAACTCCACCTCTGAATACTCCCCCATTCGATAGCTTCGCACCTTATCAACCTCCCCTGCAAAATCCTTATGGTGCTGAAGCGTACCCTCAAAACATATATGCCACGGCAGCCGAAGAGGTGGACCCCTTTGCAGCGCCACTATCTGACGAGCCTCTTCCCTATGAACAGAATCGTATTCCTCAGACTGTACAATTTCCCGGCTCCACCGCTCACGCTATGGCAGGTGCCGGATTGCCCATAGAGCCACTACCGGTAGTGCCTGCTGCGATGCCAACGCCTATCATCGGTGCCCCCGCAGCAGCTTTTCCGGCCTCTGCGGGTATGGTGGGAGCGGGAGCCGTTGCAGGGGCCGCTACGGTCTTTCCTGCGACAGCCACCGCCGCTTCATCGTATGCACAGGCAGGCAACGCCGCTCCCTCACTTTTGAACTTGCAGGATAATCGCTTGGTACCACTGACCGCTGCACGTCTTATCATCGGGCGAGACAGTTCTTCAGACATTCAGCTCAGCGATTCCAATATTTCGCGTTCTCACGCCGAAATTTTCTTCAACGCTGACGGCCGTTGGTTTATCCGCGACCTTGGCTCTACTAATGGCACTAAGATCAATGGACGACGAATCACTGAAGCGCCTCTGAACCATGGCGATATCATCACCATGGGAGTGACTCGTCTTGAATTCAGGGAGTATTAACGCGTGATCGATATCATCCTGCTCATAGCGCGTGTCTTATTCATTGCGCTGCTCTATCTGTTCCTTCTCGCTGTTATGAAGACCGGTATCGGTCTGGTAAAAGGACAACGGAAAAAGGGCGAGGGCTGGAGTATAGCTGTCGAACATGGCCCTAAAGAACTCCGAGGAGTAAAACTCAATGTCATGGGTCCCATCATCGTAGGACGCTCACCAGGTGCCGATATCGTCATTGCCACCAACTTCGTTTCTGGTCGGCACTGCCGCTTCTCGTTACTGGGTGAAAGTCTCATGGTGGAAGACCTCGGTTCAACAAATGGCACGATGCTCAATGGAGAACCGATCTCCTCTCCCGTTTCCGCCCTCAATGGCGACATTGTCAGCATTGGCAATGTCGATATCAGGGTGAACAAATCATGAGTAGCTCAAAAAAACATAGCGAAGTGCCGTTATCCCTTAACATCGGGTCACGTACCGATATTGGTAGAGTACGCACACATAATGAGGACTCGCTGCTTGTCCATGAGCCGCTTTTTGTCGTAGCTGATGGTATGGGAGGACATGAGGCCGGAGAAGTCGCCAGCGAGATTGCAGTCAACACCATGGATGCTGCCGCAGGTAGTATTACCGACGCTGCCACTCTTGGCGACGCGGTCATTCAGGCTAACCGAGCAGTCATTCAGGGGGCCCGCTCGGGCGTAGGCAAACCCGGCATGGGAACAACCATGACAGCCGCTTTCATCGACGGCGACATGCTTGCCGTGGCTCAGGTCGGAGACTCCCGCGCCTATCTCTTGCACCAGGGATTGCTTCAGCAGATCACGCGTGATCACTCACTTATGGCTGAGCTCATAGAGGCGGGACAGATCACAGAAGAAGAAGCTCGTGTCCACCCGAATCGCTCCATAATCACCCGAGCACTGGGGTCAGATCCTTCGACCGAGCCGGATATATTCGAGCTGACTCTTGAACCGGGCGACCGTCTACTTCTTTGTTCGGACGGGCTTTCCGGCATGCTTATCAGGCAAGAACTCCAACAGATTCTCGGCTCAATACCTGACCCGCAACAGGCGGCCGATCAGCTTATAAAACGAGCAAATGATGCGGGCGGTCATGATAATATCACGGCGATCGTCGTCGATGTTCTCCACGCTCAGCCAATGATCAAAAAACGACAACGAAGGCATTTTCGCCTTTCTCTTATCGCCTTTTTGCTTGCTTTTCTGACCATTATCGTGATCGCCGTAGGCGGCGTGTATGTTTATGCGCAGAATGCCGCATATCTCATTGCAGAAAACGGAACCGTTCGCGTCTATCAGGGTCTTATAGGAAATGTTGCCGGATTTTCCCTCTCATGGTACGTAGAAGATACCGGAGTGCCCGTCAGCCAACTTCCCACGCCCACCGCTGAACGACTGCAGACAGGCATACCATTTGATTCGCTTGGAAATGCCGAGAATGTGGTTACTTCTTACCGAACGCAGATTGCGTCTGAAAACAGCAAAGCAAACACCTATCAGGGCATCACCTCAGGCAGCACCACCTCAACCGGTACGAATACTCAGAGTTGAGGTGATTTCTCGTGAGAACTCGTAGAACAACTGAACTGCTGCTCCTCATTGCTGGAGCACCTATTGTCATCTTGTTGTTTGTAATGATGCTGATTAACAGCGGCGATACCATTAACGTTGAAAACCTAGCGGTCCCGCTTGGTCTTTTTCTCGCCTTTATCGTTGCACACCTCGCCGTTCGCTTTCTGGCCCCTAACGCTGATCCAGCGCTGCTTCCCATTACGTTTCTGTTATCAGGTATCGGCATCTGCTTTGTCATGCGCTTAGCACCAGAACTTGCCCTTCGCCAGCTCATATGGCTGTTCTTAAGCATTGCCTGCATGATTCTCGTGCTGGTATTTATTAAGTCGATTAATCGTTTGTGCCGTTACAAGTACACCATCATCTTGATAGGCGTCATTTTGTTGATTCTCCCCATGTTCATAGGGGTAGAATACTACGGCTCGAAGATCTGGGTTTCCATAGCAGGCTTCAACTTTCAACCGGGCGAAATCGCAAAGATATGCATCGTCTTGTTCCTTGCCGCATATCTTGCTGAAAATCGTGAGATGCTTTCAATTTCAACCCGACAGATTGGCCCTTTCAGATTTCCTGATTTTAAAACGCTCATACCACTCCTGTTGATGTGGGGCATCTCGATGCTCATCGTCGTATTTGAAAAAGACTTAGGGAGCGCGCTTCTATTCTTCGGCATTTTCTTGGTCATGATATACGTATGCACTGGTCGTATCAGCTATGTAGTGGTGAGTTTCCTGCTGTTTGCAACAGGAGCGATCGCAGCTTATCTGTGTTTCGGCCATGTTCAAAACCGTGTGGAAGCCTGGCTTGACCCATTTGCCTACTCCAACAGTAGCGGCTATCAAATCGTGCAGGCGTTTTACTCGCTTGCTGATGGCGGCCTTTTTGGAGATGGAATCGGACGCGGGCTTCCTACTAAGATTCCCGTTGTGGAATCTGACTTCATCTTTGTGGCAATTGCTGAAGAATGTGGTCTGCTCGGCGCAGCAGCTGTCCTCATTCTCTTTCTACTTTTTGCAGTACGCGGGTTTGTCATTGCCGGACGCGCACGCAAAGATATCGATGCACTGGTCGCAGCCGGCCTGACTGCTGCTATCTCTTTCCAGGCATTTGTTATTGTTGGGGGTAATATTGGGCTTATACCCTTGACCGGCGTCACGCTTCCCTTCATGAGCCAAGGTGGTTCCTCACTTCTTTCCTCATTTATCGTTGTAGGTTTGCTTCTGCGCACGGGCGACAACAGCGGAAGCGGCGAAGCCGAACTGCAGCGCACATCCATCTTCGATTCCGGCGCGCTCGGTCGCGTGGCACTAGGCAAACGTCTCACCTTGTTGATTGCACTTTTTGCGGTGTTGTTTGCCGTTCTCATAGCAAGCCTTACCTATACCATGGTTTTTCGTGCAGATTATCTCAAAAATCTTCCCACCAACAACCATACTATCGCTCAAAATGCAAAAGATCAGCGAGGAAGTATACTCACCAGCGACGGTGTTGTTCTCGCAGAGTCAGTCGAACAGAGCAACGGAACCTATGAACGAGAATACCCGCAGGGGTCGCTTGCTGCCCATATCATCGGATATTACTCGACACAGTTTGGCTGTGCTGGTACCGAACTTTCTGCAAACGATACGCTTGTTGGAAACAAAAACTATAGTTCGTGGAGCGATGCTCTCGCCTCACTTGCGGGAGCCGGTACCGTAGGTAACAATGTTGTTCTCACCGTCAACTCAACCATCCAGGAAAAAGCCGAGGAGCTACTTCAAGGCCAGACGGGTGCTATTGTTGTGCTCAATTCAAAAACAGGAGCCGTGCTCGCAGAAGCTTCTTCTCCAACCTACGATGTCAACAATGCTTCCCAGTATCTTTCGGGAAAGGTCAGCGGCGACAACCTCTTCAATCGAGCCACCCAGGGTCTCTATCCCCCCGGATCATCAATGAAAGTGGTTACACTCACCGCACGTGTGGAACAAAAATATGACTGCCTGTATGATGTCTATTACTCGCCCGCATCCATTGAAATCGGTGGTGGGCTTATCACCAACTTCAAAGGAGAAGATTTCGGACAAATCACCCTTCTGCGCGCGCTAGAAGTTTCGAGCAACACCGTGTTTGCACAGGTCGCCTCACAGCTTGGCGCGCAAACTCTTGTCAAGAAGGCAGAGGCTTTTGGCTATAACTCCTCACACACCACGCAGGATTTCTCGGTTGCTACTTCCATCATGTCAAATTACCAAGTAATGACTGACTGGGAAACAGCGTGGGCAGGCGTCGGCCAACCCGTTGGGCAACACACCGATGGCAAAAACGGACCGCTTGCCACGGTTGTACAACTTGCAATGATTGCGAGCGCGTTTGTCAATGGTGGCACCATCATGCAACCCTATATCATCGATCACGTCCTGAGCCCCGATGGTGTCATAACCTCAACCACTGCCCCGAAGACATTTGCACAAGCCTGCACTCCCACCGTGGCTGCACAGGTGGCAACCGCCATGAAGGGCGTTATTGAAGAAGGCACAGCAGCAGCAGCTCAGGTTGAGGGAGCGGTGGTTATTGGCAAAACGGGTACTGCTCAGACAAGCAATACCACCGACAACGCCGTCTTTATCGGTGATGGTACAGCCAATGGTGTAAGCGTGACAGTTGCCATAGTTCTAGAGAATTCAACCGCTGGTGCAGCTACTCCAAAAGCCGGTGAACTTATAAAAACCTCCTTGCAGGCAATGGGAGCGTTGTAATGTAACCATGAAGTTGTCGTGCACAACAAGAGTAGAGAAGATTTGTTGGTAAAATGGTACTATTGGATCTGTGCATACGTCAGCGCATGAATAAGGGAGCATAAACGTTGATTAATAGAGTATTCGGTTCGCGTTACCGCATCATTGAGAAAATCGGCACGGGCGGCATGGCTGAAGTATTCAAAGCCCAAGACGAAGTCCTCAATCGTACGGTCGCCATCAAGATCATGTTGCCGCAGTATGCAGCTGATCCTACGTTTGCTGCACGATTCAGGCAGGAAGCTCAGGCCGCAGCCAATCTGCAGAGTCCCTATATCGTAAATATCTATGACTGGGGACAAGACGAGGACACGTATTACATTGCCATGGAATACGTACGTGGCATCGATCTAAAAACCGCCATTGAACGGCGTGGAGCCATCAATCAGCGCAAAGTTGCAGAGATCGGAAGCCAGGTATGCGCCGGCCTTGCAGTGGCGCATCGTCATGATGTCATCCATCGTGATATAAAACCACAAAACATCATGGTCCAACCTGACGGCAATGCCAAGATCATGGATTTTGGTATTGCTCGTGCCGGTAACTCCGGCATGACTCAAACAGGCTCGGTGCTCGGTACCGCTAACTATGTGTCTCCAGAGCAGGCGCAAGGAAAGCCTTTGACGCCCCAAACTGATCTGTACTCCTTGGGTATCGTTTTATACGAAGCCGCAACCGGCAAACTTCCCTTTATCGCCGATGAGCCCGTCGCCGTAGCGCTCAAACAGGTTAATGAAAACGCCGTCCCTCCCATCGAGATAAACCCCGATATCGACCCTGCGTTCAACGCCATCATCATGAAGGCTATGTCGAAGAACACCTCTCTGCGTTATAAAGATGCTGAAGACATGCGCACTGCACTCAACGGTTTCCTCATGGGACGCCCCGTTAACGGAGAAGTAATCAGTGGTGCCGGTGTCACAACGATCATGGGCAGTGCAGGGACAACCACCGTCATGGGCGCCGGACAGGGCACGGGCACTTCGGTGATGCAACCGATAGGCACCGCAGCTAACGGGAAATCGCCTACTTCCTACAATGCGAACAAGCGACAAAAGGAACAGGACAAGAAGCAACATAACAAGCGGACGCTAATCATACTCGGCATCTGCGCTGTCGCGTTAGCCCTTATCACCACGCTTGCCGTGGTCACCAATGTGGGTGGACTCATCACGAACTTTATAAATAACATCCCAAGCTCGGGTGCCGCCGCAATAACGGTTCCAAACGTGGTTGGCAAGACACAAGCTGACGCAACGACGGCTCTCCAAGACAGTGGCTTTTCCGTTGCCTTAAGCGAAGACTACAGTGAAACCATCCCCTCGGGAAGTGTTGCTTCGCAGTCGCCTACTGCCAACAATAAGGCAGCAAAAGGTTCGACCGTAACCATTACCATATCGAAAGGTTCTATAACGGCAACCTATGTTGCAGTCCCTGACCTGACCGGTAAATCACGGACAGACGCAGAAAACGCACTGATGGCGGTAGGGTTATCGGGCAAACAGGGCGACCAAATCTACAGCAGCACCATTGATGCGGGCAAGATCGTTTCTCAGAGCCCGATCGCAGGTACGATGATTGCTCCGGGAACAGCTATCGTCTATTCTGTTTCGATGGGTACAGAGTTTGTAAGCGTACCGGATGTAACCGGCAAAACACAAAGCGCCGCTGAAACCATGTTGAAAACTGCGGGCTTCCTCGTAGATACTTCGCAAGACTACAGCAGTTCTGTCGCTTCGGGAAATGTCATATCACAGAATATAACTGGAAGCGCCGCTAAAGGATCTACCATCAAACTCGTTATCTCGAAAGGGCCAGCTCCTGTGGCAAAGGTTACCGTGCCCTCCTTAAGTGGTAAAACTCAAAGCGATGCAACATCGGCACTCTCAGATGTTGGTCTTACTATCACGGTTTCTTCAACAACGCAGACAACTACGGTTAAAGCTCAAGACGGTACCGTCTATTCTCAGAGTCCCGCTTCTGGCTCTTCTGTTGATAAGGGTTCAGCAGTAACTGTCATACTGTATAAATACGCTGCGGGTTCCTGATAAACAGGAGAATACGTACCGATCACGAGGGTTCGTCAGAAGTGGCGGGCCCTCGTTTGTTAATGATGCAATGTGGCACGACGGCGTTTCCAGTCGGGCAAGTACATGGTCATAAGAGCTTTGAAGCGTTCATCGTGACTAGGCTCAATGAGATGACATAGTTCATGAACCACCACATACTCAAGATGTTCATCGGGCACGAATGCAAGAGCAAAGGCGAATCGTATACGTCCAGACTGCACAGAGCAGCTCCCCCATCTGGTCTGCATCTTTCTAATCTGCCATTTTGTACAATGCACATTCATACGTTGTTCCCACAAGGGCACCAGCCTTGTTAGACGTTTGTGTAGCTGAGCCCTCATTGCCTTCTCTTCAGACTGAGTCAGCTCAGAGCCCGAAAAACTCGTCTCCGCGCGTTTGAGTACCTGCGCACGGTGGGCCACTATCCATTCTGTGCGGTCTTCCAAAAAACGAATAATTGCCTGGTCGGTCACTATAAAGGGAACAGAAGCACAGACGGTTCCATCGCGCCGAATACGCAGATTCATGTTGCGCACATTCTTCCGCATAACCTGAACCGTGATGTCACCAGTTAAAAGAACGACATCAGTTGTATCATGATGATCTGAAAACACCCGGCGTCTCTTCATAGACATGACAGGGATTCTGTTGACGACATCTCTTTCGACCTCTCCTCAAAGCACAAGACTCCCCACATCTTATAGATCGCGGGGAGTCTGTATCATATCAGCTATCAGCATCTAGCAATGAGCAGATTTACTCGCTGCTGATTTTTCCTTCCGGCTGTTAGTCATTTCTTTGAGATTCTTCTTCGCCAAGTCAGAATCCACTATGTAGGGAATAGCAACTACCGCAATATCGCGTCTCTCAAACAGGGCATTTTCCAAGAAGAAGTTCGTCTGGTTATGAAGCATATAATGCCACCAGCGCGTAGTCACAATACGAGGAAGAACAACGGTCAGCATTTCATCATCGTGCAAGCCCGCCTCAATAGTATCAATATGTTCAAGAAGAACATCGTTGATATTCCGATACGGAGTGTTTTCAATGACAAGACGCGAAGGCAGTGCAAACGCGTTATAGCGCTTCCTAAAGCGTCGTGCGGCCGGAGTCGAGGTGCTCACGTGATACACCTCTATATCGGTACTCAAGCTTTCTGCGTAACGATATGCCTTGAGAAACGCCTTATTACACGACGCAATAGGAATGATGACACGCATCTTCTGGGGGACAAGACGGTGTTTGAGTGCATGCGTGCTCTCCTCATCAGCTGACGAGGTAGATACCATACCGAATAGCTGTTCAGTCAGGGCGATATCGTCAATACGCAGGTCGGCGTCAACTGACTCGTAGTGATTCCTCACTTCTCTCATGAGGAGAACCAATACCAGAATAACTACCGGCACCGCCCATGCGCCTTGCGTAAATTTTCCCACAACCAGCACGATGCAGACGCTGCCGGTTACCACAGCGCCGAGACCATTGACAAACGCACGGTGCCGAGTCTTTTTGTCATTAGCATCAAGCCAGTGCTTTACCATACCCGCCTGAGCAATGGTAAAAGAAAGAAATACGCCGACTGAGTAAAATGGGATAAGAGCATGCTCTTGACCCTGATTGACCACAACAAGAAGAGCTGCGGCAATCGCTGCAAACAGAATGCCATTTGAAAACACCAGACGAGTACCACGACGTCCAAAACGCGCGGGCACGAAACGGTCCGCCGCCAAAAGGGACAGTAGCTGTGGGAGACCGTTGAACGCGGTGTTAGCGGCAAGCAAGAGTATCAATGCCGTTGTTACCTGAATGATATAGAACATGACACTGCTGTCACCAAATGTTCCGATGGCAAGCTGAGCTATGAGAGTAATGTTTTCGTTGGGTATTGCACCATAAAGCGAGGTGAGTATGGTAACGCCTCCGAAGATGACCGTTACGATAACTGCGAGAAATAACAGGGTAAGTTTTGCATGCTTTTGAGTCGGCTCCTTGAAATTGCGCACCGAGTTGCTGACCGCCTCAACACCGGTAAGAGCCGAACAGCCCGAGGAAAATGCACGCAGGAGCAAAATCATAGTGAGTCCCTCGCCCGTAGTCACCACTGACTCGGCAGCAGTAACAGTGGGAGCCTCACCGAAGAAGACAACCTTCACAAGGCCTGCAACAATAAGAATGAGTATAGCCCCGATAAATAGGTAGGTAGGCAGCCCAAACATAACAGAAGATTCTCGTAGGCCGCGCAAATTGCCTAAAGTCAAAAGACCGACAAATACGACCGTCATCACTATTTTGAATGGCAAAAGCGCCGGCACCGCAGAGGTAATGGCCGCCGTGCCCGCACAGGCACTTACTGCGATGGTAAGAACATAGTCGACAATAAGTGACGCGCCGGCAATCAGCGAAAAGGTTTTGCCGAGATTGTGCTTTGCCACACTATAAGCACCACCACCCTGGGGGTAGGCATCGATGACTTGCCGATAACAAAGTACGAGAATTATCAACAGGCCTATGATGGTGCCAGCGATACCCAACAGTGGCCCATAGCTTGCCATAGCAAGAACCGGTACGAGTACCAGAAGAATTTCTTGCACTGCATAAGCAACTGAAGAAATTGCATCGCTTGATAATACCGGAAGGCCCCAGCCAACAGAAAGACGCTCTGTCTGTTGCTCTGAATTCTTGAGAGCCTTTCCCAAAATACGTGAGCGCAAGAAACGCACTCCCGTTCCTATCATATGTAGCTCCTATCTTCACTGCTCATAAGCAGAATGATACTTCGATCAGATAAAATACGCAACGCCTGATGGTACTCGCACCCCTATATGACAGCAATAATTCCTTATTATCTGCTTCGTCAACGGCAGCTTTACAACGCCAGAATGCATTTCAAACATGAGTTTTACCTGCGGTTTACACCAAGAAATCACCCAAAACTTGCTCGGGATGACAAATTGGAAAGAAAGGACCCCTCAGGGCCGCCAATCTTTCAGAAATAAAGCCATAGCCGCAGCGTCATCAGGAGTGAATGTAGGGATGTCAGCAGCACGGGCTGCCGTACGTGCCTCTTCATCGTCACAGACCAAGGCAATAATCTGGTCAAGCGAATATATCTGTTGATTGTTGTGCTCTTTGCGACGAAATTCCACGATATAGCGCGCTTGTTGGCGAAATCCCTCCGTCACAATGATGTCGCTTTCATCGGCTATGAGAGCAGCCAACTCAGAGAGGCTCTTCTCTTTGTCTACTTTTCTTATAATCGAGTATTCAGCCGCCGAAGAAACAACGACCGGGTTTGCGCCCGCCTGTTCATAGCGCCAGGTATCTTTCCCCTTCACGTCAACGGTAGTAATATGACCGTGATGCTTCAAAACACCCACGCGAAGCCCCTCAAGAGAAAGGCATCGAACCACTTGTTCTAGAAATGTGGTCTTGCCGCTTCCGCTCCATCCAATGAACGAAACAACTGGCACTTCTTGACACGATGTACTCTCCATGCAGAAAACCTCCCTCGCTGACGCATCAAACAAATTTCAAGGATGCGGTATCCTTGTCATCGCGATGGTCACTACACCGTGCCTTCCTCCATATCAAAGCGAAGACAGTCAACCTCCATACCGTCAACAGCCTGAACGCCTCCTTCGGGAATCACCACCAGACAGTTTGCGTGATGGAGTGCCCCTAAAAGCGCTGATGACTGGTTCTTTGCAAGTTTTGCCTTATAGGTACCGTCGGGCTGTCGCTCAACACGACCGCGAAGCAACGAACGACGCATCTCAACCTTCTTCATTCCGCCTGAAAGGATGGCCCGTGTCACTGGTCTCTTCAGTTCAGAGTAACCCTGCATTTTTCTCAGCAATGGTCGTACGAGGACTTCAAAACCGACCGTCGCCGCCGCAGGATTACCGGCGAGCCCAAAAAACGGTGTTAGACCGTTGATGATCGCAAATGTCTGGGATTTACCGGGCTTCATATTTACATACTTGAAGAAGACCTCTCCCACACTGTCGGCCGCCTGTGTAATGTAGTCAAAGTCACCGCCTGAAGCACCACCACTTGAAACAACAACATCACACTGAGAGCACGCTCGTTCAAGCGCCGAAGCAATAGCCGAAAAATCGTCTGCAACCGTAGGAAAGATAACAGGCTCAGCGCCTGCGAGAGCCGCTTCAGCAGCAAGAGAGAAGCAGTTTGAGTTACGAATCTGCCCGGGGCCCGGCGTCGTGTCAACGTCGACCAGCTCGGTGCCCAATGAAATAATACCTACGCGCGGGTGTCGATGGACCGGAGCGCAGCGATGACCCGTAGAAGCCATGAGCCCTACTCCCGATGAGGTGATAATCTCCCCTGCCTGCATGACAACTTCGCCGGCAAGGCACTCTTCGCCATGTGGTCGAATGTTTTCCCCTACGGAGCTCGGCCCAATAAATGTCGCTTTCTCGCCTGTCCCACCATCGCCGGTCCATGTAACCTTTTCTATCTTTACGACGGTATCACTACCAGCGGGAATCGGCGCGCCTGTCATAATACGAACAGCCGTACCGGGCAAAACGGTATCAGCATAAACATATCCTGCGCCGATATGGGCGACCACATCAAGAGTTACGGGAGCTTCAGGTGTAGCAATCGCTATATCGGCAGAACGTAGAGCGAACCCGTCCATGGAGGTATTGTCGAAAGGAGCAATATCAATGTCGCTGATCAGATCGCGGGCAACAACTCTACCGAGGGACTCGACTATAGCGACCTCTTCGATTTCAGTTGTCTGAGCCTGAGCGAGAATGAGATCGAGAGCATCTTCAATGGAAATCATAACCTCGGAATCAAACATAGCTATAAGTATCCTTCTCTTGTGCCTGAAATAATTCGCGGTAAGAAACGCTCCTCCGCCCGGTGATAGCGCATCATCTGACAGCTACGATGCACATACAACGCAAGATGAAACATTACCACAACGAACTTTCGTTGGCGAGAACTAATGAGATGCTCTTCTGAGGATTACTCCTGCCGTCACGGTCAGAATACCGTATCGTCTTGTTTGTTTTCTTCTTCATCAGCCAACGCAAAATGAAGAATGTCGGTAGTTAGCCGGAGCGCGTCCTTGTCAGAAATTTTACTCCAGCTATTGATCACAAACGCCTTGCGCTTATTACCGGCGTTACGGACGACGATAAGGTTCTTTTCATTCAGCACTCGATAGGTCTCTCGCGAGATACCTATCTTTCCATACCATTCGGGCACATTCTTAACACCATTATCAGCGAAGAATTCTTTAATCTCGCCGCATCCAGCAAGTGGATAGGGCGGAATATTATAGCCTTGTTGACGCGCGTATGCATAGATATATTCAGGTCCATCATTGACAGAGACCCGGTCGCCTAGTGCCGCAATGGTGAGATTAAGTAAGTCACTGCCTGACAGCAAATCTCTCTTGGAAATAAGAAGTTCGACCAAGCGTTCAAACACTGCAGGAGCAGTGTAGTCAAGGATTTCAACCGTCTCATCTGCGTCATCCTCGTCTTGATTATCAAAACACGCCTGAGGAAACGGCGCAAGACCGGTACGGTCATGTGCCGGCCGCCAGTCGCCCATACCAAATTCCTCTCGCTTCCTCGTGCCGCGCACCATGTTATCCGATACGTACATCGATAAGAAAAATCGATATCCCCTTGCGTCCTGCTACAAAATGATGCCTATGCAAGCGACGCTCACTCGTCTCGGGGCAGTTCTGCAAGCTCAGCTTGGGTAAATACCGGTCCGTCCAAACAGATGAGCTTGCCTCCGATATTACAACGGCCGCACTTTCCCACGCCACACTTCATACGCATCTCCAGCGTTGTTATGATGTCTTCAGGCTCATATCCCAACTCTTTCAGCGCCTTTGAACAGGTACGATAAAGGCTGGGGCCTCCACAGAGCACGACCGCCTTCTGTTGTGTCGAGAGGCCCAGGCTTTCAAGGTAAGGAGCGGTATAAGACACGACCCCGTCCCAATCATCACCACCATGGTACACGCTCACGTGCAGGTGGACATCAGGCTCCTGGGGCCAATTCTCAAAAAGATCCGTCTTGAAAACGAGGTCTTTTTTCGTACTCGCGCTATATACTACGTCGACACGACCATATTCTTCACGGTGTGCAAGACAGTACAGCACGAATGCCCGAACGGGAGCAAATCCTATCCCCCCGGCGATGAAAAGCATATCGCGGCCTTTGCATGATTCGTAAGGAAACCAATTCCCGTAGGGTCCGCGCACCCCCACCTGAGCACCAACCTCAAGTGCATGAAGCTCTTCTGTCACACGGCCCACTCGTTTGACGGTAAACTCGATATAGTCATCACCCTGGCCCGAGACGCAAAACATTGACTCTCCCACGGGAATAACCGATAACATGCCCAGCTGACCAGGTTGACATGAAAATGGTTTGTTTCCCTCAAGTGTCTGAACACGAAACGTCTTAACGTCGGGAGTCTCTTCCACTATGCCTGTTACCCGGCAGACCTGGGGAATGAACGGCTCGCCACCTTGAGCGCATCCGTGGCTTATTACTATCTCAGACATCCGCCGCTCCAATCTGGTCGATCAGGCAGGTAATATCAAGCCCCACCGGGCACCGAGCCACACAACGCCCACACCCCACACAAAGCGTCTTGCCATATCGATCCTCAAAATAATTGAGCTTATGCATAAAACGATTTCTCACGCGTTCTTTTTTGGTTGGTCGAGGGTTATGACCCCCTGCCATTTCAGTATATTCAGAGAACATGCAGCTGTCCCAACAGCGAAATCGCACGCCTTCCTTATATCGATTGTCTTGATCAATGTCAAAACAATAGCACGTTGGGCAAAGATAGGTACAGGTTCCACAGTTCAAACACTTGCCTGAAACATCCTCCCAGAGCGCACTGTCAAACATATGATCAAGCGCTTGTTTGACACCGCTCATATCGACCTTGAGAGTACAGGCGGTGGCTGAGGTGAACGTCTCTCCTTCTTCGAGATACGGTTTCCACATTTCAAGCGCCTTAACACCTTTATCTGTCTGAGCGAGAACACCGTAAGTATCACCGTCTTCGATCAGTTGAATATCGGCACCAGGAGCCCCATTTGGGTCAAGACCCATCGAATCGCAAAAGCAGGATTCAGCAACCTTGCTACAGTTGATTGCCACAGTAAGCAGGCGATTCCGTTTTGCCTCATAAAACTCATCTACAAAACCCTTGGTAAGAAACACGTCATCAAGACACTGAATCGAGCGCATATCGCAAGAACGGATGCCAAACACCACCTGATCATCTGAATCAATGGTCGGTTCGATAATCATTGTTCCGTTCGCGTCAATTCCGTAACGATACATATTCTGTGTCTGAGGAAATAATAAGTCCTTAGGGGGTAGCAGTGTGTTTACCTCATCAAAGCAGACTGGATCAGAAGAGAGATATGAGGCAAACTTTGTCACGCCCTCCACATTCTTGGGCACATATACCCATGAGTGCTGTGATAACTCAGCAAGAAGCGCAGAGAGTTTTTCTTTTCTCAGTATCATCCTTGACCTCCTCTCTACATGAATTCTTCGATATCGTCGAGCCGATAGTTACGCAGCACATCTGTCTGACCAGTATCCATACCAGACTCAAATGCACCAAATAAATCATTCATATCCTTTATGAGTTTGCGATTAAGCTTCATAAGGGGCAGTCCCATAGGGCAGACACGTTCGCACTCTCCGCATTCAATACAGCGATCAGCTATATGAAACGCGCGCGTAAGACCATAGAATCGATTCTCTGAAAGATTGTTCTGCTTCCCCTGCCAACCGGTCTGACGCGCGTCAACAAAACAGGTGCGACACGTACAGCACGGGCACACATCGCGGCACGCATAACAGCGCATACATTTTTTGAATAGATCATCAAAATAAGTAGCACGTTCTTCACGCGAAAGCAGCTCGATCTCATCCACATTGGCAAAGCGCGGTTCTGCGACCACCCCAGGCGAGTTCTCGGTAAGCATCTCGTCATAGATGACCGGATCGTGATGACGACAAGAACGACATTTCGAAAGCTTGTCCCCTGTATCGCGATCTTTCATGCCGGAACAGGAGACACCGAGTAGGTACACGTCATCGCGAGAAAGCTGGCCATCTTCAATCATCCGATTCACGGCGCGCGATTCGCATCCCCGTGTCACCACCGCAACTTTTCCCCTGTCCTTGTAATCAAGTGCATATTTAGCAAGCGTGTTGACACAATAATCGTTAAACACAAGACGATCTGCCTGAGAAGAATCCCTGATAATGCAGGGAGTTGTCTGATTTTCAAAACGCCCGGCCTCCCAGCCAATGACCGTAGCTACTGTATTGGATTCCAACAGGTTTTGTGCTCGTGCTCGCAATAGATCTCTGATTTCTGACACCTACTTCTCACTTCCTTCAAGCTGAGCCCCTGTCAGCGCATCCTGTTCTGAATCGTTCAGATTGAAGGTTGCACCGATAGGCCCTAGGGCGCGAATCTCATCACAAACCTGTATCACGGTATCGCGAAATTTGCCGGCCTCCGCGCCAGAAATCCAACGCACTTGAAATCGTTCTGGCTCAAGACCGATGTACTCGAGCATACGCTTATAGACCATCATGCGACGCTTGGTGTAATAATTACCACTCACATAATGACAGTCGCCCGGGTGACAGCCGCACACTAGTACGCCATCACAACCTTTTTGCAGCGCCTCAAGAACAAACTGTGGGTTGACTCGTCCCGAACAAGGCACGCGCAACAACCGCACATTTGCCGGATACTTCATACGATTAAGCCCCGCCAGATCGGCACCGGCGTAGGTACACCAATTACAGCAAAAGGCAAGAATTTTAGGCTCAAACCTCGTGTCGCCAGAACGCACATCTGTATCCTCTACCACTGACATAGAGCCGTTACCTCCCTCATAATCTGTTCATCGGAGAAACCGAACAGGTCAAGCGCGCCTGGTCGGCAGGCGACAGTGCACGCGCCACATCCCTGACAAAGGCCTGCATTTACTACGGCAACAGAGCGTTTCACCTTGACAGAATTCTCACGCATCTCACGCTGTACCAACGTGATAGCGCCATACGGACAAACCGATGCACAACTGCCACAACCAGAACATTTTGTAGCATCTACATTGCTGATCATCGGGTTGGATTCAAGCGAATCACGCGCAAAGAGCCCGATCACTTTAGAAGCAGCGGCACCGGATTGAGCAACGGTATCGGGAATATCCTTGGGGCCTTGACAAGTTCCAGCAAGGTAGACACCAGCCGTGTGAGTCTCGACCGGACGCAACTTAGGATGCGCCTCGGTAATCCAGTCATCCTTGTCACAGGCAACACCAAACAGACCAGCAATGTGTCGGGCATCCTGAGAGGCAACCATCGCGGTCTCAAGCACCACCATATCAGCGTCGATGCGTACGTTGTTACCCGAGAGTGTATCAGCACCGAGACAAACGTACTGATCGCCTTCGCGATATATTTTCGAGACGCGTCCGCGCAGATAGAGTGCACCATCGTGTTGAGTATTCATATAGAACTCATCGTAGCCTTTACCCGGTGTCCGCACGTCCATGTAAAATACGTAGCACGAACCATCGGGAACCTTGTCCAGATACTGGTGTGCATGTTTGGCACCATACATACAACAAGCACGTGAGCAGTACGCTTTGCCTTTATGGGGGTCACGAGAGCCTACACATTTAACGATCACGACACTTTTGGGTTCTTTGCCATCGGAGGGACGCAGTATATGGCCTTCGGTAGGCCCTGAAGCATTCACCAAGCGTTCGAAGTGAAGCCCTGTGATGACATCCGGATACCTACCACCGCCATATTCTCCGTAGAGATCCTCCCAATGTATCAGTTCATAACCAGTGGCGAGTATAACCGCTCCATAGGTTTCAGTAGTTACGGTATCCACGTCATCGTAACGAATAGACTGCGTCGGACAAAGCTTTTCGCAGACACCGCATTTGCCTTCTGTAAGTTTTTTGCAATGTTCGGCATCGATAATGGGCTTTGCCGGTACAGCCTGCGGAAACATCTTATAGATGGCTTTGCGCATTCCCATGTCCTGGTCAAATTCATTCTCTGTCTTAGTGGGACATTTCGTTTCGCAGAGCCCACAGCCAGTACAGGTATCGTAGTCTATATATTTCGCCTTTTCGCGAATAGTAACCTCAAAGTTTCCGACATATCCGCTTACACCTTGAACTTCCGCATAGGTTTTGAGGGTAATGTTAGGGTGATTACCCACCTCTGACATCTTTGGAGTGCAGATACAAGCCGAGCAATCCATCGTAGGAAAGGTTTTGTCGAGCATGACCATCTTGCCACCTATTGAAGGTTTACGCTCAACAATGGTCACTTCGTAACCGGCATCTGCAATATCAAGAGCCGCCTGCATACCGGCGATGCCGCCCCCCACGATAAGAGCACGCTTATGTATGGGAATCTGAGTGGTCGATAAACTCTGGTTGCGGTCGACCTTAGCCACAGCCATCTTAACGAGATCTAGTGCCTTACGTGTGCCCTCCTCAATATCCTTATGCACCCAAGAACATTGCTCACGCAGATTTGCAACTTCAAGCATATAGGGATTGACCGGAGTATCGGCAAGCAGCTTACGCCATGTCAGCTCATGCATACGCGGAGAACAAGAGCCTATAACGACGCGATCAAGATCATACTTCTTGATAGCTTCACGAATGGAAGCCTGCCCCGGCTCTGAGCAGGTGTACTTATTGGTCTCGACATAGACTACATGGGGCAAAAGCCGTGCCGCTTCTGCCACTCGTTCGACATCGACCGTTGCGGCAATATTACTCCCACAGTAACAGACGAACACACCAATGCGACTCATGCAGACACCTCCTCAGCAGAAGAAGGTGCCTCAGACAGAGTGACCACCTTATCCCGCGCATATTGAACCGCGGGCTCAAAATGCTTGTCGAGACCAGACTCAGAAGACGTTGCGCCTAATGCAAGCGCGAGCAATTCGGTAACGTAGTAAACCGGTATATGATAAGAAGTTCCTTCCTGTTTATTGATTTCAGCCTCGCGCAAATCAAGGTTGAGCCAACAGAGTGGACAAGCCGTCACGATTGCCTCTCCTCCATTGGCGACCGCATTCTCAAAGATGCGAGCGATGAGCCCACGGGATTGACGTGGTACGGCAATCTGATTTGAAGCGCCGCAACACTCTGTCTTGTATGACCAGTCGATACACTCAGCCCCGACAGCCTGAAGCAAACGTTCCATGCTCGAAGGATTTTCAGGATCATCGAATTCGCAGACATCTGCAGGGCGCACAAACGCACAGCCGTAATAACAAGCAAGCTTCATGCCTCCAAGCGAAGCCGCAGCTTTGCTGGCAATTGCATCTATCATCTCAGGCTGAACCATAATCTCAAGCAAACTCTTAACATCGGCCCTTGCCTCATAGGGCAGCTCAATCAGACCAGAGAGGTGCGTACAATTTTCCTCGTTTTCACGAGCAAAATGCACCGCTGCTTTCAGATTCGCATAACAGCCAGCACAGGGTGCAACCACATCCAATCCCGGATTCTGTAGCTCAGAGAGCGCCAGACTTCGCGCCGGTAGCGCACGACCCAGATCGGAATCCGTAATACGTGCTGCTGAAGTACCGCAACAACACCAATCATCAATCTCAACCAATTCAAGCCCTATTTGGCGAGCCATATATTCCATAGACATCGTATAGGGTAAGCCCGTGGACGAAGCCGAGCATCCCGGAAAATATGCATAGCGCATCTCAACAGCCACCCTCTTCGCCCTCTTTCTTAAGGCAACGATCAATAAGACGACGTACCGCGTCTTTGTCTCTTACCTCATGTGTTTTGATCCCAACCATACCGCGCAACATCATGCGAGGAGCATTTGCTACATCTTGAAACAGATGTCTCGTAGCAAGATTGTATCGTGCTGCAAGGTATTGTTCATTTGATCTGCCATGCTGATATACATTTCTGATGAACAGTTCCTCGAAGGTATCGCTATCAGGAACAGGAACATGCCCCGCTTCCTTTGACGCACGGCGCACTTCTCGTATGAGCGTGGCGATCTCTATGTCTTGGGGACAGCGCGTCGCGCATACCTCACACCCTGCGCAAAGCCAAGGCCCTTGAGCTTCAAACACTGCTTCAAGAATACCGAGCTGCAGGTTGCGCACGACTTCTTGGGGACGCATATCCATAGCATCGGCCATGGGGCACCCAGCCGAGCACTTACCACACTGATAACAATCCTTAAGATCAACTCTCGCGCGCTCAGCAATATCTTTTGCGGCGCTACGATCATCGTGTGAAACACGGGATAGATTCACCATTCGCACAGATGCGCTCCTTTCGGATGAATGTTCACTCCACCTGTGTTAAATTAAGCGATGTAAAGAAGGTCGAAAACCCTTTTCTTTTGAACGGGCATCAGAGAGCACTGAACGCCAACGACACTTCCCGAACGGCATGTTTCTTCAAATAGACGGCACTTGATATCAAGCGTAAGCATAACAGCATTCAAACGACACTTGATTATAGAGAACCATTCGGAGCAGAAATGTTTGTCGGCATTCTTGGAATTCCTAGAAGAGAAACCATGCGGCGCTACACTTCGTGTAGCAAAATGATAGAATGCTCGATGCGCCCTCGTAGCTCAGGGGATAGAGCACCGCTCTCCTAAAGCGGGTGCCGGCCGTTCGAATCGGCCCGGGGGCACCACATACATCAAATGATAGTTGATAGTTTTCATCCACTGTACCAGTTTGGTAACATTAGCTATCATGAAACAGTCGCCGAATTCCCAGGAGTCTGCGAGATGCCTACGACAGAAGAACGATATATCACCCCTCACGCGCGCCAGACCGGCATGATTTCTCCATTCGGTTATCGCGGGCGTCCTTCCTCATGGAAATTAGTAACTCTGAGCCTGATACTTCTCGCTGCTTCCATCTTCGCACTGATAATAATCCAGAAACTTTTGGGTACGGTCGCCGAGTCAGCCAACTCACAGGATTCAGTCCAAGCGGTAATTGCGCACAACACGTCTCTCGATCTACCGGATCTTCAACGCTACATACTAATGAGCGATGATGAGATAAAAACAGCACTAACGTCGCAGAGTTACACGGTCTATGATTTGTCCGTGAACAGTGGCTCGGGCTTCAAATTCATTAAACTGCCCTCAGAAGTTTCTCTGTTAGATGCGGCGGCTTACTACAAGACGGGCATCAAGAATCTTGACGCTCTTTCTGCAGTAAAAGTGTTGTACGGATCGTGGGATATTACAACGGCCACGACAACCGGAACGCGAGCCATCAGGATTCATTATGCAGACTTTACTTCGGGTAGCCTTTCAAATGCCATCGCCAATGCAGTCTCTACCGAATTTGGCACCGGTGCTGTCACCAAGGGTGCTTCAGGTGTCGATGACAGCGGCAATACGTATCAAAGCGGTACGGTTGTCATAAACAAAGTTACCTATAACTGGACCGTTTCTGCCTGCCCACTGTCAGGGGTATATTCAATAAACGGACTACCGGCAGATGCCATCTATGTGGGTATAAAGATCAGCTCGTAGATACCCTATTCACACGCTCTGACGCTCATCAGGCTTTGAATACCTGTGTATCCACCTGCACGGCTGCCACAACTTCAGCATCAAGGATGATGCCTAAACCTGGTTGAGAAGCTAGTAGAGCAGCACCATTTTCCACCGTATAAGGTGGCAGAGCGATATCACGTTCGAAATAATGCGTGGTTGCCGTGATATCACCGGGAATATCGATTCCCTCAATCTGACAAAACATGGCATGCAGCCGTTTTGAAACGCTCGTTTCATACATGCCACCCATCCAAACCCGCGCATCGCGCTGTTGGGCTTCATGAATAAAGTCAAGCGTCGGTTGAATGCCACCCATACGTCCAATCTTGAGCGCAAACATACGAAGGTTTGCATAATCGAGCGCCCGATAAGCGTCGGCAGCAGAGCACATCGATTCGTCGAGACAAATACTCAAAGGAAGCCTCGTCTGCAACTGCGAAAGCAATGCGAAACGCTCCTGGGCGCAGGCACATGAGGATAGGTCAAATGGTTCCTCGATGCACAAGATGTTATACGGCTCGAGCGCCGCCAGCGGGTTAATCTGACCAACATCATATGATTGATTTGCGTCAAGCATAAGGACCACATCGGGACATGCCTGACGAATAGCCCTCACGCGCTTGATATCATCACCAGGCCGGATCTTTACCTTAAAGCGCTTATAGCCTGCTTCTACATATGAATGAGCGCTACGTAGCGTAGCCTCGAGAGTATCTATCCCCAACACGACACCCGCATAAGCGGGTCGCTGTGCATCAGCCCCGATGAGCGATTGCATGCTCTGTCCGGTTATATGTCCATACAAATCCCAGAGAGCACATTCAAGTGCCGCAATAGCCATCTGACAGTTTTCTTCACAAGAAGCAGCCACGAGATTCAGATCAGGCGCGACCTCATGCGGAGACAGGTAGCTCCGGCTCAACACACGCGGAATCAAAAGCTCCTGCAAAGCTCTCTTATCGATATCAAGTGTCTCGGGAGTATACCAATCGTCATCGAAGGCAACGTCTTCACCATAGCCCACATTGCCTGCCGCATCCTTGACCTCGATCAAAAGCGAACTGCGTGTGTAAATAATCCCTTTCGCAGTCTCAAACGGCGTAACAAGGGGTTGTATGATTGTCAGCAATCGTATCGATATAGGTGCGATGCGCGACGCATACATTCGGGCGACCTCGGCCCTGTCAACTTTTCCGATACCAGTAGTCGGCAGTTTATCCAACACAAAAATCTCTTGTGGCTGAGCAAAACACGAAAGTTGTTGAGCGCATGCAGAATAAAGTGTATCTATTTCAATCGTACGTCCCGCTTCAGCCAGTATAAATGCCACGGGTACTCGTCCCCAAGTCGCGTCTGGAACACCGATTACCGCCGCATCGGCAACGACTAAAACAGTGCGCAGCACCCGCTCAACCTGAGCCGGATAAATATTTTCCCCACCCGAGATGAACAGATCGTTCAGACGTTCATGCACGCGTATACTGTTTCCACGCAACACACCTCTGTCGCCCGTAAGGAAATAACCTTCAAAGAACTCACTGCCATCGCCCTCAAGGTATCCTTGCATCACACCGGGGCCGCGCACGGCTAATTCGCCTACGCCATACTCGTCGGGGTTGAGTATCTTGGCCTCATAGCCCTCAAGCAAGGTAAGAGTTCCATCAAACTCATCAGTGATGAGAGTGGACGCTATCTGACTTGAGGTCTCCGTCATACCATAACTTGCATAGATACTTGCATGCGCCGCCTGACAACGTGCAATGGTCTCTTCGTTAAGTGGGCCACCCCCTAATAAAACCACTTCATAGGCAGCGGTTATGCGAGGGTCTATGGTAAGCATGTCGCGAAGAATCTTGTCAACAACTGAAATATGAGTAGTGTTTACGCGGTGCGCATCCGTCAATAGGTGCCCGACGTCATAGTGCGAATAGAGAATGAATGCTGAATCATTTACCAACGAACGAATGACAACCTGCAAACCACCCACATGGTAAAGCGGGAGCACCAGTTGCCACAGCCCCTCATGGATACGATTGAGCTGCTTGTTTGAAGCCAGCGCTGAACCAATCAGATTTTCTTCAGAAAGGACAACTGCCTTTGAGCGCCCTGTGGTACCAGAAGTGAATAACACGACGCAGCCATCAAGAGAATCAACAGCAGGAAGAGAACTCAGACGCTCGTCTTTTTCCATACGCGTCAAACGGTGGTTAAGAAGAACTGCAGGCACACCCATGATCAATGCAGCAAGCAGTGTAAATACAAAAGACGGTGTATTAGGTGAATCTACAACAAGCCACTGCGAATCTTTTGAAGCATATCCCTCGGCGCGCAATTCCTTGATGCGTGCCTCTATATGCTGATAGGCTTGCTCAAACGTATAATCGGTATCCTCAAAACTAAAAAACAGTTTCTCGGCATCCCGATGACGATTTCTATCAAGATACTCGATAAGCCTCATGTGCAGCTGTCTCCATTTATCGCACGAGCCTTGGCTCGCAATACTCTCATCAGGGAAGTCGAGGGTAATTTGAAAAATCGGGCTTCCGTTTTTCCTTGAAGGCATCGCGGCCTTCTTTGGCCTCTTCGCTCATATAGTAAAGCAATGTTGCATCCCCCGCCAACTGCTGAATACCAGCCAATCCATCGGTATCGGCGTTAAACGATGCCTTGAGAAACCTCAGCGCCATGGGCGAAAGCTCAAGCATCTCATGAGCCCATGCGACGCATTCTGCCTCCAGTTCATCAAACGGCACAACCTTATTCACAAGACCCATATCAAGAGCCTCCTGAGCAGAATACTGACGGCAGAGAAACCATATCTCCTTTGCCTTCTTGTGTCCCACAATACGAGCAAGATATCCAGCGCCATACCCTGCGTCAAAACTACCGACGCGTGGGCCAGTCTGCCCAAATTTAGCGGTATCGGCCGCAAGAGAAAGGTCGCAGAGAATGTGCAATACGTGGCCGCCCCCGATTGCATAGCCATTAACCATGGCAATCACTGGTTTCGGAACAACGCGAATAAGATGTTGCAGGTCAAGAACATTCAGGCGAGGGATATTATCAGCGCCTACATAACCACCATCCCCGCGAATCTTCTGGTCGCCACCGGAGCAGAATGCTTCATCTTCATGATGCCCACCATGATTTGCCCCGGTAAGAATGATAACCCCCACAGAGGGATCGTCGCGTGCCGTAGTAAAGGCATCGTACATCTCTTGAACGGTAAGGGGCGTGAAGGCATTGCGTCGCTCGGGACGGTTGATGGTAATTTTGGCAATACCATCAGAGGTATGGTAAAGAATTTCTTCATATTCTTTACCCGTAACCCAAGAACACCCGCTCATAACCTATCTCCTTTCAGAATCTAGGAACCTCCACAAAAGAGGAGTCGCTAGAGTTTGTTTGTTCGGTAAAAATCGCATAACGCAGCAGAAAATCCCGCTGTGTCTTCAAGATGGATGTCGTGACCTGTATCAAATCGGCGTACTGATATTGCCTGAATCAGTTCGACTTCTTCAGACAGCATACGGTATTTCTCGTCTTGGACACCAGCCAAATAGAGTACCGGCATCGTTATTTCGGACAGGAGGGGACGCATATCAGACATCATGTGTTGACCCATGCCCTCGACTATGCGAGCGAGGTCTTCAGGATCATTGGCAAGACGCTCAACGCGCACGGCATCGCGTATCTGAGATGGTAGTTTCTTTTGGGATACAAACAAAGGCAGCGTTTCCCAATAATCGACAAAATCGCTGATAGTACTCGTCCTGAGACGATCAGCAAGAGATATATCCCTCTGCTCATTTATTTTCTGAGACGCGCTATCAGAAGGTCCTAATCCACAACTCTCAAAAACCAGTGAGGAAAGTCTGTCAGGATACAGCTGAGCGAAATAGAGTGCAACACGTCCACCCATCGAATAGCCAACCAGATTAATTCGTTCAAAACCCTGATGGTTTAGAAATGCTGCAAGGCGTGCAGTGATCGATGAAAACGAATAGTCATGCCCGCTGGAGTCTCCGATAAAACCATCACAGTTCACCTTAAGGAAGTCAGGTGCACAAGAATCATAGCCCGCAGATTCAAGCAGGCTGATCGTCTTGTTCCACGTCGCCGGGCTCTGTGCAAAGCCATGCAAGAAAACAATGGGGTCATGGATAGCTGAGACAAGAATATTCATATGCACTAGCCGCAGATCTGGTAAGGCCGATAGCAATCAGCAAGCCCGTCAAGTGGTGTTTTGAGATCGATGAGCGATATCCCCGGTGTCTGCAATGCGTGCTCATAGGCTTCACTAAATTCGTTGACATCAGAAGGACACGAGAAGGGAATGCCGAAACCAGAAGCCACCTGAGTGTAGTCGACTTGTTGGGGTGCCAAAAAAAGGCGTTCAAAGTATGACTCAGTTGATTTAAGTGGCAGCGTATCAAAAATACCACCACCACCATTGTCTGAGAGAACGATGACAAAACTCTTGCCACCCTTGCGCATAACCTCCTGCTGCAAATGCAAGGCAGAGATGTCGTGTATAAAGGCAAGATCCCCGGTCAGAAGCGTCGCCTTTTCAAAACAACGTGCCGCACCAAGAGCGCTCGAGAGAGTCCCATCTATGCCATTCAACCCTCGATTGCTGAGCACAGTAATTGCCGGGCCACCCTTTGTAAAAAACGTATCGATCGCGCGGATAGACATGCTTGCCGATGAGAACAAAAGCGAGTTCTCGGGAATAATCTCAAGTAGCCGGCGTACGTAGGGACCTTCAAAAGAACCGGGGTCGTGAGACACTGTGGCAATAAGTTCGGCCATATGTTGATTAATAAGAACCCATTGCTCCGCATAACCTTCCGGCGCGAAGAGCCCCTGTTTGCCCCGTTGACCCCCCATCGAAAGAAAGCTTCTGACGAAATCATTAGCAGCACAGCGCACGAACAGATCAGTTGATAGATTAAAATCGCGTGTCTGTACCTCATCTACCACAATCTGTAAGGGACGTATCTTTTCGAGAGACATAAAGCACCGCTTGGAAATCGGCCATCGCCCCAAGCGTATAACAAGATCGATCTCAGGACAGGAAGGGCCTCCAAAGATATTGTCGTAGTTGTCAATGACAAAGGGATCGTCGAAGTTGCGTAGATTACTCAGAGGATCAGCTATAAGAGGAAACCCAGACAGATGTGAAAAAGAGAGGATATCGGGAGTATAGGATCCTTCGCCGCAGACTATGATGCCGCGTTTTCCCTGGAATACCTGTTCAAGCATTGATAGTTGTGAGGAATCAAGTAGGGCATGCGCATCCATAAGCGGAACCACGGTCTCGGGCAAAGCGCTTCGCGCCGTCGTAAACAACCCAGAACACGAGAGATCAGCCTTAAGCGGATCGGTCAAAGGAACATTGAGCTGCACCGGACCTGAAAAGGCACCCGTCGCGTGAATAACCGCTTCGCGCGCCATTTGACGAGCGTAGGCCAATGAAGTGGGAGAATCGGAGGGTACCGGCATTTCATTGAAAAAGCGGACCATCGTACCGAATAGTTTCAGTTGATCCATGGTCTGAGGCGAACCGAGATTACGAGATTCATGAGGACGGTCACCGGTGAGCACGATCAGCGGAATACGCGAAGTATCGGCCTCACAAACTGCCGGCATATAATTGGCTGCTGCCGTACCTGACGTGCACATGATGCACACGGGACGTCTGCTCGCCTTGGCAAGCCCAAGCGCAAAAAAAGCAGCTCCCCGCTCGTCAACATCAAGATACAGATTCATTCCACTCGCTTCAAACACCATAGCAAGCGAAGTTGAACGCGAGCCCGGCGATACCACCACATCACGAACGCCCAAGCGCATTAACTCGTCAACAAACGCAGACAAAAACAAGGCCGCCGGCACATTACCTGAAGAAAGAGGTCTCTTCGAAAAAGCAGCGTCCCTGTCAGACTGAGTCATTACGATGCTCCTCTCCCGGTGCACAAAATGCACTAAGAATGGTCTTCAGTTTCATATCTATCTCGCTATATTCAGTCGAAGCATCGCTTCCTTCAACGATGCCACATCCCGCATACAGATACCCTTGCGTCCCATCGAATACTCCGCTGCGAATAGCAACCGAAAATTCCCCATCATCATTACTGTCAACATAGCCAACTGTGCCGCCAAAAAAGCCCCTGTTGAATGGCTCAAGTTCCCTGATAAGAACCCGAGCCTCCCCCACCGGAGCGCCCGCGAGTGCCGGAGTCGGATGAAGCTCGTGCATAAAGGCAAAGAGCGTCATGCCGTCGAGCATCTTGCCCGATATCGGAGTATAGAGATGCTGTATATGCGTCAGCGAGAGTATCTGTGGCTGAGAAGCGATCTCTACCTCGTAACAATTACGCCCGAATGCCTCACGGAGATAATCAACCACGTAAGCATGCTCTGCAAGATTCTTCTCGTCATGGAGTAACGCTTCGGCCATCTCGACACGTTGCTCAGAGGTAGCACCTGCCGAAATACTACCCGCAAGGCACATGCTTTCGACCGTATCGCCTTTCTTGCGTACGAGTAGTTCGGGTGTAGCGCCAACAAAGAATACATCGCCATAACGATAAAGAAATACCGTACCTTTTGCCGCTCCATCAATCAGATTGGCAAGAAGATCGCCTGCCGTAAAAGGTTCTTCTGCAACAAGATGTATCTGTCGGGCAGGTACCACCTTTGAAAGCTTTTTCGCGCGAATGCGTGCGAGCGCTTGGGAAACTGTTTTTTCCCATAGAGCAAGAGAGTCCGGCTCAAGTTTCACATTCACACTTCGGTTGCCATGAGGAGCCGCCTCGGCAATGTGACGAGCAAATCGTGCAACACGCCCTTCGTACACCGGTCCGAGTGAATTGACCTGAAGAAATCGGCCTGTTTCGTCTTCTATGAGCACCACTTCCGGCAGCATAAGATCGAGCCGAGGAAATGTGGCAAAGAGCAGGTCAGGCGGATGTGGATTATTAGCATCAAAGCGAGAAAATGAAAAGAAAACAGGGGCATGAGCAGAAGGACCCTGAAGCGTAATGTCTGCATCAGATACTGTATGTATCGCGATACATCGTCCAAACCCCATGTAGCGACACGGACGGTCTTTACGGTAGTAGACAAATTGATCCGTAAAACCGTTCTCGAGCGCGCTGAAAGCATCTATCAGAGATGTCTCCATAGTCGTAGTATAGGAAAATATCTTGGTCATATACGCGACCTTCAGTCGTACGAAATTGTTTTACCTAGTATAGCCCAGCGATGCACACTGTACACTAAACACAAGATATTGCTGCGAAAGATCAACGCATATAGTTTCTACGCTCGCGTAGAAACGCAACCTCAGAAGTGCACGATATATCAGCGCTTAAAATAAACTATGAAAGGGAATGTGGGCAAACCTTCGACAGGTCGCCCATCTGAAAACAGTTCCTTGGCATTCATTGACACAACCATCGGTCGTGGCTGGGGTACTAGGATTCGAACCCAGATAGCCGGCACCAAAAGCCGGAGTCCTGGCCATTGGACGATACCCCAACGTAAAAGCCAAACCGCGAAAATGAAGGATACCATATTTTCATGATTTCTGCTGCTGTGCACTGAAAACGCATAGGACTTCTGTTTGAAGATCCACTCAATATGCTATAAAACAGAGGTATTGCCTGCACGCGTTGCCTCTTGTCACGTATCTTGCTACACTGCTCATAGTAATTGATAGGTGCTTAAAAAACCTTTCATAACGGAGTAGTACCATTTCCCCCTAAAAAGCACCGTCGCAAGGGCATGTGACGGCTTAAGAACAGGAGTTGTAACAGTGAAGACCGCTTAATGTCCTTCGGGACAAACCTTGGTACTGTATATAGTTTCCGCCGAGGAGGTCTTTATCATGCAACTCTTATTACAGGGGATTTCATTCATATATCCCACGGCCCCAGAAGCCGTCTTCAAAGACATTACCGTTACATTTCCTACCGGATGGACCGGCATTGTCGGACCTAATGGTTCAGGAAAATCGACTCTTGCCCTCTTGGCAGCGGGAATTCTTTCTCCTGCCACAGGGAGCATAATGCCTAAACTTACCAGTTCCTACTGCCTTCAGGAGACAACATATTGCCCTGAAGACGCGTGCGACTTGATAAACGATTACTCTCGCGAAGCTCTTCGCATACGTTCTCAGTTCGATATTGCAGATGACTGGCCCGGGCGGTTTGATACGCTTTCTCTGGGAGAGCGTAAACGCCTTCAAATCGCTACTGCTCTTTTTCGTAATCCCGATGTCTTGATAGTCGATGAACCCACCAACCATCTTGATGCGCTCGCACGCATTCAGTTAGCAGAAATGCTTAAGACATTTCGCGGGATTGGTTTGCTCATCTCCCATGATCGCGCCCTGCTCGATGAGCTCACCTCACAAACACTCTTCATAGAAGATGGCACGGTTATTCTGCGATCTGGCTCCTATCAGAAAGCGTATCAGCAGGCGCAGCTAGAGCGTCAAGAACAACTTCGCGAACATGATGAAGCGCGACGAGAGTACGCGCGCCTCCATAAAGAACACGTGCGACGCGCTGAGACAGCTTCCCATACAAACGCGCGACGCAGTGGACGTCATCTCGATAAACACGACAGCAGTGGGCGCGAAACACTCCGCCTTGCCGTTGTATCTGGCCAAGACGGCAAGGCTGGACGCTTGAGCGGACAGATGGAACATCGTCTGAAACTAGCGGGCGAGCGTGTCGAATCATCGTATCTGAAAAAACATCCAGAGGGCAACGTATGGCTAAAGACTGCTCCTTCTCGCCGAAAAACGCTTGTCTCTCTCCCCGCCTGCGTGTTACCGCTCGGAGATAATCGACACCTTCGCGTCGATACTCTTACCGTAGGGAATACCGACCATATTGCTATCGTAGGCTCAAATGGAACCGGGAAATCATCACTAATCCGTTATATGATTGACCGGATCCCCTCCGATGAGCGCCTTCTGTATATCGAACAAGAGCCGGGGCCTGTTGCAATTGATGTATTTAGAACCCTGTTTGATCACCTCCCGGCTGACGAGAAAGGGCACGTGTTATCTATCGTCGCTCAGCTCGGGTCCAAGCCTCGCGCGCTACTTACCGGAGAGTCTGTAAGCCCTGGTGAACTACGGAAACTTATGCTCGCTACGGGAATGATCGCCCAACCTGAGATCATAGTGATGGACGAGCCCACCAACCATCTTGATATCGGCTCGCTCGTTGCAATGCAGCGCGTACTGGCAGACTGCCCCTGCGCGCTCGTCGTTGTCTCGCACGATGATGCGTTTGTCCAAGCCACAACTCACATACAGTGGCGCATACAACGAAAGAATAATGAAGAGGAAATTATAGTTGTATCATGACACAACTCATGCATACCATGTTTTTGGTCTGATATCATAACAAAATATAACGTATGCGAAGGAGCCTACATACAATGAAATTGCACATATCACCAAAAGATTGTGTCTTCAGCGACAATAAGCAATTGCTTCAGATAGACCGCGTGATGTCCCTACTTTCGGGCACCTATTGGGGCAAAGATCGAACACGAGAAACGGTAACATGCGCTATTGAACATTCACTATGTTTTGGTGCCTACTATAAAACTATGCAGATAGGATTTGCACGTGTAGTTACCGACTACGCGACCATGTATTACCTATGCGACGTAGTGATAGACGAAGAATTTCGTGGGCTGGGTATTGGAAGAACACTCATGGGCACCATCAATGAAAATGAACAGTTACGGCCGCTGCTTTCATTTCTTATAACGCGGGACGCGCATGAATTCTATCGTAGCTTTTCCTACGTTGACGGAGGCTCTGCGTTCATGATTCGCAGAAAGACCCCGTGATGGTGATTTGTACTCTTCCAGAGCACTGAAGCGCACGGCTATCAATACTCTGGAAGAGTACGTTCGTTCGCATAAGAAGAGATTAGATCTCTTCATCCGTGACACACGGTTCCGGCAGGATTTCCTGAAAATCTTGAACATGGTCAAGAGCTCGAACACTCTTGGGCAAATAGATAAGTAGACCAAGTGCCAGACAGAGAAGTCCATCAACCAAGAAAAACGGAGCTACTCCTATAGCCTGAGCCAGCGCTCCTCCCAAAGCAATACCTAGTGGAGAAGCCAGCCCAAAGGATGCCGTCGTAAGTCCGAGCGCACGTCCCATCTTCTCAGCCGGTACATTGCGCTGGACAAGCGTAATCAGCGGGCCATTGAATCCGGCACAGGCAACAGCCATAACACCACAGAGCACGACAAACATATTGAACATGTCGGGGGTAAGCAGTCCGCAGGCGGCCGTCGCTGAGCCCACGATAACTGCTGAAACAGCGATCAAGCCGGCAAGACGCTTGCCCCCTCCCCAAGTCATAAGGACAATTGACCCAAGGAACATACCTATGCCAAACGCCGCTTCAGTTATCGAAGCCATATAACCGTCGCCACCAAAATAACTGTAGGTCATGAGAGGAAACAATGCGCCTAAAGGTGAAAACACCACCATACCAAGAGTTATGCCTACTATCAGAATCAACAATCCTTGCGTAGACGAGAGTGCCTGCCATCCTTCGCGCAGGTTGGTTAGGATACGCTGATTCTTAGACTCCTCGCTACAGACCGTGGGAATCTTTGCCAAAATCAAGCCAGCAACCGCTATCAGAGCACCGGCGACATCAAGAAACATGACCGCATAAAAGCCCATGGTTGTATAGAGAAAGATACCAAACGCAGGTGCGCCGATGGCAGCGATGCTTATCAACAACTGATCGAGGGTATTGATGCGTAACATATGCTTTGCGGGAACAAGCATAGGCATGGCAGCCATCATGGCGGGAGTTCTAAAGGCAAGCCCCACCGAACGCATCGTAACCATGATCATAATCAAAGGGATAGAAACATGACCCATCAAAATAGTAAATCCCAATATACAAGAAACAGTGCCAACGCTCAGACTCGTGATTATCATGACAGTCTTACGATTAAAGCGATCGGCCACCACACCACCGAGCGGAGCAAGCAATCCCTGAGGCAGATATGCGCAGATGCTTGCCAGCGAGAGCATCAACGCGCTGCCGGTTGTCTCTGTTATATACCAAACTGCTGCATAGCCAGCAGCATAGCTGGTAATCATTGAAACCGCTTGGCCCGTCCATATGACGATAACGACAAGAAACCATTGTTTTGACAATGTTCGTCCCGTAGCACTAACTAATGACGATACTGATTCAGACATGCCTTGACTCCTTAAAAATAGCTAAACACTCATGCCGATGATCTTCGGCTCTTCTATTAGTTTGAGGTTGCGTGGATAGATGTTCCACCCACTTTGATGGTCATTTCTGCAACAATCGGTTGCAACAACTCAAAAGAATTAAAATTGATAGAAACCGAAATGGCTATATCATTATGATCGCTTGCTCGGATACTATATAACTGCGTAAGCAGCCACAGCAGCCTGAACCAAAGACCTACGGTTGAGATGTGGGGTGCAGCAGATTCTAGATGAAAGTAAAATTTTTTGCCTTACTAACACATGTTTGTGCGTACTCCCTCACACAATATTCATAACTGGCTGAAACTACCCTTGAACATGAGAGTCAATCGATGACAAAACTTTCATTCTTAAAGTTGCTATAGTAGCTACCTTGCGCTGCCGTAAATTTCAAAACGCAATAATCAGGATCCGTAACTCCCTTTGAATAATACAGTTCATCGCCCGGACGCCAAATGTATTCCTTTGCCTCAGGTGTTTCAAGTATCTCCACGGTGCCAGAAAGACTTACACCACGGTAAAAACGCGTATCGGCGAGATATATGCTTGCCTGAGAATTTTTACGAAAACAGCAAACCTTGTTTGACGAGGTGTTCGTCGTAAACCAAAACTCCTTGATACCATTATGCTCTCGAGGGGCAAGCATGGCTTTGGTAATGGGAAAACCATTTTCATCGAGATAACTGAGGTATACGAAACGAGCCTTGTCAACCATGTTCCCGATAGTTTTCTCTTTATCTCGCATGCTCATGAAATCCTTTCAAGCTGCTACTGACCGTTGATTCCGCTTATATAAATCAACCTCTGCTTATTCACCCGCACAGAACATACCCCTACTCCTCGCCAAGAATCTGGCGTTGCAACTTTTTTGTGAGCCCTCCGAATATCAAATTATAGGAATGATCGCAGAGTTCTCTCACGAGATCATCGGGAAGCGCACTCTGAAGATCAACAGATATCCAGTTTCGCTTATTCATATAGAATCCAGGAAGAATTCCGGCATGAACCTCGCACAACTGTTCTGCCCACACGGGATCGCACTTGAGTGTCAGCAGATCACGCCCAGCATATTCACGGGCATGCTGCTCAGAAGGGCGAAGAGTCGCCGCGAACAACTTCCCGCCAAGCTGATAACGCCACCAGCCCCACTCTTCTTTAAAGTCCTTCTCGGCACCTGGTTTACCCAATAGATACGCATCAAGCCATTCAAGAGTAACCATAGCCGACTCCCCTTCTTACTCACAGTCCTTGCTTATATAGACGTATTATATATCCATATCGACACCATCAAGCCCTAAGGGAGCGCACCTGACTTGAACATATCATCATGGTGGAGTTACCATGCTCGCCGATACTGCACAGAAAAAGAGAGGACACGATATGCCGTTCTATCGTGTAATTACTACGACAGGAAGGTGGTCTGATGGAGTGGTTGGATCGGCTGAACGAAGCCATGACATATGTCGAAGAACATCTTGAAGGAGAACTATCCGTTGAACATGTCGCGCATATAGCCGCCTGTTCAGTATTTCACTTTCAACGTATGTTTGCCTATATCGCTAATGTCTCGTTCTCTGAGTACGTACGTCGCAGACGTATGACAAGGGCAGCGTTTGATCTTATGGAAGATGATGTACGAGTCATAGACCTCGCGATCAAATATGGGTATGAGTCCCCCACTGCTTTTACTCGTGCTTTTCAGCGCGTGCACGGACTTACGCCCAGCGACGCACGGATTACGGGTGCCCAACTGACCGCATTTCCTCCGCTCACCTTCACAGTATCGATAAAAGGAGAAACAGCCATGAACTATCGTATTGAGAAAAAAGATGCCATTCGCACTGTCGGTGTCGCCCTTAACGAAGTAATCACTCTAGATGAAGGAATGGAAAAGATCCCTTTGTTCTGGAATGAAATGAACGAGTCAGGCACCACGGCACGTATCTGTGAATTGATGGACGGTACACAACCGATTGGGCTGCTCGGCATATCCACGTGTGATGACGGAGAGTTCTCAGGCTACTACATTGCGGTATCAACACAGAAAGACATACCAGCGGGCATGGATGAGTATATTGTTCCTGCGGGAACATGGGCTATATTCGAGTGCATCGGCCCTATGCCTGATGCCATGCAGAATCTGCAGCGGCGCATCCTGACAGAATGGCTTCCCACATCTGGATACGAGTATGCTGCCGCGCCAGACATCGAGATCTATGGCGAAGGGGATCTGTCTGCATCTGATTATCACAGCGAAGCATGGCTACCAATTGTGAAGAAATAACAGGTGCCTGCCCGTCGATGAGATACAAATACCCATCGACGGGCAGATCTGCCTACTTACGTGTAAAGATATCTTTAAGAGATATTCGGCGACTATATTCCAGGGCGCCATAACGAAAGACCCTGATAGCCAAGGTAATGGTGATCACCGCAGTAATCGCAAGGAGGGGAATCGCCACAGCAATCTCCCAACCCTGAAGGTTGCCTGCCGCATTGCGCAAAAGCAATGGTATTGGTGCAGTAAAAGGAAACAACGACAACACCGTAACTATCGGTGCGCTCGGAGAAGAAATAAACAGCGTCACTGCATATAACGGTCCAAAGATCAGTAGCATGACCAAGCCGATAAATCCGCCTGCGTCTTTAGCAGTGGGAACCGATGAGCCAATCAGAACCAGCAAACCAGTAAACAGAATAAAACTGAGGAAGAATATGGCAAATGCAACACCTATGTGAGGCCAATTAATCGGCAACGTAGTGAGATCCATCCAAGGCAGCTGAAGCTGACCATGAAACACCACATAGATGATAACCGCCGGAACCACAATCACGCACGCTTGCAACAACGCAAGAAGAATCAGCGAGATAATCTTGCCGGTTATTAGGGTGCGCGCCTCAATAGTCGTGAGAATCATCTCAATGACGCGATTCTCCTTCTCCTCTGTCGTGCTTGTTAGCATCTGATTACCAAAAAATGCTATAAGCAGATAGAACAATACGAGGAATATTCCCGGCAGAATCATCTCTTTTACCGGGTCGTATACCTGCCCGTCGCGATAGACGGTCGTGATGGTTGAGAAACTGTCCGAAAGAACAGTCTTGACCTGAGACGGTACATCCGCCTGAACAGAAACGGTCAGCAGATATTTTGCCAAGTTCTCATAACGCGCGTTATTGAAAATATCGACATTCTCACCGTATACCTCAATCGAATTACTCGCTATATCTGAGGGATAAAATATATATCCGTCGACTTTCCCACTGGTAACGTCTGAGATTCCCTGCGCCTTATCGGCAGGAGTTCCGGCCTTTATGGCATTGAGCAAATCAGGGTTAACCAATCCCGATTCATCGGTAATCTCAATTGAAAACGCTTGGTCCTTAAGTTGACCGATAGCGTCTTTAGTGGACTGATTAGAGAGAAAGATTATGACAAATATAGCAACTATTAACACAGGAAAGCCCAGTGCCATAATCCAAAAAGACTTTTTCTTGAGAGTGCGTGTCACCTCAAAATGAATGACCGTTGAAAGATTATGCACGCTCATCGACCTCCTGTTGATTTTCTTCGCCATACACGCTGAGGAACACTTCATCAAGCGACTTTCCTCCAAAACGCTCGCGCACCTCGTCAACAGTTCCGTAGGCATATGAGGTACCGTCTTTTAGAAGAACAATGCGATCGCACAATCGTTCGACCTCTTCCATCTGGTGCGTGACCATGATAACGGTCGCACCTCGAGACTGATGTTCCTCAATGATGTCCATAAGAAGTTTGCGATTTACCGGATCAAACCCTTTGGTGGGTTCGTCGAGAATCAAAAGCTCAGGATCTCCCATGATCGTAATACCTAGCTGAACCTTTTGCTGCTGACCGCCCGAAAGTTTCTCCACGCGGATATGCGCCTTATCTTCAAGCTTGACTCGACGTAAAAAATTCATTGAGGTTTCGCGGGCTATGCTTTTTGTCATGCCCTTCAGACGCCCGAAGTAAGTCATGACATCAAGAACGGTTTCCTTTTTGTACAGTCCGCGCTCTTCAGGTAGATAGCCCAATCGGACTTCGCTTCCCACCCGATATGGTCGGCCATCGATATGTAGGTTTCCACTTGTTGGAATGTAGATACCTAACAACGCCCGAATGGTCGTGGTCTTTCCTGAGCCATTCGAACCGAGAAACCCAAATGTCTCGCCACGCCTAACAACAAAAGACAGATCCTTGATTACTTCTGTCTTGCCAAAACACATGGAAAAATGCTCAACCGAAACTATAGTATCTGATGCATTCAAACGTCGTACCTCCCTTTAGTTATACGTTTTCGTATTTTGAAATCCAATAAAACGTTCATCATAGATAGAAGAAATCTATTTGAGCTGTTTTCTGTATTCAAGATAAGCTTTGGTCCCCCAGTATGCATAAACAGCTGCAAAAGCTACGAAGAAGAGGGGCAAAATTGTGCGGAATACCACAAACGGGAGTTCGAAGAAAAAGGCCTGCCAGAAGGCAAGACCGGTTTTTTCCCAGAGCCCGGGCGTAAGAAATCCAAACGTAAGAACGTTAAAACGGTTCGCGTTAAAGAGTATCGATACATATATGAGTGGACAGACCATGTTTACTGCGCAGATACCATACAGCGCCTTGTAACGTGCCGCAGCCGATTCACGGTCGGAAAATATTTGATCATTTGCGTCAGCGCGCTCGGGCAGAAAATACTGGCCGCCACTACTCTTGGTGCCCCATACAGGCCGCCAACCAGCATCCTCAAATAGCGCACGGTAGTCATCGAGATCTGTACTGTTTTTAAAAAAACGATAGTCCACACGATAGTTTATATCCTGGGGTTGCTCATCATCAAAATGATATCTTCCAAACGCCGAGTACTTTTTGAATATATGACCTTGGCGCGCCATAGTGTTGAGAAATTGCTCCTCAGCATCCATATTAGTGAAAACCTTAAACTTTTTCATTTCTGTCCTTCAATCTCTGCGCGATAACGCTGCAACAACTTCTCCATACGCTGAGTTTCTTGTTCAAGCAGATCATTACCTGAAGAAGTGGTGCGATAGAGTTTACGGCGAGCATCACTAGACGAAACTGTTTCAATCAGCTTCTGCTTGACGAGATTCTCCAGCGCTCCGTACATGGTGCCCGCTGCGATACGTACGCGCCCCTCGCTCATCTCCTCTGCCTTCTGCATCACCGCATATCCATGAGACGGTGTGCGAAGCGCCAGAAGAATGAGAAATGTTGTCTCTGTCAGCGGCAGTCTGTGCGAAAGATTCATACCATAGGTCCTTCTCATATACAGTTTGAATGTACAGTTGAACTATATACAGTTTAACTGTATAAGTCAAGACGTATATGAGAATCTATCGCAAGCAGAGACCGAGCAAACCCGGTGAAATTTAGTCAATGGGATCAGGATAAAATCCTGGACTTGTTGTGCGCAAGGCCTCAACGAATGAAGAGTCTTCGTTACCAATTTCCTCACAGTAGAAATTAATGCGATGATTGAGAAACATGTTATCTTTCTGAAAGTCAATCGCATGATCTTGTCCAACATGTCGATATGACATGCCTTCCTCTGTAAATGGTGTCGGATACTCTTCTCCTGGAAGAGTAGGAATGAAGTCATGCGTGTTGAAGATACGAAATCCACTCTTTACCACTTCGCTAACATGTGAGGCAAACAGGGGATCCCCAATGCGCCCAGCAGCCAACGTGTAGAGCAAAGGATTTTTGAACTCTGTATTGTAGGCGATATCAAATGATGCAAGAATTGCAAGATCGCCCCCCAAGCTATGGCCGGTTACATATAATTCTTTTGATGACGTGCACGAATTCAGTTCCTCAAATAGAGCAGCCCGTAACGATTGATATATATGCGTAATGCCTCGGTGTGTTTTTCCAGAATTTGGTACATAGGGGTACTCTATCTGAAAGAGATCAAGATCTGAATCGATATCTAAAACGTTGGCGGTTCCCCGAAACGCCAGCACGTATTGCTCTTTAATTTCAGCGAGAAACCCAAATACTGCCTCGGCTGGGTCGGTTACACCAGAGCGTCCTCGTATAGTAGCACGCAGCTGATAGTCGGTTGGAAGTATCAGTGTTTCACTTTCGAAAAATGGATACGTCTGATATGACATACCTGCCAGCAAAATCGCTTCTTTGCTGTTGTAGACGTTCTCATGTCGAAGGGTCTGCATATAAAAACTCCTCCCCACCATTTCCTTTATTTTCTGCTCGACAGTATAACATCGCCGCATAAAACAGCACGTCAAGAACCTCTTGATGCACGATCATGCTAAACCTTACATAGTACTCAGCTCGATTACGCTTCTTTTGCGCTATAATTTCTCTCAAGGAAATGCCCCCTCACCATGCAACCAGATAGGAGCACATATGTTTAACGATCAGGACCTCGCCATTAAAAATGGAACCAGTTCAACTATAGGCATAGGAACTTGGATGGCATTCGATTGTCTTCAGCTCCTCAATCTCATACCCATTCTCGGATCCATAGCTCTTCTTGTCATACTTATCGTCATGGCCTGCAGCGCACAAACTGCTCCTTCCATGAAGAACCGCATTATTGCAAACTTTGTTTGGCTCGGCATTGCAATCATTGCTTGGATTATCGTGTTCTTCATTCTCATGGCAACTGGTATGTGGGCGTACGTCGTGAATAAATCCTCCCTGATGTTCTAATCTGATCGAGATATTAAACGGGCGCCAGTTGGCGCCCGTTTAATATAATGCGATTATATAAAACTCGCGGAAAACCTCGGCGCGGCGCATCAACACCCTAATCGATATGCAGCCATCATAATACCGAGCGCCGTCTTAGAATCAGTAATAGTGCCCGCCATAACGCATGCAAAGGCTTGCTTAAGCGGCATCCAAAAGCAACTGACAAATTCATCCTCATCCGTATGCGATGAACCTTCGGCAAGCCCCTGCGCAATATAGAGATGTATTCGCTCATCGCTATAGCCAAGAGCAACATCAATCGTAGTCAGATAATCAAACACCTCCGCGGTATATCCCGTTTCTTCTGAAAGCTCCCGACGAGCAGCCGTCAGGATCTGTTCGCCTGCGTCCAACTTGCCTGCAGGAATCTCAACGGTAATCTGATCAATCGAAGAACGATGTTGGTACTCAAGCAAAATGTTCGCATTATCGTCAAGCACCACCATGGCAACCGCACCAGGATGGCGCACCACACTGTGAACGGCCGTATGACCGTTGGGGAGTTCCAATTCGATGTGCTCCACACGAAGAAAGGTCCCCTCGTAAGCCGTTTCAGTTTTTTTTACGTGAGGGGTCAGCGCGTCAGCCACCTGTACAGGCAGTTGCTGAAAAGGATTAACATTCACAGATACCACTATTCCCAAGCACTCCTGCCTTTAAGTGCACGAGTCCCAATATCATGTCGATAAAAAGCTCCTTCAAAATGAATCTTCTCAATGGCCGCATATGCTTTTTCCCGTGCCTCTTCGAGCGTGTCGCCTAAGGCCGTAACGTCTAGCACACGGCCACCAGCTGTTACCAAATGGCCGTTGTCGTCATAGGTGGTACCTGCCTGATAGACCGTGACATCGTCAAGTATCTCAGCCTGATTAACGCCCGTGATGACCTTACCTTTTTCATAAACACCCGGATAGCCACCGCTCGCCATAACAACAGATACTGCCCACCGATCATCCCACTCAAGATTCATGCTATCAAGGCGGCCTTCGGCCACAGCAAGCATTATCTCTACAAGATCCGACTTAAGCCGTGGCAAAATTACCTGCGTCTCGGGATCCCCGAAACGTGCGTTAAATTCAAGAACGCGCGGTCCATCTTCGGTGAGCATAAAACCGCCGTATAGACATCCACGATAATCAATACCTTCAGCGGCCATAGCGGCAGCTGTCTTTTTAAGAATGTTTATCATCGCCTCGTGTTCTTCAGGCGTAACAATGGGAACCGGTGAGTAGACACCCATGCCACCCGTATTGGGACCCTTATCCCCTTCAAACGCACGTTTATGATCTTGCGCGGGAACCATGGGTATCAGAGTTTTCCCATCGCAAAACGCAAGAAGTGAACATTCCGGACCCTTGAGATATTCCTCAACAACAACTGTCTTACCTGCCAAACCGAAAAGACCTTTGAAACAATCCTTTATGGCTTGAGCAGCTTCAGCCTGAGTGGAAGCGACGACAACGCCCTTCCCCGCCGCCAGACCATCCGCCTTGACAACAATCGGCATACGAACCATGTCAAGATACCGTAGTGCACTTTCTTCGTTATCAAACACCTCATAGGAAGCCGTAGGGATGTTATATTTCTTCATGAGGTCTTTAGAAAAACGCTTTGACCCCTCCATACGGGCGCCCCGAGCCCCTGGCCCAAAGCACGCTATGCCTTCTGCTCGAATCGCATCGGCAATGCCGAGAACAAGCGGAACCTCGGGGCCGATAACCACAAGTCCCACATCGTAGGCTTGAGCAAAATCGACAACCTGCTGGGCATCTTCGATATCGATATCAATATTTACCGAACGATATGCCCTGCCTCCATTGCCTGGTGCGATGTACAGAGTGTCACATTTCGGTGAAACAGCAAGAGAGACAGCAAGTGCATGTTCACGACCACCGCTGCCGAGTACGAGAATATTCATGAACCACGGCCTTTCTCTCATATTTCAGACGCTACTATCTTAACGTACCAGAGTCAAATGAAACTCCATAAACACCATGTGCGTACCTATAAACGCTGTGTCTCTAGATAACAGACCAGTTCTTCCACCGTTACGAGCTGAATATTGGTCGTAGGGAGAGCCCGAAGAAACGATTTCCCATAGTTTTTCTGAAGTAACCGAGCATCGGCTAAAACAAGGAACCCAGAATCAGTAGACGATCTAATCAGGCGTCCCGCCGCCTGTTTAACACTGATAATAGCTTCGGGAAGAATATGCAGGCGCCATGATTCTCGCTCGCGTATACTGCGCTCACAATTAAGCGGGTCATTGGGCCTCGTGAATGGTAGTTTAGGCAAGATTACACAACGCAGTGTATCTCCCGGAGCATCAAATCCCTCCCAAAACGATTTAAGTGCAAAGAGCGATGAATCTCGATTAACAGTAAACTCATCGCGCAGCCTTTTGACTGAAGTCCCCCGCCCCTGACAGAGTAACGATATCCCTTGATTTTTCAGATACGTTGCTATGTGATCATAAATCGTCCGCATTTCGCTCTTGTTGGTAAAGAGAGTGAGAATACCACCTCCCAAAGCTTCATGAATCTGAAGAGTCGCTCTCTCAATATCTGCAAGATACGATGATTGATCAGGAGAGGCAATGTCGGTGAGTACAAAAACTTTCATTTGATGTTCAAAATCATAGCTGGAATCAAATCGACGCGCACGCCAAGAGTCCGGAGCAAGACGATCAAGACCTGTTGAGCGCGCAAAATATTCAAAAGAGTCTCCGGTCGAAATGGTAGCCGACGAGTAGATGACGCTTTCCATCTCAGGATAAAATGTGTCAACCAGCTCAGCGCCCACATCAAGAGGCGCCGCAATGAGAGTGTCCCGCGCCTGTCGTTCCGAACGGCGCAGAATAACGGAGAATACATAGTTATCGTTGTCGCCATTTATAATAGTGACCAGAGCTTCGCAGGCACAGTCGAGACGATGTTTCAGTGATTGTAGATCGCGCTGAGCCTCAAGCATTTCTGGATAATCGCCCAACAATGTATAGAGTTCTCCCACTTGATGAGCAACTGCTTCGAGACGCTTAAGAAATGCGGTTCCCAGTCGTACCACCGTACCCCATATCGCGCTTTCTCGCACTTCAGCAGATATCCAGAGCTCTTGTTGCTGATAGGCTGTAGACCCTGACACAAGTTCATCAAGTTCATGGACCGTTGAAAAGAAAGAGTCCGCCATATCAAAAGCAAATTGAGCATCCGAGACCACTTTCGCCGTCTTGAGTACCGTCGTCGCTCCACCCTCAAGTTCGTTTGCTCTTTTCACGATACGATCAGTCAAGCTCTTACCTGATGCCATAACGAGACTGCCGAGAGCCTCATACACATCTGCCGCATCAGCCACAAGAGAAAGCTGGGCACGCGCCTCATCCTCAACAGCATGGGCTTCGTCAATAACCCAATGGCCGATCGCGGGCAAGACGTTTCCTTCCATCACCGAGTCGCGGAAGAGCAGCGCGTGATTGGTGACAACGATGTCGGCACCTGAAGCGCTACGCCGAGCTCCATGAATGAAACAGCGATAGGGAAAGAAACGACACTTTCCATGAAGACATTCTTCTGTTGTCGCCGATATATGGTGATGCGGAAAAGAGTTCCAATATAACGGCAACGGATCAAGATCACCAAAAGTGGTCTGAGCAATATAGGCATACAACATGGCGGTAATGATGAGATCTGCATGAGATGTCTTTTCGCTATCTTCTCGAACATAGCGAACCAGTTTTCGCAGACAGGGATAATGATCATAGCCCTTGAGGGCAACGTAACGAAGATCTTCATGATTTCGCAGGGCAAGCGCTTCTTTGAGCGCAGGGAGTTCATGATACATCAGCTGATCAAGCAGTGCATTGGTTTTTGTAGCAATGCCCACACGAATATTGTTTGAAAGAGCATAGTGAGCAAGCGGCACGAGATATCCCATGGATTTTCCTACACCGGTTCCCGCATCAAGCGCACGATGTTCGCGATTGTTTAGGGCAGTAATAACTTCGCAGGCAAACTCGACCTGTTCGATTCGCGGTTCATAATCCTTGAATATGCGCCCCAGCAATCCTTCAGCAGAAAAAGCTTCTTCAATTTCGCCAGTATCTATGATGACACGTTCGGCCTCAGGAAGGTCTGTTGCATCGGTCTTAAGTTTTGGCGACAACGCTTTGATACGCGCGTCGCGCAGCGTAGCCACTGAAAAAACTCCGTCATTGCAGGAAGCTATAGTAGAAAGCAGCGGGCGAAGACTCCAATCGATATCTTCGAATAGGTGAGCAAGAAAGCCTACGAGGCCTGGAGGCATATCAAGCAGACCAACGAGGCAGATACGCCAGATAGCACAAAGTGCCTCTACGTCATCGATAGCACGATGTGTGGAAGGAACAACTCCGAACGCACGAGAGAGGGTGTGCATGTCGTGCGAGCGGAGGCGAGGCAATGCAATTCGAGCAAGCTCGAGCGAATCAATCCATGCGTCACCATTGGCAAACCATGAATCCGACGACACCTCATATTCAAGAAATCCTCGGTCAAAGGAAGCGTTATGTGCAATGAGTGTACGATGCCCGGCAAACTCAGCAAGTGCCCGTACCGCCTCAGCAGGAGACGGTGCCCCCTTGACATCTGCATCCGTGATATGAGTAAGTTCTACTATTTCATCAGGAATAGGCCGGCCAGGATCTACAAACGTCGAAAAACGTTCAACAATGAGCGGCCCATCCATAATTGCTGCTGCTATTTCAATGAGACGGTCTTCGCCCGATTTGAATCCCGTGGTCTCCGTATCAAGTATAACTACCTGTTCTTCGAGGAGATTGAGACGCACCGTCTCCGCACGAGCAGCCAAAGTGGCATACGCTGCTGCGATATCCGCATCAGTACCAGCGATCAGCGCCGCTTCAAGCGCCGTATTATCCAATTGGAGACCTTTCTGACACGTGCTTATGCGTCTTGCGGAGGAAGAATCTTCCGGTAATAGACTATGTCGTAATCTCGACCATCAAACGGCACCATGTGGCGAGAAGCCTCATCCTGATAGCCAAGAAAACTCCAAAAGGTTCCGCTCGCGGCAGGATCAATGGGTATCGCCACCATACTGGTTGCCACCGCAGTTGAATCATAGGCATATTTTTCTACTTTGTTTACTATAGCAGAACCAATGCCGTGAAGCTTCATCTCCGGGTCGATAATGAGATGTTGAATAGCCCATTCCTCGGATGTCGGCCACCCAATGACAACCAAAGCATAGCCACATAGGGTACCCTGTTGATGACAACGGAAAAGCATCTTATCAGAAAGCGTCTTGCCCTCTGGCCACAGACGAATCTCCTGATCAAAAGTAAAATCTCGATACCGATCGCTCAGTTTGGAAATAATCGGCTGCAATGCACGATCTCTGAGACATTCTATCTCGGCCAATTCGGACCGAGAGAGTTGGCTTACCATCACGCAATCGATATCCTGCGTGATCTTCTCTCGCTCATCGTCTTCGTAGACCGATTCATAGCCTTTTGGCTTTTCCCGCCCCGTTGGTAATGATGAGGTCATGATCGTCATCCTTTCATAATGCATTGGTAAATGATTTACCGCACCATGCATCAGTGATGTCAGTTTAGAATAACAAACAAATAAAGGTATTTATTCCACTCTGATGCCACAAATTCTACAGCTGTGCTGGATTGCCTATCGCCATTACTTATTAAAAAATAGTTTCCCATATTAGGTATAAAAATTATTATTTTCTACATAAAATGAATTTTGGCACGGTTAATATTCAATTTACCGTAAAATATTATACAAATTATTCAGTTTATCACCATATGTTTGTTAAAATCGATAAAGATAATTTTTGGATGCTACTGATTTCTTTGGCTAAAGCATATAGAAGAGGATGTTCCCATGCCAACTCAAACAAAACATTTCGAGAGAAGACAGATTTCTCCCCTCCGCAGAAGTCTTGCACTCCTGCTGTCATGTTTACTCACGTTTGCTCTAATTCCTGCCGAAGCGTTTGCTTCAAATTCTTCCTCTCCCGCCGGCGAGAAGACTCTGAGCACGCAGGGGCTCACAACGCAGGATACTTCTTTTGTCTACACAATAAAAAGTGATGTCGACGGCTACGGCGTTTATATCACCGACTGTAGCACTGGAACAGACATCACTATACCAAGTACTATTGAGGGAGAACACGTTGTCAGCGTAGCGCTGAATCTTCATTCTTTAAAGTCGCTTGATATAAGTGCCGCCATCTATTTGGTAGAGCTCCACTGTTCTGACAACTCTCTTACCACTCTTGATATAAGCCACAATGTGGCCTTGAAAAACCTTTACTGCGAGAACAATTACATTGTTAATACTTCAGCGCTTGAAACATGGGCGGGAATACCGGGAAACACGGGTGAGGTTATTCCGCAAAATGAACCAATTATTTCGCTTGCCAGCCTTTCGCCCATCCATGAGCAAACATGGACAGGAAGCCCTCTCGCTCCTGAGCCAGCGGTTACCTATGGAGGCAACACACTTACCAAAGACAGCGACTATACACTTACCTATACCAACAATACTACCGTAGGAAAAGCAACCGTAACCGTTAGCGGCTTAGGCATATATACCGGTACCATCAGCGAAGATTTTTTTATTGTTGCGTTTGTTTATACTTTGATTACCGATGGAAGCAGCGCATATGGTAACGGAGCATACATTACCGACATCGTCGGCGGTGTCGAAGCCGCAATCATACCTACGACACTGGGCGGCATGAGTGTGGTAAGCGCTACACTTCCTGGTCTCTCGCTTACCTCTTTAGATGTAAGCGCAGCTACCGGGCTGAAATTTCTTGACTGTAGCAATAACTCGCTTACTACTCTTGATGTGAGCGCCACTACTCAGCTGCGCTATCTAGACTGTCAATATAATGAACTTATATCACTTGACATAAGCAACAACACACAGCTAGTGATACTTTATTGTGGCAACAACTCGATAATCCACACCTCGGCGTTGCAAGACTGGCTCGCAGTCTCAGGACATGACGGTTCCATATCTCCCCAAACCACTATTGACATCTCAGGGGTAACTATAACCTTTGGCTCTGACGGCTATGAGTATACCGGGAGCGAAATCGTTCCTGAACCAGTAATAACCTATTCCAATGGCACAGATACCGTCACCTTAGTCAGAGGAACTGACTATACAGTTTCCTATAGCGATAATATAGAAATCGGTACGGCAACCGTCACCCTTACGGGTATAAACAATTTTAGAAGTACGGCAAGCAAGACTTTTGAAATTAGCTGTATAGATATTTATTATGCAACCGTCTGGCCTATCTCCGATCAAACCTATACAGGAGATTATATTACCCCTGAGCCTATCGTGTTCTTTCATGGGACACGGCTCAGGGAATATTTTGACTATACACTTTTGTATGCCTTCAATGTTGATGAAGGCATTGCCCTTGTAAACATCTTTGGAGTGGGGCATTTTTGGGGCGTAAAAACTGTCCCGTTCTATATCGCAGCTGCAGATATTGCCTCGGCAAGCATCACTCCAATATCTAATCAGGTATGGACGGGGTCAGCTATTACGCCTGCACCTGTTCTTACCTTTAACGGGACCACACTGCTAGCAGATACTGACTACACGCTTTCCTATAGCAATAACGTGAGTGTCGGTACGGCAACTATTACCATCACCGGCAAGGGTAACTTCACCTCTACCACTTCTACCACCTTTGATATCGTGGCCCGCAATATAGCAGATGCAAGCGTGGCACCGATCTCTGATGCGACCTATACCGGTTCTGCCATCACACCGCTGCCGGTAGTGACCTATGGGGCCACCACCTTGACAGCAGGCAGCGACTATACGCTTGCCTACAGTGGTAACACCTCTGTAGGGAGTGCCACTATTACTATCACGGGTACGGGTCACTACGCCGGCACACTTGAGACAAGCTTTAACATTGTGGCTGCAGACATCGCTTCGGCAAGCATCACTGCAGTCTCTAATCAGGTATGGACCGGGTCTGCGATTACCCCTGCACCCGTTCTTACCTTTAACGGGACCACACTGACAGCAGATACTGACTACACGCTTTCCTATAGCAATAACGTGAGTGTCGGTACGGCAACTATTACCATCACCGGCAAGGGTAACTTCACCTCTACCACTTCTACCACCTTTGATATCGTGGCCCGCAATATAGCAGATGCACATGTGGCACCGATCTCTGACGCGACCTATACCGGGTCTGCGATCACACCGCTGCCGGTAGTGACCTATGGGGCCACCACCTTGACAGCAGGCAGCGACTATACGCTTGCCTACAGTGGTAACACCCAGGTTGGTAGTGCCACTGTTACCATCACGGGTACGGGTAACTATGCCGGCACACTCGAGACAAGCTTTAACATTGTGGCTGCAGATATTGCCTCGGCCACCATCGCTGCAGTCTCTAATCAGGTATGGACGGGGTCAGCTATTACCCCTGCACCCGTTCTTACCTTTAACGGGGCCACATTGCTAGCAGATACTGACTACACGCTTGCCTACAGCAATAACGTGAGTGTCGGTACGGCCACTATCACGATCACCGGCAAGGGTAACTTCACCTCTACCACTTCTACCACCTTTGATATCGTGGCCCGCAATATAGCAGATGCACATGTGGCACCGATCTCTGACGCGACCTATACCGGGTCTGCGATCACACCGCTACCGGTAGTGACCTATGGGGCCACCACCTTGACAGCAGGCAGCGACTATACGCTTGCCTACAGTGGTAACACCCAGGTTGGTAGTGCCACTGTTACCATCACCGGCACGGGTCACTACGCCGGCACACAAGAGGTAAGCTTTAACATTGTGGCTGCAGATATTGCCTCGGCCACCATCGCTGCAGTCTCTAATCAGGTATGGACGGGGTCTGCGATTACCCCTGCACCCGTTCTTACCTTTAACGGGGCCACACTTGTCAAAGATACCGACTACACGCTTGCCTACACCAACAACACCAATGTAGGCACCGCCACTATCACGCTGAGTGGTAGCGGTAACTTCACCGGTACGACTTCAACCACCTTTAGTATCGTAGGCCGCGATATCTCGCATGCTGAAGTGGCACCGATCTCTGACGCGACCTACACCGGGTCTGCGATCACACCGCTACCGGTAGTGACCTATGGGGCCACCACCCTAACAGCAGGCAGTGACTATACGCTTGCCTACAGTGGTAACACCTCTGTAGGGAGTGCCACTATTACCATCACGGGCACAGGTCACTACGCCGGTACACAAGAGGTAAGCTTTAGCATTGTGGCTGCAGATATTGCCTCGGCCACCATCGCTGCAGTCTCTAATCAGGTATGGACGGGGTCAGCTATTACGCCTGCACCTGTTCTTACCTTTAACGGGGCCACACTGCTAGCAGATACTGACTACACGCTTTCCTATAGCAATAACGTGAGTGTCGGTACGGCCACTATTGCCATCACCGGCAAGGGTAACTTCACCTCTACCACTTCTACCACCTTTGATATCGTGGCCCGCAATATAGCAGATGCGAGCGTGGCACCGATCTCTGATGCGACCTACACCGGGTCTGCGATCACACCGCTACCGGTAGTGACCTATGGGGCCACCACCCTAACAGCAGGCAGCGACTATACGCTTGCCTACAGTGGTAACACCTCTGTAGGGAGTGCCACTATTACCATCACGGGCACAGGTCACTACGCCGGCACACAAGAGGTAAGCTTTAGCATTGTGGCTGCAGATATTGCCTCGGCCACCATCGCTGCAGTCTCTAATCAGGTATGGACGGGGTCAGCTATTACGCCTGCACCTGTTCTTACCTTTAACGGGGCCACACTGCTAGCAGATACTGACTACACGCTTTCCTATAGCAATAACGTGAGTGTCGGTACGGCCACTATTGCCATCACCGGCAAGGGTAACTTCACCTCTACCACTTCTACCACCTTTGATATCGTGGCCCGCAATATAGCAGATGCGAGCGTGGCACCGATCTCTGATGCGACCTACACCGGGTCTGCGATCACACCGCTACCGGTAGTGACCTATGGGGCCACCACCCTAACAGCAGGCAGCGACTATACGCTTGCCTACAGTGGTAACACCTCTGTAGGGAGTGCCACTATTACCATCACGGGCACAGGTCACTACGCCGGTACACAAGAGGTAAGCTTTAGCATTGTGGCTGCAGATATTGCCTCGGCCACCATCGCTGCAGTCTCTAATCAGGTATGGACGGGGTCAGCTATTACGCCTGCACCTGTTCTTACCTTTAACGGGGCCACACTGCTAGCAGATACTGACTACACGCTTTCCTATAGCAATAACGTGAGTGTCGGTACGGCCACTATTGCCATCACCGGCAAGGGTAACTTCACCTCTACCACTTCTACCACCTTTGATATCGTGGCCCGCAATATAGCAGATGCGAGCGTGGCACCGATCTCTGATGCGACCTACACCGGGTCTGCGATCACACCGCTACCGGTAGTGACCTATGGGGCCACCACCCTAACAGCAGGCAGCGACTATACGCTTGCCTACAGTGGTAACACCTCTGTAGGGAGTGCCACTATTACCATCACGGGCACAGGTCACTACGCCGGTACACAAGAGGTAAGCTTTAGCATTGTGGCTGCAGATATTGCCTCGGCCACCATCGCTGCAGTCTCTAATCAGGTATGGACGGGGTCAGCTATTACCCCTGCACCCGTTCTTACCTTTAACGGGGCCACATTGCTAGCAGATACTGACTACACGCTTTCCTATAGCAATAACGTGAGTGTCGGTACGGCCACTATTACCATCACGGGCACGGGTAACTTCACCTCTACCACTTCTACCACCTTTGATATCGTAGGCCGCGATATAGCAGATGCAAGCGTGGCACCGATCTCTGATGTGACCTATACCGGTTCTGCCATCACACCGCTACCGGTAGTGACCTATGGGGCCACCACCCTAACAGCAGGCAGTGACTATACGCTTGCCTACAGTGGTAACACCTCTGTAGGGAGTGCCACTATTACCATCACCGGCACGGGTCACTACGCCGGCACACTCGATGCCACCTTCAATATCATCCCTAAAAGCATAGCCTCAAGTGTGATAGCACCCATCTCCAAGAAGCTCTATGTGGGTGTTCCCGTAGAGCCAACTCTTGCTGTCAGCGATGGTGCTACTACCTTGACCTTAGGAGTTGACTACACCAAAAGCTATACCAATAACACCGTAAACGGTACCGCTACCGCTACCATCACCGGTATCGGTAACTATACTTCTACTAACAGCACTGACTTTACGGTCGTCAGGTTCAGTGATGTAAGCTATGACATGTGGTATATCACCGATGGCTGGCTTACCTATGTAGTTGAAAATGATCTTATGAGTGGATATGCCGGTACTACCGAGTTTGGTCCACTGGATTTCATTTCGCGCGGTCAGGTAGCAACAATTCTCTATCGCGCAGCGTGTAACGAAGATCCTTCTCTTATTGCTCTCTATGGTTCTACCACTGACCCAAGTAACTATGCCACCACTGCCGTTTTCGATGATGAAGCGACCGGGGTCTATTACACCGCCGCTATCAACTGGGCAAAGGCAGCTGGTATTATGACAGGCTATGGGCCTGAGTATACGCGTGTAGCACCCGATAACCTGATATCACGAGAAGAACTCTGCGCCATGATTACACGCTATGTACGGGTTATAGATCCCGTCAAGGGAGCTCAGACCGGTCCGGTTGACTACAGCCATATACAAGGTATGGATGAGGTTTCTGATTGGGCACTTGCTAACGTTGAATGGTGCGCTTCTTGGGGCATCATAGGAGGCGTCAACAGGGGCAGCGGCATCTTTGTGATGAACCCACATGATGCTGCCTGGCGTGCCAGTATGGCCAAGATGATTACCGTGTCGATACGAGACGTTATAGGGTAGAAGTTCAAGCGTCATTAGCCTACAAGAATTCTTCAGCCTGATCCATGTAGAGAAAGAAAGAGCGTCGCCTGAGCGACGCTCTTTCTTTCTGAAAACGTATTACCCCTAATACTCATACAAAAAGCCACCAGAAGATCGATTGATAGGCTACAATAGTCCTCGATGCTCGTACTATGATAGACAAATAACCTCGAAGGGAACAAAGAACATGAGTTCTAACCGCACGGTAAACCCCGTCGAAATTGACGAGAGCGGCAATGTTGAATCCCCCCTAAGACCCGAGAAAGATTCAGCTCACCCAAAAGTTCAACAGGTGTATGAAGGGTTTTATGCACGATTCAATCCTGATGATGATGAGGGTTATAGACTACTTGCTGGTGCCAATTGCATCATTGGAACCAATCTATACCCTGTTTTCGCGTCTGACGATGGTGAAAATCCCACTGTTCATATTGAGGCTCGTCACGAGCAACACCTTGCGCGATTTGACAGAAAAACATCTGAACGGCTGAACCAGTTGAAACAGCGTGGATGGGTTATACAACTTAATCTCTCGGCGGTGTTCTATGAAGAATCTTCGCATCGTTTCTGGGGAGAAGTCGCAGTTATGACTTACGATCCGCAGGCAAACTGCGATCTGGTTGCCTTAAAAACCTTTATCAACCATATGGTGCGACGAATCAGAGGTGGAGAACATCCAAACATCGCTCTTTCTCAAAAACAGTTCGAACAGGTGATGGAGAGTAAGGGGTCATGGTATCTCACAAGACCGGTACCTCTGCCTGCAACCAAATCAGGAGAAATCATCTTCAAGCGAAAGATGAGCCCCACTGAGCACCTAACCGAAGCAGCGGCTAATGGAAATAAAGGCTGTATGGTGACCGGTATCTTGTTTTGGATCGCAGTTATTGCAGCGATTATCTGGTGGTTCTTCTTAAGATAATCTCACACAAAAGAAGCTTTTGATTCTAAGAAAACTTCTCGCCCAATATCACGGCGCGACAGCTATTCACGTTTCTAGGAGGCGCTGGCAGGTATAGTACTCTGATTGATAAGGTCACTGACCGTAACGAAGGTAAAGCCATGCTCAATCAAATATGGTATGGCAATCTTTAAAGCACTTACCGTCTGAGAGCGGTCGCCCCCGCCATCGTGGCAGAGAATGATATCGCCAGCTGTTGCCTTTTCAATCTGCTGGACAATTGCATTTACTCCCGGAGTGTTCCAGTCGCGCGTGTCTATATCCCACCCAATTTCTGAAGTAATAATACCATCAAGGAGATTCCATTCGCGTACGCCAAAGTTTCCGCCCGGAGCGCGCAAAACCGTTGAAGTCTCACCCGTAGTTGATTGAATAGCCGCAAAGCCTTTTTGGACCTCAGCGATAATCTCGCTATCGCTCATATAACCTAAGTTAACGCCTTTTCCATTCCCCGCCGCATGATCATAGGTATGTGTGCATATCTCGTGGCCCGCACTGGCCACTGCCTGTGCGATGTCTCGATACTGCTCTTCCAGATTGCCAACTTGGAAAAATGTCGCCTTGATATTATATTGAGCTAAAATCGCAAGTATCTCTTTTGTTGTCGTGGGCCATGGGCCATCGTCAAACGTCAGAGCAATTATCTTCTTTCCGCCTGTATCCGGGAAGTAGCCCGTAATAATACGATTCCGAGGAGCCGAAATCGTAACGCTTACCGTCTTTCCAGACAATGCGCCCGTACGACTCTCGGAAACACCTATGGTGCCCGCTTGAGTCTGTACGCATAATGTAGCACTTAACTTACCCTTGAACACCGTTTCATAAGGAACAGTAGTTCTTGTGGATGAATAATCTTCCATCACGTCGCTACCCGTTGATGACACAACAACACAGTTCTCAGACACTTTGGTTGAAAAATCGTTACAACCCGTGCCGTTGATAGTGATATTAGGCAGCGCGCCACCAAATTGTTTGATTATCGCATTGTCAACGGCAATAAGATTACCACTCGTTGAAGCAACAAATTTGTTGTCGATAAGGTTTTGTATGGTTGTGCTGCGTTTAGCCTGGCGCTCGATACCGTCCACTGTAATGGAAATCGGAATCGAGTACCAATAGATATAACCGCCCAAAGCGATCAGGGCAAGAATGATCACCGGAATAGCAATGCCGAGAATAACCCTAGACCTTGGCCTTCTTGGCCTACGGCGGTCATAGGCACCTCTACTGTAGGATCCTCCTCTCGAGCTTTTGACCAAAGCACGAGAAGATGAGGGATGAGCATGCACGTTGTACTCTGAACGATACGCCTTTCCGTTTCCACGAGATGCCGAATAGGCTCCGTAATCGTTACTCCGAGCATCCCGAGAATGCGCGCTATAGCGATCATTTGAACGCGATGCGCCGCGATCATCCCCCGGATAACCTTTGCGGCTGTTCGTAGAGTGCTTCGTAATCCGATTTCCCATATGCGATGTCAGATCCCTTGCTCTAACCAACGAGTAAAGAAACTACTCTCCGTTCTTTGCTTTATCAAACTCTTCTTTAAAAGAAGCAAACATGCCCTTTGATTTTTTTACCTGGCCCACCACTGCATCGGTGGCTTCCTTGACAAGACTCGGCTGAGAAGCTGGCGGGGGATCTGCCGGTTGCTCCGACGAAATCGTTACTTCACCATTAACTTCCCCTACAGTGCCGATTTTCTTCTCAGTGCCGTGAGCCCCTAGGGCTGCCTCTTCCTCTTCTGTAAGATCGATATATTTCTCTTTGAATGAAGAAAGCGCATTGCCTGCTTTCTTTGCTCCAGCCTCAGCGGCCTTGCCGACAGCTTTACCCGTATTAGCCAGCTCGGCAGCGGTCAGCGCAACACGTTCGCCCGCCTTGGCGGCTAAGCCACCTTCAAGTTCTATGTCTGCCGCCGTATCACTCAAGACAAAATACCCGTCCTTAAAGCGCTGCAGCAGATTAACAGGAACTTGACCCTTCCCTACAAGCCAACTCGCTCCCTGCGTCACCACAAAGGATAGAGCAGAACCTGTTTGCTCATCGTAGACAACCTCGTTGATACGACCAAGTTCCTGACCAGACTCTGTGCGCAGAGACATGCCTTCCCAAATAAAACAGTCTTCAAAGGAAAAGCCCAGTCTCTTGCACGCCGCCTCATCCCATGCGTCAGCATCTGAATAGGCAACGACTCGTCCGTCAAGGACACGGAAGGAATCGAATGCAAGAAATTTATCGCTACGCTGAAACATCAACAAAACATCAGGGCGCTTGACCACATAGCCAACCAAACGCGCCTCTTCTGGATGAAACACCGCATATTTTATTCTTCCAAGATTCTTGGTTCCCCTCTTACCTCCGAGAACCTTTGCACCTTGAAAGTCTTTGGTGGTACGCATATCAGCTATGCTCCCAATACTGTCATTACTCAGCGGTCATTGCTGCAGATGCGCTATCTTTCTTAGGAGCGATCTTCTCAGCCAAGTCATCCATGGCACCTTGTGCCGCAGTAGCCGCTTCGTTGACCTTCTCAGTCACAATAGGCATATTCTTGTCGATCTGCTCATGCGCGACAGCAGCGTTGCGAGAAACTCTCTCGGCAATTATGGCGCGCGCATTCTCTATCTTGGCCTGCATTTCATCATTTTTCCGATTGATCACCGGTTGAATATCAGAAACATGTGCCTGAACGGAATCGACACTCTGATGATAGAGACCATGACCCTGTTCAAAGATATCGCTAGCCGTGTTAGTAATATCGGCACGAGTCTCCGCACCGGACTTCGGAGCAACAAGGATTCCCACCCCTACTCCTACCAGTCCTCCGATGACAAGGCCTCCCATCGCAGCTGCCAATTTGGACATGACCTGCCTCCTTTCGCCTGGAAATCTCAGTCTGATGGACACGTCGTCCAAAAGATGTCGTCCACTTGTGAGCGTACATGTTGTTTTTAAGCAAATAGCCGTGATGCGCTGTACAATCACAGACCAGATTATACTCTTGCTTCACTAAGGTCAAACAGTTGAGCGATTTATGCATTATAATGACAAAACGCCTGCACGAAGTATGCGTGAGCGTCTTTCATGCAAGACCACCGCTCTGTCAGTGGATAGACATCGGTACTACCATCTTTAAGAGGAAAGTGACACATGCGTAAATTTGTCATCGGCGTCATCATCACCATCGCCGTTGCCGTCGTGTTCCTTCGTGGTGACAGCTTGGTTCAACTTGTCGAAACCATGAAAACTGGTGCTACGCTGCCTCTTATACTTGCCGTTGTATCTCAACTCTTTAAATACGTAGCGCAGAGCTTTGCTCTTTCGTTCTCTTTTAAAACAGTCGGCGAGAGACTCTCACCTCGGCACACCATAAACTTGATTTTTGGACAATTTTTCATGAACACCATTGCTCCTTCGCTTGGCACCTCAGGAATCATGTTGGTAGCTGATGACGCACGCCGACGAGGAATATCGCCCGGACGTGCCACGAGCGCTGCCATTCTCATGCAGATATCAATTGATTCAGGTTTTGGTTTCATTATGATAATCGGATTTGCGATACTGCAGTTTACAAACAATCTAGACCCCTTGTGGTTTTTCTTCGGCCTATTTATTGTGGTTATAGTCTCTGTCATGGTCGGTCTTTTACTTGTTGGGCGTAAGAATCCTAAGCTTCTTGTACGCATTCTCACGCCCGTAGAAAACCTAGTAAACCGTATTGTGGGCAAATTTAAGAAAGAGCCTCTGAAGCCTTGGGCAGCCGATCTCGTTGAAGAATTTGGGGACGCTGCCGGAAGAATCTCCCATAACCCGAAGAAGGCAGTATTTGTCTTTTTATTCTCTATAGGAGCATCCGCCTGTGAGCTCACCTGCTTTATCTTGGTGGGGACCGCATTCGGCATATTTTATTTGCCGGCTCTTATCGGTGGATATGTTGTGGCCACACTACTCGCAATGATTTCGTTTACGCCCCAAGGTATCGGGTTTGTCGAAGTAGGCGTCTTGGCCCTCATGGCAGCGTATGGCATAGATACTGCCAGCGCAACCACCTTGGCACTTGTCTATAGAGGACTCGTGTTCTGGATGCCCTTTGCAATTGGAGCCGTACTGATAAACCGAACAAAAAGCTTCTCGAAAAAATCGAGCAAGCGTATCAAAGATATCGCGACAGAAGACACCATCATTCCCGTGGAAAAGATGGCAAATACCGTCGACGAACCCTCTGAGTCGGAAAATCAAAAACGACACACGAGAAAGAACGGAAGACACTCTGGGTGATGGAGCCCTATGAAAATATATTGTTGAAAGCTATAGCCCTCGTTTGACAGCCGTATCAAGCAGCCCTGAAAGTACCTCTTCCAAAGAAAAGCCCGCTGCCCTACATGCCGTTGGGAACAGAGATAACCCGGTCATACCAGGAGATATATCCACCTCGAGCAAGCGTGCCGAAGCCCCATCCCATACCAAGTCGATACGAGCAAGATCTCGACATCCATATGCCTGATAGGTCTCGAGCGCGGCTGCTTCGATAAGCTGCATTCTGATCAGAGCTTCATCTTCATCATCAGAAAGTGACGAGAGGCGAACAGGGGCATAGTAGTCGACTGCGTCTGCGTCCAAACGGGCAATCGTATCGTATATCTCGACTTTGGGGCATATCTCGACGATGGGCAACACGTGTGGCACGCCATCAGCATCTTCAACGATCGAAGCTGCAAGCTCTGTACCGTTGATCCACTTTTCGATAATAACTTCGCTATCATAGGAGAGCGCATCAAGAACCGCAGTGCTCAGCTCACCGAAACTGCTCACCTTATGTAGGCCAAGAGCTGACCCCCCTGACGCAGGCTTAACTGCGTAGGGATATCCACCTTTGATGTGATCTTCCACCATGCAGAGCGCGCTGGCTACTCCCATATTCTTAAAAGCATCGGCAGAAAGACATACTCGGTCAGGCCAGAATGCCGGCCCAGCAGCGCTGAGATCCCCCGTAAGCCTCTCGCGACGATGAGCGGTAACCACATGTGGTAACGTTGATTTGTTCCACGTAAGACGGCATACCGTCGCCGTCGATCCGATGAAAGGTATGTTGAGAAATTCCAACAGCGACTGAATAGTACCGTCCTCACCATGTTTACCATGGAGCGCACTGTAGGCAACATCAACTTTTTCGGCGAGTAGAGTCGAAGTAAGCGCGTCAGTAGTATCGAGAGGCACAACCGTATGCCCTGCAGCCTTCAGTGCCTCGCAGACACGCTTACCGCTCTCCAAAGAGAACTCACGTTCGTAAGACGTACCGCCCATGAGGACTGCCACTTTATAACTCATACCATCCACCTTTCTGAATAGTGGTCTCATAGTGGTCTAAAGTAGGCCAGCTTTAATAAATGCCCGATAGAGTTCCATGCGTGCTTCAATGACCTCAGCAAGACGACGGATAGCCTCTTCAATTGATTCGGGATCTTCGTAACAAAAGGCCATACGGAGAGAAGATTTTCCTCGATCATCCGGATAACAGCCGGCACCAGGAACATACGTTACTCCCCGTTCAAGGGCAAGTGGAAGCATCTGATCAGTATCAAGATATTCGGGCAATGTAACCCAAACAAAAAATCCGCCTTCGGGAGATGTCCATGTCGCCTCCGGTGGAAAATACTCTTCCAATGCAGCGAGCATAGCAGCGCGACGTGGTTTATAGATCTCTATAAGTGAGTCGAGAATACTACGCCAAGGCATGTTCTTAAAATAGTGCTCAACAACTACTTGGCTAAATGCTGATCCGCACAGATCGGTACCCTGTTTTACAAGAAGTAGCTTGTCCAGAATCGGTCGTGGAGCCAAAATCCATCCCAAGCGTAGACCGGGTGCAAACATCTTTGAAATAGTGCCCAAGTAGATAGTCTGATTGTCAAGAGAGCGTATCGCGGGCACCGGTTCTCCTGCGTAGCGCAGACAACCGTAAGGATCGTCCTCGATAATAATGGTTTCGTATTCATGGGCAAGTTCTATGAGACGGCGGCGGCGCTCAAGTGTCATGGTGATACCGGTAGGATTTTGAAAATTAGGAATAGTATAGATAAACTTGCAATGCCCTCGGCCAATCGCCTTGAGCTCTTCTTCAAGAAGATCCATGCGCATGCCGTCCGCATCTAGATCGACCGCATGAACCTCGGGCTGATATGCTGAAAAAGCCTGAATGGCAGAAAGATAGGTAGGGCCTTCAGTAATGACTGCGTCTCCCGGGTTGATGAATGTCTTGCCGACGAGATCGAGCGCTTGCTGCGAACCGGTCGTAAGCATCATATGGTCAGGGGCTGTTTCTATGCCGCTCTCGCTAAGATACGAAGCTATAACCGCACGCGTTCCTTCGCGTCCATCAGAACTTCCATACTGCAGGGCCGAAACCCCATCGTTTTCAATTGCAGAGGCAACAACCTGAGCAACCAAATCAAGAGGGAGGTTGCGAATGTCGGGCATACCGCCCGAAAGAGAGATGATGTCTGATCGTGTCGCAGCAGAGAAGAGATCTCGTACTGCACTCGTTTTCATCGTGTGCACGCGATCTGCGTACAGATCAGACCATTCGTCGAACACCATGTGACTAGTAGCCATACCAACACCTTCTAGATCACTCTTCAAATTTGACTAAATGAATCACTGTGACAAAATCTCACAGCAATTCGCACCTTCTTGCAATACTCTACAAGATTGTATACAAACGATAAACCGCAATGAAGATTTTTCAGGTAGAACACGCAAAACAGCCTATCTACGGCACACTGTTTTGTCGTTCAAAAGCATGACAAGCGGCCCAATCACTTCTTGAGGTTGAGAAAGACTCTCTCCCGAAAGGACTTCGTCTATGACATGGCATGCTCTACGCATAGCTTCATAAACAAGAATCGCCTGCCCAAAAACATAGGAGATCGTGATGCGCTGAGTGTCATGTCTGTCTTCAACCAATGATGTAGTGCCGGCGAAAATCGGTATTTCCTGTGAGCCGTAGACTCTTCTGTAGGCCCTTACCAGAAGATCTATGGTTAGGTGTTCAAGCACATGGCCTAAATCAACAGAACCGCTCGCAATAACCTGACCAAATGTTTTCTCGCCACCACAGTTGCACGCATGCGCAAGAAGCGTGTCATACCTATCGGTAAGAACGTTAAGAGAATCAACATCAATCAAAAACTCGGAAAATGTGAGATAAAAATCAATACTGTGAGCACGACGACCTATTATGTCTAAAGAAAAGCTGTTTGTCTGTGACTCAAAGAGCATGATACCTCTCTCTTGCACACCGGTAGCTTTACACAAAAAAGCCCTGTCGCAGCAGGGCATTCGAGCGTGGACAAATCGTCTAATCTATCAGGCGATAAGAAACATACGGATTGTCGCCTGGTTCAAACCCGAGAGCATAACAGACTGCCGGCATGAAATCCATAACGTACCCGTACTTCGAAAAATTGCCCACATCGTCAATGGTTACATACACATAGTGATTGTTATAGCAGATCTCTACAACAGAGCCTTTCAGGTATCCATACTCTGCAGAAACCGCACAGGTCAAGGCTTTCGTGTTGCGCGTGCCATCATCATAGACGGTGGTGCGGCCACAGGCCCAATAGCCAGAATCATTGAATGTTGTAGTTGGGTTTATGAATGTCGGTGATGCCGCGCCCGCCTCACCACGCAGAGAGCTCTGAGTCAGGTTGCTCAGTGACTCAGATTCAGCAGAAACCGTTTGAAGATAAGTGGTCGTGTCGATCTTGGAAAAACCATCGACAGAAGTAGCGATCTTTGAGGAACTCTGAACATTACTTACGCCCAACGAAAGCGAGTCCACGTTAAGAGCGCCATACGCAACAGAGCAGAGAGTAAGGGAAAGTATCGAAACCGCAGCGACCAAACCCGCCATAGTAAATAAGCGCTTCTTCGAGCTCTGTCGAGAGTACGGTTGCGTGCTATGTTGCGGTTGAACGTTCAAACTACCCCCGTGACTTCCGCATAATGGTTATTTACACACTTACTAATTTTCTGCTTGTACCGCAAAGACGGGACCGCTGGGCCCCGTCAAAAATCACAACTAAAATTCTAGGGGAAATTTGAAATCATTTCCTCTCTTGCCATATTAGTCAATTTATGATTTTGAAAAAATATGCAAAATTTGTCCAGATATTGAATAGAATGCATACTTATATTCATTTTGTAACAAACCACTAGTGATTGTCTTCACAAGATGAACAACTTATTTATGAAGCATTCACAGCCATTCACAGGGTTTTCACAAGTGTTCCCCAAACAAATCAACGTTCAGGGGATAAGTTACAACGAACACACAATCAGTAAGGAAACGCCGAAAATATTTTATTCAAAAAATTTTTTATACAAATCACAGGTCAGGAGCAAGATTTAAAAAAAGATGCTCAGGAATCACTCGAAAGTCCTTCAGAGGGGTCAGAATCCTCATGTTCCGAGCGAATAATATGCATGAGGGAGATCCGCCTACGACGCATCGTTTGAATGGTAAACCGGAAGCCTTTTATATCGAAGAAGTCCCCTACCTGAGGAACATAATCTATGGTGTCCATGAGCCAGCCGGCAACTGTTTCATAGTCGCCTCCCTCTTCAACGGGAAGCCCCATCTCGATAGCATCGTCCACGGGAAGACGACCGTCAACAACCCATTCGTGGGGAGAAATTTCAGTAATATATTTCCAATCCGGATCATATTCGTCAGAAATTTCTCCAACGATTTCCTCGACGATGTCTTCTGTTGTGACAAGACCAGAGGTACCTCCATATTCATCAACTACTATTACAAGCTGTTGACGTTCAATCTGCATCTCGGAAAGCAACGGAAGAATATCCTTGGTTTCAGGTACAAAAACAGCGGGTCGAGCATACTCCCGAATCGCTTCTCCATCACGATCTTCGATCAGAGAGACAAGCAGATCTTTGAGCATGGCAATGCCCGTGATGCGATCGATGGTTTCATGATAGACCGGTAAACGCGAAAGCCCCGTGCCACGCATACGATCAACAACTTGCCGCACGGTCATATCATCCTCAACGGCGATCATGTCAACCCGCGGTATCATTATTTCGCGCGCAATCGTATCTCCCAGATCGAATATCTCATTGATCATGCGTTTCTCTTCATCGAGCAGTGTATCCTGCTCATCGACAAGATACTTGATCTCTTCTTCAGAAACGACGGCACCCTCGCCAGAAGATCTGATACCAAAAAGCCGCGCCACGCCCTCAGTCGAAGATGATACGAGCCACACCATGGGTTTAAGCAATTTTTCGCAGGCCGCGATAACTCCCGATACTCCCATGGCAACTTTCTCCGAATTTGCCAATGCTATGCGCTTGGGAACCAATTCGCCAATCACGAGCGTTACATATGCGACCAACAGCGTCACCACAAACACGGCAAGACCAGCAGCAATAGCGACAATCCAAGGAATACCCAAACTCTCAAACCATGTCTCTATGGGAGCAGCAATGGTGGTAGCGGCTACCGCAGAGGCGCCAAATCCAATCAGTGTGATGGCAATTTGAATCGTGGCCAGAAGTTTATCTGTGTCTTCTGAGATTCGCAGAGTTCGCGCCGCTTTTCTAGACCCCTCGCTTGCCATTTGTTGCAACTTAGGTTTCCGGAAGTTGATCATAGCCAATTCGGCGCAGGCAAAAAATCCGTTCACTATAATGAGCACGATAGTAAAAATGATGCTTAGGACTGTATCCATCGGGTGTGGGACATCCTCCTACATAATCACGAACAACAGTACGGAAAGGAAGTGACAGATTGTACCGGCCAACACCCAGATGTGCCAAATAGAGTGCATCCATTTAATCTTCTTAAGAAGATAGAACACCGTGCCCACAGTGTAACAAATACCACCGGCGAGAAGCAACCAGACACCGGCAGGGGCAAGCAATTCAAAGAGAACTCCCACCTTAAACACGATCAGCCATCCCATCCCCACATAGATAAGCACGCTTATCCATTTGGGACGAAATACCCAAAATGCCTCGAGCGCAATACCGATGATCGCAAGAGTCCAAATGATCATCGTCAGCGTTTGTCCACCGTTATCCGCCAACGTAACTAATGTAAAGGGCGTATAGGTGCCAGCGATAAGAAGATAGATACTTGAGTGATCGAGTATCTTAAAGACTCGCTTTGCCTTTGCTGGTTGCAGCGCATGATAGAGAGTCGATGCGAGATACTCAAGAATAATTGAAATACCGAAAATCAAACCCGCTGCCAGTTTTGTCGAATTACCAGATTCAACGCCTGCAACAACCAACAACACCAATGCAACAATACCGAACAACACGCCGATGCCGTGTACAACCGCTGAAAATATCTCTTCACCAACGGTATAGAGATGTATGCGTTGAACCATACCTTTTGAACGGCCTTTCTGAGTGGCAAGTGCTTCGTTTTCTTGTTGCGACTCCCGCGCGAATTGCTCATGCTCTGCCGTACGAAATGCAGCACGACGCGTTGCTTTAAGAGCCTTCATTTCCTGTCGATTTTGACGTATCCGCTCATCAATTTCTGCAAGAACCACTTCAGCCTCGGTGTGTTCATGGGCTCCATCAGGGCAATCAAATGGAAGCGTATCCGTCTGATCGAGTGCTTGGCGGATCTTTTTCTCGCGATCGCCCATATGCGAAAACTTCCTTCCTATATCTTCCTATATTGTTCTAAGGTTATAAAAGCATCATCTTAGGATATACGCGCACCTATCATCTTTGCGGCAGCGGCTTTATCAAAATTCCCGCTCGTCCGCTCGTTTAAAGCAGACATGACTAATCCCATATCTCGTTTTGACGAGGCCCCAACCTCATCGATAACTTCCCCAATGAGCGCCTCAAGTTCAGAACCGCTGACCTGTTTCGGCAAACAATCCTGGAGAATCTCAACCTGCTGAGTAAGCAATTGGGTGCGTTCTTCGTTAGTGCCCACCTTGATAGAGCCTTCCAGCGTCTCCTTAGTTTGTTTGAGAACGCGTCTGATCATGGCATCGACATCCGCAGGAGTCACTTCGCGGCGCTCGTCCACTTCAATTTGCTTTATTTCGCCATGAACCTGTCTCAGAATGGATAGCCGCGGCTTATCCTGTGCTTTCAAAGCGCTGGTTATTTCCTCCATGAGTGTCTGCTTGTCCATAGGTATCTCCCTGTTTGTAACCGCCCACAACCCTAGTCTGTTTGATCGGGTATTGATGGTATCGTTTCTTCCATATTTTTTTTATATGCCGCAATTTTCTGTGCAAATATTGGATCACTCGAACCAAGAATCTGGGTAGCAAGAATTGCAGCATTTTTTGATCCGTTTATTGCAACGGTAGCAACAGGAACGCCCGTAGGCATCTGAACTATCGAAAGCAGCGAGTCCATACCGCCGAGATCGCTTGTTTTCATGGGCACACCGATGACCGGCAAGGTCGTAAATGCGGCTACGACACCCGGGAGATGTGCTGCTTTCCCCGCACCGGCAACAATTACCTTGAGCCCACGTTTTGCTGCTGAACCCGCCCACTCATGAACCCTATCAGGATGTCGGTGAGCCGACGCAATGATTACGTCACAAGCCACATCAAATTCTTTCAGCTGATCAATACAGCCTTTCATAGTCGGGTAATCAGAGTCTGAGCCCATGATGATACCCACCAGTGGTTTATCCATCGTTCTTCTCTCCCTTTCTCAACTCGTTTTCAATACGATATATGAAGCATAGTGTGAGAAGAAATCCCTATCCTTATCTTAGCGCAGAGAGTGATACAAAGCGTTCTCTATCACCTATAAGGACGAAACCTGCAAACAACACGCCTCTTCTCGCCTATTACATTCCTTATAACGCACAGTGGCCTTCCCCTGTATATTCAGGATAGAAGACCACTGTTCGGTTACTGATTATGTAAATTGCACATCTCAACTCACTGGGAAAAATCCTGCAAGATGTTACTCGGCATTAGACAGCAGCGTCTCAGTACTTATCTCCTGTTCATCAAGAGATTTCTGATCATCAGGAGTTGCTCCTATCATAGAATCGTCTGATTCCTCTTTTTCTCGAGGCAGAATTAAGTTAAGCAAAACGCCCAAGATGGCAGAAGTTGCCATGCCGGGCAACGCATAATTACCCAAAGGAATCGATATACCCGAAGTCTCCATTCCAATACCGATGACCAACACGACTGCGACAATCATGGTATTGCGATTCTTGGAGAAATCAACTTGATCGGTAACAATCATGCGCAAACCGTTAGTTGCAATAAGACCAAACAGTAAAAGAGATACTCCACCGATAACCGGTGTTGGGATTGAGTTGATAAGAGCCTCTATCTTGGGGCAAAATCCGCCGACAAGCAATGCAAAACCACCGGCATACCAAAATATCTGAGTAGAATAGACCTTGGTCGCGCTCATGACACCGATGTTTTCAGCATAGGTAGTTGCAGGAGTACCTCCCAGAAAACCAGCAACCGTCGTCGCAAGACCATCGCCAAACAACGAACGCGATAACATGGAGCTGTAATCCTTACCGACAATCTCGCCCACTACCAGCAAGTGCCCGATATGCTCAATGACCACAACAAGGGCCACCGGAGCGATGAGAAGAATGGCATTAAGGCTGAAGGTTGGTGTCTTAATCTGTGGCAAGCCAACCCATGCCGCATCGATAACCGTCTGAAAATTCACCATGCCAAAGAGAACAGCGGCAATGTAGCCGGTGATGATAGCCAGTAGAATAGGAATCGTACAGATAAAACCCTTGAAGAAACAGGAGTAGGCAATTGCCGCAAACAGGGTGATCATAGCGACGATAAAACCATTCACCACAAAAGTACTTCCACCGCTGTTGAATGCCATTTTGATGGCAACAGCCGCCAGTCCGAGCCCGATAACAATGATCACCGGTGCGACGACAGGAGTGGGCAGGATTCGTTTGATCCAGCCGGTCCCCCACAGTTGAATAAGCCCGGCTACAACCATATATACCAAACCCGCTACGACAATACCTGAGAGTGCAGAAGAAATCCCCTCACTAGCGCCGATCACCGCAATCGGAGTGATAAATGCAAACGATGAGCCCAGATAACTTGGTATCTTACTTTTGGTAACCAACAGATAGAGAATGGTACCAATACCCGAACACATAATTGCCAACGAAGGACTCATACCAGTAAGGAGAGGAACCAACACCGTTGAGCCAAACATCGACATGAAGTGTTGCAACCCTAAGGGAATGGCAAGCTTAACCGGAAGCCGATCATCTACGCCGATAACTTTGTTGGCCATGAAATTTTCCTCTTTCTTCGCAATAGACCAAATCGATCGTCATTCAGTGCACAAAAAAGGAAAGCGCCGCACGCGCTTCCCTATCTGCTTACATCACTTAGTTCCAAAAATACGGTCTCCCGCATCCCCGAGCCCTGGCACAATATAGGCATCATCGTTGAGAGCCTCATCAACGCAAGCAACATAGATATCAACATCAGGATGTGCTTCTTGCACCGCGGCGACTCCCTGAGGAGCAGCCACAAGGTTCATAAGACGAATGTTGGTACACCCATGACGTTTGAGAGCGGACAGAGCATCACAGGCGCTGCCGCCTGTTGCAAGCATCGGGTCAACAACTATCACGGTCGATTCAACAATAGTGGGAGGCATTTTATAGTAATATTCCACCGGCTCCTTGGAGTCAGGATCACGATAGAGACCGATATGGCCTACGTGGGCAAAGGGCATAAGCTCAAGCAGTCCGTCGACCATACCAAGGCCTGCACGTAAAATGGGAACAATGGTGAAATGTTCATCAGCAAGAACAGGAAATTCTCCTGGACAGATTGGAGTATCGAGTGCAATGCTCTTGGTGGGTAGATCGCGTGTGACCTCAAAGCCCATAAGCATCGAAATCTCTCTGAGCAGATCTCTGAAATCCTTTGAAGTAGTACTTTTGTCACGCATAAGCGAAAGTTTATGAACTATCAGAGGATGGGTGAGAACACGCACTTCGCTCATTGGCGATAATCCTTTCCTAGGCAAAATCCAACGGGAACGATTATAACCCTACCCACGAAAGATAGAGAGAAAAATCAGTGGGATCGATAAAATCATGAGGATTTGCATCATCGCTAAAACCACGATACAAACCGTCACACGAATAAACATGTCACGGAATCAGACAAAAAGATTACCCCTCTTACTCTGGCGAGCAAAAGGGGTAATCGCATGACTTATTAGTAAAAAAACTTAGACGAGACCACAGCGACTACGAACATATTCATAGTACTCTTCTACGTCACTCTTGACCTCCGCAAGGAGTTCAGCATTCTCAGGTTTGTAAAGATGAGCAAAACGTCCCTGTGGCTTAAGGAATTCATCAATGTCGATGAGATCTTTTTCTTTTACTTCCTTCATGGTCCACACGTCGTTCTCAACTTCAAAGATCGGCCACCATTTGGAATGAATGGCCTTACGAGCAAGCTCAACTGTCTGATCAAAGGGTACACGCCAACCACGCGGACAGGGAGCAAGTATATTGAGGAATGCAGGGCCTTCAGTTGAGATAGCCTTTTCTGCCTTCCTTACTAGATCCTGCCAATCGCCCACAGAAGCCTGAGCCACATAGGGAATATGATGAGCTGCAATGATAGAGGTCAGGTCTTTACGGCGTTGACTCTTGCCCTGCTTGACCTTGCCTACCTCTGAAGTAGTCGCCCAAGAGCCTTTAGGAGTAGCGCTCGAACGTTGGATACCCGTATTCATGTATGCATTGTTGTCGTAGCAGACATAGACCATGTCGTGGCCGCGCTCCATGGCACCAGAAAGCGATTGCAATCCGATATCATAGGTGCCGCCGTCGCCGCCAAACGTAATGAACTTGATCTTTTTGTCTGCAGGGATCTTACCCGCAGCCTGCAAACCTTTATAGGCCGCTTCCACGCCGGACATTGTAGCGCCCGCGTTCTCAAACGCATTATGGATAAAAGGCGTTTCCCAAGCGGTATACGGCATAACCGTTGTTGAAACTTCAAGACAACCAGTAGCGGAGCCACAGACAACCGGAGAGTCGCCCGCAGCCATAAGTACCTGACGGACAGCAATAGATGCGCCACATCCGCCACACAGACGATGACCTCCAGCGAGTCTCTCGGGTTGACGGGAGAGTTCCTTGATATTTGCCATTTCAAATCCCTCCTATCGATTTCCCAAGAACTCAAGTTTGGTGTCGACCGTACCGGCCACAACGCCCTCGAGATTCTCATACACGTCATACATCAGCGAAAGAGGTATATCGGCACCGCCAAGACCGTAGATATAGTTCTTGATCTTGGGGCGATTTGCCTGCTCGTACAACGCACTGCTTACGTCCAGACCAAGAGGGCCATACTGAGCACCCAGCGCATCTGCACGATCAAGTACCGCAATAGCTTTGCAGCCTGCAACCGCTGCAGCAACTTCTTCAAAGGGGAAGGGACGATACACACGTATGCGCACAACACCAACCTTTTTCCCGTTCTTGCGTAGATCACGCGCTACGTGGCGCGCATTTCCTGTGGCCGAACCCATGAGGACAATGGCATATTCAGCATCTTCCATGCCCCAAGTCTCAACCATATCAAAGGGACGTCCGCAGATCTCTGCCCACTCGTCGCCCACTTCCTTGATAACGGCGGCGGAAGCATCTATAGCAAGACGCTGAGCATATCTGAGCTGCATATAGGAACCACCGAGGTTTGCAAACATACCATGCGAAACAGGGTGGTCGGTATCAAGCAGAGGGTTGACCGCTTCACGCTCACCAATGAATGCGCCCACTGTCGCATCATCGAGAATCTCGCAACGCTCCATAGCATGCGTGGTGATGAAACCATCAAGAGTAGTCATGATAGGCAGCTGAACACGAATATCTTCAGCGACACGGAATGACACAACCGTGTTGTCGTATGCTTCTTGAGCATTCTCTGCAATCAGAATGATCCAGCCAGCATCGCGAGCACCCATGAGATCTGAATGATCCCCATGAATGTTGATGGGAGCAGAGAGCGCACGATTCGCATTAGCCATGATGATGGGTAAGCGCATGCCTGCGGCAATATACAGTTCTTCCCACATGAGAGCAAGACCCTGAGACGAAGTCGCAGTAACCGTACGGGCACCTGCGGCACACGCACCGATACAAGCTGACATGGCAGAATGCTCAGACTCAGTAGTAACGAATTCGGTTTTGACCTTACCATCGGCAACAAACTTGTCAAAACCTTCAATAATGGTGGTCTGCGGAGTGATGGGATATGCAATACATACTTCAGGGTTAGCCTGGCGATATGCCTCGGCAACCATCATGTTACCGGAGCCGGCAAATACTTTAACCTCTGGCATCATTACTCACCTGCCTTTGCTTCGGTCTCGGAGATCATCGCGAGTGCATCAAACTTACAGCACTTTGCGCAGATACCGCATCCTTTGCAATGATCATAGTCGATACCTGTCATCTTGCCATCCTCAGTCTCAATCGACGAGTCGGGACAATGAACCCAACAGATGAGACAATCCCGGCAGTTCTCTTGATTCCATATGGGACGAAAAGAGCGCCAACCGCCCGTAATATATTCCTTTGACTTGCCTGCCTCAATAGCGACACCACCGAGTGGGAAATCCTCGACCGTCCAGTTATCAAAATTAGAAACGTCCCAGTTACTCACTGATAGCCACCTCCTCATAGGCGCGCTGGAGGGAATTAAGGTTTGCGTCAATCATTTCCTTGCTGAATTTCTTACCAAACATCTCGACAAGGCGATCACGTACCGCATCTACGGAAATAATCCCGCTGACCCGAGAGAGAGCGCCGACAACCGGTGTGTTGGGTATGTCACGCTTAATGGTATCAAGAGCAATACCAGAAGCATCAATAACGGCAACCTTGACAGAATCCGGGACACCAAGCACTTTACGCGCGTCCTCCAAGTTCAAAACCGTATTGATAATGATGATACCTTGTTCTTTGATGCCTTCCGTGACATCTATGACATCGAGAAGCGTGTCATCGAGAACGATGATGATATCAGGGTTGTTGATGTTGTTGTGAACTTCTATGGGCTCATCACAGACTCGTGTGAAGGCCTTCAGAGGAGCACCTGTGCGTTCTGGTCCGTACTCGGGCATTGCCTGCATGTAGCGACCCTGCAGAAGTGCAGTTTCGGCTACCAACTTAGAAGCAGTAACAGCACCCTGGCCCGCACGCGCATGCCAGCGGATCTCTGTTAGTTCCGACATCACATCTCCTTTCCAAGATTATGGTCAGACGCTTGAAATGTTATCGTAAAGTCTTTAACGAATGATGAAGGTGCTACGGGTACTTTTACGCGGTAGGCCACTTTCGGTAGGCGGCGTGAAAATCGCGAAGAAACTCGTAAGGAAAATTAACATGAATGTATGCAATATTCGTCTTATTGATCGATACGGGTAGTCCGATCCGGATCTATCGACATACTCTGAAATCTATCGGCCATGAAATCATTGTTGAAATACTCTGCGCAAAATGTCTGAATAGAGCTGGTAACGGGCACGTTTGCCATGCGCTGATACCAGCAGTCAAGCGCGATCAATGTCATGCCACCATCAAAGAGAATAAGCACGGTGGCAATGATCGTAATAGATTTGTGCCATTTGAGAGGAATGACGTTGATGACTTTGAGTACATCGGGTAAAAGAAGCTTGATCCAGATGAGACCAAGTAATCCCCACGCACAGAAAAAGGCGAAATTAGTACGACCATCTATATTGAGAAACGTTCCCGAATAGTCCCATGCCACAATACCAAATGAGTACTCCATGAAATAGCTTACGAAAAACTCAAATGCAGCACCGATAAGGCCAGCAACAACAAAGATTACTAACTTGCTCCGATTCCAGAATCGGTTCAGCGCAACGGTCATAAGCACCGCGCCAAATCCATAGATGGGACTGAGCGGACCCCAGAGTAACCCAGCACGATCCTGATAACCACCAAAAATAAGCGCATGCCATATGACTTCGATGATGAGTCCTAATATCGAGCAGAATACAAATATCCAAAATATGTTGAAGAAGTTGAGGGGAATATATCCTTTAAGTTCCTTGCCGGTTTGCTTCGTGTACTCAACTTCCGTCTGAGCACGCTTCCCCTCTTCCTCAGCAGAACGCGTGACCTTTTTCTCTTGACGCGCTTTATATGCAGCAATATCTGGGGGCAAACGGATTTGAAAAATGTTCAGGACGAGCGAGGTAGCGATCAGTCGAAAGCTGGAAGAAGATAACCATCCCCAATTGATAGAGATAGAGCAACTCAGTCCAGTCGAGCCCCGACATCATGATGCTCAAAATAATATCCAGTAGTAAGGCAACTAATGCCACGCGAGCCGCCAAACGGGCCTTCTGCAAGTTATCTCTGCGCCCATAATGCAAGAGTGCTATACATCCCCCGACGGCGACGACAAGTACGACAAAATAGGCAACGATAACTACTATATTCTTGGGATCAAATTCACTTGATGCTCCTACGAAGGCATATGAGGCAATGAGGATGAGGACGAGGACGGCTTCGACCACGAACAGGCCAATGGCGATAATAAAACCGACAATAAGTGCCGTGCGAACCTTAGGATTCAACTCCATGTTTCCCCTATCCTCAAAATGAGATTAAACCACAACGGATAAATTCTATCATACCTGTGATAGATAAGCCCTCATGCAAAACCCCGCCGTAAGGCTACTTCGTCAAGTGGAAAGACGTTGCAAACTGCGCCCGTACATACAGCACGAAACACAAGGTATGCAAATGGTGATGTGATCTACTTAAAACCGTAGGAGAGTCTCGCCGGCGATGAACTTACATTTCTCGACGGGACTCTATCGCCCGGCCTAATGTTACCTCGTCAGCGAATTCGAGATCGCCACCAACAGGCAGACCACTGGCAAGACGGGTCACCTTGATGCTCAAGGGTTTGATAATACGCGCAAGGTATAATGCGGTAGTCTCGCCTTCAACATTGGGATTGGTGGCAAGTATCACCTCGGTGATACGTTCATCGGCCAGTCGTCTCAAAAGTTCAGATATTTTGAGGTCATCAGGCGCAATACCATCCATCGGAGAAATTGCCCCTCCAAGAACATGGTAAAGACCCTGAAATTCACCCGTACGCTCAATAGCACCAATATCTCGGGGTTCTGACACCACACATATCTGAGTCTGGTTTCGTGAATAGTCGGCGCAGACAGCGCACAGATCACCTTCAGCATAATTGAAACATTGCCGACAAAAATGTACGGTCTGTTTTACCTCGATAATAGCTTCAGCCAGACGCGTCGCATCCGCGGACTCAGCGTTGAGCAACCAATACACAATGCGCTGGGCCGATTTTGGCCCAATACCCGGTAATCGCTCGAACTCATCAAGCAAACGTCGTATTGTGAGAGATTCTTTCATCATACATCTCTTCAGTCTTAGAGTGTCACATCTGATGATAACGACTTGAAGTCTGGCTTACATCAGTCCAGGAATATTGAGTCCTGCCGTCAGAGAGCCAACTTTACTTGAAGAGGTTTCCTCGGCAGTACGGAGTGCCTCATTGATGGCAGCTACTATCATATCTTGGAGCATTTCGACATCCTCAGGGTCAACGGCCTCGGGGTCAATCGTAACAGAAACAATCTTGTTGTTGCCGGTCACCACAGCGTTTACCATACCGCCTCCGGCACTCGCCGCAAATTCCATCTGCGCAATTTCTTCCTGAGCTTTCGCGAGATCTTCTTGCATCTTGCGTGCCTGTTTCATCATTCTTGCCATATCCATAGCCATAGCAAATTCCCCATATCATGTCGTGACTGTTTGCCAGTCGATTCATCATATCAGTGTGGTAGGTCCTACCCTACCTATTATCCCCGTTCAATCATTTAAGAATCTTTGACTTCCTCAAATACGACACCTTCCCCAAAACTTGCAGATAAAATATCGTCAAAACTACCAGTCAAAAGATTATTGGTAGAATGAGCCGAAGAATCTCCGAGGGTGTTCATAGACGCGTCTACCGTACTCAGTAAGTCCAACGGCTGCGGATCCATATCATGCGGCGAAGTGGACGGGTGTTCTGAATCATGTCTCGGCATCGTCTCAACGGAGTCAGAAGTGTTGCTTAAAACGTAGACTATCTTGATGTTCTCATCAAAAACCAAACGAGCAAGTCCGAGTACCATGCTCGCATTATCTTGTCGTTCAAGTTGCTTCAACGCAAACAGTGCTGCTTGAGGTAGTTCAATCGTAAGTGTTGACTGAGCGCTGTCTAAATGAGGAATAGCTCCTCCAAAAAGTGCCGCGACGGAGGGCCTCTGCTCCTTGACACCCGACACTATCTGACGAAACGCCCGTTGAACCTCAGCGGAAGTCGTGGAAGTAGAGTGACCTATCAAACCCCTTTGAACAGGGGAAACATCACGCTCAGCAGGTGCCTTCCTTTTCACCGGAGAAGCAGCACAAACAACACCGCTATCTGAAGATTGAAGAGGTTTCTCTCCGCTCGAAGGAGCTGACTGCTGAGGGTGTCTCGAGTCTCGAGAAGTCATCATCTGAGACCCGCCGTCTGAGCTTAGTTGCTGTTCAAGCCTAGTCAGGCGCTCCGCAAGACCTTCAAGCGTCCAATCAGCATCAGGCCGCGCCATACGCACCAAAGCGATTTCAAGGACAAGTCGTGCGTCGGCCGCCGCACGCAACTCTGACCCTAGATCGCCGAGAATCACCAACAATCGAGCGATACCGTCGGCATCGTCAAACTGAGTTGCCTGCATTTTTAGTCTATCGTAGTGCGCGTCATCTAGCGCAGGAAGCCCCACGCGCGAATCTGTCAGAGCAACGACATAGAGATTGCGAACATGTGCCGTTAGATTACGAACAAAATGAGTAATATCTATGCCACCCTGGAGAAATGAAGCTACCCAAGTAAAACACCCCGCCACGTCATGATGGCAGATGAAATCAGTTATCTCAAAGAGTTGATCAACACCGGTATCGCCAAGAAGATTCTCCGCCGCCTCAAGGCGTACATCGCCACTGCCAAAAACCGCAACCTGCTCAAGCGCCGTGATGGCATCGCGCATGCCCCCACTTGCTTGTCTAGCGATAAGTTCAATAGCGGCCGGGTCATAGGTGAAATTCTCAGACTCACAGATAGTAACAAGACAGCGGCATATCTCTTCTGTTGAAAGACGATGAAAATCAAAACGTTGACAACGCGATATGATGGTGGGAGGCACCTTCTGCGGATCAGTAGTGCAGAGGATGAACACGACATGAGAGGGAGGCTCCTCCAACGTTTTGAGCAGCGCGTTGAACGCCGCTGTTGAAAGCATGTGAACCTCATCGATGATGTAAACCTTATATGAGCCTCGCGTGGGCGCATATGCGACACGTGAAATGATTTCCTCGCGAACATTTTCCACTCCCGTACGGGAAGCGGCATCTAGTTCATAGACATCAGGATGAACTCCCACGGCTATATCTGAACAGTCGCGGCACGTGCCATCTGGTGTAGCTGTTGGCCCTTTTTCGCAGAGTAACGATTTCGCAAGAACGCGTGCCGTGGTGGTCTTGCCGGTACCACGAGGACCACAGAAAAGATAGGCATGCGAGATAACATTATTTGCGAGCGCATTTTGAAGTGTCTGCTCTACATGCTCTTGCCCGATGACCTCGTCAAATGTCTGTGGACGATATTTGCGATATAGTGATTGAACCATGTTGGTATCCCCTGTCCAAAGAACAGAACAGATATGTTGAGTGGACACGAACGCTCATCAGAGGCATCTTATGGCTGCTACGTTCCCGTCCTGACCAGGTTCGAAACATGATGCCGCTCGTGTCCATTCAACATATTCGCACTGTGAAACAGAGGTATTCTACCTCATATAATAACTCATGGTCAGACGGTTAGTGGCTCTTCAGGAGAACGCCACGAACCGTCGCATCCCATAAGATACCCGCGAACTACCTCGCTATTACGCCGTGTGCTTCAGCCTAGTTAGCAAAATCGAGCACGCCCTCAAAAAGCGGCTCATTGCTTGACGCATCAGTAAGCTCGACCATACCGGTCAGCACGTCGACGTACTGGTAGGACTGTCTGGTCAGACGACCACGCTTCTCTTCAACTTCGACAATAAACAGCTGGGGATGAGCTTGGGTGAGAACACCCTCGCATTCCACAACCTTTGAGCGTCCCAAGTTAGCCTTTACGCGTAACCGCTTACCCGTAAGTTCTACGAGTGTGGCGTGGATATTCTCCACAATCTCAGCTTGTTGTGCCAGTTCCATTCAAACCTCCATAGATGTGACCCGCCCAGTATAACAGGTGCATGTGTAGAATTTGTTTATACCCGTACCCATAAAGCTTCGCCCTGAGATAACAGGTGATTCTGCTTTATTCTGAGCGTTATGATTAAATTATTCAGCTCGCTCGGGCTTTCCGAGAATATCCTTCATGCCGTCGAGAAATTGGGATACCTGACGGCAACTCCGGTACAGGAACAGACCATACCCTTAGTACTTGAGACCCGCGATGTCTGTGCGGCCGCTCAAACCGGCACGGGTAAAACAGCCGCGTTCACGCTTCCCGTAATGGATCTTCTCAATCAACGCAAAACAACTTTGCCCGACACCAGACAAAAGCGAAAAGGTCCCTTTGCCCTTATCGTCACACCGACTCGTGAACTGGCCCAACAGATTGACGCGACCGCTCGCCTCGTTGGTTCCTATGTTGATCTAACGGTTCTCACCGTTGTTGGCGGGACCCAATACGGACCTCAAATATCACAGCTTAACATCGGTATCGACGTGCTCGTCGCCACGCCAGGACGCTTGATTGACCTCATGGAGCGCAACGCCGTCAACTTGAAAGATGTCGAATTTCTCATACTTGATGAAGCCGACCGTATGCTTGACATGGGCTTTTGGCCTTCTGTGCGCAAAATTGTTTCGCAGGTTCCTCAAAAACGCCAGACCTTACTGTTTTCTGCCACGCTTGACAAGACCATCATGACACAGGCTGCTTCATTTGTAACGGATCCCGTCTTTGTCGAGATTGAGCATCGTGACATGACCGCAGACACCGTCGAAGAATATATCATGCCCGTGGATCGCTCGCAGAAACCTCCTCTTCTGACAGCATTGATTGAGCAGATGGGCCGGGCGCGCGTTATTGTCTTCACGCGTACCAAACATGGAGCCGATAACTGCATGAAGCGCTTGGTAAAAGCAGGTTTTTACGCAGGTGCTATTCATGCTGATCGTTCGCAGAATCAACGAGAGCGCGCCCTAAAAGATTTCCGTGAAGGTCATCTTGATATTCTTGTCGCAACTGATGTGTTAGCACGCGGCATCGATATTGATCAGGTAGATTACGTAATTAACTACGATGTACCTGCAACACCGGAAGACTATGTGCATCGAGTCGGGCGTACGGGTCGCGCTGGCCAGACCGGGGTAGCCATTACCTTTGTCGGACCCGATGAAATATCTACCTTACGAGAAATCGAATTTTTCAAAAAACAGATCATCGAAACCTTTGACTTACGAGACTTTCCCTACCATGACGCTCGCATTGTTCCCTCTCCCGAACGATCAGCCGAGCGCGTCGTTCAGAGCAGAGGTAAAAGTCGGCAGGGAACTTCCCCCCAACGGCCAAGAGGCGTTGAGGCTACTCCTGAGTCAAAGTGTGATCCCTTGGCAGCGACGCGTGCGACACCCGCACGAAGACATACCGCGACAGAGCTTGAAGAAATGGCAGTTAAGCGCACTGAGCAGAAGAATTGCCCTCCGAAAAAGAGACCCGGAACATCGGGAGGCGGACGGAGCACCAATTCTGAGCAACGCACTACCTCTCGTGACAAAAAAGGATCTACCCGGAAACCTGCTCCACAAAAGCCTACCGATACACGGGCGCCAAAGCCTGTGGAGCGTCCTAAAAAATCGAAAGCGGCCGCCGAAGCGCTCAATGCGTATAAAAGCGAAGCCGTCGCATCTCCCACCAAGAAAAAGCCGCGCCCTGGACAGCATAGCAGCGGTCTACGACGCGGATTCTAAAACATCGACGATGCGCGCTCAGTGTGTATCGGTGTTGATATCCTTCGGGTTTTTTGGCTCACGTTCATAGAACAACTTGCGCGTCACAAAGTTCCAGATAGCAACAATTGCTGTGGCGAAAAACTTCACAATCAACGGCGAGATGTAGAAAAATTCTACGCCCGTCCACATAGCCAACTGATTGATACCTAAACCGATTGCGCTCAATATGACAAAGACAATGAACTTTGTCATCGCCGAAAGGTCAGCGCGCGCGTCGTTAAACACATAACGCATGCTGGCAATATAGTTGAATATGACCGAAACGATGAAAGAGATCGTTGAGGATATCAGATAATAGACTCCGAACACCTGAGTGAGGAGCGCAAAGAGACCGTAATCAATGCTAAATGCAATAAGGCCGACTATGCTGAACCTAATAAACTGAATGATGAGCTTCTTCAAACCGGAACCGTTGCTTTCCTGCATCTTTCTTGACCTATATACATTTCAAACGCTCCCATTCTGCCGTACTTTAAGACATTTAGTCAGAATACTCGACAAGATTCACCATACCTCCAACGAAAACGACCGCCCACGCACAAAAGCCCGGGACGGTCGTTACTCAGTCATGCAATAGAGAGCTTCGGAGTTATTCCTTTGTAGGTAGACTTTCGAGCTTCTCTACAATAGGAGCAAGTGCCGCGGCGTCATAGGAACTAATTTCGCCCGCGTCGCAGAGCTTGGCCACTAGAGGATCAATGGGAAGCGTAGCGGTTACAGGAATATCATGATCCCGAGCGATAGCATCAACATCGGTCTCACCAAAGATGTAGTGCTTTTTACCACATTGATCGCAGACGAAGTACGAGAGATTCTCAACCAGACCAAGAACGGGAATATCCATCCCATGAGCCATATTTACCGCTTTAGCAACAATCATGGCAACGAGATCCTGAGGGGCGGTGACAACAACAATTCCATCAAGAGGAAGACTCTGGAAAGAAGTCAGAATGATGTCACCAGTTCCTGGAGGCATATCGATGAACAAGTAATCGAGATCTCCCCAGAACACGTCCGTCCAGAATTGCTGCAATACACCCGCGATAAGCGCACCACGCCAGATAACCGGATCCGTCTCATCCTTCAACATAAGGTTAGTGGAAATAATGCGAATACCTTCAGCGCTTTCCGCAGGCACTATTCCCTCTTCTGAACCGAGAAGGCCCCCTTTCACCCCGAACGCCTTAGGAATGGAAGCTCCCGTCATATCAGCATCTAATATGCCAACTTTATACCCTTTTTTGGCCATAGAAGAGGCCAGAAGCGACGTGACCGACGACTTGCCCACTCCACCTTTTCCTGAAACGATACCAATAACCTTTTTCACGTGAGATGCCGGATTACCCGCACGTGTCTTGTCTTCCTCTGCCTGCCGATCCGAACAATCCGCACTGGCACAGCTAGAACAGCCGTGATCACATTCTTCAGCCATGAATTGGCTCCCTTCTCTTTCTTATTTTTCCTTCAAAACATATCATGTATGTAAGAGATGCCGCATATCAGTTTTGAAAAACCTTGCATTTGTTCATTATTTTTCGGTGTGTATAACATCGTCAATATCAATGAAGGACCCTCTTGCTGACAATATGAAACAGTAGTTCTTCTCATTGACAACCGTATGCGTGGAATTCTCATATACACAAGCAATGATGCATTGAGTAGTGTAGCGATCTGCTTTCATTACTGCAAGGTGCGCATGCGATTCCATCGCGCCCAAAGTATTTGTACTCCCCCTACCACCAGTATGCCAATCAACGCACCGGCAATATCTATACAAACATCGCTAAATTGGCTGGATCGACCGGGAATAAACAGCTGGTGAATCTCATCAGATGCCGCATAGAGAGCGCATATCAACAGCGCGAGGCCTCCGACCATCGCATAACTGTTTGATCTCTCTTTGCTCCGCGATACCATCAGCGCAATACTGACGAGTGCACCTAATAGCGCGTATTCGCTGAGATGTGCAACTTTGCGAATCGGGTAGTTAAAGGGTTGCGTGGCTTGAGTTTGCTCTTCCGGAGCCAGACGAGAATAGTCTGGCACGACCAAAGAAGCAACTATGTGAGCAAAGAATCCGCTTTGAGCATCAGAGTCGTTAACTGCTTTAGCGGAAAACGAAAAGATAGCCACCATCCAGAAGGCCACCAATGCCCAGCAGATTACCAAACGTACGCGTGAACGATTCATAAGCGATATTGTAATCCTTAAACAAAAAAGAGATATCTCAAAAGAGATGTCTCCGAGGAAAGTCTTATTTCCATCAAATATGAAACATGGGGTGCTCACAACCATAAGGTGAAGTGATCTGGAATCGTCAATGGGTATGTCAGGGTTTGCGCGCGCCCTGAATACGAAACGCGTCTAAGCCTTACGCTCTTCAGGCAGGTCAGGTTCGATATGTATCATCACGTCAACAAGTTGAGGATGCGCGTCCCTAAGATCCTTTTCAAGGTGACTCGCAAGATCGTGCGCCTGCCTGACTGTCCATTCAGCGTTTACCAGTATGTGGCAATCAAGATAAACCGCCGACTGAGTACCACGAGTCCTCACCTCATGACACTCAGCAACCGCACCATGACTTTTTATGAGGCCCGTTACCTCTTCGACGGGAATTCTGACATGATCTGAAAACGTTTCCGCAGAACTCTTGAAAACCTCGAAAGCGGTATAGAAAATAATTACTGTGACGATAAGCGCGGCAATGGGATCAGCCAACGGAAAACCAAGCTGTACGCAGATGAGACCTATGATGACACCGATTGATACCAGCGCATCCGAAAGCGTATGACGCGCATCAGCAGCAAGCACCTCGCTGCCAAGCTGCTTCGCCGCTCGATGCTCATATGTGGTAACTCCGATGTTGATGCCAAGTGTTCCCGCCATGACTATAAAAGAAATAGGCGTTACCTCTACACGAGAGGAACCCGCAAGCAGATTCTGTATGGCCTCCCAACCCACTGAAAGACCCGCAATCACAAGCAATAAACCGATGATCGTGCTTGCATAGGTTTCATATTTCCGATGTCCGTAAGGGTGTTCAACATCAGCTGGCTTTGAAGCCAATCTGATTCCGATAAGACCAATAATATTACCCGTTGAGTCAAAGAATGAATGTATACCGTCGGCCTGCATCGAAGCTGAGTTTGAAATAAACCCATAGATTAGCTTTGCGCTGGCCACCAAAAGATTAAGTGCCAAGACGATCCAGAGCACTCGTCTGATGCCCGCCAGCCTCGTGTTTTGATCCATACTCTGTTCTCTCACGCTGTGGCTCTCTTCCACCATGACATTTCTATCAAAAGCCTCTGACAAAACGATGTGCATACTGGGCAAGTATAAGGCTAGGGTTGTGCGCGACACAAGAGCTCTTCGTATAGCTGTCTACCGTAAAAAGACCCCATTACATGGGTAGTTTCTACTCTTGCAACAATTGCCCTTTTTTAACAGGAGAATTATAGTATCATGAGAAATAATCGGAAGTATTAGACAGGGTTAACTTTGGTCGGCCTCGCCACATGAACCGATCGCTTGAATCGAGGATGCTTGAAATGCTTGAACTCAAAAACCTTACATTTTCAGTAGAGGGAACCGGTGACCGAGCGGGCACCATGGTCGATATCATCAAGGGAATATCTCTGACTATTGAAGATGACAAGTTTACTGTCATCACCGGACCAAACGGTGGAGGAAAGTCGACGCTTGCCAAGCTCATCATGGGCGTAGAAAAGCCCACCGGTGGCCAGATTATCTTTGATGGTGTCGATATCACTCATCTTCCCATCAACGAGCGCGCTCGCATGGGAATTGGCTTTGCCTTTCAGCAGCCCGCTCGTTTCAAGGGCATGACCGTCAAGAAGCTTCTGGCTATCTCGGCAAAGCAGAAAGGTTCCTGCCTCGAATGCAATACCTATCTTTCAAAGGTAGGCCTATGCTCGAAAGATTATCTTAATCGAGAAGTAGACAAATCACTTTCTGGCGGAGAGCTCAAACGTATAGAGATTGCCACTCTTTTAGCACGCGATCCGAAGCTTGCCCTATATGATGAGCCTGAAGCTGGCATCGACCTTTGGAGTTTTGATCGCCTCACTGAGACATTTCGCACTATACATGAAGCGCACGATGGGCATTCGATCGTCATCATCAGTCATCAAGAACGAATTATCGAATTGGCCGATGACATTGTTCTCATACGTGACGGTGTAATCGAAAAGATAGGGACACGGGATGAGGTAGCCCCTGAACTCGGCTTCTTTTCAAGCATTAATCCTGATTGCACCAAAACATATCAATTGGAAGAGCAAGCCAAACAGGCCGCCGGACTGCTCTAAGGAGGAATTACCATGGACTTAAATGATATAGATGCAAAACTCCTTGAGCAGATTGCCGATCTTCATGGCATGCCGAAGGGTGCCTATAATATCCGCAAAGATGGGCAACTGGTAAAACGTGAAAGTTCAGCAAACATAGAGATATCAACGAAAACCGATAATCCGGGGATCGACATACGTATCAAACCCGGGACTAAAGGTGAGACCGTTCATATCCCGGTTCTTCTGACCGCCGCTGGTGTGACTGATGTTGTCTATAATAGTTTCTACATTGGTGAAGATGCCGATGTGCTTATTGTTGCTGGCTGTGGAATTCATAACGCCGGTAGTGAAAAATCTGAGCACGACGGCATTCACACGTTTTATTGTGGCAAAAACTCGCGCTGCAAGTATGTTGAAAAACACTACGGGGAGGGTGAGGGCTCTGGCGAACGAGTGCTTAATCCCACCACAATCGTCCATATGGAGGAAGGGTCTCACTGCGAAATGGAACTCACGCAACTACGCGGAGTTTCTTCAACCGTCCGAGACACGGAGTGTGATCTTGCCAAGAATGCTCATCTTATACTGACAGAAAAACTTCTGACTCATGATAATCAGAGCGCCGTTTCGAACATGAAAATTGAGCTTGAGGGTGATGGATCCTCCGTACAGGTTATCTCACGTTCGGTAGCCCAAGATAATTCCTCTCAGGTATTTAACCCGCTGGTCATCGGCGATGCCGAGTGCCGTGGACACGTGCAGTGCGACGCCATCATAATGGGAAGTGCCACAGTAAAGGCAATCCCTGGTATCGAAGCGCGCTGCAACGATGCTCAGCTTATACATGAGGCAGCCATTGGAAAGATTGCGGGAGAACAGATCACCAAGCTTATGACTCTTGGACTCTCTGAGGAGGAAGCCGAGGAGGAAATACTCGACGACTTCCTTAACTAACCCCACGTCTCATTAAGATTTCACTGGTCTAAGAAGTAGTGCTGCTGCTATTCACCCTGAGAAGACCCTGCAGCACTACGGAAACCAATGAAATGATAAGAGCGGCCACTATGGCGGTGCCAAAGTCTGGGATCGAAAGCCCCACGCCAAAGAGCGAGTGCGACAACCATGAGCTCAGATACAGCATAATGGTATTAATGATGATGCAGAACAGGCCAAGAGTCAGACAGGTGATTGGCAGCGAGAGTACCTGGATGATAGGCTTTACGACAAGGTTGAGAAGCCCCATGATGACCGAAATGATGGCCAGATTGAGGAACTCGTTGCCCGTCGTGCCTTGCCAGCCAAAACCAGGCAACCATTGAACGCAACACCAGACCGCAATACCGGTTATAAAAATTCGAAGCAGCGCCTTAATCATCGTGTTACCTCCGTTGTTTGAATTATTCTGAGTGTGAGGTCAACAATTTTTCAACACTTGCGATCTTGACACAGAGCGTGAACAGTTCACACGCTTGAGCCAATTCGTCAAGAGGCGGGTAGCTCGGAGCAATACGAATATTGCGATCTTCCGGATCCTCTCCATAAGGATATGTCGCACCAGCGCCGGTAAGGGTGACACCCGCCGCTTTTGCCAAAGATACTATCCGCTTAGCCGTTCCCGGCATGCCATCAAAGGAAATGAAGTAACCACCCCGGGGGCTAGTCCACTCGCCGATACCCGCGGAAGCGAGGTTATTCTCAAAAATCTCAAGCACAATTTCAAACTTCGGAGCAAGAATTGCCGCGTGAGCTGTCATATGTGCATTGATACCATCAAGGTTTTTGAAGAAGACCACATGGCGTAACTGATTTATCTTATCGTGACCGATCGTCTGAAAAAACATGTTCTTCTTTATGTCAGCAATATTTGCTGCCGATGAGGCAACTACGGCAATCCCTCCACCCGCAAAACTAACCTTTGACGTTGAGGCAAACATATACCAAAGATCCTCATGACCCGCCGCCTTACATGCCTCTCTGATAGACATGACCGCAACAGGATGTGCGGAGTCGAGATGATGCACCGCGTAGGCATTATCCCAAAAAATACGAAAGTCTGAAGCCGCCGGAGTCAGTGCCCCCATGCGCATAATCACGTCATCTGAGTAACATATGCCCGTAGGGTTTGCATACTTGGGTACACACCAAATACCCTTTATCGAATCGTCTGCTGCAACCAATCGCTCGATCATATCCATATCAGGACCATCGTCATGCATCGGCACGTTGATCATCTCAATACCAAAATGTTCACAGATGGCAAAGTGACGATCATATCCCGGAATCGGACAGAGAAACTTGACCGCCTCCAACTTGCTCCAAGGAGTTGACCCAAGAATTCCGTGGGTCATGGCACGCGCGATAGTGTCATACATGATATTGAGGCTGGAATTGCCCATAACGATGACATCCTCTGACGGCACTTCCATGATTGAAGCCATAAGCTGTTTGGCTTCTGGAATGCCATCAAGAGCACCGTAGTTGAACACATCAACAGCCGTATAGGCCGAAACATCCGTCTGCGCATTGACCACATCAAGCATCGGACGTGCAAGTTCAAGTTGTGCAACGCTCGGCTTACCGCGCGCCATGTTGAGAGAGAGACCCTTTGCAACAAACGCATCGTACTCTTGGTAGAGCGCAATACGAAGCGATTCGAGTTCGTCGATGGTCATAGTCGCATAGGTCGTCATGGTTTCTCCTGTGTGGTTTCAAAAAGGCCTCACTTTCGCGAGACCTCAAGACATGCTGGCGGAGGAGGTAGGATTTGAACCCACGGAACGCGTAAACGCTCAACAGTTTTCAAGACTGCCGCCTTAAGCCACTCGGCCACTCCTCCGCATATGAGATGTGGCTTACAAAAAGCGCACTTGGAAGGATACCATAATGCCGTACAATTGAAAGTATGGATAACAGGTATCACACACACAACGCGACTTCTGCAAACTGGGATGGCCTTTCGTACTTGATTGATGCTCATTTTATGAAGTATGCCCTTGAACAGGCACGTCATGCACGAGATATCAGAGAAGTCCCTATTGGAGCTGTTGTTGTCTACGAAAACAAAATAATAGCAACAGGATACAACCGTCGGGAAACTGATCGATCGCCCACTGCGCACGCTGAGCACATCGCACTCACAGAAGCATCCCGAGTGCTTGATCGCTGGCGCCTCTCAGACTGCACCGTCTATGTCACCCTTGAGCCGTGCATCATGTGCGCAGGCCTCATGCATCAGGCCCGTATTGCACGCTGCGTGTACGGTGCCGCTGACCCGAAAGCAGGCGCTCTTGGCTCTCTGTACACAGTGAACGCCGATCAACGTCTTAATCATACATTTGAGGTAACTGCCGGTGTATGCAAGAAACCGTGCGCTGAGCTTTTGCAGACCTTCTTCGCCGAATTACGCGATAAGCAGCGAGATATGAAAAAGATAACACCCCTACAGTCAGTTTCTGAAACCGACTTTTGAAAGAAGAAACCTCGTGAGCCATTATCGACTGAAAGCTCCCGCTAAAATCAATCTCTTTCTCTGCGTTATGAAAGAGCGTGAAGACGCACGCCATCTGTTGACTTCAGTCTTTACCACTGTGTCACTCTATGACGAACTTGAGGTGATCGTCCGACCGCAGGCAATCATTCCAGGCGTAACTATTGAAACGACATTTGCACACGGCATCACCGCCATTTCTCTTCCTGCAGAAGATAACCTTATCTATCGCGCCATCTATGCTCTTGCAGATATCCTTGGTCGCCCACTTGTTGAGCATTTCACTATAAGGCTCACTAAAAATATTCCTGTTCAGGCAGGATTGGGGGGAGGTTCTTCAGACTGCGCCGCCATGCTGCTCGTGCTAGCAAAGCTCTGGAATCTCGACATCGAAGGCGAGCCTATTCAACGTGTTGCCCAAATGCTAGGCAGCGACATCAATTTCTTTCTCACGGGAGGATGCGCACTTTTTGACCACTTTGGAGATCGCCTCGTGAGATGTATACCAGCACCTGAACTTGATATTGTGATTGCTAAGCCCTATTTTGGCATTCCTACACACGCCGTCTATCAAACATTTGACGAACAAGAGCCGGCTTACGATACCCCCGAGCCCCTTATTGGAGCTTTGGAAAGCTGTGTAAACGACAAGTGCCAAACAACAACAGCCGCCGCATACCACCACGTCGCGTCAAACCTGTTTAATAATCTCACACATGCTGCCTGCATTGTGGAACCTGCCCTTACAGAACTATTCGACACCATGACCGCTTATAGTACATGGACGAAGCCGATGCTTTCTGGGTCAGGTTCAGCACTATTTACCCTCTGCCCCAACAAAGCAGAAGGCGAGCATCTCGTTAAGGTCCTGCGATCAAAAGGACAGTGGGCCACCATGGCGGTGAATACCACTACCGGGGCACACTTCATCGAATAATCGCATCGGGTATTACTTGACTAAGGCAGTCAAAACTGCGGCAGCCATACGATATACCGGTTCTTGGGTCAGGCGCATGATCTCTCGAGCAAACTCTTGCGTCTCTCTATCAAAATAATCAGAAAGAAACTGGTCGTGAGCAGTATCTGCATCTTTGACATCTTTTTCAACGACGCCCGCCTGCACTCCCGCGAGATAGGTAAGAAAAGCAAGTTCTGTTGCAATATGATTAGGCTCTTCATTAACTTCTTGCCACGCAAAATCATACCGTTCATAGAAGCTTACGATATCTTCCTCTGAGCGTGGGTTTCCGCTCTCCTCAGCTGCCTCTACCACTGGATACGGAGCAATCAGTGGGTGGGGAGCACCTATAAACAGGCGCAGGTATTCCGTGTTGACATATTGCATAATCTCTTCGGCGGTTTTTCTTTCATAGCCTGCACGCATGGGCGTTAACGGGTCGCGCTCGTCCGCTGCGCGGACTAGACTTGCGGCCACTTTCTCAGCACATCCATTCAAGCTTAAAAGTTCAAGCAATGCATGAGCATATTCTCCGGAAGCGATGGCTTGAGCAAAGCGTTGCGTCGGGTTGCTGAATGAAAGAACCAATAGTTCATAAAGAGCAAAGCGACGCAGCCAGTCCACATCGGATTGGCCATCTTTGGTATGTGCAACTACATCGGTCATAGCTACTCCTGTTCGATGATATACCCATCAATCTATTGCAAACATATGCGCATCTCTATGCAATATTTTCTTGCACCATTGGCACTCGCTGAGCGCATCAAATGTATTCTGAGGTCTTGCGCGAAATGAAAAGATAGAATATGAGCGCACATGCGGCAAGAACAACCATAGTAATAAAAAGTCCCGCATAACCAACCTCAGGAACAAGCAAGCCCAGAAGGGTTGGTCCTAATCCGACACCTAAATCAAGAAATATGTAGAACGTAGAGTTTGCGAGACCTATCTGGTTTCGAGAAACTTTCTGTACCGCAATGGTGAGCCCACATGCTTGTATGGTGCCCACACCAAAGCCCAGAAACGCAGCTGATGTAAGCATCATAAAACTGTTCTGTGACAGGCCCAGCATCATCATGCCAATCATGAAAGAAATAAATGCGGGGATCATGGCAAAGCGTTGGCCAAATCGATCATACAGTTTGCCGGTAAGCGGGCGCGTGACAAACATTGCCGCAGCATAGACAACGAAAAATACGCTAGCGGCAATCTGTAGGCCAACTTCATCAGCAAAAGGCTTCAGAAACGTAAGGATACTGGAATACCCCAGATAAATGAGAGCAGCTACTACGCTGATGGGTACTACCCGGACCTCAAGAAGACTTCTCAAGAAAAATGTATGGTGTGCACTCGCATCATTCGTCTTTTCAATTTCAGGTACCTTAAGAACAATTGCGCAGGCCAGACAGAGCACGGCAGTAATTGCCGAGACCACAAAAATTGAAACGAACCCCATAGTTTGCATAAGGGTAATACCAATAAAAGGGCCAATGGCAGCGCCAAGCGTTACACTCAACATATAATACCCAATGCCCTCTCCCTTACGATCTTTTGGTACAAGAGAAGTAACAATGGTCCCTATAGCCGTCGAGCACATACCATAACAGAATCCGTGCAGAATACGTACGATAAGAAGAGAAACGATTCCATCGGTCCAGAAGTATGAGCAGGAGAATAAAACTTCCAATGCGGCACCCGCTAGCAACAATCGCTTGCGTCCGATACGTTCGATGAGTCCACCACTTGCAAGACGGGCTGCCAAGGCGCTGACGATAAACACACTTGCGACAAATCCCCCCATGCTTGCAGATGCTGAAAACGTAGACATCGCGTAGTCGGTAACCACAACCATAAGAGAAAAATAGTTGACCATCAAAAAGAAATTAACAAGCGTCCCGCCGATGAAATCTCTAGTCCAGAGTTTCGGACGAGAACTATTTGCAGGTCCAGATGTATTCAATGACTCCATCACAGATTCTTTCCAGTCTCGAGCTTCAAATTATTACACGTTTACTACTGCGACGAAACCGGAGCGACAAAACCGCATAGTCCTACCCTGTTCAAAAGGTACGGCACGCCTCTGAGACGTGACAATCACTTAGCGTATGAAATTGAATTTTGCCTTCAACTCAGGCGTAGGATGAGGCAGACCATGGTCGATGCCATTCTCGATAAGCGCAAGTAACCAGGCCATATTCGTGGCAATGACACGCATCGTCTGCAAACCTTCGATATCCTGGCTCGCCTCTCCGGGTGCCGCACCATGAACATTGTTCCAGTAGTTAGCGGGAACCATCAACATATTCGAGATACCTATGTACTTGTTGAGCACATCGTAAGTAGTCGAAGTGCCGCCGCGCCGCGCGACCGCAACGCTTGCCCCTGGTTTATAAGCAAAATACTGAGACCCCGCATAGAAAAGACGGTCCATGAACGCAAGCATAGTGCCATTAGGCGAAGCATAATAAACCGGTGAGGCAAAGATGAAACCATCGGAGGTCTCCACCTTATCAAGACAGACATTGACAATATCATCAAACACGCAGCGATGCCCATTCTCAGCACACTTGCCACAACCTATGCATCCCTGTATCGATTTGCCACCAATCTGGATTATTTCAGTTTCAACCCCCTGCGCCTCAAGAGTATTCTTGATCTCCTCCAAAGCAACAGCGGTGTTTCCTTTCGCATGAGGACTGCCGTTGAACATAAGAACTTTCATGGTCTGTTTCCTTTCAAATTCAAGATCTGCTGTGTTTGGTCACAAGAGTCCGAAACGCACATGCTATATAGCATAATTGTACCGCAACACCCTCGGTAATCTTTTACGATCACCAGACTATCCGCTATCTTCTAACTGGAGAATCGGGCTGCTCCTCATCTCTCATTTGGACAGAAGAAACGAGTGGCACTAGCGACCGTTCTTTCGTTGGATGCGCAGATGCTTATTCTCGATGAACCTTCCAGCAATCTTGATCCGCGCGCTCGCCGTGAAATGATACATCTGCTGCAAGGTCTTTCTCAGACCATGCTTATTGCAACTCATGATATGGATCTGGCTTGGGAGTTATGCCCCCGTACTATCATCATGAATGATGGCCATGTCATTGCTGATGGAGTGACAAAAAAGCTTCTGACTCATCATGAGACACTTGATGCCAATGGCCTTGAAGTACCCAGCTATGTGCGCTATTGCCTATAAGTAGCCACTACCCCCAGGCGGAAAATCCACCTACGACGGCGACCAATGCGATAATAACCCCCACGATGGATTCACCGCCCAATAATCCCGAGGCGATGATGTTTCCGTTTTCTTCAAACCAAGCGGGCGCGATCTTGGTGCAGATAAGACGGATACACATGCCAATAGATACCGTGAGCGAAAGATAGAATGGCAGATATATGCCCAAACCAAGTGTCAATACCGGAGCCCCAACAAGAAAGAGAACGGCGCCCACAGTAATGCCCACAATAAACGCCGGCGGATTTGACACGCCCCCTATCATTGAGGCCACCGCGCTTGCTTGAGCAGCCACAAATTCCTTGCCCACGCCGAAACAATCAACACCATAAGCGCTGATGAACATGGTGATCACAAGCGTCCCCACCAGCGCGCCGACAACGCCCCCGATAAGTTCGGCGTACCACTGCGCTTTTGGATCACTTTGTAGGATATGACCCGCTTTAAAATCATTCATCACATCGCCGCATAGCCCACAGGCTACCGCCGCCACCGTGCATATAAGAAAAGCCTCGACTCCGCCCACATGGCAGAAAAAAGCGATTATGAGGAGTACGAGCAGTCCAAAAACTTCCAGCGGATCCAAGCCAGCCTGGCCAACACACTGAGCAGCAATAAAGACAACCACCCACGTAAGCGCTACTAACAATAGAGAAGGCAACAGGTCGATTCCTGCCACAAGAGTAAGAAGAAGCACGACACCCGCAAGAGCAAACGCCGCAAATTTTTTTGAAATGATGTTTGAAGAAGACCGTGAAGCATCGTCTGACATGCTAGGGGTCGTGCGTCTAGAAGAATCTTCTGGGCGAGATTCCTGCGGCTCTCGTCTGAGATGGCGTAGGATCCAACCGCCACCGATCTTGATGATCACTCCTACTCCCAGGCCAATCATGACACCAATGCCCAGGCTGGTCTTTATACTGACACCAGTTGTCACATCCCAGATACCCAACTGGGTGCCCCCAAAGACTAGCCCAAAATCGGTAAACAGCGCGCCGAGAAACCAGACTAGTACCTGTTGAGGCTCAAGCATAAAACCAATGGCAAGAGCCATGGGAGAGGCATAGATACCAAAGGTGACGCCCGGTAGATACTGGCTTACCCTTGAGAATAGCAGAGCCGGAATGGCGCCGACTGCGTCGCGCAGAATGGTAAACACGCCGGCAATCCCCATCGACAGAAAGAGAATGTGCGCCTTACGGCCTCCCTCGTCGCCCGCCCGCAACATAGCGGCTGCCCCTTGCCCAATGGGATAGGGCAGTTCAGTATTCTCTATAAATCTTCTGCGCACAAGAGCAGTACATACCAGCCCCAAAATAACGCCTGACAATGCACACGCACATATAACCCAGAGAGATATCGATGCATCGGGATAGAGCATAAATATGCCCGGCACCACAAAAGCGATACCTCCGGCAACCATCGCACCGGCACTCATAGCCGTGGCAGTGACATTAACTTCATTGAGATTGGTATTGCGTAATGCCTTCAGTACAAAGAAAGCAAAGAGGGTAACAAAGAAAATAGGCCAAGGAAGCGCACCCAGCTTGAGCGCAACATAAACAGAACTCAATGTTATGATGGCCGAGCCAATGGCTCCGAATATCATGCCGCGTAGTGTAAATTGCTCCCTGAATGGGCGCATGATTCCCCTCGCTTTATTCATCCCTTGATGTCTGGGTCAGGCTTTTCACCTACAGTATACGTTAACAAAACCAAACAGTTCGTAGAGGCAGTCGATTTTGTCTCAGAAGAACAAGCGCTCTCAAAGCATATGACCACCGCACAGTTTTTAACACGAAAAAGCCAGGGAACTCTCTATAGCCATCTTAAGCTTGATCTGTTATATGATGATGCCAGCGGAGTTTATCCAGCCCATCAATCAGTAGGCAGTGTGAAACGATGGTTAAGACACTGATAGTAATGCGTCACGGAAAAGCAATACAACGCGCGACCACGGGAAATGATGCCGACCGCACCTTGACCCGTGCGGGGCGTCGTGCTCTCAAAGCCACATTACCGCAGACCGTCCGGCTCATCGATACAAGCGCGTCCATCCGCATATTGACAAGCCCGTACGCACGAGCCCGACAAACAGCCTCACTTATTGTTCCCCTCCTCAATACAAAGAAACCGAGTGTGTGCCTTGAGCTCGCCACGGGAGATATTGAAAGCTTTCTTGAAAAAGTTAACCAATGCTCCGAGCAAACCATCGTAGCCGTTGGGCATAATCCCTTCATTGAACAACTTGCCGAATGTCTAAGCACTCTCTCCTTGACCTTCGAGAAAGGGGCTCTTGCCTCATTCAGACTCATGCCCCCCACAACCAAGGGAGAACTTATCTGGTTCGTGCAGGGCCCGATTGTCTCGCGCTGGACTACCCTTCATCAGATGGAGAAGATACTCAAACGCAGTGGCCAACGTGTTTGGACAACCAGAAAAGAATTTCTCGAAAACCCCGATGACGACAAAGCACTCCACAAACTCCGCATCTCTATTCGAACTATGCGATCGCTCCTGTCGTTTACCGCACCGTTTCAGAAAAAATATTGGAATGCGTCGCTACAGCATGATCTTCGTTCACTAGTGCGCCAAACTTCTCGGCTCAGAGATCTGGATATACTCTACGAACGCGTCCAAAAAATTTCCGCAGAAGAAGCCAACGTCTCCTGTGATGCGGTAGAGACCACCATCTCGGATGCCAAGGCCCCGGCCATCGCCGCTGATTCCTCTCTTGAAACCATCTGTCTCCAGATGCGTACAAAGGAGCGCGATCGTGTTGTCATCGCGCTGAAAGGTCATCGGCTCCATCAGGCGGCGCGGCGGGCGCGACGACCCATGCAAGATACCCCCTGGCGCAAATCTGTTGAGCGAGCGGGGCTGAGCGAAGAAGAATTGCGCGCACGTTTTGCCACGCTTGCCAAAGCATTTCAATCGGCTCAAGAGGTTCTCGACTTCTCCGATACCGTCGCAACGCACTCCCTCAGGAAGAAAGCCAAACGTCTTCGTTACGTAGCAGACAAATTTGGTCTATTTTTTGAGGACGGCGCTGAAGAGCTGGTGCAACAGATGACGGCTATCCAAGACGAGCTCGGCGCTCTTTGCGATACACGGGCAAGTCAACAAATTATCGCTTCAATCAACAAGAAAGCGCTCTCCTCACATGCAAAGCATGAACTTCTCATGCTTGAAAAACAGAGGGAAGAGTACTTCCGAAACGTCGTACAACATGCAAACTCTACGACAAAAAGTTCATTCTGAACAAAGCTCTGACCGTCCCTATTTGCAGATGTCGTAAGTTTTGCGAACATACGTCCGAGTTCAAGAAGAAGGCATACGCCCACACATTCTTCAATATATCACCTGTTTGAGTGTACTCATTAAAGGTTGCTTTAAGCCTTGAGGCGTATCTTTGTAATCTGTTGAGTACGTTGCAACCACGAAAACAGGAGTTTGGTATGTCAACAGGTATTACTCGTCGAACGTTTATAGGGCTATCAGCTGGCTCATGTGCAGTATGTCTTTTGGGCATAAGCGGGTGCTCGAGTCAGGGCCAATCTACCAGCACTTCAAACAGCGGTTCAAATGGCACGAGCGTCTTGGGAACTGCTTCGAGCAAGATCCTTCCATCATTCCAAACACTTTCCGACAAGAATAGCTATTATGGCAACGTCTTCGGTAACGGCTCTATTGTCGACATCAATGTGGAAATCTCTGAAGACGATTGGCAGAGCATTCTTGATAACGCAATGATTGAGGAGTACCACTCAGCAAATATTACGGTAAATGGCACAACGGTAAAGAATGTGGGATTTCGCACCAAGGGGTTCAGCTCTATGCAAAGCGTGGCGCAAAGTGGTGGTAGTCGTTATGGCTTCAAAGTTAAATTCGACAAGTATGTGAAAAATCAAACACTGCATGGCTTGAGCATGATGGCGCTAAACGGCAGCTTCAGTGATCCTTCCTATATGCGTGAATATCTAACCTATGCCGCATCAACTCAACTCGGGTGTATTACGCCATTCATCACCTATTGCAATTTGTACATAAACGACACGTTGTTTGGTTTCTATCTCTCCATTGAATCTTACAATGACAGCTTCGTAAAACGGCATGCGAGTAAATCTGACGCGATCTTGTATAAGGCAAATTCCGATTACTGCACACTGAAGCCAACCGATGATTGTACGGGGTTTGACGTAGATTATGGCGAAGATGATGATCTCGTAAACCCCAAAGCCTTGCGCGATACACTCGCATCGTTTTCTAGCGATAACACAAGTACTGTTGAGTCGCTGTTCGATGTCGATAGCGTTCTTAAGGCTTTTGCGGTCAATTCCGTTTGCGGTAACTATGATAGTTACAATGGCGATAAAGCACATAACTACTATCTGCTTTATAGTGGAGGCCGTCTTACTTATCTTGGATGGGACTACAACATGTCGATGGGCGCCTATAGTAGCGACGGAGGCGCAAGCGTTTCTGTAGATATTGACCAGCCAGTATATGGCGTAGACATACTTGATCGCCCACTTATTAAAGAACTTCTTGCTGTTGATACCTATCGTGTTCGCTATCTTAACTATGTTCAGCAGCTTTGCAGCTATTTTGATGACTTTCAAAGTACTGTTGACGATATAGCAGAAGTGATACGTTCTTATGTCGAGAACGACCCCAGCGCTTTCTATACCTCTGATCAGTTTGAATCCAACATCATGACGAGCAACACGGATCTGACAACGACCACATCACGCACCACTACGAGCGGGCAGCAGATGTCTTCGATGGGATCATTTAGTGGCTCAGCAGGCATGCCAACTGACATCCAAAACGGTACTACGCCGAGCACTCAAAGTGGCAAGATGCCCAATGCCGAAGACAACGCTATGCCGACTATGCCGACTAGCGGCACTTCTAACGACAACACTAATTCCCTGCCAAGTATGCCTGAAAACACTGTCGATAACCAAATCGCTGCACAGGGCATGGGCGGTGGCATGTCAACCACAAATACAGTCGTTTCAATTGTCGATTACATCACACAACGCATTGAAACTATTGATAAACAGCTTACATCGTAAGCGAGCCTCCATGCGATATCATTGCAAGCTGTCTATCAAAGCATATAAGCATCATAATAGTTCAGTTCCGGGTGTCCCAAAAATCGTTCCTGCCGGATGGGGTTATAGAAAAAGAAGGTGGAATCGGTTCGATTCCACCTTCTTTTTGAGAGACTGTTCTTTATGAACCCTTTGAGAAACATTCCTATTCCGTATTGAACGGCTTAGTACATGCCGCCGCCCATACCACCCATGGCACCAGCAAGCGCTGCCGGGTCAAGGCCTTCCTTGGGAATATCATTAACCGTAACCTCAGTGATGAGGATGAGAGATGCAACAGATGCCGCATTCTGAAGTGCGAAGCGGGTAACCTTAACGGGGTCGATAACGCCCATCTTGATAAGATCGCCATATTCGCCATTAGCGCAGTTCAAACCACTGCCCGCAGGAAGTCCCTTGACCTTCTCGACGACAACGGATCCCTCAAAACCTGCGTTTGACGCGATGGTGCGAAGCGGAGCCTCGAGAGACTTACGAATGATCTCGACACCGATCTTCTCATCGGCATCCTTGATATCAAGACTATCGAGCACCGAAATAGCATCGATGAAGGCAACTCCGCCACCAGGAACAATACCTTCTTCAACAGCAGCACGAGTGGCCTGCAGAGCATCTTCAATACGAGATTTCTTTTCCTTGAGTTCAGTCTCAGTCGCCGCGCCAACCTTGATGACCGCTACACCGCCAGACAGCTTGGCAAGACGCTCCTGAAGTTTTTCGCGATCAAAATCAGACTCAGTGCGCTCAATCTCCGCACGAATCTGCCCGACGCGCTCTTTGATAGCATCAGGAGAACCTGCACCGTCGACAATGACCGTAACATCCTTGGAAACCTTAACTGTCTTGGCGCGGCCAAGTTGGTCCATCGTAGTAGTCTCAAGCTTCATGCCAAACTCGTCGGTTATAACCTGACCACCGGTTACAATGGCAATATCTTCGAGCATACGCTTGCGACGATCGCCAAAACCAGGAGCCTTAACTGCTACTACGTTTAACGTGCCACGGAGCTTATTGAGCAACAGTGTGGCGAGGGCTTCGCCTTCCAGATCCTCAGTAATGATAAGCAACGGACGATTGGTTTTCATGATCTGCTCAAGCAAAGGAAGGAGATCTTGGATTGCAGATATCTTCTGTCCAGATATGAGGATGTAAGGATCAGAGAGGCTGGCTTCCATACGCTCCATGTCGGTTGCCATATAGGGCGAGACAAAGCCTTTGTCAAACTGCATACCCTCAACGGTTTCGATGTCGATACCAAATGTGTTTGACTCTTCGACGGTGATAACACCGTCTTTGCCAACAGCCTCCATGGCTTCAGCAATCTTTGAACCGATAAGCTCATCACCCGCAGAAATGGTACCCACGTTAGCAATTTGGTTCTGACCCTCAACATCATGTGCCTGGTCTTTGATGGAAACAACAACTGCGTCGACAGCCTTTTCGATGCCCCGACGAATAGCGAGCGGATTAGCACCGGCGGTCACATTGCGCAAGCCTTCTTTTACAATCACATCAGCGAGCAGAGTTGCGGTGGTGGTGCCATCACCGGCAACGTCGTTGGTCTTGACGGCAACTTCACGAACAAGCTGAGCACCCATGTTCTCAACAGGGTTTTCGAGCTCGATCTCCTTGGCAACCGTCACACCATCATTGGTGATAAGCGGAGCACCGTAGGAGCGTTCAAGCGCGACATAACGTCCCTTTGGCCCCAGTGTAACCTTCACCGCATCGGCGAGCTTGGAAACGCCTTCGGCAAGCTGCGCGCGTGCATTAGTATCAAAAACGATGTTCTTAGCCATAAGATTCATCAATCCTTTCAAAGTGTAATCTATCGGACAAATGATGGAGTGTAGTAGATATTATTCGACAACCGCATAGATGTCGTCGGCACGCAGGATAAGATACTCTTCGCCATCAAGAGTAACTTGAGTTCCACCATATTTGCCATAGATAATGGTATCGCCCACCTCTACATCAGGAACAACGAGGGTACCTGTGCTATCAAGCTTTCCCTTGCCTACCGCGATGACTGATCCACGATGTGGCTTTTCCTGAGCGGTGCCCGCCAACAGGATACCCGATGCCGTGGTAGTCTCAGCCTCAGCTTCCTTGATGATGACCCTATCTCCTAGTGGTTTCAGATTCATCGTCCATTCCTCCTAAACTGTCCATGCAATCCTCTATACACTCGTACAGCGGAATTGCGCCTATACGCGCACACTTTAATATATGCGCCATTATTACCTTTTTCAAGTCTGCATAAGGACAATCATGGGTCCTCAGAGAGTAGTTAGCACTCTCGCCTCGAGAGTGCTAACTAAATAATAGCCAATATTCGCGCCTAGTAAAGAGGTAATGTGAGCCTACCCCACTAAAGTCTTTAAAATTCACATTTCGTGCATAGCGACCATTTAAATTCATTGAGTAGAGAGGCCGCTGTCATTCATCTTCTTCATTCAGAGGATATGCTTCTTCCAATGCAGCAACCTGCTTTTCAACACGTACCAACTTGCGATAGATAATAATGACAAAAATGGCCAGCACGATGAATATACCTACATATGCTGCTATGACATACGGCGCGCCACTCAAAACGGTGCTATATATTTCTACGAGAACAGAATTCATGTCAGACTCTCTTTCTGCTTCAATGACTTCTCAAATCATTGCGTGAACACTCAGACACTTAAAAATCAGACGGATACACAACCGGTTCAGTCTAAAAGACGCTCTTTGATAGCTTCTAACTTCTCTAGGCAGATAGTCTGCCTCAAACGTAATCGATACAAGGCAAACCCTATGAGCAGGAATCCGACCATGGAAAGCATGAGCGGTATCAGCATGTCGACAGAAAGACTCGACACGACCGGATGCGTGGTCTGGGGAATCAAGCGTGTAATCATGAAACAGATAGGCGCATCGATAAAAGTAATGATGCCGAATACTGCCGCAAACGTCGCGCGTTTTTCTGGATCGTCTATGGCGGTACGCAAGATGAAATAGGCAATAACCAAAAGCATCAGCACGAGATAGGTGGTTAGACGAGGCTCCCACGTCCACCAAACTCCCCATTCCTCACGTTCCCATAACTCACCAGAAATCATGGTGCCTATTACGAATATGAGCGTGATTTCCATGGCAACCCGGGCGCGCGTATCATAGGCACGCTGTTTGGTCGCAAGATAGCGAATACCATAAAAGGCAACAAAAATCAGCGCAAGAAAACTCGTGATGGCGATAGGCATGTGAAAATAGAATATCTTCTGAGAGAACAGCAACTTGCTACTTACTGCTTGACCACCAATAATGGCTGTGCCTCCCACGTTAGCACCCCCCACGAGCGGCGCCATTGTAAACGCAAGAACAAACGCCGTCAGCGCGAGAAGGAAACCTATCGCAAATGCCGGCATGACAAGTCGGTCAATCACTCCCCCCACAGTGGGCGGTTTTTTTAACGATTCAGTACTCAAAATGCCTCCTCATGCCGTTGCTTTCTCGGTCTTGATGCGAGCACATACGCATCAGGCAGATATAACAAAATCATAAAGTGCCCAGCTAGCGATGATCATGATGGCATCGTAGCCACCCGCCAACGCAAGCGCGCTGGTGAATCCATCAAACCCATCCGGCAACCCGAGAAACGCTGCAGAAGTAGCACTGACGCACGCGTAAAGCAGTGGAAAGATAACCGGGATGAACATGACGGCAAGCAGTACATCCTTACCACGTGTATTTATGGTAATGGTCGAAAGAAGCGTGCCGATGCCAGCCACACCAATAGAGCCCACCACAAGGGGCAGGATAATCCAGACTGCTGTTGAAGCAACTGATACTGCGCTCAGAAAGAAGAAGAAAAAGAGCGGCACCACAATCACCTCTACCACCAGAAGCAATACCAGATTGGTGGTCATTTTAGCAAGAAAGATCAGTGAGCGATCCATCGGCACGAGCAGCATGCCCTCAAGCGCGCCGTTCTCCTTTTCATGTGAAAACGAACGGTTCAGTCCCAACAGTGAGGTAAACACGACAAGCACCCACAGCAAACCGGACGCCATCTGAGATACGTCAAATCCGACCGAGGTAAACGCGAGAGCAGCACCAAAAACAAGGAGCACTAAAACCCCGTAGATACCCATGGAGGTAAGCATCTCCTTAGTGCGGAACTCCATGGTGAAATCCTTTGAAAGCAGCGTTTTATACTGTGCCCAGCGAGATGCGCGCATCATCTAAGACACCCCCATGCCCACAGTATCTAAATACAACTGTCTGAATGTATCAAGTTCAAGGTTGTCGCGCTGATCAAAAGAGACAACACGCCCGTTAGCTATCATGAGCGCATGCGTACACATGGCAAATCCCTTAGCGAGATCGTGGCTCACCATGACAAACGTACGATCCTCTTTTACCCGCTCAATGAGCGTATCAAAGATCTCAACCGCATGAGGGTCCAGCCCTGAATAGGGTTCATCTAAAATGACAAGCGCGGGGTCGTTGATAAGAGCGCGTGCAATAGAAAGACGCTGGGTCATCCCACGGGAAAATGTGCGCACCACATCAAAACGACGATGCTCAAGCTCAACACTTTTGAGAAGAGCACGCACGTGTTGCTCAGGTTCATCTATGCCGTAGAGACGAGCCATGAGCATGAGATTTTCCTCAGCAGTCATATCCCCATAGAGCATGGAATTATGACTGATCACGCCCACCTTGGTACGTATGGTATCAGGATGTTCAAGAGCGTCTTGCCCCAATACCGTAACCGTACCTGACGTAGGCCGCGACAACGTTGCCAAGATGCGCACAAGAGTCGACTTACCCGCACCGTTAGGCCCAAAGATCGAAAGGAACGCACCTTCAGGCAACTCAAAAGATACCTTATCGAGGGCCCTGCGCGTGCCGAAGACCTTACTCATCTTCCGTATCTGTAAGGCATCGCCCATATCTGTCTTTCTAACTAACTCTTGTTGTCGGTTGTATCGTCAGGTTGCTGGGTAATCTTCTCAAGGTTTTCAATCTGAGCCTCCAACTCAGCAATATGCGTTTGAAGATCTGCTACCTGTTGGCTAGCCGTCTCATCTGAAACCCCGCGAAATACACCACTAATCGATGCCGCATCATCAGAGGCACGAGTATAAGATTTACCATAGTCGGCAGTCTTGCGACGCGTGTTCGAGTTGCGCAGCAACAGGCCAAGAGCCGAACCGATAATAGTAATCGTCAGACCAAGCCAAACAAAGTTTATAAGGGGATTGAGGCGAATGTCAAATGAACATTGACCATTCGTACTCGTACCCTGATATGCTACAAACACATCGCATAGTGGCATACTAAAGATAGCAGCATTGCTCTTTCGTTGCTCTGTGAGTGAAATTTCAATATTGGGAATCGTTGAAGCGAGGAGCTGACCATTTTTATAGAGCGTCACTTGAGCACCATAAACAAGAAGGCTCCCATCAGTACCGCTTTTGGTCTGGTTGAATTCAACGGTATATTCTTGAATTTGTACCGAGTCTCCCGGATTGAGATAGGGAGTGATTTCTGTCACATACATATTCGAACCGATGAGTCCGATGAGCATGATCCCCATGCCAGCATGTACGATAACGCCGCCAGCGCGAGATGCGTTACCTCTCAGATGACCAATAAGACCCGCCCCGAGAGAAGCGTCTGTGCTCGCCGCCCGCTTTTTAACGTCACGACAGAATAAAAAGATCGAGTTAAACAGCAGCAGCGAGGCCACAAGCAAACCAAGAACGGCAACACCGTTATAGTACCAAGAAGGACCTTGGCTGATAAGATCATCAGCAGCAGTACCACCACCGGCGATAATAGCATTATAAGAAGGCAGTAGCTGAAAAATGAAACATGCCATCAGCAAAGCAAAGAGCACCAGCCCACAGATTCCCGGAATGAGCGCTTTGCGCCAGAAGTCTCTCCCCAGCGTCTTATGCCATGAAAGCATCGGACAGACCGCCATCAACAGGAAATAGAAAACACCTACGATTCGCGCGATGGTATCGTAGGTACCCGCCGTAACCGTCTGGCCCCCGTAAGGCAACCAAGACGGAAGCGCACTCGCCACGGTGAGATATGCAATCAGGCAGGCGCATACAACCATGATGACATTGTTGAAATAATATGCCGCCTCACGACCAGTAAATGAAGTGATCTGAACATCTGAAGCAAAATCCTTGCGTCTCCAGAACAGACCAGCAATACCAACGAGCAACGACATAATAATGAGAATGATAAAGAACCAAAAACTCACAGGGTCGCCTTCAAATGCATGTACCGACTCGACCAGACCCGAACGCGTGATAAACGTGCCCAGCACGACAAAGGCAAATGTCAGACAAGCACAAAATATTGCCCATTTCTTAAATGATCCTTGTCGACGATACAGGGTAAACGTATGCATAAGAGCAACACCAACAAGCCACGGCAGTAATGAAGCATTTTCCACCGGATCCCATGCCCAGTAGCCGCCCCAACCCAATACGGTGTACGCCCAGACAGCGCCGAGGCCAATACCGATACCTAGAAATATCCATGCAAGAATTGCGTAGCCCTGGCAGAGCTTAACCCATTCTTTTGAGAAGTCTTTGTTCACAAGAGCTGAAACCGCATAAGCAAAGGGTACCGTAAGCCCTGCGTATCCCACGAACAGCGTTACCGGGTGAATAGCCATTGCCCAGTGCTCGAGCAAGATATTCATACCCCAACCCGAAGGAGCATTTACCAGTGAGCCATCACTTGCAAGATACTGAGCAGCGGTAGCAATAAAAGGACTGTTTTCGACAGAAAAGATCAACACACCCATAAATGCAATGAGAACCAACTGCATCACTGAACTGGCAATGTTTGAAAGCTTGTCGCTGATAGTCACACGTCGATAGGCAATAATGGCAGCAAATAAAGAGATGAGCCATGTCCAGAGCATCAACGAACCCGCGCGACCACTCCATACCCCCGACAGTTTGTAGAGCCAAGCGAGACTGCCCGTGGCTGTGGAATGTTGCTGCGCCACATAGGCGATAGAATAGTTTCCGGCCATAAAACAGTACACCAGCAGTGCCACTGCCCCCGACAATGCCACAAACGTTAGCATCGTCAGATAGTAGCCAACACTGGTAAGACGATCGCCGAGTTCTTCTCTATCCCGCGACGAAATTGCGTGCCCCACCCAAAACAAAATGACCGAAAGAATCGCCGATGCAAAGGCGACGATCAGTAAAACTGATCCAAACAATGCCATATGATGTGTCCTCCCCATCAAAGCCTCAGATAACGCTCCCGCGCTGTCCTTAAGCCCAACCCGTCTTGCAACAAACTATGTATGAGCGCACACATTAAATGCGCGTGGTCACCCTAGGCGACTACGCGCATTTCAATCCGGTCAGCCGACCTTTTCCTGAGCAACATCGGTCGCCGTAAACGTACCATCTGAATTAAGAGAGCCGTTAACAACAACAGATGATCCTTCAACAATGCCATCAGGAAGAGCCGCATCGAATCTGACTGATACCTCAGCACCCTGCGAATAGAGCACAAAGCGCTCATCTGAACCCGCAGGCTTGAGCGTGCCTGACTTTATGTAGCCAGCCACCTCTGTCTGCTTACCTATCATCTGACCATTCTGCGAAAGAAGATCTTCCACGGTCAGAGCTCCCTCGGCAGATTCGTATTTCGAAGGACACTTGGTAACCATTTCAGAAGCCACGAGCGTGCCGCTCGTATCCAATTTACCGGTGCAGATAGCGGTGACTCCATTCCCAAAGGTTGAAGAAACCGCACCTGAATACTTGACATTGAGAGTTTTGGAGGCATCACCCGTAGACGAATCATAGAGAGAAAAGTACAGGGTGCCCCCCTCGGTATGGAAGGAGTTGCTGACAACCTCTCCTGAAACCTGAATCTTACCTTCACTAACAGAGCCAGATGCCGCATCGGCAACCGTGGCTGTCCGTGCAATACCGCCACCACCCGCAAAAGCGAGAACCAAGATAATCACTACCACAATAGCCAACGTAGCGATGATGAGTTTTTTCTTCATGACGCTATTCATGTAGCGTTTCCTCACAAGATAAGGACTGATAATCGTCAAAAACGGTTTTCCTCATCATAAGGACTAAATGAAGTGTTGGGGATACCTTAAACAGATGAGTCCAAAAATCCCGTGCTTACTTCATAAATAATCCTCAAACCCTTGAGCGTGAGAAATTCATCGGTGTGAGTAATAGTGCGAGAAAGTGGCTGCACAAATGAAAACAGACCACCCGTGGCAACAACCGGTGCACGATAACCGAGTTCGTCAAAGACACGCTCGACCAACCCATCGATACGGTCAATCTCGCCATAGGTCAGCCCTGACTGTACGGCATCCTTGGTTGTCTGCCCGATAACATGCTCAGGACGCTCGATATCGACGGTTGCAAGGCGCGCCGCAGCAGAAAATAATGCCTGTGCGGAAGTCTTTACACCCGGTGCTATGATGCCTCCCAGAAACGCGCCATCACGATCGATCACCTCGATATTGGTCGCGGTACCAAAGTCGACGACCAGAACCGGCGAACCGTATAGCATTCGAGCCGCGAGAGCATCGGCAATACGATCGGCCCCGATTTCGTCAGGATTCTTGTAGCGAATGGGCAACCCGTAGCCACTCTGGATGTCAACGACCAAGGCTTCATGTTTTGAGAAACGTTGCGCCGCTTCCTGCCAAGTAGCAGTCAATGAGGGAACAACAGAAGCAATGATAATGTCATCAACATCCTCTAAGGAAAACTCAGCGAAGGCAAATATGCCCTGCAGCGTGTTAAGCGCCTGATCTGCTGTGTGAGCCGGCTCGGTAGCGATACGCCAATGGGCGACCAGCTCATCGTCGAGAACGTTGACATCATGGTTTGCATGATACAACCCAAGAACGGTCTGTGTATTCCCTATGTCAATGGCAAGCAGCATGACCGGTCATCTCTCCTTCTTAAGAAAGCGCTTTGAACGGAAGTATAGACGAACTGTCCGTATCGTATAGCAACGTTTCATCTTTTTTTGCTGACTCGGCAGCAAGCTTGAGATTGATACGCTTCGCTTCGTGCAACAACATGAAAGCCGCGGTGATAAACGCAAGGGCATCAGCCACGGGCATAGCGTAGATAAGCGCATCCAGCGGTGTCAAAAATCCAAATATCAGAGGAAGGACCTGCGGCATGAGAATGAGAGCCGGTATGAAATAGAGCAACTGGCGAGTGAGCGACAGAAAGATTGATTTCTTTGGCTGCCCGGTTGCTTGAAAATAATTTGAGCCGATTATCTGGAACGCCGCCAAAAAGACGAGCGCAAGTGCCACTTTCAGACACATGACGGTAAAAGACATGAGATCGTCGGATATGCCAAACAACGACACAATGGCCTCTGGAATAATATGCACCAAAGCAAAGAAAAAGAATCCTATGGCCATTCCACTAATGATCGATTGGCGCAATACCGCCTTAACACGATCATATTTTCGAGCCCCATAGTTATAACCAAAAATAGGTTGCCCCGCCACTGCAATACCGATGATGGGAAATGTTGCAAACATAGCTATGCGCTGCACAACACCAAAGGCTGCCTGGGCGCCCACCACACCGATGGCTGTACCGGTCCCATAGACAATCAACAGATTATTAAGTACCAGCATGCAGAGACTCATTGCAATCTGAAGGATAAAGGAAGCAGAACCAAGCGCAAAAATCGCGGCATCAAGCCGCAAAAACGGTTTGATATTCTTTATATGCAGCTTGAATGGACACCGATTGGAAAAAATGAAATACCAGAGTACGGCGGCACACGTGATTGCTTGGCCGAGTATCGTCGCATACGCCGAGCCGCGAACCCCCATCTCAAGCACCATGACAAACAGATAGTTAAACACGATACACGCAATCGTGCCAACGCACATACTCCAAAACGCAAGCATAGGTCGCCCAGCAGTACGCATGAAATTATTGAGACTACCTCCGACTATCTGGAACACAAAGCCAAAGCATATGATCTGCATGAAGCTCTTGGCCGATTCCCACGTTTCCTCAGTAGCTCCTGATATAGAGAGCAACGGGTCGATAAAAAATACACCACTCAAGGCAACAAGCACGGCCACAACAATCGAAAGCATGAAGGTATTACCAACAATCTTCTCCGCCTTGCGACGCTGTCCCTCACCAAGTTTGATAGCGATGAGTGCATTGCCTCCATTGCCAATAAGCAAACAAAGACCCACGCCGATGGTCATGAGAGGAGTAGCTATCGTCGCCGTATCCAAACCAATAGGGCCCACGCCGTGGCCCAAAAAAATTGAGTCAATGATATTGTAAAGCGCATTGACCATCATGCTTGCTATCGCAGGAATACCAAACTCCCAGAGGAGACGTCCTATCTTCTCCGTTCCGAGCCGATCAACGCGCGCCGCATTCTTCTTCGCTTGTTCCGCAGAAACCTCCGCCATGCCTTTCGTCCTGTTCTATGGAAAAATAATCCCATGTGAAAATAAGAGGCGGAATCATGTCCGCCTTTTCAGTCTACATCAAATTGATATCGGTGTTTGTAGTATCTCACGCATACTGGTCAAGTGGCCGCAAGAATACTGTTATGTGCGAAAGAAACATATTTTCTGCCGCCCTTAATCGCACGGACGGCAGATATTCAAAGTTCAGCGGAAGTTACCAGCGTACTGAATCGACTGCGCAACATATGTCGAGATTCGTGAAATCAATGTCTTGGAATTGCTATCTCAGAAGCGTTTTACAAGAAATAACGGAAAGACTATAAGCAAGGCAAAATCTGTTCAAATACTATTCATGCTGATCAAGCAATCATGTGGCAACTGAACTGTTAAGCACTTCTGACTATTGCGGGTAGGAGAGAGCGAGGGGTCTATGAACCCGAAGATGTACTGCTCGTGTTACTAACTTGAGGTAGCATCATTCACGAGCATATACATCTGGCCAGTCTTGGGATCCTGATAGACTGTACCCAGTTGTGTATAACCACCGGATCCTGTAGCCATGTCATCAGCCATCGTTTCCACATCACTTACCTCAGTCATTTCGGACTGCTTCTCAACCTGCTGTACGGTGCTGACATTGATATTCCAATGTGCCACAAGGGCGACCATGAGCCCACAGGCAAAAACCAACATGACATCAGCTAAGTTAGCAACGCTTGCGCGAGGATCGACATCCTCCTCTAAGACAGTCGGTTCATCAAAATCAAAATGATCAAGACTTCTATGATGCTGCGACATCGAGAACCTCCGTAATGTTCCTGAAACCTTCTGGCGGTACGGGAGGATTATCTCGGCTGACATTTTTCTTGTTTTCTGGAGGCGCTGAAGAAGCCTCGGAATTAGCCGACACTGTCCTCTTATATGTTGCTGATGCCTTATATTCAGCGGAAGGCTTTTCTTCTACAAAATCACCCTCTTCGCTCATGATCTCAATTTTTTCAAGCGCAGTTGACATACATGCCTTAAGAGCCACCATGTAGTCGTTATACCAGCGTTTGCGAATCATCGAAATAACCAAGGAAACGAGAGAGCAGGCCAAGCCAGCTGTGGTTGTATCAAAAGCCACCAGCAGAGAAGACGACAGCGTAGCGGTGTCTCCTTGACCCAAGGCCACGATGCCCGGCCCGAGTGGAATGAGAGTTCCCATCAAACCGAGCATAGGGCCCGCTTTGGCCGCATAATCGGTTCGCGAGATGATGCGATGATAACGCTCCTCTTCTTTTGAGATAAGTCTCTTTGCGAGAGCAAAGCGGGATTCTTCCGGAAGACTACCATTCTTAAACAGCGTAAGAAGCGCGCGTTTTTGATTTTTGAGTAACGCGCTTGTTTCTATGACCGTAGAAATATCTTCAGGTGAAGCTTTGTCGAGTTCATTTAGAAAGTCCGGCATTATCAGCCGAAAATGACGACGTTCAGTAAATGCTTCGACGATAATTGAACCGATTGAAAAGATGATAAAGGTTATAAGAAGCAAGACTACCGCAATCGTTGGATAGAGCATGCTCTGAGAAACCAAGTGGAGAACATCCTGTAGATAGACACCCATAAATAACACGTTTCCTTTCCTTCAAATCTGCCAATTTATTCGAACACGGTATCTCAGAGAAGGACAACCCTTCTCTGAGATACCGAACTATCGTCTTCTACAAGATTTCATGCGCCTCACTCAATTCCCTACTAATGATGTACGACATATCTATCTCTCTGAACGGTTATCACGCGCCTCAGCTACCCTGCCATCACGTCTCTAAGCGTCACGGTAATCATCTTTGCCATACTGGCACGCCAGGCAGTATCTGTTGGATTCATGTGATAGGTACCCCCTTCGTTTACCCCACCGATGATGCCCCAAGAAGCACACCACTTAACCGCGTCAGTAGCCCAGAAGTCAACGGTATCTATACCGATGACTGATGAGTAGTCAACTGAACCTGTATGTAAAGCAAGGGTAGGATCTACTGATTTCACATAGCGATAGATCATGAGGCAGAGATCTTCTCGGGTTACCGAGTCATCAGGGCGTACGGTGGTATAGCCTGTTGAACTGTCACCGGTCATGATGCCCACTGCGTAAGCCCAGTTGATAGCTGCGGTGTAGTAGGTTCCTGCTCCCTCATCGGTAAAGACGGTCTTTGATGCATACTTTGATGCATCGGTTGTTGAACCATACGTTGAGATAAGGGTGGAATCAAGGCTACACGCATAGCGATACAAAATAGTAGCAACCTGCCCGCGAGTGATGTTTCCATAGGGCTCGAAGTTTCCGGTATCAGAGTAGCCGGTCATAAGACCATGACCGATCACATAAGAAAGCCACCCGTCTGTTACATACCAGGCTCCTGTATCTATATCGGGAAACGATACGATCGTAAAGATGCTTGTTACGCTACCCGTGTAAAGACCGATGCCGGTAGCGGTTACCCGTGCTGTACCTGAACTGGTGTTATTTGCATAGGCAAGCGTATAGTCGCTACCCTTTACCAACGTTCTACCGTCTAGTGTGACAATAGGCTCAGGAGTAAGTGCGCTACCGGTATAGACCTGCTTGGGTATTGCAGACACAGTGGCAGAGGTAATAGAGATGGGTTCAAGAATTGTAAACGTAACTGACTGAGTACCCGAATAATTACTCAACCCTGCAATCGCAACCGTAGCGGTACCCACGGCAGCGTTGTTAAGGTATGTCACGCTATAATCGGTGTTTTTTATCAGTACGTTGCCGGAAGTATCAGTAACAGTAAGGGTTGGCTCTAAGACCGTACCTCTATAGACCTGATCGGGAATAGTAGAAACCTTGCAGCTTGCTACATCGCAGGTCACAATATTAAAGGTAGTGCTGATAACACCTTCGTAGTTGCCGCAACCAACTACCTTTACCGTAGCAGTGCCTACGGTAGTGTTGTCCATCGCGGTAACGCTATAATCAGTATCTTTAACAAGTGTTTTGTCGCCATCAGTAACGGTAACTGCTGGTACGATAGCAGAACTGGTATAAGCCTGATCTGCAATGGGAGCAATCGTGCAACTTGTCATCTGGGCTGACTTTATAGTAAATGTGGCTGTCTTTGTGCCACTAAAATTGCCCTTGCCGGTGATGGTAACTGTCGCGGTACCCGCATTGGTGTTATCAGAATAAGACACCGTGTAGTCAGTATCTTTAACAAGGATGGTCTCTAAATCGTTAAGCATGCAGGTAACAACGGGCAGTGGCGTTAAGGCAGTGCCCGTATACGTCTCATCTGCCAGAGAAACAACCGAAGCTGCTGAAAGATCAACAATACCGATGGTATATGTAAACGACTTGCTATAGGCGCTATACACACCTTTACCATAGATCATACCCGATACCGTACCCGCGCTGGTAGCATTATCATAGACCACCTGATAATCACTATCCTGGACAAGTGTCGTATCGCCGTTTTTCACGGTGATAGAAGGGGTGTGGGCTGTACCATCATAGGTATAAGTACCCGTATCGATTACTGCGGTGATGCCTGAAATATCAACAAGCTGCTTGTAGGCAAACCCATTGGTATTGCACCACGTGGGAAGTGCCGCATTGGTCGCAGCACTTGCATCATAGGGCGCATCATAAGCATAAAACGTAAGACCTGTGTTTGTCTTGATGGCCTTGAACTGAGCCGCCAGCGGCATGACAATATTTGATACATCACCGGTAAAAACGATGTCGGTAAGGCCGGCGCATCCCGTGAAGACGTTTGCGCTGGCGACTGCCAACGTCTTGACGTTGCCGCTGAATTGAACACTCGTAAGAGCACCGTCACTTTTGAAAGCAGAGGACCCTATGGTGAGCAATCCCGCACTAGAGCCCGATCCTAAAATCACTACCTTCTTTAAAGCGGTGTTGGTATCAAGACCGGTTACCGTCTCGACCTTTGAGGGAACCACAACCGAGGAGAAAGCTCCTTTAGAGAAGCAGGTAGTTCCCATGGTAACGAGGTTTGCAGGAAGAGCAAGTGTTGTCCACCCATTGCCCGAAAAAGCGCCCGACCCTATTGTCGTCACATTTGAAAAGCGAGATAGACTGAGATCAGCAAGCCCCGTCCAAGCGCCGAACGCAGAGGCCCCTATCGCCGTAATGGTAGAAGCATCTTCAAATTCCAGATTAAGGTTTGTGCAAGACCCAAACGATCCCGAGAAGGTTGTCACGGTCTTGGGAACGTAGAGATAGGAAAGTGCTGTACATCCGCTAAATGCCTGATCCCCGATAGTCGCGATAGCACCACCTGTTCCAAAACTAAAAGAAGCGAGAACGCTGTTGTCGTAGAAAGTCATCGGCGGAAGCGTCGCAAGCTTGCTTCCATCCTCAAAGTTTACCGTCGTAAGAGAAGCACAATTGTAGAAGGTGCATGACCCCAGGGTTTCGACAGAAGCAGGAATAGTGATAGACGCAAGCCCACTTCCTGAAAATGCATATCCATATGATGTGGTCGCGCTGGCAATGCTCTTCAGTCCTGCAGGCAATTGTATCGACGTTAGTTTCACGCACGACATAAAGGCCTGTCCGCCGATGGTCACAAGCTTACTTCCCTCACCAAAGGTGACTGATGCGAGATTTTGAGCATACATAAACGCCGACTGATCAATAGTCTTCACCGTCGCCGGTATGGAAAGCGACTTTATTTTCAGAATATCGTTATGATAATAAGGGTTTGTGGTTGTAGCCGTTACCCTGTTGCTGCCAAATATATTAGTGTTTCCGCCGGCTTCTTGATTTGGCCCGTAGAGATTGTTGTAGCCTACCTCGGTGACCGTATAGATAGTCCCTTCATAGGTGATGGTCGACGGTATCACCATATCCATAGGAGTTTCCTGAGTTATGGTCGTTGAGGTGTCGGGTATGTCGACATAGGCAAGTTGCACCTCGTTTTCCGTGCCGGAGATGGGTGCATAGGTCCAGACAACACCGTTGTCATCGGTAATAGTGATGCCGTCAGTGGCGGTGCCCGCAAATGCGACCCCAGGTGCCAGACACGCTAAAAGACCCAGTAAGAGGGCTGTTATCCACATTCTTTTCTTGATAGTTCGCATTAACATTCCTTCCGAAAGAAATGGATGTATGGCACCCCACAGCGGAGATGCCATACATCTCCTGAGCACCGTCAAACTATTACACTTGGTCACATGACGGCTTATTTATTGCTTATTCATTTACTTGAATACCCACAATGTTTGAGGGGAAGCGATTGCCGCCTACGTTATTGGCGTCATAGCCCCACATGAGACGAGGAGCATCAGTCGTGGTAAACGTCATATTGTCCAGAGCTTGTTGAGCAGTAGTGCTTCCGCTCAGTGTAGTCGTCGCATTGTTGAGCGCAATGATTGGCGTATAGGCATAGCGTTCCGTAGTCCCCAACGCGTTATAAGTGGTATCTTCGTAGAAGGGCAAGCTAAGCGAGAGTCCCGCTATTGTGCCTGTCGTAGCATAGGGGAATATGCCGCTATTGAACTTGGTATAGTTTGAATACGTATTAGTGCTTGAGTTATAGCAATAAAACGTCACAGAGGTCCAGTAACCGTCATACTCGCCAACCTGGTCTAAGACGCTTTGAAGAGTGACGTAGCTGTCAGTTCCAACAACACTCCAAACCCCGGTCTTGTTGTACAGCGCACCCTTCTGACCAGATTGGATACCCGCTGTAGAAAAACTCACGGTCGACACAGGATTTGTGTTGTCTCCAATGCGTACCTGAACAGAAGACGTACTTACAGCATCAGTAAAATCAGTTGCAAATGCTGCTCCCGGTAAAGCGCAGAGCATCAAGGCAGCCGAGAAGGCCACCGTTGCGAGTAACCCCATTAGTTTCATCTTTTTATTCGACTTAGCCAACATATCAGATTCCTTTCTCAAGCGTAGACAATCTAATTGGACAAATCTTTTTCCATAGGGAATTTCCTCAAGCTTTCTGGCTCTGCTTGAAGAGAAGTCCTCGCTAACCACCTCGACAAGACATTGTTCCCCCTTTCCTGCACCCTTGGTGGGCGTGAACCTGCTGCCGGATCTCCGACAGACTTTTTCTATCCTCAACACCGCATAAGCGGTGAGGATAACTTTTCTCCCGCTACCCTGCCATCACGTCTCTAAGCGTCACGGTAATCATCTTTGCCATACTGGCACGCCAGGCAGTATCTATTGGATTCATGTGATAGCTACCCCCTTCGTTTACCCCACCGATGATGCCCCAAGAAGCGCACCACTTAACAGCGTCAGTAGCCCAGAAGTCAACGGTATCTATACCGATGACTGATGAGTAGTCAACTGAACCTGTATGTAAAGCAAGGGTAGGATCTACTGATTTCACATAGCGATAGATCATGAGGCAGAGATCTTCTCGGGTTACCGAGTCATCAGGGCGTACGGTGGTATAGCCTGTTGAACTGTCACCGGTCATGATGCCCACTGCGTAAGCCCAGTTGATAGCTGCGGTGTAGTAGGTTCCTGCTCCCTCATCGGTAAAGACGGTCTTTGATGCATACTTTGATGCATCGGTTGTTGAACCATACGTTGAGATAAGGGTGGAATCGAGGCTACAGGCATAGCGATACAAAATAGTAGCAACCTGACCGCGGGTGATGTTTCCATAGGGCTCGAAGTTTCCGGTATCAGAGTAGCCGGTCATAAGACCATGACCGATCACATAAGAAAGCCACCCGTCTGTTACATACCAGGCTCCTGTATCTATATCGGGAAACGATACGATCGTAAAGATGCTTGTTACGCTACCCGTGTAAAGACCCGTGCCGGTAGCGGTTACCCGTGCTGTACCTGAACTGGTGTTATTTGCATAGGCAAGCGTATAGTCGCTACCCTTTACCAACGTTCTACCGTCTAGTGTGACAATAGGCTCAGGAGTAAGTGCGCTACCGGTATAGACTTGCTTGGGTATTGCAGACACAGTGGCAGAGGTAATAGAGGTAAGCTCATTGATTGCATAAGAAAGAGTAAGACTACTGGAATAGACTGAGGTATCAGGGGTATTTACTTCGATGACTTGACTACCAGCACTCTTTTTGTCTCCCAAGTAAGAGAGCGTATAGTCAGTACCGAGAGCAAGCGTCTTACCCCCTACTGTAATAGCAACAGTGGGTGTATGTTCTTTACCATCATAGATAAAAGAAGAAGGGCTCATGCTTACATCAGCAAGGGCTAAGGGAATACGGGTGATCTTAAACGTCGCAGAAAGAGAACCTGTGTAGGCACCCATTCCGGTAATGGTAGCCATAGCACTACCCAGTGAGGTGTTATTTGCATAGGTGAGCGTATAGTCTTTATCACATGTAAGCGTCTCGCCAGAAGGTCCGGTGACTGAGAGCACCGGTGTGACAGCACTTCCAAATGCATAGGCTTGGTTGGGTATAGCAGCTATGGTTGCCTTTGAAAGAGATGCCTGCACAATCGTAAAGGTGTTCGAGATAGAACCGGTAACAGTACTACCGGTGCCAGTGACTGTTACCGTGGCGGTACCTATAGCATTGTTATCTGCGTAAGATAGCGTATAGTCACTTGCAGCAAGTGTGAAGTCTCCCAGTTTTACCGTAGTGGGCACAGGCGTTATTGCTGTGCCTGTATAGGTATAGGTTGTCACAGGAAGGGTTATCGTAGCAGTTGTGTCAGTTAAGGCAGCCGGCACTATCGAGAAGCTAATGTGAGCACTGCCCGTATAGTTTCCCCGTCCGACAACGGTAAGCGTAGGTGCCTCAGGTGCATCGAGGGAAGCCGGCGTGACATTATTTGAGAAGTTTACCCCGTAGTCCCCACATATCTCACCGGTGGTGGCAGTGTATTTTTCGGTGAGGATCTCATCTCCTAACTTGACAGTGACATCAGGCTTTATGGTTGTCCCGGTATAGGTGTAGGTATCACGTGTGAGGGTAAGTTCAGCACTCGACAAATCAATGGGTGCGATAGTAAAGGTAGCCGAGATAGAAGCGGTATAGTTGCCCTTACCGGTAATCCAGATAACAGCATCTCCCGCCGAGATATGATCCCCACTGTAGTTAAGCGTGTAGTCATCGCCGTACGTAAGCCTGCACCCGGTGATAGTGTCTGTCACCTTGATGTCGGCAGCGCTTAAGGTTTGAGCGGTCTTATCATAGGTTTTAGATACAGTCTCGACACTGAAACGCTCGGTTGAAAGCGCGAGAGCAGAAATAGAAAAGACAGCTGCCTTTGTACCGGTGACGTTTCCCGAACCACCTGCCGTGATAGTCAAGCTCCCACCAGAGGGCGCACTTTCAGTATTACTACCATATGCGGCTGTATCAAGCTGCCAGTCACTTGCCTGGAGCGTGTTACCGCCTAAGGTAACCGTCAAGGCGTTAGCGTCAGGTGTGATCTGGCTTCCCGTATAGGTCTGAGGAGAAACACTGAGAATGCACTCAGACAGATTTGCTGCTGTGATGGTAAAGCTTAAGGCAGTGCTTCCCGTATAGGCACCCATACCAAGAATCGTGACACGTCCGGTGTTTGAAACGTTTAGGTTATCTCCAAAAGAAAGCGTATAGTCGATACCTTCGGTCAGAGTCACATCGTTATCTTTTACAGTAACAACCGGAGTGATCTGAGCGGCCGTATAGGTATAGCTGGTAGAATCAAGGGTGGCAGAAAGACTATTGCCGCTTTGCCCTATCTGACTAAAGGAGTTAGCAGAGGTAACAGCCACTACCGTAGTAGGCCCGAGAAGGGTACTTCCTACAAAAGCGGGGTTGGTAGCATTTGAAGTAACATCGTAGTAGACACTCTCTCCTGATGCCCACCCACTGGTTTTAGGCGTAAAGGTAATGCCATCAAAGGTACCGGTCTGGGCGGTATAGGCATCTGCGGGAAGTGTTCGCACCGTGTGTGTACCGTCAGTTGCCGTATAGGTAGCAAAAAGTACCGGGGTTTCAAGGGTGGCATCGGTAGCCCCCTCTGTAAGCGATACCGTCTTTCCCCAAGTCCAGTTGGCACTTGCAAGGGTAATGGGTGCATAGCCGATATCAAAGGTGACACTTACTAAATCTACTTCGTTTTCATCTGAATCAAAGGCAACCAAATGCTTTTTGTTTAAAATCGTGATGGTGACCGTGGGTGCACTCTCATCAGTTGCACGGGCACCTACTACATTGTTAGTGTAGGTAAGAGCATAGTCTTCACCAAGGACATAGTTGCATTCCTGCCCCCCTATGTAGAAGTGAACAGCCGGCGTGAGCGCGTCTCCTGTGTAGATAGCGTCGTCTACCTTGATGGTAACCACATCAGAGTCAGAAATGTCAGCTGCGGTGACGGCAAACGTGTAGGATGTGCTCGGTGAGCTAGAGGCAGACATGGCTCTTTCCCCACAAATCTGGGTGCTTTCCGCCTTGGCCGCAATCTTTTCTACCACGTAGGGGCTTGTGACAAGATCGTTTACCTCAGTGGGCCCCGTCGTTCCATATCCGGCGACATAGACATCGTACTCATCGGAGCTGAAGAGATGCTCGGCCAGCTCAGCATCAGATGCAGTCTGGTTGCTATAAGTCCAGGAGTCATATATCTGGTACTTCGGCACAACGGGGTTACCGGTATAGGAATAGGCGGTAGAAGGAAACTTCAATTTCCCGGTTTGGACATATGAATACGTTTTTCCGGTAACAGAATCGGTATAGGCACCGCTGTCGGACAAATTTGCCTTGTTGACCGTAATCTGACAATCCAGCGAGAAATCTTCACTCGTATCAAAGATTTCTTTCCCAGCATAATTAACAGCGTTTGCATGGGGATTATGGCTCAAATGCACCGTATAGGTACCCGTAGTTTGGATCTTGTCGATCACGTTGCCCGCTGAATCACGGATATTACTTATCGTAAAGAGTTTGCCATTCTCAAGCGTCACATTAGAGCCAGAGCCGAGTCCTTCATCGTTTTCTACCCACGCAACTCTCAGCATGTCTTCAAGATCATCAGCTGTGTAGCCACTCACGCGATAGGCAAAACAAAGACCAGATTTATCGAAATAACTCCCCTGACAATTAGCTAACTTGATATTAGAGACATAGGAGGGAGAGGTCGAGTCGAACATGTCAGAAGTGAGCGTGCCCTCCTGAATCGTGTAGGCGCACCCCTTGATCTTGCCAGCATAAAGCCCGATGCCCTGAACAGCAAAGGTATGTGTGCCAGCAGCAACGTCACCGCTTAGGTAGTAATAGTAATCCTTGCCTTCGGTCAGGTATTCGCCGGTCGATTTGTTCTTGACCCGTATGATCGGCGCCGGACAGCCGTCAGGGTTATAGATACACCCACTGTCATCGACTTCGATTTCAACGGTGGTGGAATCAAACTTGAGCTGGTCAGAGATGATGGTAAAAGAAACCGCATCATCTATGTCAGCACAGATAATGCTGGTGTCCTTGATGAAGTGCACGGTGTAGTAGACCGTGTCACCGGCGTTATAGGTGATATCTGTGCCGGTATGCACGTCTCCGGTAACGTTGTCAACCGAATAGTCAGGCACGAGTTCGTAGTTATCGGTATCGACAACGTTACCCTCATAGATAAGTTTGATGGGAGTTGTCGTTATGTCTGCCACGTCAAGAGGTACGCTGGGTGCTTTCCCCTCATTATAGGCATAGTAGGAGAAGTTTTGATCCACCGTAAAGTCACGGGGAGTAGCATTTACCTGTACGATATCGAAGTTCATGACGATATAGTTTTCCGTATAGGTTCCCGTGTAGGCAACCGTGATAGCACCGGTGGTGGATGCTTCTATATTGGAAAGTCCTTCAACGGCTTGATTATTTCCCGCGCTTGTCGTACCACCACCAGAACCTCCACCATAGACACAGTGATACCAAGAGGTATCCAGTGTATGACCGTTCCAGATAACGCCGATGACGGCAGGGTCGATGGTGGAGGCGGTGTAATCCACGCTCATACCATAGATGGTTTTACCTGTTGCATCGGTATACTTAGGAGTTGCCTTAGTAAGAGTTATGCCATTGTCGCCTACATAGCCTATCTCTCCTTCAACTACCGGAAAACCGGTGTCTGAGTGATAGGTAAGATTTCCCTTTGCATCAAGTACGGGGATCACTTCGTAGAGCTGATACTTATCCTCATCGTAGTACCACACGCGACTCCCATAGATGATACCTACCGTGTCGCATTCCTTGGCAACGTCAACCTTATTGATGGTATAGATACCCTGTGCGCTCCCATAGTAGTTACTGCTGTCTTTAGCAGTAACTACTGCGTAATAAATGTTTTGCTCATAAGAAGGCTCAATGCAGTCAGCGCCATTATTTACCACGCAGGTATAGTCAGTCGGGCTTACCACTCCACCTGAGGCATCAGTCACGGTCACGGTGGGGTTGTTTTGAGCGGTGCCGGTATAGGAGGCGGCGTCTACCAGCACACTGCATTCGCTGAAGGTTCCTCTGCTAATACCATAGGCACAGCCTGAAAGTACACCGCTGTAGTCACCGATGCCTTCAATGGTGCACGTGTAGGGGGTCTCTCCGGTAGCGGTCACTCCCGTGCATATTCCATTAGTGCCCAATGCATGCGCATCTCCCGTGACCACATAGTCAGAGCCTTGGGTAAGCGTGACGCGTGAACCGTTTAGTGTGACCGATATCTGCACCGTCGGTATGGGATTATAGGCGGCGGTATAGGAGGCGTTTTGAGTAAGAGTTACCTCAGGGTTTAAGGATGCAAGATCAACTGAGCCACTTGAGGTTCCTTCGGTATTTAAGATGGGGTAGCCACTGTTGAGCGTAGCATTGGTAATATAGTAGTGACTCCAGCCATCTAGAGGAGCAAGACCGTTGAGGAAAGAAACGGCTGCCTTGGATTTAAGTGAGATGCCGCTGTAAAGGGTAGCTTGAGCATCGTTTGCGTAAGCCACCTGAAGACGCGCATAGGTACCATCGTTTTCCCCTATAGCGGCAATATTGACATCATCTGCCAAATTGGCTGTCCCATACAGATAGAGACAGTCATGGATATAGCCACCGTTTCCGCCAACGATGGCCCCACGGCGCAGAGAGGCCGTACAACTTACCTGTCCGGTGTTATAGCAGGCAAAAACCTCAGGATTTGGCTGGGCCTTTTGACCTGAGTAATCATTGTAGTAATAAACGTTTCCCACAATACCACCAATGTAGTAGCCGATGTTGGTAGTAGTAACCTCGCCATGGTTTCTGCTGTAGGAAACCTCTCCAAAGGTCTCACCTACGATGCCTCCAATACACGGCTTATTCCAACGCGTGCCTTCAATGCGGGCTACCGTGTCATCTTTTCTCACCTGAGCAGCGTCCCCATTAGCACAGCGTGTGATAGTGGTATAGGTACCGGCAGAGCCAGCAATACCACCCACATCAACCAGTGAGATAACGCTTCCAAGGTTTTGACAGTCAGATAAAACGAGAGGGTCTGCGCCCTGGGCATCTATACCAGCATCGCTGCCAACGGTACCGACGCCGGCATACCCACTTGTTTTCTCACCACGCAGACTTCCGACGATACCACCGGTGCACTGGCCACCGCCTGCAGCTGCCTCATAACCCGCCTCATCTGTTGTGGCATTTCCTGTAGAAATGTAGGAGGTGGCAAGAATATCACCGGTGTTGGTACATGACGACACGTTTCCTATCGCGTAGCCTGCGATGCCACCGACATATTGACTTTTTGAGTCGACCACTTCGCCAAAACGATCAACACCTCCCGCACCTGAGGTGGTAATGGTAATGGCAGCTGCGTTACTGCAATTTGAAAGATTCCCGGTGTGTATGCCTGTTCTTGATAATTCGACAGATCCGCCGCTTCTTCCCGTGATACCTCCCACATAGGTCACGATAATAGCCGTATTGGTCTGTTCAGATACATCGAAGTAAGAATTTGCCGGAGTAGTGATAGCAAGACTTCCCGTAAAGGAGGTGCCCTGTATATCACCGTCGCACACACCCGCAACGCCTCCCACACCGCTCACTACAACCGTATTATCTGCAGTGCGCGTGTCACCGCCATTGCCATCATCCCAAGAGACATATACCGCAGCGCGGCTTATGCATCCTGAGACAGTGCCTTGGGTATAGCCTACGAGAGAACCCACATAGCGCACTACCGTATGGGTATCGCTTACCGCTACTGAAACAGTAGAATTATCCTCAAGAGTAAGATTTTTGATACAAGATGAAGCATCACAGTAACCGAAAAGCCCCACATAGCTTGAGGCAGTCTTTTCAGTGATCTTAAGTCCTGATATCGTTTTACCGTTACCATCAAAGGTGCCTGAGAAGGGATGATCTGTCGTACCGATAGAATAGAATTCATATCCGTAGGAACCCAAAAGCGCAATGTTTCCGGTAAGACGAACGGTCTTGCCTTCAAAGGAGACGGCAGGTTGCAGAGCATCGTTATAGTAGGCATAGCCATCGACCAAATCGCTGAACGCCTGCAATTGCCCGGCCGTAGATATCTCAAATACCGAGGCATCAGGGTTTTTGGTATACCACGTGTAGTCAGGGTTAAAGTAATTTACCGCATACGCCGCCGCCGCACCTGCGAGAGCAACACACGTTAGTAGAACGCTAAAAAACACCACCACTGCGCGCGGGTGCTTACGCCTGATACCCGTACTTCTCATAAACCCTACCCCTTCAGATAAAACGCCGCTATCAAGCCTCCTGAAAACGCACAGGAGAATTGCGACCCATTCTAGATTATTCTCTTATTGATATAATGCAACTCGCTTATCGTCTTTGCAACCTAGGAATTTCACCTAGGTTGTGCGCAAAAGGCAAGACTTTACGGTTATTTTTCAAGATAGTGCACGAGACTCGTGACGTGCTGCTGCTAAGCTCCGGAAGCTATCGCCGTCGTGACAATCACTCCGAAACGTGCCATCTCTTTTGCTCTCGATATGCTAGGTAGCGCATCATGCCACCTAAAGCAACCGTCACAATTGCAAATGGAATAGCCCACGGTATGAGAGGATCACTCCAATCTTTCAAATCAAATGAAGTCTTTGCGGTACTCATCATTTGATAGATATGCCACTCTTTTTCACTTTCGCCCGATGAGGCACCATTACTCGATGCACCGCCTGATGAGTTTGTTATTTCCTGAGAACTTTCTTGCCCGCCCAGCGCAAGGCCAAGAGTTTCGCCCTCTCCCGTCGTCTGACCATCGGAGCCGGGCAGAAGGGTAGAATCAGGAATGGGGGTATACTCTCCTGCCGGAGGAGAACCTTTAAGGATAAAGGTAATTTGCTTGGTATACTTCCACGACTTGGAGGTGCTCATATCCGACAAAGTAACCGACCCGAACATCATGCGTAAGCACGTACCACCATCCAGCGCAGAATAATTTTCATCGCAATTGGTGGCACCAAGCGTACTGTCGCGCCAATCACTCTCGTAGGCCAACATGGCATACACAAGAGTGGCCCCCATAGTGTTGTTCCCAAACTCATAGTTGGGAAAATAGTATCGTGCGCGAAAAAGAAAATCAGCAGAAATAGGCCCGGGATTCTTATCATTAGCGAGCAACTCAATTTGATATAAATCATCAACATCCACGTCTACCATATTAAGCAGTGTTGTTAGATAGATGCCACGCGCGCTGGCCGTGACATAGGCTCCGTCAGCTTTTGTGAAGGTATATGTACTCTCCACGTTCTGAATGGCACGCAATTCGTCAACCGTATAGGTCTTTTCATATGCCGTATAACTTTCGTTCTCTTTATACACGACACGGATATTCAGAGCATCGCTAGAAAGGTCATCAGAATATTCGCCAGAGTCAATTACAACTCGGACGTACCCCCTCACTTGACCGCTATTGGTGTTCGGGTCTCCCCCCGTCACCGTCGCGTAAACATTCAAAGACCCATAACCCCGCGGTATAAACCGGCCTTTTTTGGTATCCACGTAACCCGTTTCCGTGTTGCTCGTAGACCAAGCTATCGTAGAAAACACCGCCGAGCTCGCATTATAATCTATGGCGTACGGCGCATTGCACGTGCTGCTGCCATCACTATAAACCACGCGTGCGTAAAGCTGCTGATACGTCGTACCAATTGTTGAAAACGTAATGCATGCGTCGCCGTAGTCGTTACCGCATTCATCAGTGACCTGCACTTCGACAGGATAGGGGTCGCTCTGACCTATAACCGATATCTTCATGGAAGACGACTTCCCGTTTGGAGCAGTTGCCGTAATAGTTGCCGTGCCGTCACCAGTGGCTACCACCACACCCTTACTCGATACCACTGCAACCGATGGGTCGGATGTCTGATAGGTTATTGATACATCATCAGGCCAGTTGTCATCACATTGATAGTAAGCGGTACCATCGCTGAGCTCAACTGCGGCGCACAGGCGAATGCTGCCATCTTTCTCGGTGATACCGCCCGGCACCCAGTAAGCACCATCATGATAGTCGCGTCCATTATCTCCCAAGCGTGACACGTAACCGTTGTAGGAGTCAGTGCTATAGGCATACAGTGATAGCGACAAAACTCTGGGAGGTTGCGGTTCAATCGGTCCGCTTGATATGACAACCTTCGCCGTCGAGCCCTTCACCACACTGGTACCTGCTACGGGATCTTGGCTGATCACCACACCCGCGGTAACAGTATCTGAATTCTGCGTTTGAATGCTCGGAGTCAACCCTGCCCCCATCAACGTACGCATTACTGCCGATTCACTCATCCCAGAAAGATCCGGCATGGCTACCTTGACTACTGGCTTGTTGACGGTGATGGTAAACACGCGCGTTGCATCAGGCAGTACGTCATTGGTCGCTGCAAGAGTAAATGTATAGGTACAGGGATATGTTGACGTACCATCGTCAACAGGAGTACCGGAAAGTTCTCCTGTGGTTGGGTTGAGGCGCAGACCACTGGGCAAACCGCCTCCTATCCAGTAAACAACGCCGCCGACCGTCGTGGTTGTAGAAGGCACAGCCACCGTGGTGCTTGTCGCCGCTTTTGATGTGAGATACCACGTGGGTGTGGGATAACCGGTAGCCTTGAAGGTGACCAGAGCCTTAGCGGAGGTGGCATCCCAGTAAGCCGTACCAATGGTTGCGTCAGGCAGCGCGCTCGTATTACTGGTAGTTATCGTGGGCGCTTCATCTTTTGTCGAAACGGGTGAATTTGTCGAGTCATCAATAGCGCTAACAGATTGTGCCGTTGTCGAAAGATCAGCGGCAAAAGTAGTATTCAGAAATCCAAAACATGTAGCTGGCTGAATGAATGAGAATGCGAGCACGAAAGCGAGAAGCGAACGCAGCAGACGACCTTTCAGTCTGTTGAACTCACTATTTGTTGTGTCATCATGAGTGTATCGACTGAGCAAACCGTTTCCTTATCATGCGTATATATACCAAATAAAATTGCTTTATAGTTTTTTGACTATAAATAGACTAACCGTATGAAACGTATTCGACAACCTAGAAGTTTTACCTAGGTTTACGGGAAAATATTTTAATTAGGAGAAATTAAGTGGAGGAAGCCACTCGAAACATCAGTTGCTTTGAACTTCAAACTTGAGAGTCATATTGTTTCAACAATAAAAGAGATTATAATTCTTTTTCAAGCATAATTCTTTCTCCATCGATTACTATACGATAGAGAAATTCTTTTCACCCATCTTGAACATTTATGGAACTATTTGTTTCTATCGGTTCAGCTCATGTGAACTCTACCCAGATGCCGTAAAGGAGGAGACGGGTGTTAGTTGAACGTATAAGAGAAACCCTCTCAGCCGCTAGCAACAAAACTATGCTTGACGCAGTAGGCTTCTCCGCTTTGATGGCTTGGGTGCTGCTGAGCCTTCCTCTCTATTTACTTAATTCGCGCCTCATTTACAACCATCTGTTCCTCTTGGCTGGCGTATTTGCAGCAAGCTTGGCAGTAGTTGCCCTGTTTCCGAAAATCCAGTCTTTTCTACAACAGCGCTTCATCTTTTTGAGCTGCGGACTCTGCGCGTTTATCTGTGGCGTTGGATTTCTCATGCCTCTCGCCTCTACGATACGCCTTGTGTTTGTCTGTCTTCAGTTTGCCTTCATCGCGTTTTTGATACTTGGATGGAGCGCGCAACTTGCGCGCCACAGTCTACGCGCCATCATGCTAACGTGCAGTGGCTCGATACTCGTAAGCACGTTGCTACACTTTGCCGCCCTCTCCATTGGGTCAGCAATCGGCACAACCGCCAATGTATCAAACTACACGACGGCTGCGCTCGTCATGCTTACTCTACTACCCGCCCTATCGGCCATCATCTTTACCGTCTCTAAACGACATTATGATGACGCAAACGAGCCCAACTTAAAGCCCCTAATCGCAACCGAAAACTATAAGATGGCAAACAAATCTCATGTCGCGCGAAAGCTTGATACATTATTTCTGACCTCGGCTATCATTTTATGTGCAGGCTCATTAGTGGCATCATTTTTTAACGGACTAACATTCAATCCTTACCTCAACGACGTTATCAGCATTAACTCAGTTTGCCTTGCGATCGCAGGTGCTTTTTCACTTGTCGCGTTCATTGTGTGCGCTTTGATCGACAAAAATCATTGCGCCGTCGCACTGTCTTGGATACTCATCCTCACATTGGTGATGATTGTATGCGCCATAGTATTATTCACGTTAAATCCGTTTTCTGATCAAACTATCCCGATTGCACTCATGCTCGCTTCTGGCGATCTGTTCTTTGAACTGTTATTCGTCTTTGCATGTGGCCAACGCTCTCAACGCCTCAACGCACTGGAAATACTTGCTATCATGCTGCTTGGAAGTGGATACCTTTATGCTTCTGCTTTTGGTCTCTACGTAAAACGCATGATAGGCTACAGTCTCACAACCATCACACCACTGGTCATCATAGCCATATCGTTGCTCGCTATTATCTATTTCCTACAAAGTCTGGGCATCCTTAGTAAAGCCGTTGAACCCGAACCTTCATTTGACCTTTCCTCTGTATCAGACGAAGAGATCAAAAATCTCGTCGACGAGCGCCGTAACGTCACGTTTACTGAGTTCAACTTTACTAAACGTGAGCGGGAAATTTCCCTATTGGCCATTCAAGGGTTTGCAAATATGAGCATCGCTGAGCACCTCGGCATCTCTGAGAAGACCGTTGGCTTTCACCTAAGTAATGCGTATCGCAAAGCACACGTTGCGTCAAAACGGGAACTGGCTGCATTGGTCGAAACAAACATGCAATCTAATATATCTCATGATAGAATAAAGAATATTTCCTGTCTGAAAGAGACCCCATGATCGACGGTGCATCAAAATTCCCTACGCCAGACTGCCTAGTCCCCCCGCAGCCGTCTGGCTCACATCCATCAACGAATTTACTTTCTCGTCGTAGTTTTGTGAAACTAGGCTCATACGCTCTCGCCGCCTTAACTGTAGGCGGCACGAGTACCATCCTCTATGGATGCGAAAGCCCCGCGGAATTCCTCTCAGGCAAACGTACCATCACTGATGATATCGGTCGTACCGTCACCATTCCGACAGTGAGCAAACTGACCAGCATCTACTTCACGTCACCGCTTGCTCAGATATTCTGCTTCACGCTAGCGCCCGATCTTCTCGCTGGAACTACCATACCTTTCAATAACAACCAACTTGCTTATCTACCAGAAAACACTCGTAAGCTTGATTTTATGGGCAGCTTGTCTGGTGGCGGGTTTATCGATACGGAAGTTTTGCGCTACAACAATGTTCAGTTGATCTTCTCAATATCAGGTACTGATCTAACTGATGTAAATATCAATGACGCGCTTGCGCTACAAGATCAGACCGGTATACCAGTTGTACTTATTGATGGGTCGTTTGACCGCATTGGCAAAAGCTATCAGCTCTTAGGCGAGCTCCTCGGCCGCAGAGAACGAGCCGAGGAGCTCGCTAGCTACTGCCAAGATATCTACGACCGCGTAACTACGGCAGTTGCCAAGATACCTGAAGATGAATTGGTAACCTATTACTTTGCTGAAGGCCAGGAAGGACTGCAGACCGAACCAAATGCTTCAGAACATTCGTTGGCGTTTCAAGTTGCACGAGGCATCAATGTAGCGGGTACCATCAATCCGGATGAACCGGGACGCAGCGCAGGGGTCGCCGACAATCACGACATGGTCAATGTGTCGCTGAATGAGATACGCGCATGGGATCCAGAATTTATCATTGCGTGGGATTTCACCACACGCAATGGTGCCGATCAAATCATTCGCAACTACAGCGCTTGGTCGGACATCTCAGCGGTAAAAACTGGTCGCGTCTATACAATGCCAAATATTCCCTTCTCGTTCTGCGATCGCCCTCCTGGCGTTAATCGCTTCCTTGGCATCCAATGGTTGGCAAATCTGCTTTATCCCACCTACTACGATGTCGATATGATCGAAGTGGTGCGTGACTTCTACTCGACATGCTACTGGCGCGACATATCCAAAGATCAAGCGCGCAGCATCTTAGGGCTGTAGGTACCCCAAACACTGCACATCGAATTGCATAGTTTAAGGATTCAGGGAAGTGTCTGATCATGCCTTTGTCTGAACTTGTTTTGCATGAAACCCCTATGTATTTTCTCCTCTATCATACGAGACCTAGGTGAAATTCCTAGGTTGTCAGGACTCTACTCTTATGGTTTATTCGACTTCTTATTATTCATTTATGAGAAGGAAGATTTTATGTTCGGCGATGATCAGGAGTCACAGCAGCGCGGTGAATGCAGAGCATCTTTTTCACGACGGAGTTTCATCAAAGTGTTAGGTGGCGGGCTGCTTCTGACGCTCGCAACTAGATCTTTGACCGGTTGTGATCTGGCTGATGCCGTACTTGAAGGAAAGCGTAGTGTGAGCGATGATGCGCAACGCACCCTTACTATCCCAACCGTCGATAAACTTTCCAAAATCTATTTCACCAGTGCTTCCGCGCAGATATTCTGCTTCACGCTAGCACCCGAACTTCTTGCGGGTACCGGTGTTCAATTTACCAAGCAAGAACTCTCGTTGCTCCCTGCAGGCACTAGCTCTCTGCCCTATCTGGGCTCGCTTTCAGGCGGTGGCGAGATCGACCGCGAAGCTCTTCTTGCCGAAGGAGTACAGCTGATCTTTTCCATCAGCAGTGTTGCATTAACAGAGTCAAATATTTCAGAAGCTGATGACCTACAAAATATGACGGGAATCCCCACCCTTTTAGTCGACGGATCCTTTGAACACATCAATGATGCATATCGTTTCCTCGGTAAGGTACTGGGAAAGGAAAAACGCGCCGAAGAAATCGCCATCTATTGTGAAGATGTTTATCAACGGGTAAATGAAGCGATTCTCCCCATCCCTCAAGATCAACGGGTCACATTCTACTATGCAGAAGGTCCGTCAGGCCTGCAAACCGAACCCTCGGCATCACAACATGCTCTAGCCTTTGTGGTAGGTGGGGCAAAAAATGTTGCACAGGTTGAGATTGGTAATGACATGGGCATGTCCAGTGTCTCACTTGAGCAGGTACTCTTATGGGATCCCGAAGTGATAGTCTCATGGGATTTCATCGTACGCGGCGGCGCCGATCAAATCATACGCACCTCCTCAAACTGGAAGACCATCAAAGCCGTAAAGAACGGCCGCGTTTACACCATGCCTAACATACCCTTTGCATGGTGCGATCGTCCGCCCAGCGTCAATCGTTTCCTAGGCATCCAGTGGATTGCCAACATGCTGTATCCCCAGGCATATGATGTCGATATGGTCGAGGTGACTAAGGAGTTCTACTCAAAACTCTATTGGGCCGATATCAGTGACGACAAAGCAAAAGAGCTTCTCGGCAACAGCTATCCTCCCTATCAGGGCTAAGCGCTAGCAAATTTCTAGACTGAATTTTCAATCTAGGAAAAGACAAAAGAAACAGTAGGAGATATCGTTCGCGGTAACTCATCACAACTTGTGAAGATAGATATTCATCATTTAGTGCAGGTTTTCGACACCACCCTCGATTGAACCATTTCTATAGCAGCTCGGGAATGAGGCCGGCCGCATAAAGAGGAATATTGATCACGCCTTCAGCCTTGCCGAAGTTCTTCCCGGTGACGCGAAGGATATAAGGACACCCATACTTCTCTGCAAAGGCCTTTGCACTCGTCGACCTGACGCGCTGGCTCGACTTTACCTCTATGGGGACCACGCCCTCTTTCAGCTTGAGAACGAACTCGACCTCCTGCGTGCTTTGCATGCCCCAATAATAGGGCTGCACGTCATGCGCATTCAGTTGCTGCATCACGTAGTTTTCCGCAATCCCGCCTCTAAAGCGTGCGGAACGATGGTCTTTGCCCTCGAAATCTTGCAGAGTGGCATCATAGGCGCAGGAGAGTAGCCCTGTGTCTCCCATATACAGTTTAAAGGACTTTACGTTTTCAAAGGACTTGAGGGGCGCCACACCGTCAGTGATTTGCGTGCACCTGTTCACGATTCCCGAGGCGACAAGCCAGTCGACCGCAGTTGCATACCGATCTGCCTTTGCCCCACTCGAGACCGCCTTCCAAACGAATTTCGTCGAGCCGCTCTCTTTCGCCAATTGCGTGGGCAAGCTCTCCCAGCTGGCGATGATCTTTGCAGAATCGGTGCTCGTGGCATATTTCGCCATGTCTGCGACATAGGCGGTCCGGATGTCGCGCTGAGCCTTCCGCACGGCATCAAGCGAGGACCTCTGAGCATACAAAGTAACGGCTTCAGGCATACCTCCTACCAGCAGGTATTCTCGATAGAGACCGACAAGGTCTTCGTGCAAGACGCATTCCGAGACATCCGCCATGCAGGAGCGAACGAGATCGAACGCCTGGTCCTCACCCAAGGCCCAGCAAAACTCCTCGAAGTCCATGGGGTGCATCGTCTCGATATCGACGTAACCGACCGGATAAGACCCTTCTCGGGCAACGTGGACTCCAAGCAAGCTTCCCGCCGCGGCGACGTCGAGTTGCGGCATGTCTGTGCAGAAGAATTTGATAGAGGTTAGAGCCTCTTCGCAATCCTGAATCCCGTCAAGAATCAGAATAGAGTCTTTCGGGTCGATTCTCGTTCGAAGCAAGGCCTCGATATTCGACAACACTTTCGAGGGCTCAAGGCTGCCCGAAAACGCGGCCTTCATGTTGGGCTGCTTGCAGAAGTCTACATACACGACGGTTTTATAGAATTCGTTGGCAAACTTCAACAAGCTCGTCGTCTTGCCCGTTTGTCGCGCGCCGAAAAGAACAAGCGGCTTCTTTTCCTTCTTGCTCTTCCAATCGTGAAGTTTCGTTTCTATTCTTCTGCGCACGGCAACTCCCTTCGCCCTGAACACTATACATCACATTTTAAAATAATGGCGCAAACGCCGTTTATTTTGCGAAAAAAATGGCATATATGCCGATTTTTTATTTTTCCCTGAAGTCGTACATTCAGCAAACAAACAAGCCAGAACGCCGATGACGAATACATGGTGTCGACCATGAAGCTTCGCCAGCACCACATCTAAGACTCATAAAGAAACCGATCTCCTGATATTCAGTTACTATCTTTTGATCGTTGCCTATTCAAAATATAGATGAAAATGAAGGAAACAATGGTAACAAAAATTAGAAGGAAGACACTGCCATAATTAAGAGGGGAAGTCTCCAAAAAATTTCGAATACCCACCAAACAAGTGAAGAATAAAATAAAGGGGATGATACCCAAACAAAAAGAAACGGCAATAACGACAGATTTTCGGTTCCAATCCTTTAAGAACGCTATACCCGATAAAATGAAAGGTGCAAGAGTTGCTTGATTGACAATAAAATACTGTTGATATCCGAATCCCTGATAATGATTGAAGGGAGATTGAGATAGATACGCCGCTCTGCAGAACAGATCTATTGTGGCGATCAGGGCAGTAGCGGCCCCCAATATGCCCAGAACAAGCAAGAGCTTTGCAAAGCCAATACGCTTCTTATCAAGAGAGCTGTAAGACATTTAAACCACGCTCCCAACAAAAGCCGGTGTACTTGGCGTGAAAACGCTCGTCTCCCCTACAGTGATATTGCACCTCGCAAATATATCCCACATCCAGCGCCCCCCTCGGCTATAGACGTTTCGAAAATCTTCCACAGCCTTTTATTATATTCAATGTAGTATAATGCACACTCAGATATTATGGGAGGTAAATCATGATAAGCGAAGAGGAGGAGCACACCGAGCCCACTGGCTCAGAGCACCAGACATTAGCACCCTCCAAAGAGCAGGAAGTACAGCCCAAGAGGATGCATTTAATTTCTCTTCGTTGGACAATTACGGTGCTTTTGATACTTTCGCTTCCCCCAGCTGCTCTATACGCCTTTTTTATGTTCACCACTTACGATTTCGCTTTCTTTGGAACTGCAGCCGTGTTCATTGTTGCTGTGGCTCTCATCGTGCTTATCATATTCATCTGGACGGTATCGTACAAACGCCGTGCAGCAATCGTAGCACTTGCGTTACTTATCCTATGCATCGGTACGCTTTCGCTAGATTATGCAATCACTTCCCAAAGCGTTATCAATCGCGATGAAGCTACTCGTGTACCCGATAACTTGAATCAGAATATACAGATGGAACGGTATCAGCCGTTCACATCAACCAACATAGCGCGTCTCTTTGAACCGAGCACCTTAAGCTTCAAAGAAGCCAACTGCATACCAAATATCGATTCTGCAAGTGCTTTGTTCCCGTTGGAATCAGCTATAGTTACGGCAGTATATCCCGAGAACGCATCGATAGCGTCTAACATCACCCATCTGGGGCATGCCTCCGATGGCACTACGTTCGTACCGTGGATGAGCTATAACGATCCTTACGATGAAAATGGTAACATCACCGATAGGCCGCGTACCGATTGGGATATACAGTACAACAACTCATCAGGTGGCTTCTATGCTCTTGTACGCGGTTATACCGACATATTCCTGGGCACCAAGCCCAGCACTTCTCAGGTAGAGGATGCCAATAAAGAAGGTTTATCGTTTACCTATACTCCAATAGGCCAGGAAGCTTTCGTCTTCATCGTGAACTCATCAAACCCAATAGACGGTCTTACATCAGATCAGGTACGTGATATCTATTCCAGTAAGATAACCAACTGGAAAGAAGTGGGCGGGCCAGATGAACAGATCATTGCATTCCAACGTGCCAATGGATCAGGCAGCCAATCCCAGATGGAACGTTTTATGGGCAATGCGCTTTTCGCAGACGCACCTGAATATCGCAAGGTGGAAACTATGAGTGGTCTGGTGGGTGGCGTTGCCAACTATCAGAACGGAAAAGGATCGATCGGCTATTCGTTCCGTTACTATGTTACTGATCTCGTGGGTAATTACAATGTGAAGCTACTCGCCATCGACGGAGTGGAACCAACACTGGATAACATAGAAAACGGGACCTATCCTCTGACCGGTGATATCGTGGCCACCACACGAACAGGTGAGAGCAATCCTCTCGTAAAAGAATTGCTCGATTGGATACAAGGAGCTCAAGGCCAAGAGCTAGTGCGCAAAAGCGGCTACGCGGGCCTCTCATCAAAATCTTGATAGTGCGCTTTCCATTGTTAGATCACTTGATACACTCGACATGTCTAAAATATCTGCTTTGCTTATCAAGAGTGCAATCAAGCTTGCGCAACATATGTCGAGATTCGTGAAACTACTTCCTATAAACTGTTGCATCGAATGCATCTTACAGGGATAATCAGTGGTTCTTCTCATTTCATATTTGTCCAAATCAAAATAATCGATGCTCTTGGTTTCAACCATCCGCTCACTCACGCAAGGAGGTATCCCCTGTATGGAAGAATCGGAAAGCGAACAATCAGATCGCATACGTATTACCGTCGATGAGAATCATCATCTTGAGGGCACTCTTTCCCTGATCAAAGAAGCAATCGATGACGCTTCTGAACTTGTTGGTAAAACAGAGGAAAATTATCAGAACACCAAATCTTACATGGTTGGATATCGCAGTGAGATCGACCCCTCAGAACAGTATCAAAATGAACTTTACCTGCGAGAAGCAGATAGAAACAGCGCGCAAGCAATGATATTCAAGCAACGTCTTGAAAAACTGCTCGACTCTCCTTATTTCGCACGAGTTGAATTCTCAGCGTATGGTAGCGCAGAATCAACTGTTGCCTATATTGGAAGATTCTCTTTTACTCATAACTGCGAATCAGTAATTTCTGACTGGCTTTCGCCAGTAGCGGCACTCTTTTATGATTTTGACATCGGAGAGGCCTCTTATGATGCACCTGCCGGAACCATCACAGGCTCTCTGGTGGGAAAACGACAGATTGAAATAGAAAACGGTCAATTGCTATACGCCGTTGACACCAGTGCAAGCGTTCGTGATGAAATACTCCAGCATGAACTAAGCAAAACGTCTGACCGAAGCATGAGGACCATTATTTCGTCTATTCAAAGAGAACAAAACAAGATCATCCGAGATGATCGGGCGGGTACTCTGATAATCCAAGGTGTTGCCGGATCAGGAAAAACATCGATCGCCCTTCATCGTATAGCCTATCTTCTCTATCGCCACAGAGCAACTCTCAACTCCTCTTCCATAGCCATACTCTCTCCCAACAAAGTATTTAGTGACTACATCTCAAGAGTTTTGCCGGAGCTAGGCGAAGAGCCTGTTCGAGAACTGTACCTGCGCGACATATATGAACAGATACTAGGCGCGTCTTTTATCATTGAAAACCCGCGATCATACATCGATGATCAAGACAGCAACTGGCATAGAAGAGCGCACTATAAGGGCTCGTTTGAGTTTGCAGAGAAGGTGCTCGATTATCTCGACACGGCACCAGGCTCTTTGTTCAAAGGTGAAGATTTATTTTTTGGAAGACATCGTATTGAAGCCTCTTGGTTAGAGAAGCGCTTTTATGGATATGACCGTTTGCCTATCAATGAGCGTATTGAGATGATCGCTTCTGAAATCTTTACCGACATGAGCTCAAAGACATTCACCATGAGAGTTCCTGCAGTTCCTTCGAAACGAGACATTCGAACTAAACTCTCGCGCATGCTCAAAGCGAAAGATGAATGTTCTCTCTACAAATTGTTCTTTCAAGAATCCAACATACCGCACTATCTATCTATGCCTTCAAAAAGAACCGTTGAATGGGAAGATGCCTGCCCTCTTGTATTCTTCAAAGGAGTCTTTGACGGATTTGAAACCTTTTCTGAAATCAAACATCTGGTTATGGATGAGATGCAAGACCTCACGCCCCTTCAACATAACATGATGGATCACTTATTCGAATGCGAAAAAACAATTCTTGGCGACTATCACCAGATGGTGGACCCCAGTAATGCTATGAGCCTTGAACGGATGCAGTCTATCTACACAAACTCTCGTGTAGTCAAACTAGTACGCAGTTATCGCTCAACGATTGAAATCGCACAGCTCGCAGGGCACGTCAAACAGATTCCCGAGCTCGAATCAGTCGTACGACATGGTGAGGCTCCTCGTTTTATTGCCTGCACCGATACAAACGGCATACTGAAAAACATTGATGAATTGATACGATCTTTTCATGAAGGAGGATACAGGACACTTGGCATCCTGCATAAATCAGATGAAATAGCAAAGCGTTACTACCGGCTCATAGCAAGTACGCATGATGTGCAACTCATTTCTTCTGAGAGCAGTTCCTTTGAAAACGGCATATCTGTTTCATCGATACGAATGGCTAAAGGACTTGAATTTGATGAGGTCATCATACTGGATGCCGATAAAACTCAATATTCACATGCCGTATACGATAGAGATCTGCTCTATGTTGCCATCACACGCGCCATGCATAAACTAACGATTCTCTATCGTCAAGAAGTTTCGACCCTTTTTAATTGAACGGCCGCTTTACTACGAATAAACTCGTGCTAATCCGATAAGCAACAAAACCAGGCAAATAATGGCTACTAACCACTTTGCTTTTCTGCCTAAACCTCTATTGCGCACGGCAAGCACCAATGCGACAGGCCAAAAGAGAAATAAGAACAGCACTATAGCCCATTTTGTGTCATACCACTTTAGTTTTTCAGGCATGAAGTTACCGGCATCAAAGCTCGCATTTATGATGTCATCAAAGCTTGAGTCCATAATGTTAATAGTGACGTTCGGCGAATCAGCATCTACCACATCATCCTCTGGAAGATCATACTTAGTTCCACAATAAGGGCAAAGAAGAGAGTCTCCTTGTTTCTCTAGTCCAACCGCATTGCAGTTTTGGCATATATTATTTGGTTGCACAACTACCTCGCTTCTATTAAGCCCCTATCAAAAAAACGACGACTACCCCTGTCCCTGAGGAAATCAGAAACCTCAGATGACGGTCTCTCCGCTGTTTGATACATATAATAAAAATATTATAACTGAAGAATTTTTTGTACGTTTTAGATACTATTATTATTTTTTTAAAGATTATTACTTTTTATATTCAAACAGGTGAGTTTGCCATTTGGTAAGAGGGCTGGTGCCGACTCTTTCAAAGTTTTCCAACGCGGTTCGTGCGTTTATAAAACTGCTTTCGTCGGCTTTATTTGATAGAAACGTATAATCTGCCCCTCCGTTCAACTCCTCTTTCGCATATGTCTTCAGACAATCTAGTAAATCAGGACGCGACAGATCGAAGGGGACACAATCGGTACTAGCAATGACTCCTTTATAGCAAAACCCCTCTATGTCTTCAGAAAGAGCTCGTATTCTCTCCCACCCATATTGAAACGATATATTCAGAAAAACGATGCCGTCCTTTTTCAGGAACTCTCGTGCCCCGTGAAGGACGGCCCTACGATACCCGAATCCATCATCCCCCTCACTTGAAGGCGGATTGGAGAGGACAAAATCGACCTTCCCCTTAAGCGCCTGGACCGTCTGATCGTCATTGCTATTGATGGGGCTGTACGAATCTGCGCATATAAAACAGACCATTTCATCCACTGCATTTTCTTTTGCATTTCTGATGGCTGCGGCCACATTATCCTCTGAGATTTCCAAGCCCACCATCGAGTCAACTGTATCGATCTTGGCCGCCAGAATAGCCTGACATCCCACGCCACTTCCCCAATCTATACCAACTCCATGCAAAAGTGCTCTATTGTCAACGATTGCCCTGAGAAGAATCTCGCTGGCAGGCGTCAAAGAAAAAGTCCCTGCAGGATGATAAAACTCGAGTCTGCCAAGCCCTTGCGTGTACGCCTCATCAAGCGTGCTTTTTTCGCTATCAATATCTATATGAGCCATCTCACTTCACCCCTTAACTACGTCTCATCCGCACCGCTACTCCCTATCGCACACGTATGAGATTCAAGTTGTGCAGATCTCAAAACCGCCTGCTTTCGCCTACTCCATTCATTTTCCCATACGGATATTTCTAGCGCGTAAACTAATTAAACCGGCATAACAGATTATGCAAGATTATCTTACTAGTCTCGATTTAAGCGTTACAATTGGTTTGCACCGCTGAAAGCTTCTCATCTTCTTAACGAGATTGTAAAGGATAACCGAGCATGGCCATAGTTATCGTCGTTCTTCTTATACTTATCTTCGTCTTGATTCTCCTTATACGCGCGTGGCGCCTGAAGCCTACTTTGATATCTGAACCTCTTGAACCATCTCAGGCCAAGGGAGACGAGCGCTCCGTCGAGCGCTTCCAAGAGATACTTCGAAGCAAAACGATCTGGGATGCAGGAAATCCGAATGCCGATCATACGTCATTTGACGAGTTTGTTCCTAAGCTCAAACAACTGTATCCCGATGTCTTTTCTCACCTTGAACTCACGATGGTGCACGATTACGGCATCATGCTCAGATGGAACGGTAGCAACCCTCAGCTCGCTCCGGTCATCCTGATGGCTCATCACGATGTAGTTGAAGCTAACCCTGAAGGGTGGACGCATGATCCCTTTGCCGCAGAGATAGATGACGGAAAGATCTGGGCTCGTGGAGCAGTGGATACCAAGTGTATTCTTGCGGCATTATTTGAAGCAACTGACAGCCTTCTCGCACAAGGGTATATTCCCCCTCGAGATGTGTATTTGTGCTCTTCAAACTGCGAAGAAGATCGAGGCGAAACAGCCTTGCGCATGGCAGAGCTGCTCAAAGGACAAGGTATTGTACCCGCTTTGGTACTTGATGAGGGAGGAGCGATCATCGACAACGCCCCTCTCGGTATCAGTCGTGAATTTGCCGTTATAGGAATATCTGAAAAAGGCGTTCTCGATGCGCTGATAACAACTAATTCTCCTGGAGGTCATGCCGCAACACCTTCGCCGGAAGATGCCACCAGTACGCTGGTTTCGGGCCTTGATGCGCTCCAGAAAAACCCGCCCGCCGCAAAACTTCCGGTACCCGTAGAAACCATGCTGAAAGAACTGGCATCTTACGGAAGTTTCGCGCTTCGCCTTGTCTTTGGAAACTTATGGTTGTTCAAGCCCCTCGTAATAAAGATCATGAAGGGTAATCACGAAACCGCAGCGATGTTGCGTACCACCTATGCTATTACTCAACTTGAGGGGAGCCAAGCGGCAAATGTTATACCTCGGCAGGCAAAGGCTACCGTCAATGTTCGCGTCGACCCGTCAGAATCTGTTGACATCGCCATGAACAGGCTCAAAACACATTTTGATGACAGCACCAACTTCCGCATTGCAAACGATGTAAACCCTTCTCCCTCTGCACCATTTGATGACGAACCATTTGATTATCTGCGTAAAATCATACACAGCGTCTACCCCGATGCAGGCATTGCTCCTTATATACAGACCAGCTGCAGCGACGCACGACATTTTCATCAGATATGCCCTCATACCTACCGTTTTGCAGGATTTCTCTTTACAGGCGATCAGCGTGCTTCGATTCACGGACAGGATGAAAATCTTGGTGTCGATAGCTATTTGCGCGGCGTAGGATTCTACACCGAATTCATCCGTCATCTCGATATGTTGGAACAGTAACATTTCACTCATACCGGCAATTAAATTTCTAGGAGAACATCATGGCCGAAGTCAAGGAAACCAAAGGGAAATTCTTCTACGGATGGTGGATTGTCGCAGGAGGCTTCCTCATTATGGCTACCTGCTACACCATATTCGTGAACTGCATACCCCTGTTTCAATCGCGCATCGTCGAAGATTTGAATATCACGATGGGACAATTCAATACGGGAGTTTCTCTAACCACCGTGGTCGCCATATTTGCGTCGCTTGCATTTGGCAAACTCATCGATAAGTACAGCACGCGTGTTCTGGGTACATTCACCGTAACTACCAGCGCACTCGTTCTCGCATTATTTTCTTTTATAACGCAACTGTGGCAACTCTATGCCCTGTGCGTCATTGCCGGCATGGTCGTTATCGCCGGAACACGCTTGCTTGTCTCAGTGCTTACCGCCAACTGGTTTACCCTTAAACGTGGATTAGCAGTTTCCATCGCGTTGAGTGGCTCAGGGTTTGGAGGAGTATTCCTCTCCCCTATAACCAGCTCGATGATTGAGAATTCTGGTTGGCGCTCCGCGTTTCTTCTTCTTGCGGTTGTCTGTCTGGTAGTAGCGCTACCGTTAGTAATCATAGCGTTTCGGAATAGGCCCAGCGACAAAGGACTGGTACCGTATGGCTCTGACAAACCAGCAACACAAGTAGCGGATAAATCAGCTGATACTGCCGTCACGGTAGCCATCGGATGGCGCATACTACGTAAAAGTGGGGGCTTCTGGATGCTGATAATAGGGTTTGTAATGATGGGAATTGTCAACGGCGCCATCATCACCAACTCGATTTCGAATATGACATCAGTCGTTTTAGGCGGCACTGAAATTGTAACCGGTGGACACTCAGCCGTCTGGGCTGGTTATGTCTGGGCGTTTTATCTCGCCGTGGTGATTGTTGCCAAGATATCCCTTGGTGCCATCTATGATCGCTGGGGTTTGAAGACCGGTACGCTTCTGGGTACCACGGCATGCTTGTGCTCTGCAATTGCACTCTGCTTTGCGTCCACCGACATCGGCCCTATTCTTGCTTCTCTGTTTTTTGGATTTGGTACCTGCATGGGTACGGTATCGCCTCCCATCATGGCCGTCAAAGAATATGGCAAAAAGGATCTGGGGACTATAACCGGCATCATTACTGCTTTCGAAATGTTTGGGGCTGCCGCCGGGGCTATTGTCTCAGGTGTGATATTTGACGCATTTCACTCATTTATTCCCGCATGGATTATGGTCATGGCAGCCAGCGTGATTATGGGCATTGCCCTTCTCATCTCGATTCCCGCAGCGCGCAAAATTGCCGCACGTCAGATAGAAAGTGGCGCCCCTCAGTTGGATGCCGAAGGCTTTGAGATCAGCGCATAACGATGGTCTGAGCCCTTTTCACTATTAATGTCCGGAGTGTTTGATAGTATCGCTTTATCGATACCGGCTGCGAGTTACATACAAACTTGCAGCAACACTTCGTCCATACGTAGAAAGGGCTCATCATGTATACTCCCTCGCGCAGCCTCCTCGTCTGTTCAATTGCCGGCTTCACCTACTGGGATGGTGATAAGGTATTTAAGAAACTTGAGCCAGGCACCCTTCTCAACCTGAAAGCTGAACCAGAAAACCCACACGACCCCAATGCCGTAGCGCTTTATTATGAGAATTGCAAACTGGGATATATTCCCGCAGACAAGAACGATCTCATCAGTAGATTCATGTTCTTTGGCTATGCGGATGCTTTTGAAGCATGCGTTATTCAGGTTGATACTACTGCTCACTTAGAACACCAGATAAAAGTAAAGATTCGTATTAACGATGCACGAAGATAGCAACCGCCTCGGAGGTATTTCTAGATTACCCGCCCTGATACGTCCTATCGGGTAATCTAGAAATACCCTTCCATCAACCGGCCCACCCATTCAGGCATAACCGCCTGTTCTCTTGCATCGTACTCAGGAAAATACGGCTTGATATCAAGAACCGGCGTGCCGTCGATGGCATCAAGACCCTTTACCACCAATTCGCCTTGTTCTGCAGAGATCAATTCAACGGCAGTAATACCAATCGGGTTTGGACGGTCCTTTGCGCGTTGTGCAAATATCCCTACAAGAGGCATATCCGTTCGATTGCGCGGTCGTCGCATGAGATGTGTATCTTTGTCAAAATGCGCCTGATCCAAATAATAGACAATCAAGACATGCGAAAAATCAGCAAGCCCTGTCAGGCCTGCGCTATACGGCTCGTCAAGTTGTATGGTCGAAATAGTCTCGCCCCAAGAGTCATCTCTCTGAGTCTTTGCAGCATTATGCACAATACCTATTGAATCAAACTCGATGTTCATGCGCCCTCCTTGTATGAACCGCCTTTACTGCGTTTCTCTCTTTTTACTTTATCTTATAGGCATGGTACTATGAACCACTACAATCTTGATAGAGAATAATACGTGCGAGCAGCCTCGTTGGCGACCTCATGATCTAAAAGATCAACGTGAATGGACTAAGATGCGCCAAGCGGACAATGCGCTGACAACTATAACAAAAGCGGCACATTCTGTTACGATCATGTACCAGATCATGCCTTTTGCTACGGTTTTCAAAATAACACAGCAGATAGTATCAGCAGCAATGGGACCTCTTTCGCTCTTCTTCATTCAGCGGCTGATAGATGCTATCACCGTATACATTGCCGCACCCATCGACATAATGCCTATCGTCATGTGGATTGCCTTACTCGTGGGAGCAGCGCTTCTTTCAGACAACATCAACTATATCGGTGCGATCCAAGTAGTTTCCATTCAACATTACATAGACAAGAAGATGACTGATGTCTTTATGGAGCGTCTTTGCAACCTTGACTATACCTATTTTGAAGATCCTTCTATTCACGATACACTTGAAAAAATGGGTAGAGAACCGCAGCGACGGGTTTTCAACGTCTTTCAAGGTATCACCGATATCATCGCTTCGACCATTGCCGCCATCGGCCTCTGTCTGGTTGTTGCACAGGTATTTGTCTGGTTTTCGATTCTACTATTCTTCGTTCTCGTCTTCATCATGTGGTTTCAGTTTAAAGGCATCAGCATGCAGGTCGCGTTATGGGGACAACAAGCAGTTGATGATCGCGAAATGTCTTATCTCATCGAATTGCTGAGCGAGAAACATTCCCTCTATGAACTCAAAGTGTTTGGTTCGATTGATTACATCAAAAACAAGTGGAAGAAAACTGCTGATCGCGTGTTATCTGATCGTATAACAACCGCTATCCGAGCGTTACGCTTTCACATAGCAGGTGACGCGCTCATTGTTGCTTGGCAAGCTATCATGACGATAATCTCGGTAGTCTCGTTACTCAATGGAGCTATAACGCTGGGGCTTTTTGTTTCTCTTGTAACTTCAGCAAAAGCCATCTCTGCAATCAAAAGCAATCTTGAAATGGCCTTCACAAAGATCACGCGCTTTCAGCTTGAGATGCAACATGTCGAAAAATTCATGGCATTGCCTGAGGAAGTCGATCCCTTATCTCAAAGTGCTCAGGGCAAGGTGTGCTCGGCTGATGACAAACTCCCTGTATGTAGCGCAGCGCGCGCCGCTTGCACATCTGAAAATACTGGTCTGATTCGTTTTGAACAGGTAGATTTTACATACCCGGGAACCAACCGGCAAATACTTCATAATGTCTCATTTTCACTTGAGCCCGAACGCCATATCGCACTCGTCGGACGTAATGGTGCAGGAAAATCAACCATCGTAAAACTGCTCTGCGGCCTTTATACACCTCAAAGCGGGCTGATATCCATTGACGGACAGCCTCTTCAGGAAATACCGAGCGAACAACTGAGCAGAAAGATTGCCTTCATCTTCCAAGATTTTGTCCGCTACGAATTGACATTACGGGAAAACATTGCGCTCGGTGCCTTAGAGAAAATGAACGACGATGAGGCTCTTAGGCGCGCGCTACGCATGAGTTGTTTTGATGCTGAGAACACATCTCTTGACACAGAACTGGGCAAAATAGCTGACAGCGGCATTGACCTTTCAGGCGGACAGTGGCAGCGGCTAGCGCTCGCGCGAGCCCTCGTTTCAGATAGCCCCTTTATCGTGCTCGATGAGCCTACCGCTTCACTTGACCCCGTCGCAGAAAGTGACATGTATCGTTCTTTTGCAGAAGTGATGAGTCGACGCGCCTGCCTCATGATCTCTCATCGGCTGGCAAGCGCCAAGATGTGTGATGAGATTCTCGTGCTCGACAAAGGACAGATTGTTGAGCAGGGAAGCCACGCCGGACTGATGTCTAAGAACGGGCTGTACCACCATATGTTTGCCCTGCAGAGTTCGTGGTATCTCAAAGACGAACCTACCGAGGGAAACGGTGAGTGCGCATATGAGTAAACAACCCATCGGACGAGGCTGCGTCAAACCACCGTCAACTCTCGACAACAAATACAACACGCTTCAGATCATGAGCAAGGTATTTCGCCAGGTTATGCGGACCTCGCCCGTTACGGGCATTATCGCGCTTATGGCCTACTTGGTAGATGGTCTTTTCCCTGCACTGCAGACTGTTATTCTTGCCACATTATTTCAGAATGCAAGCGCCTACATAAACGGGGCTGACACTGCTCCTCAAATCGCATTGTTTGCCGTGCTATTCATCGTGTGCTTTGCGGTCAAGGAGATTATCCGGTTTGTTTCAGGAATCGCCAGCGATACCGGTATCTACGAAAAATGCATGTACTATGCGCGCGCCGAGCTTGCAGCAAAGGCGGCGCGCCTACCCCTTATGAGTTATGAGGACCCCGCAACACATGACCTGCGCGACCGGGCGCTGCACTGTCTTGAATATGGTGCGCTCGGGCAGATATTTATGTCTGGTGGCCTCTTTGTCACAAGCGTCGTAGGTATTGTCACCATGATTGCCGTACTGGGAGGATACAATCCTTTGTTCGTAGTCATATCGCTTTTCAGCGTGGCACCAAATCTTATTGCACGTGTCATACGCGGCAAAAGTTTCTATAAAACCTACTGCTCACAGGTTAAGAGAAACCGTAAAGTTGATTACTTGTTCTCCCTATTCTCAAATTGCCGTGCCGTCAAAGAAATGCGTGCGATGAATTCGCAGAGGTATCTGCGCAACGAATGGTCACATATTCGCGATGAATTAACTGACGAAATCTATGAGCAGGGAAGAAAAGATGTCAACGCACTCATACCCTGTGACCTACTCAAATTGGTTGGCTATGCGTTGAGCCTTATATTCGCTTTTCAGCTTGTTATGAACAATGCTATCGGCATTGGTCTGTTTGCGGCATGCATCGGCGCATTTCAGTCTCTTCAGAATCAAACGCGTTCATTTTTGGTATCTCTTGGTGGACAGCCCCTGCTCGTTTCGTATGCCAACGACTATTACACGTTCCTCGATCTGCCGGAAGAGCAGGGAGGTTCTGTCTGCTTCGAAGGTTTGTTACATAGTATCGATATCAATCATGTTACCTTTTCATACCCCGGAGCTCCCTGTTTAGCGCTTGACGATGTGACCTTCTCAATCAAAAAGGGTGAAAAAATTGCTATCCTCGGCGAAAACGGAAGTGGGAAAACAACGCTTTCGAAAATGCTCTTGGGCATCTACACGCCCGACAAAGGAACTATCCACTATGACGACACCAATGTTTCCCTCATCGAGCGAGACTCCCTCTTCAAATCCGTATCGATAATCGCTCAGGATTTTATAACGTACCGTCTGACTTTCCGCGAGAATATTGCGCTTTCTGATATTGATGGACTTTACGACGATGAACGTCTTAAGAGAGCAGTTCGCGAAACCGGGCTTGAGGATGCTTTAGTGGCAAACGGAGGTTTCGACGGTGTGCTGGGCCGCGAATTTGGAGGCCATGAATTGTCCGGTGGACAGAAACAACGTTTGGCAATCGCACGGGGCATTTTCCGTGCAAGTGATTTTGTCATTCTTGATGAGCCCACGAGCGCCTTGGACCCGGTCATAGAGTCCGAGATACTCTCAAGATTCCTTGACATCGTCTTAGATAAGACCGCCGTTATCATTTCGCATCGCGTGGGCCTATGCAAACTGGTCGACAAAATCGCTGTCATGAAGGACGGACGGCTGGTCGAATACGGCAATCACGAGGAACTTATGGCACAGCACGGTGAATATTACCGTCTCTATACCACACAGAGACAATGGTATTGCTAAAAACAAAGTTCTCGACACCCTGTTCGCATGTGAGTTTGCTTCTTCTTATCACGCGTGCCGCTTAAAGCCTTCGCAAGCTTTCAAAAGAAGAAATTCGCACTAATCTGATGTGTCCCTTGCACAATTTAGGGTCACAATGCTTATGCGTTGCGCCACGCGACGTGTACAATATCTCTCTGGAAGATTAAACGTGAAATGCACTTCATAGGAGGTTTGGACATGCTCAGCCCACGCGAAAACTCGTTGGCCATATACCATCATGAACAACCGGACTACTACGGCGACTTCATGGATACCATTAAGATAATTCCCGACCCCGTAATGGTACGCGATATGATCCCTCAAGACGGTAAGGAACATGCTGACGCATGGGGTACCGTCAAAGTGTTTCCCCCCGATGCACCGGGCGCGCATCCGTTCCTCAATGATGACAATATCGTTATCAAAGACATTGAACACTGGGAAGACTATCTCACCATTCCCTCACTAGATGATCTCGACTGGACTTTGGCTGAAAAGATAGCCTCAGAAGTAGACCGTAGCCAATACTTCGTCTCTTTTCTCTGCGCAGCCGGTCTGTTTGAGCGTACTCACTTCCTGATGGGCATGGAAGATGCCTTCTGCAATTACCTCGAATATCCTGACGAAATGAAGGCGCTCCTTCGTACGATCGCCGACTTTAAAATCAAACAGATACAGCTGACCGCTGAGCATATACATCCTGACGTAATTTTTTACCATGACGACTGGGGAAGCAAGCAGAATCTATTCCTCCCACCGGCCGTGTGGCGCGATATGATAAAACCGCTCCAGACAGAAATTGCCCAGACCATCCATGATTGTGGCATGATCTATATGCACCACGCAGATTGCATCTGTCAACCAATTGTCACTGATATGGTCGAACTGGGAGTCGATATCTGGCAAGGCGTGATTCCTCAAAATGATATCGTTGAGATTCAGAGAATCACCCAAGGCAAGCTTGCCATGATCGGTGGTGTCGACGGTCCCGCAGTCGATATCGAAGCCATCACAGAAGATGGGATCAGAGCTGAAGTACGTCGTGCCATAGACACCTACTGTCCTGCAGGACGGTTCTATCCGGCAATCCCCAATGGTCTATGCTTCCGTGAGTGGAACAATGCTATCGTTGTCGACGAACTCGCGAAGTATGGCCGCCAGTGGGCCCAGGAACATCCGATATATTAGGGAACATCATTTTCAGCAAAACATTACCGAAGAGGTTCCTTTAGGGGAGCCTCTTCTGCTGGTAGAGACCATTATCTGCAAAGCCAAGACCGCGATAATATTCACGTGTCCCAACCGAACTAATAACGTTAACCGCCTGATAGCCACGGTCTTTTGCAATAGCGCACGCAGCCTTGATAAGCTGCTTGCCGAGCCCCAGGTGTTGAGCGTTTTCACCGGTTGCATGTAATCCCGCGACCTTGCCGTACACATGGACTTCCCGGATCATCGCTTCGTAGGGTTGAACGGGAAGTTCATCTTGATGCTCGCGTACATACTCTTCTCTCGGCAAAGACAAACGCAAAAATCCGGCAATCCTGTTTTGGGAAGTCACCCATTGCAAAAAATATTCATCTGCAACGGTCGTCTCGTACGAAAGATTCACCAATGCAAGACGCGCAATATCGGTCTCGTTCGTGCTGATTTCCCGGTAGCGTATCTCCTCTATGCAATCACTTTTGCCCGCCGTCTCAATGCCTCTCTCCACCAGTTGCCTGAGATTTGTCTTCTTATTTCCCGTCAAAATACTATGAGCAGAGATGTCTCTAATCATCCGCGAAATCCTGATGAACGGCGGCGTATTGAGCGTATCGGTAATAAGAGTATCAAGCAGCTCTTCTTCGCCATAGGGCTGCCAGGTACCATCGTCATTATGCGCGCACAATTTTGTTCCCCCCACAAGGGAACACGGGTAGAGCTTCACTTCATCAGGCAGATAGGGCTTCTCGCTCACCAAACGTTTATAGTCCTGCTTATCCTTTTCCGGAGAAGAGCCATAGAGGTTCAGCATAACATGCGTGTGAATCTTGAAACCGAATAGTCTCAGCAACTCAAATGCCTGCTGAATTCTCTCAAGGCTAATGCCGCGATTATTCAATCTGAGGATAGTCGGGTCAAGGCTCTGAATACCCATCTGAATCTTGGTACAGCCCAGACAACGCAAGAGTGTGAGGCTCTCGCTGGTGATAGCATCGGGGCGCGTCTCGATGACCAGCCCCACCACCCGGTGCTGAGCTGTCTCATTGATGCGGTGCTGTCGGGCCAGCTCATCAAGACCAGACACCTGCTCAGCGGCAACGCTTTGCCAGGCCTGACTGCTACCATACAGTTGCTCCACTGCCTGATTATAGGTAAGAGAGCCGCTGTTTACTTCCCGCTGCTTCTCTTGGGCAAAGACCTGCAACTCTTCTTCACGATTACTGACTCCTGCGCGTTTGTAGAAATCGCGCTTTGCCTTAGCATGCTCCTCGGAGTCAATGCCATCGTTTAAAGCCCTAAATAGCTCTGTAACAAACCAGGTCTGATACCCAGACGGGTAATCGCTCCAGGTGCCGCCCAAAACGATAAGCTCTATTTTATCGGTGACATGGCCCATCTGTGTCAACGCACGTACGCGTGAAACCACCTGTAAGTAGGGATCGAAGTAGTTTCTCTCAGCACGCTGGCAGGCAGGCTCATCGCTCAGATAGCTTTTTGGCATCCGCAGATCGTTAGGACAATACAGGCAGTCACTTGAGCACTTCCACGGCTTTGTTATGACCGTGATCGTGGCGACCCCTGAAGCCGTGCGTCGTGGCTTCATCTGCAATATCTGAAGCAGCTGTTGTTCTATGGCTGCATCGACATCCCAGCTATCCCACCGCTCAGAGTCCGATTCTTTTACCTTGAGATAGTAGGGCAACAACCTCTTCTTGGAGTAATGTTGCGTCTTATCGTCAAGACGTTTATCGTGTTTGTGGATGATCTTTGCAAGGAGCTTGTCATCGAGATGACGCCCCCTCTTAAGTTCATTCACTATTTCTAATACAATCTCTTCCACAATACGGTAAATTCTATAGTACAACATGACTGCGAAACCCTATGAATACTGAGACAACTGAAATACTCTGTGGGATCAACAATGATTTTTATCGAAACCACTGTGCATCGTTTTCTGCCACGCGCACCGCTCCTTGGTCTGGTTGGCATGTCTGCCTTGACCTCGTACAAGAGATGGAAGCAGACGCACATACCCCTTTGGCAGTCTTTGATCTCGCGTGTGGCAACCTACGCTTCGAGTCATTTCTTCAGGCAGAACTGCCTCTTCTCTCCCTCACCTATTACGCCGTTGATAACTGTGATGCGCTGGTATCTACCATGCCGCACATGTATTATCAGAGCCTCGATATACTGCAGACGTTACAACACGGTACGCGTATAAACGACATGCTGAGTGCCCCACCCTGCAATCTGTCTGTTTGCTTTGGATTTATGCACCATGTACCACTGCGAGAGTTTCGCGAAAACATTTTGCTGAGTCTTATCGAGCAGACACGTTCAGGTGGCTATGTCGTCGTCTCATTCTGGCAATTTTTGAACAATGAGACTCTCAAAAATAAGGCTCAGAGTACACATGAGCGTGCCTTGAAAGAATTGTCACTGGAAGAGTTGGATGAAAACGACTATATCCTTGGTTGGAAAAATATTCCTGGTGCCTATCGGTACTGTCACAGTTTTTCTGAAACCGAGATCGACCAGCTGGTCGCAGGGGTAGCGGGAAAAGCGGTGTTGTCTTCTCGATTTAAGTCAGACGGCAGAACCAATGATCTGAATACCTATCTGGTGCTCAAAGTGAACTGACTATACTGATGCCCTCCGGTTTCATCACGCCGAAGGGCATCAGTCACTTGAAGCTATCTTCTACCATAATAACAGCCGAAAAACGAAACTACTGTTGCATTGTTGGGTAGACTCGGATAACCCCTAAAACGTACTGAACGTCGTAGGCCTGATCATCTTGCCCACATGGGTGAGGGTCGTATGCTGGCTTGCAAGCTGGTTCACATCAGCGCGGACGATCTCCCTGTTGTCGTAAGTGGTGAAAAAGTAGCTCGGATCGGTCAGATTCATGACCGATGTATAGAGCGTATGTTCATCGTTTCCTGAAGGAAGAATCACGACACCTTTGGGAATAGACACACTATCGAGAAGATGAAAACAACCGAGCACTGCTTCGTCGCCGGTCTTGAGAGCCTCAAGGTGCGTTTTCTGGAACGCAGTTTTTATAAACCGTGAAGTAGGATTATGATCGCCCGGCATACCCCAAACACCAAATCCTTGGGCAAAAGTCTCCAATGCAAGACCGTCCCAGTCTGCCGCTGTCTGCTGCTCGGTTTTCAATGAAAGGTAATTACGGAGGTTGGTCATGTGCCAGGGGAAGTCAGGACTGTTTGTCATGACACCTAGCGGATTTTCGTACAACTTGAATGACCCTACCGTGCTTTCTATGACAACGCAGGCACCCGTTTTATCTGCAAATATCCAATGAAGTGGTGCGACGACCTTTGTATACGGGTCAGGAATACCGACGAGTTCCGTTGAAGCGATGATGTCGGGTAAATCTTGAACGCTGGTGCACATCCCCAAACAGTACCCCAGAAATTCAGATGAAGCCAGGCGACGCTTCTCGCTACGAGGATCCGATGGATCTCCGTATGATGCAAAGTCTGAGAAGTAGAGTTCGCATCCTCCAAAGTTGGCATCATTGACGCCCTCAGCAACGAGAACATATTTCTCATCACCCTGACCAGCCGCCACGTAGGAGTGAGTATTTACCTGAGTGGTAGCCGGATCAGCAATGCTTGACCAGCTAAACCCCTCAGGGACAAAACAGACATCCGGGTCAAGCCCAGTCGCAAAATCCATGTTACGGCCAATAATGATCTGACCATCAAGAGAACGTAGCATAACGGAAGTGCACATAGAAACCTCCTGTGTGTGAATGCCGTATCCTCAATCACTAGCACAATCGTGCCTCAGCACCAGCGCAGGTACAGCGACTCGCCAATATGAACGGGCATCTCGGATTTTCCTACAGCGTTCTCACTTGGTCAAGGAAAAGACCTAAATGAATGTTCAGATAAGCACCCGACAGGGCAGAATGGCTTGCAGAGAATGAAATACGGGTACTATTCTGAATTATCGTGCCTTCAGTGCTCATATACCACTGAAGGTAGTTGAAAACAACTAATAGTTGTTGTATTTTTGCGTTATCTTCTTATCATAGAGTTTGTGATCACATCTGAAATGTCTCATTGAATGAGTAAGGAGCATATACCATGCTAACCACCATAGAAATAGGCAGACGCATAGCACAAGCTCGAAAAGCTAAAGGATATTCTCAGGCACAGTTAGCAAATCATCTGGCGCTGAGTCCTCAGGCAGTTGGCAAGTGGGAACGAGGAGAATCGCTACCCGACATCATTACCCTTGACCGCCTCGGAGAGTTGCTCGGAGTAGGGCTTGCCTATTTCTCAGAGTTTGACTTACGGAGGCCCGTAGCCTCGCCCGCTGAAGTACACCCTGAAGAAAATTCTACGCCTGAAAAGCTGCCGGATCCTGTTGATACCAAGAAAATGGAGTGGAACTTCTCTCACAGCGACTGGCGTGACAGTGACTTCAGCGGCATGGACAATCTAGCCAAAATGCTCAGGGGCTCGAATATCTTACGATGCAGCTTTGCCGACTCGGACCTGACACGGCTTCGCATGAGCGGCAACAATATCGTAGAAACGAATTTTAATGGCTCATATCTTGACGAAGCGACATTCAAAGGTTGTAACGTCGAACGCGATGATTTCAGCAAATGCTCTTTGGAGGAGATCAAATTTCATGCATGCAAAGTAGGTGAATGCGTATTTGATGACGCAAACCTACAGGGAGCAATCTTTAGCGCCTGCTCATTCATTCGCTGCATAACCACAAATACCCGATGGCAGAGAACACTATTTAAGAATACTCAACTCAAAGGGATAGTATTTAGTGGCGAACTAAATTCATGCTATTTCGAAAACTGCGAGTTCACGGATGTCGAATTCAGAGATGCGCAACTTATAAATACTGGGTTCAAGGGTAAAGGATTAAGAAAACTCCGATTTACCCACTGTACGGCAGACAACATTACCTACGCGTTTCTCAAAAATGGTAATGCCGACCTCAGTAACGTGACCGTCGTACACTAATATCAAAACCATAGAGGAGATCACATGACTGAAACGATAGCCCTGCTCACAAAGGGCTTGAAAAAAGCATATCGCGAACACGCCGTGCTTAAAGGTATTGACCTGTGCGTACCCGAAGGTAGCGTGTTTGCACTGCTCGGTGTTAACGGTGCCGGCAAGACGACCACCATCAACATTCTCACCACTCTGCTCACCCCCGATGAGGGCACGGCAATAGTAGCGGGATATGATGTCCAGACACATCCCGCACAAGTTCGTGACATGATAGCCGTGACGGGGCAGAACGTCACCGTAGATACCGTACTGACTGGATTTGAAAATCTCGTACTCGTCGGGCGACTGCGCCATGTTGAAAACCCTCAAGAAACCGCGACACATCTATTGGAACGCTTCGGACTTGCAGAAGCAGCCAACAAGCGCGTGGAGACTTATTCCGGGGGCATGAAGAGACGTCTTGACATCGCATTATCTCTTGTAGGAGAGCCCCAGATCATCTTTCTTGACGAGCCGACAACTGGCCTTGACCCCATTGCTCGTCGCGAAGTCTGGAATACTATCGAGACCCTCGCACAGGAGGGCGTAACTATCATTCTCACCACACAATATATGGAAGAAGCCGAACGGCTGGCTGATACTATAGCCGTGTTAAACGATGGGCATATCGTGGCCACAGGTAACGCTTCCTACATCAAGCAATTTGCCGGCGATGCCGAAAACCTAGAAGAAGCCTTTCTGACGTTGACAGCTACTCAAACCCAAAACGCAAACATTTCACCCGACGATCTGAACAACGCAGAGACATATGCACTTATGACACCAAAAACTACTGTCCATCAGACACGAGTATTTAAAGATACCTGGACATTGACGGTACGCATGCTCAAACACAACGTACGCTCAATGGACACCATCATGACAGTTTTAGGAATGCCACTGCTTACCCTATTGGCATTCGTCTACGTGTTGGGAGGCGCAATGAGCACCGGCACGATACGCTACGTTGACTACATTGTGCCAACGGTATTGTTGATATGTATCGCAGGCGGTGTTGCCTATACCGCTTTTCGCGTAAACCTCGATGCGCAGGGAGGTATGTTTGATCGTCTGAAAGCTATGCCGCTGGCACGGCCAGCAATCATGGGCGGACATGCCCTTGCCTCTATTATTGTGAATGCACTCTCTTGCGTCATAATCCTTTTAGTTGCGTTACTTATTGGATATCATCCAGAAGCCACTATTTGGGGCTGGATTGTCGGCATCGTGCTACTTCTTCTGTCTTTGTGTGCTTTTACCGCGCTTGGCACGGCGTTTGGTGTGATAGCAAAAACTGCCGAAGGCTCCGGCATGTTTTCCTATGTGGTTATAGGATTACTCTTTGTTTCTTCTGGCTTTGCTCCCACAACAACTATGCCTGCTCCTTTGCAGGTGTTTGCAGACTATCAACCTATGACTCCGGTTATCAATGCGATACGCGATTCTCTGCTCGGACTTGATCCAGGAGTGAATGTATGGGTAGCAATAGTCTGGCTAGTAGCTTTCACTCTGTTGTTTTCGGCTCTGGGAATTGCTCAACTTCGTAAACGTAGATAAACAACTGCGCGAGAGATAGCCGGGGTGTACATCGCAGAAATTGCTTCTATACCACACGATTTGCATTCACGCAAAACAAAGAAGAACCGTTCGCCCCGCCGATTTATAACAAACAAAAGCTCAGGTAACACGTGACGACGGTCTTTACACCGTCGAGACGATTGAAAAAGAATATGTGCGGCCGCTCTGCGCTATGTTTTAGTACAGTGGTGCTAAAGCCTTGGTCTATGTATGGACATGGACGCTTGGGAAAACGTGGAGAAAGGAACCCCCGTATGGATATTAAAAATGTCGTAGTTGCAGGTGGCGGCGTGCTCGGCAGCCAGATAGCCTTCCAGAGCGCTTACAAAGATTTTAATGTGACAGTCTGGTTGAGAAGTGAGGGTTCCATCGAACGCGCGAAACCCAAGTTTGAGCGATTGAAGAACATATACCTAGCTACGTTAGAAGCGATGAAAACCAATCCCGCGGCATATTGCAGAGGGCTTGCCGCTCAGCCTGATTTGACACCCGAACAAATTGACGAGCTCAAAGGCAAAGTTGAGCAGGCGTTTGAAAGTTTGAAATATACCACGAGCCACGAGGAGGCTGCAAAGGGTGCAGACCTCGTAATCGAAGCCATCGCTGAGGATCCTCAGCAAAAGATTGAATTTTATACAGAACTGGCGAAGTATCTACCTGAGCATACCGTGCTCGTCACGAACTCCTCAACGCTACTTCCGAGCATGTTTGCCGAGTACACGGGAAGACCTGATAAATACCTCGCACTTCATTTTGCCAATGAAATATGGAGAAACAATACCGCCGAAGTCATGGGCCACCCCGGTACAGACCCCGCTGCATACGACGAGATCGTCAAATTTGCAGAAGCTATCGGCATGGTACCCCTCAAGCTGAAGAAAGAACAACCCGGATACATCCTCAACAGCATGCTGGTACCGTTCCTCAATGCCGCCCAAACTCTTCTCGCTAAAGAAGTGGCCGACCCTGAAACCATCGACAAAACCTGGATGCTTGCAACCGGAGCGCCCTTTGGCCCATTCCGTATTCTTGACGTGGTAGGCTTAACCACCGCCTATAACATTACGATCATGAATCCAGAAGCGTCCGACCCTGAATCGATACCTGGAAAGATTGCCGCGTTACTGAAGTCTTATATCGATCAAGGTAAAACGGGCGTCAATGCAGGAGAAGGATTCTATAAGTACAACTAGCTATGGTGCTCTCAACGCGTAAGAGACGATAGCATTGATTGAAGTTCACGCACTGAAACGATACGTCACAAAGCACCCGATCAGATTCTGATCGGGTGCTTTGTGCGTTCTCTTTGAAGCATTGGCGCCGTATCGCGCGGGTCAGCATGATCGCGCAGCATACTGACCAGACCAAAGCCAACAATAAATACGAGGCGCTAATTACTTCTCAGCGCATCTATCGGGTTAAGCCTACTGGCTTTACGGGCAGGAGCCCACCCAAATAGCAAGCCCACAACGAACGAAAAACCAACGCCCAAACCAATGGCAAGCCATGAAATCGTGAAGGCAGTATCAAGAAGTGCGGCGGCGGCAAATGAAATCCCTAACCCTAAAATAATACCAATTACACCACCTATTAATGAAAGAATCAGAGCTTCAACAACAAACTGAAGCTGTATGTCGCTTGGTCGTGCACCTAACGCTTTACGCAGTCCAATCTCTGTCGTACGCTCGGTAACAGACACCAACATCATATTCATAATACCGATGCCGCCCACCAGTAGTGCAATCGAAGCGATGCCCGCAAGCATCATTGAAAGCGTCGTCTGCATCGTATTCATCATATCGAGCATGCTTTGCATATTGGTTACCTTGTACGTGTTGTCCTTGTAATTGAAAAATCCGTCAAGAGCCGCTTCTATGTTAGCGATAACCTGACTTGAATTGCTACCTTCAGCCATATAGGCCTCAAAAGACGTAATGGTTGCGCTTCCGTTCATAGCAAGCACATTTTTGTATGGCAACAAAACTGAAGACCCACTCGTGGCAATAACCGAACTTGAGTCTTCCATAACACCCACTACTTCATAACGAATACCTTTTATTATGATCGTTTGCCCAAGAGGGTCGGTATGAGGAAAATATGCGTCGACAAACGACTCGTTTACCAGACAGACCGTATTTTTGTCACGAACATCCAATAGATTCAGCCCACGTCCTTCAGAAATAGAATCCGCATTACGCTGGAAGTACGTTTCGTTCTTTCCTTCTATTGATATGTTTTCGATTTTTTCACCATTGACCACAAGATCGGTTTTCATGTTTACCGAAGGCGCAACGCCTTCGACTCCCTCAATGGTCCCAATAGAAATAAACTCTTCGTCGCTCAGGCCTTGCTTCAGCGAGCTGCCTTGAGCAGAAATGGAAAGCGTATTAGTTCCCAAACTTGAAAACTCGCTCATCAGTGAAGTGGTAACGCTTGAGACAATAGTAATCAAAGCGATGATGGCGGTAATGCCTATCGTAATACCAAGCGTCGTAAGAAATGAACGCATCTTATTGTGCGCAATGTTGTGCCATGACATCCGGATGCTTTCTTTAATCAATGTGAGCACCCTCTTCCTCAAAAACCTCGCCGTCGAGGATATGGACCGTACGAGAAGCATACGATGCAATACTTTGATCATGCGTAATGACAATGATGGTCTTTCCCGCAGCGTTGAGATCCATGAAGAGATCCATGATCTGATGACCATTCTTCTGATCAAGCGCTCCGGTTGGCTCGTCAGCCAATATGAGGGTTGGCTCAGTCACCATCGCGCGAGCAATGGCCACGCGTTGCTGCTGACCGCCGGAAAGCTGATTGGGATAGTGCTTCATCTTGTCGGAAAGCCCTACATCTTGAAGAATTGCCTCAACGCGCCTACGTCTTTCTCCAGTGGGTATATGAGCATATATCAGCGGCAATTCAACATTCTCAAAAGCCGTTTGTCGCGGCAGTAGATGAAATGATTGGAAAACAAATCCTATTTCCTTGTTTCTGATAAACGCTAACTCAGATTCGTCAAACCCTTCGATTTCGTTTTCATTAAAAACGTATCGGCCCGACGTTGGCATATCTAAAAAGCCCATAATGTTCATGAGTGTTGACTTACCCGATCCAGATGGACCAAGAATTGAGACAAACTCGCCGCGGCCGACAGTAAGATTGACGTGTTTAAGCGCAGTGAATGTCTCATCTCCCAGTAGATATTCTTTGACGATATCCTGCATCATCAAAGCGATGTTCTCATGCATATTGACCTCCACTGGCTAAGATGTTGCCACAGATGAAGCAGCTTGAGGGGTACTTGCAGGCGCAAATACTGCCATGCTTGTAGAAGTGCTAGAAGATAACACGACCTTGTCGCCCGCAGAAAGACCACTGATGATCTGTACCTTTTTGCCGTCTTGAATACCTGTTTTTACGGCTTGTTTGACGCTTGCCGTGCCATCACTTTTTGGTATTAACACATACGCATTATTTTCTTCATCAAAGTGAAGAGCGCTCACGTCAAGCAACAGCGTGTTTATCGCCTGGGCCTTGAGGAATTTTGCCTCAAGAGACATACCTATTTTGAGCCCCGATACAGAAGGGAGTGATGCGGTCACCGTGAAATAGGAGATACCTCCACTAACGGTGGCTCGTTCAGATATCTTATTGACTGTTCCTGTCTCTGTTATTCCCAGAGAGTTGATGGTTATCTGGACATCTTGCCCTACATGTATCCCTGCCACATCATATTCATCAACCTTAAGAACTGTTTGGAAACTATCGTAGTCAATAACAGAAAGCATATTCTGTCCGGCTGCGATGACATCTCCCTCGCCGACGGTCAAACCCGTGACCGTACCGCTTACTCCTGCTTTATACACCACACCGTCTTCAGTTTTCAGTAATTTATCGCCTCGCTCAACGCTATCTCCATTCTCAACATACACGCGATACACCGTGTCGATGCCCTGCGCGGTGCAATCCTCCGCAAATACCGCATCTGTTGTCCCGCTAAACGTATAGTAGGTTGATATGTCGCCTTCTTTGACCGTGGTTGTCTCAACGCTTGTACTCTTTTGATTGAATGAAAAAACACCCACGATAATAGCTATGATGCATATGAGGAGCACGATACCAAAAATTATCTTGCCCTTTTTTTTCTTCTTTTTCATGATGCGATCGGGTCTCCTTCTGTTAAACATGAACAAAGTTGAAGGAATCTTAGCGCCCTTGCATAAACTGAAGAGAAACTAAGCGTTCATTTCTAATTCATACCTCTATGAGACAATAACCACCACGAGGAGGCGAAGGCCATGATTAATCTTCTTGTCGTTGAGGATGATGAAAACTCACGAAAACTGATAGCGGCTGTTCTGAGACGAGCGGGATACCAGACGCATGTTGCAACTGATGCCGCAGATGCGCTTGCATTACTCGAGCGCCAAGTAATAGATCTTATCGTGCTTGACGTAATGATGCCAGGCATGGATGGTTATGAATTCACAGACATGTTGCGTGCGAGCGGATCTTCAGTACCCATTCTCATGGTAACCGCCAAGCAACTTCCAATCGATAAAAAGAGGGGCTTTCTCGCCGGCACCGATGACTATATGACCAAGCCCGTTGATACTGAGGAAATGCTCCTGCGTATACGAGCTCTGATCAGACGTGCACAGATAGCCGCCGAGCGTCGGCTTGTCATAGGTGAGGTCGTCTTGAACTATGACACCTTTACGATTACCCGTGGAGATGAACGCGAAGAACTTCCTCAAAAGGAATTCCAGCTGCTCTATAAATTGCTCTCATATCCCGACCATATCTTTACACGCCTACAGTTAATGGATGAGATATGGGGGGTTGATTCAAACAGTGGCGAGACGACAGTGAACACACATATGAACCGTTTACGTCGGCGCTTTGAACACTACCCTGAGTTCGAGCTTATATCAGTGCGCGGAGTAGGATACAAGGCGGTGATACACTGATGAAAAAGCCCCTTGAAAGACGCATCGGACTTTCTCTATGGTTTTCAGTGGTAAGCCTTGTCAACTTCATGATCACTGCTTTCATCATCGGTTTCGTTGCATTCCTCATCTCCGCATTTCAGTCCGGTAACCGTCTTGAGCCGTGGGCTATTATCTTTGCCGTACTTCTTGCCTGCGTCATAGTGGGCACCGTAGTCTCTCTGTTTATTAGCCGCCTACCACTGCGCCCCATACATCAAATAATTGAAGCAACTGACAAGCTGGCAAAGGGAAACTTTGACACACGACTGGAGATAGCCCGTCCGCAGGAATTAAACGAATTGGCAGTCAGCTTCAACCGCATGGCCACAGAGCTTGGCAGCATTGAGATGTTACGAGCAGACTTCATCGATAACTTCAGTCATGAATTCAAGACGCCCATTGTCTCGATTAAAGGATTTGCAGAAGAGCTTCGTTATGACGACTTGAGTGCTGAAGAAAGACGCGAATATCTCGATATAATAATCAAGGAATCCGAACGCCTTTCTCAATTATCAACAGAGGTACTCGATCTTTCAAAAGTCGAACATCAGATGATGCTCATCGACATAGAGCAATTCAATCTTGCCGAACAGATTCGCCGGACCATCGTTATGCTAGAGAACAACTGGGAGAGTAAAAATATTTCTCTGCAGGTAGATATGGACGAAGTTGAGTGCTCCGGCAACAAAGACATGTTAAATAGAGTGTGGCTTAATCTCTTGGATAATGCCATTAAATTTACGCCAAGAAATGGGACCGTAGAGATAACCTTAAGGCAAGAGACAGAGTCGATAGTCGTTACCGTACAAGACAATGGCATAGGTATCAGACAGTCGGCTTTTGATCATATCTTTGATAAGTTTTATCAAGCTGACGAGTCTCACTCCACTATGGGTAACGGGCTTGGCCTCGCAGCAGCAAAACGCATCGTCGAACTCCACGGAGGAACAATTAGCGTCGACAGCACCGAAAATCTTGGTAGCACATTCACAACACGCATTCCCGTTGTAGCTAAACAGAGGTAGTGAACCCTGCCAAACTATTGTTGACGGATATTCTATCTGCCCAACCAAACAGTCATCGCACTGTGAAATTGCTATGAAGTCCTAGTTGACGCTCAGTTCATCAGAACTGATTAAAATGTCCTCGAAAACGTGTTGAGAAAGGACATGTCATTTATGGGAGCATTAAATAATCAAACAAGACCAAAGGAAAGCGAGTCGAAAGGATTGAAAGGAACTTCGCTTGCAGCCATCTTTGCAGGGTTAATACTCGCGATGTTGGTTAGCTCGCTTGATCAGACGATCGTTTCAACGTCCCTGCCTACCATTGTGGGCGAACTTGAAGGCGTGAACCATATGCTCTGGGTTACCACTGCATACGTACTTGCATCCACCTGTATGATGCCTCTCTACGGAAAACTCGGTGATCTCATCGGGCGAAAGCCCCTCTTTATTGCAGCGCTTCTGCTGTTTACCCTCGGATCGCTTATATGCGCTATCGGAGGAAGCATGTTTGCCCTTATCGCAGGACGCGCTGTCCAGGGTCTTGGTGGCGGTGGCCTGATGATACTGGCTCAAGCTATCATTGCTGATGTTGTTCCTGTTCGCCAAAGAGGGAAATATATGGGCGTCATGGGCGCCGTCTTTGCCGTATCTATGCTTTTGGGCCCCTTGCTGGGTGGCTGGTTCACTGAAGTCGTTGGTTGGCGTTACATTTTCTGGTTCAACGTCCCCCTCGCCATCATTGCGATCATACTTGCCGCATTGTTTTTGCCCAAAGCCTCTCCGCTAATCAAAAAACCTGAACTTGATATCACTGGAACCGCTTTTGTAATAGGGGGAACTATTTGTTTGATCATGTTCACAACCGTTGGTGGTTCTGCGACAGGCTGGGCTTCGCCAGAGGCGATAGCGCTCGCCGTAGCATGCGTAGTATGCTTTGCACTATTTGTCAAAGCTGAACGGCATGCTCGAGAACCCCTTATACCGTTAGCACTCTTCAAGAACAGAAATTTTGTGCTCGCCTCTGTGGCAGGCCTACTTATTATGCTTGCTATGATGGGCACCATTTCGTATTTGCCCACCTATCTCCAGGTCGTGGACGGTGCCACGGCAACCGAATCCGGCTATATGCTACTCCCCTGCATGATAGGCATGATGCTCACTGCGACCGTATCGGGTTTCATCGCCTCAAAAACCGGCAGATATAAATGGATGCCTATTGCCAGCTGTCTCATTGCCGCTGTAGGTCTTATATTGCTCTCTACTATACTGGTAGATACTTCGCTTGTGATTATGTTTATCTATCTGTTTATCCTCGGCTTTGGAATGGGGCTCGGGCAGCAGATTCTCGTTTTGATCGTTCAAAACGAATTTCCCCAGAGTATGGTCGGCACCGCCACCTCATCCAATAACTACATCAGAGAAGTTGGCGCGACCTTGGGTGCCTCGGTCATTGGTGCGTTGTTTACTTCACGTCTCAGCGATCAGTTTTCATATGCGGCAGGAAAATTGTCAGGTAGCGGAATCGATGTTAATGCAATAACTCCCACAGTGATAGGGCAATTGCCTGCAGACATGCAACTTCTTATCCAGAATGCATATCATGATGCACTGGTACCTATCTTCATGTATCTCGCCCCATTTTTACTCGTCGGTGCAGGTATTCTTTTGTTTATTAAGGAAAACCAACTCAAAACAACATTTGACGAAAAATCCGCCCCCAGAAATTCTGTTATAGAAAAACAAGAATCACTGACAGAAACTGTTTAAGAGATCTGATCTTGACAAGCTAGTAACCACTAGCTATAGTAGCTAGTGGTTACTAGCTGAACAGGAGAAGACCTATGAACGCAACAGAACTCGAATCGTATCTGACCAAGGGAGTAGAGGGACTCATCTCAAGCGCAATAAAAGCGACGCTATCCAACCCGCGAGAAAGCGCTTTCCTCGCTTCATTTGCGCTCAGGTCCCGCCGTTCGGCAGCAAAACGTCATACCGCTGAAGTCAACGGAACGCATATACCGCCGTTTCTTATTGCAAGTATTACCAACGACTGCAATCTCAGCTGCACGGGTTGCTACGCGCAAAAGACTCATGCATGCCACGAACATCAAACAGACGATCAGCTTTCCGCTGCAGAGTGGCGTCGTATATTCAAAGAAGCCGACGAGGCGGGAATTGATTTCGTACTGTTAGCGGGCGGAGAACCGCTGATGCGCCGAGACGTGCTTGAGGCAGCCGCATCGTACGGTATGCTCTTCCCCGTATTTACCAATGGCACACTGGTCGATGCCGACTATCTCACCTACTTTGATCATCACCGTAATCTTCTCCCCGTTCTGAGCATTGAGGGTAGCCGGGAGCACACCGATGAACGTCGAGGTTTGGGTATCTACGATGAAGTCTGTGCTGTTATGGATAGCTGCGTGGATCGCAAACTGCTTTTTGGTGCATCAATCACTGTCACACGCGACAATATTGCTGAAGTTACCTCAGATGCCTTCATCGATCGGCTCGGTAACAGAGGCTGCCAGCTGGTTTTATTCATCGAATATGTGCCGCTCGATTCCACTACTCGTGAGCGTGCCCTTACGGAAGCTGAGCGCCACTATCTGGGAACACGTGTCGACGATCTGCGCAAAAGTCGAGGCTCGCTTCTGTTTGTCTCGTTTCCCGGAGACGAACAGGCATCAGGAGGATGTCTCGCCGCCGGTAGAGGATTCTTCCACATCAACGCATACGGTAAAGCCGAACCCTGTCCGTTCTCGCCCTACTCTGACACCGATATGCGCGCTACGTCGCTTGAGGGTGCTCTGCAGTCTCCCCTCTTCACCAGTCTACGCGCCGATGCCTGTTTAGAGGGCGACCATGTAGGCGGGTGTGCGCTCTTTGAGAAAGAGGAAGAAGTGCGGCGATTGGCAGGCCAGCTATGATGAAAGAAACCCCGGGCGATCGCAAAAATGCCCATCTCAGCACAGAAAACACCCGCTCAGAAACTCAGCTAACAACACGCGAGCGCATCATCGACGAATCGCTTACCCTCTTTTCGCAACGAGGATACAGTGGCGTGAGCGTGAAAACCATTGCAGATGCCGTGGGTATCAAGGATAGTTCACTCTATAAGCACTTCACCAGCAAACACGAGATATTCGATACCATTCTCGTGGAAATGACCGCGCGCATGGACACGCTGACAAAAACTCTCAATATTGCCGACGCCAGCAAGGGAGATGCTTCGTTCTACTTCTCTGAAATGAATACCGATGACCTTGTAGAACTATCAAAACAGGTGTTTCTCTTCTACCTTAAAAATCCTTTTGCAGCACGTTTCAGACGCATGCTGACGATCGAGCAATACAGCGATTCAGAGATTTCTACGCTCTATCGCAAGATATTTACCGAAGACAGCATTGCCTATCAAAGCATCCTGTTTCAACAACTGATTGAATGCGGAATATTCATAAAGGCCGACCCTACCGTCGTCGCCATGAACTTCTATAGCCCGATGCTTCTTCTGTTCATTCGTTATGATGATCAGCCTGAAAAGGAAAACGAAGCCCTCGACTTTCTCGAACGACATGTGAGAGAGTTTGAACAACGATACCGTAAATCCTGAAACTCAACCATAATTAGGTGAACAGGTGCCTCTCGTCTGCCATGGTTATTCACGGAAGAGAATGATATGATACAGTAGCAGTCGACACCTACACTACTTGAGGAATAAGGGAAGATGGACCATTCTCTGTTGATTGAATCTCTCAAACACTCATTCATATTTGAAGGCTTTACTGATGCCCAGTACGATGTACTTATCGAGAAGCTGGAGCCGGAATACCAAGAGTATGCAAAAGATCAGATCATCTTTGATGAAACCGACGCAACGACGAAATTCGGCCTTGTCATCGAAGGAGCCATATCCGGGTTCAAAATCAGCCTTGATGGAAAAGAATCTATCGTACAGTTTTGTCGCAAAGACCATTTCTTTGCCGTCGAATTTGCTACCTCATCGCGCAATCACTCCTTTTTCTGTTATCGATGTTTGGAGGATGCGACAATATATTTTTTCGACTATCAAGAAATTTTGCATGCAAACTATGACGAAATTCTCAAACAGACGATCCTAGCTCGCCTCGTTGATCTGCTGGCCATACGAAGTCAGAAAAGCTTTGAGCGCATGGAGATCTTAGAGCAGCATTCGCTACGTGCGCGCATCCTACTCTACCTGCAACTCATGTCAAAAAGAAGAGGAAGCGAACAATTTAGAATCTGTGCCAACAGAGAAGAAATGGCCGAATTCCTCAGTGTAAACCGAAGCGCACTTTCAACCGAACTACGAAAAATGAGAGAAGATAACCTCATCGAGTATCATAAAAACTGTTTCAAACTTATAAAAACTAACTAAATGTTGTTTCACTAACATACAAAATATTCTTTAATAAGTATAATGAAGCTGCTTCGGCGGCTTTTTTGTTGTGACCAAAACCCGCTACGAAATTTTAGAGCAGTTTGAAAGAGGTAGTTCATGGTAGTCAATACCGAAATACGTCATGTGCGTCGGTCTTGCATTCTCGCACTATTCATAGCTTTAACAATCATTATAGCTTTGATGTACGCTCCTCTTGCATATGCCGACAATGAAGAAATCGGACAAAACGATTGCCAAATCGTCTCAGGAAACGGCACGCAAGATGCCCCCTACCAGTATCATATCGGCAGCGGAGCCCGAGTGGCTTGGAAGCATCTAGCAAGCCTTAACGACACCAACACCGTCGACCGTTATGAGCGCTACTTCAAAGATGGCTCACTTGATTACGCATGGATATTCACCGGTGGAGCCATCAAGAACCCTTCGGGCCCGTACTGGTTGGAGATCTCTCGCTATGGGGGTGCTCCGGGTACCTCGACTCTACCGGGCGGCGCATCTGCATACTATATTTCTACGGGAAACAAAACAGATTTTGGAGGAACTGCCCGGGTCATCTTGAATGTATCTAATGTCTGGAACGACGGGCAGCAACTTGCTTTGTTCTATTACGGCGGCATGTCTGATGCCGTCGTACACGGAGCCGGCAACCCTATCGACCCTCAAGAATATATGACGCTCGACCAGATTTGTGCCGGTCCAGACAATCTTACGGTAACAGATGGTTGTGTCGAGTTCTCTTTATCATTCGGCGGCAACTACTTTCTTATACCCACAGATGTAAGCACTTCTATAACGTGCACGGCACTCAAACCCGACCTAGCCACTACAGGAATTCCGGGAGCGTCAACAGCGCAAATCTCGGCCGTCACGAGCACCGCACAAACATCTGCCTCAGGAGAATCTTCGACAACTTCCTCAAACCTCTCCGGATGGCAGATAGGCGGTATCGTTATCGTGGGATTAGTGATCTTTGGTACCGGAGCGCTTGTCATCGTACGTAGAGGTAGAACACGATGACAAGTGAGTCTCGTATGCGCGACAAGCTGATGAAACAACTTGAACACTCATCTGAGGAGACTTGTCTTTCTGCTGAAGAACAGAGGCGCGCGCGTATCGTGTCAAGATTTGCAAACCGCCATGAAGGACATGTTCCCATTGCGTCATGCACGCACGAACTTGCAGAGCACAGAAGAGGACACCGGCACAATACATTGATCCTCATCGGATTGGTGATACTACTCATTGTCACGATAGTAATCTCATATTCTCTTGGCCGTTATCCACTACAGATTCCCAGTCTACTTGACTATTTTTGGACAACGATCACATTCCAGCCACCCGAAGTATCCTCAGAAGTGATCTCTGTCATCACCAACATCAGATTTCCTCGCATAACCGCAGCCGTATTGGTAGGGGCGGCCCTTGCTATCGCCGGCGCCAGTTACCAGGGAGTCTTCAGAAACCCGATGGTTTCTCCGGATATCTTGGGAGCATCCGCCGGCGCAGGGTTTGGTGCATCCATCGCTATCCTGCTCGGATTTTCGCAGTTTTTTACCCAAATTACGTCGTTTCTATTCGGCCTTGCTGCCGTCGCATTGACCTACCTTATCAGCAAGGTGGTGGGGCGGCGCGACTCGACGATTCTCGTTTTGGTTCTGGCGGGCATGGTGGTGGGTGCCATGTTTCAGGCGTTTGTGTCGATCATCAAATATGAAGCAGACCCGTTTTCCCAACTCCCCGAGATCACATTTTGGCTCATGGGAGGTCTTTCTGCCTTTGAGACTGAGGATTTGCTTATGATGTTGATACCGCTTGCCGTAGGGTTTGCCGTGTTGCTCGCCTTGCGCTGGCGTATCAACATACTTTCCTTCGGCGATGCCGAGGCCTCGGCACTCGGTGTAAATGCCACGCATCTACGGCTTGTCATCATCATAGCGGCCACTCTCGTAACGTCCTCAGCGGTTTCTGTTGTTGGACAGATTGGGTGGGTTGGCCTCGTCATTCCCCACTTCGCGCGCATGATCGTAGGCCCCAACTATCGATATCTGATACCCGCCTCAATGCTCACCGGTGCAATCTATCTTTTGATTGTTGACGATATTGCACGAAACCTTCTTACCATGGAAATACCTCTCGGTATTCTTACTGCCGTCATCGGCGCACCCGTCTTTGTGATATTGCTCCTCAAAAGCAAGAAAGGGTGGGCGTAATGACCGCACGATACGCTCGCTTTAGAAAGCGAACTCCCCAAAAGACTACGGTCGCAAATGGCACATCTCTCCTTGAGGCATGCGATGTGTCCTGCGGTTATCAAGCTGACACACCTATCATTTGTAACATCAACTTTACGGTCAAGCCCGGTGATATCGTCTGTGTCCTAGGCCCTAACGGTGTAGGTAAGACAACGCTGTTCAAATCAATTCTCGGACAACTTCCTCTGATTACTGGAACCATACAGCTACTAGGCAAAGATATAAGTAAGATATCCCATACCGATATTGCCCGCATCATCGGCTATGTTCCTCAGGCTCACGTACCACCATTCCCCTTTTCAGTGGGTGATGTCGTGGCCATGGGACGCACTGCACATCTGTCCTTGTTTTCAGCCCCCTCTCTCGACGATGAACTCATTGCATTCGAAGCACTCGAGAAGTTGGGCATATCCAAACTCTACGAGCGTCCCTATACCGAAATATCCGGAGGCGAGCGTCAGCTGGTTCTCATTGCTCGTGCGCTCGCTCAGCAGACGACCATGCTCATCATGGATGAGCCGACAGCCAATCTCGATTTTGGAAACCAGGTGCGTGTCCTTGAGCGAATAGAAGATTTAGCCGCCAGTGGGTTTGCCCTGCTCATGACTACCCACTTTCCCGATCATGCGCTGCAATGTTCCACGTCATGCATTCTGTTGGAATCGCCTGAGACCTATACTGCCGGCCCCGCTGAAGAGATTATCACTGCCGAATCGTTACAAAGAGTATACGGAATCGACGCTGAGGTACAAACCGTTACCACCGCAGCCGGGCCTGAAAAGATATGTCTGCCTCTGCTCAGAAAAGGTACGCGCGCATGAACAAATATCCGCTAGAACCGATCATATCTCGCCGTACCTTTCTTGCGTGGGCAACTGTTTCTTCGCTTGCCCTCTTGCCTCTTCTCATGGGTGGGTGTGTACAAAAAAACTTGAGCGAAAAGGATAGCAAGCGCACCGTCGTCGACATGGCTGGCCGTGAAGTTATACTGCCCACACAGATACATACCCTGTATTCGACCGGACAACCCGGCGTAGTCGCCGTCTATATGCTTGCGCCAGACAGATTACTGGGATGGTGCATCAAGCCAAGTGCTGCCGAAGCCGCCTATCTTGAGCCCGAGTATCTCAATCTCCCCACGCTCGGACTCATGCAGGGTGAGAACAATACAGCAAACCGTGAGGAGATCATGGCTCAGGCTCCCGATGTCATTCTTCTGATGACATCGCTTGCAACAGATAGTTATCGTGAAGGTGCCGTCACAGACGCTGATTCAATTCAGAAGAAAATGGGTATACCCACCGTGGTGGCCGACTACGATCTTGATGCTATGGGGGAAACCTTCCGTTTTCTCGGCGAACTTCTTGACGTGAGCCAACGAGCGGCCACGCTTGCACACTACTGCGAATCGGTGTACTCCAACGCTCTTGAGAAGGCGGCAACTATTCCTCTCAGCGCACGCGTGCCTGTCTACTATGCTCAAGGTCAGAATGGTCTTCAAACTGCTCCTCAGTATTCTGCTCACTCAGAGGTACTCGACCTCGTGGGAGCAAACAACGTCGTAAAACTCGACTTTGGAAGCAACGGCAGGGTAAACGTCGATATGGAACAGGTTATTATCTGGAATCCCAACGTTATCATCACTTCATATTCCATGTCACACAACGCCAGTGGAGATATAGCCTTCGCTTTCATCGAAGAAGGAAACAAAAGCTGGGCAGAAATATCTGCTGTACAAACAGGACGTATCTACAACACACCCGCCCTACCCTTCAACTGGCAGGATATGCCGCCATCTGCAAATCGTTTCATCGGCATATTGTGGCTAGGTAATCTACTGTATCCCCAGGTGTTTGTGGGCGATATCGTAGAAGAGACACGCACCTTTTACCAGCTGTTTTACCGCATCGATCTCAGCGACGAGCAGTTGCACACACTTCTCCAGCATGCGACTGCATGAAAGAGCACCTGATGCGCATGATCCGTTACATCAGGTAAACGAGCACACGCAATACCGGCACGACACAGAAGGTTTCATCAGGTAAGAAATGAACTATAGAGGAGTCGTTATGACACATGGTTTCGATTATGATCTTCTCGGGCTTATGCCCTGCCCCGTGAAGGTCCCTATGGAGCGAAAGATTTCTGAATTCGCCCAACAGATGTATGAAACACAGAGAACCAAATTGCGCTATCAAGTGTATTCCAATGCGGTCATGCAAGAAGACATCTTTGAAAAGATCGATTACATTGAAGACGAGTCCGAACTTCCCGGTGTCATGATAGCACCTGGTTTTGGACGATTTTTTCGCCCTGCTTTTACCCAACGCTTTCGTGATACAGAAACGTTTTCCAGCGTATTTTCTGAGGCCCCGTCAAAAATGTTTGAAGAGATGGGCATCATCGACAAAACCGGACACTACGACATCATCGCAATCAATCCTCTGGTGTTTCTCGTAGATAAAACCCTCAACCCAGACCTTCCCACACCACATCGCTGGTCAGATCTTCTCGATGAGGTCTACGAAGACAAGGTGGCAGTACGAGGACACAATGAAACCGATATCTGCGAAGCAATTCTTTTTACCATGTATCGCGATGGTGGACGTGAAGCGCTAGAAGCTCTGGGGCGTTCTTGTTGTGCACGTCTGCATCCATCAGAAATGGTAAAGATGTGCGGCTCTCATAAGGCCGGATCTCCGGCAGTGTCAATTCTCCCCTACTCCTTTGCTCATCTCGTACGCAAGAACCCTGCCGTTGAAATCGTCTGGCCTGACGATGGGGCTATCGTAAACCCTGTGGTCATGGTTACCAAGAAACAGGTATCGCCTGCCGTAAGAAGTCTTGCACGCTTTTTTGTTGAGCCTGAGGGAGCTCAAATATTTGAGTCAGTGGGATTTTGCAGCGTATGTCCTGACATCAAGGGCATCACACCTGAGGGAGCACGCTTTAACTGGATTGGTTGGGATTTCTTGGCAGCGCATGATGTTGCAGATCTGAATGAAGAACTAAATGAGATCGTAGGCCAGGTCTTTCATGCGCGTAAAGGACTACCTCCTCGCGCCGAGTTGATACAAGCACGCCGAGATCGACGCGCAACACGGCACGCAGACGCCCCCCAAAAGGGGAATGCTTCATGAAGATGGTTACCGTAGCAGGACCTCCCTCATCAGGGAAGACCGCCGTTATCCTTCATGCTCTTAATGCTTTGCAGTCTGAAGGGCTGCGCGTAGGCGTAGTGAAAATGGATTGTCTGGCAACTGATGATGAGCGACTGTATCAAAATGCTGGCATTCCGGTACAGGTGGGACTTTCAGGAGGCCTATGCCCCGATCATTTCTTCGTAAGCAACATTCAGGACTGTCTTCAGTGGGCACACAGACAAAAACTCGATCTTCTTGTAACAGAAAGCGCGGGTCTTTGTAATCGCTGCGCACCTCATATAAAGGTGACAAAGGCGGTGTGCGTTATTGACAATCTCATGGGAGTCTCTACCCCAAAGAAAATAGGCCCCATGCTCAAATTTGCCGATGTTGTAGTCATCACCAAAGGTGACATCGTGAGTCAGGCGGAGCGAGAAGTTTTTGCCTTTCATGTCCGTCAGGCTAATTCAAAATGCCTGATCATGAATATAAACGGCATCACCGGTCAGGGATGTTTTGAGTTTTCTCAGGTGTGCATGCAAGGGAGCGAAATCGAGACACTCATAGACGAGCAGTTGCGATTTACCCTGCCAGCGGCGCTCTGTTCCTACTGCCTTGGCGAACGCAGAATTGGTTATGACTATCAAATGGGAAACGTAAAGAAGATGAATCTGGAATGACCAACAAAACAATCACCGCCCATATCCTACAAAGCCCTCTTCATGATCTGATGGAGAAGCATACTTATGTTCGTGATTTTTTTGAAAGCAGAGCTCTTCCGGTGCCCCCGGAAACGTTAGCAGAATCACAAACCGTCATCGAGTACTTTTCATTGCTAGATACTGTCTTTCTTGAGGAGCGAGGACTTTCTCCTGAGATGCTGCCGGGCGACTTTGAACTGTTTATGTCAGACATGGAGCGCTGCTTTTCAAACGATGCGATAACACTGCAAAGCCTGACCATTATCGGGGGCCATGACAAAAGCGGAAACAGGGAAGATGTTGAGATTACTCTACGCCCCGCAGATGTGCTATCCATCGTCGGGCCTACTGGCTCAGGCAAAAGTCGCCTTCTAGCAGACATCGAGTGGCTAGCCCAAGGCGACACGCCTACTCAAAGAAAAATTCTCATAAACGGTCAGGTTCCTCCCGCACAATGGCGATTCTCTCTTGACCGAAAACTAGTAGCTCAATTGTCACAGAATATGAATTTCATCATGGATGTCAGCGTCGCTGACTTCATACGTATGCATGCGGCAAGTCGCATGGTCCAGGGTGGAGAAGAAAAGGTTGTAGATATCATCGCCGAGGCAAACCGGCTCGCCGGAGAACCTCTTGCCGCAGACACGCCAGTTACCTCTCTTTCAGGCGGACAGTCGCGTGCACTCATGATCGCAGATACCGCATTTCTCTCCACTTCTCCCATCGTGCTCATCGATGAGATCGAAAATGCAGGTATTGACCGACGCACAGCAGTGGATTTGCTGATCCAGAGCGAAAAGATCGTCCTCATCGCAACACACGACCCCGGCCTTGCCTTGCGCGCCAGCCGCCGTGTTGTTGTGAGCAACGGCGGCATAGTGAAAATACAGGAAACCACCGATGCAGAGCGAGAAAAACTCATAGAGATAGAGGCAATCGACCAGAAACTCATGGGGTATCGTGAGCGACTACGAAAAGGCGAAACAATCGTCTGAGATAACGATCACTTCCAAGCGCGTACGAGGGACAACGCAAAAAGGAGTACGCATAACTCCCGCTGTTTATAAGAGTCTGAATTTGAACCACGAGAAAAACAGTACTTGAAAAGGAGACATCATGAATGAGAAGAAACATCCCCGCAATCAAAGATATCTGTCTGTTCGCTTAACAGCGGCCATAATCTGTGTGATTCTTGCCGCAGGATGCCTGTGTGGTCTCATTGCGTGTAGCACAAACAGCACAAATAGCAACTCAGGCTCAAACTCTGCGTCCACCAGCACTCCTGCCACAAACACAACAGAGACAACAAACGCCGCCAAAAATACCGGCACGTATTCGATACAATACAATCTCTCAAACGGTACTATCAAAAATGCCGGTGCCAACCCTAAGCTCAATGTGATAACGTCTAATTGTGGCGAAAGCCTGACGCTTTATACACTTGATCAAACCGGTTGGGGAAGTGCTGCCTCACAGGCTGGTTATACGTTTCTTGGCTGGTCGTACACCAGCGGAGCCGCCAATACAAAAGTAGATTATTCTGCCGGTAGCGTACTGCCAGATGGATTGGCAAAAGAGGACGGTTCAGTGGCGGCAAACGGTGACACCATCAATCTCTACGGTGTCTGGAAACAAGCATAAAACATTGCATCACAGATTAACGTCTGATACCAGGTATGAAGTATTTTTAGAACACCTCATGCCTGGTATCTAAATTTTTCTACTCGATGTATTCGATCGGACGCAACAATTCAACTTCGATCAGAGATCCCGGTTCAGTGGCATCAGCCTGTATGGGAAGCACGCGCTGGGCATTGCTCGCGAGGCATACCGTCATGCTGACTTTTGAAAACGAGCGCTCCTCAGCAACCAACTCTCCCAACTCATCACGGTGAAGTTCCATGCGTTGAAGCATCGCCATAGGTCCACCGTGACGGATACCGGTATCTGTACGCGCTAAAACCTTTGGTGGAAGAACCACCGGCTGATGCAGCATACGTGATACGCAGGCATTCAAGCACCAGCCCGCACCATACCACGCCGCAATGCTGGGACCGGGAAGGTTTACTACCGGTTTATCATCGATGACTGCCATGGCAAGAGGACGCCCCGGAGCAGCGGCAATGTAGTGATGTATGAGACGTCCGCGCTCTTTTAATATCTCAAAGTTGAGATCTTCACTTCCCAATGCCGTGCCCCCGTTGATGACAACCAGATCAGTAGAGGCAAGCGCCTTCTCGACTGCCTCCTCCAGTTCGCCCCGTTCATCGTAGACCAAAGGAAACACCACCGGCTCAGCACCCATTTCGCGCAGCATTGCCGCAACCATAAGTGAGTTGGTGTCGACGGTCTGCCCGCGACGCGGTTTTACACCTGCAGGAACAAGCTCGCTACCAGTAGGAATAAAGGCAACCTTGGGTTTTACGAATACGGGAACCATCGTAACACCACCCATAGCCAGCGCTGCCAAATCGGTTGCTCGTATGGGCAGCCCTGCATCGATGATCGGGTCACCCGCCTTGATGGTTGAGCCGCAGGGGCTTACATGACAACCAGGAGTGACAGCTATGTCTGGCTCAATCTCGATCGAACCATCGTCATGAATGGTGACTTCCTCAATCATGATCACCGCATCATATTCGTCGGAAAAATCATCTCCTGTATCCGCGCGTACATACTGCACACCGTTACGCCAAACACTGGTATCAGGCATGCCATTAACAAAATCTGCCGAACGTACCGCAATACCGTCACAGTTCGACGATCTCACCACAGGTAACGTGTTTACACAGACCAAACTCTCAGAAACAATGCGCCCGTAGGAATCTTCCAATGAGACAAGTTCCGTATCCGGCTCATAATTCCATTCAGCGAAGAAATCCTTCAGCGCCTCTTCACGCGTGGGAAATCCCGTCATTACCTTACCCTTCATAGATGGTCTCCTCATCTTTAAAATGTATCGATACGGTATTTTCGTATCGTTGATTACCGCGCAGTTTTTACACGCTCACTTAGATGATGCGCTCGCCTGCCCCCGGACCTGATTTTGAGTTGTATATGCTCTCGACATGGACAAAACACCCTCCCTTTGGAGAAATGGGTAGACCCATCTTCTGAAAGGCCTCATCGACCCAAACTTTCTGCTGTTCAAACTCCGCACCAGCATCCACGTAGCGAGCCGTTCCATATATCTCATAGGCGTGAGTATTGTTCCAGAATACGATCGCAACCTGAGGGTTTTCCTTGATGTTAGCAAGCGTCTTGTTGAAAAACTGATCCGAGAGATACACCGTTTCATCATCAATGATTGCTTTCATGGCAACGATATTTGCATTGGGTTGAGCGTCGCCCCGTGAGGTCGCAAACACTACCGTTGGCACACTCTTGAACAGCTCTTGCACTTCTTCTGACATAGCAGCCATACCAGACACATCCTTCGTAATAGAAGCAAATAGATTATTACAAAGAAAGTATAATACTTTTGCCAGAACCGTATAGAGCGCACATACGGATAGAAGACCTATAACGCCTCACTTGAGTAACGTAAACTCGTTTTTGCGTACCCGCAAAACGCCTTCTTTTTGCATTTTTGAAAGCTCATTTGAAAGAGCACTTCGGTCAACACCGAGATAATCGGCTAGCTGTTGCCGGTTGTACGGTATGCGAAAACTGTTTGACTCTGCATTCTGCGCTTGATATGACAGATACGCCACCAACTTACCGCGAATAGTCTTCGGCGCAGTATGAAATGACCGCCGTGAAAGCCCTAAGTTATTCTGGGCAAGAATCTGAAGCAGATTTACCATGACCGCTTCGTGATGTGCACACACGCGCGTGCATGGGTGCATCAGACGCGCCACATCTACAAACAAGATCCGGGTTGGTTCAAGTGCAACAACATTTACCATGAGCTCTTCTTGGGGAACACACGCGTAGGCTTCAGCACATACCTGTCCTGCGCCAACATGGCCGAGCACCGTTACATTACCCCAGATATCATAGGTTTCCACACGCACACTACCAGAGAGCACTAGACCCAGCGCTTGTGCGTGTTCTCCTTGATGAAATAGATATGCTCCTTTATCAAATGACCGTTCGGTGGCCTGCAGGCACTTCAACATAGCCTCTACCTGATCAGGCGACGCTCCTTTGAACAGCGAGGTATTTGATAGCGCCAAATAGTCCACAGATCCTCCTTCGTTTTGTTGTATCTACAACATACAACGGTATAAGGACCGCGTAAAGTCAACAACAGGTGAATGGCGCGCTGCCCTGTAGCGGCAGCCGCGTGAACAACGTAGATAGGAGATATCTCATGGATAACCAGATGTTTTGTTTTCAATGTGAGCAGACAGCCGGGCACACCGGATGTACCGGCAACGCCGGTGTCTGTGGCAAGACGGCCGCAGTTGCCGGCGCGCAAGACGAACTTACGGGAGCTTTAATCGCGTTGGCACAGACCGCAGTGGCAGCTGCTCCTCAAATCCCCTCTTCTGCAACCGACGAACTGGTAATAGAAAGTTTGTTTGCCTGCATAACCAACGTCGATTTTGATCAGGCTGATGTTGACTCGTATACTCAGCGCATACATGCAGCCGCAGCCGAGCTCGCAGCTCAAGCAGAAGTAGAACCCGCAGTCGACTACCACATGGGCAGCCTATGGGATGATTCTGAAGATGTTCGCTCGCTGAAATCACTCATTTTGTTTGGTATCCGGGGCGTAGCGGCATATGCCTATCATGCGCGTTTGTTAGGCTACACAGACCCCACAGTAGATGCCTTCTTGTATGAAGCGCTTGATGCCCTTGGCCAAGAATGGGGTATGGACAACCTGTTGCCACTCGTTTTGAAAACAGGCGAAATCAATCTGGCCTGTATGGAATTGCTTGATCGAGCGAACACGGAAACCTATGGTAACCCTGAACCCATCACAGTATCGTTATCGGTAGATCCCGGACCTTTCATCGTGGTAACCGGCCATGATCTGCATGATTTGAAACTCCTGCTCGATCAAACCCAGGGAACGGGCGTGAACGTATACACGCATGGCGAGATGCTTCCCGCACATGCATATCCTGAACTTCGAAGCTACCCACAGTTGAAGGGAAACTTTGGTACTGCTTGGCAAAATCAGCAGAAAGAGTTTGCACAGTTGTCTGCTCCCATACTGTTTACCACCAACTGTCTGATGCCCGTAAAGGAAAGTTACGCAGACCGTGTGTTTACTACCGGCGTAGTAGCGTATCCAAACATGAAAGCGATAGGGTCAGAAAAAGACTTCAGCCCACTTATCAAAAAGGCGCAGGAACTGGGCGGCTATTCTGCACCACATCAAGGCAGTGGTATGAACGGCGGTACACAGGTAACGACCGGATTTGGCCGAGCGGCCGTCCTCAACGTAGCGGGTGCGGTAGTAGATGCGGTACAAGCAGGACAGATCAGCCACTTCTTCTTGGTAGGCGGCTGCGACGGTGCCCGCATGGGACGCAGCTACTATACTGACTTCGTAAAGGCAACACCTGATGATACGGTCATTCTTACCTTAGCTTGCGGCAAATATCGATTTAACGACCTCGACCTCGGCACCATCGGTGGTATTCCTCGCCTGCTTGACGTGGGACAATGCAACGATGCTTACGGTGCCATTCAAATTGCCCTAGCACTTGCCAATGCTTTTGAGTGTGGCGTTAACGATCTGCCTCTTTCATTCGTATTGTCGTGGTATGAGCAGAAAGCGGTGTGCATTCTGCTAACTCTGTTATATCTGGGTATTGAAGATATCCTTCTTGGGCCCACTCTGCCCGCATTTGTATCGCCTAACGTGCTCGACTTCCTAGTGAAAAACTATCACATTGCTCCGGTATCGACACCAGAAGAAGACCTGAAGAAGCTTCTGGGTTAACAGCCGGTGAAAGTTTAAAGACCTGTTCGCAGATGCGGACAGGTCTTTAACATGTTCCCCACCAGACAATGCTGGTTAGATTAGATATTCATCGCCGCATAAAACCCTTCACGTACCGCAGCGAGAATATTGCCTTCTCTGTTGTTGCAGTCTCCCACCACATAGGTTTCATCGCATACAGTGTACAGATCCTCAACCACACCCTTACAAGGACGTACACCAAGCGAAAGTACTACCGTATCGCAGGAGAGCAATTCCTCAGCACCATCAGCCCAAGCGATCAAGGCGCCTTCTTTTGTAACTTCCTTCAGGTTACCCCCATAGAGAATGGTGCCACCCTCATCGAGAAATATTGAGTGCGCCACAGCAATCGCCATAGCGCCTCCCCGTCGATATGACTGCGGACGTCGATCAATAAGAGTCACATCATGTCCCTCGCGCGTAAGCATTAAGGCAGTTTCGCAGCCCGTAAGACCACCACCTACAACCACAGCCGTCGCTCCAACTTTTCCAGGATTGAGATCTGCCTCTTCGGCAAGCAGTACGTGTTCGCTGGTAATGCCTGGCAGATCAGGAATATACGGTATACTTCCTACCGCAATAATTACCGCATCAGGAGATAGCTCTGAAAGATGTTCTGCCGTCATAGTAATGTTCGTATGAACTTCAATGCGCGGGTCATGCTCAACCGATTTGATAGACCATTCCGCATAACGCCTAACATCGCCCTTCACGTTATTTGAACCAGCCACCTTGAGAGAACCGCCGAGATGATCCTGCTTTTCCCATATGATCGGTTTGTGTCCTCGTTGCGCAAGACGGCGAGCTGCTTCAAGACCAGCACATCCGCCACCAACTATCGCAACACGCTTAGGTTCTTGCGCAGGCGGAGTCTCCGTAAAGAACAACTCCCGTCCCGCCACCGCGTTGACGCTACAGCGTAGGGGTTTCGCACACATGCTACGTGGGCCTTCACCGGCACAGTTATTGCACCGCAGACAAGGGCGAATCTCATCCTCTCGCCCTTGATATGCCTTTTTGATCTGATCGGGATCAGCAATAAACGGTCTGATCATAGCCACCATATCAGCCGAGCCGTTTGCAAGCGCCTCTTCGGCGAGCCTCATATCAAACGAGCCCACCGTTGTAACGGGAATGTGTAGATGAGGACGAAGGTGACGTGCGAGATGGACATTTGTCGCATGTGGCATATAAGCACCCTGGATCATATAGCGACAAGCCTTCTCGTTATATAGATTTCCTGCGCTCACGTGCAGCAAATCAATCTTATCTTCGATAACCTTCGCAAATTCTAATACCTCGTCTATGCCGACGCTCTCCTCAGCACCGAGCATATCATCCCCACTGATACGATATTCCAAAGCGCGGCCTGAACCGATTTCCTCACGTATCGCGTCTATCATTTCGAGGGCAAAACGGCAGCGATTCTCAAACGTCTTGCACCCATATTGATCCGTTCGTCTATTAAAAAAGGGAGAGAAGAACTGTGCCACGGTATGTCCGTGACCCCCGTGAAGCATCAGCATGTCAAAACCGCCGTCGACACAGCGTTTGGCAGACAGAGCAAAGTCAGCGATTATCTCATGTATTTCCCCAACCGTCAGATCAGCAGGTAGATAGTCGGCGCGAAGATTCAATTCCAGTGAGGCAATTGCCCCATACCGATGAATTGCATCAGTGAGTTCAAACAATCCATGAGAAACCAATGGGTCAGCAAGGTTTACCACATAATGATTCGAGTCGGCATACGTCTGGTTTACCGGACTATCCCCCACTGTCACGATTGCCGCTCCACTTTTTGCAAGTGATGAGGTAAACGCTATGAATTCACTGGTTACCAGACCATCCCGGGTACACAAAAATGGTTCAGCAGGAGCAACTTCAAGACGATTCTTGGCAACCAATGGACCAATCTTCAAAGGCGAAAAGACGTGGGGAAAGTGATTTTCAGCCCTCAGCATGACGACACCTTTCGCTAAAATCAAATGCCTGAGCCGTATCGGCCAACAACGCTAGTTTTCTATCCACGGCCTGCGCAATCTTCTTGCCTTCTTCGTCGGTACGCATCGCCATATATACCCAATCCATCTCGTCTAACCCAGAAATCATCTCATCGATCTTCTGATAGGGAACGCTGATGATATGCAATCCCGCCGGATAGAGATGCTGACGCGCAAGTCCGTAATGCATGCCGGTGATACAGAAATTTACTTTACCGGTCACATAGGGATATGAATACAGCCAGGCGCAACTCAAGGCAACCGAAGAACGTGATTCCCAGACATCTCCCGATACCCATGATGTCGCACGCATGATAAGCGCCGCTTTATCTGTAGGAACCACAAACAATATCAAGTCAGGATCAAAGCTGCATTCAGCAACTGGCGAAAAGGTAACATAGTTGCAGCAACCTGCTTTGAGCGTAGTAATTTCATGATACAGACGCGCATTCGCTGCAGGCGTACGCCAGAAGCTACGTTCAAAACCAACGAGCCCTGCCTGACATTTCTCTTCAAACGGTTCAGCCCCTAAGACGCATTTTCCCAAGCACGCGTCATCGGTAGTTTTTATATAGTAGGATTTCTGTTCAACTTGAACGTCTTTCAGATATCCACAGAAAGCCAGCCGTTTGTTACTGTGATCATAGCCCTCAGGAACGTTATGACTGAACTTTATGGCAACCGGGACAAGTTCAAGGTCAAGTTTTGCAATAAGCTCCTTTGCATGTTCGTTGAGCATGACAACCCCCTTTAACTCGTTTTTAATTGAAAAGGGTCTCTGATTGACCATCAATCAGAGACCCAAAAGTGTCGAAGAATCAGACACAAATCTGTTTAGGCCTTAACAGACTTTGCTTCCTCAGCCTTCTTCTCTTCTTTGTTATCTTTAGGAGCGATAAGTTTCTTGCCTTGATCAGGCAGTATAAACATGCAGATACCACCCAAGACAACATAGATAGCCGCAAGAGTAAACAGGCCCGTATAGTTTGCACCGCCGCCTGCAAGAGGAATGGTGACATTGGTCAGCATCAGTGAAGCACCGGCCAGAACAAAGACCTGTACGATACCACCAGCAGTTGCTGCATACTCACGGCCATAGACCATAACGGGGAACGTGAAGATCATAGCGAGAACAGACCCCAGAGACCAGCCACAGATGAAGTATACGATGTACATGACCGGGCCGATGGGCATCTGCCAGCCAAAGTAAGCGCCCAAAGCACCCAAGATTGCATACACGATGATAACGGGACGGTATGCCTTGATCAATTTAACAATGAACGGCGTAACGACAGAACCAATACCCATGCCGATAGTGATAGCTGTTGCAAAACCACCCGCAGATATCGGGTCAAGACCACGTGCATTGATAAGAGCGGCATTGGTGAACGCCATAAGAGGAACCTGACCAGCCATCACAAAAAGAGCACCTGCGGAGATAATCCAAACCCAGGGCTTCTTGGCAACATCAACCACAAGAGCAATGACAGACTTCTTCGAACCGTTAGCTATTGCATCAGCCTCGGCAGCAGCTTCAGCTGCTGCAATCTCGGTAGATTTTTCTTTACCGAAGAGTAACCAAACTACGAAGAAAACAATGGCGACGACTGCTGAAATAGTGAATGCAACGGTGATGGAGGGCATCATTGCTGTCAAGCCAACACCCAGTGTGTTTGCTACCGGAGTAGTAGTTGCAGCAATACCCACTGCCATAGCGATGGTTGCCGGTGGGAACCAGCCACCCAGTATCTTTGCCCGGTTAACCGCCATGAACAATGCCACAAAGCCAACCAGTACATTGCAGAAATACTGCATTTCATACGAAGGCAAGAAGATACGTCCGACCAGGCCAATAACAGCCAATACTGCAGCGATGAGGATGATTTTCCTGGTACCAATTTTGTCGGAGATGATACCGACGAAGAATGCAAAGAAAATACCGATGAACTGTGATGCGGAATATACGCCTGCATACTGTTCAGGAGTAAAGCCGTACTGGGCCATATAGGCAACCGACATACCCGCTAACTGATTCTGGGCATACGAGCCAATAAAACAAGCCAACCAAACGCAGAATAGAACGATTATTGCCTGAACGTTCTTATTCTTCAGTGTGATCATTAATCCAAACCCCCTTTTGATTGTGTTCTAAACACACGTCTGCCACCCCTTTGGCAACAGGCATGCATTCGATTACTCTTGGAGGAGCTCTGTCTCACGGCGTGAAGCTTCCTCCCCCTTCTACGAGCCAGTGTTCAGCGGCTAGCCAACACCTACACTACTGAAAGTTTAGAAACTTGACGTTTATACCGCATCGGTTAAAGTCACAAAATAGAATCTGATATTTGGAGGTTCAGACCATCCTCATGTAGTTTCAGGCTGTGTAGTCATCGCCTGCCAGCAACAATCGAAACAAAATGAATCCCCCTATGCACAATACCCCACAGGCAATATAGAGGGCAGTGTAACCCCACGATGATATGACCAATCCCGCCGAAACCGCTCCTATAGTAAAGCCAATGTCATACGCGGCATAATACGCAGCCGAAGCACTTCCGGGTCGGGCTGTTGTGCAGCGCCTCACAATGTAATAGTTCAAAAACGGTGCAACCAGCCCCATGCCAATACCCAGCGGAATAGCCACAATATAGAGGTAGACTGCAGAAGGGCACAAGGGAATAGCTATATAGGAAAGCGCTAAGCAGAGTATGCCCCAGCAGATATAGCGATCCGGGCCACGAGCGTCAGACTTCTTTCCCACCAGAAAACGGCAGGCAAGAGAAACCGAAGCAAAGATGATATAAACCGGGCCAATATCACCGATGTCAGATGCAAAGGCATATTCAGGAAGAAAGAAGTTTACCGACGAGAAGGCCGTGCAAAACAGGCACAGGAGAGCTGTCGGTAACAGTGTTTTCAACTCGAACCCAAAATATGTTCGGGGCAGGGGCTTTTCTGGCTCATACGACGCCCCCGCTTCTTTTTCGATCTTATCCGCAACGTTCTTTTTGGCCTTTCCCAGCACGTCACGGGCACCAAATACCGGCATGCCGAAAAAGACAAATAGAGCGGTCGCTACACAGATTATCACCGAAATCACAAACAGCCCGTTAAACGAGCTTAAATCCCCTTCTTGCACGATAGCGAGAAACAGTGTCGGCCCCGCTGCCGGCACAAGCATTGAGGTGACCGAGACAAATCCCAACCCCTCAGACAGACGCGATCGCGGAAGTATGGCGTTTGCAGCAGCCCCCGCGGCCGTTGCATAGATTCCAAACAGAACACCGTGAATCAAGCGTGCCACTACCAACCAGGGAATTGTGTCAACGAATACATGAGAGTACGCCGCAACCGCAATCAACAAAGCAGTGACGACCATGATCTTTCCCTCGTCAAACTTGTTGGCAATGGTTGCGGCAAAAGGCTTCGAAAAAAATGATGCGAGGGAAAACACCCCTGCAGAAACACCTGCAAACTCCATGCCCCCATGAATCAAGTCCGCATAGTAGGTCATGCCCAAGTTGAACATATTCGTGACAAGAGTCACCGTCACCGTTGCCAGAAGTATTACGGCAAACGGACGTGTCCAAAGTTTTTCATAGCCACTATCGGTACGATTCATTACAACCTTCTCCGCGATTATCCCACTATAAACATCTGGCTCTGAGGCCTATCGAGCGCGTAAACACCCAGAGAGGCCCTCCACTCAAAACGTTGAAGTATACGCTTGGGTGACTAAAGAGATACAGCACACTATTCATGACAGATCGAAAGCGGTAGAAAAACCGCAGGGGGTTAATGCTAAGCTCAAGCCGCATAAGAGTGTCATATAAATTGTGAACTACCGTACAGTACCATAGTCAAGCCAGAATATTCTGCAAGAATTTTTTACTATCGCTCAGAGTCTACGTTGATACTGCAAACCTTCTCAAGATTCAAAATGTATTTTCTCGGCAGTAGATAAACGTTGCAGTACGCTACAATGAAGAGATACAAATGATAAAGTTGATATGTCTATATTATTATGTATTGTTTTGCCTATTATTCTCTGCACTACCTCGCTCTTTTTTGCATTTTTTGCATAACAGAATGGGGGGAGGAAAGGATACTAGTATGAGCGATATGATAAAACGCAGGGATTTCGTCGGGATGATGGGGGCCGCAGGGGTCTGTGCACTAGGAACAACTATGGGGCTATCAGCGTGCAGCACGCCATCGAAGCCCTCAAACAACGGGCAAGAGAAAGGTACAAACGTGCTTTGGAATAAAAACGAGACAGCCAACAAGATAATCGTCGTAAGCGATCTACACTTCGGAATCAGCGATAGCTTTGCACAAGACGTGACCGACCGTCCCTTTTTCGCTGATTTCGTCAATCAGCTTATCGGCGTGGGCGACGTGCGTGAACTAGTCATCGCGGGTGACTTTCTCGATGAATGGATTGTTCCTCTCAGCTACCCCGATCATACCGACTCAGCCGCCTTCTTCCGACAGTGCATCAAAAACAACCAAGAGGTCTTTGATGCCCTGAATAAGGCTATCGCCGCAGGCATCAAGGTTGTCTACGTGATAGGTAACCATGACATGACACTAACGCAGGATGTTCTCGCGGAAGCTATTCCCGGATTGGTTCAAGTACGAGACGCGGAAGGACTGGGAGTCTACATCACCGGAGATCGCAAGGAAATCGCTATTGAGCACAGTCATCGCTACGATCCCTACTCAGCCCCTGACACGGTGTCAAACCGAGAACTTGCGGGTAACGACCACACACTTTTGCCTCCCGGGTACTTCTATGCGCGGCTTGGCACCGAATGGTCCGCAGAAGGTAGACCCTCTAACGTGGTCGACTATCCCCAGGTTAATCAGCCAGATTCATCTAATATCGATCAGATGGGTGCCTATGTGCATTACAAGATCATGACCAGCATACTATTAACCCAATACACGCCCAATGTAGGCTTTGATGAAAAGATATTTCAGACACACATTGCCGGCATGAACGGCGTATATTCAGAGTACGATATATGCCCTCGCCTCATGGATGACAACACGATTTCTGCGCCTACGCTGTATCGCAACTTCCAACGCACGTGGGATGAGCGCCAGCAAATCAACAATGTCGCCGTAAAAATCCCCTTTATTCAAGCGGTTACCGGCACGGGAGGTGCCACCTATTTTCGCCAGCAGGCAAATCTACAATATCTCGAAAATCCCAACAGCGACATTGAAGTCGTGGTGTTCGGACACACGCACATTCCCGATTTTCATGATTCTGGGGATGGAAGATATTACGTAAACGACGGTACTTGGATTGATGCCAATCTTAACGTGGATCCCAATTTGGTGCGTACTTTTGCCGTGATCACCACCGGTCCCTCCGCTTCTGCAAGTCTCTATCAATATAATAAAGACGGCAGTGCAACCGATATTTCCAACAGCTATATAGACGTGAAATAGAAGAACATCGCAAAAACCCAGAGAGGGTCGCTCTGGTAGGAGTTGACCCTCTTTTCATGTCATTGAAGAATACGCGTGGCTCGGAAAGTCGCAGTATCTCGCTCAGGATGCCTTGTGGCGCGTTGCCACAATACGCCAAATCGTCAGCAGGGCTCCTAGGACACTGACAACACACGAAACCATGAACACAACGCTAAATGCAAAGAAAAACGCATCCGGTTGTTCAGGCAAATAGTTAGAAACAGGATAGCCAACACGGCCGCTCATAACCGTGAACAACAAAGAGGTTGATACCGACACACCAATGGCCATGCCAGAGGTTCGGACAAATGCCGTAAGACCACCGATGATACCGAGACGCTCAGGCGGAGCAAATGACATGATAAGCGAGTTATTTGGCGACTGAAACAGCGCCCAGCCAGCTGACATCACGCCCGTTGCAATCAGAATAGAGGATATCTCAGAGGTGCCGTTGAGGAGAGCCATTAACCCGAGACCCGTCGCACAGACGCATAGACCGACGGCCGTAAGAACCTTTGCGCCTATCTTGTCTGAAAGATATCCGCAAAGCGGCGAGAGAACAACAATAATAAGGGGCGAAAGAGCCAGTATCAAACCGGCAACATCCGGCCCAAAGCCTCGCGCGTTTTCCAGATACAGAGGCATTATGATAGACACCGTACTATTGCACATAAAGAGGAGAAAGCAGCAGACAAAACTGACAGTCAGCATCTTGTTGCTGAATATCGTAACGTCTATCAACGGCATCTCTTGACGCTTTTCGACTAGCACGAAACAGACAAGCAGAGCAAGCGCACACAGTCCTGCAATGAGTGCAGGCAAGCTGATGAATCCATAGGCTTGACCAACAACGATGATGAAGCAAAACGAAAGTGCCACTATGAAAATCATCAGAGCACCCGGTATATCCATGCGCTGTGCAACATGATCATCCTTGATGCGAAGCACCCACAAAGACATAATACTGGCCACCAAACCGATGGGGATATTGATAAGAAATATGTATTCCCAACTCCAGATGCTTACGATGAACCCACCAACGGCAGGGCCTATCATGGTACCGATGGCAACCGTTGACCCAATGACACCCAGCGCACGTCCCCGCTGTTCGCTCGGAAACACCTGGGTGATTATACCAAGATTGGTAGAAAGGGCGGCCGAAGCCCCCAGCGACTGAAGTATGCGACAGAGAACCAGAGGGACCAGCGTGGTGCACATACCGCACAGTAAAGATCCAAGGGTAAAAACGATGACACCCGCTTTAAAAATACGGGTCTTTCCCCATACATCGCCGAGGCGTCCGAAAATCAATATGGTAGAAACGCTGGTAAACAAATAGCTGAAAACAACAAATTCTGTTTGAGAAGCGCTGGCGCCCAACGCAAGCGATATTTCGGGAAGAGCAACATTTACGATAGTTCCATCAAGACAAAACATGAGAACCATAAGCGCGATAGTAAAAAATATAAGCCATTTATTACGATACAAATGCGCTGATTCCACCGCGCTACCGTCAGATTCCCTCTTCATCATCTATGCTGTGCGTCTCCCCAATTCCGGTATTCCTTGCTATCAGTGACTATATTTCGTCATTCGAGTGTCTACATCCTACAAAACTATTCTGATTCAAGGATACGCTGAGTATTGCGTCTACATTGCTGGAGGAAGTAGGTTTTGGCATAAATGAACATGAGTTATCTACAGGTAACAGAAACTATGGCCTCGTAGAATTCAGTAGAAAGAATCAAATTATGCGTAGTGTTGCATAAGATAGGCAATACAGGCATCGACACCATTGATGAGCTCACCATCTACGCTCAAATAGGGAATGGCATTGGCATCGCCACCAAGAGCAAGAAGTTCGTCGTAAGGAGCCTGCTGCTCCACATCGCGCTTGTCGATCTCGATGCCGTGGGCATCAGCAAAATGTACCACCGGCTCGCAGGTGGTACAGGGAGCCCAGTAGTACAACACGGGTACACTCATAGTATGCCTTCTTCCTTCTTGCCTCCTCTGTATTGTCCGATGTTGGCCCTCGGTTGACAAGTCCTCTTCCGGAGAACGTTTCATCTGATCTCCCAAGCGTCCTATAAGCTCATAGTTATCCTATAGCTGGCGTTTCCGAAATACGAGGATTGCTCCTATCACGCACATACATGAGCCACATAACGCAATGATTACTGCGGGAATAAGATCAGAGGAACAAGCAGTGCTCGTCATAAGAGCTGTGGAATCTGATGCTAGACTGAGTGGATTGAAGTTATGCGTATCGGGAATGATAGAGATAATCATCATGATCACAACGGCCAGTCCCGTTGCCAGTAAACACGCATAGTTACTTTTTGTTGCTGATGCGGCCAGCATAAGAAGTGACAGAAGAAATACGCCAAACAACCAGAGCGCAAACAAAGCAAAGAGTAGATTGGCCGCATTATTGTCGGGGAACAGATAGATGGTATACCCTCCGGTAACCACAGCGCCGAGTGCGTACGATACCGACCAAACCATCAGTGCCACGCTATACTTCGCGCAGATGACAACGGTCCGAGAGAGTCCTTTTGTCAGCATATTAATGAGAGTCCCTCGGCTGATCTCTTGAGAAAGAATGCCGCTATAGAGAATCACTGCAATGATGAGGCCCATCTGTGAGACGTTCTTGAAAAACTGTGCCCATGAGTCGAGCGCTGTCGGGTCAGGCATCTGAATGGTGATACCCGTACCCGCAAAAGAAGACAAAAACTCCGGAGTGAGTTTTGCAAAAAGAGGGCTCATGATACCAAATATCAGAAATACCGCCACAAAGATGACGAGCTTATAGGTACGCGCCCCTTCCAACAGTTCCTTCTTTACGAAGGCCCCATAGTGTTTCATTTCACTACCTCCATAAACAGATCTTCAAGACTGAGTTCTAACGCCTCAAAACGTCGAGGAGCAATCTTTAATTGAGCAAGCACGTCGACAAGCAACAAACCATCGTCAGAATCGATAGTCAATGTACACTCGGCGCGCGTGACAGAAGAAGAGCTCCGCTGCCTTGACCATGCTGCGCTATAGCGCAGCAGATCAGCCTCGCAGGCAAACTCAACGAGATACTCATGGCGCCTATGACGCGCCTTGATATCATCAAGCAAACCAGAGAGAACAATCGTGCCTTTATCGAGCACCGCAATACGATCACAGATGCGCTCGACATCAGAGAGCACATGCGTTGAGAAGATGACGGTGGTTTGCCCGCGAATCTTCGACAGTATCTCAAGAATTTCCTTGCGTCCCAAAGGGTCAAGGGCTGAGGTAGGCTCATCGCAAAGAAGTAAACGTGGTTCATTGAGTAATGCCTGTGCAATGCCGAGACGTTGTTTCATCCCCCGTGAGAATCCTGATATCTTCTGCTTGTTGTCACTCAGACCGACCAAGTCCAGCAATTCCCCACTGCGAGAATCTATTCTTTCTCGGGGCATATCGGTGATTTGGCCGCACAACCGCAAATATTCTCGCGAATTCATATAGCCATAGAATTCCGGTACATCCGGAAGATAGCCGATGTGACGGTTCGTTTTAGTCGCACCGTAGACCACCTGTTCTCCGTAGACCCGTATACTGCCCTGATCAGGCTTCAAAAGTCCGAGAACCATTTTCATGGTCGTAGTCTTTCCCGCTCCGTTAGGCCCGATAAACCCAAAGATCGAATGCTCGGGTACGCTTAATTGAAGCTCATTGATGACAGCGTGCCCACCAAAGCTTTTGGAAAGCCCCTCAATGTCAAGAGCGGTCATGACTGCTCTCCCCGACCCCATGCAAAGTAGACAACCGGCCCAATAATCGAGAAGAGCAAGACGATGACAATCCAGAGAGGCCGGTTGCCGAAGCGATACTGAGGATGACGTATCACGTGGACTAAGGCAGTCAAAGCGAGCCCGAGCTGCAGTATTAGAAGAGGAATAAGAAATGGCAGGTAGTTGGTGATGTTTTCCATGATGAATCCTTTTCTACAAGGGTGTCGAATACTAAGACAGCCGGTAAGACTGCCTGAAGCAATGCGTTTATAAAGCAAGAGACGGTGTATTAGTCGGTTTTGAACCTGCCGAGATTTGCTTGTATCATCTGATAGCGTTTATTGTCAGCCAATTTCGCAAAAACCGGATTTTGAGAAACCGCATTGACGAAATCACTCTTTACCAACGACTTGTTACGAGGAATCTGAGCTCCCGTGTCTAAGTCTTTGAGCCACGGGTCTATTAGACTGAAGTATGCGTCGCCATGAAGATCAGACGGCTCAGCGCAGGAGGCTAAATCCTTCACGAATCGCTCCAAAGCGTCGAGACAGTTATCCTCTTCGTCACGCATGGCATAGGCACCAGCGCACGTAAGGTCAAATGTCATCTGCAGGTAGGGGTGCAGATGCGAAAGATCGTAGATGGAAGCCACTGACTGAGCGCGTTTCACCGTTTCATTAAACGCTTCGGTATCATCAATGGTCATCGCTAGATAATTGAGAAGATAATTGAAGTGCACCACGAGATTCTGGAAGAGCCCAATCTGTATAATGCGCTTGGCCTCAACTGTATCACCTTTCATCTGATGGGCAGAAGCAGCAAGGATTCCCGGCGGCATTTCTATCTCATTGATAAGATTTTCCAATAACACAAGCGTCGCGTCTGCGTCTCCGAGCGCAAGATAACAGGTGGCCTCAAGCTTAAGAGCAAGCTGCGCTAATGCCACGTCGCCACTTTCATCCTGTATGCGTTTAAACAGCGCAATAACCTCGTGGAGTAGAGCCGTGCGACCCTCTGGGTCTGGGGCAGAGCTTTGATTGTTGAGCAGGAAGAGTCCCATCTGAAGCAGCAACGGATAACACGTGTAGTACTTTTTGATAATTTCGTGGCACTCTGAAAGACTATCCTCAAAAGGGCGTTCAGTTACCTGGTCAGTAAGACGATTGTAGAGAGAGCGAATCTCCTCTTTGTTCATCTGCGGGTTGTAGTTCATAAGATCATCGATGCTGATATCAAAGTAAGTAGCAAGCTGAGGCAGAAAAGCAATGTCGGGATAGCTGGCTCCCGTCTCCCATTTTGAGACTGATGCCTTTGATACGCCGAGATAGTGGGCTAATTCTTCCTGTGTAATATTTTTTTCTTTGCGTTTTCTTACCAGAGTCGTCCCAATATGAATACCATTCATTTCAATCACCTCTCGAAACTAGTGTAAGATTATCGACAGAATGAAACAATGGATTTGTAGTTGATTTCAGTTGAAAAAGTTAACCGCAGGGAAACTTAGAAGGATGCCCCATGAGCGAAGTAGTCAAAACAGTCAGCAAAACGATACCCTGTCCTCTTGACGATGTCTGGGCCGTCATGCATCGCACTGCTGACCTCTCTATCACAGATGGCTGGCGGACTATCAAGCGCACAAGCGATAGCGCTTGGGTAGGTGAGTTGCAAGGTAAGCACGTGACCTGTGAGACCTCCTTTGACGAAGCAAACCACACCGCTGAAGTCGTGATGCATAACTCCATGAAACGCAGAACCGTTGATACGACATTTCTGAAGGCAACACCCGCAGAAGAGGGAACCGAAATAACGCTAACAACGACGATCCGCGGCGGCGCAATTACTATGTTTATGCTGCGCTTGACGGGAGAGACGGGTATGGATCAATTGAGCTACAACGTGATCTCAAACATTGAAGCGCTGTGTACTGGTGGAGAAGCTCACGACTTGTCTCAAGAAGAATTAGAAGCAATCGCAAAAACTCGTGTCGAGGAACTTGATCGCGAGCTCAACAAATAGGAGGGCTGTGCATTCAGCCAGCTCACACCTTGAGTTCTTAATTCTTCAATAACATGAACACCAAAGACATGAAGACATATCAACAAAACGTCCGGGTTACCCCGGACGTTTTGTTGATGCGATACAACCAAGCGATGCAATAACTTACTCAAATACGATCTGTTTGAGTTCAACCAGTTTATTGTTCGGATCCATGATAAAGAAACAACTATTATCAAATACCGCGATTATCTCCAACCCTAGTTCTCGACACTGCTTTTCTGCCTCCTCAAGATCTGCAACCTCGAGTGAGAAGTGCCACTGACGTTTCTCGCGGTGGTTATAGTGATCTTCAGGAAGATCAAACGTCGGAAAGTCGCTTTTCGAATCGTCCGTATACTCAAAAAACTCAATCTCAAAATCAGGAAATTGCATACTGAGATGTCTTTCACATGAGGTTGGATCATAGTCTTCGATGACGGGAATATCAAAGACGCGCTGATACCATTCTTTCGTCTCGTCCAGACTATTGACGCTGTATGCGATATGATCTAAACCCTTTACCGCTATAGACATAGAAATCTCCTCTCCTGCATATCTGATCTCATAAGTCGTCCTATGAAGAGCTTATTACCTATCCCTCAGTCTTGCGAATCAGGTAGTTTACCGACTGTTTCCATTTCGTCTGCGACATAACCGAGCCCGTACTTCTCGTAACATGCACGAGTAGGCCAACCAGTCTTTCTGTCCCAGCCGCAGTAGTCGTAAAAAACATCAACAAGATCGTTAAATTCTTCCCACGATGTCGTGGTACCTTCGCAGTCAGGATACTGGAGAGGACGCCAAGCTTCCTTGACTTCCATTTCGCGGGTACGATCATGGTTTCTGATCTCAATGGCGCGGAACAAGAGCAGCGATCGAATAGCGTGCTCTTCAAGTTCCTCTTTGGTAAAACCGAGACCTGTCGCCGCATTGAACAGCTCGCTTTCCAATTCTGGCCAGAACGGATTTGGTGTCATACGTTCGCAGGTGCATACAGACTCTTTGTATTCAGAATCTCTATCAGAGTCGACCGTGATCTGAGCAATAACAGGATTATGATAGGTATCTTCAAACCCCTTAAGCCAAGTATCGACCTTCATGTGCATATGACCGTTTGTCTGGGCATCGCGCGTATTGATCATGAGTTTCAATGTGGCAGGCAACCACTGAACTATATCGCCCGCACCTTGATATCCCCTGCCTTGCCAGTGGAAGCTGTGTCCCCACGATGATGCAAAACTGATGGGAATATTTAACTCCAAGCCTTCTTTATAACTCGACATAAAGTGATACTCAGTCTCAGAGTACTCGGGGCCAAGTTCAGCTAAAGCGCGCTGAACGCCTTCGGCAAACAATGAACCCCAACGGCCACGACGATAGGCAATGTCGAGTAGAAGTTGATGAAGCAGGTCTTCTGAAATCGGGTCAAGAGAGAGTCCATCAAAATCCTCTTCCTTCAGCAGGCCTACCCTCTTGCCCATAACGAGCCATGGAATCAACCATACAGAGACATCCCACCGGTCAATGCCGAGTTCAGTACAAAGCCCATTTGTTACATGATAGCGATCATAATCGTAATCATAGAGATTCAGATTGTTGCCTACTCGTGCATCATCGAGTCGTGGCACATAATCGGGATCCACCTCATCGCTATCAGCCGCATACGCATCTGAGCAAGGAGCTATAGGATCTGTCTGCGAACTGTCAGGTCTCTTCACGGGACTTTTCTGAGCCACGGTGTCACTTAAGCCTGAGCAGTTGTACACGAAGCTCTTCTTGGTATGAACAGAACGGCGTGGCGCCCAGCCACAGTCTTTCATCAGATACGAAGAATCGATGCACTTGTTCATCAACGTAGCTGTATCGTACATCTCCGGAAACGCCGACTTCCCGTCAACATCCAACTGCACACAGCGCTGATTGCATCCCGGCGAGCAGGCAATATGAGTTCCCCATCTGCCTTGCGGGATATGAAAGGTTAGGCCGGCCGGTGGATGGAAAAACTCCGTGTCGTAAACAAGCGGATTGAGTTTCTTGAGCGGTGCTCCTGCCGTTTTACGCAATTTCATGATGTGATCGATATCTGCAGGAGTGACAATACCTGTGCCGCGAACAATGAGTGCCTTGAGATTTTTCGACCCAAATACCGCACCAAAACCGGATTTTGCGAATGCGCTGTCGTTTCCATTGGTAAGACTTGCGATACGTACCAGATGTTCGCCCGCAGGACCGATGACCAAGCTTTCAAAATCTTTACCATAGCGTTCCCATATTGCTTCTTGGGTTTCATGAACGAGTTTACCCCAGAGATCTTCCGCAGATTCAAAACGTACTGTGCCATCGTCAATGATGACAACAGAAGGTTTGTCGGCCTTGCCTTCGATGATAACGCCATCAAAACCGGCGTATTTCAGACGCGAGGGAAGCACACCCCCTATGCTACCCCAACAATACTGATTAGGTATATTGTTTGCAGCAATGCCTGTCATCGCAGTACGATCACCCGTCGGAAGACCGGTACCGCATGTGGGACCAGTCATGAGTATCAGCATGTTATCCGGGTCAAACGGGCCCACCCCCGGTTCTACTTCATCCCAAAAAATCTTGTTCGCAATAGCACGACCACCAATAAATTCTGGAGCATAATCGGAAGTCTCCAGCGTGCCGAACGACTGATCCGTGAGGTTAACCCGGGCAATCTTTCCCACATACCCATAAGGAAGTGTTTTGGTTTCACTCATAGAGCGCACCTCCTTCTGCATCAGGTACTGGTTCTCCGCTGAATCCCAGCACCATAGGTTGGCAATACTCAATACACGCAGGACCTTCTTCGCGTTCTCTGCAAAGATCACATTTAGCTGCTTTATTGTCATGATTGAGCATGATCCTCGGAGGGTCGAATATGCACGCCTCAACACATAGATTGCATCCTATGCATTTCTCTTCATTGACATATGCAACCTGGAGATCTTCGTCGTAGCACATCGCCTCATCCTTGAGCGGACACGCCTCGTAGCACGGTGAGTCAACACAATTTTGGCAGGTGTAAATCGTATGACGACATGTGATGTCATTACGGTCAATCAATATTCTCCGTGCACGGGGGCTGGCGTATCCCTCGTGAAACAGGCCACATACCAATGCGCAACTCTCGCATCCCGTGCAGAACGAAACTAACTCACTACATCGGGAAATATGACGGTTCTTCTCTATTTCTCCCATACGTTTCCTCTCCGTTCTTCTGTTTCAACCTTCTTTTTACTGCGAACACCAGAACCCTCAGCTGAAAACACACGAGGAATCTGAGATTCAATACATCCATGTATATGATTACCCCCGACAGCTCGGAGATGAAGAGAGGAATCGATTGCCGACCGAAAACGAAAACTGACCAATGGTCAGTTTTCGTTTTCGGTCGGCAACAAATTATCATCTTTAGCTTCAGATTATTAGAAGCGATTATATAGGGGTATCCAGCGCATATCCTTCAGAGCTGCGATACAGATATTTCCTTTCGAGTTTGTCAGCAACATTCATGGTGTGCGTATTCTAACAACAAGAAAAAGTGAATAGCAAAATAATGAAAAGGCGGTGATATCAGTTTTATTTTTTACGCGATGAGGAAAGAAGGAAACATGTGTTTCAGACCATCTACAACATCAGAACTTCCCACAAAGTGTCCGGAGTGCGGCTTCATGAACAAGCCCGGACTGACAAAATGCTTAAAATGCGGGGTGGCGTTTGCCGCAAAAACGCTTCCTGACCCCCAGGCGCCTGTTACACAAACCAACACCGTATCGGAGCCGGGAGTTCCAGGAATCCCACATGTGCCAAAAGCTCCGGGGGCACCGGCGAGCCCCAAACCAGTAGCTGCGCCTTCACCTGCGGTGCCCATCGAAGATAACAAATAGGAAGAACGTTTTTCAAAAGAATACCGAATCCATGTTGTTGATTGTACAGAGGCATTATTGTTACAAGGAGAAGAGAGGAACAATGACCACACCTTGGAAAACAACGCAGGAAGACGGTACGGAAATCATACGAACGTGTGCTTGGTCGCCTCCAGGATGTCATGGGGTCGGCTGTGGAATCCGTCTGTTCGTGAAAGACGGAAAACTGGTTAAGGTCGAGGGAGATCCCGAACATCCCGTGACGCAGGGACGTCTATGTGTCAGATGTCTTGATGTTATTGAGTACGTGAATCATCCTGATCGTCTTCTGTATCCGATGAAACGAGCAAAAGAGGATCGCGGCAAGAATAAGTTTGAGCGGATCAGCTGGGAAGAAGCCTATCGGATCATCTATGATGAAACGCATAAGATCTGGGACAAATACGGCAAGGAAAGCGTTGTCGTATACACCGGAACCGGACGTTGGGGCGTACGTTTGTCCCATCTCCTCAGCGATGTCGCCTTTCAGACACCAAACTTCGCCTATACGCAAAGTGGCTGGTCTTGCTTTGGACCGCGCAGTGCTGTCTGTAACTACATCATGGGTGCTTGGTGGACTGAAATGGATTATGCTGCAGCATTGGCAAAGCGCTATGATGACCCACGCTTTGAAGTACCCGAATACATCGTCGTATGGGGCAAAGAACCTCTGAAATCAAACCCTGACGGTCTTTTCGGTCACGCCGTCATAGACCTCATGAAACGCGGGACCAAACTCATCCATGTTGACCCGCGCATGACATGGCTTGGCTCACGAGCCGAAACGGTTCTTAGACTTCGCCCCGGAACCGACACTGCTCTTGCTATGGGCTTGCTCTATGTCATCATCAGCGAAGACCTCTACGACCATGATTTTGTTGATAAGTGGGTATATAAGTGGGATGAGTTTGCGGCGAGAATCCTTGATGGTCATACGCCACAGTGGGCCTCAGAAATCACCTGGGTGCCCGAAGAGCAGATTATAAATACTGCGCGAATCATCGCAAAAGCCCACCCCGTTGACTTCACATGGGGTGTTGCATTTGACCAGAACGTCAACGGTATCCAAGCCGCTCAATGCTACATCGCACTTGCTGCGATCACGGGTAACCTCGATATTCCCGGTGGCGCAGTGCTCGGTATCAAGGACTGGCATGTCGTTTCAGCAGTAGGCTTCTACAAAGACTTCATTCCTGAAGAATCTTACGTCAAGCGCATCGGCCTTTTTGACTATCCGTTCACCGAGATGTCTACTGATACCGCCCATCCCGACTGCTTACTTGATGCACTTGAATCAGACGAGCCCTATCCAATACGCATGGCATTTGTCAGCAACAGCAACGTCATTGCTCCAACAAATTCGGCACAACCCACGCGCTGGCACAAGGCTCTGCAAAAGATGGACTTTGTGGTATTCACGGACACCTTCCATAATCCGATGTCCATGGCATTTGCCGATGTGGTATTGCCTCTGGCAACATTCACCGAACATGATGCCTATGTTATTCCCACCAGTGGATTCTCTCCAAACTTCGTAGGTGCCATTAACAAGGCAGTCGAAGTGGGAGAAGCACGTCCTGAGTTCGATATCGCGACCGATATCGTAAAGCTCATGAATCCTGAAGCCCAGCTTCCGTTCAACAACCTTTATGAGTATCTATATCAGAATCTGGCTTCTTACCCCGAGCTTACAAAGTATGAAGATCTTAAAGAGCGAGTCGTGTACATGCCCGACAAGATCAAGTATCGCAAGTACGAAACGGGCGACGCGCGCCCAGATGGTCAACCCGGCTTTAACACACCGACCGGAAAACTTGAGCTCTATTCAACGGTGTATGAGTCGTATGGCGAAGACCCATTGCCCTACTACGAGGAACCGCATTACAGTCCTTATAGCAAACCGGAAATGGCTGAGAAGTATCCCTACATACTGACCACCGGGGCAAGACACTATACTTCGTTTCACTCTGAGCATAGGCAGCTACCAACGCTGCGTAAGATCGACAAATATGCAGAGTTTGAGATTCACCCGGAAACCGCTGAAAAACTGGGTATCAAGAATGGCGACTGGTGCTACCTAGAGAATATGTTCGGTAAATGTAAGGAAGTTGCCAAGGTTACCCCAACGGTCAGCCCCCGCGTGATTTCAGCTGCACACGGTTGGTGGTATCCGGAAGAAGACCCTGAAGAGCCAAGCCTCTTTGGAGTATGGAAATCAAATATCAACAACCTTATACCGCACCATGACATCGGTAAGATGGGCTTCGGCGCACCCTATAAGGGTGTCATATGCAATGTCTATAAGGCTGAAGACTAAACGAATCCGTATGCTATCGAAGGAGGTTGAGTATGTCTACGTACGGTCTACTGGTTGATTATAAATGGTGCTCTGGCTGTCATAGCTGCGAGCTTGCCTGCAAGAATGAAAAAAACTTCAGTGTGGAGCAAGAACTCTATGGCATCAAATTGTTGGAAGTTGGCCCTGTCGAGTTGGGAAATGAGAAGTTTGAGTGGAATTACATTCCTGTTCTTACCAGCTTTTGCGATCTCTGCGCAGAAAGAATCAAAGAGAGCGGAGGGGATCCGCCTTGTGTTTTCACGTGCCTAGGACAATGCTTGAAATTTGGTACCGTGGATGAGCTGTCGCAAGTATTGAATGAGAAGGGCGAAAAAGCGTATCTGTTCCTTCCCTAATGGATTCTCAGCAGCGAGTCTGCCGTTAGCATAAGACAGACTCGCTGCTGTTACTTGATGGATGAGGAGAGTCAGACTATGGGCTGTTGGAGATGCACTCCCCTGTGCGAACGCTGTAAACATAAGCTCATTGAATGTCCTGCCTGTGGCTACAGAAATTTTCTCAGATTTCAGCACTGCACTCAATGCGGCCTAGAGTTCACCGATGAAATGAGGGCTGAGTCAGAAAGAGCTTGGAGAGAGCAGAAAGAAGCACTTGACTCGTCAGACAAATCATAGGCTTTGATACCTCATTTATGCGGACCATTGCTCATATATCCATGGATGCCTTTACAGAGACAGTTCTAGGGGGCCGTAGCGGTATATCCAGCGACCTTCTCGATCTCTTTTTGGCGCGCCCGTTCCTCTATCTTTTTTCCCAGCGGATACAAAAACAAAGTAAGTACCAAGGCTCCTAATCCAAAAAGCACAAGCGTTCCCATGTCGGTCCATACTGTTGCCATGTTTTTGCCACTCATGATTTCCCGAATCGCGTCAATGCTATATCTGAAGGGAAGCCATTGAGTAATACCTATCAGAAATGAGGAACTTAATTCCACAGGCAACGTACCGGACGCCCCAGCCAACTGGATGATCATCAAAAAAATGATCAACACTTTACCAAACAACCCAAATAGTAAATTCAAATTCTGCATGATAGCGATGAATACCATCGAGGTTATAATCAACACCACCAAAAGCATCAGTTCATTGAGCATCGGAATGCCCAGCGATAATCCTGCCAAAAATACCGCAATGACTTCAATGATGCCAAATAGCATATACAGAGGAAAGCGCCCTAATACGACATGAAAACGACTGACGCTGAGTCCACTTTCGGGAAACGGACTCGCCACAAAAAATATCATGAGAGATCCCAGCCAAAGTGCCATCGTCATGAAGAAGGGAATAAAGCCCTGACCAAAATGTTCAAGATCGCCATAGGTCTCCTCTGAAACGTTGACTGGCTGCGCCACATATTCCGCGAATGCTTCAGTATCTGCCGGCAAATTGTCGTTGATGTCATGAACTCCATCTGCAAGACCAGTGCTCAACATTATCGCTCCGTCTGAAATCGACTGGGCACCGTCGCTTGCAGATGTCAAGCCTGAAACTAACAAGGGAAGCGATGAGCTCAGCTGGGATGTTCCGTCTGCAAGTGCTTGGGCTCCTTCATCAAGAGCCTCGGCGCCACTCTGCAAAGCAACTGCCCCGCTTGAAACGGTTGAAGCTCCTGTAGCAACCGTTGTTGCCCCCGTAGCAATAGCTTGAGTACTGTCGCTTGCTTGTGCGATACCATCAGCAAAGTCTTGCATCGTGGTAGCCAATAGCTTTGAGCCATCGCGCAAACCCGTCACACCCGTCTGCAAATCTATAAATGTTGTATACAACGTTCCCAGTCCCGCTGTAACTTGACTTGAAGTATAGGCAAGCGTATGCCCCGGAGTATCAGTCTTTCCGATGAGCGCAACGGCATCGGAAAGATCTGAGCTTGTATGTGCCGTCTCCTCAACTGCTGCGTCGAGTGTAGTTTTCGTAGTTTGAAGCCCTGTATCAACACTCTCCATCACACCTGCCGCCAATGATAGCCACTCGCCTACCGTCTTACCCTTATAGCTTCCCCCACCCGACCATGCTTGGCGCGCAGAGGCGATGTAGGTTTGCGCAGAAGCAGTCGCATAACGCAAGGTTCCCGGAGTGTCAGCATCACCTATCAGATCATCGGCACCGTCAAGTGCTCCTGAAAGAGCAGAGAGATCTGAGGCTTCTGCAGCAAGATCTGGCGAAAGCTCCGTAAGTCCCGTGGTTACGGTGTTTGAAGTTGTATTAAGCACCTGAATCGCCGATGCAACCGTTGTCATATTCCGTGCAGCAGTATCGATACCCAAGTTTAATGCTCGTGTCTTCTCAACAAGTTGCGTTGATCCCCCCTGCAATGTCTGCATACCTTGCGCAAGCATGCCTGTACCTGATGAAAGCGCGGCAGAGCCAGATGCCACTTCATCGGCACCCGATGCAAGTGAACCCGTATACCCTGAAAGACTATGTGTCCCTGAAGCGAGAAGCGTAGATCCATCCGCTAGATAAGTTGCTCCATCATCGACAACGTGCGCACCAGATACCGCCTGATGCAGTCCATCGCTTAGTGATGCCGACCCTTCTGCCAGTGCAGACGATCCGTCAGAAGCCTCCTGCATTCCCTGTGCCACAGTAGCGATTCCATCTTCGAGAACTTGCACGTACTGCGCGCTCACCTTCTGATTGACCATTTCAGCAAGTTGTATCTCGATACGACTGCTCATTTGAGCAAAGAGATAGTTTTTACGAGCATTTCGCCAGAACACCAAATCTGCCGTCTGTACATTGCCTGATACGCCTGCACTTATCTGCGCGGAGAAGTTGGCGGGTATGATGAGTGCCATATAGTAGTCTGAGTTTTCAAGACCGGATTCAACCACTGCTTCATCTTCGAGCACCCAAGTGACGGAATCATTTTGCATGATGGACTCCGTCAACGCTGCGCCATAATTTTTCTCTATCTCGTCAAAGACAACGCCCGTATCTTCGTTGACAATAGCAACTTTCAGATTTTCCATCTTCTCAAAAGGATCGTAGAAACTGCTCACATAGAATATGCTAAAAAATCCAATGAGCAACGGAATAACTATCAACGCTGCAACTGATAATTTATTGCGAAAGAGTTCTGAAAAGGATTCCTTCAATATTTTCACGATGATCCTCACCTTCTTTTAGCGTATTGGTTTAAGCCTTCTACGCCAGTGTTGCCTATACTTCTTTTTTACCATACACTTGTATGTAATAAACTGTAACGGTATAGAAGACAGAAAACACTAGCCAGATGTACTTGTTTTGTATGGCGTGGAAGGGGAAATTGACAGATGAAAAAACGGGAGCAAAGTGATCAGACTAAACAGCATCTATCTGAAGCTCTTATCAATCTTTTGGAAACGCATCCGATTGAATCGATATCGATACGCATGATAACTAACACCTGTGACGTTGATCGTCAAACGTTCTACTACTACTTCGAGGATATCTATGCATTGGTGAGATTCGCGTTTGCTCAATCAATACTGCCATCGCTGAAAGAAGCACACCACGGCGCAAGCACACGCGAAGTTCTGACACATATCATGACGGTGCTCGACCGCAACAAACATGCGCTGCGAACTATTCTAGATTCAGGAGGCAGGCCTCTTCTGCGCAGTGCCATCTTCGGAGAAGCGCGCGATGGCATAGATGCTCTCGTGCTTCCTGAGCTTAAGCAACATGGAATCACAGGACCACGTGCAACGGATATCTCAATTCACTGCCAGGGAATTATCGTGATGATGATCATCGATTGGCTACAAGGGTTTGACTGGGTCAAAGGCAATACTGAAGTCCCGGCAGAAGAACTACGAGAACATATGCTACGTGTGGCAGATGACTATCTTTATGGCGCCATAGTGAGACCCGCAGATGTTCACATGTTGGGTTGATGACAACGGAGCAAAGTGTTTATTTTCGGCATAGCTTCACAGCCTCTCCCCTTGACTTGTGAACGATCGTTCACTATTATGAATATGTAAACGATCGTTCACTTTCTGAAACAAGAGGCGCTATGAACAATACCAAAGAAAATATCTTGCATACGGCTCTTGCTCTGTTTGCCCGCGATGGCTATGCGGCAGTCTCTGTAAGCTCTATTGCCGGACAACTGGGGATGACCAAGAGTGCCTTATACAAACACTATACGGACAAAAGAGACATTTTTGATTCCATCGTGAAGCGTATGTTTGAACTTGATGCTGAACGTGCACGAGAACATCAGGTTCCGGAAACGACCTTCGATGTACAGCCCGATGATTACGGCAAAACTTCCGTAGAAAACATCCGAACCTTTATTACCAGCCAATTTGAATTTTGGACTACGGATGAGTTTGGATGCGATTTTCGCAAGTTACTGACGCTTGAGCAGTATCGAGATCCTGAAATGGCAGACCTGTACGAGAAGTGCCTGACAAGCGGCCCAGTATGTTACATGGAAGATCTGTTCCGCGAAATGATGAGCCAAGGTGTATGGGTATCAGCTAACCCGAAACAGTTGGCACTTGAGTTTTATGCACCATTTTATTTGCTGTTAAGCCTTTCAGACGCAGGATATAGCACTCAGGAAACGGCAGATCTACTGGCAACACATGTTGAAAAATTTATAGAAGCACACACCGCCTTACAGACTGACAAGGCACTGAAAAGACAGGAATTATAACCCATGGAAAAACCGACCAACCACGCATTTGACTTTGACCTTATCAATGAGTTCTTTGTCGAACTTGAACGACAAGGACCCGGTGGCGCTGAAGAAACCATCCGAGCCCTGAGCTTTATCGATAACCTTTCGAGCAAGACAAACATAGCCGATCTTGGCTGTGGCACAGGGTTTCAGACCATGGTCTTAGCACAGAATACTGAAGCGGCCATCACCGCTCTCGACCTCTACACAGGCTCGATTGATAAACTTAACGCAACCGCTGAAGCACTGGGCGTACAGCAGAGAGTCAAGGGCATTGTAGGCTCAATGAGTGACCTACCATTTGAAGAGGATGAGTTTGATCTTATATGGTCTGAGGGTGCCATCGGCAATATAGGATTTGCAGCAGGCCTAAACTATTGGAAAAACTTCCTCAAGCAAGATGGTTATATCGCCGTGACCTACGAATCTTGGTTTACCAACGAACGCCCTGCTGAAATTGAGAAGTGGTGGGTTGACGCAGTCCCCGAGATCGGCACCATAGGGCAAAACATTTTGACCATGCAAGCAGCCGGCTATATGCCAGTAGCCGTGTTTACCCTCCCCGCTAGCAACTGGACCGAGAACTACTTTGCGCCACAACGAGCCAGACGTGAAGAATTCCTAGAACAGCACGCGGGAAATAAAACTGTTGAAAATTTTCTTGCATTCATGAAACATGAGGACGATCTGTATGCTCAATACGGGCACTATTACGGCTATGCCTTCTATATTGGGAGGAAAATTTAGTACTAAACAAGTTTGATGTAGAACGGTATTTTTGTGTTAACCATGGCTGCAGTTTATTGAGCCATGGTTATATTTTTTTCCTCACACTTAACAGATACTCAATAACATTTTTGGTCGCTCTGAGTTATCCTATGTACAGATTTTGCTTCCTCAGAGATAGGAACACACAACATGATGATTGGTAAGGTCATACGAACACATCGTAAAGAATCCGGCTTGACGCAGAAGGAAGTAGCGCGTCGTCTGGGAGTAACCACACCTGCCGTGAATAAATGGGAAAACGGCAATACGCAACCCGATATTGCCCTGCTCGCTCCCATCGCGCGCTTGTTTGGCATATCGACAGATACCTTACTTTCGTTTCACGATGATTTAACTGATGAAGAAATTGCTCATTATATTCGCGAGATAGACAACGCGCTAAACGAAACACCTTATAAGGACATGTTTGTCGCCGTACAGAAGAAACTGAACGAATATCCTAATTGCAAGCAACTTGCGTGGCAAGCGGCAGTCGTACTCGATGCGCGGAGAATGGCGTTAGACCTTCCTGACAAGGATGAGTATGAAGACACCATCAATGAATGGTACAGCCACTGTTTAAACCAAGATGATGAAAAAATACGCAATGCAGCAGCAGAATCTCTCTTTTATGCACATCTTCGAAAGAAGCAGTACAGCAAGGCGCAAGACTATCTGTCTTATCTGTCCAATGAAAATCCGGAACGCCAGAGATTACAGGCGCTGATCTACAGCGAAACCGGAAAGAAGCACGAAGCATATCAGGCATATGAGCAGCTGATGTTTAGCGGATACCAGCGCCTTCAGGCGGTGCTGAATGATCTGAGAATTCTCTACATGGCTGATGATGATCACGCCATGGCGCATAAGCTAGTGGAGCTTGAGGCCGCGCTAGCCGCTGCTTTTGAAATGGGAATCTACCATGAGGTATCGGTCGGGCTTGAGACGGCCACATGGGAACAAAACGTTGCCCAGACAGAGCAGATTGCAAAAGCAATGCTTGAGAACATCGAAACCATTCAGGCATTTACCCAGTCAAGTCTTTACCAACATATGGCTCTTAAAGCCGTTGATGGCGCGTTTGCCACACGACTTCGAGATGACTTGTTGCATGCGTTCAAAGATGAAGAGGCCTACGGATATATGAAAGACAGTGAGCTATGGAAATCACTCGGTGCGCAAGGCGCTACCCTCTCAAGCCTGAGATGAGACGTTTCTCATCGAGCAGTAAATCCAACGCGTCTTCACTTGATGTAACCAGAAGATCAACCTGCGAAATGATGGGTGCGTATAACCCTTCGGCCTCAAGTACTCCGATTGATAACGAGGCAGCTTGAAACATGAGTCGGTCATTATTCCCATTTCCTATACAAACGCAATGCTCGCCACCAAGTTCGTCAACAAACGCTCGTTTGCACTCGCCGGCGTTAGAGTTGTTGAAAATTTTTAGCGTAACCGGCAATCCCTCCAGCTCTCTCGCAGCGCTGCCCTGCGTATCAGAGGTAATAACATATACTTGAAAATGCTCCGCAACTTTGATTATGCGCTCTTTAACGCTCTCTCTCATAATGCCGTCAACAGCAACGGTTCCGTTGAAATCCATGACAACATGTTCTATGGTAAGAAGCCGATAACCTGGAATGTCCAGTATCACGTTTACACCCTCCTGTTGTTACGCTTGAAGCTCATATCGCTTATCTGCATCGTATGTTGTCATCGTTATTGATTCGCTGGCGCTGTCCCCATTAAAAACCGTGTGCTGCACACGGTGACGCAGCTAAACCTTATACCCATCTTCCTTCTTGTTCATACTTTGCTACAACATCGCGTGCGGTGCGCACAAGGTTTTCGTCAAAACCTTCCGCCTCAAGCAAGGCAATAGCATTTCTGGTATTGGACGGACCCTGCTTCACCTTATAGTCAAATACAATTCTTTCATCAGTTATTTGCTCTTCGAAGTGAAGATTATCAAAATCATCTTCAAGAATTGCTGTCAACTCTATGTCATGTGTGGCAACGAGACAAAGACTTTCGACCTGCGCACACTCACGTAGCACTGCAGTAGATGCAGCAATGCGCTCGACTGTATTGGTTCCTTTCAATATTTCATCTATGACACAGATACTAAACGTATCTTCCATTTGAGCAATCAGACGCTTGAGCGACCTAATTTCAGCAATAAAGTAACTTTCACCGTCAACTATGCTGTCATGCGTCGCCATTGAGGTAACAACATGAGCGGGACGCATCCTAACCCCCCGTGCCGTACACGTGTGAATGGTCTGAGCGAGAATAGCATTGATAGCTACGGTCTTCAAGAACGTAGACTTGCCGGAGGCATTAGACCCCGATATGAGACAATCACGCTTGAAGGACAGCGTATTGGTGACAGGATCTGGTATCAAAGGGTGGTACACGTCGAGCAGGTCAAGTTCGCTTACATCTGAGAATTCTGGAATACATGAACTCGTCAGGCTCTGTCTAAAGGACAGGAGAGAAATCGCCGCGTCTATCTCTCCAAAAGCCCGGTACAAGATACGAAAGGTCTCTCGGTTGCTATCGATAACCGTAACTGAGCGGTTATATTTTCTCACACGTGCAAGAAAAATGATCTGATAGAACTCCTGAATGATATCGAAATCTGAAAATAGAAGAGCACGTCGCGTAGAAACCGCAAGAGCGCTTCGTATGCTTTTAAAAACCTCATACCCCTGTTCTAGATCCTTAATAATCTGATCATTGAGTGCCGGTTCTGTCTCTTTCATAGGCGCGATGAGTGCGAGTAACCGTTTAGTACTCCAAAGCATCGTGGAGAAATAGGAGATGACGGAAAGGAAGCGATCGGTTTGTCTCTCGCTGTAATAATGGATAAAACCGTTGAAAATACTGCTGAGCAACACTCCAGTAATACCAATCCTTGAGTTAAAGAAACAGAGTATAAGAAACAAGAGCGGCAAACACGCAAGTATCGGGTAGATAAACGAAAAGTGAAGTTTCAGAGGGACCACACCGAAGTTAAGTCGATAAAGACTGTTGTAGTTTGACTTTCCCATCTTTGAGAGGAGAAAAGAAATTTCAAGCCGAATTTTTGGATGGGAAGCCAGATAGTCGAGAAAAGGCTCACGCGATATGAGATCTTCTTCGCAAGAAAGTTCATGGAGCTTTGCATACAGACATTCCTCGCCCACAGAAGTCTGGCAAGCATCGATTCTTGCAAATATCTCGTCCATTTCAAGATCGTCCCATGTGCGATCATCAATGCAGCGCTTTGTCGAAATACTCGGTTTGTATCCATCCCAGTAACGGCGCACACTCGCAAACTCGGGATCCTTCCGGGGAATCGTACCGAAAGCGTTTTCAAGATCCTGTCGTAGACGAACACCTTTGCGTCGCCAGCTCAGGAAGAATATCAAAAAGACAATTACAGCCGATGCTGCAACAATCGCCAGAACAAAACCAACCTGCATAAGGGAATTTGAATCAATCATGAGGGTATTCTAGGCAACCACACAGGCTTTGTCCAGTTGCAGAAATCTGATTCCACGAAGCCGCGCACTGCCTTCAAAGACTATACTCATTCTGAACAGAATTATTCTTAACCATACGTCAGTAGAAGTCAGATTATTTCTTGTTGGGACACCCATGAACAAGTTTGAGCAGCGCTCTCGAGATACCTACAACCAAGCCGCAGCAGATTATGACGACAGCGCAGAAGGGCACTTCACCTATCAATACAACCGCAGGTTAGCTGATGCTATTGAGATACCTGCGGGTGGACGCGTATTAGACATCGCCTGCGGAAGCGGCCGCCTCTTGCACATGCTGAGCGAATGGCAGAGCTTTGAGGGCTTTGGCGTTGACATCTCTGAAAACATGGTAGAAACCGCGCGCTTGGCAAACCCTGGCATGGGGTTTCACCGAGCGACTTGTGATGACTTGCCCTTCGATGATGCGTTCTTTGACGTGATTACCGTTTGTACGGCCTTCCACCACTTTCCCAATGCGAAGGCATTTGCACGAGAGGTCTCCCGCGTTCTCGCTCCGGGCGGCAGCCTCTACATTGCTGATGTGTATTACCCGGCGTTGCTTCGGGTGCTGTTTAATCCACTCGTCAAACTGTCTCCCGCAGGAGACGTAAGATTCTACTCACCCCAAGAGATAACTCGCTTGCTGTCAAGCGTCGGCCTAACCTGTAACTTGGTTATCGTGGAGAAAACTCTTCAACTGATCGTGGCACAAAAACCAGAGAGCCTGTAAGACTACCGTACCAGCAAGTAGGTGACCCGCATCTAGCAAGTCACCTACCGCAGTCGTCATGCCCTCCACAGCAGTTTGCTTTCTATTCCTCGACGATATAATTGTAGATACTCACACCAGAACCTGCATCATATCTTCTTTCAAATGTTTCTGGGTATTGCCTGGCAAGTTCAGCGATATCAACTTTTTCAAAGTTAACGAGAAAACCACTGGTAACTTCACCCGGACAGTGCTTGGAAATAATGTTTCCCGGAGCGATGAGATTGTTTGCACCGCCACGATCAGATACTCCCGCCTCGATGGTGTCGAGTCGTGCACCGTGATCTTGGTAGATGGCGCCAGAAACAATGCGTTCCGTCACATAGGCACCCCCAAGAACCCAACCGCGCTCGTTATATACCTTCACGATATCCTTATGCTTAATGCCTTTCTTAGCCGCATCAACAGGATTGATCCACACGGGTTCATACTGATAGCCATCGGGACCGGTTATCTTACAGGTCTCAATTTCTCGCATCCAGAGAACATCATCCATCTGGGCATGCACGCGCCAACGCGGATGATTGGAAACAATTAAGTAGGGATATTCCTCGGAGCGTGGGTGCTGCAAACTCTCTTGGTTACTCTCGCCAAAAGGTATGTAACGCGGAAAAGGCTTGCGCTCTTCGTCGTCAGGAAAATATTCTTCCAAGTCTTTAGAATAAAACTCTAGCTTTCCACTGGGAATATTCAGAGGGTTGTTTTCAGGATCACGATAGAAGGGCTCAAAGCCGGTAATTGCCTCTTCTTCCCAGTTTTCCTTTGTGGGAACAACAAAATAGCGTTTCTTCTCAAACTCCTCAAAGCTGATATAGTCCTTGATGCCAGAATACTCATAACCGATGCGAATCCAGTCATCAATGGAGTTACCCAACGTGTACTGCTCGTACAAGCCAAGCTTTTTGGCAACTTCACCAACAGCCTCGTAGTCAGACATGGAATCGCCAACCGGCTTCACGCACTGATCCTCAATGTAAACCAGCGGATAGTTACCACCATCGATGTCGACGGCAACATCCTTAGTCTCAAACTTCGTGTTTGTGGGTAAGATGATGTCGGCAAAACGGCAATCATTCTCAAACCAGGGATGCTGAGCCACAACGCATTCGATCCGAGGAGAACGCAAAGCCTCGATCATTCGATTTCCGCCATTCCAGCATGTTGTCCAACACGGTGTATCGGTCCAGACCATATGGATAGGCTGCGCTCCTTCTATAGGATATTGGTACTCGACAAACTGATCTTCGCGCGGCCATCCAGCCAGCGGGAAAGAGTTCCATGTCAATGGGTGCTCATCGGTATAGTCGCCCAAAATTGCATCCGGGATCAGCGTCTTGGGAATGAATGATTCGAACTGTCGCATCTGCGCGCCACGGTATGCCGCCGCCATCTGAGGGATGACCTCAGCCAATGCGACAGGCGACTGGGTAGCGAGGCCATACATGTTCCACTCAATGAACTTCAACTGATTGCGTCCCGGTGCGCCTAAGCCTTGCATGGCCAATGAGATGACTTCAAGGCGCGCAGGCTCATGGGAATATTGAGAGCGAATGTATGAACCGCCGTTGCAGTGGCAAATCGATGTTGGTACCTCATGCCATCTGCGTGCAAGAGCTTTGATGATGCGTGAGGGGACACCACAGATTTCTTCTGCCCACTGCGGAGTCTTAGGAATGCAGTCATCTATCTTGCCCAACACATAATTAAAAAAGTACTCATAGCCCACCGCATGGGTTTTCAGGTACTCTTTGTCGTAGATGCCTTCGGTCAGCCATACGTACTGGATGGCAAGATGCAGAGCGGAGTCGGTGTTAGGCAAGACCGGAATCCATCTATCAGCATGCACGGCACAACCATAGTTCACGTCGGGGCAAATGTAAACCTGCTGAACACCGAGCTCTGTTAGCCAATTGCAGTAGCGGGTAGCCTGCATGCCGCCCCAACCCCAAGGATTGGTGTCAACGTCACAGCCCCAAAATAAAGCCATATCACAGTTGTTGGCGATATCCCAAAACAGATTGCCCATGTCACCCTGACCCAACGGGTCCTGACCCCAAACATGCTTGGCACCCCAGTACCAACCTTCCCAAGAGTCTGGCTGCCGAGCCTGTGAGGTAAAGCCGCCGAGTAGCGTCAGCAGGTTGGTTTGGCATCCGTGACAGGCGTGTATGATTTTAGATTCGCCATGACCATCGTGTTGTGCCAAAACAGAGTACGGGCCATAGTCCTCAACGACACGAGTCAACTCATCGGCAATAAGCTGAGTAGCCTCATCCCACGAGATGCGTACAAACTTGCTGTTGCCACGGTTTTGCGGGTTGCGCTCACCTTGAGAATCCCAATCCACGCGCTTGAGCGGATAGGGAATGCGATTAGGCGAGTACGTTCTCTGCTTATAAACATAGGCAAACGGGGGAATCAGAGAAACCTCTGAGGGCCTGTATTCTTTGCCCTTGGCGCGAATAACCCACGGACGCATATGCTCTTTGCTGTACTCTTTGTCATAGCGCAGAGGACGAACTCGAACAATACGGTTGTCTTTAACATCGACCTCCGCGGTAAGAGAGTTTTTCCCAAATCCGCAAAGACTCATACCCTTAATGCTTGTCTTGATTTCGCTCATTTTGTCTCCCCCTTACATCCGAGCCATGGGGAAGTCCCCCATGTTCAGAGATCTGTCAAGCTGCACATCCCGACTCTGCGTCTGATAGTTTTCAGCTGTGACAACTACGTGATAGTTGCCTGCGCTGAGTGTGCGAAACCAGAAATCTCCAAAATGGTCAGTTGTTGTTTCGGCCACAAGTTTTTCATCAGAATCTTTAAGAGTCACCACGGCACCATTAATGATCTCGTCAGCTTCTTTGTCCCAAACATCACCGGCAATAAAGAGTTTCGGGCGATTCAGATAGTAGAAACGCGGCTTAGTGCCGAATTCAGGATTGAGAACCTCTGCGTTAGCAATCTCGTCAGCGAAATCTTCTTCATCACCAAAGCGCAGGGCTTCAAGCACGCAGAGATCTACGCAATGGGGCTTCTGACCTTGGTCAACCAGATGGGCACAGCCCGTGCACTTCTGAGGAAGTTCAAGCTCCTCGTTCCAATAGATAGCATGATAAGGGCAGCTGTCGACAAGTGCCTGGTTACCTTTGGCCTTCTCAGGATCGATAATCACTAAACCGTCAGGGCGCTTGTAGACCGCGCCATTGCCCGCTTCAATGCAAGGCGCGTTATCGCAGTGCATGCATGCAGTCGGGGTATATTCCAACTTGACTTTAGGAACCTGACCGTGAGTAGTCTCGTGAACTTTCATCCAGAAATGCCCCGACTCAGGCTGAGGCTTGGCATACGGTGTCCAATCATTGCCTACATGCTCATCTTTACAAGCAAGCTGACAGCCATAACAGCCTACACATATTTTCGTATCCAGAACAAATACTTTCATGCTCGTTCTCCTTCGTTTCCAATTATTCAACGTATCGCTTGTTTAGTTTTGAGTGTCCTCGTTATGTGCCAACGGTTGGGGGATCGATGGAATAGAAGCAGCTGGCCCAGAGGGCTTGACCGATGGACTGGGAGCAGTTGGCACTGAAATCTTGGCTGATGGATCGGGGGCAGCCGGCACTGATATCTTAGTTGATGATGAAAGTAAAAGAGCTTCTTGCGCTGTGAGCCCACAGGTAGCGCAGACTTGAGCAGTCTCTGGGTTAGTTGCCCCACAACGTGGGCACGGAATCTTTGGTACGTCTGGTTCAGGCATATCTGCACCGCAATGTCTGCATACTTTAAGGGTACCGGCGTTCATGGTGCCGCAACTAGAACATTTTTGAGGCATAGCTATAGCAGGCGGTCTAAAGCACATATTGTCTCCTCGTATTCATTCAGCATGTTTTGGTCTCGCATAAGGGATAACCTAACCCCGCACATCGCGGAATTCCCCAATTGAATAATTGTCGATGTGAGAAAAAATGGATAGATAGGGAAAAATTGCTGAACGAAAATAGAACCTGCTGACTATCTTGAACAGGGAAAGACTCTGGTTTATGGGAAGAAGGAAAGCCCGAATAGATTAGTTTAAAGAGCTATTCTCGTAACCTTAGCTTAAGCTATAAGTCGATGCGGTCAAACCGCTTTATCGACACCTTCAGGGAAAGCCCGGTTCCCACCACAAAGAACACGATGCCCAAGATTAGCACCGCTGCCTGAAGAGGCTCCGCAGTCGTTACACCTAGGGTGCATAGCCCTGGGAGATGCGGAAGAGTCTCGCTGATACCAACCACTATAAACGCTGCCACACAAAACAATACGAACGGTTTCCCGTAGTAGTAGGCAGTCTTAAAGAACCCACCAAGGAATAGAGTATTGAACAGGGCAAATACTATGAGAACGTATCCCAGGTAGGCTAAATTCGCGTTGAGGAGCGGGTTATTCACGTAGGGTTCAACATTAGGCAATACTGCCATACGGATGACCGTCAAGATAACCATAATAACAAACGACACCATCTCGATTCCTATTGTGAACGCAAACTTAGACCTAACGATGTCGCCCTTGCTCACGGGCAGCAAGGAAGTATAGAGGATGTCATTGAACTCGCGCCCAAATTGGTAGGTATATAGAACTCCTAGGCATATGAAGAACCCGCTTATAACGATCGGGTAGCCCGGAAGCATCGTCATAAGAGAGAACGCGATGAAGGCATAGGTGATAGGAGCAGCAGTCAGCGTGACTTCTTTTCTGATAAGATCCTTCATTTTTTGTCAGCCTCCAGATGAGACATAATCGCTTCGAGATCCGGTGCGCTCACTGGCAGAGAATTAAACAAAGAAGCGTCATCTTTGTTGATAAGAGCAGTACGACATTTCCTGTTCCGGCGTATACCCAACACCTTGTTTCGTTGTGCTTCGGAAAGCGTGTCGATCTTCTCAGAAGCCTCATTGTTGAGCTCCACCAGTCGGTATCTGTCCCGGAACGTCGTAAGCCCTTCTGAGGCAAGGATCTTCCCATTTTGTATGTAGGTAATCCCGTCAGCACATTTCTCGAGATCTGAGATGATGTGGGTGGAAAACAGTATCGCTGTACCTTCGTCGGCAATGTCCATAAACTGCTCGAGGAGCTCTTCTCGTGATACCGGGTCAAGACCGCTGGTCGGCTCATCTAAGATCAGTAACTCCGCATGATGCGAAAGTGCCAAAGCAAGGCTGAACTTGACTTTCATGCCCTCAGACAACTCCGTCAGCTTCTTGTTCTCATCGAGAGCAAACTGATCCAAATAGCGCCGATATTGCTCGTCATCCCAATTAGGATAAAATATCTTCGTGATGTCCGCTATCTCGCAGATCTTCTTGCGCTGATAGTAGCTGGTCTGGCCAGCCGCGTATCCAACACGTTGCTTAATCTGAGTTTCATGGCTGGAAAGATTCATGTCCCAAAACGTTATCGTCCCCGATGTGGGGTGCACAAGATTCAGTAACGACTTGAGCGTTGTGGTCTTGCCAGCACCATTGCGCCCGATGAACCCCATGATCTCTGGCTTATCGATGGAAAATGATACGTTTTCCAAGCGAAACATCGGGTATTCCTTGCAGAGGTCTTGAACCTGTAGTACAACGCTCATTTCTCAGGTCCCTTATCGCCGAATATCTCTAGAGCTATTCTCGACATGCTGGACTTAGGTGGTATGGCTATGCCTTTGTCCTCATCGGCTAAAATGAGAAGGGTATCACCGGGTTCAATTCCAAAAACTTCTCGTGCTTGTTTGGGAATGACTATCTGCCCCTTTGTTCCAACGGTGACAGACCACGCATATTTCCCCTTTGGATAATCCATGATGATGCCTCCGTTTTCCGTACAGAAGAAAAGTATGATTAGTAATACATATCATACTTCCCGCTTAAAGGCTTGTCAATTTTGCTTGGTTGACGGACTGAGACTTCGTCTCTAGACCTCGGCAAACAGGTACAGAAAAAAGATTAATATCGCAGCTAATTTCGTTTTGAAAAAGAAGTGGAATAAATCGATGCTCGATGGCACATCTCCCTCTATGAGACCGTCGCACCAAAGGGAAGAAACGCAAGCTTGGCCATCTTGAAGCTTTGGAGGCCAAACGGGATACCGATAATAGTGATGCAGCACAGCACGCCCGATATGATGTAGGCGATCGACATCGGGATGCCGGCGATAATCACCCAGAAGACATTGGCGATTACCGATGGAGCACCGCCACCGTATGTAATAGTTTTGCCGAAGGGTGTCAGTGTGAGGCTCGCCATCTTGAAACACTGACGCCCCAAGGGGATACCAATGATGGTGATGCAAAAAACAACCCCAAGAAACAGCCATCCCAGGGCGGTCCAGATGCCGCCGAAAAGAATCCATATGATGTTTCCGAGAGTACGCACGGGTTTTCCTTCCGACACTATTTGTTTGCAAGGCTAGCACTTCTCACATCGTGTACGGAACCGTCGTTATAGAGCGCATCGAAACAGCGCAACGCCGACACACAAGATTCAATATCAGCTGTGAATTAATACAAAAGGCTTCGTTCACCTCCACCCAATAATTGACATTTTCTGCTCAGTTGCCTCGATTTCCTTTTACCGTGGAGAGATATGGCCAAGACCGACGACAATCTGCCCCAGGAGATATTTGCGTCAACGCAGAAGAAATTAAACTCCCCTGCCCTCGTCAGCGTTACTCATCCATCGATCTCCACAACGAGTATCTAGAGATGAAACAGGCAGTGGCTGTGTTACGATACGTTCGGTCAACAACTAAACATCTGTACCATACGGTATTTGAGAGAACCACCCCGTCGTTTCGCGGAAGGAAAGCATCGACGTGCCCATCAACAAAGCAGTCCTCGCCGCCTTTAAGACAGTCACTCGACTCAAGCCTGATATCAGGGAGTCCTACAAGGCACAACGCGTAATCGAAGACGTGAGTGCTAGACTCTCGTTGCCCGATCTCCGTTGTCGTATAGACGACGCCAGCGCTTTCATGCCCGACGGTTTCGAGATACCCTTACGCATATTCACTCCACTCGACATTGATTTTTCACTCACAAATGGTCTTAAAGTGACTGAAGATTCCCGAGGGACGATTCTGTTCTTCCACGGTGGAGGTTGGGTTAATGGCAACGTTGATTTCTATATTGATGCCTGTAGCACGACGGCGGTCAAGCTGCAACGACGTGTCGTATCAGTTGACTACCGACGCGCGCCTGAACACCGCTTTCCCTGTGCCCCTGAAGACTGTTACGAGGTAACACGACAGCTTTTCGCAGGCACGCTGCTCGCCGATGTCGATGTAGACAATGTAGTGTTGTTTGGGGACAGTGCAGGAGGAAATCTCGCCGCCGTTGTGTCGCTGATGGCTCGTGATCGCGGTGAATTCATGCCGCGCAACCAGATACTATTGTATCCCGCAACCTATAACGACCATAGCCCGTCATCTTTATTCGACTCAGTGCGTGAGAACGGTGAAGACTATCTGCTCTCCGCGCGTGACATCGAGGGCTACATGGAGTTATACCGGTCTTCGCCCGAAGATCTTTTGAACCCCTATTTTGCGCCTCTTCTCGCTCCCGACTTATCCGGCCAGCCCCGCACACTTGTGATTACTGCCGAATATTGTCCCCTACGCGACGAGGGCGAAGCCTATGCAGGGCGCCTTAGTCTCGACGGTTCCCCAGTACAATGCTACCGCGTCCTCAATGCTGTGCATGGATATTTTCTGTATCCTTCCGTGTTTAGTCTGGTCAGAGACACCTATCGCATCATAAAGTATTTTCTAGATGGCGGAGAATTGGTACAAGAAGGTGAGCCAGCATGGCTCGAGATACTTGGTACAGACTAGATAACGTCGGTAAATTTTACTCATCTCAGGCGGGCAATCCTGTCCAAACTGTATTTCGTTATGTGGCGACCATCGTCGAAGACATTGATCCCGTCGTATTACAGCATGCTCTTGAAAAAACGGTAGCTGCTTTTCCGGGGTTCAACGTATCCTTGCGCAGTGGTATGTTCTGGCACTATCTCGTGCCAGCCGCTGAACAGCCCGTCGTTCTCAAAGAAAATCTACCCATCTGTTTTGGCCTGCACGTTGATGCTAAAAGCGTGCTCTTTCGGGTGAGTTACTATCGAACCCGCATTAACCTTGAGGTATCGCATATGGTGTCAGACGGGCGAGGAACACTGTCCTTCTTCAAGACACTCATCTGCGAGTATGTAAAAGAACGTTACCACGTGGAAGGCGTGCCTTTTGAGCATGATAGTTCCGACCATCAAAACTCCGAAGATAGTTTCAATAAGTACTACGAACGAAACAAGACCGCATCCATTCGCGCGCCCAAGGTTTATAAAATCACCGGTCATCGTGACGTAGGGGATCCCACATTCATAGAATATCATCTGCCTGCTCGAAACGTACTCGACTTAGCACGTTCGTACGAGGTAAGTATGACATCGCTCGTAATTGCTGCGATCATACTCGCCATTCGCTCAGAGATGCCTCGCCGCAGCAGGCATCGCGCTCTTCGCATGGATGTTCCCGTTGACCTACGCCAATATTTCGAATCGACCACCGTCAAAAACTTCTTCGGCCTCGCTTTTGTATCTTACGTGCCCGGAGATGAGGATGAATCTATAGAAAAAGTAGCAGCGCAGGTGCATGCCCAACTTAAACTATCAACACAACCCGATCACCTTAAATCCCGCATGAATCGCATGGTTGCACTTGAGAAGAATCCCCTACTGCGCTTCGCGCCGCTTTTTGTAAAAGACTTCGGGCTCGCCTTCGGTGCTCGTTTTACGGCTCGCAAAACCACTACGACCGTTTCAAATCTTGGCCAAATCAGCGTAGATGAGAAACTCATTCCTTATGTGTGCGGTATTACCGCCTTAACCTCAACTGCGGGAATCAATTTTCTTCTTTGTTCATTCGACGACGACCTCTGCATTGCAATTTCCACGATTTATTCGAACACCAGCGTCATCAAAAACTTCTGTCGCTATTTTTCAGCACAGGGAATCAAGGGGCGCATCAACACCAACAAAACCAACGAGAAGATCGCAGAAGAGAGCCTCGAAGAACAATCTGAGACATCGCCTCAACGTCCTCATGATCAAGATTCTACTCACGACGACTCACCTGAGCATCTCAAAGCGGCCAAGAAGAGGAAGAAGACTCGGCGATGAAATACTGCGGCAGGTGTGACATTGAATTTACCGGAGAACTTGAACAGTGCCCGTTGTGCCAAGCCGAACTGACGGGAGAGGCCGAGCCTTCGGTATTTCCGTATAACGAAGTAAAAAAGTCAGGAGTCCTCGCACTCAAGGTGCTCGCGTTTACCACAGGAACATGCCTTTTGCTCTTCTTGTTTCTTTGGTATCTGCTTTCCCTTCCCGGGAACATCGTACTGACAGTATGTGTTGCACTGGTAATAAACTATCTGTTCGTGCGCAACATCATGGTGCACAATCCTGACTTTCTTCGTGTGGTTGTGCGATACTTTCTCGTTTTATTCGCCATAGCTGCGGTATGGTTTCTGGTGACGCAGAATCTTGTCATAACGACGTTTGTAATTCCCGGCATATGCCTATTGGCGTTAGTGTTCGACGCGGCACTTGTCGTGGTTTTTAAAGATACATTCGTCTTGGGATACGCCAAGTACTTGCTATTTGATGTGATATTCGGACTTGCGCCGCTCGCCCTTGCAGCCTTCGGGCTCACAACCTGGAATTTGCTCGCCTACGTAAGCGCTCTCACCGCAAGTATATTCTTGTTAGGGTTGCTCGTGTTCATGCGCAAACAGCTGCTCGCTGAGATACACAAGCTTTTTTCGGCATAGGCACTGCAATGATGCCCGGCAGTTTTGGCCAGGCATCATGGTTTCATCCCCCTGTATGAAACAGAATCAAACCGCTCGATCCAACCTTTATGGCGCGCAAGCTCAAGAAGTTCCAGTCCACCATGTAGAGGCCAGCGGCTACGACAAGACCGCCTATAACGATTAACACTGTTGCTACAATAAGTGCATACTTCAGCGCATTTCGCTTGGGGGTGTCTATATTGGGTATCTGACCCGAAACCTTCTTGCTCTTGAAATCGCGGGTGGTATTCTTCTTGAAAAAGTGGGCGACCCACCGGGCAAAGTGGCGAGTAACCTCAACCATCTGTATCGAAGCAATCCGCGCACCGAGAAACGAAAAGATGCCAAGGCCACAAACAGCAAGCCCGGAGCCCAACAGGAAGAGTGCACTTTCAGGTATATTCTGCATGAAACCCAACACAGAGCCGATAATGCCAGCAGGGGCGCAGAGGAAAAACGTCAGCACGCATGCCCAAAGTGAGATGATTATTGCCCAGAGGGAAACATAGACTGAAAAAGCACAAGCAGCAAGCGCTAACCCGATGGACATCCAAATAGGTGAACCAATAACAAGAAGCACGATGTTCAGTGCCTTGCTCCCTGTGCCGGCTTTTGCTACAGCACGAGGAACAGGAGGGATATCGGCGACAACACAGCTGGTTATAGTATTGATGCTTCCCAGCTTGCCAACAGCGGATTCCTCATCCATTCCTGCCTCAATGTAGTCGTCTATTGCCTCGCCATAAAAGGCGAGTGACTTTTCTACCTCACTTTTAGACACTTTTGCTTTAAGCAAACTTTTCCTGAGTGCAGATAAGAACTCTTCCTTATTCATTTCCAATGCCTCTTTTCACATATTCATAGATCGAGATGACATCGCTCCAGTCTGCGACGAAATCTGTAGCTTGTTTTCGTCCTTCATCGGTTATGCGGTAATACTTGCGCAACCTGCCATTGTGCTCGATCGAGTATTCAGCGAGCTTGCCGGCTGACTCAAGCCTTCGCAGAACAGGATAGAGCGTCGATTCCGAAAGCTCGAGAGCCTCAGGGATATCTCTAATTATCTGATATCCGTACGAATCGTGATCAAACATAGAGGCGAGCACGCATGTTTCGATGAAGCCTCGTTTCAGTTGAGAATCCATATCGATACCACCTTTCGCATAATACTATACAATACATAGTAATATGCGTCAAATACTATGAGATAAAAAGGAGCAACTGATGACGTGGCATGAGTAAAATCCTTTGTCAGACGCAGAGAAAGCAGACCTTGATGCCGTCCACGGAAATGCTCTAGTTATCTGTAGGCGTGTGCGTTGGCATCCTCTGATCAATCGAGAAGAGCCCTGGTAAAACACGGTAACCAAACAAAAGAGAAAGAACCTAGTTCGGGCTTTCCGTCAAAAAAGCTGCCATATACACAGGGCAATATGTTATCTTACCTCGCTGCTCAAGATTGTTTTCGCACAGCACGATGGCTGATTCAATTCTGTAGTTTTCGCTTCGTATTACATTATCGAGCGCACTATGACGTTTGTAGGACTTACCAGACTTCACCTCTACAGGTACAATCTGGCTATTCATCTCTACAACAAAATCGAGCTCTCCCATTTTGCGATTGCGGAAAAACCTTGTTCCCATGCCGTGTGCCAAGAGTTCTTGTGCGACGGCATTCTCGTAAATAGCGCCATAGTTTATGTTTACGTCGTCAGCCAGAATACGTCTTACGCTGCTCATTCCGCACGCACTTGAAAGCAGACCTACGTCGTTCATAAACAGTTTGAAAAAACTTCGATCCTCACTTAATGCAAGTGGTTTTTTCGGTTCGGTTACATTTCTAACAGGAATAGCAACGCCTGCGTCAACTAACCATAGGAAACTATCCTTATAACGCTCATAAGTGCCTCTGGGCGCAATGCTAGAAAAGTTGAATCGCTTTGATTGCGAATCAAGCTGTGAGGGCATTTGGTCATAGATTTCTTTTATAGAAAGCCGCATGTTTTTTGAGGCGTACTTGGAAATGTCGTACCTATATAACCTGATGATATCTTGCTGGATGTCATGCACAGAAGCCACATTTTGAGTCTTGATAAATTCCGCAACGGCTTGAGGCATTCCTCCAACAACGAGAAAGTGGTGAAAAAGAGACAGTAAGCGTTCATGAACTGGTTGGAATACGGGGCGCTTTTCCGCATATGCTCGGATAGCTTCGTTCCAGGCTTCCTCGCCAATCCCACTTGCCCAACAGAACTCTTCAAAATCAAGCGGAAACATATCGACTAGGTGAACATAACCAACAGGAGCTGAGCGCAAGTTTTCAAGTTCAATGCCCAGAAGAGATCCAGATACAATGTAGTCGTAACCTTCGCGTTGAACAAGATACTTTATCTTCGTCAGAGCCTCTTTACATTCTTGCATTTCATCAATAAAGATGACGGTTTCGCCCGGGACCATCTTTGAACCAGCAAAAGCAGAGAACGCCATGAATAATTCTGCAGAATTCGCTGCTGCATTCATTGCTGCCAAAACATCAGTTTGGTCGACTAAGTCAAACCTCACCACATACTTATAGTTTTTGATTGCGAACTGCTCTAGTAAGTAGCTTTTCCCAACTTGCCGAGCGCCCGTAACGACCAGCGCTTGCGTGTTGTGATTTGTGCGCCAGTTTTCAAACTTTTCGATAGCTTTCCGTTTTAGCATACGTAACCCTTTTGTGTTTGAGTATGTATTTTGCAAACCAAATTATAGTGTCAAAAGTGTATTTTGCAAACCTAATATAACGCAAATTGGATAACTTGCAAACCATAATCTCAGGCCGTGCTTGCCATTTGCCAAATTTGGCCGCAAGGTTGATTGAAATCACAAGCTGAACACCGCAGCCAAGAATTGGATAGCAGAGGTTTTTCTGCAAATCAAGCCTGCCGAGATGTATATTGCAACATCAAACTAGACGCATGTCCAGCATACAAATTCAATCTAGGATCGTGTTTGCAAGTTTGGTATCTGCTTTCCCTCCCCGGGAACATCGTGCTTACGATATGCGTTGCACTGGTAATAAACTATCTGTTCGTGCGCAACATCATGGTGCACAATCCTGACTTTCTTCGTGTGGTGGTTCGATACTTCCTCATTTTGCTCGCCATGGCCGCGGTGTGGTTTCTGGTGACGCAGAATCTCATCATAACGACGTTTGTAATTGCCGGCATATGCCTATTGGCGTTAGCTTTCGACGCGGCACTTGTTGAGGCCGCGCGCGTTCATGCGCAAACAGCTGCTCGCTGAGATACACAAGCTTTTTTCGGCATAGGTGAGTCTAGGGAATTTATTGGAGGAGAGTTGGGGTGCCCCTCAACAGGAAAGTTTTTCTCATCAGACAGGTGTCGCTTCCACTTATAGAGAATACGATGCGTGACCCTCACTTACGCTTGGTACGATTTTCGTCAGCACCCCAGCAGGAGATTTGACCCTGTCAATTGTTCATCTGTTTTGCAACTAAATTGTTTTTGTATCAAAGTTCTAAGCTATTGGGGTTAAGCAAAAACTCTTTCAAACCGATCTTGGTTATCCCATGATCGTCTCTGCTCAACTTGACGTTACCGCCCATGACGATGATCTTCTTGAAGGAATCGCCCACGGCCAGCAAGGGTCTTTCCTCTTGAGCTAACTTCTCCGCATCTGGAATCGCAAAAGCTGATTGAATATAGTACTTCTTGCTTCCTCGGTTGGCGATAAAATCAATTTCTATACGCTTGCGTTTGCCCGATTCCGTAATATCCACCATGCCTACGTCAACTTGAAATCCACGTATAATAAGTTCGTTGAATAGAATATTCTCCATAATGTGGGTTTCTTCTTGCTGCCTAAAGTTCAAGCGAGCGTTGCGTAAGCCGATATCCTCAAAGTAGTACTTACGTGGAGTGCTGATATGCTTGCGGCCTTTCACGTCGTAGCGCTTTGCATGTGAGATCATAAACGCATCTTCGAGGTAGTTAAGATAATTCTTGATAGTCGGTGCAGAAATAGAGACTTTCTTCACTGATTTGAAGGTGTTTTCTAGTTTCTGCGGATTTGTCAGCGAACCTATTGCCGATGCAACCACATCAATGAGCTCAGATAATTCGCCGTCATTCTTCACCTTGTTACGCTCGATGATATCTCGCAGATAAGTTTCCGCGAAAAGGTTTTGTAGATAACCAATCTTATCCAAATCTGTTTTGAGCACGGTGGTATGGGGTAGTCCGCCATAGGTTGAATACTCGTTCCAATCGTCTTCCCAACCGCCGTTAATCGCCACATGGTATTCTGCGAAGCTGAGAGGATGGACACGCACTTCATCGCCACGCCCACGAAACTCAGTAATTATATCGGTAGAGAGAAATTTTGAGTTGCTCCCCGTGACGTAAACGTCAAGATTACCGATATGTAGGAAACCGTTCAGCACATCCTCGAAATCAGGAATCATCTGCACTTCATCGAGCAGAACGTAGTGCTGCCCCTCCCCGATACGAGACCTAACGAAGTTGTCGCATGTGTCAGGATCGCGAAGTTCTTTGTTGGCCCGATTATCCAGTTGTATTTCGATGATATGGTCTTGCGGGACTCCGCAATTCAGAAGATGCTCCTTGAAAACGGTGAAAAGAAGGTACGACTTGCCGCATCGGCGTATTCCGGTGATAACTTTAACAAGATCGTTGTGCTTTCGGTCTATGAGCTTCTGTAGATAAGCGTCTCTCTGAATCCTCAATTTCGCCTCATTTTTGAAATGTTGTCATTTTGCTCATTTTCTAAAATAGATTGTACTCCTCTGGAGCGAAATACACATCCCTATTTTAGATTTTATGCAATCTTACTAAGTTTCTAAAACATAAATAGCTGTTTCTTGAGTTGACGCAGGTACGCCCTTCACAACAATCCGGAGCGACTGAGCAGCGCATTGAGCTTCCTGAACTCGGCCTCTCAACCATGACCGAATCTACCCGGTATAACGTTGTCAGGCATGGTCAAACTTCTCTTCCGCAGGGTGCAAGGCCGACTAGCCGAAAAGGAAAGGCTGCTCATTAGCGGCCTTTCAATCATTTGCTTTATGAATTGCTGATAATTTGCTCTGTGATACCCAGCTTAATGTTAAGGTGTAGAGCTTTTGCCCAGCCCTGACGCTATCGCATTTTGCGAGCAACGCCTCTTGCATTCTCCGCAGCGGATGCACTCGATGCTGTTTGGTACTACAGTGGGGGCGATGTCCATCTTACAGACCCTGGAACAAAGCCCGCAATTGGTGCATCTCTCCGTGTCCACCTTGTAGCAATTTATAGGCGAGTGATTGCCCAGTCCGAGCATCGCCCCTGGGCAGAGGTACTTGCAGAACGGGCGCTGGATGACGATGGACAGCAGGGCTATCGCCAACAGGACGGCCATTACTCCTACACTCGGAATGTCAAATTCTAGATTATCCCTAGGGATTATGGCCAGCAAATTGGTTGCAAGCCAGAGCACGATGACAATGAATTTTAACCAGCGCAGATACTTGTCTGCCCTGAAGCGGTGCAGCTTTACCGGAGATGGAACCTTGAAAAACAAGTCTTGTAAATACCCGAAAGGGCAGACCCTGCCGCAAAACGCTCTGCCCCAGACGGCGACCGCAAGAACGAGGGCGACAACAACCGCAACGGCAGCGATCGTCTCCACTACTTATCCCGCCCGCCCGGCCAGCCCCCAGTGCCGGGCCAGCTCGGAATGCCGGTCGCACGATGCCAGTCCAGATGCTTCTCTAGGCGATCCATCATTTTGTCGCCCATTCGCTCACGCATGGCGTTTGCGCGCTTGTAGAACTCCTCGTCGCCAGGTTTCAGTTCAGTCACAAACGCATCGATCAAGCGATCCAGATAGCCGCAAAGCTCGCCTTGCTCTTGTTCGCTCAAGCATTTGAGGATATCTGCGGGAGTCGTGTCTTCGCCCTGCTGCACGTTTTTGCCTTTGTCGGTCAGGCTCACCAGCATCACACGGCGGTCTGCCGGGTTGGCTGTGCGCACAATGTATCCGCCCCTTTCCAGCTTGAAGAGCATCTCGTTTAGGGTGGAGACGCGCACATCAAGCAAAAATGCAAGATCCTTAGTGGAGACGGCATCTTGCAGCTTCAACATAGCTAAGATGCGGCCTTGACCTTTGGTAGTATCGAAAACAGGGTTTGCTTTTGTGTACCTGCGTCGCTGCTGCTTGTGCAAGAGCCAGTAGAGGTAATTGAGCCTGTCCATCAATGCCTTGCCTGTGTCTGCCATGCCAATGCTTCCTTTGAGTGTACATAATATCTAACTGGTACCTGCATAAAAGTATGACAGGTACCCGTTAGTATGTCAAAAAGTATTAGATAGCAGACGGCGTAAACTTAATGGGGGTCGATTATCCTTCGTTCCCAATGGAGGCCGCTTGCATAACGCACATTGGAACACATCCCTGATAGAGAAGCTCTACAGGGTGATTCCCAACCTCTTCCCTCATATTGTAATGGCATATAGTTGTTAATCGTGAGACTTTCTATCGTTTTTCTTTCGCGTTGTTTTCTGCGTGCGGTGCTCATTGAGTCTTCACGCCTCAGAGACGGTAGTGTTCTTCTTGAATAGATCCTGCTTCTGATGCGTGCCATGTCAGAGGCACCTCGTATGCTCCAAGCACAGGGAAATGCAGCCATTCTTGACTTATACAGATGTTGGTTCTCTGCTTCCATCGTACCTAAAGACGGGCCCTCTACTCCAATAATTAAGGCATTCGTGCGCAGATATGTGATAACTTGTCTGGAAGGCTTTTCCCGGGCGATACCTTCAGCTGCAAGTTCTTCAAGCATGTCTGCAGCTTCTTGAGCATCCCCGAGCCATATACATTCAAGTACTTGACTTGCCTCCTGAGGATTTACAAAGCACCGTGTAACCGCACGGTTAAGATGAAACGGATCCAGGTGTCCGACTGTAACAATATTATTTTTAAGATAGGCGCCACCCTGTTTGCACCAGCCCTCTCCGTCACTGCCGAGATGACATCTTTTGATCTTGGTAAGATCAAATCTCGCGCCAACAGTTGCCACGCCTTGAGTCCAGAAGGTCTGGGGGTCAGCTATACAGCCATGACGGATTGGTTGTACTCGCCGCACTTTCCTGTCAAGGTCAGAGCATTGTTTGCCTCCGTAGGCAACCAGCGCTTTGATCTCTGCCTTGCAAGGCTTTCCCGGAGGCGTCTTTTGAAGGCTTATCCATGTACCGTCTGCTTCTAAACATATCTCTTCGACATCTGCTTGCGCTGCTGGTGAAAGACCTAGTTCGTAAAGCTCATAGGCTGCTTTGACATCTTCTTCCTCGCAAACTTGTCCTGTCTGTCTAAATGCACGCATAACACTGGTGGCGCTGAGCGTAGAACCTCCGCTGCGGCTCAAGAGATGAGCGGCTCGCATATAAGAAACCTCGGCTCCCGCTTCGATCAGAAATGCAGTAGCTCCCGGTGATATACGAGTCTTCCAGGGAAGGTCTAGCGCATCATCAAGTGGCATCAGTGAGACACCGTAGTGATCTGAAAACCTACGACGAGAAAAGGTTACGTCGCCTATCTCAGTAGCAAGAGTACGTGAACGTCTATCACGCATGTGATAGCCATGCGGCAAACCGGCACAGACTTCATCATCAAATCTTTCTAACGCAAGGCCAATAGCGCAGGCGATGGTCTCATGTCCAATTCTGATAGCTTCATCCTCAAACTTTGAAAACGCCAAGCTATCATCGCTTCTTAAGATATCGAGAAAAACGGATACAAGACAGGTGACGGCTTCTGTTGTACTATACATATGCGGGTTTCCTTTCCTTTTTTTCTTGACAATTAGAAGGATAAAGGAAATCCGTATTATTTTCTTACGGTTTGCCCTTAACGGGCACCCCCAAAAACGTTACGCCGTGTAGATAGCATTTGTTAGATTGCAGATGCAAGGAAGATTGCAATGAACTTGTTCGAATATACGTTCAGCAACAGCAAACTGAGCGAGGCACCTACTCATCAATCTGAATAGTCGACGCTAATTATTTTCTCAAATAAATGTACTACGCGATTAAGCCAACTGCGCTTCTCTGCCATAATGATAGAGTCGCTGGGAGTGACTGGCCATGAGGATGTGGTCGATGATAGAAACATTCCCTGAATAGGAAGAAGAACCATATGGGGTACCTAGAAGCACTGCTCCCTCTTGCTACTGCTGAAATAATCAGCCCGATGGCGATTGCGGCGATAATCGCCATTCTCTTATCGCCTCGTGCGAAATCGAATGGGTTTGCGTTCGTGGGAGCCTCCGTTCTGGTCACATTGGCGCTCGTATTCATTGCCGCACTCACGACGAAAGGTGCCGGTTCCGACGGATCGTCGAAAGATGACATGATCGTGTTGGTGCTCGGTATCATATTTGGCCTCGCCTTCACCGTTCTTACAGTGATGAGTTGGCATTCGCGCCCCAGAAAAGGTGCTTCTCCCAAAGAGCCCAGTTGGTTAGCGGCCATCGATGGCATGAAGGTCAGCCAGGCCTTCGGACTGGGCCTCCTTATGGCAGCCACCAACTCTAAGAACATCCCCATCGATCTCAAAGCCGGAGCGCTCATCGGAGCCAGCGGAGTTGTCTTGCCGGTGGTGATCGGCGTGTGCATACTTTTCGCACTGGCTGCCTCTTTGGGAGTGCTCCTCCCCACCGTCTTCGCCGCAACAGGGTCTGCAACCATCAACAAGTATCTACAAGAGATGAAAGCAGAACTCATAAACCATAACGCGATAATCATGACTGTACTGTTCGCGATGTTGGCGGCGATCGAGTTCTCACACGTCATAACCTTGTTATTATCGGGTGCAGTATGATACCGACACGCCGGTAGCCATACTGCACTTCGTTACCATTATTCGTGAATATATTTCCCTGATTGAACGAATATATCAGGAGAAGTCGAGCACCTCGTCACCCCAGGCAATGCGGAGTTGGTGATCCAGATCGTCAACTACTCTATCTTGCTTATCGATGACGAGTGTAGCGCGAAACCCAGAACGTTGTGGCTCCGCAGTGTCTTCATCGATCAGGTATTGAGGCCACTCCGACTCGCCCACACTACCTTTGGGCACGCCCTGTGCGGCAAAAGAAAGCCAGCGCGTTTGCATCCTCTCGGATAGTTTCGTACCGGTCGATAATCCACCAAGCTTGAAGGTAATGTCCTTGGGCCCGCTTACAAGATTACCCCACACGTAGGGAAGCTCGGTTGCGTGTGTCGCGCCTATCCCAAGCAGTTTGAGCATGGGAGTGGCCCAGTCGAATCGGTAGAGGTAGACGGGCGCGATCTTGCTATGGCCTTCGACGAGCCATATGGTCGGCATTCTGAAACCAACATCCCGTGCTATGCCCATGCCCTTGGCTTTCAGCCTCATACCGGTATACGCCGAGCCGACCTGTGCGTCGTCAGGCAATTCGATTTCCGGATGCTCAGCAGCTATTTCTTTGAACATGTCCATGATCGTGTCGGAGGCGATGGGCATCAGCGGTGACTTCATAAGTTTGAACATGGCCGCCTCGTCCTTGTTCGTGCCTATCAGAAGTGGCACGGGGTGAGAAAGCCCTTCGCGGAAACGCACGAGAGGATGATCCGGGATAAGGGTGCCGTCGACAATAGGGGCATAAGCCAAAGTGCCGGGAGATTCAGTTGGCACTTCGCGGTATACGTCAAAACCCCACTCTACAATCTGGTCGATGGGTAGTTCTCGCAATTTTTCGACCTCATTCGGTTCGATCCCCGTCTTCTTCACGAAAAGACTGGCGACCGCCGCAGCACGCTCTCGTCCGTAAACGCTGGTTGCAGGAGAACTTTCTACAATGGCCTTGGAAAAGAGACCTTCTGCGACCGGCATCGTCATGAGGGTCGTAACCATGCCCCCGCCTGCAGACTCTCCGAAAAGGGTCACGCGGCCAGGGTCGCCGCCAAAAACGGCAATGTTATCCTTAACCCAGTTCAGGGCCAGCAGCACATCTTGTACCGCAAGATTAGAATCAAAGGGATGTTCTTCGGTCCCAAACGATGAGAGGTCAAGAAAACCGAGTGCACCGAGCCGATAGTTGACAGTCACAACTATCACGTCGCCGTTGGTCACCAGATGTTCAGCGTCGAACAGAGGCTGGCTGGAGGCTCCAAAGATATAGGCGCCTCCATGGACCCAGACGAGAACCGGAAGGTTGGGAGCATCTATGCGCGTGCTCGGTGCCCAGACATTGAGGGTAAGACAATCTTCGTCCATGGTCGACCCCGGGCCGAAGACAACCACGGGACTTTTAGGCTGTGGGCATACCGGGCCAAATTTGGTCGCGTCGGCTATATCCGTCCATGGCGCGGGAGATATTGGCGCACGCCACCGTTGCGCACCAGTAGGCGGTGCCGCATAGCGGATTCCCTTCCAAGAGCTCACGTGCCCGTCATCGCTTCCGCGTATGGGCCCGAAAGAGGTTTGCAGTACGAGCTTCGAATCCGTATCGGAGAGATTCTGCTCCGCTTGCGAAAGAGATCTATCGTCTGGCGTCTTCATGGGAGAGCCTCCTTGGTCGTTCGATTGATTAGACAAAAACGAACCAGTACCAGGCTCCAAGCTCTGGGTGCTGCCGTTTCTTCGAGCAACTGACGAAAGAAGCGTAGCATAAAGATGGGCTCTCGCGCATGATTATTCTCGGAAGTTCACTCCTCCGACGATCCCGCACCGTGAAAGTTTCATTTTGAGCACAATATACTCTCTACGAACTAAACTGCGCGTGGGGAGTGAGAACGTGCTGGCGGTAAGCGCATGAAGCAGGATTTGAAAAAGCCGAGGAGAAGTCGCTTTAGGCTTGATTTATACCTTTGAGGTTCTCCAGAGCGTGCGAACTATACGCAAACACAGCACCGACCGTCTGGCAACGCTCTAGTTCGGAGCAATCTCCACAGGTGACAAAACCCTTCTTCAGCGCACACTTACGAATCTCGCACATGCTATCACAGTAGAGAGTCTTCACGCCGTCAGTACGGCATCCCATGCAATTGATCATTTCTGCTGTGATCGGAGCGTTGTTCAACTTACTCCAAAGTTGCGCGGTCTTTTCTCGAAGATCGTTATCATCGTCGAGAGTGGCAATGCGTGCATTGCACTTCTCACAGTTCAGACCACAGCAGGCAATCAGTTCATTCATGTTGTCTCCTTGTTTTCATCGATACCCCTATTATTAAGACCATCTGTCTCTGTATTCCTCTTTGGCTTTCGCCGTGTGTCCCCCCATGAAGTCTCCCTTCGCCATGGTGTAGGCATCCCTACCGTGCTCAGCACGATTTTTCGCACGGGCTATTTCCTAGAATATCTGGTTCCCCTAGCGCTGCCAGTCTTCTCGATGGCACCCTTGCTCACCAGAGAGTTCAGCAGCCTGATAGTCTTATCCTTGCTGAATCCAGTCATACGTTCTACCTCGCCGCGCGTGCAAATGCGCCCGCCACCGATAACGCCATATACTTTGTCCTCGTCCGCACTTGTCGCAACAACGGCATCGGTGGTGGGAAGTGTCACGGACACCGATCCGCGCCGCACTTCGAACACTGGTTGCTTGCGATAGGAAGCATACGCATCGCGTATGCGCATTATCCCCGTGCCGAACTTCTCTATGTATCTCAGCCGGAAGAACACGTTCGCGAGAATGGGGTTGCGAAGCAGTGATATCCTCCCGTTGAGGTACTCGTCCTCCGAGAGGCCGGAAGGCAGCGCGCCGGGAGAGGTTATCTCAATCCTGTCCCGATGCATGCCGACAGTTATGCTGGCCGACACATCCCATGCTCTGTGGACGATGGCGTTTGCCATCGCCTCCCTGAAAGCCTCTGCAGGAATCGCCTCGACCTGTTTACGCTCCCCACCTGCCACCTCGTCGAAACGGTAGTACTTGTCGAAGACCTCCATTGCGCCCTCGAGCTGTGCAATTGCGGATACGCCGACGAGGTCGATGCGATCCATGAGCTGGTTGGCATTATCGCCGAAGCGTACGATATCGACCCCTTTGAACGCGTTGGAGTCCGCGAGCATTGCGGCGGCATTCGTGTACGCCCCGTCCTGCATCATCAACTCCAAAGTGCGCATGACGTCCCCACTGAGGGACTCGATGCCGAGGGCTCCGCACAGGCGCTCTCCGAGCAGGGTGAATTCGAGATCCTGTGCAGGAGAAGAGAGCTCGTCGTAGGAGGTGTTGCTCCCCTCGAGCACAAGTCGCCCGTACTCAATCCTGTCAACCGCAACAGTCGATGAGTCATTTCTTATGTACGCCTTCCCATTGCAGCGGTATGGCTTGTCCGTCCCTTCGAACACCGTCAACGTCACGGTCTTCCGACGATCGTCGGGCTCGAGTGTGTAGCGGGGGATCGGCTCAAGGCAGTCGTTGATCATATTCTCCACTTTCAGGCAGTCCCCAAGCAGGTCGGTAAGTCCGATGATCTCTCCATCATCGTCGATGCCGAAGACGATCCTGCCTGTTCCGTAGTTCGCGAATGCGCTCACGGTCTTGAGGAACGTCCTCGTCACGGATTGCTTGAGTTCGAGGCCTCGCGTTTCTCTAGTCGTCATCGGGGTCCTTTCGCTGCATTTTCGTTGCAACAATTATACAACGTAAAATTTATCGTTGTACTACCGATCCAACAATACGTGTCGGTTGGCACCTTCGATGGCAGCAGGCAAACGCAGACTATCTAGTAATTGCATAAACGAAGTCACCGAATGGCTATATCTTCTGGGTGGATACCGTCTCGATAACACCATGACAACCGCCCGTGAGGCCAAGACAGAATCATGAACCACCCCTCAAAGGGGTGGTTTGCTCTGGGCCTATAAGGCCAAGGAATACCGGCAGCGTCTAAAGGCGCTTGTCTTTCTCTTCGTTCAAGCCGTATTGCCGTTGACTCGTAGCAAGCCGCTTGAAGCGGCTTTTGTATTACCTGACTACCCCTTAAAGGGGTCTTCGTATTCTTTGATGCTCAATTTATCTAATGCGATATCGTGGGCTTCCTGTTCCCTGATGTACTTCGCGATAGTCGCTTCATTGAGACCGACAGTCGATACATAATAGCCTTCTGACCAAAAGTGCCGGTTTCCGAACTTGTATTTCAGGTTTGCATGTTTATCAAACATCATCAGGGCGCTTTTTCCTTTCAGATATCCCATGAAACTTGATACCGATACTTTAGGTGGGATACTTACCAGCATATGCACGTGGTCGACCATGAGATGTCCTTCGATAATCTCAACCCCTTTGTAGCTGCACAACTGCCTGAATATCTCTCCTAATGAATCTCGATATTGATTGTAGATTGCCTTCCTCCTATACTTCGGAGTGAACACGACGTGGTACTTGCACATCCACTTCGTGTGCGACAAACTATGTGCTTGGTTTGCCAAACTGACCACCTTCCCTTTGTAGCAGATACGACTTGAACACTTGTATCCTACTACTTGGTAGGTGGTCTTTTTGGATGTGGTGAAACCTTCGACGCGCACCCGCATAGCGGGTGGTTGTTTGTCTCCGCTACTACGTAGCGAAGACAGGCTTGAAGCCTGAATAGCGAGAAGACACCCTGTTTGCACGGGGCGCCTTCCGAATGATGCGTGATTATGGTTGCCCAGAGTGACCATAGTGGTTGATTTTGCCTTATTCCCACTTAATTGTTAACAAAATTCTCTGAGTCACCTCAGCTCTTTCCAGTCGCTCCAGTTCGGGGAATAAATGGTTCGAAGAGATGTTTCTGTTGGAAATACGACGAATCTTTTGAACTCAAAATGAACTCACTTTTTTGAGTACGATTTATTCCCCTATTGCAAGTTGATAAGGAATAAATTGAGGGTATTCATGAGCAAGACTTTGCATCTAACTTCGTGTCAATTATTCTGTTCCGCCCCAGTTCTTTGATAGAATGAAGGTGAAGTCGGGGATACGACGGCTGTTTATCTAACAGCTCGCCCGCACCACGCCGCTTTCTTAATTATTCGCATATTTTTTCCGCTAAAACACACCAGGTAGTATTTCTAAATGGCGTATACATCCAAAAATTGTCAAGGTGCTCATAGTTAGTGACAACTTGCTCCGCCAAGACAAGCAATCTCCACTTGTCACTTCTAAACAAGTCCCTCACGTCTTCCAAATTAAAATAGTGATGAGGCACGCCGGCTTCTTTACCTGTTTCGAGAACAAAAGTATTGGGTTCAATTTCCTTTCCTTTCCCGAACAGATCTGCCTTACTGGATATAATGGTTGCAAGGAGCAATCCGTTTTGCACGAGCATATCGTTAGCAAGCCCAATTGTTTTTTCTATCTCTTTCAGAGTGTTATGTTGAAGAACATCCCAAGAAAAGACACCCTGAACTTTTTTGTTTTTGTCAAATGGCCATAGTGTCATGTCGGACAGCGCAACCCTTCCATTAAGGTTGTGATCACTTAACAGATTTTTAGTTAGGGTAACAGCATTAAAAGAATTGTCCGTCGCAAATACCGAGGCACCAGAAGCAGAAAAAACAGCGGTATGGCGACCTCCCCCACACCCTAAATCCCAAATACATACATTCGAAGATCTAAACCTATCTTTAAGAAGATCAACAAATGCGAAAGCCTCCGCCTCGGGTGCCTTCTTCACATTGTGCGGGTCAAGAAATAAAGTATCCCAATCAGCCATAAATACCCCTATTCGATAGTTGATATAAGCCCTGACCATCGACGTAGCCGGTGACTTGAATGTTAAGCCTATAAAAGCCGGTATACCAGCTAGCAGCTAAGACTACAATGGCTCAAGATTGTTTTTGGCAAGAGATGCTTTTCGGTTTGGGGGTGGTACCACGAACCAGAACGGCCTTCTCTCTATCCTTGTTCCCCATGAACATTCTCGAGCTCTCTTCCGTCTAGGTTTCGAGCGGGTCGTTCATCCTTTTCATATCCGGTTCTCAACTATATTCGTGCAGATCCTGAGCCATATATCTTGAGTGAGCCTGAAGTGCTGGTGGTGTTTGACGACTTGATGATCGTATTTGTCGAGTTCTGCTGCGATTTCCATGAAGCCAACGTAATCGAAATAGCGGGCGATCTTCGGGAGGGTCAGCTCAAGACCTCTCTTGACGAGAACCATACGTTCCGGATAGCTATCCTCATCATCGATATGCATCAGCAGCGGTTTATATCGAATCCACCCGAGGCATGTTTGCAGAAACCGTTCGATGACGGCGGCATGATCGGTTGTGACCGGCTTCATTCTCGTGGGCAAAACACCGTTTACAAGACTCCGATGGGTCGAGAAGGGGTCATGGAAGGCATATACTGGAACGCGCTTGATGCGATGGCTGTTGAGCTGCGCCCCAAAGAATGTATCCTCGCCACGCGCACGCGGGGGATTGTAAAACGCAGGGATCTCAAGCGGTCGGGTAAGGTTGACGCAGAGGTTCGATCCTGAAATATACTCGCCGGGGGCGTGAAGATCGATGTCAAAGACTTTCTTGTCAGAAATGGCGCCGACATCCGCATACGTATAGCCATAGTTCTCCATGGCAGCAGCCACCGAGTCCCAATTAACCACCTCATTGCTGATAGCTTCGATGAAGGTGCGGAAATCGCGCTTGGACAGTTCGCCGTCGAAGCAAATATAAGGCAGCGGAGATACAATTCCGCAGTGGTAGCCGCAGGTAACATCAGCATCTCTGATTTCCCTGAGATGTCCGCCTAGCACGTCCTGCTCCATCCAAAGCGGTGAATCCTTGGAGATGTCTCCCTGTATGAGAGCCAGCGGATACTCGTCATCGTCAAGAAACAAAACGCAATCCATGCCCGCTTCTATCGCCTTGACGAGGATGATGTTTCTTCGCGCAGCATATCCTGACTTGAAAAATATCTCCGCTTCGTCATCTGAGAGAACCCTCTCGTCGACAAGACGAGCGGCTTCTGAGGCGATGTCTTGGATCCCTATGAAGCAAGTACTCTCGAAAAGCTCGCTGACCTCACTCGGAAGTTCCGTGAAGTCGGAACGCATCGCATTAGAGTATTCGAGGTCATAAGCTGCAAAAAGATCGAGACTGATTTTCCCATTTTCGAGTAAATGATATTCTTGAAAGTTATGCGCGTACATCTCGAGAACTTTGCGAAAGCTTCTTCGGCCCGTCGCAAACCCGATGCCTACTCTCATCTTGCTTTGATTGTTCATATGATTGATCAATCTCCCATTTGATGAGCATGCATACTTTCGTATCATAGCACATTTGTGCAGTGGATTATCCAATTCGTCAAACCTTGAGTGATGGGGTGTCTAAGATGCCCGATGACTCCCTTTGCTCTCCTGTTAGTGCTGGAATAAAGGTCGAGGGCTTCCGGCCTGACCTCCTGAACCCTTTCCCTTCAGTACTGAATCCTTGACCTGCTCCTTAAAATCGCAGCCCAGGTCTTAATGAGAGAAATCAAATAAGGTCAGACTATCGATTCTAGGAAGCAGATGCCCTATGAAAAAGACCCACTATGCTGAGGAACAAATCGCGTTTGCCATCGCCTCCCTGAAAGCCTCTGTGGGAATCGCCTCGACCTGTTTACGCTCCCACCTGCCACCTCGTCAAAACGGTAGTACTTGTCGAAGACCTCCATCGCGACGGCGTTCGTATATGCTCCGTCCGGCATCATCAACTCCAAAATGCGCATGACATCTCCACTGAGGGACTCGATGCCGAGGGCTTTGCATAAACGTTTTGCGAGCAGAGTGAATTCGAGATCCTGTACAGGAGAAGGCAGCTCGTCGTAGGAGGTGTGGTTCCCCTCGAGCACAAGTCGCCCGTACTCAATCCCGTAGACCGCAACAGTCGATGATTCATTTCTTATGTACGCCTTCCCACTGCAGCGGTATGGCTTGTCCGTCCCTTCGAACACCGTCAACGTCACGGTCTTTCGACGGTCGTCGGGCTTGAGTGTGTAGCGAGGGGCCTGCTCAAGGTTCCCAATTTTTCAAAATGTCGCAGTCTGTGAGATATTGATAATGAGTGCTCGAAAACCCCTATTCCCACTCAATAGTTAACAAAATCCCCTCGATTTCCTCAGTTCCCCTTAGTCGCTCCAGTTCGGGGAATAAATGGTTCGAAGGGTCATTTTTGTTGCAAATACGACGAAACTTTTGAACTCAAAATAAACTCACTTTTTTGGGTGTGATTTATTCCCCTATTGCAAGTTGATAAGGAATAAATACATTTCATACGCTGCTTCCAAAAAAACAGCAATCAAGACACTCTGGAACCAAAAGATGCTGACAACTATCTTCCATTCGAATGCTCTTATTTCTCAATTCACCATATCTCATTGTTTGCGACCAGTTCATCGAAAGAAACTGGCTGATACTCATCGACTTCCACGCTTGCGTTGAGAGCGCGTTTATATGTCTTCAACATCAGCCAGTAGCTGTCTGGTTTGTTGTTGTGGATATGGCCATAAATAAGGTTTTGCTCCGAAACGACAGATCCCCCACAATATAGATGTGGTCGTCTCGATGTACCCATACGTTCCAGCTCTCAATGAGAGTCTAGTTCATCTCGTAAACATCGACAAAAAGACGATTGCATAGTTTAATGATGTTCTTATGACCTAGATGCAGATCGCTCGTAAAGTAGTTCATCTGCGATATACCCTACTCTACTCTACGCCAAGAAGTTCATCACGAGCGAGACCATAGTCTCTTTTTCCTCCGGACGCGATTCGGCAATCATGATAGTGACAGCCACGAGCGTATTGTCGGCAAGTGTCTTTTGTCCGTTGTGATAGAGGGAGTCCGTTCTTGTTGAGAAAGTAGAGGAACAGCGCGGCGGCTATGCGCTTGTTACCGTCGCTAAATGAGTGGTTTTTTCACCACAAAGTAGAGCAAGTTTGCAGCTTTCTCTTGTGCAGAAGGGTACAGATCCTGCCCATCGAAGCTCTGGTAGATTACACCGATGCTACCCTTGAAAGAGTCATCCTTCTCGTTACCAAACAAATCACTTTCGGCAGCAAACTTCATACCGTCAATGACCGCGCGACATTCGTCATAATTGAGCGTATAGGTGGCTTCGCTACCTTTAGGACGAGCAAGACTTTGGTGATCGTAATCATCAAGTAAATTGAGTGCGCCTGTGTAGCTTTTTACGATATCAAGAATCTGGCTTGACCTCGATACTACCCGGTAAGCGTTCGATGATCTGAGTAATTTCAGCAAGTTGAGCAAGGCGCTTCTCGTTTTCTACATGCCCCTGCATGACATAGCGGCGCAACACATCGGTAGCCCAACGGCGAAACTCAACACCACGCTGGGACTTCACGCGGTAGCCGACGGAGATGACGACGTCGAGATTGTAGTATTTCGTTTTGTAATGTTTGCCGTCTTCGGCAGTTGTCAAGGATTCCCTGACAACTGGACTCTGCTCAAGCTCTCCTTCTTTGAAACAGTTACTCGCGTGCAGGCTTATGTTTTGCTTTGTAGTATCAAAGAGAATTGCCATCTGTGCCTGCGTAAGCCAGACTGTGTCTTTCTCAATATCGACCGGCAGTGAGACCTCTCCGTCTTTGGATTGGAACAAGACAATTTCGCTATTTTCCATCGCCCCTACCTCTCCGCATCTGATACGCCAGCCATGTCGACAGCCGTGTACGACGTCCTCGGCGCAGCGGTAACATCAAACGGCAAGCGTCGTTCACGCACTGCCTGCTTGACAAAGATGTTCACGGCGGTGGTGAAGCTCATGCCCATCTCGTCGAAAAGCACATCCGCTTGTTTTTTGAGTTCCTCATCCATTCGAATAGTGATATTTGAGTTGGCCATAAAAATCGCCTCCAATAGTTTTCCCATTGAAAGCGATTATACGCTGAAATAACTAATATTCAAGCAATATATTATATATTATTATAACTGCTTATGATTATATGCAAGTAATATTACGTGCAAATTATTCCCACTCAATAGTCGCCGGCGGCTTGCTCGTGATATCGTACGCCACGCGGGTTGATGCCGGGTACCTCGGCCGTAATGCGCGTCGAGATACGCGTCAACACTTCATAGGGTAGCTTCGCCCAGTCGGCGGTCATCGCATCGCGCGACTCCAACGGCACGCACAATAATGGGGTGGCCATAGGTACGCTCATCCCCCATCACGCCCACCGAGCGAATGTCGGGCAACACGGCAAAGTACTGCCAGCAGCTATTGCTCAGAATTGCGGTCGCCCGTCTTCTGGAACAGTTCCTCGTTGTAGGCATCTATCTCCTGACGCACGATGAGGTCGGCATCTGCCAACAGCGCAGCTTTCTCTGCGGTAACCGCTCCGATAATGCGCACGGTAAGACCCGGGCCCGGGAATGGCTGACGGTACACCAAGTAATCGGGCAGCCCTAACGCAACACCCAGTTCGCGTACTTCATCCTTAAACAGTGTCCGCAACGGCTCGATAAGGTCAAAGTGAACCCCTTCAGGGAAGGGTATGAGGTTATGATGGCTCTTGATAGTAGAAGCAGATTTGCTCGCCTTCACAGACCCTGACTCAATCACGTCAGGATAGATGGTGCCCTGCGCCAAAAACTGCACGCCGTCCAGCTTTTCCGCCTCGTCAAAGAAGACCTTCCAAAATTCTTCTCCCACCACACGGCGCTTGAACTCAGGGTCGGTAATGTCTGCCAGCGCATCCATGTAACGCTCTTGCGCATGCACGTGCACAAAGTTCACGTCAAACCTGCGTGTGTAAATATCTTCTCCACTTCTTCGGGCTCATTCTTGCGCAACAGCCCATGGTTCACGAAAACACAAGTCAGACGCTTGCCAATGGCGCGAGAAAGCAACGCAGCCACCACGCTGGAGTCAACACCTCCAGAAAGCCCCAAGATGACTTTGCTATCCCCCACCGTCGCACGAATATCGGCCACGGTGTCTTCAATGAAAGAATCCATGCGTCCAGTCGGGTGCCAAGTGCGCAATCGTAAAGAGGAAGTTCTCAAGCATCCGAGTTACCATGGGCAGTGTGATGCACCTCCGGATGAAACTGGGTAGCAAACAGCCCGCGCGCAGCATCTTCCATCGCCGCCACCGGTGTGGTCGAAGTCGATGCGGTCACCACAAAGCCCTCAGGCACGTTGCCCACACTGTCGCGGTGACTCATCCAGACAACCTGGCTTGCGGGAGTTCCCGCTAAAAGCAACGATCCATCATCGGCACGCCCCAACGTTGCCGGCCCATATTCGCCAATGTCAGTCTGAGGAACACTGCCGCCCAACGCCTTGGCCATTGCCTGCATACCATAGCAAAAGCCCAGTACCGGCACGCCCAGCTCAAACAAACCCTGGATCTACCTCAGGCGCATCAGGAGCATAGACGCTGGCGGGCCCTCCGGACAAAATGATCGCCACAGGCTTTCTCGCCCGAATTTCTTCCACAGGCAGATCGAAGGGAATGATCTCAGAGTACACATGCAGATCACGCACGCGTCGTGCAATGAGCTGGCCATACTGTGCACCGAAATCAACGACAAGAACTTTCTGGGCAATGGTCTGTCTGTACCACGAAAAGACCTCGTTTCTGTTAAGATGCTTGTATCTGTCAATGGTACCCGCTGTACCGCTGTTTGTGCAGTGGATAAGGGGTATTCTCTACAAAGGGAGCGTATGGGAGTAAAGGGCCCCATAGAGATGCGGCCTGCTTCAACCAAGGAGAAGCGGTTTGACTTTGCCTTGGGCTCCGTCATCAAACTGATATCTATGGGCGGCGGCGCAGCAGGCGTGGTGGGTCTCACTATGAACCTCATGCCCCTTGAGATGGCTTACTACGTATTAGCCGTCTCGTTTGTGCTTCTGTGCTTTCTACCCCTTCAGGATGCCATCACCCAACGCCGCGACTATATCGAACTCAAACGAAACATTCGCCGCGTAAAAATCAATATGAACGTCTACTAACGACGATCTCTCAGACGAACGCGAAGCCCGTCGTGAAGAAGAAAAAGAACGCGAACGTGCGCTCAAACGGGCCGCGCGCGA